>NZ_JARZHH010000053.1 GCF_029946515.1 Polyangium sp. 6x1
CCCCGGCCGCGTCGGCAGCTGCCGCGCCGAGCGCCGAGGCCCCGCCGCCCGAGACCAGCGCCGCTGCCGCCCCCGTGGAGCCCGCAGGGTCCGCTGTCGCGGCGGCGTCGGCTGCCCCTGCCGCCGGTTCTGCGTCGCCGGCGTCGAGCGCGGCGGCTGGCCCGAAGACCTTCGATTGCGGCGCCAAGGGGCAAAAGCCCTGCCCGATGCAGGGCTGGATGAAGACGGTCATGGCCTCGGCGACATCGAGCGGCGACCTGACGAAGATTGCCAGTGGCCTGGCCTATATCGCGGGCAAGCCGCCGCCCGGCATGGGGAGCTGGGGAGCCATCTCGAACGAGGGCGTGGCCAAGGCGAAGGCCGGCGACCTCGATGGCGCGAAGGCCTCCTGCAAGAAGTGCCACGACCTTTACAAGGAAAAATACAAGCAGACGATGCGCGATCGCCCCTGGTGATCGCCGAGCGGGGGCCACGTTTTCGTGGCCCCGATGAAAAAAGCCCACGCGTCCCGTTTTGCGGGAGCGTGGGCTTTTTCGTTTGGGGGGTGGTTCAGCCCGGGTTCGAGGCGAAGCAGCAGCGGAAGCCGGTGTCGAAGAACTGGAAGTTCTGATCGACCGTGTAGAACGTGAAGTCCGACTGGGCGCCGGACTCGGCCTGCGTGTTGAAGGCGCCGCCGAGCAGCGGGTACGTGTTCGTCGCGGACTTCGTGATCTCGCGGAGGTTACCCGTCATGTCGAAGAGCTTCGCGTTGGTTTGTCCGGTCCAATCGACGTAGCAGCCCTTGAGGTTCACCTCGTCGCCGGTGGCGAGCAATCCGTTCTGAATGCCGGTCGTCCCCGGATCGAAATCGTAGGAGAAGCCGAGATTGCAGTACTTCGTGCCCGCCACGAACCCGGTCTTGCACTGGGCGAGCGGCGCATACCCCCAGAGGCAAGCATCCGGCGTGAAACGCGCGGCGGCCTGCCAGTCGGCGGTGGCGCAGACGGTGCCGCCGGCGGCGGTGCAGACCTGCTCGACCTCACGCGGGGTGACGTTGAACCAGGGGATCTTCCCAGGAACGGAGCAAGCCGGCGTTTTGTCGATCGTGGAGCCGCTGGGAGCGGCGGTCCAGAAGCCGTTGCCGGTGCCGGGGACGACGGCGGTGGCATTGGGGCGGCTGGCCTCGTACGTCATGATCCACTTGCTCTGCGAGCCGATCTTCGTGACCGTGGGCTTGACGTAATAGGTAGCGTTGGAGCCCTTCGCGCTGAAGGGCTCGTCGGCGACGCCGTCGCAATCGTTGTCGAGGCCGTCGCACTTCTCCTCGCAGCCGCCGGGCAAGCTCGCGCAGTTCGCCGGCGTGGCGCTGCAGACGACGGCCGTGGTGCCGTTGCAGACGTAGGTGCCTGCCGTGCGGCAGGCGCCGTGTCCGGGCGGGGGCAGGCCGTCGTCGGAGTTGCAGGGCTTGTTCCAGTTGGCGACGTTCTCGTTCTGGACGCCGTCGCAATCGTTGTCGAGGGAGTCGCAGAGCTCGAGCGTGCCGGCGCAGTAGTTCGGGCCGGCCTGGGTGCAGACGCCGGCGGGGAAGGTGCATTTCCAGCCGCCCATCACGCAAGCGACGTTGACCTGCGTGGTGCACTCGGGCTTGGTGGCGGAGGGGCTGACGCCGCAGACCTGCGTGGGCGAGGGGGCGATGACGTTCTCGTCGATCTGGCCGTCGCAGTCGTCGTCCAGGCCGTTGCAAGTCTCCTGCGCCGAGATGAAGTCGCAGTCGTACTCGCACTTCTGATCGTTGTTGAGATCGTAATAGCCCGGCTCGCAACCCTTGAACTGGCAAGCGCCGGAGACGCACGCCCAGGTGGAGTGGACCGCGCCGTTGTAGCAGCTATTGCCGCACGCCCCGCAGTTGTTGACGTCGCTCTGCTTGTCGGGCTGGTTCGTCAGCGCGCCGTCGCAGTTCGCGTCGATGTTGCAGCCGTCCTGCGTCCCCGGGGCCGCCTTGACGGAGTTCTGGCACGTGATGGCGCCGCCGACGCAGGCCTTCGTGCCGGCCTTGCACGGCGTGGTCGAGCCCGCAGGCGGCATCGCCGGGACGTCGCAAGCGCCGACGGCGTCCGGGGGCGGGTTGCCGCCCGTCTTGTCGATCTGGCCGTCGCAATCGTTGTCCTCGCCGTCGCACATCTCCGGCTTGGGATCGATGTTGCCGACGCAGACGAGGGCGCCGTTCTGGCATTGCTGCGTGCCGAGGTAGCAGGGGAAGATGTTGCTGACGCCGCAGGCCTTTCCAGCGTCGGTGGGGCTGTCGTCGATGACCCCGTCGCAATCGTCGTCCTTGCTGTTGCAGAGCTCGGGGGCCTGGTTCTCGACGAGGACGTTCGGCCCCGCGCACGTGATCTTGTTGCCCTGGCAGATCGTCTTGCCGAGGTGCGCCGGGGTGGCGCACTCGCCGTCGGGATCGCCGTAACAATCGAGGCCGAGCTGCGTGTCGCCCGAGAGATCGTCGGCGTCGTCGATCTTGCCGTCGCAATCGTTATCGAGGCTGTCGCCGCAGATCTCGACGCCGCCGTTCGTGATGTTGCACTGGTACTCGCAGCCCGTGGCGTAGGAGCCGTCGAGATCGTAGAAGCCAGGCTCACACGACTGGATCTTGCACTGCGTGTTGCTGTCGTTGCAGGCCTGGCCGGGCTCGGTGCTGCTCTCGCAAGCCGGGGTGCCGTGGAGGACGACGCAGGTGCGCCCGCACTTGCCGCAATCGGTGGTGCTGGTGCAGAGGTCGACGTCCTCGTCCTTGATGCCGTCGCAGTCGTCGTCCTTGTTGTTGCAGAGCGAGTCGTCGGCGCCGCCCGCGACGCAGTAATACTCGCAGCCCGGTGAGTCCGGATCGAGATCGTAATAATCGGCCGCGCACTGGCCGGTGCAGGTCCCCGGGGCATTGCCGGGATCCGCGCTCGCCGTGCAGGCGATCGTGTCGGGGTCGGTGTTCAGAAGGACCTGATAGCAATTGTTGGCGCAGGTGCCGCAGGCCTCCGGCGTGCTCCAGTCGGGCAGGTCGTCGACCTTGTCGTTGCAATCGTCGTCCTTGCCGTTGCACTCCTCGACGCCGCTGTCCGAGGGGACGCAGGCGCCGCCGCCGGCGCCGCCCTGGCCGCCCTGGCCGCCCTGGCCGCCGCAGCCGAAGAGGCATCCGCCTTCGCCGCCTTGACCGCCGGAGCCGGAGGAGCTGGAGGTGCCCGTGGCGCCGCCATCACAATCGCTGAAGCAAAACGCCGTGGTGGTGCAACCCGCGGAGCCCGCGGCGAGGGCGATCCCCGCCGCGGCTGCGAGCCATCCGAGTTTGGAAGAGAAGCTCATCACGCAACCTCCACGTTGCGCGCCGAACGACGCCGGCGGAGGAAGGTCAGGGACAAACCGAGGAGCGCGAGCCACCCGGCCGAAGAGCGAGAATCGCCAGCCGCGGAGCAAGCGCAGCCGCCGCCGCCCGTCGCGAGGCCCCAGGCGCCGAAGTCGCCCGTGCCAGCCGAGCCACCCGAGCCGGAGCCCGGGCCAGCCGAGCCGCCCGCGCCAGCCGAGCCACCCGAGCCGCCGGAGCCGCCCGCGCCGCCCGAGCCGCCCATGCCCATGGGCTCGACGCATTCACCCGGGGTGCAAGTGACGCCCGGCGGGCACTCGTTCAGACAAACCTCGCCATCCCGGCAAACGATGCCCTCGCAGGGGCAATTGCCGCAGGCGCCCGTCACCGGATTGCAGCAGCCGCCGCTCGCGCAGGGGCCGGCGCATTGGTTCTGGACGCACGTCGGCGGGGTCTGGGCGAGATCGCAGTACTGATCGGACGCGCAAGCCGGGCTGCAGCCGGCCACGCACGTGCCGCCCTGGCAAACCTGGCCCGACGGGCAATCCACGTTCGCGCACGACGAGACGCACGTGAACGTCGTGAAGTCGGAGCTCGGCTTGCAGATTTGATCGGCCGGGCAGCTATCCGGCTGGCACGGGTTGTCCACGCACGAGCCGAGGTTGCAGACCTTGTTGCAGCCGACGCAAGGCACGTTGTAGCAGTTGTCCACCACGCACTGGCCCGCCTTCGGCCCGTACTGCGTGCAGACCTCGCCCGCGCCGCAGCTCACGCCGTCGCACGGATCCTTGCAGCCCACCTGGCCCTTGCAGACGCAGACGGGCGGCTTGTGGCAATTCGCGTCGGCCTGCGTATCGGCCGGCGCGCAGAGAATGTTGCCGGCCGCGTCCTTGACCGTCTTCAGCTCGCAATCGGCGCAGGGCTCCGACACGCAGTAGAAGCCGAGGTTCTCGCCCGTCGTGCTCTCCGTCACCTGCTGGCATTGCTGGCCAGGCGGGCACGGATACTCCTTGCCAGGGTTGCACGCGCTCGAGCACTGGCACGTGCCATTGCTCCCCTTCACGCACTCCTTGCCGGTGCTGCACAGCGGAATGCCGTTGTTGGGGTTGTCGCTCACCCCGTCGCAGTCGTTGTCGGCGCAATCGCAGGTCTCGAGGACCGGCGTCGTCTCGCCCGTGCAGACGAACCCGCCGTTCTGGCAGGTGTACGTCCCCTGCTTGCACTCGCCCGTCTCCACGCCGCACGCCTGGCCGATGCTGCCGGCAGGCATGGGCTGCGGGTTCATCGAGCCGTCGACGCCGTCCGGCCCGGGGCCGCTCTCGTCGACCGTGCCGTCGCAATCGTTGTCGATGCCGTCGCAGAGCTCGGGCTGCGGCACCACGCCGCCGAGGCACTCCACGCCGGCCGCGCCGTTGCAGAGGAACTCACCCGGCGTGCACGGCAATGCGGTGCGATCGCCCGGATACAACGTCGTGTCGTACGCCGGGGAGCACGGGCCGCCCGAGGGGATGCCGTTGTCGTTCACGCCGTCGCAATCGTTGTCCTTGCCGTCGCAGATCTCGGACACCGGGCCGACGTCGTTCGCGCAATCGAGCACGCCCGCGGTGCAGATGAGCGTACCCTTCGCGCACTCGCCGGCGTCGGAGCCGCACGCCGTGCCGACCTGCGGGAGGCTACCGTCGTCGAGCATGCCATTGCAGTTGTTGTCGAGCCCGTCGCAGACCTCCGGGCTCGGGGCCTTCGGGTTCGAGCAGACCCACTTCTGCGTGCCCTGGCAAACGAGCTTGCCCGTGTTGCAGGGCGCAGTGAGCGTGCCCGTGCCATTGCAAGTGCCGCCGGTCGGCGGGCACCAGGTGAGGTTGCCGAACGTGCAGCAATTGCCCGGCTCGGTCCAGCAGCCGTTCATGCCGGCGGCCGGCGCGTCCGCGAGCGGCGTCTCGTCGATCGAGCCGTCGCAATCGTTGTCCTTGCCGTCGCAGACCTCGGCGCTCGGCTGCACGCCGCCCTGACAGACGAGCGCGCCATTGACGCAGGCCGTGAGGCCGGTCATGCAGGGCAGCTGGTTGTTGCCGCAAGGCGTGCCCACGCCGAACGGGCTCTCGTCGACGGTGCCGTCGCAATCGTTGTCGATGCCGTCGCAGATCTCCGCGCTCGGCCCCACGAAGCCCTGGCACGTACCATTGCAGGGCTGCTTGCCCTTCTTGCACTGGCTATTCGCGCCGTAATTCAGGTTCGCGGGCGTGCCGACGGGCACGCAATCGGTGGGGGCGACACCCTCGTCGATCTTGCCGTCGCAGTTGTTGTCGAGGCTGTCGCAGACTTCGGCCTGCGGGCTGTTCGTGCAGGGGTTGAAGCCGCCGCCGCTCGCCACGCAGGCGCCGGGGAGCGCCACGGGCTGCGCCGCCTTGCACGTCAGCGTGCCGGCGCAGTTCGCTGGCGTCGGGAGGCCACATGCGGCGCTCGGCGCGCCGTTGTCCGCGATGCCATCGCAATCGTTGTCGCAGCCGTCGCAGATTTCGGGCGACGGGATGCACGGCATGACGCAGACAGGGGCCTCGTCGACCTGCCCGTCGCAGTCGTCGTCCTGGCCGTTGCAGGTCTCCACCTTGGGGCAATGCGCGGGATTGCCGCACTTGTTCACGCCCTCGTCGATGGTGCTCACCGGGGTGCCGTCGAACTCGGGCCCCGGATCGCAGTTGTTGTCGACGTTGTCGCAGCTCTCCTTCGGGTTGTAGCAGAGCCACGTGGTCGGATCGTTAGCCTGCAGGGGCGTCGTGCAGGGCAGCTTCGTCAGGTCACCACTTGGGTTCATCGTGGTGATCGTGCTCTGGTAGGTCGAGAGGCACGTCGCGCGCTGGGCCGGCGTCGACCACGTGCAGCAGGTCTGCGCCTGGTTGCAGTAATGGGCGAAGCCTTCGTCCGTGCAGCCGTTGCAATTGTTGTCGACGTTGTCGCAGGTCTCGGGCTTGATGGCGGAGGCGATGATGTTGGAGAGCGCCAGCGAGAGCTGCGTCTCGCTTGTCGCCGTTTTCGCCGTCCCCGTACCGCCGGCCGCCGCGAGCGCGTCGTTGACCGGGCTCAAGCTCCCGAAGTCGATGACGTGCGTCTTGACCGACCAGTGGATCCCGCCGCGATCGAAGCCCGTGAGGAGATCCGCGGCCGCGTCGTTCGCGGCGCCGGCCTCGAGGTCGCACGACTCCGAGCCGTCCGTGACGAGGATCGTGTTGATCGTGCGGCAGCCGCGCTCACCGGACAGCGCGATCGGTGAATCGAACGTAGGGGTTCCCGTGGTCGGCCTGATCCACTGATCCGAGAGGTAGCGGTAGGCGTCGCGCAGGATGCCGTTCAGCGGCGTGCCACCTTCCGCCCAGAGCTCGTAGCTGAGCGGCCGTGACGGGTGCTGCGAGCAGTCGTTGTCGACCCACTTGAGCAGCTCCGGGATGTTCGAATCCTGGAGCGGCGGCGAGTAGAAGTTGTCGAGCTGCATCGGGACGAGGATCTCGGCGGAGCGACGATCCGCGGACAGCGGCAGCGACGTCGGCTCCAGCCCACAGCCGCCCGAGAACCCACTCCAGAAGCAGGTGCCGTTTCCTGGACCGTTGCCGCCGCCGGAGTCGCCGCAGGAGGCCGTACAGCCCGTGGCTGTGCCGCGCAGGAATGCGGCGAGCCCGAAGTTCACCTGACCGCCGAACGCGAAGAACATCTTCCGCAGCGCGCACTTGGCGTGGCTGATGCGGGTGTTCCCGAATCCGCAGGAGTCGGTCACCGGAGCGCCGCTCGGGGCGGCGGCCGTCATCGACCCCGAGGTGTCGAAGAGGATCATGAAGTACGGCTTCGCCGACGAAGGCCAGTCCGTAGGATTTGCGCTCAGGCACGCGGTAGGCTCGGCAGAGACTTGCGGCGCCACGAGCGACGATGCGGCCACGAGGGCCGCGCCAGAAAGAACCGACGCAATACCAAGCTTGCGACGGCCAATGCCACGGGAGAAGAGGGTCCTGTTCATGTTCTCGTGATCCAGCCCCGGCACGAGCTCGTCATGAAGCGACGAGCACCGGCCGAAGGAAAGTAGGAACGGGACGAACGCGGATTTTGCAAAAGGAGTTTGTCTCGACGCACGGGTTTCCATCACGCCCTGGCGGCCGGTGATCGGACGATGTTCCGTCCGATCCCGAGCGCTGGGAAGATGATGCTCGTTCACCCTACAAGAGTTCGTGCGAGGCGTAAACTCTCTTGATCGGGACGGAAGATGGGGCGTTTTTCGTCGTGATTTCGGCGGGATGGCCCGTTCGGGACGCGAGGGGGCTCCGCGCGGGTGGAGAGGCGAAGCACCAGCAGAGGTGGTGTCGGAGAACTGGCGGTTCCGACGTGGCCTCTCCGGCGATCGGTGGCCCCGAGCGCGTCACGCCCTCGTCACCAAACCGTAAGACATGGCCCCTGGGGGTCGTCTCTGCCCGTGGGCCGACATGCTGGCCATTGCCTGATCGTGTTCGGGAGCAGGGGTTGGCGCGCCATTGCGAGCGATCGTCATGGCCGCCTCAGCGAAGCAAATGGGCGAGATCCGCGGCGAGGGCGAGCCCCGCCGCGATCGCGCGGCCATTCGATGTGGGGAATTACGCGGCCTTCGCGCCCCGCGCCGAACGACGCCGGCGGAGGAAGGCCAGGGGCAAACCGAGGAGCGCGAGCCAGCCGGCCGGGGAGCGAGGATCGCCGGCCGTGGAGCAAGCGCAACCGCCGCCGCCCGTCGCGAGGCCCCAGACGCCCTTGTCCGGGCTCCCGCCCGTGCCGCCGCCACCCGCGCCCGGTCCGCCGCCGCCCGAGCCCGGTCCGCCGCCGCCCCCGCCGCCCGTGCCCGAGCTCGTGGACGAGCCCGTGTTGCCCATGGGCTCGAAGCACGAGCCGCCATTGCAAACCTGGCCGCTCGGGCAAAGGACGCCCTCGCACGGGCAGTTGCCGCAAGCGCCCGTGAGCGGGTCGCAGCAGCCGCCGTTCGCGCACGCCCCGGAGCACTTGTCCTGCACGCACACGGGCGGGGTCTGGGTCGCGTCGCACGTCTCGCCCGCGCCGCAGGCCGGATCGCAGGTCGGGACGCACGCGCCGTCCTTGCAGAGCGTGCCGGACGCGCAATCGACGCCCGCGCAGGTCGGGACGCACGAGAACGTGCTGAAATCGGCGCTCGGCTTGCAAACCTCGTCGGGCTGGCATGCGCCGGGCACGCAGGGGTTGTCCACGCACGAGCCGAGGTTGCACGCCTTGTTGCAGCCGGGGCAAGGCACGTTGTAGCAGGTGTCCACCACGCACTTGCCGAGGTTCGGCCCGGAGCTCGTGCAGACCTCGCCGGCGCCGCAGGTGACGCCGTCGCAAGGATCCTTGCAGCCCTCCTGGCCCTTGCAGACGCACACCGGCGGCGTGTTGCAATTCGCGTCGGCCGGGGTATCGGCGGGCGCGCAGATCACGTTGCCGCCCGCGTCCTTGACCGTCTTCACCGAGCAATCGCCGCAGTTGTCGGGGACGCAATAGAACCCGAGCGACTCGCCCGTCTCGCTCTTCGTGACGTCCTCGCACTTCTGGCCGGGCGGGCAGGGGAACTCGCCGCCCTTGCAAGGCGAGGCGCACGCGCAGGAGCTCCCGCTCTTCACGCACTCCTTGCCCGCGCTGCAGAGCTTCGCCTTGCCCGGGTCCTGCTCGTCCGTCGTGCCGTCGCAGTCGTTGTCGAGGCAATCACAGGCCTCGTCCGCGGACTCCATGCCGCCGACGCACGTGAGGTTTCCATTGATGCAGCCATATTTGCCCTCGGCGCAGACGCCGACGTTCAAGCCACAAGGGTCGCCTACGTTCACGGCCGGCGGCGGGGCGGGGTTCGCCGAGCCGTCGATGCCGTCCGGCGCGGGGCCGGTCTCGTCGATCTTGCCGTCGCAATCGTTGTCGATGCCGTCGCAGACCTCGGGCGAGGGGCCGACGCCGCCCGAGCAGTCCGCGCCGCCCTGGCCGTTGCATTGATACACGCCCGGCTGGCACGGCGTCGCGCTGCGATCGCCGGGGTAAAGCGTGGTGTCGTACGCGACAGAGCACGTGCCACCGGCCTGGATGCCGTTGTCGTTCGTGCCGTCGCAGTCGTTGTCCTTGCCGTCGCAGATCTCCTGCGTGGGGCCGATGTCGCCCACGCAATCGAGCACGCCGGCGTTGCACGCGAGCGCGCCGATCACGCACTCGCCCGTGTCGCTGCCGCAAGGCTGTCCGACCTGGGCGATGTTGCCGTCGTCGTTCATGCCATTGCAATCATTGTCGAGGCCGTCGCACGCCTCGGGCTCGGGGGCCTTCGGCGTCGCGCACACCCACTTCTGCAAGCCCTGGCAGACGAGCTTGCCGGTATTGCAAGGCGCGGTGAGCGTGCCCGTGCCATTGCAGGTCCCGCCGGGCGGCGGGCACCATTGGAGGTTGCCGAACGTGCAGCAATTGCCGGGGTTCGCCCAGCATCCGTTCATGCCGGCGGCCGGCGCGTCCGCGAGCGGCGTCTCGTCGATCGAGCCGTCGCAATCGTTGTCCTTGCCGTCGCAGACCTCCGCCTGGGGCTGCGTGCCGCCCTGGCAGACGAGCGCGCCGTTGACGCAGGCCGTGAGGCCCGTCGTGCACGGCGCCTGGTTTACGCCGCACGGCGTGCCGACGCCGAACGGGCTCTCGTCGACGGTGCCGTCGCAGTCGTTGTCGATGCCGTCGCAGATCTCGGCGCTCGGCCCCACGAAGCCCGAGCAGACGCTGGATCCGCAGGGCTGCGCGCCCTTCTTGCACTGGCTGTTCGGGCCGTAATTCAGGTTCGGCGGCGTGCCCACGGGCACGCAGTCGGTCGCCGCGACGCCGTCGTCGATCGTGCCGTCGCAGTCGTTGTCGGCGCCGTCGCACGTCTCGGGCATCGGGCTATTCTGGCAGGTGTCGTACCCGCCGCTCGCCACGCAGGTGCCGACGGGCACGTTCTGCGGCGGCTTGCACGAGAGCGTGCCCGCGCAGTTCATCGGGGTCGCGAGGCCGCAGGGGATCGTGGGGACGCCGTTGTCCGCGACGCCGTCGCAGTCGTTGTCGCAGCCGTCGCAGATCTCGGGGGAGGGCACGCAGAAGCACGCGTCGCCGAGGCCGTCGTCGACGAGGCCGTCGCAGTCGTCGTCGACGCCGTTGCAGATCTCGGCGGTGGGGCAGTGCAAGGGGTTGCCGCACTTGAAGACGCCCTCGTCGACCGCGTTCGCGGCGTTGCCGTCGATCGTGGTGTCGGGATCGCAGTTGTTGTCGGCGTTGTCGCAGGTCTCCTTCGGGTTGAAGCAGAGCCAGCTCGCCGGATCCTGCTGCTGCGCGGCCGTCGTGCACGGCAGCTTCGTGAGGTCACCGTCGGGATCGGCCATGGAGATCGTGGCCTGGTACGTGGAGAGGCACGTCGCGCGCTGGGCCGGTGTCGCCCAGGCGCAGCAGGTTTGTCCCTTGTTGCAGTAATGGACGAAGCCCTCGTCGGTGCAGCCGTTGCAGTTGTCGTCGGCGTTGTTGCAGCTCTCGGGCTTGATCGCGCCGGCGATGATGTTCGCGAAGGCCAGGCTGAGCGAGGCCTCGTTCGTCGCGTCCTGCGCCGCGCCCGTGCCGCCGAAGGCCGCGATCTGGTCGGCCTGCGAGCCGACCTGGCCAAAGTCGATCACGTGCGTCTTCACGCTCCAGGTGATGCCGCCCTTCGTGAAGCCCGTGAGCAGATCCGCCGCCGCGTCCTTCGCGTCGTCGACGGTGTCGCAGTTCTCGCCGCCGTCCGTCACGAGGATCACGTTGACCGATCGACACGGCCGCTCTCCCTGCGCGAGATCCCCGAGCGGCGAGGGGTGCACGAGGCCCGGCGTCGCGGGGCTCGCCCAGCCCTCGTAGAAGTACTTGTAGGCGCTGCGCAGCATGCCGTTCAGCGGCGTGTTGCCCTGCGCGAAGAGCTCCTTCTGATCGGAGCAGTCGCCGTCGACCCACTTGAGGAGCTCGCTGATGTTCGAGAGGTTTGGCGGCGGATTGTAATAGTTGTCGACGAGCATCGGGACGACGATGTTCGCGCCGTCGCGGCAGCCGGAGTTCGGCTGGGCCACGGGCGGGGTGCCGCACGTCGCGGGCTCCGAGCCGCACCCCGCGAGGCCGGAGTTCGTCGTGTAATCGCTGTGAACGCAGGCCGCGTCCGTGCACGCGGCGTCGCAGCCCTTCTGGATCTTGGCGAAGGTCGCGAGCCCGAAATTCGCCTGCCCCGCGAACGCCTGGAAGGTCTTTCTCATGGCGCAACGGCCATGCCCGAGGCGGGTATCCGCGAAGCCGCACGAGTTCGTACCCGACACGGGGAGCGTCATGGATCCGGACGTGTCGAACATCACCATGAAGTAAGGCCTCGACGGCGCCGGCCAGGCCGACGGATCGAAGGACAAACACGCGGCCGGCTCCGCGAGCGCCGGGCTCGCGGCAAAGGCCGCCGCAGCGGCGAGGCCCAAAGCCGCCCCGACCTTCACCTGCATCCCGCGCTGCCCAAGAAGTGCAAGAACCCTGCTGAACATCGTGTCCTGTCCCCGCTGGCCCGCGTCAGGCGCGCCCCGCATCTCCCCCGGCCCGGGAGATCTGCCGAGCACGCACGCACGCCAACGCTCCATGCTCGCACGCGAGCGCGCGATCCAGCAAGGCGCGATGTTCCCAATTTCAGAAGAAGGCCGCCCGTCACGACCACGGCGGCTGTCAGGCATTCGACACGGACGCGCGCGCGTCGGCCGGATCCCCGAGCCACGCACCAGGACGAACCCGCGCGAGCGCCCGGAGAGGCCCGAGCAGGCGAAGCCCGTCGGGAGAGCCACGAACGCGCTTTCCCGGAGGCGCGCGTTGCGATACACGAAGGGGCATACCGTGGGATCCGGCACTTCGAGCTCTGGACGCGATGCTCTCTCCTCCGCCCGGCGCGCCGCGCCCGCCGCGCTCGCCGCCTCAGGCCGCGCCGCGGCGTCCGAAGCAAGAGCGCCGCAAGCGAGCCCGCCCGGCGCGTCGTCGTCCTCGGCGTCCACGCGGCCGCGCGGCCGGCCGAAAGGCCCGTTCACGCAGCACCGGCGCCTCGACACGCTGCGCGCACTCCTGCAGCGGCATCCAAAGGGCCTGACGATCTACGAGCTCGCCCGCGAGCTCGACGTGACGCCGCGATCGATGCGCCGCTACCTCGCGGAGGTGCGGCGCGATCTCGACCTCGTCTCGACCACGAGCAAGCCAGGCGGGACGCGGCTCTGGCGCCTCGCCCCCGGGGAAGCGCCCCGGCGCGTCGAGGTCCGCCGCACGCAGGCGTACGCGCTGCTCGCCGCGCGGCGCCTGTTCGAGCCGATGCGCGGCTCGACGCTCTACGAAGAGATCGACCTCGCAGCGCAGCAGCTGCTCGGCGTCGCGCGCCGCCCCGGCCGCGGCCCGAACGCGGGCGTAGCCGACGCACGGCTCGAAGAGCGCTTCCTCTACCTGCCGTTCGCGCCGAAGGACTACGCGGCGCACACGGAGGCGCTCGACGATCTCTTCCAGGCGGTCGCAGATCTGCGGCCGCTCTCGTGCCGGTACCGGCGCGCGAAGGACGGGCGCGAGGACAAGGTCGTCATCCATCCCTACGCGATGGTGCTCTACAAGGACGCGATCTACTGCGTCGGCCTGCACGCGGGGCGCGGTGAGATCCGCACGTTCTTGCTCGACCGCATGCGCGACACCGAGTGCGCGACGACCGAGCGCTTCGATCTGCCCGCAGATTTCCGGGTCGAGGACTACTTCCAAGGCACGTTCGGCATCTGGTCGGGCGGCGCATCGACGCACGTGGTGATCGACTTCAGCGCGAAGGTCGCCGACTTCGTACGGACCCGGAAGGTGCACCCGTCGCAGGTGATCGAGGAGCTACAAGGCGGGGGCGTGCGCCTGTCGCTCGACATCGGCGACATGACGGAGCTGACCTCGTGGGTCCTCGGCTTCGGCGAGACGGCACGCGTGCTCGAGCCGGCCGATCTCGTGACGCGCGTGAAGAAGGAGCTCGAGCAGGCCGTGGCGAACTACGAGGCCGATCCCGAGGACCGGCCGAAGGTGAAGAAGAGCCGCTCGTCGTGATCTTCTCGATGGCGCCTCGCTGGGGCTTTGCTCCAGGCCCCACCAGGAGCTGTCCGCTCCTGGACCTGGACCAGCGCCGGCGCTGGACTGAGGTTCGATGAACTGCGCTTCGCGCAGTTCATCGAACAGCCGGGGTCAAGACCTGCGACGACCCTGCCAAGCAAGACGGCAGCGCTGACGGTTCAACCGGCGACGCGGTACCACCGGCCTGTGGGAAGAACTGCGCGCAGCGCAGTTCTTCCCCCTGAGGTCCAGGGCTGGCCCTGGTCCGGGTCGAGGGGCGGATAGCCCCCGCGGGGACCGGGGCAGCGCCCCGGCGCGGCGCCCCCCGATGAGACTCAGGCGATCGCGCGCATGGCCTCGTCGATCATCACCTGATGCTCGCGCGGATCGGCCCAGCGGGCGCGCCCCTCGGCGGGCAGCCGATCGACGGGATCGAAGTAGAGGTACTTCTGGCCGGGCTTGACGCTCGGGCTCTCGAAGATGCTGATGCCTGTGGTGCGATCGTAGAACTCGTACGAGTGCACGTCGCGCTTGCCGCCGCCGCCGGGGGCGTCGACGACGACGGTTGGCGTGTTGAAGCCTGCGGTCGAGCCGCGCACGTGCTTCTCGATGAGCTCGCCCGTGGCCACGGTGGTGCGCAGGTCCTCGGCGCCCTTCACGAGGTCGTGCACGTACACGTAATAGGGCTGCACGTTGAGGTGACCGAGGCGCTTGACGAGGAGCTTCATCGTCTCCGGATCGTCGTTCACGCCGCGGATGAGCACGCTCTGGTTGCGCACGCGGATCCCGCGCCCGAAGAGCTTCTGCATGGCGTCGCGCGTGATGCCTGTGATCTCGTTCGGGTTGTTGAAGTGCGTGTGGACTGCGACTTCCTTGTGCAGCTTGCGACCGAGGTCGGAGATGTACGTGACGGCGTCGATCCACTCGTCGTCCGTCAGGATCTTCTGCGGCATCACGGCTGGGCCCTTCGTGGCGAGGCGGATGCGCCGGATGTTCGCCATGCCGAGCAGCGTCTCGCCAATCGAGCGAATCTGCTCGGGCCGCAGGTTGTACGCGTCGCCGCCCGAGACCACGATGTCCTCGAGCTCGGGCCGCGAGGAGATGTACGTGTACGCGGCGCGCCAGCGATCCTCGTCGACCTTGAAGTGCGTCTTCTCGACCTCCTCGGTGTCGATGCCGACGGCATAGCTGCGCGTGCAGAAGCGGCAGTAGACCGGGCAGGTATCGAGCGGGAGGAAGAGGGCCTTGTCGGAGTAGCGGTGCGTGAGCCCCGGGACGGGCGCGTCTGCGCGCTCGTGCAGCGAGTCGAGCCCGAGCTTCGGGTGATCCGGCAAGAAGCGCGATTTCAGCGGGATGAACTGGGTGCGCAGCGGATCGCGATACGGGTCGTTCCAGTCGATGAGCGAAAGGAGGTACGGCGAGACGCGCACGCTCATCGGCGCGCGGGCAAAGCCCTCGGTCGCGTCCTTGATGAAGTCCTCGGAGACGAGGCCGCGCAGGGCTTCGAGGAGCTTGTCGGGCCGGGTGATCGATTTCTTCGACTGCCAGCGGTGATCGAGGAATTGCTCCTCGCTGACGTCGGCATAGGCGGGGATCCTCCGCCAGTCCGGCGCGTCCTTGAAGTTCTTGTACTCGAGCCTCGCCGGCTCGACCGGGGGCTTGAGCGGTACGATTTCGTAGGTGCGTTTGCTGAGCTCGACGAGGCTTTGGGCAGTCATGGTTCGCCCCCAATCGGGTTTTCGTTGGCGGCGGCCCTCGGGCTCGCCCGGCTGACGAGCGCCATATAGAACAATCGGGCGTCCGTGCAACCCGCAGGAAGGGGCGATCCTAGCACAGAGGCGGCCCCGGGGTCTCCCGGACTCACGAAGCCTTCGGCTTGCTGCGCTGCGTTGAGCCCGCTCGCGTCGAACACGCGGGGGGTGTGGGGGGCAGAGGAAGGCCCGCTTAGCGGGCCGACCGGAGCCCCTCACCGTTTTGGGCCTTGAAGCTGCGGTAATGCCCGACGACGCAGCTCACGTACCCTTGCGTCTCCTCGTACGGCGGGATGCCCTGGTACTTCATCACGGCGTTTTCCCCGGCGTTGTAGCCCGCGACCGTGAGCTCGAGATCGCCGTTGAACATGTTCGCGAGGACGCGCAGATATCGCGTGCCGCCGAGGATGTTTTCGCGAGGATCGAAGGCGTCGCGCACCTGCATTCGCAGCGCCGTCGCCGGCATGAGCTGCATCAGGCCCTGTGCGCCCGTGGGCGAGACCGCGCGTGGATCGAAGTCGCTCTCGCACTTGATGATCGCGCGAATCAGCTCCTCCGGGAGCCGATAAAGACGCGCGCCTTCACGAATCCACGAGTCGTACCGTCCAAAACGTTCCGGCGATCGATCGCTCGGCATCGATACCGTGAAAAGCTGGGCGGCCTTCTTTCGCGATTTGGTGCCGTCCCCGCTCGTGACCCGATCCATCTTCCCGCCCGATGTTCCGCTGCGGACGGGTTGACTCGTGACGTGTACGTTCCCTTGCGCGTCCGTGTAGGTATAAATATCGGCTCGCGCGTGGCCAGGAACGACGAGCAGCGCCGCCCCGAGGCCGAGGAGGCCGAGGACAGAGCGGGCGGAGGGGAGCGAAGAGGCGGCCAAGCGAGGCCATGATAGCACACGGTCGGGCGGCGGCATCAGGGGCCGAACCGGCGAGATGGGCCGGTATTCCCGCGAACCGGCCGGGCCGGGGGCTCAGGGCCCCCAGAGCGACGTGGGCAGCGCGTTTCGATGCGAGAGCGCGAGCAAGTCCATGAGCAGCGCGACGGTCACGTGCACGAGGAAGCCCGAGTAGATGCTCTTCGTGCGCATCGCGAGCGAGCCGAGCGCGATGCCCGCGACCACGGCGCCGGCTGCTTCGAGGTAAGGCTTGCCATAATGAATCATGCAATATGGCACGCACATCGCGAAGATCGCGCCGGAGCCGAGCGTCGTGCGCAGGCCCGAGAGCCAGAAGCCCCGGAAGAAGACCTCGAGCGCGAAGAACTGCGCGAAATACATCATCTCCCACATCGCGAGGTCGAACCACGAGCGGGAGCATTGCTTGTAGAACGGGTAATACGTGCCGAAATCGGGGGCCCGCGAGACGATGACGACCGCCGGGACCACGACCGCGAGGCAAAGCCCGTAGATCCACGCGTGCTTCAAGAAGCCGCGGACCCGCAGGCCCATGTCGAGCAGGCTGTCTTTCCGGAAGCAGATCTTCCAGACGATCATCGGGAACGCCACGTACCCGAAGACGCGCGTGAAAGCCCACCAGCCGTAGCCGTAGAGCTCGTTCCACTTGCGGAGATCGACCCCGAAGCCGCCCTGCTTCTCGAGCTCGCGCAGGAATGGCTTCAGGTGATTTTCATAGAAATCACGGCCGCCATAGTATTCCTGCAGCGTGAGCACGAGCGCGGTCGTCACGAAGAGCACCGCGGGGCGGTAATCGTACGAGCCTGAGGCGAGCGTCTTGCGCTGGTGTTCGTGCGCCGCGACGTCGAGCTCGCGCCACGTGCCGCGGAAGAAGAACCAGAGGACGGGCGCGAGCGCGAGGTACGCGGCGATCGGAAAGAGGGCCTTGGTCGACGTCTCGAAGAGCGTCGGCGCGGCGCGCGCGCCCGTCGGGCCGGCCGCCGCGAGGAGCGTCGAGGCGAGAGCGAACATCGCGGCTCAGCCGGCCCCGGACGAGGCGGCGATCAAGCCGAGCGCATGATCGAGGCGCGCGAGGACGCGCGGCTTGCCGACGAGCGCGACGACGTCGAAGAGCCCAGGCGTCGCCGTCCGGCCGCTGATCGCGACACGAACGGGCTGCGCCACGTCCTTGATCTCGAGCTTCTTCTCGGTGAGGAGCTCGCCGAACCGAGCCTCCAGGTTCTTCGCGGAGAAATCGTCGATCGACGCGAAGAGATCCCGCACGGCCTGGAGATGCGGCGCCTTGTCCGCGACGAGGAATTTCTTCACGGCCTTCTCGTCATAGACGGGCAGATCGCGGAAGAAGTAGTCGAGCGCGTCGGCCGCATCGACGTACGTCTGCGCGCGCTCGCGGATGAGCGGGAGGAGCGCGCGGACCGCCTCGCGATCGATACCCGAAAGGCCGCGTTTTTCGAGGAACGGGAGCGTGCCGTCGAGGTACGCGTCGTCGGGCGTGAGCGCGGGGGACTTGAGGTGCTCGAACGCGATCGCCGCGAGCTTCTTCCCGTCGAACTTGCCGTCGGCCTTGCTGCAGTTCTCCCAGCTGAACTTCTGGATGAGGTCCTGCATCGCGAAGATCTCCTCGTCGCCGAAGGACCAGCCGAAGCGGACGAGGTAGTTCATGAGGCCCACCGGGGAGATGCCGCGCTCGCGGTACTCGCCGACGGAGACCGCGCCGAACCGCTTCGAAAGCTTCTCCCCGCTGGGCGCGAGCATCATCGGCAGGTGCGCGAACTGCGGGACGGGGGCGCCGAGCGCCTGGTAGAGCAGGATCTGCGGCGGCGTGTTGATCATGTGGTCCCGGCCGCGCGCGACGAGCGTGATGCCCATGGTGAGGTCGTCGACGACCGCGCCGAGGTTGTAGAGCGGGACGCCGTCCTTACGCATGAGCACGGCGTCCTGCTGCGTATTGTTCGGCGTGACGACGTCGCCGAAGACGAGATCCCGGTACGTGACGGAGCCCGAGCTCGGCGCGCGGAAGCGAATGACGAACGGGCGATCGGGAGCCGGGCCCGTGCGATCACGGCAGGTGCCGGGGTAGCGAAACTGGGCCTTCGGATCGCGGGCTTTCAGGGCCTCGCGCTGGGCGTCGAGCTCTTCCTTCGTGCAATAACAGCGATAGGCCGCGCCCGCCGCGATGAGCTTCTCCACGAACTCCTGGTAGACCGGGAGCCGCTCCATCTGCCGGTAGGGGCCGTGATCGCCGCCGATTTCGGGGCCCTCGTCCCAGCCGAGGCCGAGCCAGCGGAGCTCTCGCAGGATGATCGCCTCGTTCTCCGGCGTGCTCCGCTCCTGGTCGGTGTCCTCGATGCGGAGGACGAAGGTGCCGCCGGTCTTGCGCGCCCAGAGCCAGTTGAAGAGCGCGGTCCGGACGCCGCCGATGTGGAGGTAGCCCGTCGGAGAGGGGGCGAATCGAACGCGAGGCTTGCCTTGTGCCATGGCGCCCGCGCTGTAGCATTTTTCGTAGCGATTGTCGGCCTCGGCGTGCGCGCGCCCCCGCGCTCGGCCGACGCGTGTATACCCTCGGGCTGCGAGCTCGCACGTGAAACGATTCCTGAAGCAAGCTGCGCTCATCGCCGGGAAGGACCTCGCCATCGAGCTGTCCACGGGCGAGATCGTGACCACGAGCGGGTTCTTCGCCGTGCTCGTCGCCGTCATCGCGTCCCTCGCGTTCTTCGCAGGACAAGAAGCAACGGAAGGCGTGGCGCCCGGGGTGATCTGGGTCTCCGTCGCGTTCGCGTCGGTGCTGGCCGTCGGGCGGACGTGGCAACGCGAGCGCGAAGAGAACGCGCTCGCGGGGCTATTGGTTCTGCCCGTGTCGCGCGGCGCGATCTTCGCGGGGAAAGCCGTGAGCGTCGCGATCTTCGTGGGGCTCGTGGAGGCGATCGTGGTCCCCGTGAGCGCGCTGCTCTTCTCCGTCGATCTGATCAAGATGGGGCCCGGGCTCCTCTTGATCGGGCTGTTCGCGACGCCAGGGATCGCCGCGGTGGGGACGCTGTTCGGCGCGATGACGGTGCGCACGCGGGCGAGGGATCTCGTGCTCGCGAGCGTGTTCTTTCCGCTGCTCGCGCCGACGTTGCTCGCGGCCGTGGCCGGCACGCGCGAGCTCTTCGGCGGCGCGGAGACGAGCGAGCTCTTCGATTATCTCGCGCTGATGGGCGTGTTCGGGACCGTGTTCACCGCCGGCGGCGTCGGGCTGTTCGATACGCTCATCGACGGTTGATGGGGGTTTGGGGGCGTAGCTCCGCTTGCCGGAGCGGAGCCCTCAAGCGTTGATCGCAGCCGCGCAGCGCTCGGCGGCGGCCGTGATCACGTCGGGATCGAAGTCCATGCCGGTGCACTCGCCGACGGCCCAGATGCCCTCGCCCGCCGCGCCATCCGCGTCACACGCGACCGCGTAGCCGTGCGTCGGATCAAAACGAACCTCGGCCCCGGCCTGCGCTGCGAGCTCGAACGCAGGGGCGCCGGGGAGCGCGAGGGCGAGGATCTCGGCGTCGATGTGGCGCTCCTCATCGGAGCCCTCACGCAAAAGAACGCGCTTCACGTGCGCCGTTCCCTCGACCCCCGCGAGGGCCGACACCTCGACGCGCACCACGCGATCGCCGAGCCGACGCGTGAGCTCGTCTGCCCAGAAGCCTTCGCCCGCGACGACGACGGGCCCGTCAGGCTCGATGCCGTACGCATGCAGGAGGCAGATCGCGCGCGCCGAGAAGACGCCGGGAAGATCGTTGTTCGCGAAGGCCGATACGCCGTCGTGCGCGCCCGTCGCGAAGACCTTCGCCGGCGCGCGCACCACGACAGCGCCTTCTTCCGCGGCGACGAGCAGATCCCCGAGGTAGACACCGGCCGCCGTGGCGCGAGAGAAGACGAGGTCGCCGCTCGCGCGGATCGCGTCGAGGAGCGGCGCTCGATCGGGGAGCGCGAGGAGCGAGCCGCCGAGGGAGAGGCCATCATCGACGACGACGACACGCGCGCCCGCGGCGCCGAGCTTCTGCGCGACGACGAGGCCCGCGAGGCCCGCGCCCACGACCACGACGTCGGCCTCGAGCAAGCGCGCGGGCCTCGGCGCCTCGACCTCCGCGGGCAAACGACCGAGCCCCGCGATCTTGCGCGCGAAGCTCTGCATGATGGAGCCGAGCGCAGGGACGCCGGCCATGAAGTGGTGGTGATCGATGCCCTTCGGGAAGAACCAGTCGGTCACCCGCAAGAGGTCGGCCTGGCGTGAGCCCATGACGTTCTGGGCCTCGACCTCTTCGTCGCCTCGGGTCGCGTGGAGGCAGGTCATCACGTTCGGCGTGCCGTCGACGCGCATGAGGCAGCCGTCGCAGCCTCCGCGGAAGCAGCTCGCGCTGCGCGGGCGGTGGAGCTTGGGGCTCCGCGCCAGGATGATCTTGTCCTCGGCGAGGAGCGAGGCCGCGAGCGGCTCGCCCCGCTCGGCCCGCACCGGCGAGCCGTCGAGGTGGATCGTGACCGGATCTCGGAAGGCCCGCGTACGCCGAAACATGGGCCAGGGCCCTATAGCACGGCGAACTCCGGGCTGGCCCCCGCAAACAAAGGTCCCCGAGGACGCGCGCCTGATCTACCCTCTCGAATCGATGCGCCTAGGCATCCTCGGACCGGCCAACAGAGATCTGCCCGCGCTTGCACGTGCGGCGCAGCTCCTCTTCGACGAGGTCCAGGTCGACAAGATCATCTACCTGTCGGACGACGGCGCGCTCGATCTCGTGGCGAAGGCCTGGGCGTACCAGATCGTCGACGCGAACCCGAGCGAGGACCTCCTCTTCGCACGCGCGGCAGTGCGGTGCGCGCGCGCGACGCCCGAGCAGATCGACGCGTACGTGGCCGCCGAGCGGGCGCGGTCGCGGCTGCGCGCGATGACGAGCATCCCGAGCCGGCAGCTCCGGTCGGTCGAGCTCGTCGACGGGCGCGTAGCGGTCTTCGTTTATGACAAGGGCATCCTCGATCAGGACGACATCGCGGCCGCGAGCTTGCTCGTGTTCGGGCGGAGCCAGGAGCCGACGATGAAGCGCATCGGTTCGAGGATGTTCGTCTCGCCGGGGCCGATCGGGGCGCCGGGCGGAGGCATGGGCGTGCTCGAAGAGGTGGAGTCGGGCGGGGTGCGCGTGGAGATCCGGAACGCGAGCGGAGCGGTCACCGCGGAGGACATGCTGGGCGGAGGGCCGAGCCTGCCGGGCATCAAGATGCGGGTGCAGGATGGCAAGAGCAACGGATGAGCCGGAGGCACCCGCGCCCGCGCAGGGGCATCGGGTCGCCGTGTTCGGAGGCAGCTTCAACCCGCCGCACGTCGCGCACGTGCTCGCTGCGGTCTACGTGCTGTCGACGGAGCCCATGGACGAGGTGCTCGTGGTGCCCGTCTACAGGCACCCGTTCGCCAAGGAGCTCGCGCCGTTCGAGGATCGCCTCGCGATGTGCAAGCTCGCGTTCGAGTGGATCCCGCGCGTCCGTGTCTCCACCGTGGAGCGCGAGCTCGGCGGCGAGAGCCTCACGTTGCGGACGCTCGAGCACCTCGCCTCGAAGCACCCGGGCTGGTCGATGCGCCTCTTGCTCGGCGGCGACGTGATCGCGGATCTGTCGAAGTGGCACCGCTTCGATCGGATCGCGGAGATCGCGCCGCCGCTTTTCGTGGGCCGCGCGGGCGTGACGACCGAGGGCGCGCCGGAGCCGATGCTGCCGAAGATCTCGAGCACCGAGGTGCGCGACGCGATCGGCCGTGGCGAGAGCGAGCGCGTGGAGAAGCTCGTGCCGCGCGAGGTGCTCGCGTACGCGGCCGAGCGGGGCCTCTATCGGAGGAGCTGATGGCCGCGCAGACGAGTGTGTTCATCCTGGGCGCAGGCAAGGTCGGCGCGGGCCTCGCGCGGGCGCTGCGCCGCGCGGGGTACGTGGTGACGCTGCGTCCGCAACGAAGCGGACTGCCGGCGCGGCGCATCGACGCGCCGTTCGTGATCCTCGCGGTGCGGGATCGTGATCTCCAGCCGCTCGCGGAGCGGATCCGGGACGCGGGATTGTTGGGGCACAAAAGGGCGGTGGTCGTGCACTGCGCGGGCGCGCTCGGCCCGGAGCCGCTCGTGCCGCTGCGGAGCGAGAACGTCGCGGTCGCGCAGATGCACCCGATGATCTCGTTCGCGTCGCCGGAGGTCACGCCGTCGCTCCTCCGCGGGCAGCTCCACGTGGACGGAGACGCGCGCGCCGTGCGGGCCGCGTCGGCGATCGGGCGGAAGCTCGGGATGACGCCGCGGACGATCTCCGGGCTCGATCGCGTGCTTTACCACGCGGCGGCCGGGCTCGTGGCGAACGGGGCCGCAGCGCTCGCCGCGGGCGGCGTGGATCTGCTCGGGCGCGCAGGCGTGCCGGCGGACACGGCGGCGGCGATGCTGGGCCCGCTCCTCCGGAGCGTCGCGGACAACGTGGAAACGATGGGTTTGCCGGCGGCGCTCACCGGCCCCGTGCGGCGCGGGGACGCGGCGGGCGTGGGCCGGCACCTCGAGATGCTCTCGCGCGCGGCGCCGCACCTCGTCCCGCTCTACGTGGCGGCG
The DNA here is from genome assembly GCF_029946515.1 of Polyangium sp. 6x1. Lineage (GTDB taxonomy): Bacteria > Myxococcota_A > Polyangia > Polyangiales > Polyangiaceae > Polyangium. Next base: position 22,699 of record NZ_JARZHH010000053.1, read on the forward strand.
TCGAGGCTGCAGGTGCCGCTCGCGCGCGCCCTGGGCGATGCGCCGGCGGAAAGCTTCGACGCCATCGTCACGGTGCTCGAAAAGGCGCCGGGCGGCGCCTGAAAAACGTTGCGGTGGACGAGCCGCGGACCGTACGCTGACGAAGCCGTGGCGGACGCCGGACCTCGCACTTCTCCGCTCGATCGGTCTTCACCCCAGGAACCCTCGGGTGTTCGCACCGAAGGTGTCTTCGGCGGGGAGACGGGCACGCTGCCGTCCGGCGCGGTGATCGCCGCGCCTTCCGTGCGCGCCTCGCTCCGTGGGCTTGCGGCGGTCGACGATCTGCTCTGCGCGAAGGGCGCGAGCGGGCTCGTGGTGCTGCACGGGCCGCGCGCGACGCTGGAGGCCGTGGGCGCGCACGCGGCGCGGCGCGCGCAGGTGATCGGGCGCGCGTGCCTGCGCGTCGCCGAGGTCGCGTGGGACGAACCCTGGCGCGAGATCGCGGCGCAGATGGGGATCGTCGACGTGGTGGAGCCGCGCCTCGTGGCCGCGCGGATCGCCTCGGCGGCGAACGGCGCGATGATCGTCGTGTCCGAAGGCACGCCGACGCACTGGGGACAGGCCGTCGTGGAGGAGTTGGCGCGCCTCGTGGTCACGCCTCCCCGCGCGGGATCGGCGCCGCTCGTGCTCGTCCTGCGCGAGGTGGCCTCGGCGCCGGCGGGCGCGCGCCTCGTGCAGATCGATCCGATCGCGTCGCCGGAGGATCTGCGGCGCTTCTGGGAGGCGATCGCGCAGGCGGCCGAGCTTCGCCTCGGCGCGGAGGAGGGCCGGCTCGAAGCGCTGGAGCGCTGGTGGTCGGCGGCGCGACGGGCGCCGCTCGACGGGCGCGCAGAGCCGCTCGTGCTCGAACCGGCGCAGAGGCGGCTCTGCGCGCGGCTCGCGCTGGCGCAGCGGAGCTTGCCCGCCGCGGAGGCAGGGAGGCTCGGCGCGAGCACGGACGTGGAGGCGCTCGTCGCGCGGGGCGCGGCGACGATCGACGCGGCCGGATCGATGAAGCTCACGGGGGCTGCGCCGATCGAGCTCGAGGCCGATCGCGAGGACGCGGTCGCGGTGGCGAGCGCGCTCGAAGCGTTGTTCCCGATGGATCCCTGGGCGATGCTCCGCGCGGCCGAGCTTCGGGCGCGCGCGGGCGACGCGGAGCGGGCGGAGCTGCTCGCGACGCGCGCGCTCTCCGGCGTGGCAGAGCCGTCGGCGCGTGTGGATTTCTGGCGGCGCTGGGAAGCGGCGCTCGCGTTGTTCCCGGACGCATCGACGACGAAGGCGCTCCTGCGTTCGGCGGAGCTCGCGCTTCGCGTCGGCGACGCCGAGCGGGCGACGGGGTTCGCGCGGGCCGCGGCGGCGCGGGATGGAAACGCGCCCGAGGTGATGATCACGCTCGGCAAGGCGCTCAGCGCCGAGGGGGATCTCACGACGGCGACGATCGTGCTCGAGCGTGCCATGAGCCGCGCGGACGCCTCCGGCGCGCGCGCGCGTGCGGCCGTCGAGCTCGCCGAGGTCCGCTACACGGGCGGTGATCTCGAAGCGGCGCGGAGGTTCGCCGAGGAGGCGCTCGAAGGCACGTCGGATCTCGCGACGCGGCTCGGCGCGCGCAACGTGCTCGGCAAGCTCCTGCTCGCGGCGGCGTCCTGGAGCGAGGCGGAGGCGCATTTCGCGGCCGACGCGTGGGAAGCGGCGTGCGGCGGCGAGGGGATCGCGGAGCTCCGGGCGCGGCTCAACCGCGCGATCGCCGTGCTCTCGACGGGGCGGCTCGACGAGGCGCGGCCGATGCTCGCCTCCGTGCTCGACGACGGCACCGCGCGCGGCGAGCACCGCGCCGTCGGGTTCGCGCTGACGAACCTCGCGACGATCGCCATCCTGAAGCGCGACTACCCGGAGGCGTTCCACCTTTCGGAGCGCGCGATCGAGGTCTTCCGCCGCATCCGCGAGCGGCTCTTCCTCGCCACCGTGATTCCGAACCTCGCGGAGCTGCGGCTCGATCTCGGTCTCGTGGCCGAGGCGGAGCAGACGCTCGCGTTCGGAAGGCAGGCGTGCGGACCGGCGATCCCCGGGACACGCGCGCCGCACTTCGCGCTCGTCGCGGCGCGGATCCACCTCGCACGCGGCAGGACGCTCGAAGCGCGGGCGGAGCTCGCGTCGGCCATCGCGGGCGCGAGCGGATCGAGCAACGGCGCGAAGCTCTGCGAGTGCCACAGCCTCGCGGCGCGGATCGCGCTCGACGACGGGAACGTGACGCGCGCCGCGCAGGCGATCGAGCGCGCGCGGGCGCACGCGAGCTCGACGCTGGCGCGCGCGGAGGTCGCGCTGCTCGAAGCGACGCGGGCGCGCGCCGCCGGAGAACCGTGGGACGGCGCCGCAGAGGAGGCGCTCGATCTCGCGCGGGAAGCCGACGCGCCCGAGCTCGAACGCGAGGCGCGCGTGCTGCTCTGTCACGCGGAGATCACGCGGGGCGACGCGCGCGAGGCCGAGGCGCACCTGCAAGCGGCGCTCGCGTCGCGGGATCGCATGGCGTCGTCGTTGCCCGAGGGGATCCGCGAGCGGTTCCTCGCGCGGCCCGAGCTTCGCGGGCTCGCGGCGCTCGAAGCGCGCGCGCCGCGCTCGAGCGAGCCAGGGCTCCGGCCTTGCGAGCGGTGCGGCGAGGCTTCGTGCCCTGGCTGCTCCTCGCCGTCGCTGCCCGCGTCGCCCTTGTCTCTGCGCGTGCCGTCGTCGTCGCCGTCGCGCTCGTCCGTGACGGCGATCGAGCGGATCGTGGGCCGCGACGCGACCATGCTCGCGTTGCTCTCGGCCATCAAGAAGGTCGCGAAGGCCGACACGACGGTGCTGATCCAGGGCGAGAGCGGCTCCGGCAAGGAGCTCGTCGCCGACGCGATCCACGAGATGAGCCCGCGGCGCGCGGGGCCGCTCGTCAAGGTGAACTGCTCGGCGCTCGTCGAGACGCTCCTGCTCTCCGAGCTCTTCGGCCACGAGAAAGGCGCGTTCACCGGCGCGCAGGCGCGGCGCCGCGGCCGCTTCGAGCTCGCCGAGGGCGGCACGATCTTCCTCGACGAGATCGGCGACATCTCGCAGCGGACGCAGGTCGCGCTCCTCCGCGTGCTCGAGGACAAGAGCTTCGAGCGCGTCGGCGGGGCCCAGCCGATCCGCGCGAACGTGCGGATCCTCTGCGCCACGCACCGCGATCTCCGCGCGATGGTCGCGCGCGGCGAGTTCCGCGAGGATCTCTACTACCGGCTGCGTCAGGTCGTGCTCGAGGTCCCCGCGCTCCGCCAGCGCATCGCGGACATGCCGCTCATCACGTCGGCCTTGCTCGCGCGCATCGCGCAGGAGCGCGGCGAGCCGCAGAAGACGCTCTCGGAGCGGGCGATCGAGGCGCTGATGCGGCACGCGTGGCACGGCAACGTGCGCGAGCTCGAGAACGCTCTCCGCGCCGCGTCGCTCTTCGCGGAAGGCGACGTCATCGAGCTCGAGGATTTCACGACGAACGTCGAGTACATGCGCGGCGTGGCTGCCGAGATCACGAGGGGCGCGTCGTCGCCCTCGTCCTCGGAGCAGCAGGACGCGCGTGGGGGGAGCGGGGGCGCCTCTCAGCTCGCCGAGCGAAGATCGCAAGGGGAGGGCGATTCGACGCCGGTCGAGGTGACGTACGCGCACGTCCGCTCGGGCGTCAGCCTGAGCGACATGAAGCGGAAGATCGAGCGCGAGTGCATCGCGCGCGCGCTCGAAGAGAGCGGCGGGAACATCACCCGCGCCGCGGTGCTTCTGGGGATGAAGCGACCGAGGCTCTCACAGCTCGTGAAGCAGTACGGACTTGGCAGTGCGTCGGAGGACGGATCATGAACGTTGGGAGACAATCGCTCGGGCTCGGAGGACTCTTCGCACTCGTCGCGACGGTGCTCACGGGGTGTCTCGCTACGCCTGACGAGAGCGACGCGGTCGACGAGGCCATCGAGGAGCTCGCGGCGAGCTCTTCCGACTCGGAAGATCGAGCCGATCCGAGTTCTCCCAGCCTGCCCGACGAGCCGCCTCCGCAGACCGACGACATGCCCGATCCGCTGCCGTGGAAGGAGCTCGTCACGGTGAAGCCCGGCGGCTGTGATCCCGAGGCGCGCAGCGGCCCGGATCCGCTGCCGTGGGTCCCCGGCGCCGGCACGCAGAGCTCGCCGGGCACCGGAACGAAGCAAGACTAGACGTCGGTGCGTCCGCCCGCGGGCGGACGATCGATCGGGGACGTCCCCAGGGCGGCGCGTTACGCTCTCGTCGTGCCGATAGGGATCGATCTCCGGACCCGGACCACGCTCGTCTGCGGAGCGCTCGCGCTGGTCATCGCCATCTCGATGCTGCTGCGCGGGCGCGTCCGCACCGTGCACCTGCTCTTCGCGGCGTTCGCGGGCGACATCGGCCTCTGGTACCTGTCGCAGTCGCTCTTCGGCTTCTTCCAGCAGACCATCTGGGAGCGCTTCACCGCGGTCCTCGCGGTGCTCCTGCCGCAGTTCGCGCTCCACCTCTTCGAGGCGATGATCCCGCACGAGGGGGATCGACCGAGCCGCCTGCCGCGCTTCGCGGGCGTGCTCGCGGTGCCCATGGTGCTGCTCGTCCTGAGCCCGAAGCAGGGCTTCTGGCTCGTGCGTGGCGCGGTGTTCTTCTACGTCTTCGCCTTCCTCACGGCGGGGCTCTGGGAGCTCGGGCAACGTGGGGCGCGGAGCGGCTCGCGCGCGACGCAGCGGCGCGTCCGTTTTCTCGTGGTGATCGGCGCGCTCGCCGGCCTCGCCAGCGTCGCCGATTTCGCATGGTTCCTCGGCGTGAACCCCGCGCCCGTCGGCGCCGCGCTCAGCGTCGTCTTCCTGTTCATCCTGGCGCAAGCGCTCCGCCACGAGCGGCTGCTCGACGTCTACGAGATGCTCGCGCGCCTGCTCGTCGCCACGGCCGTCGCCTTCCTGATCGCGGGGATCTTCTACGTCCTCATCACGTTCATCGGCGGCTTCAACACGATGTACCTGAACGCCGTGCTCGCGGCGATCGTGATCCTCGTCCTCTTCGATCCGCTGCGTGAGCGCGTGGCGGAGCAGATCCAGAAGCTCTTCTTCCGTGATCGTTTCGACCTCGAACGATCCGTGGCCGACGCGCGCCGGCGGCTCGTGCACGTGCTCGAGCTCGACGAGCTCGGATCGATCGTGATGACGGCGCTCGAGCAGTCGCGTCGCGTGACGAAGGCCGCGCTCTACCTGCGCGACGCGGACGGCACGGGGTTCGACAAGCTCGCGGCGCTCGGGCCGGGCGCGCCGCCGCGAATCGAGGTGGCGACGGCGCGCGCGCTGCTCGATCGGCTCGAAGGCGGCCCGCTCTCGCTCGAAGAGCTCAAGCGCGAGGTGCGCGAGCGCAAGGCGCGCGGCGCGAGGACGGACGCGTCCGAGGCCGTGCTCAGCGCGGCCGCGGTGCTCGGGAGCCTGCGGGACGGCGCGGTCCTCCTGCAGATCCGGGCCGAAGGCGACGAGATCGTGGGGCTGCTCGTCGTGGTCGACGAGCGCGTGCGCGACGCGTTCTCGCCCGAGGAGATCACGCTGCTCGACGCGATCGCCACGCAGGTCGGCGTGGTCATCGAAAACTCGCGCGTCTACCAGCAGATGAAGGAGCGCGACCGGCTCGCCGTGCTCGGGCAGATGGCGGCGGGGCTCGCGCACGAGATCCGGAACCCGCTCGGCGCGATCAAGGGCTCGGCGCAGCTCCTCGCGGAGCCGGGGCCCGACGGGCGCGAGCCGGATCCGGCGTCGCGCGAGTTCATCGGCATCATCCTCGAAGAGGTGGAGCGGCTCGATCGGGTCGTCGGATCGGTCCTCGATCTCGCGCGCGCGAACCAGGGCGCCGTGGTGCCGACGGACGTGAACGCCGTCGTGCGTCGCACGCTGCAGGTGCTTTCGACCGAACGCGCGAGCCAGGATCTGACGGTGGAGGTGAACCTCCATTCGAGCCTGCCGCGCGTCGCGATCGATCCGGAGAAGCTCCGGCAGGTGCTCATGAACCTCTATCGGAACGCGGCGCAGGCCATGAAGGGGCGGGGGAAGATCACGGTGTCGACGCGCGTGCGGCTCGGCCGCGGGACGACGCGATCGGGGACGGGGATGGCCGACGAGCCCTTCGTCGAGCTCACGGTCGCGGACAACGGGCCGGGCATCTCGCAGAAGGTGCTGGAGAACATCTTCCTGCCGTTCTTCTCGACGAAGGAGAAGGGGACGGGGCTCGGGCTCGCGATCAGCCAGCGCATCGCGCAGGGCGCGGGCGGGCGCATCGAGGTGCGATCGTACGAGGGCAAAGGATCGTCGTTCACGGTGATCCTGCCGGCGGCGATGGACGCGCTCGGGGCGCCGTCGTCGACGCCCACGCCGCTCAGTCGTTCTGCATGAGGCCGCGGATCTTGCCCGTGGGCAGGAGCTTGACCCGCAGGGCGGAGGGCTCGCGGGGTAGGCCCGGCATGGTCATCATGTCGCCGGTGAGCGCGACGGCGAAGCCCGCGCCGGCGCTCAGGCGGATCTCGCGCACCGTGACCTGGAAGTTCGTTGGACGTCCAACGAGCGCGGGATCGTCGGAGAGCGAGAGCTGGGTCTTGGCCATGCAGACGGGCACGTCGCGGTGGCCGAGCTCCTCGATGCGGCGGGCGTCGCGCTCGGCGGCGGCCGTGAACGTGACGCCGTCCGCGCCGTAGACCGTGCGGGCGATCTTGGTGATCTTGTCCCGGAGCGGCTCGCCGAGGTCGTAGGTGAAGCGGGGCGCGGGCGGCGCGCTGTCGGTCGCGTCGGCCGCGCTCGCGACGGCCTCGGCGAGCTCGAGGGCGCCCTCGCCGCCACGCAGAAAGCCCTCGCAGCGGACCGCGCGCACGCCGCGGCGGTTCATCGCGGCCTCGACGAGGGCGAGCTCGTCTTGCGTGTCGTTCGGGAAGACGTTGATCGATACGACGACGGGCAGGCCGAAGAACGCGGCCGAGTCGAGGTGTTTGTCGAGGTGCGCGAGGCCGAGCTCGAGCGCCCTCGCGTCGGGCTCCGCCGCACGCTTGACCGGGGCGCCGCCGTGCATCTTGAGGGCGCGCAGCGTGGCCACGAGGACGAGCACGCGCGGGAAGACGCCCATCGTCCGGCACTTGATGTCGAGGAACTTTTCGCCGCCGAGGTCGAAGCCGAAGCCTGCCTCCGTGATGACGTAGTCGCCGGAGAGCAGGCCGAGCCGCGTCGCGAGGACGGAGGAGCAGCCGTGCGCGATGTTCGCGAAGGGGCCGGCGTGCACGAGGGCCGGGCCGCCCTCGTCGGTCTGCACGAGGTTCGGCTTGATCGCGTCGCGCAGGAGCGCGGTCATCGCGGCGGCGGCGCCCACGTCGGAGGCCGTGATCGGCGCGCCGCTCGTGCTCTGGCCGATCACGATGCGGCCGAGGCGCCTCTCGAGATCCTCCGGCCCTTCGGCGAGCGCCACGATCGCCATGACCTCGCTCGCGGCCGTGATGTCGAAGCGATCTTGCCGCGGCACGCCGTCGGCCTTGCGGCCGAGGCCGACGAGCACGTTGCGCAGCGCGCGGTCGTTCATGTCGAGCGCGCGGCCCCACGTCACCTGGCGCGGGTCGATCGCGCCCTTGTCGCCGAACGACGTGTTGAAGTGGCACGCGTTGTCGACCATCGCCGACAGGAGGTTGTGCGCGGTGGAGATCGCGTGGATGTCGCCGGTGAAGTGCAGGTTGATGTCGTCGGCGGGCACGAGCGTCGCGCGTCCGCCGCCGGTCCCGCCGCCCTTCACGCCGAAGACCGGGCCGAGCGAGGGCTCGCGCAGGCAAAGCACGGCGCGCTTCGCGAGGCGACGCATGCCCATCGCGAGCCCGATCGACGTCGTCGTCTTGCCTTCGCCCGCGGGCGTCGGGTTGATCGCGGAGACGAGCACGAGGCGGCCCGCGCCCGCGGCGGGGCGCGTGAGGGCGGCGAGATCGATCTTCGCCTTGTTGCGGCCGTACGGCTCGACGTGATCCTCGGACACGCCGAGCTCGCGCGCGACGTCGAGGATCCCCTGGGGTCCGATGGGCAAAGCGCTCTGCGTAAGGGTCACGGGCCTCCTCGGTGCCTGCGAAGCAGGCGTCAGGTGTAACGTCGTTGCATGAGCTCGTGGAGCGGGCGGCTCGCGCGCACGAGCGAGAGCGTGTGCTCGGCGTGGTCGTGGGCGTAGCCGTTGCCGATGAAGAGATCCACGTCGCGGCCGAGCCCCTCGGCGCCGAGGGCGGCGGCCGTGAAGCTCGTGCTCATCGCGAAATAGTAGACCTTGCCGCGATCGCGGGCCGCGAGGATCGCGGAGAGCTCGACGCCGGGGACGTTCACGCACGAGAGCACGAGGTCCGCGCCGCGGCCCTCGGTCAGCGGCGCGACGGCGTCGCGCACGGCGAGCGGCTCACGCGCGTCGAGCGTCGCGACGTGGTCGCAGATCCCGAGCGCGCGCAGCTCGTCGGCGTACGCGGGGAAGGACTCGATGCCGATCACCTTGCCCTTGTCGCCGACGCGGCGGCGCGCTTCGGCCGCGCAGAGCAGGCCCGATTTGCCGCCCGCGCCGAGCACGACGACGCTGTCGCCGGGGCTGCAGAGGCGCGCGACCTGCGGCGCCGCGCCGGCGACGTCGAGCAAGGCGAGGACGAGCCGCTCGGGCATGTCGGTCGGGATGCGCGCGATCGGCGCCGTGAGGAAGACGGCGGCCTTGCCGACGACGTCGAGCTGCGCGGACGCGGGGCGCACGGCGAGCACGCGATCGAGCCAGAGTGGCGTGAGCGAGAGCGAGATGAGCGTGGCGACGCGGTCGCCCGGGACGAAGCCGCGCGTGGAGGCGAGGTCGCCGACGCGTTCGACGACGCCGAGCAGCATGCCGCCGGAGCCCGTGACCGGGTTGTGCTGCTTGCCGCGTCGCTTCACGGTCTCCAGGACGAGCGCCGCGACGCCGTCGGGATCTCCGCCGGAGGCCTCTTCCATCTGGCGGAAGCTCGCGGCGTCGACGTTGAGCGTCTGGACGTCGACGACGATTTCGGTCGCGTAGACCTTGGAAAAATCGTTGTCCAGCCGCTCGGCAGGCTGGGGGAGCGCACCTTTCGGCGCGATCACGCGGTGGGTCCCGAGGGGGTCTCCGGCGAGGATCGTCACGAGCGCTCCCTTATCACGCCTTTCGTCCGGCGGAAGGCGCGGGGGGATCCCGCGAGGAACGCTTGACCCTCGGAGGCCTCGAACCCTAAAGTTTCAAGGGCGAAGCGGGCGTATCCTGCGCCCTCCGCGAATCTTTCGGCCGAGCATGGAAAGCCAACTGCCCAAGGTGTCGCCGCCGCGGAGGCTCGCGCTGCGCTTCATCTCCGGCAAATACCAGGGCGGTGAGTTCGTCCTGGAGGACAAGAAGGAGATCATCGTCGGGCGATCGAGCGACCTCGACATGGTCCTCGTGGAGGACATGGTCTCGCGCAAGCACGCGCGCATCGCGGTCGGTGATCCGATCACGATCGAGGACCTCGGCTCGACGAACGGCACCTTCGTCAACGGCGAGCGCATCAAGCGCGCGACGCTGAAGGAAGGCGACCGCGTGCTCATCGGCACGAACATCCTGAAGGTCGTCGTCGCCGAGGTGTCGACGCCCGGGATCCGCCTCCCCAAGCGCAGCGAGCAGCCGCCCTCGGGTCGCTCGCCGACGCGCAGCATGTCGGGCGCGATCGACGAGATCCCGCTGCCCGATCTCCTGCAGCTCCTCGGTTCGTCGAAGAAGACCGGCCTGCTCGTGATCCGCACCGACGACGAGGTCGGCAAGATCCACCTCTCGAAGGGCGCGATCGTCCACGCGTCGCTCGCCGACAGCGCCGATCTTCCTTCGCTCAAGGCCGCGTACCGCATCCTCGCGTGGGGGAGCGGCACGTTCGACTTCGAGCCGCCCGACGAGGTCCTGCCGAAGGATCCGATCGACGTGTCCGTGCAGGAGCTCCTGATGGAGGGGCTGCGTCAGCTCGACGAGCTCAACGCCATCAAGCACAAGCTGCCCGGGAAAAACGCGCAGCTCTCGGTCGCGCTCCCGCTGAAGCCGCTCATCCGCGATCTCTCGCCGGTGGAGCTCGACGTGCTGCAGGCCGTGTGGAACCACGCCGAGATGCACGTGGTCATGGACAAGAGCACCGCGAGCGATCTCGACACGGGCCGCACGCTCTTGAAGCTGATCTCGTCTGGCTACGTGCGCGTCGAGTAACGCGAAGGCCCGACGTCCACGAGCGCGGCGCGCACCGCGTCGGCCAGCGAGGAGACGTGATCGTCCTCGAAGCCGAGCGCCGCGAGCGTCTCCGCGAGGCGCAGCACGTACTCCACATTCGTCCCGCTCGGCCCCCGCGCTTCGAGCACGTCCGCGACCATCGCCTCGAAGGGCGCAGGCCCGAGGTGCCAGGGGTTTCCAGGGCGCGCGATCCACGTGATCGCCTCGATCACGGAAGCCTCGTCGCCGTGGAGCTCCGCGCGGACCGTGACGCGGTCGTATCCGCCCTGCTCGCGCGCGTCGATCGCGGCGAGGATCGCGTCCGCCTCCGCGGGCGCGAGCGCGTACACGAGGCCGCCCACGTGCGCCCCGGGCGCGGGGACGAGCGTCGCCACGCGGCCGAGCCTCTCGGGCGTGCCGCGATGATCGGGCGAGCCTTGTTCGAGTCGCCGCGACAAACCCGCGACGCGCGCGGCCTTCGCTTCGACGTAGGGAAAACCGGGCCGCCAGAGCAGCGACCCGTAGCCGAAGATCCACACGCTCACGGCGTCGCTTGTTTCCGGCCGAGCCCCACGAGGAAGACCTCGGAGCTCACGCTGCGCGTGCCTTCGGGCCGGATCACGCGCACCTCGTCGTAGAGCGAGCGCAGCCGCTCACGCGCCTTCTGGAACTCTTCGCTCATGAAGAGCTTGCCGACGAAGCTGCTTCCGGGCCCGCCGAGCGCCTCGGCCACGGAGACCGCGCGATCGAAGAGCTCGTAGCTCCGCCACTGATCCGAGGCCTTGCTGCCCGTCGTCGCGGGCGCCATGTCGCTCAGCACCACGTCGTAGGGCGCGAACTGCGCGAGGGCCTCGTTTGCGAGCGAGAGCGCGTCGCCTCGCACGACCGTGACGTTGGGGCCGAAGGCTTGCCGGATCTCCGAGAGATCCACGGCGAGCAGGTGCCCCTTCGATCCGATCTTCTGCGCGACGTACATGGACCACGACCCGGGAGCGGCGCCCAAATCGAGCACCCGCTGCCCGGGTCGCAGGAGACGTACCCGGCGATCGATCTCCTCGAGCTTGAAGACACTCCGCGCCGGAAACCCTTGCGCCTTCGCCGCTTTGGTGAAGGTGTCGGGCTTCCGGTACGGGTTCTTGCCCTTCGAGCTCACGAGGAGATGGCCGATCAGGCCTTCTTGCCGCCGTTCTTCTTCTTCACGGCGCCGCGGATGAGCACCACGCCGTTCTTCGCGCCGGGGACCGCGCCCTCGATGAGGACGAGGTCCTCCTCGGGGATGAGCTTCGCGATCTTGAGGTTGAGCGCGCTGACGGTCTCGGCGCCGTAGTGACCGGGCATCTTGAGGCCGGGCAGGGTGCGGCCGGGGGTCATGTTCGTACCGATCGAGCCGCCGTGACGGCGATACTCGTGCGTACCGTGCGTCTGGACGGCGCCGGCGAAGTTCCAGCGGCGAACGACGCCGGTGAAGCCGCGGCCGCGGGACGTGCCCTGCGCGTCGACCTTCTGGCCGACCTCGAACACCTGATCGACGCCGATCTTCTGGCCGATCTCGAACTTCGCGGCGTTCTCGGCCGACATGCGGAGCTCGCGCACGATGCGCTTCGGCGTCTGCTGCGACTTGCGGTAGGAGCCGAGCAAGGGCTTCTTCGTGTGCTTCTCTTTGCGCTCGCCGAGGCCGACGATGAGGGCGCTGTAGCCGTCCTTCTCGACCGTCCGCTTGCCGATCACGATGCCGCCCGCCTGCACCACGGTGCAGCGGAGGACCTCGCCCTTTTCGTCGAAGATCTGGGTCATCCCGACCTTCTTGCCGAGGATGCCAAGGTTCGTGTTCATCTCGATGCCTCTATGCGCGCTTCTTCTGGGGTTCGTTTGGCTGTGTTCGCGGCTGCCCGCGAGCCCCTCGTCGCATCTTTCGCCTGCTTGGCGAAGGCCGGTTCGAAGCGCAGAAACCGGGGTGAACGAGCACCAGGCGAGTCGGGGGGCGGGGAGTCTACCCAGGAAGGTCCAAAGGGAAAGGTTTTTTGTTGGCAAACCCCGCCGGGGGGAACATGGAGGGTGGGGTGAACGAGCAAGCACCGGCCAAAGTGCAGGATCCGGTGTGCGGGATGATGGTGACGCCCGGGGCGGCCAAGGGCGGCCATCACGAGCACGCAGGCACGACGTACTGGTTCTGCAATCCGCGGTGTCGCGAGAAATTCGCAGCAGATCCAGAGAAGTACCTCGCGCCGAAGCCGGATGAACCACCGCCCGCGCCCGCCAAGGTGAAGGACCCGGTGTGCGGGATGATGGTGACGCCCGGGGCAGCGAAGGGCGGCCATCACGAGCACGCAGGCGCGACGTACTGGTTCTGCAATCCGCGGTGCCGGGAGAAATTCGCGGCGGATCCAGAGAAATTCCTGGCGCCGAAGGCCGAGCCATCTCAGGCGCCGCCCGCGGCGAAGGTCGAGGAACGTGCCCCGGCGCCGGTGGCCGAGGTGCCCGCGGGGACGATCTACACCTGCCCGATGGATCCCGAGGTCCGGCAGGACAAACCGGGATCTTGCCCGATCTGCGGCATGGCGCTCGAGCCGATGGCGATCCTCTCCGCCGAGGAGCCGCCGAACCCCGAGCTCGAAAGCATGACGCGTCGGCTCTGGATCTCGGCCGCGCTCTCGCTGCCGCTGCTCGTCCTGGCGATGGCGCCGATGCTGATGCCGGGATGGCGGTGGTCGCACGCGCTGCCGTATCAGCGGTGGATCGAGCTCGCGCTCGCGACGCCCGTGGTCCTCTGGGGAGGATGGCCGTTCTTCGAGCGCGGCTTCACCTCGCTCGTGACCCGGCGCTTCAACATGTTCACGCTGATCGCGATCGGCACGGGGACGGCCTACGTGTACAGCGTCGCGGCCACGATCGCGCCTTCGATGTTCCCCGCGTCGTTCCGCGTGCACGGCGGCGAGGTGCCCGTCTACTTCGAGGCCGCGGCGGTGATCGTCACGCTCGTGCTGCTCGGTCAAGTGCTCGAGCTTCGCGCGCGGAGCCGCACCTCGGGCGCGATCCGCGCGCTGCTCGGTCTCGCCCCGCGCAACGCGCGGCGGCTGCGCGACGGCGTCGAGGAGGACGTGCCGATCGAGGTCGTCGCCGTGGGCGATCGGCTGCGCGTGCGGCCGGGCGAGCGCGTCCCCGTCGACGGCGTCGTGCTCGAAGGCCGGAGCTCCGTGGATGAGTCGATGGTCACGGGCGAGCCGATCCCGGTGGAGAAAGAGCCCGGCGATCGCGTGACGGGCGGGACGGTGAACGGCGCGGGCGGCTTCGTGATGCGCGCCGAGCGCGTGGGGCAGGGGACGCTGCTCGCGCAGATCGTGCGGATGGTCGGCGAGGCGCAACGCTCGCGCGCGCCGATTCAGCGGCTCGTCGATGTCGTGAGCGCGTGGTTCGTCCCGGCCGTCGTGCTCGCGGCCGTGCTCACGTTCGTGGTGTGGGCGCTCGTCGGCCCCGAGCCGCGCCTCGCGTACGCGCTGCTCAACGCGGTCGCGGTGCTCATCATCGCTTGCCCCTGCGCGCTCGGCCTCGCGACGCCGATGTCGATCATGGTGGGCACGGGCCGCGGCGCGTCGGCGGGCGTGCTCGTCAAGAACGCGGAGGCCCTCGAAGCGCTGGAGCGCGTGGACACGCTCGTCGTGGACAAGACGGGCACGCTCACCGAGGGCAAGCCCGCCGTGGTCTCGATCATGCCGCTCGAAGGCTCGGACGAAGCGGCCGTGCTGCGCGTGGCGGCGAGCCTGGAGCGAGGCAGCGAGCACCCGCTCGCCTCGGCGATCCTCGCAGCCGCGAAGGAGCGAGGCGTCGAGCTCGTCGACGTCACGGACTTCCGATCGCTCACGGGCCGCGGCGTGACGGGCGTCGTCGAGGGAGAGCCCGCGACGCTCGGGAACACGCGGCTCCTGGAAGAGCTCGCGATCCCGAGCGACGCGGCCCTTGCCGAGGCGCTGCGCGCGCGTGGACAAACCGTGGTGTTCGTGGCGCGCGCCGGGCGTGTCCTCGGCCTCGTGGGCGTGGCCGATCCCATCAAGAGCTCGGCGAAGGAGGCGCTCTCCGCGCTGCGCGAGGAGGGCCTCTCGATCGTCATGCTCACGGGCGACAGCCGCACGACGGCCGAGGCCGTCGCGCGCGAGCTCGGCATCACCGAGGTCTTCGCCGAGGTCCTGCCCGATCAGAAGAGCGCCGTCGTCGAGCGCCTCACGAAGAGCGGCAAGGTCGTGGCCATGGCCGGCGACGGCGTCAACGACGCGCCGGCCCTCGCGCGCGCCGCGGTCGGCATCGCCATGGGCACGGGCACGGACGTCGCGATGGAGAGCGCGGGCATCACGCTCGTGCGCGGCGATCTGCGCGGCATCGTGCGGGCGCGGCGCCTCTCGCGGGCGACGATGCGGAACATCCGCGAGAACCTTTTCTTCGCCTTCGTCTACAACGGCCTCGGCGTCCCGCTCGCGGCCGGCGTGCTGTATCCGTTCTTCGGCCTGCTGCTGAGCCCCATGATCGCGAGCGCCGCCATGAGCCTGAGCAGCGTTTCGGTCATCACGAACGCGCTGCGCTTGCGCGCCGTGCGCCTCTGACGCAAAGCGTCGGTCGCTCGGTTGGACCCCTCTCGTGAAAAGGGCGGGCCGAGCCGGGAAAGCCCGCTCCGTCCTGGAAAGAGCGTGGGCTTGCGTCGCCGGTTGGGCTGCGCGAACCCCCTCCCGTACCGCAATCGGGGTGCTACGCTCTGCGAGGGGCGACGCGCCTGCCGCCGGGAGGTTCGATGGCAAGCGAGCGCAATCGCAACGGAGCCGCGAGCCCGAGGGATACGACGAGGACGCGCGTGTCTCTGCGGGAGGGCGCGCCACGCACGCGCGGCATGCCCCCGGCGCACCTCGCGGACGGATGGACGGGCGGACCTGGAAAAGGCGCACGTTCGTTCATGGCGATCACCCCGGGCGCAGTCGCGACGAGGGCCGCCTCCCGGGACGGAGCCTTGCCGCTCTTGCTCGTCGCGCTCGTCGTGGTCGCGGTCGTGCAGAACGTCGTCGTCCGCGTGGCCCTGCCGCTCGCGCTGGCGACGGCGGCGATCGTGCTTTTCGTGCGCGGCTCGCGCAGGCGTTCGAGCGACACGGCCGCGTCCCGCGGCATCTGCGTCGACGGCCGCGGGCTCTTCTTCCAGCCGGAGAGCGGGCCGCCGCAGAACGTCGTGCCCCTCGGCGAGCCCTTCGGCATGACGCTCGTGACAAGCGCCAAGCGCGATCGAATGGTCGCCGTGTGGAGCTCGCCGGAAGGCCTGTTTTACGTGGGATCGACATTCGAAGGCACGGCGCGCCGCGCGCTCGGGGCGCTCTTCGATCGCGCGTTCACCGCGGTCGGCGACGACGCCGCGCTCGAGGCCCTCGGCCCCGACGGCGCGCCGCTCGAGCTCTTGCCCTCCGATTTCGCGGCGCTCGTGTTCGCCGTCGAGGAGCTCGATCCTTCGTGCGTCGAGCGCCTCGTCCTCTCGGACGCGCGAGGCGCGCCGCTCACGCTCGACGGCCGCGAGCTCGTGGTGGGCGAGCGTCGCTTCGACCTCGACGCGCCGCTCGAGTGGCGCCCCTTCGTCTTCCAGGAAGCCTTCGGTCAGGCCGTCGCCGTGTACCAGGGCACGTCGATCCGGCAGGGCGCGAGCGAGGCCGTGCTCGTGGCGCTCTTGCCCTCGATCCTGCCTTACGAGTTCGGCGACGAGGGCGATCTCGATCGCGGCCTCCTGCGGGATCTGCGCCTGATGCAGGCCCCGCCCGAGGAGCCGCCGCCGCGCGACGCGCGCGTCGCGATCGATCGGCTCTTCGTGCTGCCCGTGCGCTCCGCGCTCGACAGGGCGCCGCGCGCCTCGCAGCAGCCCTCTCGGGCGCGCGCATAGCGGCAGCGCATTTTTGCCGTCAAACGGTTGCCTTCGTGGGCGCTTGACGCGGCCCGTCGCTCGCGGCTACACCCGGCAACCATCGAACCCGAGTCGCCGACGACGTCGGCGAACGCTCGCCCGGAGGCACACCATGGCCGTCGACATTCAGAAGCTCTTCAACGAAGAAGTCCCCGCGAAGCTCGCCAAGAACCCCGACGGGGCGAAGGCGATCGGCGGCAAGATCCAGTTCGTCGTCAGCGGCGAGGGCGGCGGCGAGTGGTTCCTCGACCTGACGGCCCCGAGCTCGCAGGCGGGCAACCCCGGTGGCGCCGACGTCACGATCAAGATCGCCGCGACGGACTTCCAGAAGCTCCACGAGAACCCGCAGGCGAACGGCATGCAGCTCTACTTCCAGGGCAAGCTCAAGTTCGAGGGCAACCAGATGCTCGCGATGAAGCTGAACAAGCTCTTCGAGCTCTGATCGATCCCGAACCCGGGAAGAGGCCGGCGCGTGCTCGGATCCGTCCGAGGGCCGCCGGCCTTCGTTCATCCGCAGGACGTACTTTTTCACCTCAAAGGAAACGCATGCGCCCCCTCGTCGGCAAACGGATCCTGGACCTCTCGCGGCTCTTGCCCGGCCCCTTCGCGACGCTCGTGCTCGCCGATCTCGGCGCGACCGTCGACAAGATCGAGGACCTCGCCGGCGGCGACTACCTCCGGCACATGCCGCCCGCGCTCGCCGGCGAGTCTGCGGCGTTCCAGCTCTTGAACCGCGGCAAGCGCAGCGCCCTGCTCGACCTGAAGCGGCCCGAGGGGCGCGCGGCGTTCGAGCGGCTCGTCGGCTCGTACGACGTGCTCTTCGAGCAGTTCCGCCCCGGCGTCCTCGATCGCCTCGGCCTCGGCCACGACGTGCTTCGCGCGAAGTTTCCCAAGCTCGTCATCTGTGCGCTCACGGGCTACGGGCAGGACGGGCCGCTCAAGCACCGCGCGGGGCACGACATCGACTACCTCGCGCGCGGCGGCCTGCTCGGCTCGCAAGGGCCCGAGGATGGCCCGCCGCAGCCGCCCGGCTTCCAGCTCGCGGACGTGAGCGGAGGCATGTGGTCGGTCATCGCGATCCTCGCCGCGCTCGCCGAGCGGGATCGCACGGGCGAGGGGCGCGTGCTCGACATCTCGATGACGGACGGCATCCTCGGCTTCGCGACGGCCACGATCGGCGCCGCGCTCGCGGGCGAGACGCGCCCCCGCGGCGCGGACACGCTCGTCGGCGGGATCGCGCCCTACGGCACGTATTTCTCGAAGGACGGACAGGCCTTCGCGCTCGGCGCGCTGGAGCCGAAGTTCTGGATGTCGTTCTGCGCCGCGGCGGGCATCGAGCCGCGCATGGAGGCGCTCCTGCCGGGGCCGCACCAGGCCGAGATCAAGGCCGCCGTGCGCGACGCCTTCGCCCAGAAGACGCGCGACGAGTGGATCGCGATCGCTGCGAGCCACGACTGCTGCCTCGAGCCCGTGGTGCGTCCGAACGAGCTCCGCGACGATCCGCTCATCAAGGCGCGCGAGCTCTTCTTCGATCTCCCGAGCCCGCGCGGGGACATCCCGCAATTCCGGCTGCCCGTCACGCCGAAGGACACAGCCTTCGCCCCCCCGCCGCGCTCGGGCGAGCACACGCGCGCGATCTTCCGCGAGGCCGGCTTCTCCGACGCCGAGATCGACGAGCTCGCGAGCGCCGGCGTCATCCGGCACGGCGAGGGCAGCTAGCTCCGATCAGATCTTCTTGAGCTCGTCGACGAACTCCCAGTCGGCGACGAGCCCCTTGCGCAGCAGCACCGACAGGAGCGCGGCCGCGATGGCCTCCCAGCGAAGGTTCGGTCCCAGGATCTCCTTCGCGTCCGCGCCGTGGCAGACCGCGCGCAGCGCCGCCACGAGATCCCGCGCCGTGAGCCCTGCGCGATCGTCCTCGGCCCCCAGCGTCGACGGCGGCAGCTCTTCCTCCGGCGGCACACCGGCCGGCTGCGCGAGCGTGGGCACGCGTTGCTTCTGCTTGCGCGGCGCGGGCAGCGAGATCGTCGTGCCGTCGAGCAGCGTCAGCGCGATCATGCGCGGCGCGCGGCCTCGCGGCTCCGGGATCGTGTCCACGGGCTCGGAGCTCGGCGGCAGGGCGCCCTCGTCGAGCGTCGGCGGCTGCGGATCATCCGTGATTTCGAGCACCCGCCGCAGCCGCTCCGACGGCGGCGGCAGGGGGCGCGCCTCCACGATCGACACACGCGTCCTCGCGGCGACCTCCTCGAGCTGCGGCGACTGCGCGCCCGGATCCGGCAGCGTCGGCGGCGGCGGCACGTCGGGCGCCGAGGGCATCTTGCCCCGCACGGGCGCGGCCGCCTCGGCGAGCGTGACGGCGTCCTGCGTGGTCGGCGGAGGCGGTGTCCTCGGCGCGCTCCGCGCCGCGCTCGGCTGCGGCTTCGGCGGCGAGCGCTCGGGCTCCGAACCTGGGAGCTCAAACGAGCTCACCGTGACCTCCGCGACCTCGACCGACGGACCTTCCGCCGGCGCTACGCCGGGCGCGGCAGGCGTCTCCACGGCGGCGAGGCTCGCCTCGGCCAGGGCTTCGGGCCTCGTGCCGTCGGGTGTCGTGTCGCGCTCCACGATCGGCCCGGGCTCGACGGACGGGCTCTGCGCGGGCGGCACGGCGGGCGCGCCGACCTGCACGTCGTAGTAGACGCGGATCGCGTTCCGGATGTCGCTCGGCGGCGCGATCATCGCCTTCACGGGCAGCCCCGAGTGCTCTCCGCACGCGCGCAGGCCTTCCTCGTTCGAGGGATCGTCCATCGCGACGTAGAGCGTCTGGCCCTGCCCGCGCACGTGGCGGACGTAGATCGGCACCACGCAAAAGCGCTCGGCCACGTGGTGCGGCACGAGGTTCAAGAGCTGCCGCGAGAACTCGATGTGCAGCAGCGAGACCCAGGGGACGCTCAGCTGATGCGAGAGGATCTGTGTGAGCTGGGTCTCGTTGATGTGCCCTCGCTCCACGAGCAGCGTGCCGAGGCGTCGCCCGTCGGTTTTCTGAAGGGCGAGAACCTCGTCGAGGTCTTGCTGCGAGAGCAGCCCTGCGTCGACGAGGAGCTGACCGAGACGGAGGCGCGGCGTTGGCATCGGCCCGCAGGTTATCCCATCGCAGCGCAGACCGACCAGTTGTTGGGGGACCGCGTTCGCTTGACAGAACCGGCCCAATCTCGGGCCCGACCGTGGTACCTTGCGGCGCGTGTCGGATGTCCTTTGCCCTCAGTGCGCCACGGCGTGCGATCCGGCACACCGCTTTTGTCACGTGTGCGGCTTTCCGATCTCGGAGCTGCAAACACGCGCCGAGGATCCGCTGCTCGGCACGACGCTCCCGGGCGGCTACGTCATCCTCGAGCTCATCGGCGTGGGCGGCATGGGCCGCGTTTATCGCGCCGAACAGAAGGCGCTCGGCCGCACGGTCGCCGTCAAGATCATCCACCCGCACCTGCTCGGCGACGAGAGCGCGTCGGTCCGTTTCATCACCGAGGCGCGCGCGGCGAGCCGGCTGAACCACCCGAACATCGTCAGCGTTTTCGACTTCGGAAAGAGCGGAAACCAGCTCTACCTCGTGATGGAGTTCCTGCGCGGCCGTGACCTCGCGCGGGTCGACTACGAGGAAGGGCCGCTGCCGTTCCGGCGCATCGTCGACATCATGTGCCAGGTGCTCGCGGGCCTCGCGGAAGCGCATCACCTCGGGATCATCCACCGCGATTTGAAGCCCGAGAACGTGGTGCTCGAGCCGATGCGCACGGGCGGCGACTTCGTGAAGGTCGTCGACTTCGGGCTCGCCAAGATGCGCGAGGTGCCGAGCACGCACATCACGAGCCCCGGCATCGTCTGCGGAACGCCCGACTACATGTCGCCCGAGCAGGGGCGCGGCGATCCGATCGACGGCCGCAGCGACCTCTACACGTGCGGCGTGCTGCTCTTCCAGCTCCTCACGGGCCGGCTCCCGTTCGAGTCCGAGTCGCCGACGCAGGTCGTGCTGATGCACCTCACGGTGCCGCCGCCGAACCCGCTCGACGTCGCGCCGGCGCGCAACATCCCGCTTCCGCTCGTCGACGTGACGCTGCGCGCGATGGAGAAGGAAGTCAGCCGCCGCTACCAGACGGCCGACGAGTTCACGATCGCGCTGCGCTCCGCCGCGGTGATGCTCGATCGCGGGGCGCCGCCGCCCTCGGTCGACGAGCCCGGCGTGGCCTGCGGATCGTGCGGCACGATGGCGCCGCGCAACCAGAAGTTCTGCGGCGAGTGCGGCGCGCGGATCTCGCTCCAGCCGCCCATGAGCCAGCCCCGGCGCATCGCGCCCGTCTCGGCAGGGCCGCCGCCGCGCGTGCGCCTGTCGAGCTTGCCCGAGCTGCCGCTGCCGTTCGTCGGCCGCGAGCGTGACCTCGAGTGGCTCGACAACTTCCGCTTCGACGTCGATCGCACGCTCGCGACGGCGCGGATCGTCGGTGAGGGCGGCTCGGGCAAGACACGTCTGCTCCAGGAGTTCATCCACCTCGCCTCCGTCGCCGGCGACTTCGTCGTGCTCACGCGCCCCGATCCCTGGGGGGCCGACGTCGGCTACCACGTGCTGCGCGAGTCGATCGTGGCGCTTGCGTCGTTGCCTCCCGGCGGCGGCGAGCCCCACGAGTGGCGCGGCGCGACGCCCGAAGCGCGCGCCGGCCTCATGGCGATCTTCGGCAAGCAAGACCGCAGCGCGCCGCAGCCGAGCGTGAACATGTGGTCGAAGCCTCCCGCGGGCATCGTGCAGCCGGACGATCGGCGCTTCACCGCGGCCGAGGCCCTCCGCTGGGCCATCATGCGCGCGCACGAGAGCAACGAGGGGCGCCTCGTTCTGCTCGCGATCGACGATCTGCACGCCGTCGACGGCGCGAGCCGCAACGCCTTCGCCGACGTCGTCGTCGAGCCGCCGATCCATCCGCTGCTCGTCGTCTCGACGCACCTGCCCGGCTTCGATCCGGGCTGGGCCGGCGCCACGCGCGTGCTCGAAGGTCTCGCGCTCGACCTCGTCTCGCAGATGGTGAGCCAGCCGCTCGCCGCGACCCTCGGGCAAGGCGGCGGTCGGTCGATCTCGCCGCTCTACCTCGATCAGATCCTGCGCTTCTCCTCCGAAGGCGGCACGAATCCGCCCGCGCGTCTCGGTGATCTCGTGGCCCAGCGCATCGAGCGCCTCCCGCCCGAGGCGCGCCGCGTCCTGCAGGCCGTCTCCGTCCTCGGCGACGACGCGCAGATGGAGGACATCGAGCGGCTCCTCCCTTCGGATCGCAACACGGGCACGCTCCTCGCCGTCCTCCGCGCGTCGGGCATGATCGAGCAGGAGCTCGGCGGCTTCCGCGCGGCGCACCCGCTCCTCCGCGAGATCGCGCTCGCCACGACGCCCGTCGCCGTGCGCCGCGATCTTCACGCGCGCGCGCTCGTGGGCCCGGACAGCGAACCGCTCCCGCTCCCGCTCGAGGTCCGCGCGCTCCACGCCTACCACGCGCAGGACACCTTCGAGGCGCTCATGCTCCTCGAACAGGTCGCTGATCGCGCGGGCGATCGCGGTGATCGCGCGGGCGCCATCCTCGCGCTGCGCCGCGGCCTCGACCTCGCGCGCCGCGAGCTGTTCCGTGGCGAGCTCGACGAGCCCGAGAAGGCCGTGATCATCTTCAGCCGCAAGCTCGGCGAGGCGCTCGCTCGCGCCTCCGCGCTCACCGACGCCGACGGCGTCCTGCGCGAGGCCCTCGATCTCGCCGCGGGTGGCATCGAGCGCGCGCGCCTGCTCGCGGCGCTCGCGTTCGTCGCGTACGAGCGGGGCCGCGCGAAGGAGGCGCAAACCTTCTTGCATCAGTCGCTCGATCTCGCGCGGTCGTTCGGATCGAGTGATCTCATGGCCTCCCTCGAGCGCATGCGCGCCGACTGGACCGCGGGGTGAACGAGCGACGCGTGGTCCCCGAGGGCCCCGCGCCCCAAACGGCCGCGTCGCGCGGCGCGGCTCGCTCCTTCGTCGCGCGCTGGGACCTCGACAAGACCTACCTGCGCACCGACTTCGACACGGTGCGCGACCTCGTCCGCACCGCGATCGAGAGGCCCGATCAGAAGCGCACGGTCCCCGGCGCGGCGGCGCTGCTCCGCGAGCTCGGCCGCGCGGGCGTGGAGATCCACATCCTCTCCGGCAGCCCCGAGCAGCTCCGCTCGCGCATCGAGCAGAAGCTCCGCCTCGACGGCGCGCGCTGGGCTTCGCTCACGCTCAAGCCGAACCTCCAGAACATCCTGCGCCTGCGCTTCCGCGCGCTGCGTGGCCAGCTCGGCTACAAGCTGCCCTCGCTCCTCCGCCGCCGCTGCGAGCTCGGCTCCGTGCGGGACGAGAGCGGCGAGCTCGTGCGCGAGGTCTTGCTCGGCGACGACGCCGAGGCCGACGCGTTCGTCTACTCGCTCTACGCCGACGTGTGCGAGGGCAAGGTCAAACCCGACGAGCTCGTCGACATCATGCGCGCGGGTGGCGCGTACGAGGACACGATCCTCGACGCCGTCCGCTTCGCTGGTTACGTCGAGAAGGGCCCTGTCGTCGAGCGCATCCTGATCCACCTCGACCGGCAGTCGTCGCCTTCGGACTTCCGCCTCTACGGCGCGCGCGTCGTCCCCTTCTACAACTACCTCCAGGCTGCTTTCGTCCTGCACGAGGACGGCCGCATTCCGGATCGCGCCGTGCTGCGCGTCGCGCAGGACCTCGTCGCGTCCCACAACTTCGACGGCGCTGCGCTCGGCCGCAGCTACCTCGACCTCTCGCGCCGCGGCCACGTCTCCGGGCGCGGCATCCCGGCGATCGCCGACGCGTACCGCGAGCTCACGCAGGGCCGCGCCGCGTCCGCGAGCGAGCTCGGCGCGATGGTGCAGAGCCTCGAGCACATGCTCCCCGACCTGCGCCCGCCCGTCTCGCGCTCCGAGAATGCCCTCGACTACCGCGCGATGGTCACCGCGCACAACCCGAGAACGCGACGTTGATCCCTCTGCATCGACCGCATCGCGGTCGATGCACGAGAGGTCCAGGGCAGTGCCCTGGTTCGGGTCCAGGGGCGAAGAGCCCCTGGTCGGGTCCGGGGTGAAACCCCGGCGCTACGCTGCCTCAAACCCAGGCGTTGTTCAGGATCTCGCCCACGCCGCCTGCGCCCGGCACGATGTACTGCACCTCGTTGAGCCCGCGCTCTTCCTCGTGCGTACCAGGCTCCGTGCGCAGCACGGCCGGCGGCGAAAGCCCTCGATCGAGCCGGTAGGCGTACACCACGAGATCCGGGTGCGCCGCGTGCACGCGCCGGATGTACTCGGGCGTCACGATCAGGTGCATCGCGATGAGCTTCGCCGGCTTTCCTTCGAGCGAGCCCTTGTAATACGAGACCGCGCTGACCATCGACGAGCCCGTCGCGCCCATCGGATCGGGGAACAGCACGTAGCGGTCGCCCACGTCACGGCCGATCTTCGCGTCGTGCCATGTCGCGCCGACGACCTCGCCCTGGGCGTTCGTCTGCCGGCTCATGAACAGGTGATCTTGTCGCACGAGGCTCGGGTCGAGCACCTCGTTCATGAGGTCGAAGACCACCTGCGAGGGCATGGTCCCGGCCCGCGCGATGCCCACGGTCACGGCCTTGGTGGTCCTGGAGAGCGCGGTGCCGCGGTAGACGGCCTCCGGGTGGGAGACGGCCATGCGGGTGGGGACGTCCACGCGGGCGCGGGGGAACTCCGTCGCCAGCACGACGCGGGCGAGCCCTTCGTAGAGCATGCGGACCAGGCGTCCCATGTCCGGCTGGCCCGTATCCGGCGAGCAAGCTCGGGTCAAAAGGGTCCAGGCGAACGGGTCATCGAGCAGATGGACCCCCGGCCCGTAGCGGTGGGGGATCTCGGCAGCCTGGTACCGGCTCTCGGCGTAGGCGGTGTCGACCATCATTTTTCTGTTACACTACCTGGCCCCGGGCGGGGTATTCCTACGCGCGCCGGTGGTTCCGGCGTATGGGTTCGGCACGGAGGACGTGGCTGGATCTCTTTCCAGGCGTTCGGACGTGTGCGACACCCGCGAGACGGAGGATAGGTTCGGTGGACAGCGACCTGGCCGAATCGGTTGCGGCGCTCAAAGACATCTTCGCCAAGCGAAGCATCCCCGTGAGCTTCGGTAAGGCGGATCCGGCGGCGATCGACGAGCTACGCAAGACCTTCAGGATCCCTGCGCGCTATCGCGCCTTCGTTGCGGCGGCGGATCCGACGGACGTCGAGACCGTGACCCCGGTCGAGCGGGTGCGGCTCTTCCCGTCGCACAAGCTCGCGGGCGAGCAGACGCTCGGGGGCAAGTCCGTGGGCGAGATCCCGAACTGGCGCAAGAACTGGGTGATCATCGCGCGGAGCGCGCTCCTCGGAGATCCCTACTTCCTGGACACGAGCAAGCTCGACGCCGAGGGCGACTGCCCCGTCTTCACGTGCATGCTCGGCACCGACACGATCAAGCCCGTGCTCTGCGCGTCGAGCTTCCAGCAGTTCCTGCGGATCCTCGCGACGAGCATGGAGGTCGCGACCGGCTTCGGGAGCGGCGTGCTCGACGACGAGGACGAGGCGATCTTCCGTGAGGCGCTCGCGCCGAAGATCAAGACGATCGACTCGGCGGCGCTGCGCGCAGGTCACTGGACCTAGAACATCGGCCCAGGCGATGTCCTCGGTGCCCGCGAGGGGTCGTTCTTCCGGGAACGTCCCCTCTGTCCGGTGAAAAAGCCCGAGGAGTAGGCCCCGATCGGGCCTATGTGCCGAAAAAAGAACGTGGTACGGCACGAGCTTCCGCTGTGATCCCTTTGATTCGCAGCGCGCTCGCAGCCGCATGATCCCCATTCACATCGATGGAACCGAGACGTTCGCCGCGAGCCTCGGTCGCCTCGTCGCGCGGGGCGCCGACGATCTCGGCGCCGTCGAGCAAGACGTGCGCGCGATCGTGTCGGCCGTCCGCGCCGAGGGAGACGAAGCCGTCTTCCGGTACGTCGAGCGCTTCGAGCGTCGCCGCCCCGATCCCCTCGTGATCCGCGGCTTCGACGGCGCCGCCGCGCTCGCGCGCCTCGAGCCCGATCTCCGCGCCGCGCTCGAGCTCGCGGCCGATCGGATCCGCCGTTACCACGAGCACCAGCGCGAGACAGGCTTCCGTTACGAAGAAGACGGCGTCGTGCTCGGCATGCGCGTGCGTCCGCTCGCGCGGGTCGGCGTGTACGCGCCCGGCGGCAAGGCGCGGTATCCGTCGAGCGTGCTCATGTCGGCGATCCCCGCGCGCGTCGCTGGCGTGCGCGACATCGTCCTCGCCACGCCGGCGCCCGACGATCGCCTCCTCGCGGCCGCGCACCTCTCCGGCGTCACGAGCATCCTCGACGCGGGCGGCGCGCAGGCCATCGCCGCGCTCGCGTACGGCACGGCGAGCTTGCCGCGCGTCGACAAGATCGTTGGTCCTGGAAACATCTACGTCGCTTGCGCGAAGAAGCTCGTCTACGGCGACGTCGACATCGACGGCATCGCGGGGCCGAGCGAGATCGTCGCGCTCGCCGACGACGCGGCCGATCCCGCCGTCGTCGCCGCGGATCTCCTCTCGCAGGCCGAGCACGACGAGGCCGCGTGGTGTGTCCTCGTCACGACCTCCCGTGCGCTCGCCGAAGCTGTCGTCGCCGAGCTCGGGCCTCAGCTCGCGGCCCTCTCGCGTGACTCCATCGCGGGGGAAGCGATGCGCACGCGCGGCGTCGCGCTCGTCGTGCCGACCCTCGCGCGCCTGGCCGAGATCGCCTCGCTCGTCGCGGGCGAGCACGTCTCGTATCACGTCGCCGATCCCGAGGCGCTCTTCGACACCGTCGAGGGCGGAGGCGCGGCGCTGCTCGGCGGCATGACGCCCGTCGCGGCGGGTGACTACCTCGCGGGCCCTTCGCACGTCCTGCCGACGGGCGGGGCGGCGCGTTTCGGCTCTCCGCTCGGCGTCTACGACTTCGTCGTGCGGGCGAGCATCATTCGTTACGGGGCGCCGGCGCTCTTGCGTCATGGGCCCTACATCGCGAACTTCGCGCGTGCCGAGGGCCTGGATGCGCACGCGCGCGCGGTCGAGCTACGGACGTCGCAGCACACGCGCCTCGGGGGGCGGGGGGAGGGCGAGAGTTAGCGATCGTCGTGTCAGAGCTTTAACGGGGATCCGGGCGGGGCCCTGTGCTTCAACAAGCAAGTGCTTGAAAACGCCCAGAAATTCGATGTGGCATCAAACGTGCTTTCAGTCCCGCTGATCGGGTAGGGACCCGCTCGCGTGGGCTTTTGGCGGGCTTCGGATCGGCAGTGCAAGGAGGACCTTCGATGAGATGGATGAGGATACGGGTCGCCTTCGTGGCCACCCTCGGGCTCCTCGCTGGTGGGGCGCTCGGGTGCGCCGAAGAGCGAGATCCCATCAACCGCGTGCAGGCGAACGCGCTGGCGAAGTCGTTCTTCGTCGGTGAAGACCTGCACAGCGACGCGGACAACCCCGAGTTCTGGTCGCAGGGCACGGTGGTCGACGTCGGCTACGGCGCGGCGCAGGACGGCTTGTTCACGTCCACGTACGCGCAGCCCGTCGCGCGCTTGAAGTGGCAGATCACGGAGGACCTCCTGATCGGGCGCTTGAGCTACGAGCGCATCCAGGACACCGACGGCAAGAAGGGCGTCGGACCGTCGACGGATCAGGGCGTGATCGTGGTCGCGTACCCCATCCAGTCGCACTTCGACATCCGGTACGAGTACAACCCGACGACGGGCGAGGAGATGAACATCCTCGTCGAGAACGGCTCGGACAGGCCCTGGTACGACCGCGAGTACTTCCGCGTCGACTGGAGCCGGAACCTGAACACCGACTCGTACGACTTCGACACGCTGTCGATGCTCGGCGTCTACGGCGGCGTCGACTACGAGCCGATGGACTACTACGTCAGCGATCCGAACGATCCCGACGCGCCGCACTTCGATCCCGAGACGGGTTACTTCGACGTCACGAACAAGGCGTTCGCGAAGCCCAAGATGATCGACCTCAGCCACCTCGGCTGGGGCATCGACAAGTTCCCGGCCTGCTTCCTCGACAACGACTTCTTCGGCGGTTCGGCGCCCTCCGGCACCTGCAACCCCGTCGAGCTCACGATCCGCCAGTCCTTCCGCCGCGTCGTCGATCGCGACTACGAGCCGGTCAACTGGGACGGCAAGCGCTTCAGCGCGTACGGCGCGTTCACCGTCGATCGTTCGGGCTACGCCCGCAACTACGGCATGAGCGACGACAAGTGGTACCGCTTCGCCGCGCGTTACAACATCTGGGAGCGCAGCCACTACTACGCCGATCTCGACAAGATGACGGGCGAGATCCCCTGCTTCGTCCCGGAGAAGACGCTCGCGGGCGACGATCCGCACCGCGACCTCGACGGCAACGGCACCGAGGACGAGTGCGAAGAGGTCACGCAGCGGACGGGCGTGGCGGGTTCGCGCTGCGACGAGTTCAAGCAGCGCTGCACCATGCCGTACCGCATGCGCAAGGAGGTCCCGCAGCCCTGGTACTACACCAAGGAGTCGGACCAGTCGTACTTCGAGTCGACCGACTGGGCGACGCACGAGTGGGACGTCGCGATGCGCGCCGCGGTCATGTCTTCGCGCAACGCCGAGTGCAAGGCGACGGGCGGTGATCCCGGGGCGTGCGACGGCCAGTACCCGATGTACCACGGCCAGATGGACGACAACTGGGACCTCATCCAGCTGTCGCGCGAGGTCGACGCCTGCCGCGCCGGCAAGACGAACGACGGCCGGAACTGCGAGGCGATCGCCGATCAGCTCGGCAACGAGCGCGGCATGGATCCGGGCGTGATCGCGGTCGCGAAGATGCCGCAGATGATCATGCTCTGCCACAGCCCGGTCCTCGAGACCGACGATCCGGCCTGCGGTCCGGCGGGACGCACGGTGCGCATGGGCGACCTGCGCTACCACCAGATCAACGTCATCCCGACGCCGCAGACGCCCTCGCCGTGGGGCATCATGACGGACTCGGACGATCCGCTCACGGGCGAGAAGATCGCGGCGAGCGCGAACGTCTGGTCGCACGTCACCGATCTCTTCAGCCAGGGCCTCGTCGATCAGATGCGGTACCTGAACGGCGAGCTCTCGACCGACGACGTCACCGAGGGCACGTACGTCAAGGACTGGGCGATCGCCAGCGAGGCGGCGGGCGGCACGGGCGTGCTCCCGCAGATGAGCCAGGCGGATCTCTCGCGTCGCGTGCTCGGCGGCGCGGGCGTCATGCCCGACAAGATGAAGGCCGTCGAGAGCGGCGAGGGCTCGATCGTCACGAAGCCCGAGTTCGCCGAGGCGCTCGAGAACGTGAAGCACATGGTCCAGGACGTGCGCGCCGACGCGTTCGCGCCCTCGGCCAACCGCCCGGTCTACGAGGCGCGCCGCATGCACGCGGCGGGCTCGCCGATGGAGGCGCAGCTCACGACGAAGGCGATGCAGCAGCTCGCCGGCACGGAGAAGCTGCCGCTGAACGACGCCGTGATGAACTTCGCGTCGCCTCTGCGCGGCAATCATCCGCAGGTGCAGCGTGACATCGCGCGCATGAAGGAGATCGCCCTCGCCGAGCGTGGCATGTGCATCATGCAGGCGACGTTCCCCTCGCCGATCGGCCTCACGTCGCTCGACAAGGCGATCCAGGCGAAGTTCAAGGACGCCATCAACCCCCGCACGGGCGCGCCGTACGGCACGTTCGCGGATCCGATGGCGAACACGAAGCAGGACCAGCTCGACCGCTCCGAGGCGATCCGTCACTGGCTCGCGCAGAAGGCGCACTACTCGGTCATCGCGCACGAGATGGGTCACTCCATCGGCCTGCGCCACAACTTCGTGAGCTCGTCGGACGCCTGGGGATTCCGCCCGCAGTACTGGCAGCTCCGCACGAAGAACGGCAAGGTCACGGCGGCGTGCAACGACCTCAAGAGCGAGGCCGACAGCGAGAACTGCATCGGGCCGCGTTACTTCGACCAGGTCACGGCGAATGAGCGCGATCAGCTCCTCACCATGTTCATGCACCAGTCGATCATGGAGTACGGCGGTGAAGTCACGCAGGACTTCCTCGGCCTCTCCGCGTACGACTTCGCCGCTGCGCGCATGTTCTACGGCCAGACGGTCGCGGTGCATGCCGACGCGGACATGAACGCGGACAAACCGATCGGCCGCGCCGCCCTCGACAAGATGGACGGCTTCGGCGGCATCATCGGCTACCAGTACACGTCGAACGGCAGCGCGAACATCCACTACTCCCAGCTCCAGCGGACGTGGAAGATGCTCGACGCGCAGAGCTGCGTCTCGCTCTCGGAAGAGCAGGTGCAGCGCATGAAGCCGGCCGACTGGGACGAGGCGCGCCTCGGCAAGTGGGACCCGCTGCTCGACGGCCTGATCGTCAAGGTCAACGGCGAGTACTCCAAGTGCAAGATGCGCAAGGTCGACTACATGCCGTGGCAGTCGATGCGCGACAACGGTCAGGACTTCGCCCGTCGTTGGAGCTCCGTCGATGCGGCGAAGCGCACGCGCGTTCCCTACGGCTTCGCCACGGACCGCTGGGCCGACCTCGGCAACGTCGCCGTCTACCGCCACGACAACGGCGCGGACGTCTACGAGCTCTTCAACTTCTTCATCACGCAGCAGGAAGTCGGGCACATCTTCGACAACTACCGCCGCAACCGGCAGAGCTTCAGCGTCCGCGCTTCGGCGATGCGCACGCTCGAGCGGTACAACACGAAGATGCGCGACGCGGCCAAGGGCCTCGGCTTGCTCGTGAACATCTACCGTGACTTCGCGCTCGAGTCCGGCTTCGACTTCAACTCGGAGTGGCCCTCGATCGCGAAGCAGTTCTACCAGGACAACATCCTGGCCTCGGGCCTCGCGTTCGATCACTTCGCGCGCCAGGTCGCTCGCCCGCAGCCCGGCAACCACCAGAAGATCGCGAACGACCTCGTCCTGCGCTCGACGGACGACACCTACGCGACGCCGGGTCCCACGGTCCTCGCCGTGCCGAACGGCGCGACGGGGTATCGCTCGGACAACAGCCCCGCGGGCCCCGCGTCGATCGGCATCGGCGGCAAGTTGCTCGAGAACCGCCTCGCGGAGGACAAGGGCAACGACTACGACTCCGAGTACACGATGAACGCCGGGTCGTATTACGACAAGGCCTGGGCCTCGATGCTGATGACCGAGTCGGTCGACAACTTCATCAGCGCCTCGCGCCTGGACTTCCTCGACGCTCGTTACCGCGCGGTCTCGCTCGCGGACGTGTTCCCCGAGGGCTATCGTCGGTGGCTGGCGAACAACCTGACCGGCGACGACATGCTCAAGGGCTCGTGGGTCAAGGCGAACAACAACACGCCCGTCACCGATGCGCAGAAGTTCCCGACGACGCCGCTCGGCTGGACGAGCTGGTGGCCGGCGGAGGGCCCGCAGGTCTGCTTCCCCGGCCAGGGGTCGACGGTCTGCTCGGCGGTCGGCTGGGATCCGGGCGTCTTCGAGGGCGAGTCGGTCAACGTCGACACGCTCATGCCCATCGACGGCCAGATCGGCTGGGAGCAGCAGAAGTTCCTCATCGCCTGGACGATGAACTACCTGCCCGAGAACCAGCAGCAGTGGTGGATCAACATGCTCCGCCTGTGGGAGCAGGGCGTGGACGGCGATCCCGAGTTCGGCAACCGCGTCGAGTTCCACGATCCGACGGGCAAGGTGTACATCGCCAAGTCCTACGGCACCGAGGTCCTCTTCCCGGGCACGAAGTACGAGAAGACCGTCCAGAAGGGCATTTCGGCGCGCGTCCTGCAGTACGCGAACGAGCTGCTCCAGCAGGCGTACGTGGTCGACGAGATCGACTTCGACAACGACGGCACGGTCGACTGGTACAAGGCGCGGCTCAACGCGGACACGACGTCGCCGAACTACGGCGCGCCGCTCGTCAAGTTCGACTCGACGATCCAGTCGTCGGCCGATCGTTGCACCGCCGCTGACAACACCGGCTGCACCTGCACGGCGAACCGCGCTTGCGTGAAGCTCTCGCGGTACGTCGAGGTGCCGTTCTTCATCCGTCAGGCCCTCTCGGCGTACGGCCTTGCGGACCCGACGATGAAGGGCATCTACGACTGATCCAAGCCACCTCCCCCCACCCCTCTCCGCTCGGGAGAGGGGCCGGGGGTGAGGGGATCGATCCAAAAAGAAAGGCCACGGGATCCGTCCCGTGGCCTTTTTCTTTGCGTGTGCAGCGGCCGGTTTGTCCGGGCGCGCGTTTGTCCGGACGCGTCAGCCCTTCCGCAGATACCCCGCGGCGATCAGCTTGATGACGGCCTGGGTCGTATCGAGATCCGTCGCGTGGCTCTTGTTCAGCACGACGGCGAGGTGCCCGTGGTTGTACGCGAGCTGGAAGACCTCGATCTCCGTCGGCGAGAGCTCACGCAGCGCGGGCCCGAGCGGGTGCGGCACGTTGAGGCGCGTGTCGAGATCCGGCAGCTTGTGCCGGAGCGCGTTGAGCTCGTCGATCTGCCGCAGGCCCTCCATCAGGAGCTCCTGCACCGAGAGGTTGATCGTCACCGGCAGCGTGCGGTCCTCGGGCGGATCGAAGTCGAACGTCCCGCGTGTCCACGCGAGGATGCGGATCGCGGCCTTCAGCGGCGGCACGTCGTCCTCGTTGATCTCCGCGTACGTGACGATGCCTCGGTGCAGGAAGATCTTTCCGACGTCGTCATCCGACGTGATCACGAGGACGCCGCTCTTCTTCGAGGTCCCGAGCAGCTGCAGGAGGTCGGGCAGCGGGATCTCCTCGATCGCGCCGGACATCGAGCGCGCGGGGCCGCGGGGCGCCACGGAGGGGCGCGGCGGCTCCACCTTGCGGCGCGAGCCGGCGGCGGCGGCGGCGGCATCGGCCGAAACCACCTTGAGGATGCTCGTGCCGATGAGCACGCGGTCGCCTTCCTTGAGCGCGCTCTTCTGGATCTTCTCGCCGTTCACGAACGTGCCGTTCGTCGAGCCGAGATCCTCGATCGTGAGGTCCGTGTTCGAGAGCAAGAAGCGCGCGTGCCTGCGCGAGACCATCTCCTCGACGAGGACGATGCCCGCGTCGCTCGCGCGCCCGACGACGAGCTCCTGCGCGTCCTGCAGCGGGATCTCGCCACCCTGGTACTTTCCCGAGATGAAGCGCAGAACGAGCCGCGACGGAGACGTCATGTGTGGAGCTTGTTCCATGTGCGTGGAAACCGAGCACGAGCCACTGCCACGCTCGGTCCGACATTGTGCATCGTGAGACTCTTGGGGTCATCCATCAAAACGACGCGGGCGTAGCGCCCGGGGCGCGGTGTTTCCGCTGCGATCGTGACGCCGCGGAAGCTCGCGTGCACGACGCGAACCCCATTTCACGTGAGGTGGGATCGCCACGATCGCGCCCCTCACCGCTCGGGAGAGGGGGTGCGGCTAACGGCTCCGGCGCCTCCGCAGCGCGAGCGCCGCGCCGGCGAGCCCGAGCGCCCAGGCGAGGGGATCCGTCGACGACGGCGACTTCCCGGTCGAGCACGCGCCGCCGGTGATCACGAAGCCCTCGGGGGGCGCTTGTCCGCCGCTGCCTGCGGCTCCGCCTTGTCCGCCGCTTCCACCGGCGCCTGCCGAGCCGCCTGCGCCGCCTGCGCCCGCGGAGCCGCCCATTCCGCCTGCGCCGCCGGCACCACCTGCGCCGCCGGCACCGCCTGCGCCAGCCATGCCGCCTGCGCCGCCCATGCCGCCCGTGCCCGAAGAGACCGTGTCGTCGCTCGGATCGTTCGGGTCTCCTTCGCCCGGATCCACCGCGCCGTCCTTGTCCTTGTCCTCCTCGCCGTCGGGGATGCCGCCGTTGTCCGTGTCGGCGTCGAGCGGATCGGTCGTCGTCGCGCCCATGTCCGCGTCGGGCACGCAGTTGCCGGCGGCGGGGTTCGTCCCGGGACCGCTGCAGTCGTAGCCCATCTCCGTGCCGTCGAAGATCCCGTCGCCGTCGCTGTCCGGGTCGTTCGCGTTGTTCACGCCGTCGCCGTCGGTGTCGTCGCCCGGCAGCGGCTCTTGCCCGTCGGGCACGCCGTCGTTGTCCGTGTCGGCGTCGGTCGGGTCCGTGCCGAGGATGACCTCGACGTCGTCGGGCAACCCGTCGCCGTCGGTATCGTTGCAGCCCTCGTCGACGCTCCCGTCGCAGTCGTTGTCCTTCCCGTCGCACGTCTCCATGCCCGAGCTCACGCAGATGCATTGCTTCGGCGCCGGATCGCAGACGGGTTTGTCGCCGGGGCACTGGCTGTCCTCGGTGCAGCCCACGCACGCATTTGGATCGCTCGACGTGTCGCAGATCGGCGTCGCGCCGCCGCAATCGGCGTTCGTCGTGCACTCCTCGATCACCACGACCGTGGGCGGGTTGCCCGGCGAGACCCCGTTCCCGTCCGTCGGGAACGACGTGTACGGCGCGCCTTGCTCGCCCTCGCCGCTGATCGTCGCCTGGTTCGAGATGTTCGCGGGCGCGTTCGGCTCGATCTTCACGCGGAAGCGCACGAGCGCCGTCTCGCCGGGGGCCATCTTGCCGCCCGTGGCCGCGTTCGCACCCGCGCCGAGGCGCACCGTGACCGTGCGCGTGGCGGCCGTGTACTCGCCTTGATCGTCGCCCGCTTGATCCGTCTTCGGGCCGGCGTTCGCGCCTTGCACGATCTGGAGCGAGCCCGGCACGAACGACACGCCCACGGGCAGCGCGTCGTCGAGGCGCGTCTTGATCGACGTGTCGTTGCCGCTGTTCGTCACGGCGATCGTGTATTCGAGCTCGTCGCCGACGACGAGCTTGCCCGCGTTCACGTCCGACGCGGTCTTCGTCGAGGTCGAGTAATCGGGCAGCAGCGTGGAGATCGACGAGACGAAGCCGCCGATCCAGTAGATGTCGTTTGCGCCCGAAGCATTGCCGACCTGCACGTTCGCCGTCTTCTGGCCGGGCGTGATCTTCGTGGAGATGTCGACCACGTCGAGATCGATCCCGCTCATGCTGCCGGGCCCGCCCGTGAGCTGCGGCAGATCGCCGGCCGTGGTGACGGGCGCGCCGAGCCACGATCGCGAGGCGTTGAAGAAGTTCCCGCTCGGGTTCTGGGCGTCGATGATGTCGTTGGCGGCGCCGAGCACGCCCTCGCCGAAGCGCAGGTAATCGTTCTGGCCGGAAGAGCTCGCGACGTCGCCCTCGTAGGCGATGACGCCGAGCTTGCCGTCGATCGCCGCGCCCGGCACGGTGAAGCCCGAGAGCGCGAGCGTCTGCGGGGTTTGTCCGATCCGGTCGAAGCCGTCGTGCAGCGCGAGGTGGCGCGGCTTTTCCGAGGGCAGCTCGTAGAAGACCACGAGCCACCACGCGGCGAAGAGCCGGTCTTGCACGAGGCCGACGAAGCTGATCGAGTCGACGCCCGAGAGCCGGTACGCGCCTCCGCCCTGGGCCGTCACGAGCGCGGTCACGTCCGCGGTCGACTGGTAGAAGTACTCGGTCACGCCGCCCGAGACGTTCGTGCTCACGAGGCTCTCGTCCGCCGTGATCGCTTGCGAGAACGCGCCGGGGCGATCGAGCGTCACGCCCGTATCGGCCATGCCATTGTTGTCCCAGCGCGCGCCCCAGTAGAGGCGGGCGTACGTCACGGTCGCGCCGGGCGGAAGGGTGAGCACGGCGGTCGAGCGCTGGTCGGCCACGGCGACCGCCTCCGAGGCGGAGGCGCTGCCGGGGGCGGGCGCGTCCGCGCGCCAGTGGATATCGGGGGCGCCGTCGCCGCTGCCGTTGCACGCCACGTCGCCGACGATGGGCGCGACCCCGACGTTGCCGCACTCGTGTCCGAGCGTATTGCCGATCAGCCGAAAATCGCCGTGGCCGTCGAACTGTTTTCGCAGCTTGGGGGCGGCGAGGGCCGTCCCGGCGGGGAGGGCGGCGAGGGCCGCAGCGCCGAGCAGGGCGACGAGGCCGGCCCGGCCGAGGAAGCTTCGCCGGGGCGGGAGAGCGGAACGCGTGGACATGGGGCAAGGACCTCGCATTCCATCATGCCAGAGGTCGCCTGCCGCGCGCATTCTTTTTGGAACGAGATCGCGGGGCTTTGGTCCGCGCGCTCAGAATGCGTTATGGCCGGTCAGCGCGTTGCCCAGGATCAGCGTGTGCACCTCGTCCGTGCCCTCGTACGTGTAGACGCTCTCGAGGTTCAGCGCGTGCCGAATGACGGGGTAGTCGAGCAGGATCCCGTTGCCGCCGAGCAGGCCGCGCGCCTTGCGGGCGGCGCGCAGCGCGAGGCCCACGTTGTTCTTCTTGCAGAAGGAGACCTGAACGGGCGTGATGCCGCCGGCGTCCTTGAGGCGCCCGAAATGCAGGGCGAGGATCTGGCCTTTGGCGATGTCCATGGCAATCTCCACGATTTGCTCCTGCACGAGCTGCTTCGCCGCGACGGGCTTTCCGAACTGCACGCGCTCGCGCGTGTACGAGAGCGCGGCGTCGTAACAGGCGCGCGCGGCGCCGAGCGCGCCCCAGGAGATGCCGAAGCGCGCTTGCGTCAGGCAGGAGAGCGGCCCCTTGAGCCCCACCACGCCGGGAAGCATGTTTTCCTTGGGCACGCGCGCCTCGTTCAGCACGATCTCGCCCGTGGGGCTCGCGCGTAGGCTCATTTTTCCGTGGATCGTGGGCGTCTCGAAGCCCTTCGTCCCGCGCTCGACGATGAACCCGCGGATGGACGCGGCGTCGCCGTCGTCGACCTTCGCCCATACCACGGCGAGATCGCAGATCGGCGCGCTCGTGATCCACATCTTCGTCCCCGTGAGCACGTACGAATCGCCGTCGAGCCGCGCGCGCGTCTTCATCGAGCCGGGATCGCTGCCGGCGTCGGGCTCGGTCAGGCCGAAGCAGCCGATGAGCTCGGCGGCGGCCATTTTCGGCAGGTATTTGTTTTTCTGTTCCTCGGAGCCGAAGCGCCAGATCGGGTACATCGCGAGCGAGCCCTGGACGCTGACGAAGCTCCTGAGCCCGCTGTCGCCGTACTCGAGCTCGGCGAGCGCGAGCCCGTAGGAGACGGCATTCATGCCGGCGCAGCCGTATCCCTTGAGCGAGGCGCCGAGCAGGCCCATCTGGGCGATCTCGGGGATGAGGTCGGTCGCGAACTGCTCCTTCGCGAAGAGCTCGGCGGCGCGCGGCAGATACCGCTCGCGCACGAACCTGCGCACGGTGTCGCGGATCATGCGCTCCTCGTCCGTGAGGAGGCCGTCGATGGCGATGAGGGCGTCGAGCGAGAGCGGCTCTTGGGGCGTCATGGTCGGAGGCGTGTGTAGCCCGGATGGCGGGCGCGGGGAAGGGGGCGTCGCGGCGCGCGCCGCACGATCACGACAATCCACGTGTTATGGATGCTGCATGCGCCCCAAGGACGGCACATTTTTCCTTCCTGGCCCGGCCGGCCGCATCGAGGCCGTGCTCAAGCGCCACCCGAGCGCCACGGCGGCGGCCGTCGTTTGCCATCCGCACCCGCAGTTCGGCGGCACGTTCTACAACAAGGTCGTTTCCCGGGCCACGCGCGCCCTCCACGCCGCGGGGGCCACGGTCCTGCGCTTTCATTTTCGCGGCGTCGAGGCGAGCGAGGGCCATTTCGACGGCGGCGCGGGCGAGGTCGACGACGCCCGCGCGGCGCTCGATTTCCTCGCCCCCGAGCACAGCCGGCTCCTCGTCGCCGGTTACTCTTTCGGCGCCTGGGTCGGCCTGCGCGCCGGCGCGGCGGATCCGCGCGTGGAGGCGCTGATCGGCATCGGCATTCCCATCAACGTCTACGATTTCTCCTACCTCCGCGAGGCGCGGAAGCCGCTGCTCCTGATCCAAGGCGATCGCGACGAATGGGGCGACATCGACGCGGTCCGCGCGTTCGCGCGCGAGCTTTCCGGGCCGGTCACGCTGGAGGTGCTCCCCGGGGCAAACCATTCCCTCGCGGAGCACCTCGAGACGATGACGCAGAAGATCTCCGAATTCGTCGCGCGTCGCTCAGACTGACGCGAGCGAGCGTCCTTGCGAGAGCGCCTCGGCGACCGCGCGCCTCCGCAGCTTGCCGCTCGTCGTCTTCGGCAAGAGCCCGGGGGCCAGGAGCATCACGCGATCGACGCCGATTCCGCGCGAAAGCAGCGCGGCGCGCACCCGCTCGCCGAGCGCGTCGTGGGCGCCTTGGTCGAGCTTCGTCTCCGCGACGACGTACACGAGCTCGGTCTCGTCCGCCTCCGCCCGCACGCCGACCGCCACGACGCAGCCGCTCCGCACGTCCTCGACCTCGGAGACGATCTCCTCGATCACCGAAGGAAGCAGGTTGTGCCCGCCCTTGATGATGAGCTCTTTTTTCCGACCCGTGACGAAAAGCTCGCCCGCATCGAGATACCCGAGGTCCCCGGTGCGCAGGTAGCCCTCCCGCAGCGCCGCCGCGGTGGCCGCCGGATCGTCGAGGTATTCGTGCATCAACGTCGGCGCGCGGACCTCGATCTCGCCCACCTGCCGCTCGGGCAGCGCCTCGCCGTCCTCGCCCATGATTCGCACTTCGGTCCGGGGAATCGGTCGTCCCACGCACGTGAGCTCGAGCGCGTGCGGGCCCGGCTCGGTCGCGACCGCGCGCCCGGTCCGCGTGAGCGTTTCGCGATCCACCACGGCGAAGCGCGACGGCGCGAGCAGCTTCGGGAAGCTCACGGCGACGGTGGCCTCGGCGAGGCCATAGACCGGGAAAAATGCCTCTGCGCGGAAACCCACGGGGCGGAAGGCCTCGGCGAAGCGCCGGAGCAGCCCCGGTGAAATGGGCTCCGCGCCGATCATCGCGCATTCCCAGGGCCGAAGGTCGAGCCCCGCCTCCGCCGCGCGCCGCGCGAGCCGGAGGACGAGCGCATAGGCCGAGGGCGGCGCCGCGCAGATCGTCGCTCGCAAGGAGGACATCGCCTCCAGCCAGGCGAGCGGCCGGGCCCGGAAATCCTGCGGCGCGAGCATGTTCGCGACGAACCCATTGTAAAAAGGAAAGAGCAGCCCGCCGATGAGCCCCATGTCGTGATGCAGCGGCAGCCACGACACGGCCACCGATTCCGCGTGGCTCGGCAGCGCCTCGCTCATGCACGCCATGTGCAGCATCAGCCGCTCGTGCCCGAGCACGACGCCGCGCGGGTGCCCCGTGCTCCCGCTCGTGAGCTGGATCAAGGCCGGGCCCGGGGCCCCGTCGGGATCGGGCGAGAATCCGTGCGGCGTGATCGAAAGATCCTCCGCGCAGAGGACCCGGACCGCCCCCGGCGCGCCCGCGAATGCCGAAAGCGCGCGCGAGGTCACGAGCGCCCGCGCGGAGAGCCGCTCCGCTGTTTTTCGGAGCTGCTCCAAAAACCCTTCGACGTCGGTGAGCCGGAACGGGAGCCCGATGGGAATGGGCACCGCGCCGAGCGACCAGATCCCGAAGAGCGTCGTGACCGCGGCCTTCACCTCGGGCACGAGCACGAGCACGCGGTCGCCGGGGCCGAGGCCCGCCTCGCGCAGCCCGGCCGCGACGCGCACCGATTCCTCCCAGAATCGGACCCAGCTCCACGCCTCGAATCCCGGCTCCTCCTTGAATCGAATCGCGACCGCGTCGCCCATCGATTCGGCGCGGCGGCGGAGCAGCCCGGCGAGGGTCCTCGTGCTCATCGCGCCCCCTCTTCCTGCGCGGGCGGGGCGATGGGGAACGAGGCGACCTCGAGACGCGGCCGGCCCCGCGTCGCCAGGATCATGTATTCGAGCGCGGTGCGCCGCGCGAAGGAGAGCTTGGCGACGGTCATGTATTGCTGGAGGAGCCGCGAAAACCCGGGCGAGATCGCCTCGATGCGGCGGCGGTTCTTGCGGACGTTGTCGATCCAGCGCTCCAGCGTGAGCGCGTAGGAGCTCGTGAGGTCCTCGACGTGGCTGATGTCGAGCCCCGCGCGCTCGATGAAGGCGAGCTCCTCGCTCAGGTGGAGCAGGCGGCAATACCCGAGCGCCTCGACGAAGATGTAAT
Organism: Polyangium sp. 6x1; assembly: GCF_029946515.1. GTDB lineage: Bacteria > Myxococcota_A > Polyangia > Polyangiales > Polyangiaceae > Polyangium. The sequence goes on from NZ_JARZHH010000053.1 coordinate 61,942, forward strand.
CCGTCGCCGTGCTCTCGCGGTCCCCGCGGCGCTCGGCCGGGAAATAACAATCCGAGATGAGCAAGCGCCCCGAGGGGCGGAGGGTCCGCGCGACGGATGGGTGGATCTCCTCGCGGTTGTGCATGTGGACGATGCTGCCGCTGAAGAGCACCACGTCGAACGAGCCCGGCTCCCAGGGGAGATCCTCGACGTGGCGGACGTCGATGTGCACGCGGTCCGCCACGCCGGCGGCGCGCGCGCGGCGGAGCGCCTCCTCGCGTTGCCGCTCGCTCAGCGTGATCCCGAAGAAATCGCCCTTCGTATGCTCGGCGAGATACAAAAGATTGCTGCCCCAGCCGCAGCCGACGTCGAGGACGCGCTCGCCGGGCTGGATGTCGAGCTTGGCCTGGATGCGGGCGAATTTGCGCGCCTGGGCGGTCTCGAGGTCCTCGTCGGGGCGCGCGAAGACGCCGGTCGCGTACGCGAGGCGGCTATCGAGGACCATCGAGAAGATCTCGACGTCGTGCTGGTAATGCTCGGCCACGACGCGGCGCTCGTGCTCGCGTTGCTCCGCGGGCGAGCGCTCCATGGCCTCGCGCTCGGCGTGGGTATGCGCCGTGGAGCTCATCGCGCACCTCCGTTCGCCTGGGCGGAGACCTTGTCGGCGACGAGCGCGGCCACGTCGGCGACAACGCGGATGTGCGGCTGCTCGGGCGTGGTGAAATCGGGCAGCGTGATGTCGAACGCCTCTTCGAGCGCGACGTTCAGCTTGATGAGCCCGAGGGAATCGATGCCGAGGCGCGCCTCGTCGAGCCGCGTGTCGAGCGCCACCTGCTCCACCGGCAGGCGCAGCGTCTCGGCGATGATCCGGCGGACGTCGTTGGCGATGGCTTCGGGAATGGAAAGTTCGGTAGACACGAAAAGCTCCTTGGTGCTGAAAGATACGGCGACGGCGCCTTGGCAAATGGGAGGCCACGCCGCGCATCCTTCCGTGGGAGCTTTGAACCACCGGCGTGTGCAGGCAATGCCCGACTCGCGCCAGTGTTGCGCGTGCAGCATTGGCACGGCGGTTCCGTGCAGTCGAAACATTGCCGGGGTGGTGGACGTCGGGCTCCGCGTCGACCCGGACGCGGGCTTTCCTCGTTCGATCGGCGAGGGTAGGGTGGGCGCTCCATGCGTCATCTCCTCTCCTCGCTGACCTTCGGCTCGTGCTTGACCCTCCTCGGCTGCGCGGCCTCGGCCCCTTGCCCTGAGCCGAGCGCCGCCGCGCCGCCGAACGCCATCGTCATCGGTCAATCGTTCGTCATGGACTCGGCCGCGCTCGGCGAAGCGCGCCGCATCACGGTGTATCTGCCGCCGGGGTATGCGGAGAGCAGCCAGCGATATCCCGTGGTTTATCTGCTCGACGGCGGCGCGGCCGAGGATTTTCACCATATCACCGGCATCGTCCAGGTCTCCGTGGCGAACGAGATCATGGAGCCGGTCCTCGTGATCGGAATCGAAAACACCGAGCGCCGACGCGATCTGACGGGCCCCACGGAGAGCGAGAAGGACAAGGCGATCGCGCCGCGCGTGGGCGGCTCGGCTGCGTTCCGCGCGTTTTTGAAGAACGAGCTCGTCCCGCGGATCGAGCGCGACTATCGGGCGAGCGGCGAGCGAGGGCTCATGGGCGAATCGCTGGCCGGGCTGTTCGTCCTGGAGACGTTTTTCGAGGACCCGGGCTCGTTCGGAACGTACATCGCGGTGAGCCCGAGCCTGTGGTGGAACGAGGGTTTCGTCCTGAGGCAGGCCGAGCCGCGCTTGAAGACGCTGCCCGTGCAGGGAAAAACGCTGTACCTGACGGTCGGCGGCGTCGAGGACAACACGAAGGAGACCGAGCAGATCGCCGGAATCCTGCGCCAGCATGCGCCCCCGGGTCTCGTGTGGCATTATGCGCCGCTTCCGGCGGAGGCGCACAATAGCGTGTACCATGTAGGCGCCGTGAATGCATTGCGGCTGCTGTATGCGCATAAGCGGGAGGCTCCGGGCGGAGGGTGAGTGCCCTCGCCGTCCGCGCACGCGTCCGTGGAGCCAAGACCCGCCGTCGCTGCCCCTGGAACCGGGGTGCCAGCATGTCACCGGGCTCGTACCCAGCCTCACGTGTGGCGTCCGTTGCGGCCGCCAGGCGTCTGCCCTCCGGGCCTCCTCTCATTATAGAGAGCGCGCCGCCCGGGCAGCGCGTCGTCGCGCGTGTCCAAGGCGACGGCGCACTGCATCATGTCGGGTTCGTGCTGTTGGCGCACCCGGGTGAGGGGTCGTTTGGGCGTGTATCGATTTCCAGATTGACGCTTGACCTTTCCATCGATGCTGAGGTATACCCGTGCCGCCTATCGAGTGCGCATCCCATGATTTGGCAGATGCCCACTCTCCGGTTGTCCATCGTTCCATTTTGCTGACGACCAACACGGGTCGTTCTTCCTGAGGTGTGAACATGAATAAGCTCGCTCTCTTCGGTGCCGCTGCGCTTGCCACGGCTGTCTGCTTCTCCTCGGACGCGCGGGCCACTGGCGACGGCGACGTCTCGGGCGCGGCGCTGGACCTCGTTGTCGCGGGGACCAACACGGGCAATGGCGGCAGCTTCGTCACCAAGGCGGTCAAGGACGCCCTCGGCTGGACGAGCAGCCAGTGGACGTACTACTTCACCTACTCGACCCTGAGCGCGCAGCGCTGGTACGAGTACATCACCGCGGGCACCAACCTCGTCGAGGTCGACAACATCGCCGACGTCGACGCGGGCCAGATCATCGCGATCAACGCCACCGGCTCGTACACCGGCCACGCCGCCGTGATCATCGGCGAGCCGATCGACATCACGCCGCCGAACGCGTTCTATACACCGTACGTCACGGGGACGAAGCAGTGGGCGCTGCCGATTGCCGACTCCACGGGCAGCGAGCACGGCCAGAATGCGTCGTACCCCGACAGCCGTCGCGTCAGCGGCGTCTTCACGGCGAACATCCCCGGCACGGCCTACATGCGGCTCTACACGGACGCCACGACGGGCGAGATCCTGTCGTACTCGTGGAGCGTGACCAGCACCAACGACGCCAACGTCTTCGATCAGAGCGAGCGTCCGTTCGCCATCGGCGAGCTCACCGTCTCCCCCTGAACGAAGCTTCTCCGCGCGCCAACCGTGGCGCTCGATGCTCCCAGGGCGCGTCCAGCAGGACGCGCCCTCCCGGAAGCGCTCTCCCTCCCATCCCCTTCTCATCTCCAGCATGGATGCCACCGACGCCGGGTGGGCGTCGGCGTGGCATTGCACGCGTCGCCGAATTCGGCGATGACGCAGGGCGAAGCCGGAGCGACGTCCGGCCTCGCAGCCACGTGCGCCCTTACCCCCGCGCGGTCAGGCTCGCGACGAGCCCCGCCGAACGCACCACTCGTTCGAGCGGATCGTGGTCCACGACCTCGGGCGCGCTCGTCACATGCGCCTCGCGCGTCCCGCGCACGCGCGCCTCGGCCGCCGAAAGCACCGTCGCGATGTATTCGTCGACCTGGTGGAGCGTCTCCGGTGGCGCGGGCAGCTCCTTCGCGAGCGTATCGGCCGCCGTGAGCGCCGAGCCGAGCCGCCGCGCATAGGTCACGAGCAACATCGCGTCCGCGGCGGCGTCCTTGTCGCCGAGGGGCTCGGCCAGCAATCGCTCGAGCGAGACCTCCGCTTCGCCGAGCGCCACGCCCGTCGACCGTCGCGCCGAAACCACGCGCTCTTCCACGCCTGCGGCTCCTCGATCCGCCGCGGACGTGAGCACGACGTGCGCATAGGACGCGAGAGCGCCCAGCATTGAGGCGAGTGCGTCCGGCAAACGTTTTTGCTCCGACGACGGCAGGAAGATCGCTGCGGCCACGACCGCGATGACGCCTCCGAGGCCCACGGCGCCCACGCGCTCCGCCGCGGTTTGCCAGTCGCCGAGGTGCCGCTCGGCGAGCAGGACGAACACCGGCGTGAGGAACACCGTGAAAAGGCCGCGGCTCTGCGGCTGCGTCGCGACGGCGGCGACGAGCAGCGGGACCATGAGCGTGCTGAGCACGACCGGCGACGTGACGGTGAGCGTGATCGCGGCCGCCACGATGCAGCCGAGCACCGTCCCCACGACACGCTCGAGCGCGCGCTGGAGGGTCGCCCCGATATGAGGTTGCAGAATGACGAGGGTGGTCAGCGTCACCCAGTTGGAATGGCCTGGCAAAACGAGGGAGCCCGCGATGGACGCCACGCTGACGGCGCACGCCGAGCGAAGGCCGTGGCGCAAAAGGACCGAGTGCGGAAAGAGCGCGTCGCGTATGGCGCGGAGCCCCGCGCGGAGCTCCGAGACGGGTGAGCCCGCGTCCGCGCGTGGAGGCAGCGGCGCGTGCTCGATCGCGGGCGCGCCGAGCGGCTCGTCGAGGTGTTTCGCGAGGGTGAGCGCGGCGCGCGCCTCCGACGCGAGGTGATCCGCGAGCGCGCCGGCCCGCGACGTCGTGGCGCCGTCTTTGGGCACGCGCGCGGCGGGCGGCGCCTTCGGGCTCGATCGGAGCGCGCGCGCCCCGAGAATGCGATGAATCTCGGCATAGGGGGACGCGATGTCCCCGAAGCGCGCGGCAGGCTCGGCGCGCGCCTCTTTCGGGAGGGCCTCGACCTCTTGCACGAGCGTGGCGAGCCGCGGGAATTGCGCCTCGGCCGCGCCGAGGAGCAGGCTCGTATTGCTGCCGAGCCGCGTGTCCCCCTCGCGGCGCGCGCGCATTGCGAGCGCCATTTCGCGCGCGGCTTCGAGCGCGTCGCGAATGCGCCGGTGGTGCTGCCGGAGGAGCGCTCCCCATCGCGGGTCGTCCCGGGGGATGTCGAGCATGGCCGGGCTCCCGGCCTCGGACGCATAGGCGGCGAGCTCCTCGTACACGCGCGCGAGCGAGCGACGTACGGGCAGGTGCGTCCAGATGGGCCACACCACCGACGAGATCAGGACGGCCAGCGTGGTGCCGAGCCCAAAAAACATGGCGTCGCGCAGCGGCGAAGGCTCCGGGCGGCCGCTCGCGATCGCCGCACCGATCGCGGCCATCAGCCCGACCTGCGAGGCCGTCGGACCCGCGGCGCGAACGATCCCCGCGGAGAACGCGATCGCCGCGAGCGCGAGCGTCGAGAGCCCGCGCGAGCCTGCGCAGGCCTCGGTGAGCCCGACGGCCGCCGGACCGGCGATCGCGAAGACGGCGAGGGCCTTCGCGCGCGTCGCCCGCGAGCCGCCCGGGTCGGCCAGGGCGCCGAGCCACCCGCCGAGCGCCGTCCACGTGAGCTCCGGGCGCGCGTACGCAGCCGCCAGATAAAACGGCGGCAGCACGAGCAGCGCCGCGCGAAACCCTCGCGCGACGTCGGGCACCGCCAGCGTCAGGGGACCCGTCGAGCCGAGGAGAGCACGAAGCCGCATCGCGTCGCGTGCGTCAGGGTAGCGCGGGCCGCGCGTCGCTGCGAAGGGAGACCGTCGGCACCGCGCGCTTTCCCGCCTCGAGGGCTCAGGGGTGGGTGTAGACGACCGTCCCGCCCCGCAGCGAGAGCCCCGCGTGCCAGGTCGTGGGCACCTCGGGGGTCGTCCAGCCAAACAGCCACGCCGCGTCCCTCGGCGCGAGGTTCACGCAGCCGTGGCTCCGGGGCGTCCCGAAATCGTCGTGCCAGTAGGCCGCGTGGAGCGCGTATCCCTCGTTGAAGTACTGCACGAACGGCACGTCGCGCAGGTCGAACTCGTCGCCCACCTCGTCGCCGTCCATCGTCACGCTCACGTGCTTCGTGTGAATGCGAAAAACGCCCTGGATCGTCGAATGCGTCTTTTTCGGGTCGCCGAGCCCGTCCGCGCCGGTGCTCACGAGCGTCACGTAGACCGGCTTCGTCCCCTCGTAGGCCACGAGGCTTTGCTTCAGGATCGACACGTCGATCCATTTCTGCCCCGCGAGCGCCCAGCCCGGCGGCCGCGTCATCGGGTCGATGCGCACCACCTGATCCTCGCGCACCCACGACCCGTCGCGCGCTTCGAGGTACGTGGCGCCTCCCGAGCGGATCGATTTCCCCGTGATCGGAACGGCCTCGCGATGGCCGAGCTTCGTCGCCCCTCCGAGCCCGCCAGGCGTGGACGTGTATCGCATGGCGTGCCGGCTCTTCACGAAGGCCACCGGCAAAGGCACGTCGCCGAGGGGCAAACCCTGGAAGGGCGACGTCCGGATGACCCGCGTGCGATCGAGGGGGATCACCGCGAGCTCCGTGGTCAAACCATAACGACGGTCCTCGTGATCGAACGTCGACAGCAGGGCAAACCCGCTCCGGCCCTTGGCGCGCCCCACGACGAGCGTATCCGCGCCGCGCGACACGCCGGCGAGCGGCGGCGCCGCGAGCCCGTAGAGCAGGGCCCCGGGCGTGGGATCGGGCGGCGGGGGCGCGACGAATTGTGGATCGAGCGCCGTCTGCGCGACCTTGCGGAGGTGGCCCGCGAGATCCGGCTCCACGACGCGCAGCTCGGCGTCGGTCGGCAGGCGCGCGTACAGGTGCGGCGGCGGATTGCGCGACATCACGTACGTGTAGGGCAAACCGTCGCGCGAGGGCCGCGTCGCGGCGGCTTCCACCACGGGGTGATGAATGTCGAGCGTCGCGTTCGTCCCGACGCACACGTAGCCGCGCGGCTTGATGTGGTACCAGCCGCCTTCGCAATTGGCGCGGCTCTTCGGCTTCTCGTCGCGCGTGACGATGGCGCCGGCGCGCAGGTATCCGATGCGCCGGCTCCGCCAGCGGGGCTCGGCGTAAATCCACGTCTCTTTCGCGAGGCTCGCGAGCTCGAAGACCTCGGCCTCGGGCTTTTTCGGCGGCTCTTTCGCCGGCTCGATGGGCTCTTCCGGCTCCTCGGGCACGGCGGGGGCCTCGGGCTCCGCGAGCACGAGATTCGCGGGCGCGGCCGGGTCCGGCGGCAGATCCGGCGTATCCACCGTCGCCTCGGCGGGCGGCGCGGGCGCGGGCGTGGGCGCGGCCGGCGGCGGCGCAGGGGGCGGCGCGGGGGCCTGTGTGGGCGTCGCGAGGGCGGGCAGCGGCGTCGTTTTGGGGAGAGAATCCGGCGCGGGAGAGGCCACCTCCTGGCCGACGCTCGGCTCCAGCAACGGACAACCCGTCGCAAAGCTCGCGATGGCCACGGTGGCGAGGAACGATGAGGCCCGCATGAACGGCCCGCTACCAGGCCTCGTTTGCGCGGGCCAAGTTCCTGCCGGATGGACATGCGCGCCGTCGGGATGGTACCGTCCCCACATGGCTTATCGATCCCTCGGAACCCTGGGCTTTTCGTATGGTGTGGGCCTCGCGGCGGCCCTCGCGCTCGTGGTCGGATGCGGCGGCGGAGGCGGTCGCGGGGGAGGGGACGGCGGCAGCGGCGGAAGCGGCGGAAGCGGCAGCGGCGCGAGCGGCAGCGGCGGAAGCGGCAATGGCAGCGGCGAAGGCGGCGCGGGCGCGGGCAGCACGGGCTCCGGGTTCGGAGCTTGTGACAACGCGCCGACCTTCGAGGGGGACGGGACCTATTACGCTGCGAACGGCTCCGGTGCGTGCAGCTTCGACGCCTCCTCCGACGCCCCGCTGCTCGTCGGGGCCATGAACGCCGAGGACTACGCGAATTCGGGCGTCTGCGGCGCGTGCGCGCAGGTGAAAGGGCCGAACGGCGAGGTCACGGTGCGCATCGTCGATCTCTGCCCCGAATGCGTGCACGGCGACATCGACCTCTCGCCCGACGCCTTCGCGAAGCTCGCGCCGCTCGAAGACGGCCGGATCCCGATCTCCTGGCAGTTCGTCCCTTGCGACGGCCAGGGGCCGATCGTCTATCATTTCAAGGAAGGCTCGAACCAGTGGTGGACCGCGGTGCAGATCCGCAACCACCGGAATGCGATCGCCAAGCTCGAATGGAAGAGCGACGACGGCGCCTGGCACGAGGTCCAGCGGCTCGATTACAACTATTTCGTCGAGGACAAGGGCATGGGCCCGGGGCCGTACACGATCCGCGTCACCGACGTTTACGGCAGCGTGCTCGAAGACAGCGGGATTCCCTTCGTCGAGGCGGGCGATGCGCCCGGACAGGGGCAGTTCCCCGCCTGCGGGATGTGAGACGACGACATGCAAGCAGCCGAGCTTCCGCCCTGGTGGGCGCGGACGACCGTCTACCAGATCTACCCCCGCTCTTTCCTCGACACGAACGGCGACGGAATCGGGGATCTGCCGGGGATCGTGCGGAAGCTCGACTGGCTCCGGGACCTCGGCGTCGAGACGCTCTGGATCTGCCCGTTTTATGGTAGCCCCCAGCAGGATCTCGGGTATGACGTCTCCGATTACGATGCCGTCGCGCCGGAGTACGGCACGCGGGACGACGTCCGCCGCCTCGTCGACGAGGCCCACGCGCGCGGCCTGCGCGTCGTCGCGGACATGGTCCTGAACCACACCTCGATCGAGCACCCCTGGTTTCGCGAATCCCGCTCCAGCCGGACGAACCCGAAGCGAAATTGGTACCTCTGGCGCCCCGGGAAGAAGCCCGGCGGGAAAGCGCCGCCGAACAACTGGCGCTCGCTCGTCGGGCCACGCGGATGGCACTGGGACGAACGCACGCAAGAATGGTACTGGGCGAGCTTCTTGCCGTTCCAGCCCGACCTCGATTATCGCAACCCCGAGGTTCAGGAGGCCATGCTCGGCGTCGTCCGCCGCTGGCTCGCGTTCGGCTTCGACGGCCTCCGGCTCGATATCTTCCACGCGATCTTCAAGGACGAACGCTTCGAGGACAACCCCTTTCGGGCCCGCCTGCTCCCGAGCGAGGACGATCCCGACGGGTTCTTGCAATCCTACCGGCGCACGCTCCACCACCCGGAGACCATCGCCTTCGCCCGCACGCTCCGGCGCGTCGCCGACGAATTCCAGGATCCGCCGCGTTTCCTCGTCGGCGAGGTCTTCGGGCAGCCGAGCGAGCTGCGGCGGTATTGCGTGGGGGATGAAAGCTGCGACGGCCTCCACAGCGTCTTTCTGTTCAAGGCCATGCGGACGCCGTTCACGGCGGCGGGGTTTCGTGAGCTCGTGCTCGAATTCGAGCGCGAGATGCCGGCGCCGCTCGTGCCCACGTGGGTCTTCGGCAATCACGATCGCGCCCGGCGCGGCGAGCGGCTCGGCTACCACCCCGAGCGCGAAAAACTCAGCGCCGCCGTGCAGCTCACCGCCCGCGGCATCCCGTTCATCTATTACGGCGAGGAAATCGGCATGCGGGACCTCGAGTTGCCGCTCGCCACCGCGAAGGACCCGCTCGCGCGGATGTACCGGTTCCTCCCCGACGTCGTCGCGCAGAAGCTCCACGCAGCCGGCGTGCTCCTGAACCGCGACGCCTGCCGCACGCCGATGCAATGGTCCGGCGCGCCGAACGCGGGTTTTTCGAGCCCCGGCGTCACGCCCTGGCTGCCGGTCCACCCCGCGGCGGTGACCGTCAACGTCGAGGCGGAGGAGCGGGATCCCGCCTCGATCCTGCATTGCTACAGGCGCCTGCTCCGGCTCCGCCAAACCCGCCCGGCGCTCCAGGCCGGCGCGCTCGATCTCTATCCCGCCAGCGCGCTCCCGGCCGAGGTCCTCGCCTATCGCCGCACGTTTGGCGACGACGTCGTCACCGTGCTCCTTCATTTCGACGACGCGACGAGGCGCGTGCGGATCCCAGGGGATTGCCACGTCCCCCTCGCTTCCACGTATCCCGCGGCGCTCCCGATTCGCGACGGCGAGGCCGTGCTGCGTCCTTACGAGGCGCTGCTTCTCGGTCGATAATTCCGCCGGCGACGGATCGTCCGATTCATGCCCGGACACGAAAGTTCTTTTCCGTACTCCGGGGCGTCGCTACCCTCTTCGGCTGTAAGGAGCACTTATGCGAACCTACAGCTTATTCTCTCTCGGCATCCTCGTGGCTCTGACGGCGACCGCTGCTTGCGGCGGTGGTGGCGGCGGTGGTGGTAGCGGCGGTGGTGGTAGCGGCGGTGGTGGTAGCGGCGGCAATGGCGCCACGGGCGGCAATGGCGGCTCGGGGGCCACGGGCGGCGCGGGTGGCAATGGTGGCAATGGTGGCAATGGTGGCACCGGCGCCGCGGACGCCGTGACGGGCAGCGCGAAGGACGTTTACCAGCCGACGACCGGCGAGGTCGTCGTGAAGAGCGAAGCCTGGACGAAGATCGAGGCCCTCGTCGACCAGGGCGGGACCGTCCAGACCTTCCCAGGCACGATCGACGCCGATGGCAACATCTCGATCCCCGGCGTGCCCGTGGGCCCGTATCTCCTCGCCCTCGAGGGCCCGCCGCCCGCGGTTCAGAATGCCCAGCCGCTCCGCACGTTCGTCGCGACCGACGCGCGGACGCTCGACATCGGCCGTCTGTACAGCGGACGGCGCGATCTCGCGCCCATCTCGCAGCCGACGTACGTCTCGATCGACGCGACCCTCGGCGTGCCCCTGCAGGTGGCCACGTTCGACGACCTGGGCAACCAGACAGGGTTTTACGACGAGATCCAGATCTATTCGCGCAACGGCACCGTCCTCGCCTATGTCTCCCCCGCGGCGAGCCCCCCGGAGGACAACCCGCCCCAGAACGGCGAGACCCAGCTCGGTGGCTGGAAGATCAATGCGCAGGATCAGTTCATCGATTTCGGCGGCGGGCCCGCGCTGATCGACGGGAGCAAAGGGGACGAGGTCACCGTCCTGCACGGCGTGACGGCGCAGGTCGGCATGCCGTCGGCCGACGGCAACCCCTGGAATGGCTACACGTACACGGCCATCGCCGAGAGCATGCAAGCGATGCCGGTCACCATGACGAACGGGGGCTCGAGCGTGCTGAAGGGCACCTTCGCCCCGGCCCCGCAGAAGACCTTCGACCTCGATTACAAGGGCGCGGCCTTCAATGCCCTCCTGCCGAACACCCCGCTCAACGGCCATTTCGTCGGCATCAGCGTCGAGTACGAGCCGAGCGTGCCCGAGCCGGCCATCGGTTCGTTCTCCACGCTGCTCGCCATGGCCGCATTGAACGGGACCGCGTATTCGAACCCGGATCCCGCCTGCCATGGGAACGGCTGCGATCCGGCCGCGTGCCCGAGCGGCTGCGACGCGGGGACCCTCGTGATGGCCGGCGACCACGCGCATTCCTATTCCTACGGCAATCCGTTCACGGACGGGCAAACGTTCGGCGCCCTGAGCATCTCGTTCACGAAGAGCGTCCGGACGCTCCTGCCCGAGAACACCTCGGAGTCGCTGCGCGGAAACCTCACCATGTCCGCGCCGGTGGAGGAGATCACCGGCAAGCCGCTCGCGCCGACCCTCGGCCTGCCGCAGAACATCAAGGTCGCCGGCAAAGACACGCCCTACGATCAGGTGACCTCGGGCGTGGGCGTGACGCCGGAGATCACCTGGACCGCGCCGTCCCTGGGCACCCCCACGCGATATCGCGTGACCGTCGTCGACACGACGGATCTCACGGACGCGAACGGTGGCATGTCGACGCGGCGCAACGTCGCGCACGTGTACGTCAAGAGCCCGAACGTGAAGCTCCCCGAGGGGCTCCTGCAGGCCGGAAAATTCTATTACATCCAGGTCATGGCCACGGCGCGCGACAACGACGATTTCGCGGCCCCGTTCAGGAACACGCAACGCATCGCGAGCGCGACCATGTTCACGGGCGTCATCACGCCCTGATCCCCCGCCCCGCCCCGCGGACGAACCTCCCTCAGGACGGTTGGTCCGCGGGCTTTCCCCCCGACAGCTCCTCCAGCAGCATGTTCACCAGCATGAAGCCGTCGAACCGGCGCTGGCCTTCTTCCTCGTGCGCCTCGGCCCACCCAATGGCCAGCGTGAGCGGGAAGATCGTGGGCTCGCCGCCGAGCAGGCGGGCGGCCACGCGCGAGAGCGCGAGCGACATGCGAATCGAGATCGGCAGCCGCCGGACCACCGCCTCGCCGAGCTTCGTGCAGTTCTCCGCCGGTGACGTCACGAGATACTCGCGGCAGCCCGAGGGGCGCGAGGTGTAGGCCGCGCACGCGCCGCCTTCGAGGAACGGACACGCGATGCCCTGGCGATGCCACGCGACGAGGAGCTTGCGCAGCTCGTTGTCGTTCGACATCCCCGAGAACGAGGCCTCGTCGAGCCCGAACGATTCGAGCGCCGCCTCGGCGTCGACGACCCGCGTGAGCACCGCCTCCTGCCGCGCCTCGGGCATCGCCGAGACGAGGTCGTGGATCATGAACGCCTCGGGCGGCGAGATGGGCACGAGCTGGTAACAGCAGGAATCACAGCCCTTCTTGCACGAGACGGCCCCGAGCGTCGGCAGGTGTTTCTTGACGCCGAGCGCGACGATCTGGTCGTCGAGCGGCATCACCAGCCGCGAGAGGTCCGAGAGCCGCATCGGCTCGGCGGGGATGGCGAGGTTCGCGCGCAGCGTGCCCTCGGGCGTGCCGAGCTCGAAGGTAAACCTGCTTTTCAAGGGTTCCGGCATGGCGAGGCCCCGAGCCTATCACGGACCGGCGCGGCCGCACACGCGGCGCGCGAGGGCGGCGCCCGTCCGCCCCCGTCCGCGCCGCGCCGTGCCGTTCATTCCATTTCGCCTCGCGCGCTCTCCTTGGGCGGCGCGGCGATATCGAGGTCCAGGACGGCGACCTGACCCTCGTCGACCTGGACACCCTCGGTCTTCGCGGACGTGACCACGTTCACGGCATAATGGCCCTCCGGGAGCCCGGCGATCTTGTAAACGCCGTCCTTGTCGGTCACGGGAAACCGGATGTCGAGCCCCTGCTCGCGGCCGCGGTTCGTCGCGACGAGGATCTTGACGCCGGCGAGGGGCGTGCCGCCCGCCGTGACGCGGCCACGAATCTCGCCTTTGCCCGTGGGGTGAATCGTGATGTCGCGCTCGGTGACGTTGCCTTCCTGCACGCGCACCGCGGTCGACGTGCGCTGATGGCCATACACGAGCTCGAGGAGGGTGTTGCCCGGCGGGATCGAATCGAACCGGAACTCGCCGTCCTCGTCGGCGACCGTGTTGACGTACCCGATCGCGCGCTGCATGAGCGTGAGCCGCGCGCCGGGCAGCGGGCTGCCGTCGCCCTTGCGCGCCACGCCGGTGATGCTGCCGCCGGCCGACATGACGAGCTCGAGGGGTTTGGCGAGCTTGCAACCGGTCATGTCGACGACGACCGTGCTCGGCGCATGCTCGCCGTCGTAGCCATGGACGGCGACCTTGCCCGAGGGCGCGTGCTCGATGCGGAAATGCCCCTGTTCGTCGCTCTCTGCGCGGCTCGCGGCCTCCATCGAGACCTCGCTCGTCCCACCTGCGAAGCGGGCCTCGGCGTCCACGAAGACGTCCGGCAGCGGGTTTCCGGAGCCGTCGCGCACCGTGCCTTCGAGGACGCAGCCGTCCCCGAGCATGAGCTCGACCTCACGCGTATCGGAGGCCGAAGCGAGCTCGACGGGCGTCGAGAATGCGGGGGCGTGGTCGACCGCGGTCGCGCGGACGACGACGGGCCAGCCCGGGAGCTGATCGAGCTCGAAGGTGCCGTCGGTCCCCTCGAACCGCTTGGAAAGGAGCGGCGTGGGCGCGGCGAAGCTATCCGGCGCTGCGGTGAGCACGTCGATCACGAAGCGCGGAATCGGAGCGCGATCGGCGTCGAGCACGCGGCCCCGGACGCGGCCGCTCTGCGTCAGGAGCATGCTGACGGTCTCGCCGGTCTGCGCGGGCACGAAGGAGGGGCTGAATCCGGGCTTGTTCGCGACGATCTGGTAGGTGCCGTCGGCGAGGCGCATCTCGAACCGGCCTTCGGCGTCGGTCTCGAGCGACGCGGCCGTGGTCGGGAGGTTGCCGGCGATGGCGAAGCTCGTGGCCGAGACCTGCACGCCCGCGAGGGGCCTTCCGTCGACCGAATAGACGCGACCCGAGATCGTCTTCGCTTGCTCGTCGCCCGGCTCGTCCGAGGGGAAGAGGCCACGATTGACGTATTTCGCGCGAGCGTCGGGCACCGAGGCGTCCTCCGCGTCGGCGGCGTGGCTGGGCGTGGTGGAAGGCCAGAGAAGAAAGGCGCCGAGGACGATCGCCGGCACGGTCCCGAGCGTGGCCCATCCGGCAGGGGAGCGAAAGAAAGGCTTTTTCTGGTTCGTGGGCAGGTGCATCGTGTGACCTCGACATCGTGTCGGCCAAAGGGATGGATTCGAAGGGTTCCGGCGGTAGAGATACGGGCGCCGCCGTGTCGAGCGGCGGCGCCCGTATTTCGTCGTTTCAGGCCGACGGTCCGGCCTCACCGCGCTGCTACATCAGTAGGTCCACGCCTCGATCGAGGAGACGTACGGGTAGCCCTTGTACTTCAGGACGCCGGCAAACCCGTCGTAGTGCTCGCCGACGTGCATGTACTCGACCTCGAGCGAGAGACCCCAGTCATTGAAGCCGCGGCAATACACGTCGCTCGCGATGGTGGTCGGGAAGTTGATGTAGCTGTTGCCGAGGCAGCTCAGGTAGCCCTTCGACTTGCGCTCGAGCAGGTCGCACTCCTCGCTGATGAGGTAGCCCTGGTTGTACCACTCGGACACGTAGAGGCACGCCTTGCCGGCGTCCTTGTAAAGGTAGGGAATCAACGTTCCGGCGTCGTCGTCATTGACGTAGACCGCGAGCGGTTTCCCCTCCTCGATGGCCATGGCGGCGCTGGAGGGCACGATCATCGCGGCGACGAACGCAAACGAAAGCAGCTTCTTCATGGTGTGTTTCTTTCCCCCGTATCGAAGCAGGTGTGTCGTTAGCTATTGCTACTTGGCTCGCCTTCGAGGAGCTGCGGGATGCACCTCCACGGGGCGCTCCGATCCGAAGCGAATTGCGTCATCGAGGAGCGCCTCTTCGTCAGCAGCTCCTATGCATGAATTGTTACCAAGCGACCTCGGACAAGCAAGCCGCGCTGGAGATTTTTGTTACCACCTCTCCATTCGACACTGCATTCGGAGCCACGCACGTGGACGTACCCGCGAATGCGCGCGCGCGCGGCGCCGGACGGCCGCCGATCGGGTTCGCCGCCGGAGCGGAGGCGATCACGATCGGCGAGGAGACGCGTCCGAGCACGCAAAGGATGATGCGGTGCCAGAGCCCCACGTTGCGTCGAAATCCCGCCCACGCGCGCGCCCGAGCGTCACGCGTTTTTCGCGGCTGGTGTTTGGCCTGGCCGCACGCCGTCCTCGGAGGCATTCGCATGCCGCGGGCGAATGGTATGGGTGGATTCGACGCGCGGAATCGCGCAAATCGGGAATGGCAGCGGAGCCGCGCCGCCGTCGTCGCCGGAGAAGCTATGCCGCGGGCTGGCCCGCGCTGCGCTCGGTGCGCGGCAGGGCGCTCTCGGGCCCCGACACCGGAGGCGCGGGCGCCTTCTCGGGGCCCTCGATGCCGAGCGTGGCGAGCGGCGGCATCGTGAGGCCGCACAGGTACATGGCCGAGGCGATGTCGTCGAGGAAGTCCTGCATCACGGCCCCAGGATCCCGCTTCTTGAGCCCCACCGCGAGCGCGTACCGCGCCCCCTCGCTGCCCGGTCGGCCAAACGAGAGGAGCCCTTGGCGCAGCCATCGCTCGAAGAGCTTCTGTTTGTCCGCGTTGTATCGCCCCGTGAGCGTCAGCTCCACGACGAGCCGCTCGCCGAGCGACTGGTGTCCACGCTCCTCCTCGACGATCTTGCGGACCACCTTGCGGTACGGCTCGAAGCTGCATTCCTCGTATTCGCGGAGCTGCCAGAAGCCGCCGCGGTCGTAAAGGAACTGCGCCATCGCGAGCTCGTAGAAGCTCGCGGGGAGGGGCACGGGGCGCGCTGCGAGGCGCGCATTCACGACGGGCTCGATGCTCTCGCCCGTGAAATCATGGTACATGCGCGCCACGGCCTCGTAGTGCTCGAGCTCCTCGCGGATGTGCCAGGTGAAGTGCTTGAGCCAGCGCATCTCCGGGACGAATTCGAGGCCGTGGCCGAAGATGTGCGCCGCTGCGAGCTCGCGGTAGGCCTGCCCCTGCATCATCTGGACGAGCGTCCGCTGCCGGCGGTCGTCGACGCCGGATTCTGGTGCTTTCGTCATTTCCCCCCCCTATTGGTACTTCATGGACTCCGCGAAGCTTCGCCCCGGAGGGCCTTCGCGGCGAGACCGTCTTCCACTTCGCCCACGACCATCGCCGCGAGGCGTTCGATCGAATCACGCCCCTCCTCGGCCGTGGCCTCGGCAGGCGCGCCCGTATAGGCATCCGTGATTCCCATGGCGAGGAAGCTCGTCTTGCCCTGACGGATGCCGTCCGAGAGGCTGATTTCGAGCGCCGGGAGCGCCGTCATGCGGGCGCGATCGACGGCGTCCGGGGCAGCCGCGAGGAGGATGGACGTCTCGTACCGCCCCGCATGACACGCGCCGCTCTTGAACTCCGCCGAGAGCGTGCGCGCCCAGCGACGTGTGAGCGGCGAAGCCACGGAGGCCCGGCCCGCGGGCAATCCGTCGAGCGAGGCCCTCACCGCGGCGTCGTGCGCGGGCTCGAGGTGGTTCGAAACCAGGCAAACATGGCAAAACCCCGCCTGGAGATACCCGTCGATCACGGCGCGCAGGAACGCAATGAGCGCCGCCTCCGTGACCGTGACGGCGCCGGCGAACCCTTCGGCGAAGCGCGTGACGCCATAAGGCACGCTCGGGCCGATCAACGCGACCGTCCCCCTCGCTTCGAGGAGCAGGGCCGCGCGCTCCGCCACGGCGTCGCCGATCATCGTGTCCGTCCCGAGGGGCAGGTGCGGGCCGTGGGGCTCGACAGAGCCGACCGGGACGAGCGCGACGGGCGGTGTGGGACCCGAGAGCAGGGATTGCAGCGTCTGGGTCGTGAGATCCGCGATGTAGAGGCGTCGTTCGCGCATGCCGGTCGTGGTTCTCGAAGGCCCTACCGGATAGCACGAACGCCGGGACATCGCGAGAGGAGGCAGAATCTCACGGTCCTGGCCTCCTGCTTGCATTCTGCGTTCGCGGGGCGGGGGCCGGGAAGCCCTGGAAATCGGGGGCAGGCGCGGAGAAATTCACGTCACGGCCGCCGTTCGCCCGAGCTCCGGGAATACTTTTGCGACCTTCGCGAGCAACCATTGCCCGTACGTCCCGCGAAACGCGTGCACGTCTTCGTGATCCCACCGCTCGTCCGCTCGGCCGTCCGCGCGGCTCGTGTCGATCGCCTGGATCTTCGCGTCCCAGCCCGGATCGAAGAAAAACGGCAAGCTGAGCCGGCTCCTCCCCGAGCGATTGTGGACGCGGTGCGGCGTGGATCGATAGAGCCCGCCCGTCATGCGATCGAGCATGTCGCCGATGTTGCACACGAACGATCCGGGGACGGGCGGCGCCTCGATCCAGCGGCCGCCCGATTTCACCTGCAATCCACCGGCGTCGTCCTGCCGGAGGATCGTGAGCAGGCCATAATCGGTGTGCTCTCCGACGCCCCAGCCCTCGGACGCGTCGTCGGGAGGGGGGTAATGGAAGGCCCGGAAGAGGATCGTGGGGTCGCCCGTATATCGCTCGGCGAAATACGACGGGGGGAGGCCGAGGCCGAGGGCCATTCCTTCGAGGATCACGTGCCCGAGGCGGGTCATCTCGGCCATCCACGCGAGCACGGCCTCGCGGAAGCCCGGCAGGTCCGGGAAGAGGTTTTTCCCGTGCAGGGGGAGCCCGGCCCGGACGCGCGGGTGGTCGTCCTCGTGCTCGGCGCCGAAATAAATGCCCTCTTTGAGGTCGGGTTTGCCCGAGGTGAGCTCCCCGCCGACGGGGAAATACCCCCGCCACGCGCGGCCCGCCCTCTCCATGCGGATCTCCATCTTTCGATCGAGGTCCAGAGCGAAAAACGCCCGGCAGAGCGCGTCGAGGCGCGCGGCGAGGGCCTCGTCGACGCCGTGGCCCACGACGTAAAAGAAACCCGAGCCGCGGCAAGCCCGGTCGATCGCCCGCGCCGCGTGCTGTTTGTCCGGGCCGCCTCGCGTGAGCGGGGCGAGATCCACGATCGGGACGGCGGAGGCGCCTTCCGTCATCACGCCTCGGGGTGCTCGAGCCGCTGCCAGTCGAGGATCATCCGCGAGCCGAACTCCACGCGATCGACGTCCGCGAGGACCTCGGCCTCGATCGCGCGGCCGTTGCGGCGCACGCCGTTCGTGCTGCCCGTGTCGATGGCCCAGACGTCCGCGCCGATGCGGACGAGGAGGAAATGCACGCGGGAGACGTTCCTGTCGATCTCGCCGAGCGAGAGGCCACATCGTTCGTAGCGGCCGATGAGCAGGCCTTGTTCGAGCCGCTCGGCCGAGACGCGCCGCTTCGCCTTCGCCATGCCGGCCTGCAGGCGGATCGTCCCCCAGGCGATCTCGGGCTCCTCGTCGTCGCCGAGCAGGAGCGGCGAGGCTTGCGTGGTGACGCGCGAGGGCTCTTCGAGGCCGCGATACGGGCCGCCGCGCAGCCGCGGCGGAGGCAATGCGTCGACGCCGGCGCGTTTGTCGGCGGCGGTCGGGGCGCGCCGATCGACGAACGTGCGCGGCGGCATCGAGGTCCACGCGTCGCCCGCGCGCTCGGGCCACTTGACGGACGGCGAGCACGGCAAGAACCAGAGCGCGTACGCGCCGATCGAGACGTACGTGGGGCCGTCGGAGGCGAGCGCGCCGCTCTCTTGCCCGTCCTCGGCGCGGAAAGGCAGCTTCGTGTTGAGGTCCCAGACCTGGAGCTTCGGCGCGCCGCCCTCGGCGAGGACGAGCGCGGCCATGTGGCGCAGCGAGATCGCGGACGAAGCCAGTTGCAAGCGGCACTTCGTGTGCCGGCCGATGGTGAGCGGCGAGCCGGCCTCGCAGAGGACGCCGCCGGCGAGGCGCGCGCGCGGATCGATCGCCGCGACGGCGAAGCCGGGCTTTCGCGCGGCGGAGGCGAGCTCGGCGAGCCGGTCGTAGGCGACGAGGAACGCGGTGCGAGGCGGGGGCGCGGGGAGATTTTCGTCGGACGCGGCGAGGGCGGCCATCGTGCCGCGGTTGTCGAAAAGGGGACCAAATGTGCCCGTCTCTTCCCCGGGCTCCTCGTCGTCGTTTGCGCGCATCGCTCGGCGATCATTGGGGCATGGAAGCGGCGCGGAGGCAAGCTGGGGATCGATGGAGGAGCGTTGAGTCGGGCCGCCGCTTGCGGTAGCGTCGCGCCTCCGTCGGGCTGGAGGGGGAACGTTGCCCCGCGCCCGCGTGAACCGTTCCTGCGAGGAGCCACTCATGAAGCGCCCGATAGCGCTCGTATTTCCCTTGATCGCCCTTTTATGGGCCGTCGTTTTGCTCGCGTATCCACGCGCCGCCCAGGCCGCGACGACGATCCCGGGCGGCAACATCATCAACCAAACCTGGACCGTGGCCGGGAGCCCTTACATCGTGCAAGGGGACATCACCGTCCCCGCGGGCGCGAAGCTCACGATCCAGGCCGGCGTCGAGGTGCAGTTCGGCACGTCGGACGGCCTGGCGACGGGCAGGGACACCAGTGAAGTCGAGGCGACGATCCGCGGCACCCTGGAGGTGCAGGGGACCGCGGCGAGCCCCGTGAACTTCCGGTCCACGTCCTCGGGCGCGGGCCAGTGGTACGGCGTCGTCGTCGAGTCCACGGCCGTCCTCACGACGACGGAGCTCGTCGTGCAGCACGCGCAGTACGGGTTTCACGTGGCCGACGCGCAGCCCGCGCTCTCCGGGTTCACGGCGCACACGAACTCGTACGGCGTGTACTACACGGGGACGGGCGGCGGCTCGATCTCGAACGCGGTGATCCGGAACAACGGCAGCCGCGGCGTGTACATGTATTCGTCGGG
>NZ_JARZHH010000054.1 GCF_029946515.1 Polyangium sp. 6x1
CCCGCGGCGCGGATCGGTGCCGCCGCCTCCGCCCGTGGCGATGGGCGGCGCGCTGCTCGGCAGGCGGCCCGGGTCGGTGCGCCCGCCCGCGGCGGCCGGCGCGGAGAAGGGCTCGGACGTGCCGACGCTCGCCGCGCCGCGCGTGCCCGGCGGTCTCGAAGAGCTGAACACGATGGACGTCGTGGAGGCGCCCATCTCGACGCGGAGCAACGGCGGCTTCGGGTCGCCGCCGCCGATGCGCGCGCCTACGGGTTCGTCGTCGGACGAGCGGGGAGGGGCCGTGGAGCGGATCAGCGCGCTTCCGCCGCCTCCGCCGCCGCCGCGCAAGACCGCGGGTTCGTCGCCGATCTTCCCGCCGCCGCCGGCGGAAGGGGCGCCTCTGCCGCGAAAAACTGCGGCGTCGTCGCCGATGTTTCCGCCCCCGGAGGCCGCGCCTCCGCCGCGAAAGGCCGCGTCATCCGCGCCGATGTTCCCGCCGCCGGAGTCCGCGGTGCCGCCGAAGAAGGCGACGCCCGAGCCGCCGAACGTGCAGGACGCGGGGCCCTCGAGCGGCGAGGATCCGACGCTCATGATGGAGCGGCCTCCGACGAGCGAAGGGCCGACGCTGATGATGGATCGTCCGCCGTCGATCACGGCGGCGAAACCCGCGTCGGCCACGCCCGCGCCGCCGAAAGCCGAGCCCGCGAAGCCGAACTCGTCGAAGACGCCGTCGGCGAAGACGCCGGCGAGCGGGCCCACGTCGCTGCCGCCGTCGTCGGCGCTGCTGAGCCACGACGACGTGCTCTCGGTCTCGGGCGTGCCGCCGCGTCGGCCGCATGCCGCGCGCTGGATCGTGGGGGTCATGCTCCTCGGCGCGGGCGTGTTCGGCGCAGTGATGGTCGGGCGCGAGTACCAGACGAAGGGGAACGTGGCGGCGCCGACGCAAGGCGACGCGCGGCTCGGGACGCTGCTGGACCAAGGAGATCGCGATCTGCGCGACGGCGATCTCGACGCGGCGAACGAGTCGTACGTGAAGGCGAGCGCGATCGCGGACGCGGATCTGCGCGTGGCGGTGCGGCTCGCGCGCCTCGCGGCGGTGCGCGCGGACGTGGCGTGGCTGAAGGTGCGGCTTCTTTCGGCGTCGGATCCGGATCTGCCGAACGCGCGGCGGGAGCTCGATCTCGTGGTGGGGCGCGCGAAGCAGGCGGCGGAGCGGGCGCAGTCGATCGCCGCGGCCGACGCGGACGTGACGCGCTGTCGGATCGACGCGCTTCGCCTCGCGGGAGACGTGGACGGCGCGCGGAAGCTCGTCGCGACGCTGCCGAAGTCGACCACGCAGGCGAGCGACGAGCTCCTGTTCGCGACGCTCGATCTGGCCGAGTCCGCGCCGGTGTGGGCGACGGTGATCGAGCGGCTGAAGGCCGCGGCGCGGGACGAGCAGAACCTCGGGCGCGCGCGGTCGATGTTGATCTATGCGCTCGCCCGATCGGGCGATACGGCCGGCGCGAAGGCCGAGCTCGACAGGCTCGCGGCGATGCCGAGGCCGCATCCGCTCGTGGCGTCGCTTCGCGCGTTCGTGGCGAGCGCGGAGGGCGCGAAGAAGCCCGAGGTCGAGAACGCGAGCCTCAAGGTTCCGGCGGGGGACGACGCGCTGAAAGCCGCGATCGAGGCGATCGAGAAGGGCGAGCTCGACAAGGCCGAGCCGCTCTTGAAGGAGCTCGCCGCGAAGACGCCGAAGGACGCGAAGGTGCTGAAGGCCGAGGGGGATCTGGCGCAGAAGAAGCGCGATCGGGCCGCGGCGATCCGGTTCTACGAGCAAGCGGTGGCCGCGGACGGGATGTACCTCGACGCGGTCGCGGCGCTCGCGGATCTGCGGTGGGAGAACGGCGAGCGCATGACGGCGAGCACGCTCTACCGGAAGATCATCGAGAAGGGCGGCGAGGCGAACCCGCACACGAAGCGCGCGAAGGAGCGGCTCGCCAAGTTCGCGGATTCCTGGGAGCCCTGATGAAAAAGAGGCGGGACCAAGGTGTTCGTCGAGGGGCGCTCGTCCTCTCGATGGGAGCGGCGGTCGCGATGGCGGGCGCGGGCTGCGAGGGGAGGCCGCAGAGCGCGACGAACGCGCGTGTCTCGCCGGCGGTCACCGGGCCCGCGGTGGTCGAGATCGATCTGTCGCGCGGGGCGCCCGAGTCGTCGCAGGGCGGGCTCTTCGGCTCGCCGCGCGGGCGCACGCACGCCGATCTCGTGGAGGTGATCGGCGCGGCGAACGAGCGCCAGACGACGAAGGGGTTTTTCGTGAAGCTCGGGACCGCAGGGCTCGGGCTCGCGCGGGCGAGCGAGATCGGGCGCCTGCTCGCCACGATCCGCAAGGCGAAGAAGCCCGTGGTTTGTCACGCCGACGATCTCGGCAACGCGACGCTGCTGCTCGCGTCCGTGGGTTGTGATCGGGTCTGGGTGAGCCCGGCCGGAGGCGTGGAGTCGGTCGGCATCGCGGCCGAGCTCGTGTTCGGTCATCGCTTGCTGGAGAAGCTCCACGTCGAGGTGAACTTCCTCCAGGTCGGCAAGTACAAGGGCGCCGAAGAGCCGTTCACGCGCGACAGCGCGAGCCCCGAGGCGAGGCAGTCCGTCGAGGGCGCGCTGCGTGGGCTGCGCTCGTCGTGGCTGTCGGCGATCGCGGAGGGGCGCGGCAAACCCGGGCTCGCGGACATCGTGGAGGACGGGCCGTTCTCGCCGGAAGAGGCGAAGGCAAAGGGGCTCGTCGACGAGGTCGGGTACGCGGACGAGGCGCGCGAGGAAGCGAAGAAGCTCGCGGGCGCGGAGCGCATGAGTATGCGGTTCGGCGGAGGCGCGTCGCCGGAGCCGGTGTCGGGCGGGATCATCGACGTGATCCGCGTGCTCGCAGGGCCGGGGTCGGGCGGCGAGCCACACGTGGCGATCGTGCCGGCGACGGGGGCGATCTCGATGGGCGGCGCGCCGTCGTCGCCGCTCGGCGGGAGCGACGGGATCAACGAGCGCGATCTCGGAAAGACGATCGCGCGTCTGGAGAAGGACGAGTCGACGAAGGCGGTGGTGCTGCGCATCGACTCGCCCGGCGGATCGGCGCTCGCGTCGGATCTCTTGTGGAAGCGGCTGATGAAGCTGCGCGGGGACAAACCGCTCGTCGTGTCCGTCGGAGGCATGGCCGCGAGCGGCGGGTATTACATGGCCTGCGCGGGGACGAAGATCGTCGCCGAGCCGACGAGCATCCTCGGGTCGATCGGCGTCGTGTCGGGCAAGCTCGCCGTGGGCAAGACGCTCGACGAGATCGGCGTGACGACCGAGACGATCGCGGCCGCGCCCGATCCGGTGAAGGCGAGGCGCGCGACGTACATGTCGCCGTTCCAGGGTTGGGACGAGCCGACGCGGCAGAAGGTGCTCGGGTCGATGCAATCGATCTACGACCTGTTCGTCCGGCGCATCTCGGAGGGGCGCGGAATGCCGGTCGAGAAGGTCGGCGAGAGCGCAGAAGGCCGGATTTTCGGGGGTGTCGAAGCGAAGGAGCGAGGCCTCGTCGACGAGCTCGGCGGGCTCGCGGACGCCGTGACGCTCGCGCGAAAGCTCGCGCATTTGCCGGACGACGCGCCGGCCGAGGTGGTGGGCGAGGGCTCAGGGTTGCTCGATCTTCTCGAAGCCGCGGAGGACGGCGAGGCGGGCGCGGCGCAGGAGAGCAGGGCCGCAAAGGCGGCGCGGCAAGCCGCCGTGGACGCTCTTTTGCCCGAGGTGGGCGCGCTTCTGCCCGAGGTCGCCCGGTACCTGGGGTCGATGGCGCCCTTCCTGTCGGGCGAGCGAACGCTCACGGCCATGCCGTTCGGTCTGATCGTGCGTTGAGCTCACCGCTCGTCCGCGGCCTCTGGTAGCCTGGCCGCGCCCTTCCATGAGCTCTTCGGCCCATTTCTCCGCGGATGACGACGTCGCGCCGGTCGCACGGCGAGGCACCATGCCGCCGCCCGAGCTCGCCGATCGGCCGGCTCCCACCTCGGCAGGTTCGCTCGTGCTGGAGGCGAACCGCACGGAGGAGCCGATCCTGCGGCATCACGGCCCGCGCGCGGAGATCGCCCATCTGCGCGGCGTGGTCGCGCGCTGTCGGGACGCGGGCGACGCGGCCGGCGAGCGCGAGGCCGCGAAGGCGCTGGCGCGGCTGCTCGCGTCGCGCGAGACGGAGCTCGATACGGCGGTGAACCTGGCGCGGCGCGCGCTCGAGCTCGGGGAGGACGAGTCGCTGCGCTCGGAGCTCGCCGAGTGGCTCGCGGGGCTCGGCGAGCCGATCGCGGCAGCCGAGGTGCTGCGCGTGGCGTGTGATGCGTCGCGGCCCGCTTCGTCGGCGCAGACGCTGCTGAAGGTCGCGGTGCTGCTCGCGCGCGGCGCCAATCCGAAGGGCGCGGCCGAGGCGCTGAAGGAGGCGGCGGCGTTCGATTCGAGCCAGCCCATGCCGCTCGAGCTCGTCGGTACGATCGCGGCCTGGGCAAAGGATGCGATCACGAAGGCGGACGCGGCGGCGGGCTATTTGACGGCGGCGGCGCGGCACGAGGCGCTCGAGGACGCCGACAGCGCGCTCGAGGATCGGCTGCGGGCGTTCGAGATCACGCCCGAAGACGAGATGGCGGCGAACACGATGGTCGACGCGCTCGCCGCGCGAGGCGCCGCGGGCGCGGCCGACGAGGCGCTGCGCGATCACGCCCTCGCCGCGTTCCAGACGAACCGGTACCGCGCGCGGCAAGTGCACCTGCGCCGCGTGTCGCGGGCGCTCGACGAGGGGAACGCGGCGCGCGCCATCGCGGCCGTGCTCGACGCGGGGATCGTGGCCGAGGTCGAGAGTGATCTCGGTCTGCTCGCGGATCGCGCCGTCGCGCTCGCGTCGCTCGACGGGATCGCCTCCGTGCGGCGCGAGCTCCGGCAGAAGGGCGGGAGCATCGCGTCGATCGCGGCGCGCGCGAAGGGGCCCGAGGTCGCGGCGGCGGCGCTGCTCCAGGCGACGCTCGGCGCGTCGAAGGAGCGGGAGCGCGCCGACGCGCTCGTGCAGATCGCGGCCGAGGCGAGCGGCGAGATCGGCGCGAGCCTGCTCGCGGTGGCCGCGGAGGGCTACCTCGGGCTCGGGCACGCGTCGCTCGCGCGGAGGACGGCCGAGGACGCGTGCCTCGCGGATCCCGCGTCGGCCCGCGCCCTGTCGGCGCTGGCGAGGGCGACGATCGCGATGCCGGACCTCGACGCGGCGATGGCGGTCGAAGGCGGCGCCTCGACGATGCTGATCCGCTCGTCGCTCTGCGAGGGGCTCGCGAAGTCGTTCGAGACGGTCGGGGAGATGGCGCTCGCGGTGACGTGGACGCAGCGCTGGCTCGCGCTTCGCCCGGGCTGCCCCGATGCGATGCGCGAGCTCGTGCGGCTTGCTTCACAGGCGTACGATCCGGACCGGCTGGAGGACGCGCTCGGGTGGGTGCTCGCGCAGCCGCGTCCCCTCGACGACATGTCGAGCCTCTTCGGCGACGCGCTCTCGCTGCTCTTCGAGCTCGACACGCCGCGCGCGATCGACGTCGGCAGGCGCGCGCTCGACATGTACGGGCCGCGCGTGCCGGGGCTCCGAGGTCGGCTGCTCGCGATGAGCGATCGCGCGGAGGATGTGGCGCTCGGCGTGGTGCTGCTCGAACGGCTCGTCTCGGCCGACACGAAGAACGAGCGCACGAACGAGCGGCTCTTCGATCTGGCGCAGCGGCGCGCGGCCGCAGAGGACTGGGACGGCGCGGCGGCGGAGCTCGCGCGCGCGGCGGAGAAGGGCGCGGAGTCGCGGCACCTGCACGAGCACCTCGACGCGCTCGACGACAAGATGCAGGCGAGCGGCGCGTCGCTCGGCTCGGACGGGCTCGTCGCGTTCGTCGAGGCGAGGGTGCGCGCGCTCGGGGATCTCGTGGACGGGCCGGAGCAGTCGGCCCTCGAGAACCTGTCGAGCGGGCTGCGGGATCTCGGGGCCGTGCGCTGGGATCTCGCGCAGGATCCGGCAGGCGCGGAGGACGCGTTCTGGCGAGCCGCGGTGGCCGCGCCGCGCGGCGGGATGGAGCGGTACGCGCGAGACCTCGTGACGTTCGCGGGTCCAGCGGCCGCGCTCGATGCGATCGTGCGGCGCGCGGAGACCCTCACGTCGGAGCCGCGCCGCCGCGCGAGCCTGCTCATCGAGGCGGCGAACCTCGCCGTCGCGAACGGGCTGCCGAAGCGCGCGCTCGAGATCGGCGCGAGCGCGATCCAGATCGATCCGTCGCGCGCCGAGGCGGTGGCGATCGTCGAGCGATCCTCCACCGTGGAGGGCGGGATCGAGGTGCTCGACCGCACGTACGACGTACTCGCCGCGGCAGCGCTCGGTTGTTACGGGCGGCGCGCGGCGCACTACCGCGGCGCGCGTCAGCTCGAACGACGAGGCGCCATCGAGGCGGCGCTCCGCCACGCTGTCGCGTGCTTCGAGGCCGTCCCCTCCGAGGGCACGTCGTACTTCTTGATGGCGCGCCTCGCGGAGCGCGGCGGCAACCCGACCGAGGCCATCCGCGCGATCGAGCGCGTCGCCGAGGCGGCCGACGGCGGCGCGCGGGCCGCGTGGCTCAAGCGCGCCGCCTCGCTCGCGAAGGCCGCGGGCGAGGGCAGCCGCATGCGCTTCGACCTGCTCCTGCGCGCCCTCTCGGCGCGGCCGGACCTCGGGACCGTCGAGGAGCTCGGCGAGGCGCTGCGCAAGCTCGTCGGGTCCGTCAGCAACGTCGGGCCGCTCGTCGCGCGCTTCGAGACCACGGCCCTCGCCGCGTTGAAGCGCACCGACGGTCCGGACGGCGCGCGCGTGGCCGTGGCGCTCGCGAGGGTCGCGCTCGGCGTCCTCGGCGCGCACGCGCTCGGGCTCTCGCTCGTCGAGCGCGCCGTGGCCGCGGACGGCGACATCGACGAGTACGATACGCTCGTCGACGTCGCGCCCGTGGTCGCCGCGGGCGACGCGGAGGCGAGCCGCGGCTTCCTCGAATCCCTGCTGCGAGCCGTCGCCAAGCCTTACGCGAGCGTGGGCGTCGCCCTCCTCCGCCTCGGCGGCAAGCTCGCGCAGGCGCTCGGCGATCCGCTCGTCACGGGCACGCTCCTCGTGCAGGCGGCGCGCCGCGCCCCGGAGGACGAGGTCCTCGTGAGCGACGCGGACGCGGCCGTGTTCGCCTCGGGCGACGCGACGCTCGCGCGCGACCTCGACGCGGCCGTCGCCCCGGATGTTCGGCTCGCGGCCCTGCTCCACGTCGCCGAGCGCAAGGAGCGCGAGGGCAATTTCGCCGAGTCGATCGAGACGCTCGAGCGCGCCCTGCGATCGCCGAGCATCACGCCCGATCAACGCGAGGCGGCGCTCTCCAGCATGCGCCGGCTCTTCGTCCTGTCCGAGCGCGCGAGCGAGGCCGAGGCCGTGCTCGCCTCCGAGCTCGCGCGCCAGGACCTCGGCCCGATGTCGCGCGTGCGCATCGCGGTCGACCTCTCGACCATGCTCGCGGGCCGCGGCGAGGACGCGGCCGCGCTCGACGTCCTGAAGCGCATCCTCCAGGACAGCGAGCCGACCGACGAGCTGCTCGCGACCACGCTGCGCCTCGCGCGCCGCACCGGCGATCGCCCCGCGCAGGTCGCGCTCCTGAACCTCCAGCTCCAGCGCACCGAGGACGCCGTCGCGCGCGCCTCGATCCTGCGTGAGCTCGCCGCGCTGCTGGAAGCGCTGGGCGATCACAAGGCCGGCGTCGCGCACCTCAAGGCCGCGAGCGAGCTCGCGCCCGACAACGAGGAGGCCCTCGAAGGACTCGAAGCGCACGCGGCCTCGCAGGGCGATCACGCCGCCGTCGCCGACATCCTCGGCAAGCGCATCGCCGCGGCACAGGCGCCCGATCTGCGCCGCACCCTGCGCCTGCGCCGCGCCGCCGTCCTCGAGCAACGCCTCGGCCGCCTGGAGGACGCTTGCGCCGAGCTCGACGCGCTCCTCGCGGAGACGCCCGACGATCCGAGCGCGCTCCGCTTCCTCGCCGACATCCGCGAGCGACTCGGATCGCCCCTCCGGGCTGCGCCGCTCTGGCAGCGCCTCGGCGAGCTCTCCGCGAAGACCGACGAGCGCGCCGAGTACGGCATCCGCGCCGCGAACGACTGGCTCGCGGGCGGCAACGCCCAGGCCGCGCGCAACATCCTCGAGACCATCGCGCCCATCGCCGCGCGGGACGCCGTCATCGAGCTGCGCGTCTCGATCGCTCGCCACCAGGGCGACGCCCGCACCCTCTCCGAGGCCCTCGATCAGCTCGCCACCGCCTCCCGCGAGCCCGCGGACAAACGCGCGAGTTACCTCGTCGAAGCGGCCCGCGCCTCCTCCTCGACCGGCGACGAAGCCACGGCCCTCGACCGTGTCCGCCGCGCCGTCCGCCTCGCTCCGCACTCGGCCGAGGCCGTCCTCGAAGCGCGCCGCCTCGAGTACCGCGCGCGCGGCGGCGGCACGCCTCGCGAAGCGCAACACGCCATCGACGAGCTCACGCGCATCGCCGAGCACCTCACGCCCGAGCAGATGGAGCTCCAAGCATTCCTGCTCGCCGAGGAGCTCGACGTCATCCAGGGCGGCGGCGCTGGCATGCGCGAGCTCTCGCGCCGGCACGCCGCGTTTGGCCCGGCTCCGCTCATCGCCCTCGGCATGGCCGAGCGCCTCGTGCGCAACAAGAACTTCGACGCGGCCTTGCCCCTCTTCGAGCGCGCTTTGAGCGGCGACCTCCGTGGCCTTCGCAGCCGCGGCCGCGTCGCCCTCGCCGCGGCCGACGCGGCCCTCGCCGCGGGCCAGCTCGAGACGGCCTCGCGCTTGCTCGACACGGCCGCCGTCGAGCCCGACACCCGCCCGATCGCGATGCGCAAGAAGCTCGAGTTCGTCGCGGGCTACGGCGAGCCCGAGGCCGCGCGCGCGGCCCTCTTCGACCTCATCCGCCAGAGCGCTGGCCTCGATCGCGCCCGCTTCCTCTACCAGCTCGGCCGCCTCGTCGTCGCCACCGATCCCAACGAGGCCATCCGCCTCTACGCCGACGCCTTCCCGCTCGCGGCCCCCGATCGCAACCTCGCCGCGCAGATCGCCGAGGAGCTCGCCCATGCGCGGAAGCCCCGCCTCATCGTCGAGCCCTCCGAGCCGCCGCCGCCTCCTCCGCCGCCTCCGCCTCCGGCCCGCGCGCCGCTCGCCGACGACGGCCAGGGCCTCGTCTTCGACCTCGAAGAGGCCTTCGACCAGGCGTTCGACGACGCGATCGACGACGACGACGACATCCCGATCCCGCTCGCGGCGAGCGCCATCCGCTCCATGCCGACGGGCCTCCGCCCGCCGCCTCCCGCCGAGAAGCCGGTCCCCGCGCCCATCGTCGAGGAGCCTCCGCCGCCCGCGCAGCCGCGCGCCCGCCCGGCTCCTCCGGCTCCCGCGCCGGGCGGCGGACCTGCGCGCGAGACCGCGCTCTTCGAGCAGCTCATGGCCGGCTCGTACGACGCGGGCGAGCGCCTCGTCGAGCTCTACGGCGCGAACGCCGAGGCTCGCTCGCGCGACCTCCTCGTCGTGCGCAAGCACCAGGCGTCGCTTCGTCCCGGCGATCGAACCACGCTCCAGAAGCTCCACGAGGCCGCGCAGCTCGATCGCAACGGCGCCTATGCCCGCGCCGTCGAGCACGTCCTCGCCGGCTTCGATCCGGCGGGCCGCGCCGTCGCGCCTCCCGCGCTCTCGGCCCTCGCGTCCGCGCCCGAGCTCGTCCTCGCGCTCCTCTTCCGCAACGTCGAGAGCCCCATCAACGAGGCCCTCGCCATCACCTGGGAGACCGGCCGTTACCGCCGCGAGCCGAGCCACTACGGCCTCACCGGCGCCCTCCGCGTCCAGCCGGGCGCCCCCACCGTCCTCGGCGACGTCTGGGGCTCCGTCACGCGTGTCTTCGGCGCCGCGCGCACCCCGCTCTTCCACCGCCGCGCGCCTGCTGGCGCCCCGAACCAGGCCTCCGCCCTCGGCGTCCAGGTCGCGCTCCTCGCGCCGCCTGCCGTCGTCCTCGCCGGGGAGATCCGCGACGAGACCCCCGAGCTTCGTTACCTCCTCGGCGCCTCCATCGCCGGCGCCATGCCCGAGCACGTCCTCGTCCGCCTCCCCGAGGAGCACCTGCGCACCCTCATCGAGGCCCTCCGCGCCGCCTTTGGCCCCGTCGGCCCCACCGGTGGCACCGACCCGGGCGTCGCGCGCCTCGGCCAGGACCTCTGGCAAATCGTCCCACCCCGTGGGGACCGTCGCCTCCGTGAGATCTTCGCCCAGCCCGACGGCGTCACCTACGAGGCTGCCATCGAGAGCGCCCGCCGCGCCGCTCGCCGCGCGGGCCTCTTCGCGAGCGGCGACCTTCCCACGGCGCTTCGCCTCGTCGTCGCCGAGCTCGAGCTCGACCTCGACGTGCCCCTCACGGCCGAGGGGGGCCTCGCGCGCGCGTGCGCGGCGCATCCGGCGCTCGCCGATCTCGTTCGACTCGCCACGCGCAGCGAGTATGCCGAGGCCCGCTTCCGCGCGGCGCCTTCCACCGAAGGGAACAAGAACGGACCGCCGAGCCGATTTCGTGGCACTTGATGGAGGGGCTCGCGGGGTGGCCGCTGCGCCGCGCCCCTGCCCCAAAAGGAGGTGCCCTTGTTCGTCGCTCGTCCGCCCTCGTCCGCCCCTTCGTCCGCGCGTCGGCTCGACATACGTGGTGCGCCTCGAAGGCCCGTGCCAGAGGCTCTCCAGGACCTGACAGCGCTGTCAGGGGTGCCGCGCCGTCCGTCTTTGCCTGAAGGCCATTTCCTGGGCTTCGGCGCGCTGGCCCGAAGATCGCTTTACGCTCTCGGGCTCGTCGTGCTCGCCCCGGGGTGCCTCGTCACCGCGGAGCCCGTCACGTACGAGCCGCAGCAGACGCCGCCGATCCTCGTCGCTTCGGGCCTCGATCCCGATCCGCGCTCCATTCTGGTCGTGGGCGGCGATCTGGGCCTCGCGGCGTTCCCCATTGCCGCGTCCGTCGCTTCCGAGGACGCGGGGGAATCCGTCAAGGCCGCTCTTTACATCGATTACGGCTTTCAGAACGCCTTGAAGCAGCCCTTCCGGAACATATTGCCGAATTGGCCGGAGCTCCCGGCGGCGACGCTGGCGGACGGGCCGCGCCCGCTCGTCAATATTTCCTACAGCGACACGGTCTTGGAGCTCCAGCCCGGATGCCATCGCCTGACGCTCATCGTCACGCATGAATTCGATACCAGGACCGGTTGTCCCAGAGACCTCCGGGATTCCAGCCAGATCACCTGGCATTTCCGGCAATGCGACGTCGGCGACTGTCCGCCGGTCCTGGAGAATTGCCCAGCCAGCGAAGTGAGCTGCCCGCTCGATCCCACGGTGGTGACGAGCGACCTGAACGACGCCGGGACCACGGGAGGTTGACCTTGAAACGTACCTTGTCCTTGACTTTGTGGTCGATCGTGCTAACGGCCGCGCCTGCGCTCTCCGGATGCTTCGCGCTCGGGGGCTTCGACGCGGAGGTCGTGAACGCTTGCTCCTCCGACGAGGACTGCGAAGGCGGCGGCGTCTGCGCCAGCGTCGACGGCTTCCAGACCTGCGTGTCGACCCAGGTCGATCTCCCCGGCCTCATCCTCGAAGTGCGCCCCACGGCCGAGGCCGCCTCCGGCGCCAACACGCCCTACCTCGTGCCCTTCGGCGGCGAGGGCTTCGTCGACCAGTCGAGCGCGGGCCTCGTCGTCGATCACAACATCGCGCTCTCGCACGTCGTGGTCTCGCCGATCGAGCTCTTCGTCGACTACGACTACAAGGGCTGCCCCCTCTCGCCCGAGGGCAAACTCCAGGCGGACTTCACCTTCTACCGCGACGCGCAGCACGCGGGCCTGCCCGACCACGAGGCCAAGGCCGTCATCCAGCCGGGCAGCACGGACGCCTACTCGGTCGAGATCCCGCCCGGCATCTACGACGTGCACGTCGCCCCACGCGCGCCCGAGAACTGCCCCGCGCCTCCGCCGCCGCCCATGTACTACCGCGGCATCAACCTCAACCAGGGCGGCAAGATCGACCTGCACCTCTCCGCCGAGCCGCGCGTCATCTCCGGCAGCATCTCGTTCCCCGAGGGCAAGGACTTGAACGGCTGGTCGATCGAGGTCGTCGAGCCCAAGCACGGCATCCCCGTCTCGCGCACGCAGGTCCTCACCGTCGACCCGCCCTTGGCGCTCTTCACGACCTACAACCTCGAGTACTACTGGGACTTCGGCCTCGAAAGCTCGCCGATCCTCCGCCTCCGGCCGCCGCCCGACGATCCCAACGCGCCCAAGTTCTTCTGGCAGGTCGCCTCGCTGAGCCCCCTCAACCCCGACAGCAAGAACATCCAGGCCGACCTCACGCTCATCGACCTCGACGCCGTCGGCCGCGAGGTCACGTCGTTCGTCATCGACGCCCACGACCAGCCCGTCGTCGCCACCGTCGCCTTCAGCAGCCTCGAGCTCTCCGGCAACGCCTCGAACAGCGCCATCTACAACGTCGTCGTCGACACCAACGATCAGGGCGAATTCAGCGCGCTCCTCCCGCCCGGCAAGTACCGCGTCACCACGCACCCCATCTTCGACTTCACGAAGGCCGTCACCACCCACGACGGCTTCGAGGTCCCGGCCGACGGCGAGTGCGTCTGCGGCAAGGGTTTTACCGTGCAGGACAAGTCCGTCGTCTCCGGCGAGGTCGTCCTGCCGAACGGTGCGCCGCTCTCCATGGGCTCCGCCTCCGTCTCGCCCTCGCGTACGCCGGAGCGCCCGTACCTCTCGCGGAGCCTGCTCGCCGACGAGCCGGCCTCGCAGCCCATGTCGACGCCCCTCGGCTTCGGGGGCGAGTTCTCCTTGCTCGCGGATCCGGGCCTCGCCGATCTGCTCGTCGTACCCTCGCCCGGCTCGCTCTACCCGTGGATCGCCAACCCGCAGGCCAAGGTCACCGTCGGGCAGCCCCTCGACTTCACCACGCTCATCCTCCCGTATCCCGTCGTGCTGCGCGGCGAGGTCCGTGATCCTCTCGGGCAGATCGTGCCGAACGCGACCCTCCGCGCGTGGATGCCCGTCAAGGCCTCCGGCACCGAGCAGACCGTGGTGATTCAGATTGCGGAGGGAGCCACGGATTTCGATGGCCACTACACCTTGCCCCTCGCTCCGTCCCTCGCGCTTTCGAAGTAGGCGTGCGTGCTGCCACGCGCCTGCGTCCCGGGGGTACACGCTCGCCTCGGTCCGGGATAGGCTGGAGGCGTGGCGGAGTCCGACACCGGTGGAAGGGACGCTTCGGCGCGCGGACGAGGGTCTTCGCAGGAGGCGAGCCGCGGGCCCTTGGCCGACAAGGAGAGCGCGCGGATCGACGGCGACCCAGCGTTGCGACGCTCGACCGATCGAGACCTCGCGGGTGTCCTCCACGAGGTCTCGAACGCGCTGACCGTCGTGCTCGGATGGATCGATCGCGCGCGTGGCGAGATCGACTCTCTTCCCACCGTCGAGGACGCGCTCGCCATCGCGGCATCGCGCGCGCGTCATGCGCGACAGATCGTCCGCCGCGCCATCGGCGCCGACGTACCGGACGACGTACCCGCGTCCGTCGCGACGATCCTCGCCGAGGCTGCGAAGGGCTGCGAGCCCGAGGCCAAGCGCGGCGGCGTCGAGCTTCGCACCTCGCTCGACCCTGCGCTCGAGACCGCGCATCTGCCGGGCACCTCCGTCATCTTGCAGATCCTCACGAACCTCCTGCTCAACGCCGTCGCCGTCTCGCCGGCGCGTGGCGCTGTGCTCCTCGACGCGACGGTCGATGGCCCCGACGACGTCGTCTTCGGCGTGACCGACGAAGGCCCGGGCGTGCCTGTCGAGCGCCGCGCGAACTTGCTCGACGCGGGCGTCACCACGCGCGCGGGCGGCGCGGGCATCGGGCTTCGTTTCGCCGCGGCGCTCGCGCGCGAGTCGGGTGGTTCGCTCTCGCTCGTGCGGGCCGAGCCGTCGGCGCGGTTCGAGCTTCGCTGGCCTCGCCGCGCTTCGTCGCCGCCTGCGCCGCCGCGCTCGACGAGCAAGCCGGCGATGGTCCTCGCGGGCAAGTGCATCCTGGTCGTCGAGGACGACGATGCTGTCTTCGACTTGCTCGAAGCGGCGCTCGCGGCGCGCGGTGCGACCATCGTGCATGCGCGCACGCGCGCCGAGCTCGGCGCTGCGCTTCCGACGGGCCGCTTCGACGCGGCGCTCTGCGACCTCTCGCCGTTTGGCGCGGACGTGCACGGCGCGCTCGCCGAGATCCGCGAGACGAACCCCTCGGTTCGGATCGTCCTCATCTCGGGCAACGTGCGTGACCTGTCGGGTTTGCCCGCGTCGTTCGAGGTCAAGGCCGTGCGCAAGCCCTTCGAGATCGGCGAGATTGTCGCGGCGCTCACGGCCTGACGGACGGGCTCGAGGGACGCGAAAAAAAAGTGGTTGACATTGGGGGCGAACCGGGTAGGTTCCGTCGCCTCGAAGCAAGCGGTTCCGAGCGAAGGTGGCGGAATTGGCAGACGCACTAGCTTGAGGTGCTAGCGGGTAACACCGTGGGGGTTCAAGTCCCCCCCTTCGCACCCCGAAGCGACCCATACGGGTCGCAGTCAGCAAAAAAAGTGAAAAGGGCCGGTCACCGTAAGGTGCCGGCCTTTTTCGCGTTTGGGGGTTTCGACATGTCCTTGCGTTTCCTGCGTCCGGCGTCCCTGGTCCTTGCGCTCGTGCCTCTTGCGCTCGCCGCTTGTGCGGCGGCCCCGCCGTCCGCGGGCGCCCCGTCGACGGCGGGCGAGGCCGCGGCCCCGGCCGAGCCCTCTCCGCCGCCCCCTGCGGCGACGGCCATGACCGAGGAGAAGGTCACATCGGACGACCTCCGGACCCCGGACGACGCCGAGATGGAGCTCGCGCGCTGGGAGAGCTCCTTCCTCAACGTGATGGGCGTGGAGGCTTCCGCGAAGGCCTCCGGGGCCGATGCGACGCCGCCGTCGCCCACGCAGCAGAGGAAGGCGCCCGGGGCCGCGCCTACCAAGCCCGTGACGCCCGAATCGATGTCGACGACGGGCACCGAGGACAGCCCCTGCCATGGCGCTTGCCGCGCCTACGCCTCGATGAAGCGCGCGGCGACGCGCCTCTGCGACCTCGCGGGCAAGGAGGACGATCGATGCGCAGCCGCGCAGCAGCGCATCGATCGCGCGAACGAGCGGCTCAAGGCGGCGTGTCCGCGGTGCGAAAGCATCCGCGACTAGCCAATTTTCCAGGCTACGTTCCCGTCGGACGATTCCAATCGTTGCCCTCGCTTTGTCCGGTTCCTAGGATTGCATTCGGCCGCGCCTCTTCGGGGCGCGACCCACGTCCTCGGACTTCCCAAAGCAAGGGTTTACGATGCGCTTTTTCTCCTCCTTCTCGGCAAGCTTGATGGTCTTCGCGCTCGGCGGGACGGCCTTCGCCGCCTCCGGGCCGCGTACGCTGCTCGACGTCGGCGACTTCGTGCCCGCACAGAAGTCGCTCGTCTCGGTCAAGGATGCGGAGCCCCAGGCGCTCGAGGCCTCGGCGCGCACCATCCTCGCGGAGCGCGCGCCCTGGTCGCAGGGCCTCTCGCTCGGCGCGGCGCGCGGCGCGACGCTGCGTGATGGCCGGCGCATCGTCAAGATGCCGCAGATGCACAAGGGCGTGCCCGTGCTTCATCGCGGCGCCACGGTCTCGTTCGGCGACGACGGCGTCGCGCACGTCGTCGCGGCGCGCCTCGCCGAGGACCTGCCCGCGGACGTCGTCCCGGCGCTCTCCGCCGCCGATGTCGCCGAAAAAGCCTCCAAATCGGCCGGCGTCGAAATGGATCCCAAGAAGGCCCACCTCGTGATCTGGCCTTCGGCCGGCGGCCCTGTCCTCGCCTGGCATTTTTATGCGCCGGGCCTCACCCTTCCGTATGCGCCCGTCGTCGTCGTCGACGCGAAGACCGGCGACGTCGTGGTGCGTTACAACGCCGCGGTCTCGATGCACCAGGCGAACGTGTTCCCGTCGAACCCCGTGAAATCCCCGGACACGAAGGCCATTACGCTCGGTTTGCCGGACGGGGCCACCAAGCTCTCGAGCCCCCTCGTCGTCGCGCGCAATTGCATCGACAAGAAGACGACGAAGACGATCATGGGTATCACCATCCACCTCTGCGAGCTCGAGCAGACGGTGACGGCGAGCGCCGGCACGCTCGATTTCACGTCGATCACGCCGGCCGAGGATACGGCGCCGGAGGACCCGTTCTCCGAGCTGCACATGTATGCCCATACCGAGATCGCGTACGAGTTTTTCCGGACCTTCAAGTCCGATTTCCTCGTCCAGCAGGGCGCGCTCGACGCGGTCGCGAACCTCCGCATGCCCGACGGTTTGTTTGGCGGCAATCCCGCCAATATCGGCAACCCCAACGTCCCGCTCACCCCCTTCCAGAACGCCTTCTTTTCGCCGGCGGATTCCTTGGGCGGGCTCTTCGACATCTCGGGCGGCGCGATGATGTTCGGCCAGGGCCCGGTCAAGGATTACGCGTATGACGGCGACGTCATCTACCACGAGTTCACGCACGCCGTCGTCGAGGCGACGATCCAGCTCGTCGGCACCCCGCACCTCGACGCGTTTGGCATCGTCTTCTCGCCGGGCGGCATGAACGAGGGCCTCGCCGATTACTTCTCGTCGGCGATCACCGGCGACCCCGACGTCGGCGAATACGCCGTCCTCGACGCCGATCCGAGCGGCAAAGCCATTCGCAGCCTCGCGGCCCCCGACGCCTGTCCCACGGCCATCGGCGGTGAATCCCACCAGGACGCGACCCTCTTCTCGGGCGCGCTCTGGGACGTCCGCAAGGCTTTGACCGAGGCCCAGAGGCCCGAGCTCGACCTCGCCGTCTTCGCCGCCATGGAGGCCGCGCCCTCGGGCGACCTCGCCTATCACGACATGGCGGAGCTCATCCTCGCGCAGGTCAAGACCTCCTCGCTCGGCGACGCCGTCGCCACCCAGCTCGAGGCGGCCTTCACCACGCGCGGCGTCCTGCCCGAGTGCCAGCGCATCCTCGAATATAAGGGCTCCACGATGCAGGGCCCGCTCCCCGTCCAGACCGGCGGCGGCGGCACGCTCGGCGTCTGGTTTGGGCCGGGCATGGCCTCCGTGAACATCGGCTCGAACCAGCAAGGGTACGTGCCCGGCGTCGTCCAGGTCCGCGTGCCCCTGCCGGAGAACACCGGCTCGCTCACCATCGATTTCGACGCCGCGAGCACGGGCGGCGGCTCTCCGTTCGGCGGCGGCGAATTCGTGCCCAAGCTCCTCGTCCGCTTCGGCGAGGAGCCCCTCCAGTTCACGTATGGTCCCTTCAAGCCCACGGCCGACACCGTCGTCCTCACGCCGGACGGCGGCGGCGCCCAGGGCATCAATGCGTACAACACGACCGCCACGGTCCCGGCCGGCGTGAAGACGGCCTACGTGATGATCGCCAACTCCGGCGACGGCGACGGCCTCATCACGAACCTCGCCTTCACCCCGGATGGCTCGTCGGGCCAGGGCGGCGCGGGCGGCGCCGGTGGCGCGGGTGGCGCGGGCGGCGCCGGTGGCATGGGCGGCCCCGGCGGCGGCAGTGGTGACGGCGGCGCGGGCGCCAACCCGGCCAACCCGCCCGTCAATGACGACGGCAGCTGCGACTGCTCCGTCCCCGGCTCCTCCAGCGCTCCCGCGGGCGCCTCGCTCGCCGCCTTCGCGGCGATCGCCGGCCTCCTCGCGCGTCGCCGCCGGCAGAGCTGATCGACCCCGCCTTGCGCGGGCGCTACGGCAATCGCACGAGCGCCCGCGCCTCTTCGAGACTCCTCACCACCACATCCGCGATCTCCACGAACGCGGCCCCATCCCCCTCGGGCACCGCGATCACGGTCGGTCCTGTGGGTTGATCTGTCGAGGCGGCGCTTTCGCCGTCCTCTCACGAACCACGGGGGATTTCGTGCTCTTCACATTTTCGAGCAGATGGTGCGCAGGTTTTACAGGTCGAAATGCGCTTCGCCAACTCGGCCCTCGCGGAGTTCGCCGAAAAGGAGGCTAGGGCCCTGGGCGGTATGTGGTCCTCGTACGGGGGTACGGATACCATCACATTCGTGCTGAGGTGAATGCCGATGGCCCTTCTCACTTATTCGGTCATTCGTCGACACATGAAGCGCTCTCCCGCGTTTCATTCCACAGAGGACGTTGCTGACCTGCCGCTGCCAATCACGCTGACGCCCGGTGAGCACCTCGTGGGGTGGTACCAGAACCCACCACCGTGGACCGACGTCATCGTGATCTTCACCTCAACTGCGATATACACGTCTGATGCTGGAACTGTGTTCCGCATCGGTCTGGACGAAATCACCGATTACGAGACACCAAAGGACAAGACCGATGCTACGGGCGTTTACATTCGTACGCAGGATGGGTTTCGATTCGTCCGCATGGCGGGCTCCTACGGACCCCATGGCAAGTTCAAGGACGTGTTCAACCTGATCATGATCCTCGGGGTGATCGTACGCTCGCTCGCGTGAGATGAAGCGTGAACGGTTGCAGTTGTGTGCGTGGTGAACCCGATCACCGAGCACGATTCCCCGTCTCGTATTCGAGCGCTGCGAACATCTGCAACAGTTTCCCGGCGACACCGCTTCCGGTGCACAACCTGATCGCGGCGGAATGCCCCTGCCGCTCCCATGCCCCCTCCCCCCACACCCCGTAACGCGCGGGCGCTACGGCAATCGCACGAGCGCCCGCGCTTCTTCGAGACTCCTCACCACCACATCCGCGATCTCCACGAACGCGGCCCCATCCCCCTCGGGCACCGCGATCACCGCCATCCCCGCGGCCCTCGCGGCCCGCACGCCATTCTTCGAATCCTCGAGCGCCAGGCACCCCTCGGCCCCGACCGAGAGCCGCTCCGCCGCGCGCAGATACACGTCCGGCCACGGCTTTGCCCGCGGCACCTCCTGCCCGGACACCGTCACGTCGAAATGGTCCGTCAGGCCAAACCTTTTCAGGCTCGCGTCGATCAGCCGCCGCGGCGACGACGACGCCAGGCCGATCGGCAGCCGCCCCCGCGCCTCGTCCAGGAATGCGCGGGCGAACGGCTTGAGGGAAAGGGTCTCCGCGTCGGCGAGGAAGCGATCCTCGAGCTCGGCCACGTCGCGCGCCTCGTCCACTTCGAAGCCGATCTTCTCCCCCATGATGTGCACGATCCGCCCGATTCCTTGCCCCGTGCAGGCGAGCGCCATCTCGTCCGTCCACTCGCCCCCGCGCGCGCGCGCGAACGCGCGCTCCACGTGGTGCCAGAGCGGCTCCGAATCGACGAGCAGCCCATCCATGTCGAAGATCAGCGCGCGCGGGGAGAATCGGCTCATGTCGAGCCGGCGACTAGCACGGCGCGCCGCCCCGGCAAGCGCTTCACTTCCTGGGCGCCGTCGTCGTCGCGGCCGGCGTGACCGGCCCAGAGCTCGGCTGCTTCGGCTCTTGCTGCGATGTCCCCACGGCCGCGGGCGGCGCCGGCGGCGACGTATGGGTTTGTCGGAACCGAAGGGCCACGAACGCGCCCACGGCCGCAGCGATCACCACCACGAGCGCCACGAGCAGGCGAGCGCGGTCCGATCCGCGCGTCGACTCGGGCGCCGCCTCGACCAGCTCCGAAGACGCCTCGGCGGGCGTCTTTTCCTTCGTTCGCAGCGCGGGCGGCTCGGTCTTTGGCCCTGCGTTCCGGTCGAGGGTCGGCGTGACCGGCGGCGGCTCCACGGTCGACGTCGAGGGCACGCCCGGGGGCGGCGGGATCTCCGGCGCGATCGCGTCGGGCGCCTCCATCGACGGCGGCATGCTGCGCAGGTTCGGCAGGCTCGCCCCCACGCCCGGCTCGCTCCCGCCGTGCGCCGTATCCGCGCGCAGCACGCGCATCGACGACGCGGGCGCGTCCTCGGCTGACGGCGACGTCGCCTCGCCTTGCCGTAGCTTCGCGATCTGCCGCTCGATGATCTTCCGGATCTCGGTGCGTTTGTCCGCGTAGACCGTCGAGACGTACTTCCCGATGTCCTCCGGCGTGACGCGCAGCCCCGCGCCGTCGAGGTGCTCGAGGATCGCCGCGCGCATCTCGGCCGCGGTCGCATATCGATCCACCGGATCGTACGCCAGCGCCTTCGCGCAGATCTTCACGAGCGCCGCGGGTACGTCGGGACGAACCTTCTCGATCGGCACGAGATCGCCCGTCGCCAGCTTGTGGAGCACCTCCATGTCGGGGGCGTTGTCCCACATCTTCCGGCCGGCGAGGATTTCCCACAGCACGATGCCTGCGACGAACACGTCGGCGCGCCGATCGAGCGGCCTGCAGCGCACCTGCTCGGGCGCCATGTACCCGAGCTTGCCCTTCATGATTCCCGTGCGCGTCTCCATCAGGCGCACGTCGGCCTTCGCGATCCCGAAATCGAGCAGCTTGGCCTGACCGTCGTACGAGACGATCACGTTGTGCGGGCTCACGTCGCGGTGGACGATGTTGAGCGGCTTGCCGTCGTAATCGGCGAGCTCGTGCGCGTAGTGCAGCCCCGCGAGCACGTCGGCGAGGATCCGCAGGAGAACCCCGGGCGGCGCTGGCGTCTTCGTCCGCGACGACCGGTTGATCAGCCGGTTCAGCGGCGCGCCTTCGAGGTACTCCATCGTGATGAAGTACACGCTGTTCTCCGCGTGCACCTCGAACGTCTGCACCACGTTCGGGTGATTGAGGCGCGTCGCGATCCGCGCCTCGTCGAGGAACATCTCGCGCCGCTCGGGATCCTCGGCGAACTCGGCGCGCAGCCGCTTCACGACCTGCAGCTTGTTCACGCCGAGCGGCCCGGCGACCACGGCGAGGAACACGTCGGCCATTCCCCCACGGCCGAGGTTCGCGATCAGCTTGTACTTGCCGACGCTCACCGGCTCTTTGTCGGCTAGGCTTTGCGCGGCAGACACAGAGCCCATGTTCGTTCCGATCGTGCATCGGCGCAAGCGGGATCCGCCGCGCCGGCGGTGCAGGTTTTCGACGCGCTGCGCTCCGGATTCACGACGA
Organism: Polyangium sp. 6x1; assembly: GCF_029946515.1. Classification (GTDB taxonomy): domain Bacteria; phylum Myxococcota_A; class Polyangia; order Polyangiales; family Polyangiaceae; genus Polyangium. The sequence goes on from NZ_JARZHH010000054.1 coordinate 21,113, forward strand.
ACCTGCGAACATGCGATCCAGCATGGCCTGCGGGCGCCCGCCGGCGAGGATCTCCGAGAGCGTCCGGAACGTGTTCGCCTCCACCCGGCGCTCGTCGGCGAAGCGCACGATCCGCGGGATCAGCGGGATCGCCTCCACGCGGAGCTTCGCCATCGCGATCGCCTGATCGAGCGGCACCTTCCGCGCGAGCGCCTTGCCGAGCACCACCTCGGGCCGGTCTTCGAGCGCGATCGACGCGAGAAGATCGCCGTACCCGCCGAGCCCGAACATCGTCCGCTCCTCGCAGCCCGCGGCGGCCATGAGCCGCGCCGCCTCGTCGACCGCGCGCGAGATCAGCGCCGCCAGAAGCCCCGGCCCCGCGCCCGCCTCCTCCGCGTAGCCGACCCCGATCGACAGACAACCGACGAGCGCCGAGGCCCACTCGAGCCCACGCAGATCGTTTGTCCCGTACACCTTGAGGCTCGGGCTCTGGAACGCCCGCGTCACGGCCGTGAGCACCTCGGGGAACCGCGACCCGATCACCATCGCCGACGGCCGCCCCTCGATGAGCTCGCCGGCCTGCACCGGCCCTCCGAGCGCGCCGAGGCGCCGCGCGGGCGTCTCCTCCCGCACGAGATCGCTCACCGTCGTGAGCTCGTCGACCCCGAGCCCGCGCACCCCGTGCACCACGAGGTGCTGACCTCCGAGATGATCGCCGAGCGCCCGCAGCACGCTCCGCGCGACCGACGAAGGCACCGCGATCACGACGAGCCGCGCCTTCGCGACCTCCGCATAATCGACCGTCACGTGCAGGCCCGGATCGCTGTCCGCTTGATCGCGCCGCGAGTGCAGCACGACCTCGGCGCCCGTCCGGCGCGCCGCCGTCGCGAGCGCCCGCCCCCAGGGCCCGCCGCCCACGACCCCCACGCTCGGCGCCTCCCGTTCCGTCATGACAAACCTCCCTGCGTTGCCTCGGGCGACGCGGGTTTCGCGAAGACCGGCGGTCGCGCGGGCGCCATGCCCGGCGGGGCGATGACGTCCCAGGCCATCCCGTGGGCCGCGAGCCGGTTCTGGTAATAAAACAATAGATTCGTGTCGGCGATCGCGATCCCGTCCGGCCGCGACGCGAGCACGGGCGAAGCGTGGTAGCCGGCGAAGGCCCGCAGCGCCCGCTCCACGATGTCGCCGCCCGACGCGGTCCGGAGAAACCCGCCCACCACGATCTCGCCGCGATCGGCGAGCTCGACCAGCCGATCGCGGAGCTTCACCACGTCCCGCGCGAGATCGTCGCGCGGCACCACGACCACGTCGCGCTGCCGGAGCACCGTGAAGAGATCCCCGGCAGGAGAGGCGCGCCGCAGCCGTTCGAAGCTCGCGGCGGCCACGACGTGCGTCTCCAGCACCACCGTTTCGCGCAGGTAGGCCTTGCAGATCTCGTCGCCGAGCTCGCGCGTGTACTGCGCGTCGCGCACGGGATCGAGCGTCACGCGCCCGCCGTCGTCCTTCACGTAGCTCGACGGATCCACCTCGCGCCCGCGTCGATCGAACGACCGGCAGCGCTCGTCGACCACGTTGCCGAAAGGATCGATCGGCTTGCCGAACCGGATCACCACGGCGCCTTGCATGTCGAACATCTTGCGCATGAACGAGGTCACGCGGCCGAGGCGCGACGACTCGTCGTCCTCGATGATGAAACGCCCCTTGCCGGCCTCGGCGAGGAAGTCCGCGATCAGCGTCTCGGCCTCCAGCGTGATGAGGTAGTTGATCGTGGCGGGCACGAAGTACACGCGCCGCTCGCGGTTCGCGATCAGCGTCCGCGCGTACGCCTCGATCGCCGTGCCCATGAGCCCGAGCTTGAGCCGCCGCTCCACGCCGCCCGAGCGCGAGCGCGTCCCGCCCGGGAAAAACAGCGAGTGGTAGCCGCGCTCGAGCAGCACGCAGGAGTACGTCTTCAGCACGTCCTTGTAGAGGTTGTGCCGGATCCGCCGGTCGACGCGGTAGGCGCCGAGGTTGTGCATGAAGAACGACAGCACGGGGTTCGTGAACAGGTTCTTGCCGGCGCCGTAGGTGGCGGGAGGCAGCCCGGCGCGCTCGAGCGCGTAGCCGAACACGATCGAATCCATGTTCGAGAGGTGCGTCGGGACGTACACCGCCGTCCCGTGCCGCGACAGCTCGCGCAGCTCCTCGACGGGCCCTTCGACGCGCACCTTGTCGTCGAGGGCCGACAGGCTCACGAGGCGCTTCGGATCGCGTGCGAGGCGGACGAGCGTCCGCGGCGCGAGCAGCGACGTCACGACGGGCGGCAGGAGCTTCGACGACACCTTGAACACGCGCGGATCGAAGTTGCCGGCGACGTCCCAGCCCATGTGCTCGACGAGGGAGGCGAGCTTCTCGCGCCGCTCGCCGTCGCCCATGCGGCCGAGGGAGCGTGCGAGCTTTTGCCACTCGGCGAGCTCCTTCTGCTCCTCGGGCCCGCGCTTGCTGGCCTCGAGGCGCTTGGTCTCGTGGTAGGCCGCGTCGTTCAGCGCGAGCAGTGGATCTTTCGCGGAGAGCACGACGCGCGAGACCACGGACCGCACGATGTCTTCCCGCGCCGCGTTGAACCCGAAGATGGGGGCGTCGTCCTTCATGACGGATCTTGTTTAGAAAATTTCGCGGCCAGGCGCGAGCACGATGTGCGTGCGGGCGTACGCGTCCGGACGACGTAGGGCTTGGCTGTAGCTTTTGGCGAGGGGCGGGCGAGGTGAGGATCAGCGAAGGCGTTCGAGGTGGTTCTGGTGGCGCGTGGCCCACTTGTAGGTCGCCTTGAACGTTGTCTTCCCGGGTTCGATGGATTCCACGCAGTAAAACTTCTCGCCGAGGAGCAAGCAATCGCCCACGCTCACGGTGAAGCCCAAGGGATGGGGTTTGTCCCCCCACCACTCTTTTTCATGTTGGACCGATTCGGGGACGCCGCAGGCGAACTCCAGGACTGCCCATGGACCACCACGTTCATCCGTGGCGTTCCAGGCGTTCATGAAAAGGTGGCAATCCTCCACGCGCTCGACCTTGTTGTTCTCGAGGACGAAGCGGGCCGACTCCGAGCGGCCGCAGGCGACGCCGGAAATCATGATCACGAGGCCCAGGAGGATTACGTCTCGCATGAACAGTCCTTCGACGAACGCATCAATCGTCACAACGTGAGAAGGTGAAAGGTCCGCTGCAGTCGGTACATGTCTTCGAATTGCGCGCGCAACACGCTCCACAGTCCGACCGCGCGCTGGGGTGCGCGCAACTGTTGTAGCAGAGGTCCGTTTGCTCATGGCACCACGCGGCGTCCTTGCACTGCACGGCCGTGACCGTCCCCGCGGGCCCACACCCCACCGTCATCCCGGCCACCCCAAGAACAAGCCCCACAAGGTACGCCCGCATCGTTCCTCGACCCCAGCAGACGTTACCATGACTACATCTTCTCGGTCAACGCACCCCCCCGAGGGCCCCCGCGGCGCTACGTATTGCGCTCGTCGAGCCTGCGGCAGGGTCGGGAGACGCTCCACGAAGCGCCGTGCGAGCGTGTCGGGGTATCGAAGAACGCTCGGGCGTCCGCCGAGCGAGCCTCCGGCAGGCTCGACGGTCGCAACGCAGAGCGCTTCGGCACCCTCTGGTAGCCTCGACGGTCGCAACGCAGAGCGCTTCGGCACCCTCTGGTAGGCTCGACGGTCGCAACGCAGAGCGTTTCGGCACCCTCTGGTAGGCTCGACGGTCGCAACGCAGAGCGTTTCGGCACCCTCTGGTAGGCTCGACGGTCGCAACGCAGAGCGTTTCGGTACCCTCGGGTAGGCTCGAAGGCCGCTTCCTGTTGCGTTTCGGCACCCACCGATAGGCTCATGGCCCGCAATGTCGAGCGTTTCGAGGCCCCTTCGAGGGCCCCGAGGGCGCTCGATCCAGTGACATGCGGGCCCGCCACCGCCGTCGCACCTGCATCCGTCTCCGCGCCATTCGGGGGACACGGGGCCCGGCTCCTGTGGCTCCGGGCCCTCCTCGTGATTCGCCGCCTTCTACATCAAGGCACGCACGGATCCGGCGGCGGCGGCGCGGCTGGCACCACGCCCCCGAGCTGCGCCGATTTCATCGTGAAGCCGATCCCGATCGAGATCGCGTCGCATTCCTTGTTCGGATCCTGCGTCCCGTCGCTCAGGATGTCCGAAGCCTGGCGTATCTGGTTCAAAATGCTCTGAAGCGTCGGGCTGCTCGGATCGCAGAACGACTCGTCGAACTGGGCGGCCACCTTCTGCATCGCGTCGGTGAGCTCCTTCGTGTAGAGCACGCCCGAGATCTGGCCGTTCATGGCGCTCGCTTGATTGTCGTCGAGCTGGAGCGAAATGCGTGCCTGGTGAATGGGCAGCTTCAAATCGCCGGCCCCGAGCTTGAGCAGCAGCAGCGTGAACTGGCTCGGCGGCCCCGCGTCGACCAGGCCCGGCGTGATGGCCGTGGACGGGAACGAGCAGACCGCCGACGTCGCGTCGGCCGGGTCCGTGAGCGAGGACGCGTCGATCGGCCAGACGTCGCTCCCGTCGAAGGCCGGCTGTTTGCCCAGGTTCGCCCCCAAAAAGAGCTTGCTCGACGTCGAGCAGGTGTTCTGGCCGAGGCTCGCCACCGAGAGCAGGTACGTGAGCTCTCCGTTCGCGATGGCCTCGTTCTGCACCATGCTCAGGTCCGAGGAGAGGCCCAGGAACATGGGCAGGATGTTCCTCCCGAATGAGTTGTCGATGCCATTGTCCCCGTCCGGATACGCCCCCGCCGGCGACGCGCCCGCCGCGGGCTTGCAGACGTCGACCGAATTCTTCGTGGAGACGAGCCCGTCGATGTTCCTGCCATATTGCTTCCACCCCGACGTGTAGTTGGGCGTCCCGTCCGGATTCGTATCGCCGATCAGGAGGCGATCCATGGCGAGCACCACCGGCGAGCCCTCGATGCAATCGGGCAAGCTCATGCCGCCGCCCTGTCCGCCTTGTCCGCCTTGTCCGCCGCCGGCGCCACCGGCGCCGCCCGTGCCGATACCACCGGCACCGCCCGCGCCGCCCGTGCCGATACCACCGGCACCGCCCGCGCCGCCCGTGCCGATACCGCCGGCACCGCCCGTGCCGCCCGTGCCGATACCGCCGGCGCCGCCCGTGCCGCCTTCACCGGCGGAGCCGCCGCCTCCGCCCCCTGAGACCGTCCCACCACAAGCCGCGAGCGCGAGCGCCGCTGCGGCTGCCACCACCCCACCGACGCGAACGAAGCCAAAACGAAGCATGAAGTCCTCCGATCGGCGTCCGGGCTACGGACGCCGACTCACACCGTATCATGCCTTTTCACCTGACACGACCCGCGGTATCTTCACGGCAAGAATCTGACCACCTCTCGGGCCCCCGGACCTCGGGCAGATGAGACAATGATACGCTTTGCCAAACCATTTCTCGTCGCGCCCCTCTTCCTCGTCGCCTGCTCGGCGCCCGTCGTGCCCTCGGATCAGGCGCCCGCGGCCGGGAGCGCCTCCGCCGCCGCGCCCGCGCCCGCATCCGCCTCTGCGTCCGCCACCGCCACCGCGCCTGCATCTGCATCCGCGCCCGCTCCCGCGAGCATTCCCGCACCCCCATCCATTTCAGCGGACGAAGCCACCACGCTGCTGTTCCCCGGCGAAGCATCCGCAGCCGCTGCCTGCACCGAAGCCGACCCGCGGGCGCGGATTCGTTGCCTCCTCGAAAAACGGTACGAAGGACACGCCTCCGCGCGGGCCACCGTGCTCTCGCTCTACGAAAAGACCGGCAGCGTCGTCGGCGTCGAGGAACCTTACGTGATGGATGGCGGCTTCCGTGGCTCGATCCGCATCGTCCCGGAGCTGCCCGTCGGCCGCTACGAAAAACACCTCGGCTGGGTCGCCGAGGCCAGCGCCGATTTCGACGCCTTCTTCGACGGCATCGCCGCCCGCGCGAAGTCGGGCGTGAACTATCGACATCGCCCCATCTCCTGGAAGTTCTTTCGCTCCGTCGGCCGCACGACCCCCTCGGCCTATGCGAGCGGCTGGAGCATCGGGTACAACGTCTCGGGCTCGCTCCACGGCTCCGCGGACGCCGTGCGCGAGACCCTGTTCCACGAGATTTTCCACCTGAACGACGCCGCGCGGCTCTCGGGGCCCGAGGCATGGTCGCGCAAGAAGCTCGGCTCGATCCACGACGCCATCCTCCAGAAATGCAGCACGAAGGCCGCGTGCCTCGCGCCCTACGCGCCCATGCCCACGATGGTCCGCGGCGGGACCTATTACGCGTTCCAGCCGAACAACGGCGACGCCGTGAACGAATACGGCGCCGACCTCGCCGCCCGGTATTACCGCGAGACGCGCGCCCTGCTCCGCGGCGACAAGCCGGTCAAGCCCGCGTTCAAATGCGGCCCCGAGGAGAATGGTCGCGCCTGGAGGATCCTCGTGGACGAGTTCTTCGGCGGCGTGGACCTCGTCCCCGAATGCTAGGACGCGCGCCCACCTTCATCGCTTCCGTTTCGTTCCGTCATCATCCTCGCACGCAGCGTGCACAATGTCATCGCTTCCCGCGCGGGGCTCTGGTTTGATGGCGCCCGAGCCCATCGATTGGAGGAATCTGCCATGAACGCGACGAACACCCGACGCGCGCGCTGTGCAGGCATCGCGCTGCTTGTTTTGCCCCTCGGTATTTCTTGCGGGGAGACGCAGCCCGGCGGCGGGCTCGGGCCTGGCCCTGAGCCCGAGCCCGAGGTCGTGCTTCCCCCGCCGCTCGATCCGCTCCCGTCCGTCGCGCCCACGAGCACCGATCGTTTCGCGACCAGCGGACAGTGCGGGCAATGTCACTTCGCCGGCCCGGAGGCCACGGTCATGCACGACGCTGCCGGCAACGACATCTCGCCGGTCTATCTGTGGCGCAGTTCGATGATGGCCTTCGCCGCGCGGGATCCTTATTATCTCGCGGTCTTTGGCGAGGAGCTCGTGAAGAACAAAGGCCGCGAGGCCTTCGTCGAGGAGACGTGCACGCGTTGTCACGCGCCCGCCGGATCCGAGGAGCAAGCGCAGGCGGGCGGGCATTTGACATTCGACGCCATGGTCGCGGGCGACGGCAAAGAGGCGCACCTCGCCCGCGACGGCGTGACCTGCACGTTGTGCCACCAGATCGCCGACGAGGGGCTCGGAAAGATCCAGAGCTTCGCGGGCGGGTTCGTCATTGGATACGAGCGGGAGATCTATGGCCCGCACCTCGTGCCCAAGGTCGACCCGATGCAGCTCATCGTGAATTACACGCCCACCGCCTCCACGCACATCACGAAGAGCGAGGTCTGCGCGACGTGCCACACCGTGCTCGTGCCGATCATGAAAGGCGAACAGCGCGTCGGGGATTTCCTGGAGCAGGCGCCCTACCTCGAGTGGAAAAACTCCACGTTCGCGTCGGGCGCTCCTTGCGCCACCTGCCATTTGCCCACGCAGGATGCGTCGAAGGTCGACATCTCCTCGCCCATCGCGAAATTCCCGGCGGGGCTCGGCGCGCGGAAGCCGTACGGCCAGCATCGCTTCAGCGGAGGCAATTCCTACATGCTGCGCATCCTCGCGGACAACGTCGAATGGACGGGCGCGGCCGTCGCGCCCGAGGAGCTCGAACAGGCGGCGACGCGGGCCGAGGCGCACGTCGCCGAGGGGGCGGTGGTCAGCATTCTCTCGACGTCGATGCAGGGCAATGCGCTTGCCGTCGCCGTGCAGGTCGAGAACCACGCGGGGCACAAATTCCCCACGGGGTATCCGGGCCGGCGCGCGTGGATTCACGTGCGCGCCGAGGGCGCGGGCGGCGAGGTGCTCTTCGAATCGGGCGCGTTCGATGCGACGGGCGCCCTCGTCGATCGCGCGGGCGCGCGGCTCGATCGATCCGACGCCGTCCTGCCGCACCGCGATCTCATCACGAAAGAATCCGAGGTGCAGGTCTACGAGGCCGTCGCCAAGGACGCCGCGGGGGCCCCCACACATCGGCCGCTCGCGTCCGTCGGGTACATCAAGGACAATCGCCTGCTGCCCCTGGGCTGGTCCAGCGCGGATCCGTGGATCGATTGGATCGGCCCCGTGGGCGTCTCGGGCGACGGCACGTTCCAGGCTGGATTCGACCGCGTCACGTACGAGATCCCGGGCGGCGCGGGGGTCCGGCGCGTGATGGTGGAGCTTTTGTATCAATCGGTGCGACCCACCGAGCTCGACACGCTCGCGCGGGTGCCGCACCCTGCCGCGGTGCGGTTCTCCGGCATGGCGAGCGCGCGGCCGTCGATTCCCGTGGTCGCCGCGCAGGCGCAGATCGAACTGTGAAAGAGAGGAAGCAGATGGGAAGCCAATACGACATGCTCGCGGCCATCACGAACCTGACGGCCGAGATGCCGCTGCGAAAGTATTTCGAGGAGTACACGTTTTTCCAGGCGCTCGGCGACGTCACGGGCCGCTCGGTGCTCGACGTCGCCTGCGGCTCGGGGCTCTACAGCCGTCGATTCAAGCAGCGCGGCGCGGCGCGCGTCGTGGGCATCGACAACTCCGAGGGGATGATCGATTATGCGCGCCACCTCGAAGCGTCGCAGCCGCTCGGCATCGAGTACCACGTGCAGGGCGCCGAGAACGCCCGCGGCCTCGGCACCTTCGACGTCGTCGCCGCGACGTACCTCCTGCATTACGCGCCCACGCGGGAGGTGCTGCGCGACATGTGCGCGAGCCTGTTCGCCTCGCTCGCGCCGGGCGGTCGCCTCGTGTCCATTTGCATGAGCCCCGACATGGAGCTCGGGGACAGCTCGTATTATCGCAAATACGACTTCGAAGCGGCGTCGCGCGGCGAGGAGGGAGACGTCGCCACGGTGAAGAGCCTCGTGCCGGAGCTCCCGTTCACGATCACGGCATATCACTGGACGCGCCCCACCTACGAGGCCGCCCTGCGGGATGCCGGCTTCCGCGACATCGTGTGGCACCCGCCGCAGATCGCCCCCGAGGGCATCGCGGCGCTCGGCGCCGATCACTGGACCGAATACCTTCGGCGACCCCACGCCGAGGTGTTTTCCTGCACGAAGTGAACTAGCGAGGCCGCGGCGCGACGCGGCGCGGCTGGCGCCGGTTCTTGTCGACGATGCCCGCGATGAGGAGCGCGAACGCCAGCAGCCGGACCAGGAAGATCCAATGGCGACTTTCGTGGTTCCCGGGGACGAACGCGAGGACGCTGCGCTCGACGGAGAGCAGGGCGAACACCAGCGAGAGCAGCGCGAACAATCGCTCGCGGCTCTTTCGCCAGAACCGAAAGAAAAACAGGCAGACGGCCAGCGCCATCCCCACGAACACGCCCGAGAGAAGCTGGATCACGTGACCTCCCTGATCATTCCGTAAAGGAGCAGCCCCACCGCGACGACCGCGGTCATGACGCGCGGGAGCGACAGATCGGCGAGCGGCCCGATCAGGAGGTCCGTGAGGAGCAGCAGGTTGTTCAGGGCGAACGCGGAGAAGCTGAGGCCCGTCCAAAAGATGAGGCGCAGGCGGGTATGCCTGTAATTCTTGAGGAGAAGCACCGCGCAGACCAGGCTGGCCAGCAGGCAGAGCGTATAAACGGTCTCAGCCATCCCGCTCCTTTCTGAACCGGAATCCTTCCGCGTATACGTGCAGGTTGGAGATGGGGTTCGAGAAGATGCTCTCGAGCACCTTGTAACGAAGCTCCGTGTAGGCCGACGACAGGCGCGCGACGTCTTCGTCGAGCGACGGCGAGGCCGGCGCGTACCGATGGACGACGTGCTCGGAGGCCTTGCGCGACGCGACGAGCCCGCCGGCCTCCAGATCGGCCAGGCGGCGGATGACCGATTGCTCGCTCGTGCGGAGCGCCTCGCAGATCGCGCGGGCGGTCCACTCGTCGTCCGGAGCGCCGCGCAGGAGCAGGAGGATTTCCAGCTGCTCCACCGAAGTGATGTGGTCGGCGATGAATCGCGCGACCTCGTCCGGTAATCGCCGCTCCTCGGCCAAGTTCTCTCCCGATCCCCCGGCGTACCACCCGCCCGAATCCCTCGCAACCGAACGGAGGCAACGATAGGTAGACGGGCAGCCCATACCATTGCGGCCGTGACGGACTCATGCATTAAGGTGCGAGCGTGCTGTCTCGAACAACGCTAAGCATGTGCCCTTGACCACGCTGGGTGAGGACCGCTCATCCAGAGAGGGGTCGTTCAGCGGACCAAGGACGTCCCTGGGAAACGAAGAATGAGCACAAAAGAAGCCATCGTCTCCAAGCAGAGCCGCGCTGCGCGCCTGAATGGCACGCACAAGACCTCGAACGGCGTCGATGGACATCTCAATGGTCGAGGCACCCCCAAGAACGGCGCGAGGAGCGTCGGCAGGACGACGCGGAGCCGCGGCGCCTCCGCCATCGCGGAGTGGGAGCGCCTCTCCGACGACAGCCGCGCCGAGGTCGAGCACCTCCAGGAAGTCCTGAAGGCCGTCAAGCAGGGCGATTTCACGGTCCGCTTCGAATACCAGAAAGACGGGATTCTGAGCCGCACGGGCGAGCTCTTGAATGACGTCATCGGCCTGAACGAGCACATGACGAGCGAGCTCGTTCGTGTCGGAAAGGTCGTCGGCCAGGAAGGCAAGATGCACGAGCGCGCCTCCGTCGGCCCCGCGAAGGGCTCGTGGGCGAGCTGCATGGCGTCCGTCAATCAGCTCATCTCCGACCTCGTGGCGCCGACGAACGAGGTCGCGCGCGTCATCACCGCTGTCGCCCGCGGCGACCTCTCGCAGAAGATGGTCCTCGAAATCGACGGTCGCCCGGTGCGCGGCGAATTCCTCCGCATCGGCACCACCGTCAACTCGATGGTCGATCAGCTGAACTCGTTCGCCGCCGAAGTCACGCGCGTCGCGAAGGAGGTCGGTAACGAAGGAAAGCTCGGCGGGCAGGCGGACGTCAAAGGCGTCTCCGGCACGTGGAAGGACCTGACGGACAACGTCAATGGCCTCGCGGCGAACCTGACCGCGCAGGTGCGTAACATCGCGAAGGTGACGACGGCCGTCGCCAAGGGCGACCTCTCGCAAAAGATCACCGTCGATGCCCGCGGCGAGATCCTCGAGCTGAAGAACACGATCAACGTCATGGTCGATCAGCTCTCGTCGTTCGCCGCGGAGGTCACGCGCGTCGCGAAGGAAGTCGGCACCGAGGGCAAGCTCGGCGGGCAGGCGGACGTGAAAGGCGTCTCCGGCACGTGGAAGGACCTGACGGACAACGTCAATGGCCTCGCGGCCAATTTGACGGCCCAGGTCCGCAGCATCGCGAAGGTGACGACCGCGGTCGCCAATGGCGACCTCTCGCAGAAGATCACGGTCGACGCGCGCGGCGAGATCTACGAGCTCAAGAACACCATCAATACGATGGTCGACACGCTCCGCTCGTTCGCCGCGGAGGTGACGCGCGTCGCGAAGGAGGTCGGCAACGAAGGCAAGCTCGGCGGTCAGGCCGAGGTGCAGGGCGTCTCCGGCACGTGGAAGGACCTGACGGACAACGTCAATGGTCTCGCCGCCAATTTGACGGCCCAGGTGCGCAACATCGCGAAGGTGACGACGGCCGTCGCCAAGGGCGACCTCTCGCAGAAGATCACGGTCGACGCGCGCGGCGAGATCCTCGAGCTGAAGAACACGATCAACGTCATGGTCGACCAGCTCTCGTCGTTCGCCGCGGAGGTCACGCGCGTCGCGAAGGAGGTCGGCAACGAGGGCAAGCTCGGCGGGCAGGCCGAAGTGAAAGGCGTCTCCGGCACGTGGAAGGACCTGACGGACAACGTCAATGGTCTCGCCGCCAATTTGACCGTCCAGCTCCGTGACGTGTCCAAGGTCGCGACCGCCATTGCGAACGGCGATTTGACGCAGAAGATCACCGTCGACGTCAAGGGCGAGATCCTCCAGATCAAGGACGTCATCAACAAGATGGTCGATCAGCTGAACTCGTTCGCCGCGGAGGTGACGCGCGTCGCGAAGGAGGTCGGCACCGAGGGCAAGCTCGGCGGTCAGGCCAATGTGAAGGGCGTTTCCGGCACGTGGAAGGACCTGACCGATAACGTCAACGTCCTCGCGGCGAACCTCACCACGCAGGTGCGCAACATCGCGAATGTCACGACGGCCGTCGCGAAGGGCGATCTTTCGCAAAAGATCACGGTCGACGCGCGCGGCGAGATCCTCGAGCTGAAGAACACGATCAACGTCATGGTCGACCAGCTCAATTCGTTCGCCGCGGAGGTGACGCGCGTCGCGAAGGAGGTCGGCACCGAGGGCAAGCTCGGCGGCCAGGCCGAGGTGAAGGGCATTTCCGGCACGTGGAAGGACCTGACCGACAACGTCAACGTCCTCGCGGCGAACCTCACCGTGCAGGTCCGCAACATCGCGAATGTCACGACGGCCGTCGCGAGGGGGGACCTCTCGCAAAAGATCACGGTCGACGCGCGCGGCGAAATCCTCGAGCTCAAGAATACGATCAACGTCATGGTCGGCCAGCTCCGCTCGTTCGCCGCGGAGGTGACGCGCGTCGCGAAAGAGGTCGGCACCGAGGGCAAGCTCGGCGGCCAGGCCGACGTCAAAGGCGTCTCCGGCACGTGGAAAGATTTGACCGATAACGTCAACGTCCTCGCGGCGAACCTCACCACGCAGGTGCGCAACATCGCGAAGGTGACGACGGCCGTCGCGAAAGGCGATCTTTCGCAAAAGATCACGGTCGACGCGCGCGGCGAGATCCTGGAGCTCAAGAGCACCATCAATACGATGGTCGACACGCTCAATTCGTTCGCCGCGGAGGTGACGCGCGTCGCGAAGGAGGTCGGCACCGAGGGCAAGCTCGGCGGCCAGGCCGACGTCAAGGGCGTGTATGGCACGTGGAAGGACCTGACGGACAACGTCAATGCCATGGCGTCGAACCTCACGGTCCAGCTCCGCGACGTGTCCAAGGTCGCGACGGCCATCGCCAATGGCGATCTGACGCAGAAAATCACGGTCGACGTCAAAGGCGAGATCCTCCAGATCAAGGACGTCATCAACAAGATGGTCGACCAGCTCAATTCGTTCGCCGCGGAGGTGACGCGCGTCGCGAAGGAGGTCGGCACCGAGGGCAAGCTCGGCGGGCAGGCGGACGTGAAAGGCGTCTCGGGCGTCTGGAAGGACCTGACCGACAACGTCAACGTCATGGCCGCGAATCTGACGAAGCAGGTGCGCGGCATCGTGAAGGTCGTCACCGCGGTCGCCACCGGCGATCTGAGCCAGAAGTTCGTGCTCGAAGCGAAAGGCGAGGTCGCCGCGCTCGCCGAGACGATCAACAACATGACCGATACGCTGCGCACGTTCGCCGATCAGGTGACCACGGTCGCGCGCGAGGTCGGTATCGAGGGCAAGCTCGGCGCGGAGGCCAAGGTCCCCGGCGTCTCCGGCGTCTGGAAGGATCTGACCGACAACGTCAATATCATGGCCTCGAACCTGACGAAGCAGGTGCGCGGCATCGTGAAGGTCGTGACCGCGGTCGCGAACGGCGATTTGCGGCAGAAATTCGTCCTCGAAGCGAAGGGCGAGGTCGCCGCGCTCGCGGAGACGATCAACAACATGACCGATACGCTGCGCATCTTCGCCGATCAGGTGACCACGGTGGCGCGCGAGGTCGGTATCGAGGGCAAGCTCGGCGGTCAGGCCAAGGTGCCCGGCGCGGCCGGCACGTGGCGCGATCTGACCGATAACGTCAATCAGCTCGCCGGGAACCTGACGTCACAGGTCCGCGCGATCGGCGAGGTGTCCACCGCCGTCGCGCAGGGCGATCTGACCCGGTACATCACGGTCGAGGCGCAAGGCGAGGTTGCCGCGCTGAAAGACAACATCAATCAGATGATCGGCAACCTCAAGGACACGACGCACAAGAACCAGGAGCAGGACTGGCTGAAGACGAACCTCGCCAAGTTCTCCAGCATGATGCAGGGCCAGCGCAGCATCGTCTCGGTCGCCCGGCTCATCATGTCCGAGCTCACGCCGCTCGTGGACGCGCAGCACGGCGCGTTTTACATGATGGAGAGCGACGCCTCGGGCGAGCCTGCCCTGCACCTCATCGCGAGTTATGGGTTCGGCGGTCGCAAGAACCTCTCGAATACGTACCGATTGAAGGAGAGCTTGATCGGGCAATGCGCGTTCGAGAAGAAGCGCATCCTTCTCCACGACGTGCCCGACGGGTTCATCTACATCGCGACGGGCATGGGGGAGGCGCCGCCGCGCAGCGTCGTCGTCCTGCCGGTGCTCTTCGAGGGCGAGACGAAGGCGATCATCGAGCTCGCCTCGTTCAAGCCGTTCGTCGCGAACCACCTCGCGTTCCTCGATCAGTTGATGGATAGCATCGGCGTCATCCTCAACATGATCTCCTCCAGCATGCGGACGGAGGAGCTCTTGCAGCAGCTCAAGAAGTCGAATGCGGAGCTCGAAGCGCAGGCGGCGGAGCTCAACGAAAAGGCGAAGCTGCTCGAGATCAAGAACAACGAGGTGGAGCTCGCGAGCCTGAGCCTCGAGGAGAAGGCCGAGCAGCTCCAGCTCATCTCCAAGTACAAGTCGGAGTTCCTCGCGAACATGTCGCACGAGCTCCGGACGCCGCTCAACAGCCTGCTCATCCTGTCGAAGATGCTGGCGGACAACCAGCACGGAAACCTCACGGCCGAGCAGGTCCGCTTTGCGCAGACGGTCTACACGTCGGGCAATGATCTCCTGGCGCTGATCAACGAGATCCTCGATCTGTCGAAGGTCGAGGCGGGCAAGATGCCCATCGATCCGAGGACGTTCCGCCTCGCGGACGTCCGCGAGTACCTGGAGCAGACGTTCCGGCACGTCGCGGACCAGAAATCGCTGTCGTTCGAGGTCCGAATGGATCCCCATCTGCCGGAGACGCTTTACACCGACGTCAATCGGCTCCAGCAGATCCTGAAGAACCTCCTCTCGAACGCATTCAAGTTCACGAGCGAGGGCGGAGTATCCATGACGATCGCCGTGGCGCCGGGGGATCGGGGCGAGACGATGATCTGCTTCGCCGCGCAGGACACCGGGATCGGAATCCCGCCGGAGAAGCAGAAGCTCATCTTCGAGGCCTTCCAGCAGGCCGACGGGACCACGAGCCGCAAATACGGCGGCACGGGCCTCGGGCTCACGATAAGCCGCGAGATCGCGCGCCTGCTCGGCGGCACGATCGACGTCGTGAGCGCGCCGAACCGGGGCAGCACCTTCACGCTGTACCTGCCGGCGACCTATGTCGGCCCGGAGGCCCCGGAGCGCGACGAATCGAGCTCCGCGCCGGCGTCCACGGACAAGGACGTGCTGAAGCTCCCGGCGGACGCCGAGTTCAGCGGGATGAAGGTGCTGCTCGTCGACGACGACAACCGAAACCTCTTCGCCCTCCGGACGGTGCTGGAGGCGCAGAACATCGAGGTGCTCCACGCGGAGAACGGGCGCATCGCGCTCGAATTGCTCCAGGTGCACCCCGACGTCGACCTCGTGCTCATGGACACGATGATGCCGGAGATGGATGGGCTCACCGCGACCCGCGCCATTCGCGACATCATCCAGTTCCAGTCGCTCCCCATCATCTCCCTCACCGCGAAGGCGATGAAGGGTGATCGGGAGAAGGCGCTCGCGGCCGGCGCTTCCGATTACGTGACCAAGCCAGTCGATCCGGAGCGCCTGCTCGCCGTCATCCACGGCTGGCGCTTCAAGAAGCACGTGGGCCCGTGTCTGCTCGATTGAAACCGTTCGCCCCTCAGGAAGCCATGAATGCGGAACAACGCACGGCGACGGCGAGCGTCCTGCTCGTCGACGATACTCCGGCAAACCTCCTCGTCCTCGCGGCGGTGCTGAAGCCGCTCGGCGCGCGGCTCGTGGAGGCGAAATCAGGGAGCGAGGCGCTGGAATGCGTGCGTCGCGAGTCGTTCGCGGTCGTGCTGCTCGACGTCCAGATGCCGGACATGGACGGATTCGAGGTCGCGCGCCGGATGCGCGCGACCGAGCACGGCCGCGAGGTCCCGATCCTGTTCTTGACGGCCATTCACCGCGACGAGGCCTACGCGCGGCGCGGATACGCGGTCGGGGCAGCGGACTACATCACGAAGCCCTTCAACGTCGACGTCCTCCGCGCCCGCGTGAAGGCCTTCGTGGATCTCTTCCAGCAAAGGGAGGAGATCCGCAAAGCCCAGGTCGAGCTGCGGACGCGGGAGCGCGACGAGGCCGTGCGCAGGCTCGTGGCATTCGAGCGTATCGCGACGGCGGCGCTCGACACGGACGACCTCGGCGTGCTTTTGCGCGAGCTGCTCGATATCTTCCTCGGCGCGGCGGACGCGGCCGATACGGCGACCGTGCTGCTCCGGGAGGGCGACGATCTCCGTGTGCGCGCCGCGGTGGGCCCGCACGGGGCCGAGGAGGGCATGTCCGTGCGGATCGGCGAGGGCCTCTGCGGGGCGATCGCCGCGGGCAAGCAGCCGGTCGAAATGGAGGGGGGCTCGGCCTTGCCGGATTGCGGCTGCCTCCAATCGATGGGCACGCGCGCGCTTTATGGTGTGCCGCTCCTCCATTTCGGCGAGGTCGTCGGGGTCGCCCTCATCGGTTCGCGCGGCGCGAGCGGATTTTCGGATGCGGAGAAGCGGCTCTTCGCGGCGATGGCGGAGCGCGCGGCCTGGGCCGTGGCGCGGCATCTCCAGCGCGCGGCGCACGAGGCCGAGCGCGCCGCCTTGCTCGAACGCGAGCGCGCCGCGCGCGCCGAGGCGGAGCTCGCGAGCCAGGCGAAGGATCAATTCCTCGCCACGGTCTCGCACGAGCTCCGGACGCCGCTCAATGCGATCCTCGGTTGGGCCGTGCTCGCGCAGCAAAAGGCGACGCCGCAGGTCGAGCGCGCGCTCTCGGTGATCGAGCGCAATGCACGGGCGCAGGCGCGCATCATCGACGACGTGCTCGACATCTCGCGTATCGTGAGCGGCAAGTTCCGCCTCGACGTGGTGCCGACGAACCTCCTGGAGGTCACGCAGGCCGCCGTCGAATCGCTGCGGCCCGTGGCGGAGGCGCGCGGCGTGAAGCTCACGACCCAGGTCGGACCGCTCGGCTTCACGCTCGGCGATCCCGAGCGGCTCCAGCAGGTCGTCTGGAATCTCCTCTCGAATGCGATCAAATTCACGCCGAAGGACGGCCAGGTCGAGCTCAGCGCATGTCTCTCGGGCGCGAGCCTCCTGCTCCGCGTGACCGACACGGGGCAGGGGATCGACGCGTCGTTCATGCCGTACATTTTCGAGGCGTTCCGGCAGGCGGACGGGTCCACGGCGAGGCGTCACGGAGGGCTCGGGCTCGGGCTCGCGCTCGTCAAGCAAATGGTCCAGGCGCACGGCGGGACGATCAGCGCGACGAGCGACGGAATCGGGAAAGGCTCGGCCTTCACCGTGGAGCTGCCCATCCGGAGCACGCCGGTCACACGCGCGGAGAGGGACGAGGCTGCGACGGCGAGCGATCCGCAGGTGCGGCTCGCGGGGCTCAAGGTGCTCGTGGTCGACGACGAGGAGGACGCCCGCGCGCTCTTGCGTCGCGTCCTCGAAGACAGGGGCGCGACGGTGACGCTTGCGGCGTCGAGTGACGAGGCCCTCGATGATCTCTCGCGGAGCCGGCCCGACGTGCTCGTGAGCGACATCGGATTGCCGGGCATGGATGGATATGCGCTGATTCGCAGCATTCGCACGTTGCCTCCGGAATTCGGCGGGCGCACGCCGGCGATCGCGCTCACGGCGTATGCGCGTACCGAGGACAGCCAGCGCGCGTTCGCCGCGGGGTTCCAGCGGCACGTGCCGAAGCCGGTGGACCTCGGGCGGCTCGTCTCGCTGATCGCGAACCTTTGCGGGATTCCCCTGACGGAGGCCTAGACGCCGCGTGGAGACTGTGGTCCATGAATGGCCATGACATCGCCGGAGGACGCGCTTTGGCCGGGCAGTGACCCCGAGCTCGTGGCCCGGATGGCCGCTGCGCCGGATTACCTCCTGCATACGTGGATGTGCGACTGCGCGGAGCACGCCCTCTCGGTGTGTGATGCTCTCGCCGGGGCCGCGGGATACGGCTCCATGCCGGAGCCCACGCCGATCGAGGTCAAGCGTAGCTGGCTCGCGGGCGAGGCGGACGACGCCGATCTGGAGCGCGCCCAGTACCAGGCCGTCCCGGAGTGTTATTGGGGCAAGCCGCTCGCCCTCGGCGCCGCCGTGCTCGGCGCGGCCTGGTATCCCGGCAGTGGCCTCGCCCTCGCCGAGGACGAGCATTACGCCGAGAGCATGTCGTATTACCCGAGCGCGTTCGCGGCGGCGTGCGACGTGATGCGAGAGTGCATGAAGGCGGTCGGCGATGTCGCCCACCGGGCCGCGTTGAAGTCGGGGGATCCGAGCTCCGCGGGCGAGGTATGGCGGCGCGCGCGAGAGGCCGAGATGGCGTGGCAGCGGAGCCACATTTTGTCCGCGCCGGCCGCGTGCGAAAAACTGGCGTCGCACGGGCGCAGCCAAAAGGGGCAGGGCAGGAACGAGCTTCAGGATGCATTTCTCGCCGCGACCGAGATCGGGCTCTTCGTCGTGGTCGACGCCATGGGCAGCGCGCGCGCGGCGGCCATTGCGCTGTCCATCTTCGAGGAGACCATCCGGTCCGCACGTCACGAGGGGATGCTCGACGGGGCGCTGACGAGAGCCGCGAGGAGCGTCCACGAGGCGATCAAGCATGTCATCGTCATGGAGCCCTCCCATCGTGGCATCGGCGCTCAATTCGTCGCGCTGCTCGTCGACGAGCACGAGGCGCGCGTCGCCTGGATCGGGCAGTGCCGTTGTTATCGCTCCCGCGAGGGAAAAACCGAGCGCATGACGAAGGACGACAGGACCCTCGGCTGCGCTGGCCCGGTCGACCCGGGGTTTGCGAGCGACGAGCCCGTCCTCCCGCTCATTGACCAGGTCCTCGGCGGGGATCACGAGGTCCACGTGCACGAGGAAAAACTCCCCCCGCCGAAGCCGGAAGATACGTATCTGCTCAGCACGGACGGGCTCCACGGCCTTTACCAGGACAAGGTGCACCTCGTCCTGGATGGAGCCCGGAACGAGGCACTCCCGCGCCTCACGTCGCTCCTGATGCAGAGCGCCGTCGACGTGGACGACGACGCCACGGCGCTCTGCGTGCGCATCGGGGCGTAACGAGATGGCGACGCCCTCGTCGACCGTGCCAAAGCGGCGGACGTTACGGCATCGCCGACACGCCGATCACCATTCGGTGTCCGTGCAGCATGCCCACGTAAAGCAGGATCACCACGATGAACCGCACGATACCGATCTCGGCGAGCGCCTTGCCCACGCCGCCGCGGGCGAACGGAACGAGCGAGGTCTTCGCGGCGAACGGCTCCCACGCCTCGCCGAGCGCGATTTTGCGGCGGCTGTCGATGTGTAGCATCCCGGCGATCGCCAGGAACACGATCCCACCGAACAGGCAGAGCGACGCCACGTCCCCGTTCGGCGGGATATGGGCCATCCCCCAGAGCGCGAACGACCATAACGCCGGGTGGCGCGTGATCCGCACGATGCCCCGTGGCTCCGCGCCCACCGCCTTCTCCTGCATCATCTGCGTCGGGTTTTGCGTGGAAAACCCGCAGATCATGAAGAGAAACGCGATCGGCATGACCACGACCGGGATCCACCGCGTCCACGTCGGGGCGCGCCAGAGCTCGACGTAGGGCGCCGCGCGATAGGCGAAGATCATCCAGACGAACGCCGCGAGGACGAGGAGCGAATAGACACTCTGAAACCCCTTCTCGCTGAGCTTCTGGATCAGCGGGCGCCGAAGGGGCACGCTCGACAGGCCGATGTGGCCGAGCACGAAGGAGAGCGTCGCGGCCGCGAGCACGCCGAGGGTGCCGTCCTTCTCGCTCTTCGCGGGTTCCGGTTTTGCCGGGCTGCCGATCTCGACGATGGCGGCGACGAGGTGATCGACGTCCCCCTCGCGCATCGCGAGCCCCGGCATGGCGCCGGGCATGTATCCTTCGACGACGTCGTGGTTCGGCTCGAGGATGCTGCGGCGGATGTAGGCCTCGTCCGCCACGATCTCGCGCGGTTTTTCCTGCGTCGTGACCTTCCGCGTCTTGCCGACGAGGCCGAGATAGGTCGGCCCGGGGCGCGCGGAGCCGTCGAAGGAATGGCAGGCCGCGCATCCGCGCTCGAAAAGGAGCTGCTTGCCGCGCGCGGGATCGCCGTCGGCGAGCGCGCTTGGGGCGACGAGCACGCCGAGGCCCGCGAGGGCGAGGGCCGGGAGGGTACGCATGGGGCCGGAGGGTACGACGGTCCGCGGCGATGTGCCAGAGGCCTTCGGGTGTTGCGCCCGGCGATCCGTGAATGGTAGGCTCCCGCCAATGTCGCTCGCGAGCGGGCCGCACCGGGACGAACGTCGCGCGCTCGCCGGCGTGGCTGCCTGGGCGATTGCGATCGCGTATCTGCTCGCGGCGCGCGGCATCCGCAATTTTTTCCCGCTCTCGGTCTTCGACATGTACCAGGGGCGCTCGCCCGACGTCGCGTCGCGCGTCCTCGTGGTCGACGCGGCGGGCGAGGCCGCGGAGCTCACGGCGTTCGACGGGTTTTCCTGCGCGCCCGCGTGGCCCAAGCTCGACGACGTGCGGCATTGTGCGTTCGGCGATCAGGGGCGCGTCGAATACGTGCCCCGCGACCTCCAGATCCACTTCGACGCGCACGTCACGAGCGATGCCGCCGGAATGGAGGACGGGCACATCGTCTGGCGGACGTGGACCCTCGAAGATCGCCCGGGACCACCGGCGAGCCAGGATTGCCAGCTCGCCTTCTGCCGCGTACGCCGGAGGGCGCGATGAGCCTCGCGTACAGCTCGCCCTACGACGGGTATTCGCGGACGCCGCTGCGCGTCGGGCTCGCCGTCATCGCGGGGATCGTCTTCCTCGGCGAAGCCTGGAGCGTGGCGCAGATGGCGAGGGATCCCCATTTCGTCCCGAAGTCCCCCGGCGTCCTGCCATTCTTGCCGAACGACCCGGCCTTCGCTTGGGTGCTCTTTGGGCTCGTCGCGGTCGGCCTGCTTTTCCTCGCGCTCGACCGGTTCGTGATCGCCGCGGGGGCATGGGCGATCGGGTGGATGGCCGTGCTGAGCCAGTGGCAAACCGCGCTCTTCGGCACGCCGTCGCGCAATTGCTTTTTCCCCGGGGCGATGCTCTTCGGCTGGTTCCTCGGCCTCGTCTGGGCCCGCGTCGTCGCGGGGCGCGTCGCTCTTTCGCCCGAGGGGCGGGCCTTTCGCGAGTCGCTCGCCGAGGCGGGCGCGATGGCCTGCATCGCGGCTGGATACGTGGGATCGGCGCTGAGCAAGCTCTTCGCGTCGGGGTTTGGCTGGGTCAACCCGAGCCAGATCCGCTGGCTCGTCCTCTCGCAGGAGCCGCTCGCGAGCTGGCCGTGGCTCTTCGCTTATCGGCAAACCTTGATCGAGAGCCCGGGGCTCGCGCGGCTCTCGGCGCTCCTGACGCTCGTGATCGAGGGCGGCTCGTTCGTCCTGCTCTTCGGCGCGCGCGCGCGTCTCGCGTGGACGGCCGCGATCTGGGCGCTCCACCTGAACATCATCCTGCTCTGCACGATGCCTTATCTGGAGCCGATGTCGCTCCTGCTTCTTTTCGCGGTCCCGTGGCCGCGCATCTTTCGCCGCCCGCGGATCGAGGATTCGCTGCTCGCGCAGAGGCCCGCGCTCGGGCAGCCCACGATTCCGGATGCGATGTGGATCCTGCTCTGCGTGATGATCGTGCTCGCGTGGATCGCGCCCGTCGGTTGGCGCGCGGGGTGAATCAGGCCGGTTGCGGCAACGCGGCGCGCTCTCCCGAGGGCGCGGCGCGGAATCGCCAGATGCGGTGGTCGAGCCAGTAATGGGCGAGGTTCACGCCGAGCATGGCGGCCGCCCAGGGAGGAAGAGGCAGCGCGTCCGCGGGCCGTAGGCCGCTCGCTTCGGCCGCCGCGCGGACAGCGACGGAGCCCAGCGAGAGCAGCACGACGACGCCGCCGCCGAGCCCGGTCAAGGCGACGAGATACGCGAGCCGTGAGGGCGGCGCGACGCGGGCCCGGAGCCACGCGGGCACGACGCCGAGGCCGGGGCGAGAGCGCTCGAATTTCCAGACGAAATACAGATATTGCACGTAATGCCCGCTCGCCAGGGCATACAGCGGGATCGCCGGGTGCTCGATCAGGACGGGCAAGGCGCTCCAGAAGAGCGATTGCGAGACGACGATCGCCGGGCCGAGCGGATCGACGGGTTCGCCTCTGCGAAACGCCAGGATTTCCCGCGTGACGTGAATGCAAAGGGCGAGCGCGCCGGCGACGGAGACGGCGAGGACGAGCGCGAGCGGCGGGGTGAGCAGGGGCGCCGTCGAATAGGTGTGACAAACGGCCCGCGCCCGGTAGAGGAGCGCGCCGAGCGGCAAGAGCAGGCACGCGGCCTGGTCGATGCGCAGCGCGAGCGGTGACAAACTCCGGCCGGCGCGGCGCTGGAGGGCGCGCGAGAGGCCGTAGTTCTGCA
Source organism: Polyangium sp. 6x1 (assembly GCF_029946515.1). Taxonomy (GTDB): domain Bacteria; phylum Myxococcota_A; class Polyangia; order Polyangiales; family Polyangiaceae; genus Polyangium. The sequence continues at coordinate 43,686 of NZ_JARZHH010000054.1, forward strand.
TCATCGCGTGGTGCAGGCTCAGGTAATATTGCGCCCCGAGGAGCGCGGCCCCGTAACCCACGGCCTCGGCGCCGAGCGCGAAGGCGACGAGCAGCGCTGGGACGAACACGCGCTCGAACATCGCATCGCGCAATCCTCGTGGATCGAGGTACACGCGTGACCACGTGGCCGCCATGTGCGCGAGGTTCAATCCGACGAAGCTCAACGAGAAGACGTACAGCGCGGCTTTTTCGCCCACGAGGCCAGCGCCCGCCGCGAGGGCGAGGCAAACCCCCGGCAGGGCCGACGCGACGTGGCAGAGCCATTCCGCGCGGCCGGCGGGGGCGCTCGCGCGGCTCATGCCGAGGCCCCGCTCGTACGCACCCGATGACGGACGCCTTCCGCGAGCGCGCCGGCGACCGAGCCGAGCAGGTGCTGGACGTGCTCGCGTGTCGCCGGATCTCCCTTCAACGCGAGGCCGACCACGCCGAGCTGCTTCAGATAACTCGACGTCGGCAGCATGCGATATCGCCCGGCGTCGAGCAGCCATTCAATGGCAGCGGGCGGCAGGAGCGGGAGCAGGTCGAAGAGGTTCGAGAGCCGCCTGAGCTCCTCGTGCTCCGGATAATCGACGTTCCCCTCGTACATGTAGCCAGGCCCGACCTCGCCGTCGAGGATGCGGGCCACGGCTTGTTCGGTGAGCAAGCCACGCTCGCGGGCGTGGTCGAGGGCCGTCGTGCCGGGGAAATACGTCATCCAGTGGGCGATGATGCGGGTCGGGCGGACCTCGTTGTAAAAGCGGATCGCCGCGACCTGATCACCCGCGCCCTCGCCGGGCAGGCCGATGATGTGGTCGACCGAATACGACAGCCCGTGATCGGCGAGGTACCCGATCGTCTTGCGAATTCGATCCTCGTCCCCTCTTCGATCCACGGCGGCGAGCGTGTCCGAGTTGACCGTCTGCACGCCGACCCGCACCATGACGCAGCCCGCCTGGGCGAGCAGGCTCGCCATTTCGCGGTTCATCGCGTTCGGGTGCGTGTAACACTCGAACGGAATGCCGATCTCCGCGCGATAGGCCTCTGCGAACTCAGCCATCCAGCGATTGTCGAGGGTGAAGATCGGGTCCCAGAAGAAGACCTTCCTCACGCGGCCGCGGGCCTTCCACGGGCGCAATTCGCGGAGCACGTGCTCGACCGAGCGGCGGCGCACGGGTTTCTCCCCGGGGTACTGCTGCGGGAAGGTCGAGTATTCGCAGAAGCTGCAGCGGAACGGGCAGCCGCGGCGCGAGATCACGTAGTATTCGCGCTCGTAGGCGGGCACCGCCTCGTAAAAGATCGATTTGTCCGCGAAGGGCAGCTCGTCGAGGTCCTGGAAGAGCGGGCGCGGCAGGTTGCGCTTCGGCGTGAGCAGGCCCTTCGTCGTGACGTTCGCGATGTCGCGGCGGCCGAAGCGGTTTGTCTCGGCGCATGCGACGAGGTCGAGCAGCGCGCCCTCGCCTTCGCCCTCCACGACGGCGTCGATCGCGGGCTCCAAGATCGCCCGCTCCGGCGTGGAGCCGACGTGCGGCCCGCCGAACACGATCGGCACCTTCATGGAGGCCTTGATCGCGCGGGCCACGTCGACGGACCAGCGGTGCGTCGCGCTGTACGAGGTGAACGCGACGACGTCGGGTTTGGTCTTCACGACGCGCGCCGCGGTCTCCTCGGGCGGAGGTTCGAGGATGCGCGCGAGCAGCGGGATGTCGGTGCCGCTGCCCGAGGAAAACGGCCTCGGCTCGTAGACGAGCCGCGTCTCGTGCCCGTGCGCGCGGAGGTAGGCCGACAGGGCCTCGATGCCCAGGTGTTCGAGCCCGGTGGTGACGAAGGTGACGCGCATGGGGCAGGCTCGCGGGGATTCTAGAACGGCTGCGGCCGTCGTGTACACTCGCGCCTCGTCGATGCGATCCGCGCTCCGTGCCATGTCGCCCCGGCTCGCGGGGGCCTGGCTCGCGGCCCTGCATTTTTGCTGCGGGCTCGTCGTCGCGCTGGATCCTCGATCGCCGCACGACGAGGGCCTGCTCATGTTCGGCTTCGCGCGTTCGCTCGGCGAGGCGTTCTTCCCGTGCTTGTTCCTGCAGAAGATCAAGCCCGCGCTGGCGCTCGTGTACATGCCGTTCGCGCGCCTCGGGCTCGCGCCTTACCTCGTCGCGCACCTCGCCGTGGCGTCCGCCGCGATCGCGCTCGTGCACGCGACGGCGCGGTCGCTCGGCCATGCGCGCCCGTGGCTGCCCGCGCTCGTGCTCGCGCTCTCGCCCATCTACACGTGGAGCGGCATGGTCGGCGTGTCGAACTCGGACGGCGTCGCCTGCATCGCGCTCTTTTTGTACCTGCTCGAAGCACGGAAGAGCCTGTTCTTCGCGGGTCTCGTGCTCGGGCTCCTGCCCTGGGTCCGATACGAGTGCGCGCTCTTCTCGGCGGCGTTCGCGCCGTGGGTGCTTTGGCGTCAAAGGCGTTTGTCGTTCCTCGCGGGGCTCGTGCTGTGGCCTCTGCTCTACCTCGGCGCGGGCGCGCTGTATCACCACGACGCGCTGTGGTTCGTGCACTTCTTGCCGAACGTGTCGAACCTCGACTCCGGCAACGAGGTGTGGATCGCCGAGTTCGCGAGCCACGGGCCGAAGACGGCGATCTTCACGCTCGTCGCGGTCTCGCCGGCCGTGTTTTTCCTGTTGCTCGTGCGCCCGTCGCGGCTCGGGAGCCTCGAGCGCGCGCTCGGCGCGTTCGCCGCCGTGTTCTTCGGGCTCTTCCTGGTCACGCACATGGCCCCGCGGGACATCGGGCCGGCGTTCACGCTGGGGTTTTCGTCGCGCTACGCGGTGGTGCCCGTGATCGGCGTGGCGCTCTTGCTCGGCCGCGCGATCGAGGCGCTCGAAGCGGAAGGTGAGCCGCGCCTGCGCGATACGGCCGCGGCCGCCGCGCTGCTCGGCGTGGGCACGACGCTCCGCGCGTTCGCGCTCGCGCCGCTCTGGGGCGCCGCCGCGACGGGCGCGGTCGTGGCCGCGATGCGCGGGGGTGCGAAGAAGATCGCGCTCGCCGTGGTGATCGGGTTTCTCGTGCTCGTGCCGATCCAGATGCGGGACGAGGTGCTCCTGGCGTTCCCGGTCGCAGACCCGACGCTCGCGCCGATCGCCGCGTGGCTCGAAGAAAACCCGATCGCCGCGGGCCGCGAGATCTACACGAACCACCAGCTCCTCGTGCCGTACCTCGCGCGCACGCAGCGCGGCCCCGCGGCGCGCGCGCGGTTCCTGCTCGCCGTCGATCACCACTTCGAGCTCGTGCACCTCTCGAACCCGGCGAACGGGCAGCGCGCCGCCGTGCTCGATGCGATCCCACGCGCCGTCTTCGGCGACGTCGTCCCGCCGGAGCAGCTCGATCCCGCGATCGTCCCGCCCGGCACCGTGTTCGTCCTGATCGACGATGCCCGGACGAAGCAGATCCTGCCGCCGGAGACGTGGGGCCAGAAGCTCCAGCCGATCCACGCGGGGCAGGGCTTCCGCGTCCTCGTGTTCTCCGGTTGAGATCAGCGCGCTTCGGCGGCCTCGACGCGCTTCGCGAGGAGCCCGAGCAGCTCGAAGATCTCGTCGTTCGTCGGAGGCCCGTCCTGCGCGCCGCGACGGTTGTAGAAGAGGTCGTGTTTCGCGGTCTGCTTCGGCGCGGAGTGCGGAACGGCGCCCGGCGCGGCCACGAGGAGCAGGAGGCTCGTCCCGCCCTTGTCGAGCTCGACCTCGATCACGTCGGGCTGCGTGCAGCTCACGAGTGTCACGCGATAGCCGCCGAGATCCTGGCCCACGTCGAGGCCGTCGAGCAGCGCGCGCATCGCGTCGGGGCAGGGGGCCGACGTGGCCTGCGCAGGGCCCGCGTCTTCGCCCGGAGAGCGAGCGGAGCCGTGGTTTCGCGCGGTCTGGATCGCGATGACGAGCGCGACGATCGCGATGCAGAGGGGCGGGACGATGCGGCTCTTCATCCCGCGCCTCCCCGAAGCGAGAGCGAGAGCTTGCGGGCGAGGTTCGCGAGCGACATCTCCATGCGCGACTCGTATCGGCCCGAGATCGTGTTCGCCGCGAGCGTGGCGAGCCGCCACGGCCGCATGCCGAAGCCGAGCGCGTAAAACAGGGTCATGCCGAGCAGCCGGTAGGCGCGCAGCGCGTCCGACGAAACGTGTTCGTCCCACGAAACCGCGCCCGCGAGATCCGAGTACGAGAGCAGCGCCGCGAAGTAGTCGTCGTCCATCGCGCCGATCTCGCCCTTGGCGACGAGCGCGTCGAAGAGCTCGGAGCCGGGGTAGGGCGAGAAGGTCCACACCGAGACGTCGTGCACGCCGATCGTCGCCATGCGCGCGACGAAGCGGATGCTCTCGAGGAGATCCGCGTGGGTCTCGTCGGGGAAGCCTACGAGGATGTTCGCCTTCACGTTGAGGCCGGCCTCGATCGAGGCGCGCATCGAGGCCTCCATGCGGCCGAGATCGACCTTCTTTTTGATGGCGCGCAACGTGCGTTTCGAGCCGCTCTCGGGGGCGTACGAGACGTTGCGGCAGCCGGCGCGGTAGAGGAGGCGCGCGACGTCGCCGTCGATGGCCTCGCTGCGCGTGCCGCTCGGGAGCTGCCAGGTGATGTCGAGCTTGCGGCGAAGGAGCTCCTCGCAAAACGCGACGATCCAGTCCTTTCGGATGATCGCGGTGAGGTCGTAGAAATCGATGTTTTCCGCGTGGTAACGGCGCACGTACGACTCGATCTCGTCGACGACCTTGCGCGGCGTGCGCGTGACGTAGCGGGTCGTCCACATCTGCGGGCTCGAGCAGAACGTGCACTGGTAGGGGCAGCCGCGCGTGGCGACGATCGGGATCGTGCGGCCTCGGTCGACGCCGAAGCTGTAGCCGCCGTCGAGGTAGGTCTCGATGGGCGTGAGATCCCAGCGCGGGAGCGGGATCGCGTCGACGTCGCGGATGCGGGCACGCGCGCCCGTGCGGACGAAACCGGCCTTCGTGCGCACGACGAGGCCCGGCACGGTGACGAGGCTCTTTCCCGCGGCGATGGCGCGCGCCACGTCGACGATCGTCTCCTCGCCTTCGCCGAGCGCGCACGCGAGGAGCGCAGGCGAGGAGCGCAGGGCGTGATCGGGCGCGGCCGTCGGGTGCTCGCCGCCGCAGAGGATCGGGACGCCCGGGAGCGCTCGATCGACCGCGGCGATGATCTCGCGCACGACGGGCCAGTCGGTGGAGAACATGCACGAGATCGCGACGAGCGTGGTGCGCGGATCGATGCGCTGCACGATGTCGTTGGTGGTCAAACCGTTGACGAGGACGCTCGGGTGGTAGCCAGGCCTCGTCGTGGAGACGCCTTCGCCGACGGCGTCGACGATCTCGACCTCGAAGCCGGCCTCGGCGAGGCTGCCCGCGAGGCACGCGACCGAGAGGGGTGGCGTGACGTTCAGCGTGAGCGCGAGCCGACCAACGGCGCTCGGGGGGCGGATCAGGGTAACGAGCGGCGGCACGCCGTGAGGGACTGTACCGAAAACGGGGGGATCTGAATAGGATGCGCGCATGCGAAAGCGCCCTTCCACGGGTTTGCTCCCCACGTTCGTCGTGCTTCTCGCGTTCGTGGCCCTCGGCTGCGGCGATGACGGCGGCATTCCGCCGGGCCCGGTCGACGCCGGGCGCGACGCCACGGAGACCGACGTCACGGAGCCGGATGTCTCGCAGCCGGACGCGGGGTGTCCGCCGGGATCGCACTTGGAGGACGGCGCGTGCGTGCTCGACGCGAGCTGTCAGGACAACCCCTGCGGCGAGCACGGGACGTGCGACGATTCGGGTGGATCGGCGGTCTGCACGTGCGCGGAGGGCTGGGCCGGCGCGACGTGCGCGTCGTGTGATACCGCGGGCGGCTACCACGACGACGGGAGCGGCGGCTGCACGACCGACCCGTGCGTGCCGGACCCGTGCATGTCGCCCGATCGCGTCTGCGATGGGAGCTCGGGCAGCGCGAAATGCGTGTGCAAGCCCGGCACGCACGACGAGGGCGGCCTGTGCGTGGAGGACAAGACGTGCCTGCCGACGACGTGCAGCGGTCACGGGAGCTGTGACGGCCAGGGTGGGTCGACCGTGTGCACGTGCGACGTCGGATGGAGCGGGAGCGCGTGCGATACGTGCGACGACGTGGGCGGCTATTACAGCGATGGCAACGGCGGCTGCACGACGGACCCGTGTTTGCCGAACCCCTGCGTGGCCCCGCACGCGAGCGTTTGCACCGTCGAAACGGGCTCGCCTGTCTGCGGCTGTGATCCCGGGTATCACGACGAAAACGGCGCTTGCGTGATCGACGAGGTCTGCACGCCGTCGAGCTGCTCGGGCCATGGATCGTGCGCGATCGAAGGGGGTCACGTGGTCTGCGCGTGCGACGCAGGCTTCGCGGGGGCCACGTGCGATACGTGCGACGTCGCGGGCGGCTACCACGACGACGGGAGCGGGGACTGCACGACGGACCCGTGCCTGCCGAACCCCTGCGTCATGCCGAACAAGACGGTCTGCGCGGGAGAAGGCGCCTCGTACGTGTGCGCGTGCGACCCGGGCCATCACGACGACGGGGCCGGCGGATGCACCGACGATCCCTGCACGCCGAACGTCTGCCTCGTGATGAACCAGGCCTGCATGGTCGTGGGCGGAATGGCGCAGTGCTACACGCCCGATTGCGACGATCAGAACCCGTGCACGGTCGACGCGATCGTAGGCGGGATCTGCCAGCATTCGCCGCTCGCCAATGGGACGACGTGCCAGACGTCGCTCTGCATCGTGGGCCAGTCCTGCCAGGCCGGCGTCTGCGCGGGCGGCAGCCCCCGGGTGTGCGACGACGGCAATGTGTGCACGGACGATACGTGCGACCTCGCCGTGGGGTGCGTCGCGACGAACGACGATACGAACATGCCGGATGACGGGATCGCGTGCACGGTCGACGCGTGCGCCGGCGGCCTCGCGTCGCACACGACGAGCAACGCGGCCTGCGACGACGGGGCGTGGTGCACGGGCGCGGAGGCGTGCGCGCCGCTCCAGGCGGGCGCGGACGCGGCGGGCTGCGTGCACGTGAACGTGCCGCAAAAGCCCGTGAGCATCAGCCCTTGCGTGAGCTACGGCGCGTGCGACGAGGCCACGGATTCGTTCCCGATGCTGCTCGCGTCGCCGGGGACGTCCTGCAATGACGGCATCTCCTGCACGAGCGGCGACGTCTGCAATGCGCAGGGCGCGTGCAAAGGTACGCCTTCGGTCGGGTGCGACGGCGGGGCTTGCGCGACCACGCACCCCGGCACGGGCGACGTCGACATCCCCGTGGGCGTGGTGAGCGGGACGATCACGCTCGCGGGCGCGCCTCTGCCGGCGACGAACCTCGATTACGACGGCGCGGACATCTACCTCGTGGCGAAGGACACGAAGGCCGGGCATTACATCGGCGGGTACAGCTATCAGTATCAGTCGCCGGGCGTGTATACGCTGATCCCGAACACCTACGGCGGCAAGGTGGTCGCGGGCGTGTACGACGTGCTCTACCGGCGGGGCTGGTCGTCGAGCGGGAATACGGTGTCGCGCACGCTGTCGACGAATACGCACGTGAACGGTTACCGGACGCTCGCGACGGGCGTCGTCGTGGGCACGGGGCAAAGCACGCTCGACGTGAACATCCCGGTGGCGAGCGTGAGCGGGACGATCACGCTCGCGGGCGCGCCGCTGCCGGCGACGAACCTCGATTACGACGGCGCGGACATCTACCTCGTGGCGAAGGATACGGGGGCCGCGCATTACATCGGCGGGTACAGCTACCAGTACCAGTCGCCGGGCGTGTACTCGCTCATCGCGAATACCTACGGCGGCAAGGTGATCGCGGGCACGTACGACGTGCTCTACCGGCGGGGCTGGTCGTCGAGCGGGAATACGGTGTCGCGTACGCTTCCGGCGGGTACGCACGTGAATGGCTACCGGATCCTGGCGACGAACGTAACGCTCTCGGCGGGGGCGAACACGCTCGACGTAAACATCCCGGTGGCGAGCGTGAGCGGGACGATCACGCTCGGGGGCGCGGCGTTGCCGGCGACGAACCTCGATTACGATGGCGCGGACATCTACCTCGTGGCGAAGGACACGAAGGCGGCGCATTACATCGGCGGATACAGCTACCAGTACCAGTCGCCGGGCGTATATACGCTGATCCCGAACACCTACGGCGGCAAGGTGCCTGCGGGCACGTACGACGTGCTCTACCGGCGGGCCTGGTCGTCGAGCGGGAATACGGTGTCGCGCACGCTCCCGACTGGCACGCACGTGAATGGCTACCGGATCCTGGCGACGGACGTGACGCTCTCGGCGGGGGCGAACACGCTGGACGTCAATATCCCGGTGGCGAGCGTGAGCGGGACGATCACGCTCGCGGGCGCGGCGCTGCCGGCGACGAACCTCGATTACGATGGCGCGGACATCTACCTCGTGGCGAAGGACACGAAGGCGGCGCATTACATCGGCGGGTACAGCTACCAGTATCAGTCGCCGGGCGTGTACACGCTCATCCCGAACACCTACGGCGGCAAGGTGCCCGCGGGCACGTACGACGTGCTGTACCGGCGGGGCTGGGGGTCGAGCGGGAATACGGTGTCGCGTACGCTGACGACGGCCACGCACGTGAATGGCTACCGGATTCTGGCGACGGACGTGACGCTCTCGGCAGGGGCGAACTCGCTCGACGTGAACATCCCTGTCGCGAGCGTGAGCGGGACGATCACGCTCGGGGGCGCGGCGCTGCCGGCGACGAACCTCGATTACGATGGCGCGGACATCTACCTCGTGGCGAAGGACACGAAGGCGGCGCATTACGTCGGCGGGTACAGCTACCAGTATCAATCGCCGGGCGTGTATACGCTGATCCCGAACACCTACGGCGGCAAGGTGCCCGCGGGCACGTACGACGTGCTCTACCGGCGCGGCTGGTCGTCGAGCGGCAATACGGTGTCGCGTACGCTCCCGGCGGCCACGCACGTCAATGGCTACCGGATCCTGGCGACGAACGTCACGCTCTCGGCAGGCGCGAACACGCTGCACGTCGACATCCCGGTGTCGATCGTCGGCGGGACGATCACGCTCGCCGGCGCGGCGCTGCCGACGAAGAACCTCGATTACGACGGCGCGGACATCTACCTCGTGGCGAAGGACACGGAGGCCGCGCATTACATCGGCGGCTACAGCTACCAGTACCAATCGCCGGGCGTGTATACGCTGATCCCGAACACCTACGGCGGCAAGGTGCCTACGGGCACGTACGACGTGCTCTACCGGCGGGCCTGGGCGTCGAGCTCGAACACCGTGTCGCGCACGCTCACGACGGCGACGCACGTCAATGGGTATCGGCTGCTCGATCGGTGCATGACCACGCCTTGAAGGGGCGGCGAGCCGGAGCGTAGGATGCGTGGGGGTGCGTTCGGCACCCCCGATCGAGGGAGTTTTCGGGTGCGGGTTCTCATCACCGGCGGCGCAGGGTTCATCGGATCGAACCTCGCGCGCGCGCTCGTCGACGGCGGCCACGAGGTCATCGTCGCCGACAACCTCTCGATGCATCACTCGACCGCGCTGCTCGGCGAGACCCTCGCGCGGCTCGCGTTTTTCCACTGCGACATCCGCATGACCGAGGACCTCGACGCGCTGCCCGAGGGCCCGTACGACCGCGTCTACCACCTCGCCGCGTCCTTCGCGAACGAGCGCTCCCTCGCGCAGCCTTTGCTCGACGTGCGCACGAACGCCGAGGGCACGCGGAGGACGCTGGACTTCGCGCGGCGCGTGGGCTGCGGGCTCTTCGTGTACGCCGCGTCGTCGTCGTCGTACGGCGCCGCGCCTCTGCCGCTGCGCGAGGATGGGCCGCTCTTGCCGAACACGCCCTACGCGATGAGCAAGCGGCTCGGCGAGTCGTACGTGGAGGCGAGCGGGCTGCCTTTCGTGAGCCTGCGCCTGTTCAACGTCTACGGCCCCGGCGATCCGCCGGGCCTCTACCGCAACGCCATCCCCAACATGATGCGCGCGCTCGACACGCGCGGCGCCCTCGACCTGCTCGGCGAGGACGCGACGCGAGATTTTACGTACGTGGACGATGTCGTCGACGTGATGGTCGAGGCGCACCGCGCGGAGGGGCGAGTCCTCAACGTGGGCACGGGCCGCGAGACGCCGATCGGCGGGCTCGCGCGGCAGATCCTCGGGCTGTTCGGCGCGAGCGAGGAGCGCCTGCGGATCGGACCTCCTCGCGCGTGGGACACGGTCGTCCGCCGCGTCGCCGACGTGACCGCGCTCCGCGCGCTTTTCCCCTCGGCCTGCGAGACGCCGATCGACGTCGGCCTGCGCAAGACGGCAACGTGGCTCCACGAGGCCGGATATCTCTCGCGGGGACCCGCTTGAAGCTCCCGGGCTCCGCGCTCTTCGTGGGCGCGCATTGCGACGACATCGAGCTCCTCGCCGGCGGGCTGTTCGCGCGCGCGTGTCGCACGGGCGTGCGGGTCGGCGTGCTCGTCTTCAGCGATCATCGTGGTGTGATCTCGCCGGAGGCCGCGACGCAGGCGCGCGCGGAGATGCAGGCGAACCTGCGCTGGCTCGCGGCGCGGACGGGCGCGGAGATCACGGATCACACGGACGTGCTGCTCCCGGCCTGCGCGGGCGCGTTCGAAGCCGAGCGCGGCCGCATCTACGCCGCGCTCGAAGCGCTGCGGGATCGGTACGAGCTCGTCGTCACGCATCCGATCCACGACACGAACCAGGATCACCAGCAGGTCGCGCGCGAGGCTGCGCGGGTCTTCAAGGCGCACGCGACGCTGCTCGCGGGCGAGTTCCCGAACAACGATCTTGGCGACGGGCGCCTCGACGTCTACGTGCCGCTCGACGAGCGCGACATGGAGGCGAAGGTCCACATGATCACGTCCTACACGTCGCAACGGTTCGGCGGACGGCCGTACCTCGACGAGGGCGTCGTGCGTGCGCTCGCCACGCTACGCGGCTCGCAGGTGCGCGAGCGCGCGGCCGAGGCGTTTTTCGTGCTCGCGCGGCTCATCGTGCGCTGAGCCAGGCCTCGATCGCGCGCGCCACGCGCGGCCCCGCTTGCCCGTCCCAGCCCTCGATGACGGCCGGCTTCCGGCGCCGCCCGAGGGCCTCGCGAAACGCGGCGAGGATCCGATCGGGCGAGGTGCCCGCGAGCAGGTTCGTGCCGTGCGTGATCGTCACGGGCCGTTCAGTGTTCTCGCGGAGCGTCACGCACGGGACGCCGAGCACGCTCGTCTCCTCCTGCACGCCGCCGCTGTCCGTGAGCACCACGCGCGCGTTCGCGAGGGCGCACAAGAAATCGTGGTAGCCGAGCGGGCTCGTCATCCGCACCCCGGGCATCGCGGCGAGGCGCGCTCCGTGCCCGGTCGCTTCGAGGCTCGCGCGCGTGCGCGGGTGCACGGGGAAGAGCACCGGCGTGCGCCGCTGGATCTCGTCGATCGCGTCGAGGACCCGCGTGATCCCCTGGTCGCCGTCGACGTTGTGGGGCCGGTGGACCGTGAGGAGCGTGTACGCCTCGGGCTCGAGCTCGACGCGCCGGAGCACCGTGCTCGTGAGCGCGCGCGGCAGCGCCGCCTGGAGCGCGTCGATCATGACGTTGCCGACGAAGCGGATCCGCTCGCGCGGCGCGCCCTCGCGCAGGAGGTTCGCCTCGGCGTCGGCCGAAGGGGTCAGGAGCAGCTCGGCGATGCCGTCGGTGACGACGCGGTTGATCTCCTCGGGCATCGTCCGATCGAACGAACGAAGCCCCGCCTCGACGTGCACGACGGGCACGAGGAGCTTGGCCGCGACGAGCGCCGCGGCCATCGTCGAGTTGACGTCGCCGTACACGACGACGGCGTCGGGGCGCTCCTCGCGAAGGACGTCCTCGAACGCGATCATCACCGCGGCCGTTTGCCTCGCGTGCGAGCCCGATCCCACGCCGAGGTACCGATCCGGCGGCCGGAGCGCGAGGTCGACGTAGAACGCATCGCGCAGGGCGACGTCGTAGTGCTGCCCGGTGTCGACGAGCAGGTTGCGCACCCCGGGCAGCGCTTCCATCGCGCAGAGGACGGCGCTGGCCTTCACGTAGTTCGGTCGCACGCCGACGACGTGGACGACGAGGCGATCACGCGCGCGCGCAGCCATCAGCCTTCGAGGCGCTTGCGAAGGATCCGCAGGAGGATCCGGGTCCCGTCGCGGAACGAGTGCAGGCTCGACGCGCCGTAGTCACGCCGCGCCCGGGAGACCGGAACCTCCACGACACGCGCGCCCGAGCGCAGCACGGAGAGCAGGAGGTCGACCTCGATGTCGTACCGATCCGCGGAGAGGCGCGCGCGCTCGGCCGCGGCCTTGCGCACGGCGCGAAAGCCGGCCTGCGTGTCGGTCAGGTGCGCGCGGAAGAGCGCGTTCACGACGCCCGTGAGGAGCTGATTTCCCGCGCGGTTCAGCGGTGTGATCGCGCCCTCGCCGAACCGGCCGAGGAAACGCGAGCCGACGACCATGTCGACCCCGGGCTCGAACGCGCCGAGCAGCGCCGGGATCTCGCGCGGATCGTCCTGCCCGTCGGCGTCGAGGAAGAGCAGGACGTCCCCGCGCGCGAGCTCGATCCCGCGCCGCACGGCCGCGCCCTTGCCGCGGTTTTTCGCGAACCGCTCGACCTTCGCGCCGGCCGCCTCGGCGAGCTCGCCGGTGCCGTCGCGCGACCCGTCGTCGACGACGATCACCTCGCAGAGCCCCGGTGTGTGCGTTGCGCAGCCGCGCACGACGCGCTCGATGGTGCCCGCCTCGTTGTACGCGGCGAGGATGACCGAGACGTTCATCCCCGGAGACGTACCACACGCGCCTTCCGCGTCGCGCCCCCTTTCCGCTTGACAGAAGCTTCGGGGAAACCGGAGGCTCCCGTCCTGTCGACCTTTCGCCGCATGATCCGGCCTCTTCCCGCACAGCGCTCTCACGCGGCAGGGACGCTCGTGGCGTTCTTCGTGGGGGCCTCGCTCGGCTTCTTGTTCCTGCTCACCGACGCGAAGGGCCCGGCCCCCTTCCTCGCAGCGGCGATCATCACGACGGCCTACGGGGTCGCGCGTTCGCCCGCCGCGACCCGGGGCCGCCGCGTCCTGCGCATGGCCGCGCTGCTCGTCGTGCTCGGCGCCCATGCTTTGTGGTCCTACGAGCTCGTCTCGTTCGCCGGCGAGCTCGCCTGGTCGATCCCGGCCGCGGTGTGGGCCCTCGTGATCCTGCTCTCCGCGGGCGTCGTCTGGACGCACCTGCCGCGATGGAAGCGCGTCGAGGTGCCGCTCGTGCTCCCTGTCGGCCTGATCATCGCCGCATGCTTGTTCGGGTGGCGGCGCGAGGAGGCGCGCATCGATTGCGACGACCTGCTCGACGTGTCGGGACAACCGAACGTGCGCGTACGGATCCCGACGACCGCCGCGCAAGCGAGCTGCCGCGCGGGCGCGATCCTTCCCATTGCGCGATTCCCTCGCCATCTGTGGGAGTCGCCCGACGGCGCCTGGTACGTGTTCACGACGCAGCTCCGAAACCCCGAGCACAACCCGTCCGTGCCCTCGCCGGGCCGCCTCACGGGCTCGATCTGCGCGAGCCCGGTCGACGGCGCGCAGGAGCCGAGCTGCGTCGGCGTGGGGACGGCGCAAGGAATGGCGGAGTCAGCGCCGCTCGACCGGCTCTTCGTGGCGAACTGGGGCGCGGTCTTGCCGGGCGGAGCGCGCGGGGGCCAGGTCTATGCCCTGTCGCGGACCGATCCCCGGCGTGTCGTGGGTCGCCGTGAGACGAACGTCCTTTCGGGCGAGCTCTTTTACGATCCGACCGACGACATGGTCGGCGTGCTCAGCGACGAAGCCGAGTACATGTACCCGCTGCGCGCTTCCACGCTGGAGCCCCTCGATCCGATCCCCACGCCCGTCATTCCTGGGGACAGCCATTACGACGAGGCTCGCCGCGAGGGCGTGTATTGCTTCGCTGCTGGTCCTTTGAGGACGATCGGCGGCTCCGCGTTCGGAGCGGTGGCGTTCTCCACCGGCCCTTACCGATATCGAGCCCTCGCGTCCGCGAGCGAGGCGCCGTGGTTGTGGTTCGGCTTTTCGTGGGGATGCGACTGGGATCCCGAGCGTCGCCGGGTGTACGCGGCCATCGCGAGCCTCGGCGTGGTGCACACGATCGATTACGACACGGGCAAGATCGTGGGCACGACGTATACGGGGATGGGCGTTCGTTCTGTAGCGTATGATCGGGCGCGGAATCGGCTGTATCTCGGGTGGTATCTGGCGGGGCGGGTCGCGGCGCTCGACCTCGCGACCGGCGCGATCGTGAAGGAATGGCGCGCGGGTCGGTTCGTCCGGACCGTCGTGCTGAGCCGGGATGGAAAGCGCCTCGTGGTGTCGTCGAATCTGGGCGTGGTGGAGATCGCGCTCGACGGCTGAGCGCTCAGCCCACCCGATCGCGCAGCGGCACCGAGGCCACCCGCTTCGGCTCGGCGGCGCGATCGAAGGGCGCGCCCGCGGCTTCGAGGGCCGTGATCGCCTCCGCCGCGAGCCGCATCGCGCGCACGCCGTCCTCCGCCGACACCTTCGGCCGATCGCCCCGCACGACGCTTTCGCGGAACGCGACGAGCAGGCGCGCGAGGTCGCCTCCGCGCGGCGGCGTGCGCGTTCGTTTGCCCCCGGCGTCGCTCACCTCCACGAGGTCACGGCCCTCCGAGCGTATCCAGGACAAACGCCGTCCATCGCCGAGGCGCGCCCGCACTTCGAGGGCGTCCGCGGCCTCGGCGAGCAAGAGCTCGATCGTCACGTCGGGCTGGGAAGGGCCGGCGCCGCGCGCGCGCAAGGTCACGCGCTCGGGCCTCCCGCCGCCCTTGGCCGTTGCTTTCCGGATGCGGAGATCCTCGCCCGCCACGGCCTGCGCCACGTCGCCGAGGTGAATCAAGAGCTCGTAGAGCGCCGTGCGCGACCACGCGTGCAAGCTCGCGGGCGAGGTGGCCGTGGCCCGGTGAACGACCTCGATTTCGATGGGACGATCGGCCCCTTTTCGATCCCCGAGCACGGAGAGGATCTCTTCGAGGCCGCCAGCCGTACGGAGCTGCTGCGCCACGGTGATCCGTTCGTTCGCCTCGGCGGCGAGCGCCTCGGCCTCCGTGAGCGTCGCAGCGAGCGGTTTTTCCACGAGGCACGAGAGGCCACGCGCGAGCGCCTCGCGGGCGATTTCGGCGTGCTGCCGCGTGCTCGTGGCGACGATCACCGCGTCGATCGCGCCTCGCTCGCAGAGCTCGGCGAGCGTCCGCGCGCGGGGCACGTCGGCCGCGATCTCCGGCAGATCCTTGTCCGGCGCGTGCGGAGAGGCGATGCCCGAGAGGACAAACCCGCCCGCTTGTTCCAGCGCCGCCGCGAAGGCGAGCCCCCGCCGACCCGTACCGACGATCGCGACGCGGAGGGCGCGCGGCGCGGAGGCCGGGGCCACGGGCAGGTGAATCCGCTCGCGCGGCGCTTCGGGGAGCGGGATCTCGTCGCTCCGCGGGATGCGGCCGTCGCCGAAGCGCAGCTCGTCGAGGCGGTCGATCCCGGGCCGGAAGCGCGCGATGCGGGGCTCCGAGAGGCAACGCTCGGGCGTGATCTTCTCGCCCGGGATGGCCCGGAGCTCGCTCGTGCCGAAGACCGCCGCATAAGGCTTCCACACGCCCGTGCAGACGAGGTCGAAGCGGCAATCGGCGCAGGCCGGGCCTTTTTGCTTTTGCGGGAGGTCCTCCGTCAGCGCGCCGCTGAGCGAGACGAGCACGTCGCTCCACGGCATCATCTCTTCGAGCTGGCACGGCGGCACGCCCTGGCGCGAGCCCACCACGACCTCGACGCCGAGCTCGTTCGCCCGCGCGATCGCGCGCTTCAAATAGGGCATGACGTCCGCGAAGCGGGGCACGTGATCGGCGAGCCGTTCGAGGGCCTTGTATTGCGGCGTGACGTACGCGAACGAGATGCCGATCCGCGCGCCGAACGCGGCGTGCATCCATTCGACGAACCGCACGAGATGACGATAGTTTTGCGCGGATACGACGTGGTTCACGTCGAGGCGCAGATGTTCGTGCCGCGCGAAGAGGTGGAGCGCCCGCACCGTGCGCGCGTGGTCGCCCATCTTGCGGGTCTGGAGCCGCGCGAGCGCCTCGTCGTGCGCGTGCAGCGAGACGAAGACGTTCGTGAGGCCCGCCGCGACGAGCGCGTCGACCTTCTCCGGTTTGTCGAGGAGCACCGCGTTCGTGACGAGCTCGATGCTGCGGACGCCGGTGCGCTTCGCCACGGAGACGTAATCGACGAGGTGGCGCGAGAGCGTGGGTTCGCCGCCGCTGAACGAGATCTGCTCGACGCCCGTGCGGCCGAGGCGCGCGATCCGCCGCAGCATCCGGCCCGGATCCTCCTCGACGTTGTGGGAGGTCTCGTTCGCGCTGCAGAACCAGCAATCCTGGTTGCAATGGACCGTGGGGCGGAGGACCGTGAAAAACGCGGCGCGCGCGGCGCTCTTGCGGGTCTCGTCCCAGCGGTCGCGCGGGCGTTGCTGCGGGGCCCGCGGCAAAGGGGACAAACCCGCGGCGCCGTGCGTGGAGAGGTAAAGGGTGGTCGTGCCCGGACAGGCGCGCGAGGCGCCGCACGCGTCGCAGCCTGGCGCGAGCGAGGAAGTGGCGTGGCGCGGGATCGGGCGGCCGCCGCGATCGGCGAGCAAGCGCTCGGGGACGTCGACGCCGCCGTCCGCGTTTTTCGTGGCGACGGCGCAGAGCGGGATCCCGTCTCGCTCGGTCAGCGTGATTTCGAGGCCTTTTTCCCGGGCAAACCCGATCGCCGCGAGGAGCGCGTCGCGCGCCCGATCCCAGCGCGGCGGCGCGAGCTCGCGTGGCGCGCGTCCATCCACGGGCCGGAGCGCGGAGGGCGTGTAAAGCCGGACGCGACGCGCGCTCGGCGCTGCGCTCGCGAGCAGGGCGATCACGGCGCGGAGGTCCTGGATCGAGGGATCGAGCACCGGGATCTCGAACACGAGGTCGAGCCCCGTCGCCGCGATCGCGCGCAGGCCCGCGAGGCCCGCCGCGAACGCGCCGCGCACGCGGGCGATCGCGTCGTGCACGGCCGGCCGGTCGCTCGCGAGGAAAAACACGATCCCCGTGAGGCCCGCCGCGCGGAGCTCCTCGGCGCGTCCCTCGGCGGCGTAGGCCACGCCGTTCGTTCGCGCGTACACCGCGTCCCAGCCAGCGTCGCGCGCGCTCTGCACGATCGCGCGGAGGTCCTTCACACGTGAAGCTTCTCCGCGCAGCTCGAGCACGCCGCCGCCGCGACGGAGCTCGCGCTGCCGTGTCCCTTCGTCCGTCGGCTTGCCGCGGCAATCGCAGACGGGGCAGGCGAGGTTGCAGCCCTCGGCGAGCAGGAGGCTCGTGTCGGTCGTGCCGGCGCGCGGGCTCATGGAGGGCCGCATTGTTCGCCGTGGGCAACGCCGTGCGCAAGAGGCTCGCGCTTGCGGTAGCATGCCCTTGATGCGCGTCGCGCGGGTGCTCACCAACGAGACCTGCAACCAGGGTTGCGGCTTCTGCTCGGCGCGAAGGCCCGTCGAACGGCCCGATTTCGTGCGCCCCGCGGCCGTGCTCGCCCGCATCGACGCGGCGCTCGGGAAGGGCGCGCGCGAGGTCGTGCTGACGGGCGGCGAGCCCACGATGCGAAGGGATCTCGCGGCCCTCGTCCGTCACGCCCGCGCGCGCGGCGCCGAGCGCGTCGTGCTGGAGACGAACGCGACGCTCGTGACGGAGAGCGTCGCGCGCGCGCTCGTCGACGCAGGCCTCTCGATCGCGCGCGTGCACGTGCCGGCCTTCGGGCCCGAGGCGGACGCGATCACGCGCGACGAGGGCGGTTTTTCCGCCGCGCTCGCGGGCGCGCGTGCCCTCGCCGCCGCGGGGATTCCGCTGGAGATCGCGACGCCGATCGTCCGGACGAACCTCGATCTCGTCGCGGCGATCCCGGGTCGTTTGCGCGCCGCGAACCTCCCGGCCCTGCGCATCCTCGCGTCGATCCCCGTGGACGCGCCCGATCCCGCGACGCTCGCGCCGCTCGAAGGCGCCGCGCGCGCGCTCGAGCGGCTCGATCAGGCCGCGCGTGAGGCCGGCATCCCGCTCTCGCTCGACCCCGGCGCGGCCATCCCTCCGTGCTCGTTCGAGCGGCCCGCGCGCCTCGCGCACCTCTACGCGCTGAACCCCGGCGGCGCGCAGCGACCGGGCCACGAGCGCGTGCCCGCGTGCGGCGCGTGTGTCGTCGCGGATCGTTGTCCCGGCGTGCCGCGGGCGCTCCACGCGCGCGAGCCCGCGTCGGCCTTCCGGCCCCTCACCGAGGATCGGATCCGCCGCAAGCTCACGGTGATCTCGTCGGTGCGCGAGCAGATCGATCGCGAGCTCGTGACCCGCGACGTCTACCGCGCGCCCGACGGCCGGCTCGTGCCTTCGCACATCGTGCGCATCCAGTTCCAGTGCAACCAGGCCTGCGATTTTTGCTTCGTCTCGACGCACCTGCCAGCGCCCGACGACGAGGCCGTGCGCCACGCGATCCTCGAGATCGCGCACGCCGGCGGCGTCTTGCAGGTCTCGGGCGGCGAGCCGACCTTGAACGGCCGCCTCGGCGACTACGTCGCGCTCGCGAAGCGGGAAGGCGCGATCGCCGTGGAGCTGCAGACGAACGCCGTGCGCCTCGCGGATCCGGGCCGCGCGCGCGAGCTCGAAGAGGCCGGGCTCGACGTGGCGTTCGTGTCGCTGCACGGATCACGCGCCGAGATCTCGGACGCGATCACGCGCGCGCCTGGCACGTTCGAGAAGACCGCGCGGGGCCTCGACGCGCTCGCGCAGACGAAGATCCGCGTTCGCCTGAACTTCGTCTTCTGCGCGCCGAACCAGGCGGATTTCCCGGACTTCGTGCGCCTCGTCGCGGCGCGATGGCCGGCCGCGGAGATCAATGTCTCGGTCGTGGGGGCGTTCACCGATCTCGTGCCCCGCACGGAGAGCTTGATCCCGCGGTACACGGAGCTCTTGCCCGCGATGCGCGAGGGCCTCGTGATCGCGCGCGCGGCCGGGATCCCTGTGCTCGGCTTCGAGTCGATGTGCGGGATCCCGCTCTGCCTCGCGCCCGTCGATCCGCGCGGGTTCTTCGACCTCGCCGAGATCCCCAGCGGGCACGACGGCGGCGAGTTCGTCCGCGCGGAAGCGTGCGAGCGGTGTGAGCTTTCCGCGCGCTGCTTCGGGCTGCGACGGAGCTACGCCGAGCTACATGGAACCAGCGAGGCGCGCGCCGTCGTGCGAGGGGCGTAAACGAGCGCCCGGTACGTCGACGGTTCGTGCTTCCACCTTCCCTCGTAGGGCGGTATGGAGCGTGCCGTGTCGGGGGTACGGAGCAAAAGGGTGCCGGGCGAGCGAGACAAGGCCACGACCGTCCTGTCCATGGTCGGCCTCCCCGCGCGGGGAAAAACGTACATCGGGCGCCGCGTGGCGCGTTACCTGAGCTGGCTCGGTCATCCGACCCGCGTGTTCAACGTGGGGAGTTACCGTCGCCGGCAGATCGGCGCGAGCCAGCCAGCGGACTTCTTCGCGCCGACGAACAAGGAAGGCCGGCAGGTCCTGCACGAGCTCGCCATGACGGCGCTCGACGACATGCTGGCGTGGCTGCGCGAGGGCGGCGAGGTCGGCATCTTCGACGCGACGAACAGCACGAAGGAGCGAAGGCGCTTCGTCGAGGAGCGGTGCCGCAAGGAGGGCCTGCCCGTCGTCTTCATCGAGTCGTTCTGCAACGACCCGGGCGTGATCGCGGCGAACGTTCGCGACACGAAGCTGAAGTCGCCGGACTACGTCGACATGGACCCGGACGCGGCGGCGCAGGATTTCCTGCGGCGCATCGCCCACTACGAGTCGATGTACGAGACGCTCGACGATCCGAACCAGAGCTACATCAAGATCATCGACGTCGGCCGCCAGGTGATCCTGAACCGGATCCACGGCTACCTGCCCGCGCGCCTCGCGCCGCTGCTCATCGATCTGCACGTCTCGCCGCGCCCGATCTGGCTGACGCGGCACGGGCAGAGCGACTACAACCGGCACGGCCGCATCGGCGGTGATCCCGAGCTCTCGCCCGCGGGCGAGGAGTACGCGAAGCACCTGGCGGAGTTCGTCCGGAAGAACGCGCCGCGGGATCAGGAGGTCGCCGTGTGGACGAGCACGCTGCGGCGGACGATCTCGACGGCGACGAAGATCACGCGGTCGCCGCGGACCTGGCGCGCGCTCGACGAGATCGACGCGGGCGTCTGCGACGGGATGACGTACGACCAGGTGCGGATCGAGATGCCGGACGTGTGGGCCGCGCGGAGCGCCGACAAGTTCCGGTACCGATATCCCCGCGGCGAGTCGTACGAGGACGTGATCCAGAGGCTCGACCCGGTGATCATCCAGCTCGAACGCCAGCGCTCGCCGACGCTCGTGATCGCGCATCAAGCGGTGCTGCGGGCGATTTACGCCTACCTGATGGACCGGCCGCCGGGCGAGTGTCCGTCGATCAGCGTGCCGCTGCACACGGTGATTCAATTGACGCCGACGGCGTATGGTTGCGAGGAGAAACGATTCGCGCTGCCGCCGAATGTGGAGGATCAGGGGGCAGGGGGATAGAGGGGGAGGATCCCCATGGCAGATCCCGACAACAAAGACCGCTCGCTCGTCGTTCGGCTTCATGCCGCCAAGCGAATGCTCCAGCGGGGCATACGTATGGCGGATGTCGAGCACGTCATCGCGAACGGCGAGGTCATCGAGGATTACCCCGACGACACTCCCTTCCCGAGTCGCCTCTTGCTCGCATTTCCGGAGGGGCGCGCAGTCCACGTGGTGGCGGCGGATGAGCCGGGCGCCCTGGTCACCTACATCATCACCGTGTATCTTCCGGATCCGACGCAGTGGGATCCGGCATTTCGGCGGAGGAAGCCATGAGATGCATCGTCTGCAAGCACGGAGAAACGGCTCCTGGCACCGTGACGGTCAGTGTCGAGCGCGCTGGGACGGTGGTCGTGGTTCGGGACGTGCCAGCCGATGTTTGCCAGACCTGCGGGGAGGAGTATCTCACGGCCCAGGTCGTGGAGCAGCTCGAGTCCCTCGTCGACAAGGCGCTTGGAGCAGGAATGGACGTCGCGGTCCGGCGGTACGAGGCGGCCTGAGTCGATCACCAGGTTTTACCCAGAAAACCATTCCCGCAGTCGGGCTTGGGCCGGCCGATCAGGGCGGGCCCGCGGAGAACGTCGTGGGCTCCGGCGGCGGCGGAGGACCCAGGGAAAACTTCGCGCGAACCGTCGCATAGGCGCCGTCGTCGGTCTCGGGGAAGTGGAGACCGAGGGCGTCGCGCCCCACGCATCGGGCGAAGGGCGCGTTGTGATCGAGCCAGAAATCGATCGCGGAACCGATCGAGGCGACGCTCACCTGGCCGACGACCCCGTCGGCGCCCACGACGAATCGGACGAGCAGCTCGAGCCTCGGGGGGAGCGCCTCGCGATGGTTCCGGTAGCATTGTTCGACCGAGGCGCGGAAGATGGCGAGCCGCTCGTCGACGTCCTCGCGCGGGAGTTTGCCGAAGGACTCGGTCTCCATGGTCACCTCCGGCGTCGCCGGCTCCGGATTCTCGGAGGGGACGGGGGCCGGGCGCTGCGTCCACGGGCGCGAGGACAGAGGCTCGCTCACCGCGACGTGGAACGCCGGGACCAGCCGCGCCTCGCCGTTTCGCATCTGCACCGATCGTTCGAACGCGAGCACCGCGGCGATGGCAGCCTGGGCCTTTTCGAACTGCGTGCCCGGCGACAAACGGATCATCGCGCGGTCACGCTTTCGGTCCTGCGGGTCGCGGTGCGCGCCGTGCGCCTTCCACATTTCCTGCACGGCCTCGGTGAGCGACGGATAGCGCTGGGCGTCCGGCGGCCCGGACTCGCGGGCCACACGGCGCATCACCGTGACGACGTCGGCGACGCGCCACATCACGAGGAACATGTCGGCTGACGTCGCGTCGACGTCGAGGAGGCCGGGCGGAATCGCAGGGGGCGCTTCGGGGTCGATTTCGAGAGGCTCGGCAGGCTCGAGGAGCGGCGGCGCGACCGGGATGGCGGGCACGACGAGCCGGGCGCCGAAGCGCGGGTCGGGCAGCGTGACGCGGAGGAGCGGGCTGACGTAGGGGCCGTCGAGGCGAAGGTCGTACGTGCTGTCGTCGAGGCCGTCGAAGCGCACGGGCGCGCCGTCCTCCCAGCGCTCCGGGGCGAGCTGCGAGCCAAGCACGATCCGCGTGGGCGTCGTGGTCGGGAGCTCGGCCGGGAAGGGGCTCGCGAGGTCCACGACGAGCGCGCCCGGGGGCAAGGACGGGTCCGCGATCGAGACGCCGGGGTGCGCGGAGAGGCGTGTCTGATCCGCGACGAGCGACTCGATGTGGCGGAGCGCGGTGTTCGTGGGGATGACGAAGAGGGCCGGCGCGAGCGCGAGGAAAAACGTCACGAACAAGCCGGAGCGCGCGCGGGAGAGGGCACCCGTGAGGCCACGCGTCGGCATCGCGACCAGCGTCGTGAGGACGATCGGGAGCGCGAAGATCGCGCCCGCGGCCGCGAGCTCGACGGTGGTGCGGCGAAGGTCGTGCGCGGCGCGTCCGAGAGCCGCGAGAGTGGTGCCCGGCGTCGAGAGGGCAATCACCTCGCCCATCGCAGGCGCGAGCGCCGCGAGGAGGACGCCGCCCACGCCAGCGCACGCGGCGGCGAGCAGGCGCGTGGCGGCATACCCGTCGCCGCGGTTCGTCCGCGAGGCGCCGAGCACGACAGCGACGAGGCCCATGCCCGCGGGCAGCGCCGCGACCCAGCTCCCGACCGCGTCGCGGCCGAGGTCGTTTTTGCCGAGGTGGCGCGCGAGGAGCGCCGCCGCCGGGAGCGAGAGCGCGGCGACGACGAGCGCGGCGAGGGGGCGTTTGTCCTTGTTGATCGAGGCCGTCGCGCGGCCGGGCCGGAGCGAGAGCGCGGCGACGCCGAGCGAGATCGCCGCGACGAGCAGGCCCGCATCGAAGAGGGAGGCGTGGATCGTCAGCGCGGAGGCCGCGGCGCGGGCGCGGTCGCCGAAGGAGAGATCGGGGGCTTTCGCCAGGGGATCGGGCATCCACGCGATCGAGGCGGCGAGCGTGACGGCCGCGAGGAAGGCGGGCGGGAGGCAGACGAGCGACGCGGAGGCGCGCTTCTGCGCGACGAAGCGAGCGAGCGCGACGGTCGCGGCGAGCGCGAATCCGAGGCCGAAGCCGACGGCGAGCGCGCCGCGCGGCTCGGCGAGGTGCATGCTGAAGAAGGCGACGCGCACGAGCCCCGCCTCGGATTCGGCGAGCAGGACGAGCGCCACGGCGATGGGCACGACGAGCGTGATCGTCGCGACGGCGAGGTTTTGCCGCATGCGTCGGGACGCGCGGCGGGCTCGCACTTCGGGGCTGCCCGAGGCGTCCTTTTCAGCCACGCCGCGCAGCGTATCCGGAGCCGGCCCCACGCCGCGAGGGAAAAACCGTGACAACGCGCCGCGGCCGTCGATACCCTGCACGGCATGCGCGCCGCGGGCGTTTTCGCGTGGGCCTTCGTGACGGCGGTGGCGTCGTCGGCCCACGCGTATTGCGGGGTCTACGCGGGGAGCGCGAGGTGGAAGGCCGAGAGTCGAGCGACGACCGTGGTCATCGCGCGCACCGGGACACGCACCGTCGTCACGGTGCAACCCGATCACCGTGAGGCCGAGGATCGCCAGACGGTCGCGCCCTGGCTGGTCCTGCCCGTGCCGAGCACGTTCTCCGCGGGCGAGGTGAAGAGGCTCTCGTACGACCTCTTCGACCGGCTCGACGTGAGCAGCGCGCCGCGGCTCGTCGAATCATGGCAGCAGGATCCCTGCTCCTATGCGGACATCACCTCGATCGCGGCGCGGGACGAGGGGGACGTCGTCGGCGCGCGGCCGGACGAGGGCGCGACGCGTCGCCGCCCCCAGGGCGCGCACACCGTCAAGATCGACGCAGCATCCGCGGTCGGTGAATACGACGTCCTGCGCTTCGAGGCCGACGATGTGCCCAAGCTCGTCGATTTGCTCCGGCAGCGGGAGTACGGCCTCCTCCAGGAGAGCGCCGAGCCCGTCTTGCGCTCGTATGCCGAGGCGGGGTGGCGGTTCATCGCGGTGAGCCTCGCCGAACCGATGCGAAAGACGCGCGAGGGTCGCGCCCTGATCCCGCCGATTCAATTCGAATTCGACACGGAGTCGGTCCGGCTGCCTTTGCGCCTCGGGGTCCTCAACGCGACGGGTGTGCACGACCTCGTCGTGCACGTGCTCGCCGAGGACAGGTACGAGGCCGGCAATTACCCGAACGTCACGATTCCCACGAACGTGGAGCTCGAGGAGCAGGCCCGCGCGCAATTCGGCGAGCTCTACGCGGCCCTCTTCGACGCGACGCTCGACAAGAATCCGAGGGCGGTCGTGACCGAATACGCGTGGGACACGGGGTCGTGTGATCCGTGCCCGGGGCCTTTGCTCTCGCCCGAGGAAAGGCGATTGCTGGGCGCGCCGTCGGGGATGCTCGTGCATACACGGCTTCATGCGCGTTTTCGCAAGGAGGCGCTCGGGGAGGACCTCGTTTTGCGGGTCGCGCCGCCGATCCAGGGCGGGCGCGGCGGCGAGGGGCAGGCGTCGGTGCCCGCGGAGGTGAGCACGTTTCAGGGGCGTTACGTGCTTCGCCATCGCTGGCAGGGGCCGGTGACGTGCCCGAGCCCCGATTTCGACATCTGGGGCGGGCCGCCGAGCGCGGACCGGGCGAGCGTGTGGCCCGCCGCGCCGTTCTCCGAGGTGGAGCAGGGGAAGGTCCATCTTTCAGCGATGGTGCGCGATTCCGTGCCCGCTGCCGGGATCGAATCGAAGCCGCGTGCGGATGGGGCCGCGGCGGGGAAGCGATTCTTGCTCGGCTTCGGTCTCGGCGCGGGCGCGGGGCTCTTCGGCACGCTCGGCGTGGTATTGGCGGTGCTCCGAAGAGGGCACGGTTCGCGCAGGAATTCGCCATAACATCGGCGTCTGGTCCGCGCTTGACATCCAGGGCGTGGATCGCATCATGAGCGATCCGGCGTGAATGCGGCGCGAAGGTGTATTCGCGGGTCCGGGACGGCTTCGACAGGAACGGGAGATCACGATGAGACGATATCTTGGTTATTCGATTCTCGGTTCGCTCGCTTGCGTCCTCGCTTTGGCTGCGGGCTGCGACGGCGAGGATCTCAACAACGGCGCGGGCGGAACGGGGCTCATCACGAATACGGGCGGCGGCGGCGCGGGCGGCCAAGGCGGCCAAGGCGGCGCGGGCGGGAGCACGCAAGAGAGCTTCGTGCGGATCCACTATCGGCTGCAGGACGGCGGCGATCCGAAGTCGTGGGGCGTGCATTTCTGGGGCGCGGGCTCGACGTCGCCGGAGTGGGGATCGCCGCAGGTGTTCGACGGGACGGACGAGTTCGGTGTGTATACGGATGTGCGGGTGACGGTGACGGGCGAGGCGGACGACGCGTGGCTCGGGCTGATCCCGGTGCAATGCACGAACGGCGACTGCAAGAAGGACGTGGAGACGGGGGTTCGTTTCGTCGATCTGACGAAGAACGCCCAGGACCCGAACGTCGCCGAGTGCTGGATCACGCAGGGCCAGGCCGTCGCGACGAAGCCGCCGACGGCGGCGGGGCCGGCGTACGAGATCTCGCGGCCGAAGGATTTCATCGACCTCGGCAATGGCAGCGTGCGCATGATGTTCCGCGTGGCGAAGGGCTCGACGGGGACGGTCGAGTACGGCGCGGCCGCGGATACGCTCGACAAGAAGGTGACGTGGGCGGCCGCGGACGACATCAACAAGAATGGCCTCGTGCTCACGGGCCTCACGCCCGGCCAGGCCGTGTATTACAAGATCTCGACGACGCTCGACGTGAATGGGCAGGCGCTCTCCGACACGTCGGACGTGCTCGATCTGACGCCGATCTCGTATGCGCCGATCACGGACGCGGCCGACTGGGCGTCGTGGGGCAGCAAGGGGCTCATGTACCAGCTCATCGTCCGCACGTTCGCGGACGGCGGCGCGAAGAAGTCGGTCGCCGATTCCAAGACCGAGAGCGGCATCGACACGACGCAGACGGACGGCATCGGGGATCTCGTCGGTCTACGCAACGCGCTCCCGTACATCAAGAGCCTCGCCGACACGATCTGGATGACGCCGGTGTTCAAGGCGAAGAGCTACCACGGCTACGATACGACGGATTTTTACGACATCGATCCGTCGCTCGGCACGATGAAGGATTTCACCGATCTCACGGAGGCGGCGCACGCCGCGGGGATCAAGATCGTCCTCGATCTCGTGCAGAACCACGTGGCCGACGTGAACCCCTGGTTCATCGCGGGCTCGGATCCGAAGCACGCCGATTACGACAAGTATCACGACTGGTTCGTCTGGTCCGATCAGTATTCGAACATGCTGGCGGACGGGCATCCGTGGGACGGATCGGCCGTGATGTGGGCGTGCAAGAATTACCAGTGCTACCACCAGATCTTCGGCGGCCCGATGCCGGAGCTCAACTACCGCAATCCCGCGGTGCGCGCCGAGATGAAGAAGATCGCGCAGCACTGGATCGATCTCGGGGCGGACGGGTTCCGGCTCGACGCGTCGAAGCACATCGATCAGTTCGACGACAACGCGGGCATCTCGCTCGACAAGCACGGCACGCACGTGTGGTGGAAGGAGTTCAACCATTTCGTCAAGAAGGACGTCGTGCGGCCCGCGGGCTCGGCCGCGGTTCTCCTGACGGGCGAGAACCGCTGGGACGATCCGGCGCAGTCCGGGAACATGCTCCCGTACGGCAGCGACATGGATTCGCAGTTCGACTTCCCGTTCCGCAGCATCGTCGGCAATTTCGTGAACGGGCAGACGGGCGCCGGGGCCGATTTCGTGGGGTACCTGAACAAGCTCCAGGCCGACCTCGCGGCCGGCGCCAATGGCGGCAGCCCGCACCATTACCTCGAGCGGTTCCTGTCGAACCACGACCTCGAGCGGCCGGCGACGCAGTTCGAGGGCGCGGGCGCGGCGCTCGACGCGAAGCTGAAGCAGGCCGCGACGATCGTGCTCACGGTGCCCGGCATGCCGGTCATCTATTACGGCGAGGAGTTCGGCAAGCGGGGCAAGCGCGACAAGTTCATCGGCAACGAGGCCTGGGACCGCGACGAGTTCATCCGCGAGCCGATGAGCTGGTTCGTGAAGAACGTGTTCATGGGCGACAAGGTGACGAGCTGGACCATCGGTGCGGCGGGCACGAACCTGGCGAACAAGGACGTGCTGCCGTTCGCCGGCGTGGGCATGACGCTCGCGCCGAACCCGGACTATCCGTTCGTGAAGTTCATGTCGGAGATCGAGCCGGCCTCGTGGGCCGCGCAGGATGACGACCCGACGAGCCTCTTGAACCACTACCGGCTCCTCATCGCGTTCCGGAGGACGATCCCGGTGTTCACGGACCTCGCCGCGTCGATCACGCTCGTGAAGGACACCGACGACGTCTACCAATACAAGCTCAAGAACGACGCGGCGACGATCTCGGTCGTCCTGAGCCGCAAGTCGACGCCGCAGACGATCACGTGGGGCGGCGCGGCGGAAGAGCTCATCACCGGCTGGACGGGCACGTCGTTCAACCTGCCCGCGTACGGGGTGCTCCTCGTGCAGGAGAACTAGAAATGTACCGGTGAGAGAAACATGGGCCGCGCTTTTCGGGCGAATGCGGGAGGCGCGGCCCATGCCCTTTCCTGCCGGGGATCGCGGGGCTCGACGCCGAGCCGCGCATCGTGGTACCGTCTCTTCGTTCGTTTGAAACCGTTCACCCTCGCTGTCCTGGTGGTGTTCGGGCTCGTCGCGGCGGCGGTCGCGGCGCGGCTGCTCGGGCTCGCGGCACGCACGCGCAAGGCTCCGGAGCTTTTGCTCGGTCTGTCGATGGTGCTTCCGCTCGTGGGATATTCGATTCAGGTGACGAGCGCGGTGGCCCGAGGTGGCGCACCCGCGCCGCTCGCCGTGGAGATCGGCGGGCTCGTCGTCGATACCGGATTCCTGACGGTCGCGGCCTTCGTGTGGCGCGTCTTCCGCCGCGAGGAGGCGTGGGCCCGGGGCTTCGCGCTGCTGCTCGGGGCCCTGGTGCTCGCGATGCCCGTCGTGAACCACGTGGTGCCCTGGTCCAATGGATTGCCGTCGGCCCTCTGGCCGCGCGCGGTGCTGCGGACGCTTTGTTATGGCTGGGCCGCGGTGGAGGCGCTCCGGTATGCGACGCTCATGCGAAAGCGCGTGCGTTTCGGGCTCGCCGAGCCGATCGTGGCCGATCGGTTCGGCCTCTGGGGCTTCGGGTATCTCTGCGCCGCGCTCATGCTCGACGGCTTGACCGCGGGCGGCGCGCTCCACGTGCAGCAATCGAGCGTCGCCGATGTCTTTCTGGTGGCCGGCGCGGCCTTCGGCGTGCCGGCCATGCTCGCGTTTGGATTGAGCTTTTTCCCGCCGGTCGCCTACGTGCGATACGTCGAGCGCCGCCTCGGCGCGGAGGCCGCGTCATGAGCGAGGGATCGCGTGTGTTCGAGCGGGTCGCCGAGGAGCTCGAGCGGCTGTCGAAGCTGAGCCGGCTGGAGGCGCGGGGGACGCTCCGGCTCGCGCTCCGGGAGGCGGGATTTCTGCCGAAGAACGTGACGCCTCGTTCGATGGTCGTGGTCCTCGAAAGGACGCTGCCGATCTCGCTCTTGAAGCGCGGCGTGCGGGACGCGGCGACCATTTGTTACCAGATGCAGATCCTCGTGCGCGAGACGATGGGCATGGAGTCGTCCGAGGTCGAGACGCCGGAGCGGGTGTTCGCCCGGATCGGGCGCGCCACGGCTCCGCCCGCCCCTTCGTCGTCCCCCGACGGGTTCCCGAGCTCGGGCATGACGCCGCCGCGGGTGCCTTCCTTCGGGGACTACGACAAGCCGCCGACAGGGCGCCTCTCGGCCGTCCCGAGGGTTGAGAAAAAAGCAGGGAACGGGTCTTAGCCCCGACACGTCCGCCGACGCTCGAACGCTCTTTCCGTCGGCGCGTGAACGGTCGAACATGGACCGCGCGGCCGGGGGGACCATCGAGCGGGGTGTCAGCTCCGAGCCCCCAGGGCCGTTCGGCCTTCGTCGGCTCCGGAGGACCATGACCCGCTCGCTGGATCGAATCAGGGCGTTCGCGAAGACTCATTCCCTGCCGCTGCGCGCGGCGATCGGCCTGCTCGTGCTCGTCGCGAGCCTCGTCGTGTTCATCACGTCGCAGCGCGTGCCGCCGGTGCGCGCAGGCGTCGTCGACGCGCGGCTCGAGCTCGCGGCCGGCGAGGTGCGGCTCGTGGAGGGCGGCAAAGGCAGCACGGTGATCTCGGGCGCGCCGCTGCCCGCAGGCGCGGAGCTCGCGACGGGGACCGGGGCGCGCGCGCTCGTGCGGCTCTCGGACGGATCGTCCGTGTTTCTGCGCGGTGATTCGACGGTGCGGCTCCTCCCGGACGGCGCCGAGATCGTGGCGGGTGAGGTTTGGCTCGACGCGCCGCCCTCGGAGCGCGGCGGGCTCAAGCACAAGGCCGGGGACGCGACGATCGCCGCGGCGGACGCGGGGCTGTCGATCCGGCGCGCGGGCGCCGAGGTCGTGGTCGTGGTGACGCGCGGGCTCGCGGTGCTGACGTCGCCGGGCGGGCGCGTGGAGGTGAGCGCCGGGGAGCAGGCGCAGGCGTCCGGGAACGACAAACCCAAGGTGAGCCCGGTGCTGTTCTGGGACGACTGGACCGGCGGCATGGGTGATGGAAGGCCGCTGGCAGGCGCAGGCAGCGGCGCGGGGCGGATCTACGGCGTGAGTCCCGGTCTGCCTGGCGAGAAGGCGAAGGTGCTCGAGGTGAGCCGCCAGTCGGTGCGGGCCGTGATCCGCGAGGGGCTCGCCGAGACGGAGGTCGATCAGACGTTCGGCAACCCGGGCGGCGGCGTGCTCGAAGGCTGGTACTGGTTCAGCGTGCCGGAGCGGGCGATCGTGACGTCGTTCGCGGTCGAGACGAACGGCGTGCTCGTCGAGGGCGAGGTGACCGAGCGCAAGGAGGCCGCGGCGCGGTACACGACGGCCGTGGCGACGGGGCATTCGCCAGCGCTGCTCGAGTGGGTCGACGGGCGGACGTATCGCTCGCGGATCTACCCGATCCCGGCGTCGGGCTCGCGCCGCGTGGTCTTGCGATACCTCGAAGTGCTGCCTTCGCAGGGCGGGAAGCTCGAGTACCTCTACCCGATGCGCGGCGAGGATCCGGCGCGGATCGGGGAGTTCTCGCTGGAGGTGGATCTCGGGGCGGCAGGCTCGAAGATGCGGATCGCGAGCCTCGCGGACGCGGTCGTCGAGAACGGCGGGCGGCGCGTGACGATGCGCCGGAGCGGGTATCTGCCGCGCGCGGACTTCCAGCTCGAAGCGACGCCGATCGAGCCGTCCAACCGCGCCGCGCTTTCGGTCGCGCGGTTCGCCGCGGGCGCGGATCGGGCCGATTACGTGATGGCGCGGTACGTGCCGGACATCGACTGGGCGGCGGTGCCCGAGCCGCCGGGCGACGTGGCGGTCGTGGTCGATACGTCGGCGTCGGGGGACGAGGCGGTGCGGCAGCAGAAGGCGGCCGCGGCGGAGGCGATCCTGCGGGCGCTGTCGCAGAAGGATCGGTTCGTGCTCATCGCGATCGACTCGGCGCCGACGGTGCTCTGGCCGAAGGACGGGCTCGCGGAGGCGACGGACAAGGAGATCGCGGCGGCGCTGGCGCGGCTCGCGGAGCATTCGTCGGGCGGCGCGACGGATCTCGGCGCGCTCTTCGACGCGGCGCTCGGGCGGCTGCACGGGACGGAGCAACCCGCGGTGGTCTACATCGGCGACGGTTTGCCCACGTCGGGCGAGGTGAGCGGCGATCGATTGTCGGAGCGGCTCCGGCGGAGCCTGTCGACCTCGCGGGCGCGGCTCTTCACGGTGGCCGTTGGGACACAAAGCAACGTGGGGCTCCTGCGCGAGCTCGCGCGGCAAGGCGGCGGGCAGAGCTTCCGCATCGATCGGATGGAGACGGCGACGAGCGAGGTTTTGCGGCTCGCGAGCGCGATCAAGACGCCGACGATCACGGAGCTCTCGATCGATCTCGGCGCGGGGCTCGACGAGGCGATGCTGACGGCGAGCGGGAAAGTGTCGCGCGGCGAGGAGGTGCTCCTGTTCGCGCGGACGCACCACGCGCTGCCGGCCGAGGCGACGGTGAAAGGCCGCGTGGGCGGGAAGGAATTTTCGAAGAGCTACCCGATCACGCTCGCGCCGGGGACGAGCACGTCGCTCGTGCCGCGGCTCTGGGCCGCGGAGAAGGTGCGGCGCCTGCTCGGCGAGGCGACGGAGCCGGAGGAGCAGCGCGGCAAGATCGTGGAGATCGGGCTCGAATACGGGCTGATGACGCCGTTCACGAGCATCCTCGCGCTGGAGAGCGAGGCGGCGTATGCGCGGCAAGGGATCCGGCGGAGGTCCTCGCCGCTGCGGGGCGTGCGGCTGACGGCGCTCGATGCGCGCACGGAGCGGGCGCTGATGGATGCAGCGCTGAACCCGGCGGCGGCGACGGCGATGGGGTGCAGCCTGCGCAGCAAGGACGAGGCGGCGCCGGCCGAAGCCGTGGCGGTCGCGCCCTCGCCGCTGCAACAAGCGCCCGCGCCTCTGGCGGTGGACGACGAGGAGCAGAAGCCCGCGGACCAGCAGAATCAGCTCTCGTCGACGACGGCGGCGACGGCGACGCCCACGGAGCCCGAGCCCGCGATCGCAGCGAACGGGGTGCCGCCCGCGAAGCCCGCGCCGGGCGGGGCCGGGGCGTTCCGCGGGAACGTGGACCGGGAAGACTTCGACGGGCAGCAGGAGAAGTCGGCCAACCGGCCGCAGTCGCCGTCGAGCGAGGATGGGCCGGTGCTCAAGGAGAAGGCTCGCGCGCCCGAGGCGCCGGCGGCACCGACGGCGACGTCGACATCGACGGTCGATGCGACGAAGAAGCAGGCGGAGGAGCCGGCGAGGCGCTCTCCGCCGACCGCGACGCCGTGCAGCGACGTCGCGCGGAGGCCACTCGCGGATCGCATCGTGATGTGGTCCAAGCGCCTGCGCGGCGAGCTCGACGGCAAGACGCTGGTGTCGCGGTACCAGGCCGCGCGCGGCGCGTGCGAGATCCCGGACTGGCGCGCCGAGCAAGCGCTGCTCGACCTCCTCCAGCGCAAGGCCCGCACCGAGGACGCCGTGACCACGCTGCTCGCGCACTTCGCGTCGGCGCCGGATACGCGCGGCTACGTGGCGCAGGCGATCCTGCGTCGCTCGGTCGATCCGCGGATCGCCGCGTCCGTGCGGCGCACGCTGTTCGGCGAGAAGATCGCCTGGGAGCAGGTCGACGCGGAGCTCGCCGCGATCGACGGCGTGGACGCGAAGCTCGCGAAGCTGCGCGAGCGAATGCTGGTCGCGCCGGGGGATCCGCAAGGCGATCTGCGCGTCGTGCGGCTGCTCGCGGAGGCGGGCAAGAAGGACGACGCGCTCGCGCAAGGCCGAAGGCTCCGCGATCGCGGGTTCATGAGCCCCGACCTCGCGCTCGCGCTCGGCGACGTGCTCGCGGCGCAGGGCTTTCAGGACGAGGCGCTCCGCACGTACTCGGAGATCGTGGAGTTCGATTCGCAGAGCTCGGAGTCGCGGCGGCTGCTCGGTGATGTGTTCCTGCGGCACGGCTGGTACGGCGCGGCCTACCGGCAATACAAGACGCTGACGGATGTGCCGGGCGCGGACGCGCCGAGTTTCCTGCGTCTGGCGCTGGCCGCGGCGGGCAGCGGGCGCGTGGACGAGGCGCTTCGTTTGGAGCGGCAGGTCGCGTCGGCCGAGGGGACGCCGGGTCCGCGGGATCCGCGGCTCTGGGCGCGGCTCTGGGCCGCGGCGCACCTCGCGCGGCTGCTCGAAGGCGAGGGCAAACCCGTGGAGCCGGGCCTCGCCGAGGGGCTGTCGCGCAAGCTGAAGGAGCTGTCGCTGTTCAGCGGGCCGAGCGCGCTCGCGATCCTCACGTGGGAGGACCTCGACACGACGCTCGGCCTCGTCGGCAAGGACGGCGCGGTGGAGGCGACGCTCACCGAGGTCTCGGACGCGGCGTCGATCGGGATCTCGGCGGTGGAGCTGCCGCTCGGCGACGAGGGGCGCCTCGCGTTCTTGGCGCGCGTCCGCAACGCGAGCCCGGGG
Source organism: Polyangium sp. 6x1 (assembly GCF_029946515.1). GTDB lineage: Bacteria > Myxococcota_A > Polyangia > Polyangiales > Polyangiaceae > Polyangium. The sequence goes on from NZ_JARZHH010000054.1 coordinate 77,051, forward strand.
CGCGACGTGCCCGTCACGCTGCACGCGATCGCGTGGGACGGGAAGGCGTTTCGTGTGACGATCCGGAAGGCGAAGCTCGGGGCGAAGGACACGGAGGTCACGCTCTCGTCCTTCAATCCCAGCCTGTGAGTCCCTCACGCCCAGCGAGGAGAGGCGCATGATCGAGATCACCTTTCTCGGGCAGCTCGTCGCGACGCTCGCGGGCGCGCTGGCGTTCGTCTCGTTGCTCCTCGTGCTCGCCGCGAGCGCGTACGTGCTCGCGGCGGCCGCGCAAGGGCTCGAAGGGCTCGCCGCGCCGCGCGGGGTGCTGCCCGAGGTCGTGGCGGGACGCGCGCGGGTGCTGCGCGCGATCGCCGCGGTCCTCGGCGTGCTCACGTTCGGCCTCGTGATCGCGACGTCGACCGTCGGAGGCACGTTCGGCACGCTCACGTTCGCCGTGGCGCTCGGCGCGCTCGCGCGGGGCGGGACGCTCGCGCTGTCGATGCTCGCGATGCGGACGGCCGCGAAGTTCGAAGGCGCGCGCGTCGCGCAGGGCAAGGCGCTCACCGCGGCGCGGGTCGCGCAGACGGCGGCGCTCACCGCGGCGGCGAAGAAGCGGCTCGCGGGCGAGGATCTGCGCGCCGAGCTCGGGTCCGCGGACGCGGCGTTGACGAGGCTGCGCGAGGCGCTCGGGACGCTCGTGGATACACGCGCGGCGCTCGGGCAGAAGCTGCAGGCGGTGAACGGCAGCGGAGAGGCGCGGCTCGCGCCGGAGGTCGCGCGCCTGCGGGACGAGCTGACGTTGCGGATCGAGCTCGGCGAGCGGGTGCTCGCGGCAGCGGAGGCCGCGGCGTTCCGGCTCGCGTGCGCGATGCCGATCAAGAAGCTCGTGCGCAGGCGGCCCGCGGAGGTGGCGGGGCTCGATCCGGCGGCGCCGGGCGAACCGGAGGCGCGGCTCGTCGCGGCGACGGCGGCGATCGACGGCTACCTCGCGGCGATCGCGGAGGCGCGCGCCGAGCTGGAAGACGTCGCGACGCGAAGGCCCACGGTCCCGCCGGCCGCGGCGGACGCGGACGAGGACGACGACGACGACGACGCCGGGCGCCCGAAGGATCCGCTGGCCCACGCGCGGACGGACCTCGACGTGATCGAGGCGGCGTATCGGTCGCTGCGGGAGCGCGCGGAGCTGTCGCGGCTCGGGCTGCAAGCGCGCAAGGGTTTGGCCGAGGTGGCGAGCGCGGCCGGCGCGGTGTCGAAGCAGGCGCGGGCGTTTGGCCTCGACGAGCGGGAGTTCGGCCTGCTCCTGGACGACGTGGCGCGGGCCGAGCGGGTGTCGTCGATCGAGCCGCCGGTGCGCGACGGGGACCTGCGCGTGCTCGTGGAGGCGCTGTCCCGAGGGACGAGCGCGCTCGACCAGGATGACCGGGCGTCGCTGGGAGGGGTCGTCGCGGCGCTGCGGTCGATCGGGTGAGTTGGGACCGTCTTGGAGACGGGTCGACGAGGCTTGCGGGAGGGTCGAGACGGTCTCGGAGACGGGTCGACGAGGCTTGCGGGAGGGTAGGTACCGTCTCGGAGACAGGTCGACGAGGCTTGCGGGAGGGTAGGTACCGTCTCGGAGACAGGTCGACGAGGCTTGCGGGAGGGTAGGTACCGTCTCGGAGACAGGTCGACGAGGCTTGCGGGAGGGTCGGGACCGTCTCGGAGACAGGTCGACGAGGCTTGCGGGAGGGTCGGTACCGTCTCGGAGACAGGTCGACGAGGCGTGCGGGAGGGTCGGGACCGTTACCGAAACGCCTGGGCCGTGTCTCAGCAGACTCGGATCATCGACCCGGGTCTAGACATCGCGCGTCACCTGCGACAGGTACGCAGCCATGCGGGACAAGTTCGACCAGGGTGAAATCGACGCGCTTCGCGCCGAGGTGGAAGAGCTCCGCGCGCGGCTCGCGGCGACCGAGAGCGAGCTCGCCGCGGCGCGCGCCGCCGAGACGGAGCTCCGGGCGATGTTCACGGCCATGACAGACGTGGTGTTCGCCATGAGCGGGGAGGGGCGGTACCTGAAGATCGCGCCCACCGGGACGGATCTCCTCTACAAGCCGAGCGACGATCTCCTCGGCAAGACGATGCACGAGGTCATGCCGCAGGTGATGGCGGATTTCCTCCTGTCCCACGTCCGCGCGTCGCTCGAGCAGAAGGCCCTCGTCACGCTGGAGTACAGCTTGCCGGTCGGCGATCGGGAGATCTTCTTCACCGCCAACATCACCCCGATGTCGGACGACGTGGTGATCGTCGTCGCGCGCGACATCACCGATCGCAAGCGGGCCGAGCAAGCGCTCGCCGAGGGGTTGGCCCGGCAGGCGGTGATCGACGCGCAGGAGGCGGCGCTCTCCGCGCTGTCGACGCCGCTCATCCCCGTCACCGACGAGATCGTGGTGATGCCGCTCATCGGCGTGCTCGACACGCAGCGCGTGCAGCAGGCCATGGAGACGCTGCTCCGCGGCGTCACCGACCGGCGCGCGCGTACGGTCATCCTCGACATCACGGGCATCTCGGTCGTCGATTCGCAGGTGGCCGACGCGCTCGTCCGGGCCGCCCGCGCGGTGCAGCTTCTCGGCGCGAAGGTCGTGCTCACCGGCGTCCGTCGCGACGTCGCGCAGACGCTGGTCGAGATCCAGGCCGATCTCGGCGGCATCGTCACGCGCAGCACGGTGCAGAGCGGGATCGCGTTCGCGATGGCCGCGCCGAGCTGATCGTCCGGGCACGCCGCGCTGTGCCCCCGAACCCTCGCGTGCTATCCCGGCCCCGCGATGCGCCGCAGGACCCCTCACGCCATCCAGGTCGAGCTCGCGCAGAAGCGGCTCCTCGCCCGGCTCGCCAGTCTCGACCACGCCGCGATCGTCCGCGTGCTCGGCCCCTTCCTCACGCCCGAACGACAGGCCCGCTTCGACGCGGTGTTTTCCTCGCGCCTCGGCTCCGTCACCGTCCTCATGGATGCGCCGTACGATCCGCACAACGGCGCCGCCGTCCTCCGGTCGTGTGACGCGTTCGGGGTCCAGCGCCTCCACGTCGTCGAGCGCGGCGGCATCTCGTTCCTCGCGGCCCGCGAGGTCGCCCGCGGCTCCGAGCAGTGGGTCCACGTCCGCACCTACCCAACGAGCCACGCCGCGCTCGACGTCCTCGCCGCGTCCGGCCACGAGCTCGTCGCGACGCACCCGAAGGGCGAGCTCGCGCCCGAGGATCTTCGATCGATCCCGAAGGTCTGCCTCGTCCTCGGCAACGAGCGCGACGGCATCCACGAGGAGCTCGTCGCCGCTTGCAAGCGCAGCGTCCGCGTCCCCATGCGCGGCTTCGTCGAGAGCCTCAACGTGAGCGTCACGGCCGCGATCCTTCTCCAGCACGCGACGTCGGGCCGGCCCGGCGATCTCTCGGCGGACGAGCAACGCGCGCTCCAGGCCCGCGCGATGATCCTCACGATCGATCACGCCGCCGAGATCCTCCTCGCGAACGGGATTTCCCTCGGGGAGGACGCGCTCGGGTTCGAAGAAGCCGCGGGCTAGCGCGCGGGAATTTTCCGCCTCGCTTGCCCCTTTCGGCGAAAGTCGATAGCCTGTGCGGAACGACGATTGTCGGCTGTTTTCGATCGTCCGGGAGTCCTCGTGCCTGCTCCGCCTGCGCCGCCGAAACCGCCTGCGCCGCCTCGCGCGGCTCCTCCTGCGCCTGGCGCGATCGCGCGCCCTTCCGCGCCGCCTCCCAGGCCCCACGCGGGAACGGTGCCGATGCCCGTGCACCCCGGCCCCGCGGCAAACGCCGCGCCGCCGCCGCCCGTGTTCGCGGATGCGCCCTTGCCCTCCGCCGTCGCCACGGTGCCGTTCCCGAGCCCCCTGGAGGCGGCCGCGCCCGCGCCTGCCGCGCCCCCGCAGCCTCGCCCGGCCGCAGGCGCGCCCGCGCCGCGCCCCGCCGCAGGCGCGCCGGCCGTGCCCGACGGTGTGGGC
>NZ_JARZHH010000055.1 GCF_029946515.1 Polyangium sp. 6x1
GCACGATGCGGATGCGGCCGCCGAGCTTGCGCAGGAACGCATACCCGTCCCGCAGCGCCTCGGCCTGCTCCGGCGAGAGCTTGCCCGACGCCTCCGCGCAGGCGGCCGACGACGCGCCCCCCGCGGAGTCCGCCGCGCCGCCCGCGCCGCCGCCCGCCGCGCCGAAGGGCGCTGCGCCGAAGGGCGCCGCTCCCGCGCCTGCCGCGCCGAAGGGCGCCGCTCCCGCGCCTGCCGCGCCGAAGGGCGCTGCTCCCGCGCCTGCGGCCCCGAAGGGCGCTGCTCCCGCGCCTGCGGCCCCCGCGCCGAAGAAGGTCGCACCGGCTCCCACCAAGAAGTGACGGAAGCGGGGTGCTCGCGAAAGCGGGCGCTCCGTATCACCCGCGGTCCGGAGGCTCGAAAGGGCCTCCGCGACCCTTCCTTCACGACCTCGGCTCGTCCCTGTGAGGTGCGCGCCGCGGTCTGTGTGGCGTGAGGCTCCCGAGGCTGCGCCACCTCGTACAAGGACGGTCGTTCAGGCCGTCGAGCATTCCGTTGGAACACCGATTGGACTGCGACAAGGGACATCGAACATGAGACGACATTGGCTTTTGGCGGGCCTCGCGAGCGTGACAGCGCTCGGGATCTCGGCCCGCGATGTGGCTGCCGCGCCGAACCTGCGCGTGCAGGTCGATCAGAAGGGTGACTTCCTCCTCATCGGCAACACGCTCGCCTACGACTGCCAAAACATCGCGGGCAATCCGCCGCCCGCGCCCCTGGTGGGCAGCGTTCCGGCGCTCGCGCAGTGCGGCAACGCCGCGGGCGACAGCGGCGTCGACATCCTGTGGCGCTCGGACTCGCCGATGGACGGGCAGGCCGAGGCGAACACGGGCATCACGGTCGCGAACGCGCGCAGCACCGCGGTCCTCACGCTTCCGGCAGGCGCGACGGTCACGCACGCCTACCTGTACTGGGCTGCGACGCGCACCGTCACAGGCGCCGACGTCACGGCCACGATCGACCGGCCGGGCGGCTTCAGCGAAGACGTGACGTCGATCCAGAGCTACACGACGAACGTCAACAACAACAACCCCACCTACCAGAGCGTCGCCGACATCACGTCGATCGTGCAGGCGCAAGGGTCGGGCGCGTATCGCGTCTCGGGCGTCGACGTCGAGAACCCGATCGGCAACACGGCCGATGAGACGACGTTCGCGGGCTGGTACATGATCGTGCTCTACGAGCGCGCCTCGGATCCGCCGCGCAACCTGGCCATCTTCGACGGCTGGGACATCGTGGGCAACGGCAACCCGCAAAACGTGACGCTCTCGGGCTTCCTCGTCCCCCCGGCGTTCGCGAACGCTCGCCTCGGTGTCGTCGCGTTCGAAGGCGACACGGCGCTCACGGGCGACTCGTTCTCGTTCGGCGCCGCCCCGCCGCTCTCGAACGCGCAGAACCAAGCGGACAACTTCTTCAACCGCACGCGGTCGGACCTCGGGCTCCCCGTCACCGTCGTCGGTGATCTGCCCCAGCTCACCGGCACGGCCGGCAGCTTTGCGGGCATGGACATGGACATCGTGGACATCACGAGCAAGCTCACGGCCGGCCAGACGTCCGCGCCGATCGCGGGGACGAGCAGCCAGGACCAGTACTGGCTCGCTGCGTTCGTGACGTCGATCCCCACGTTCAAGCCCGACTTCTCGACGTCGCTCAAGACGGCCGTCGATCTCAACGGCGGCGCGCTCCTGCCGGGCGACACGGTCGAGTACACGGTTGTCGTGACGAACACCGGCAACGACACGGCGGTCAACACCGTGCTGACGGACGTGATCCCGATGGGCGTGACGTATGTCCCGGGCTCGATCGAGGTCATCGCCGGGCCGAACATGGGCACGAAGACCGACACGGCGGCCGACGATCAGGGCGAGTACGTCGCAGGCACGAACACGGTGCTCGTGCGGCTCGGCGCGGGCGCGAACGGCGCGAATGGCGGGACGATGCTCGTCAACGACACGACGACCGTGAAGTTCCGGGTCACCGTGAACCCAGACGCATCGGGCACGATCAACAACCAGGCGATCATCACCGCCGCGGGCGAGCAGGGCGCGCCGGCGCAAGACACGCCGACCGACGGCAACGGGCCGACGAGCGGCGAGCCGCCGACGCCGATCGTGATCGATCAGTGCGAGTCGGACGCGAACTGCATGGCGCCCACGCCGGTCTGCAACGTCGCGGCGACGCCGAACACCTGCGTCGAGTGCGTCACGGACGCGCACTGTAGCGGCGCCACGCCGACCTGCGATGTCATGTCGAACATGTGCGTCTGCGTGCCCACGGGCGCGGAGATGTGCGACGGCATCGACAACAACTGCGACGGCGTCGTCGACGAAGGCTGTCTCGACTCCGACAACGACGGCATCCCCGACGACACCGAGACCCAGACGGGCACGGATCCGAACGACGCGGACTCGGACGACGACGGCGTGCTCGACGGCGACGAGCCGCAGGGCACCGACGACACGGACGGCGACGGCCTCATCAACGCGCTCGATCCGGACAGCGACGACGACGGCCTCTTCGACGGCACCGAGCTCGGCAAGGACTGCGCGAACCCGGCGACGAACAACGCCGCGCAGAGCTGCCGCCCCGACGCGGACATGGGCGCCACGACCACGGATCCGCTCGATGCGGACACGGACAACGGCGGCGTCTCCGACGGCGACGAGGACACGAACCTGAACGGCAAGATCGACGCCGGCGAGCGTGATCCGAACGATCCGGCCGACGATTCGAACGCGCCGGTCGACACCGACGGCGACGGCCTGAGCGACGATCTCGAGGAGCAGATCGGGACGAACCCGATGGACGCAGACTCGGACGACGACGGCCTCCTCGACGGCGAGGAGCCGAACCCGAGCGCGGACACGGACGGCGACGGCCTCATCAACGGGCTCGATCCGGACAGCGACAACGACGGCCTCTTCGACGGCACCGAGAGCGGCAAGGACTGCTCGAACGCGGCGACGGATCCGAACGCGAAGAACTGCATCCCCGATGCGGATCCGACCACGAAGACCTCGCCGCTCGACGCGGACACGGACGACGGCGGCGTGATCGACGGCTCCGAGGACGAGAACCGCAACGGCGCCGTGGATCCGGGCGAGCTCGATCCGAACAACGGGGCGGACGACACCACGAAGCCGGACACCGACGGCGACGGGCTGACGGACGACTACGAGAACGAGATCGGCACGGACCCGAACGACGCGGACTCCGACGACGACGGCGTGATCGACGGCCTCGAGCCCAACCCGACGGACGACACCGACGGCGACGGCACGATCAACGCGCTCGATCCGGACAGCGACGGCGACGGGCTGAAGGACGGCACGGAGATGGGCAAGGATTGCTCGAATCCGGCCACGAACCCGGCGGCGAACAACTGCGTCCCCGATGGCGACAACGGCGCCACGACGACCTCGCCGGTCGATCCCGACACGGACGACGGCGGCGTCTCCGACGGCGACGAGGACACGGACAAGGACGGCGTGGTCGACGAGAACGAGCGTGATCCGAACGATGCGACGGACGACAACATCGTGCCGCCCACGGACTCGGACAACGACGGTCTGACGGACGACGAGGAGGCCGATCTCGGGACCGATCCGAACGACGCGGACTCGGACGACGACGGCGTGCCCGACGGTCAGGAGCCGAGCCCCGGCGAGGACACCGACCGCGACGGCAAGATCAACGCGCTCGATCCGGACAGCGACAACGACGGCCTCTTCGACGGCACCGAGCTCGGCCTCGACTGCTCGAACCCGGCCACGGACGCGACGGCCGAGACCTGCATCCCCGACGGGGACAAGGGCGCCACGAAGACCGATCCGCTCAAAGCGGACACGGACGGCGGCGGCATCAACGACGGCGACGAGGACAAGAACAAGAACGGCGTGGTCGACACGGGCGAGAGCAATCCGCTCGATTCGGCCGACGACGTCGTGGACGGCATCATCCTGACGGGCAACGGCTTCTGCGCCACGCGGCCCGGAAACGATGCATCGCCGGGCGTGGGCTTCCTGCTCGCGCTCGCGGCAGGAACGGCGCTCCTTCGCCGCCGTCGGCGGAGCTGATCGACAGGTAGAGAGCTCTTCGAGCGCGGAAGGCCGCGCCGGAGATCGATGAGGCGCCGCGGTCCTTTCGAGGGCCGCGGCGCTTCGTTTTTGCAGGGGGCGAACCTCGCATGTCCTGACGGCACGAGATCGACGTGCGCGCGCGTCGTCCCCACGTGGAGCGTCATCGCGGCGATGGTGGTATCCTCCGCTGCATGCGCGTTCGTGCCTCCCTGCTTGCGCTGTCGCTCGCGTTGCCGGCGGCGCTGTTGGTGTCGCCACACTCGCCCCACACCGGCCCGAGCGAAGCTCAGGCAGCGGTGTCGGTGGTCATCTCGCTCGATGAGCTCGTGACGAGCTCGTCGTACGTCGTCGTCGCGAAGGCGTCGGAACGACAGAGCATGTGGGAAGACACGCCGAATGGCCGGCGGATCGTCACCTACACACGCCTCGACGTGGAACGCTCCGTGGTCGGTGAGCCGGGCACGCAGGTGTGGGTGCGGACGCTCGGCGGCGTCGTGGGCGACGTCGGGCAGTGGGTCTCGGGCGAGGCCGTGATCCACCCCGGAGAGCGCTCGCTTTTGTTTCTGCACAAAACGCCGACCGCCGTCGTGGTGACGGCGATGGCGCAGGGGCATTACCCCGTGATCACGACGGAGGGGGGTTTGCCGAAGCTCGCGCCGAGCCCGGACGCAGGGACGATCCTGCCGCGGACCGGGCCCAGCATCGGCGCGCGTGAGGTGCTCGTGGGGGCGACGCTTTCGCGTGCGCTCGTGGCCATCGAGGAGGTGAAGCGTGCACCGCGTGAACGCAAGTAACCGGGGACGGTTCGCTCCGATCGCGGTCGGGCTCGCGCTCGTCGCGGCGGCGACGCTGCTCGCGCCAGAGGCCTCGGCCTACTGCCGCACGACGAGCTGCAAGGGCGTCGGGACGGGCGCGCGATGCACGCCCGTGCGCCCGACCGACTGCGGCGTCGAGCTCTTCTGGAAGAGCCCGTGCGTCAGCTTCTCCATGCAGAAGGACGCGTCGGTGCAGATCGACGTCGACGACGCGACGCAGATCTTCGTGGATGCCTTCAAGCAGTGGACCGACGCCGACTGCGGCGAGGGCAAGCATCCGCGCATCAAGGTCGTCGACCTCGGCCCCGTGGCGTGCCACGCCCACGAGTACAACAAGAAGGCCGGCAACGCGAACATCATCCTCTTCCACGACGACGTGTGGCCGCACGCCGGCGCGGGGAGCACGCTCGCGCTGACCACGGTCACGTACAACGTCGACACCGGCGAGATCTACGACGCCGACATGGAGCTCAACGGGGCGAACGTCGAGTTCACGACCGGGACCGACAACGTCCTCTACGACCTGCCCTCGATCGCGACCCACGAGACGGGCCACTTCCTCGGCATGTCGCACTCCGCGGACGGGACGGCGACGATGTTCGCCGACTACATGCCGGGCACGATCAACCTGCGATCGCTCTCGAACGACGACATCGAGGGCATCTGCGCGGCCTACCCGCCCGGCGATCCGATCCCCGCGTCCTGCGATCCCACGCCGCGGCGCGGGTTCGAGTCGCAGTGCTCGCCGCCGCCGATCGTGACCGAAGACGGGAGCTGTTGCGCGACGGCCCCGGGGTCGCCGCGCTCCGCGGGCGCGAGCGCCCTCGCGGCCCTCGCCCTCGCCCTCGGCCTCGCGGCGAAGCGGCGAGCCGAACGCGCGCGTCCATGACGAGCCAGGAAGCGCCGCCGTACGAGGTCCTCTGGGTCGAGGAGGCACGCGCGCTCGGGGGCGCGATCGAGCGCGCCATGCAGGCCAAGGCGATCGCGGTGGACGTGGAGGCGAACGGCCTCTTCGTCTACCGCCCTCGCCTGTGCGCCGCGCAGATCGCCTGGGAGGAGAGCGAATCGACGGTCGTCCTGATCGTCGACACGCTCGTGACGAGCGCGGCCGCGCTCGAACGGCTCCTCGGCCCCGAGGGGCCCACCAAGGTGCTGCACGATCTCACGTTCGACGCGCGCATGCTCGCCGAGGCCGGCGCGCCGCTCGCGCGCGTGCGCGACACCTCGGTCACAGCGCGGCTGCTCGGGCAGAAGGCGACGGGGCTCGCATCGGTGCTCGCGGCAGAGCTCGGGGTCGTGCTCGACAAACGCTTTCAGCAACACGACTGGTCGCGAAGGCCGGTCTCGCCAGCGGAGCGGCGTTACCTCGGCGACGACGTCGCCTACCTCCTGCGGCTCGATCGCGCGCTCGCCGCGAAGGCGGCGGCGATCGACATCGAGGCCGAGATCGAGGAGGAGTGCACGTACAAGCTCCGCGCCGCGCTCGCGCCTCCGCGGGAGACGCGCCCCTCCTACGTGCGGGTCAAGGGTGCGCAGAAGCTCGATCGGCCGGGCCGCGCCGCGCTCAGGAACCTCGTCGCCGCGCGCGAGGCGATCGCCGAGGCCGCCGACGTGCCGCCGTTCAAGATCGTCACGAACGAGATCTTGATCGAGCTCGCCCAGAGGCGTCCGACCTCGGTCCCGGAGCTCGGCCGCGTGCCCGGCGCGCTCTCGGGTCGCGCGGGGAGGCACGCGGCGAAGTGGCTCGACGCGATCGCGCGCGGCGCCGCCGAAGGAGACGTGCCGCCCGAGGAGCAAGCGCTCTTCGAGGTCGCGCCGATCGATCGGAAGGAGATCGCGCGGCGTCGGGAAATCGAGGCGAAGATCAGCTCGTTCCGGCGCGCCGAGGCGAAGCGCCGCGGCGTCGACGAGCAGGCCGTGCTGCCGGGGCATTGCGCGCAGGATCTCGCGAGCATCCTGCTTTCGTCGGCGGGAGAGGACGCCGCGGCGACGCTCGCGCGGATCGCCCAGATTCCTGGCCTCGGCGCGAAGCGGGTCGAGCGGTATGGCAAGCGCCTTTCGTCGCTGCTCACGGCGCCGGGCGAGGCCCCCGCGCAGGCACGGGGGAGCGCGCAGCGCGAGGAGCCGTGAACGGAGCCGTCGCTCCGCTGCTCGTCGTCGCGGGCGAGGCCTCGGGCGATCGCATCGCGGCCGAGGTGCTGCGCGCGCTCGGGCCGGCCGTGCGCGCGTTCGGCATCGGGGGGCGCGGATGCAGGGCGCGGGGCATGGAGACGCTCGCGGATACGTCGGACGTCGCCGCGATGGGCACGCTCGACGTGCTCCGCAAGGCGCCTGCGCTCGGCCGATCGCTCGGCGCGCTGCTCGGCCGCATCCGCCAGGATCCGCCGCGCGCGGCGTTGCTCGTGAACTTCACGGAGCTCAACGCGCGGCTCGGGCGGGCGCTGCGGCGCCGCGGGACACGCGTGCTCTGGGCCGTCGCACCGCAGGTCTGGGCCTGGCGCGCTGGGCGGATCCGCGCGCTCCACGACGCCGTCGACCGCCTCGCCGTCGTCCTGCCGTTCGAGGAGCCGCTCTGGCGCAACGCGGGGTACGACGCTCGGTTCGTGGGGCATCCGTCGGCCGATACGCCGCGCCTACCCCGCGAGGTCGCGCGCGCGCGGCTCGGGCTCGGTAGCGGGCGCGCCGTCGCCGTGCTCCCGGGCAGCCGCGCCGGCGAGATCACCCGCCTCGCGCCACTCTTCTGCGAGGCCGCCGCGATGCTCACGGCGCGCGGCGACGTGGACGAAGCGCGCGTGCTCGTGGCCCCTTGGCTCGACGCGCGCGCGCGGGCCGAGCTCGAACGGGCCGCTCGCCGCGCCGGTATCGGGATCACCGAAGCCGACGCGGAGCATGGCGCCTCCCCGCTGCTCGGGGCCTTCGATCTCGCGCTCTGCGCCTCGGGCACGGCATGCCTGGAGGCCGCGCTCGCCGGGCTGCCCACGGTCATCGGCTACCGCGTCGATCCCCTCACCTACGCCCTCGCGCGTCGCCTCGTGCGAACGCCGCACATCGGCCTGCCGAACGTCCTGCTCGGCCGCCGCGCCTACCCCGAGCTGCTCCAGGACGCGTGCACGGCCCGCTCGCTCGCCTCGGCCGCCGCTTCGATGGCGAACGACGAGCAACGTGCGCGGAACAAGGCCGACGCCCGCGAGCTCGAAGCGCGGCTCACGCCCCCTTCCCCGGGTCCGTTCGGCGCGCGCGTCGCGGCCCTGCTGGATCCGTGGCTCTGATCTTTTGAGCCCAAACGGTCCCGTGTGCCGCTAGGGGGATGACGACGACGCCGACGCCCCCCGCTTCCCCGGCTTCGCCCGCATCGCCTCGAAGGCGCTCACGATCTCCCGGGAAAACTCTTCCACCACCGCTCGATGCGCCTCGAGCCCACCGTCGAGCCCCGCGCGCGCCTTCTCCAGCGCGGCGCTCACCTGCTCGCCCCGCTGCCGCGCGAGCACCCGGAACGCGAGCATCCGCCCCGCGGGGACCGCGACGAGCGCGATCGTCGCGGGCGACCATGCGAAGGCCGGCGCCGCGCGCGTGATGGAGCCGAGGTCCGTGAGCGGCGAGCGCGAGAGCCACACCGAGAGCACGCTCTGGTAGCCCTCGGCGACCGAAGGCGGCAGACCGTCGCACATCTCGTGCAGCGGCACCCGCTGCGTCTCCACGTGCACGCGCCGCAGGTTTTGCCACATCAGCAGCCGCTTCGGCGGAGGCACGCCGCGGAAGCTCGCCGAGCCCGTCCACCATCGCACCGACGTATCCGCGCGGTTGAGCTCCATCACGCGGGCGAACGTCGCATGACGCGCGAGCGCCGCGCCCACGTCGCGCGGGGCCGGAACTTCGCCGCACAACTCGAACACGCTCCGCAAGAGGCGCATGTAACGCCCCTTCGTGAAGAGCCCGCCGAGCTCGTGGTTCGTCACCTGCAAGAGGTCGTTGAGCGCCGCGGCGAGGGCCCACTCGTGCACGTCGAGATCGGGGAGCGTATCGACCGGCGCGATGAGACGCGCGCGCCTCACCCGCGCCACGTCGATCCGCGAACGCAGGTCCGCGTCGACGATGTGCCTCCCCTCCCCGAGCGTCGTCCCGAGCTGCCCAAACGGTCGCGCGAGGCGCAATTTTCCGCCGAGGACGAGGGGCGCGACGGTCCCCGCGACGAGCTCCTCGAACCGTTCGTCGTCGCTCGCCAAGCTAGCCTCCGCCGCCCGCGCCCCCGGGGAGCGCGGGGAGAGCGCCATCATCACCCGCCGCGACGTCCCGCAGCGGCCGGAGCCCCACGCCGCCGAGCGTCACCTCGGGCAGCTCCGTGGCGAGCGCCGACGAGAGCGCGTCCGCGAAGCGATCGGCCGCGAGCGGCAGCCACGCCTGCGCTTCGAGCACGGCCGCTTCGAGCGAGACGAACCCTTCCTCGGGCACGCCGAGCACGGTGCCGTCGCGGCCGATGAAGAGCACCTGCCCCGGCGGCGCGCCGAGCGAGCGGTAGAGCACGTCGGGCGCGACCGCGGGCACCACGTCGTACCCCGCCGGCACGTAGAGCTGCTTGTGCACCTCGCGGAAGAACTGCCCCACGGGGATGCCTTCGATGCCCGTCGGATGGCGGACGATCGCGCCCCGCTCGGTGAACGCGACGCGCGCCGCGCGCAGGCTCTCCGGCCCGAGCGCGTAGGCGATGCGGCGCAGCACCGGCAGGTCCTCGGCCTCGACCCAGGTCGCCGTCACGTGACGCCAGGGATCGAGCGTGGGCACGAGCCGGAGCGCGACCGAGACCGAGGTCGTCGGCTGCGCGCTCGCGCGCGCGGCGGCCACGTCCTTGCGCATCTCCATGCGGGCGAAGGCGCGCACGTCACCGAGCGCAGGCAGCTTCGGGATCTCCAGCGGATCGAGCCCGTGACCGCGAAAAAGGACGAGGCCCGTCTCCGCGAAGACGGGGCACGCGCGCAGGTTCACGGGGTGCCGGAAGCCCACCTCCACCGCTGTCCCCGGCGCGGCCGGCACGAACATCGACACGCCAGGCGTCCGCGTGAGCAGCGGGATCATGCGCTCCGGCAGCTCGGGCACGCGGAAGAGGTACCGGACGACCGGCCCATCATCGAAGCTCGACGCCGGCGGCCACTCGGCGACGCCAACCTCGGCCGTGACGCCCGAACGCACGAAGTAGTGGATCAGCGCCGGCCCGAGCCCCGCCTCCGCGGCGAGCCAGCGCGCCCCGGGCTCGCGCCCCGTCGAGGGATCCGCGTGCGGCTCGAGGCGCAGCACGAGCGAGCGGACGTCGACCTTCCGCTCCGTCTCGTAGCTCTGCGAAAACGTGTTGTGGTAGAGCCAGAGCGTCGCGTCGCCCGCGCTGATCTGCGCCACGTCGTAGCCGAAGGGCGCGGCCGCGTCGCGGTACTGGACGAAGTGACGGCTCGTCCCGGTGAACGTGTATCCGCCGGCGAGGCGGGCGATCTCGGCGATCCGATCCATGCGATCGCTCGTCTCCGCCGCGAACGTGAGCGTCACCTCGCGCGCGCCGAGCTTCGAGCGCACGACCTCGATCGCGAGCGACCGGAGGATGTCGGCGAGCGAGCCCTGCCTCGTATAGAGCGCCAGGAACGCGACGAGCCGATCGATCGAGGGCAGGAGGACCACGCCCTTGGCGCCGAGCGCCACGCCGCGCGCGTCCAGGCCGAGACCCGGTGTGCGGAGCCTCGTCTGGTGGACCGCGACCCGCTCGAGCATGCGCTAGCTCCTCTGCGTCTCCTGCGCTCGCGGGTTCACACGAACCGGCGGACGCGTGGCCGAGAGGCTAGGGTCTCGGCCCGAGACCGTCAAGCGAGCGCGCGGAAGGGTGCACCTGCCGCCTTTTGGCTCGTGCGACGATTGTGTACCCTTGGGCGGGCCCGCGTACCACGGGCCTGTGTAGACCCTCGGCCGGCAATCGGCGATAGGGAGTCCCGAGCAAGGCATGGCACGCACCCAGCAGCTCATCGCCGGGCGATTTCAGGTCGAGCGCGAGGTCGGACGCGGCGCCGTCGGCATCGTGTTCCGCGCGTTCGACACGGTCTCCCAGCGGCGCGTCGCCCTGAAGATCATCGCCGCAGGCGAGTCGGATCCCGGCGAGCGCACCCGCCTCCTGCAAGAGGGCAAGATCCTGAGCGAGCTCGATCATCCGGGGATCGTTCAGGTCGTGGCCTACGGCGCCCTCGACTCGAGTTACACCGCCGCGCTCGGCCGCAAGTTCGACGAAGGCACGCCCTTCATCGCCATGGAGTGGCTCGAAGGCGAGGACCTGCTCACGCGCCAGCTCCGCGCCGCCCTCACGATGCGCCAGGCCCTCGACATCGCGCGTCAGGTCGCCTTCGCGCTCGCCGCCGCCCACGACGCAGGCGTCGTCCACCGCGACATCAAGCCCTCGAACATCTTCGTCCTCTCGAGCCGCTTCCCCGATCCGGACTCGCCCCCCGTCTCCACGCGCACGACGCGCAGGACCCGCGACGACGGCGAGCCCGCCCCCGAGCAGCTCACCTCGAAGCTCGTCGATTTCGGCGTCGCCACCTCGCGCGACATGCGCCTGACCGGCAACGACATCTTCGTCGGCACCCCCGCGTACATGGCCCCCGAGCAGGCCCGCGGCGACGCCATCGCCGACGCGCGCAGCGACATCTACTCGCTCGGCGCGACGCTCTTCGAGCTGCTCACCGGAAGACCCCCGCACATCGGCTCGAACTCGATCGCCACGATCGCGCTGCTCGCCACGACGCCCGCGCCTCGCTTGAGCGAGCTGCTCCTCGACGTGCCCGAGGCCCTCGAAGAGCTCGTCGCGCGCATGCTCATGTCCGAGCGCGAGAACCGTCCCACGTCGTCGCGCGAAGTCGCGCTCGAGCTCGACGCGCTCTGCCGTGATCCCTCCGTCCCCGAGGTCGCGCGCGCGCTCTCCACCTCGACCGAGCCGCCGCCCATGAACACGCGGCTCGTCACGACGCTCGTCGCGCTCCAGGTCGGCTCTCGCAAGGAACAGCGCCTGCAGCTCCTCGAACGGCTGCGCGAGCGCGGCGCCGACGCCCTGCCTCTCGGCACCGACTCGATCGTCGCGCACCTCGGCATGCGCCAGTCGCACGGCGACGAGGCCACGAACGCCCTCGATCTCGGCCGCTGGCTCGCCGAGCTCGGCGCGTGCGTCGGCGTCTCGACGGGCCGCACCCGGCTCGATCGCGTCAAGTCCGCGGGCGACGTCGTCGATCGCGCGAGCGCCCTCGCCCGGAAAGCGGGCGAGGCGAACCTGCTCTGCGACAGCACCACGAAGGATCTCGACAAAGGCTTCTTCCAGTTCGACCCCGTCCCCGGCGGCCATTTCAAGGTCGGCGCGCGCGCCAAGCCCGAGGGACGCAAGACCGAGCAGTTCATCGGACGCGAGGCCGAGCTCATCAACGCGCTCGCGCAGTACGAGCGCTGCGTCGACGATCGCACGCCCATCATCGTCACGATCTCGGGCCCGCCCGGCATCGGCAAGAGCCGCCTCGGCCGCGAGTTCGTCAACCGCATCACGACGCGCGACGAGCCCCCGCTGCTCGTCCGCGTGCGTTGCGAGTCCTTCGGTCGCGCGCAGGCCCTCGGCGTCGCCACCGACGCCCTCCGCGCCATGCTCGGCCTGCCGAAAGGCGCGAGCCTCGAGCAAGTCGAGCAAGCCCTGCGCGTGCGCAAGCTCCGCAGCGGCGACAGCACCCTGCTCTCGCGCCTGCTCGCGAACCAGCCCTTCGACGACGGCCTCGATCCACGCGGCGCCCGCGACTCGCTCTACCTCTCGATGACCGAGCTCGCCCTCGGCGCCGCCTCCGCCGGGACCTGCGTCTTGCTCTTCGAGGATGCGCAATGGTCCGACCCCGAGAGCATCTCCTGGATCGAGCACCTGCTTGGCCGCGCCACGAACCTGCCGCTGTTCGTGATGATGGTCATGCGACCGGGCTTCTGGCGCGATCAAGGCCAGCGCTTCGTCGGCCGAGATCACGTGCGCATCGACCTGCGCCCGATGTCGAAGAAGGCCACGCGCGAGATCGCCCGCGCCATCATCGGCGAAGGCGCCGACGAGGCCGTGCTGAACCGCGTCGCCGAGCAAGCCGCAGGCTCGCCGCTCTTCGCCGAGGAGCTCGCGCGCGTCATCGCCGCAGGCAAGGACGTCACCACGGCCGCCACGATCGAGGCCGCAATCCAGGTCAGCCTCGACGCCCTCGACGACGCGACGCGCGAGGCCGTCGTGCGCATGAGCGTCCTCGGCCTGAGCGTGTGGGACTCCGGCATCAGCGCCGTCGGCGTCGCGGACGCGGACGGCGCCCTGAAAAAGCTCATCGCCGCAGAGCTCCTGGTCGAGCACGGCGCGAGCCGCTTCGCCGGCACGCGCGAGTTCCTCTTCAAGCACGCCCTCGTCCGCGACGTCGCCTACGCCTCGGCAAACGAGGAGCTCCGCAAGCAGATCCACGCCGCCGCAGCCGAGTGGCTCGCCAACATGGGCGAGGACGCCGCGACCGTCGCGCAGCACTTCGACCTCGGCGCGCAGCAAGAGAAGGCCGCCGTCTACTGGGAGATCGCCGCGCGTCGCGCCCTCGCCACGAACTCGCTCGGGGAGGCCGTGAAGATGGCCGAACGAGCACTCATGTTCGCAACGGACAAACCCACCGCCTTCGGACGCGCAGTGCTGCTCGACGAGGCCCACAGCCGTCTCGACGCAAAATCCTCCGAGCGCAAGGAGGCCATCGACGCGATGGCCGAAAACGTCTTCGACGAGGAGAGCGAGATCCGCTCCCTCGGCGCCCGCGTCCGATACGACTACGTGCTCGGCGCCGGCTTCGACGTCGAAGCCCGCCTCATCCAGTGTCGTGACCGCGCCGCAAAGCTCGGGGTCGTCGAGGAGGAGGCGCGTTGTTCGGCATCCCTCGCGAACCTCTACGCCTACGCAGGCCAGCTCGATTTCGCCGAACGCGAGACGCGCGTGCTGCTCGACCTCACCGAGCGCCGCTCGATCGACTGGGCCGCCGTCGACGCCTGGCAAGCCCTCGCCGTCGTACGGCAAACGCAAGGGCAACTCGGCGCAGCACTCGACGCCCGGCGCAACGCAGCCCGCGCCGCCAAGAGTGCAGGCCTGCAAGAGCGCGAAGCCATGCTCATCACGAACGTCGGCTTCGCCCTGACGACGATCGGAGCGCGCCAAGAAGCCCTGCACCAGCTCGAAGCAGGCCTCGCGAAGGCCTCGGCCATCGGCAGCCCCGGCACCGTGCGCAACGCGCAGATGAACCTGCTCTGCTGGGCCGCAACATTCGGCCCCGAGAGTCGCCTCGACGCAGCCCTCACCGAGCCCCGCGCAAGCGCAGACGAGGCAACCGTCGCCTGGTTCCACAAGGATCGCGTGACGCTCGGCACGCTCTTCTACCGCGGCTGCGAGCTGCTCCGCACCGACGGCGCAGGCAACATCCCGCGCGCGCGCTCGCTGCTCAAGACCGCAACCGAAGCCTACCGCGCCTCCCAAAACCGAGACGTCCTGCCCGTCGCACTCGGCTTCTGGGCCGAAGCCGAGCGTCGCTTCGGCAACTCCGACCAAGCGATCGAGCTCGCCCGCGAAGCCGCGGGCCTCGTCGAATCCGGCGCCCCGAGCCTGCTCAACGAGGCGTCGATCTACCTGACGCTGCACGACGCGCACGTCGACATCGGCGACCTGAAGACCGCGCGCGACGCGATCCAGCGCGCCGTCCCGCATCTCGAGCGTCGTCTGAAGGGCCTCGAAGGCACCCCCTACGCGCGCGCCTTCCTCGTGAACCTCCCCCACAACGCAGGCCTGCTCGCCGCCGCCGAAGCCTACGGCTGCGTGACGAAGCCGATCGAGCAGGTTCTCGCTCTGCCGCCGTCCGAGAGTTGAGCTCCAGGGGGTAGCGCCGGGGTTTCACTCCAGGGCGTAGCGCCGGGGTTTCACCCCGGACCCGACGAGGGGCTGTCCGCCCCTCGACCCGGACCAGGCGCGGCCTGGACCGAGGGTGCATCGACCGCGATGCGGTCGATGCAAAGGCAGATGTTTGGTGCACAAACGAAACCGCCCTCCCCTTTCGAGGAGGGCGGCTCGTTTTTGTCGACGCGGTGAGGGTTACTCGCCGCCGATCGCGATGCCCAGCGTCTGCCGCAGCGCGAAGTACTGATCCGACACCGAGAACAGGAGCAGCTCCTTCAGCTTCTCCTGCGGCGGCAGATCACCCGGCTGCTGCGGCTCGGCCGCGATGATCTTCTTCGCGATCTCGAGGTCGCCGCAGAGCAGGTACCCCGCGCGGTTCGCCGTGATGTCCACGCACTGCGACCACCGCTTCAGGTTCGCCTTCGCGCCATCCGCCACGAACTTCTTCACGACCATCCGCAGACCTTCGATCTGCATCGGCTGCATGAACTGGCGAATCGTCTGCGCCGTCGCCAGCACCTGCTTGTCGATGTCCGCTGGCGAAGGCGCGTCCGGCTGGACGAGCTTGATCGCCGCGAAGAGGAGCACCGTCAGCTCAGTGACCGTCGGGAACAGCGTCTTGATGTAGTGCTCGCCGCGATACATCGCGAGGTGCTTGCCGATGATGAACGTCAGCTCCTGCGGCGAGAACCCCGTCAAGACCGTTTGACCCGCAACCGACGACGGCGGCTCGGCCGGAACGGCGACGAGAGCACCCGGCACGTCGCTGCGCACATACAGCGCCGGGCACGGAATCCCGAGGACCTGCGAAGCCCAGCCGAACGTACGAGCGAACGTGACGGTCGACGTGGCCGGATCCTGGCGGAACCGCGGATCGAGGACCGGCTTCTCCTTCTTCGCCTCCAGCGTCGCGATCTTCGCCTTGAGCGCCGCAGAGGCGATCATCTCGAAGATCTTGCCGATGTAGAGGTTCTCCTCCTCGTGGAAGAGGTTCCGGAGCCACTGCTCGTTGTCGAGCCGGTTCTTGACCTGCAGCATCCCCTGCGGACGGTAGTCCTCGAAGAAGCGCTGCTCGTCCTCGTCGGCCTTGCGAATGAACGCGAGCGCCGCCGCCGTGCACCACGCCGGATCGTACGACTTCTGCTCCACGTAGAGCCGGTAGAGCTCGTGGTACGAGTCGGCGTTCGTCGCGTCGATCTTCACGAGCGACTGGTACTCGGTGATCGCGTCCTCCGTGTTCCCGAGGCCCGTGTAGAGCTGCGCCAGGATCTGGTGCTCCTGCGTGTCCTCCGGCTTCAGGCGCGAGGCGATCTTGAACGTCTCGACCGCCGCGTTCACGTCCTCGAGCCGGTCGCGGTAGATGAGGCCGAGGGCGTGCCAGAGGGTGAACTCGAGGTCGATGTTCCCCTTGCCCGCCACGCGGTGCAGCATCTTCCGGTAGGCGCGCTCGAGCTGCTTCCAGTCCCTCTGCGACGTGAGGATCTTGTTGATGCGCTCGAACGCGTCGAGGAACGCCGGATCGAGATCCAGCGCGTCGTTGAACAGGTCCACCGCGCGCCCGAGATCCTCGAGCTTGTCGCGATAGATCTGCGCCATCGTGAAGAAGTAGCGCGACTTGCGACCAGGCTGCGTCTCGAGGTCCGCGATGCGCTGGAGCGTGTCCACCATCTGCTCCCACTGACCGACCTTCTGGTACAGCGTGAGCATCCGGTGCAGCAGAACGTGGTTCTGCGGCTCCAGATCGAGCGCCTCTTCGAGCGCCTCGACGGACTTCGTCGGGTTCTGATCCTTCTCCCACGTATCGGCGATCTCACCGAGCAACCTGAAGCGCTCGGCGCCGTCGATGATGTTGTCGAGGATCTGGCGCTTGTAGTGCGCGACCTGCTTCCAGTCCTTCAGCCCGTCGTAGACGGCGACGAGCGCGTCGAGCGTCGGCCGATGGGCCGGCTCCACGCCGAGGGCCTTCTCGAAGTTGTTGATCGCCTGCTTCGCCTGGCCCTGGTTCTGCTTGATGAGGCCGAGCTTGTAGTAGACGTTCGCCCGCGCTTCGGTCTCGGCCTCGTCCGTCGTCCCCAGGACCTTCTGGTAGTTCGTCAGCGCGCCGGCCCAGTCACCCAAGCGGAAGCACACGTCGGCGAGGCCCTCGATGGTCTCGCGATCGGTCATGTCGATCGCGTAGGCCGCCTGGTACGCCTTGAGCGCCTGCTCGTTCTTTCCGACCGCGACGAGCACCTTGCCGAAGGTGTTCTGCAGGCGATGCTGCTCGGGCTTCTCGCGCTTGCCCGACTTGCGAACGAGCAGCTCCGCGAGCGGCTCCGCCTTCGCCCACTTCTCATTGCTCACGTACTCCGTGAGCAACGGCATCGCCGCGTCCTCGTTGTCGCCGTCGCTCTGCAGCGCGAGCTCGTAGGCTTGCACCGCGAGGTCGTGCTCACCGATGCGGTCGTCGCGCAGCCTGCCGAGCTCCACGAGGAGCTTGGCGCGCTGGCGCGGCGCCTCGGTGTTCATCTGCTCCTGCTCGAGATACCGCGCAGCGGTGTCCCAATCCTCGGAGTCGATGGCGATGACGCGCAGCGCGGCGAGGGTCGGCACGTGCGCCGGATCGAGATCGAGCGCCATCTCGAAGCGATCGCGCGCGGCGATCCGATCGCCCTGCTTCTCGTCGAGCTGCTTACCGATCCGGTAATACATCTCGACGCGCTGCTTGCCGTCCGGGGTCAGGTCGGCGACGCGCGTCATGTAGTCGATGGCGCGCGACGTATCCTCCTGCTTCTCGTAGAGCTTCGCGAGCGCCTCGAGCGCCGGGATGTGCTTGTCGTCGAGGTCCGTGATGTTCAGCCACGCGTCGATCGCGCGGTCGAAGTCCTGGACCTCCTCGGCGTACACCTTCGCCGTCGCCGACCAGAGCTCGATCTTCTTCTGCCGATCGATCGTCGCGTTGATGTGGCGATCGTAGGTGCTGATGAGGTCGTGCCACTGCCGCAGCCGGCGATAGCAACGCTCGAGCGAGTCGAGCGCCGCCTCGTGGTGCGGATCGATGTCCACGACCTGCTCGAGCCTCGCCGCCGCGAGATCCGGCTTGAGGAACTGCTCCTCCTGGATCTTCGCGATCTTGAGCAGCACGTCGATGCGCTCGCGCTCCGTCGTGACCACGTCGAGCTGCATCTCGAGCACGCCCACGAGATCCGGCCACTGGTGCGTCTGGTTGTAGACGCGCTCGAGGCCGCGCATCGCGAGCAGGTTGGCCGCGTCCACCTCGAGCACCTCGCGGAAGACCTGACCCGCCTTCTCGATCTGGCCGAGATCTTTCTCGTACAGGCCCGCGCAACGCAGCTTCGTGGCCGCGATCTGCGAGCCCTCCGTCTGCGCCTTGCCCTTGCGGGTGAGGACGTCGACGAGCTCGGGGAGCAGGCCGCGATCCGTGTAGATGCGGTCGAGCGCCTCGAGGGCCGGCAGGTGATACGCGTCCACGTCGAGCGCACGCTTGTAGAACGAGAGCCCCTGCTCCACGTCGCCCGCGTTCTTCTCGAGCACCTCGCCGAGCTCCGTCAGGATCTCCTTGCGATCGGTGTCCTTGACGGCGATCTCGAGCGCCCGCGTGAGCATCTGGCCCTGCTGCTGCCACTGGCCGCCCTTCTTGTGGAAGTTCGCCATCTGGCGCAGCACGTCGACGTTGTTCGGGTCGATCTGCAGCACCTTGCCGTAGTACGGCTGCGAGTACTCGGGGTGCCCGAGGTCCTCCGCGTACCACTTCGCGAGGTGCAGGCAGAGCCGGATCGTGCGCAGCGGATCCCGATCCGGGTTCAGCCCCTGCAGCCAGCCGTTGACCGTCTGCACGAGCTCCGGCCAGCGGTTCGTCGCCTGCGCCATGCGCTCGAGGTAACGGACCGTGTCCATGTTGTCGAAGTCGAGCTCGAACGCCGTCAGCAGCGCGTCGAACGCCTGCATCCGGTCCTCGAGCTCGGTCTCGAACACGCGCGCGACCTTGCGGAGGATGTCCGTCTTCTCGTCCGTGTCCTCGCGCGAGTCGAGGCGCGCGAGGTAGAGCTCGATGAGCGGCTCGGCCCGGTGCGCCGCGCCGTGCAGCTCCTCGAGCGCGAGGTAGGCCCGATCGTGCGTCGGCTCGATCTCGAGGACCTTCTCGTACGCCGGCGTGCCCTTGTCCTTGTCCTGGACCTGGTGCTCCCAGATGTCGGCGACCTCGAGGTACTCGCGGATCTTCTCCGCGCCGTCCTCGTACGCGGCCGCGCGACCCATCTTGACGTCGATCACCTCGACCCAGCGCTCCTCGGCGCGGAGCAGGTTCTCGAGCGCCGCCATGGCCTCGAAGTCGCGCGGGTCGACCGCGAGCAGCTTCCGCCACGCGTCGATCGCGTCGTACGGCTGGACGAGCACGGTCTGGTACGTCGTCCCGAGCTCGCGGTAGAGGGCCACCACGTTCTCGGCCGGCAGCACCGAACCCGCGCGATCCACCGTCTGGTGGAGGATGCTCACGAGCTCGTTCGGATCGTTGCGCTTCCGCCAGATGTCCGCGATCGCGTAGAGCGCCTCGACGTTCGCGTACTCGATGTCGAGCGCGCGGTTGTAGTCGTCGAGCGCGAGGTCATCGCGCGTGAGCTGATCGTTGTAGAGCTTCGCGCGACGGAGCAGCACGGCCACGCGCGCCTCGTCGGTCGGCTCGACGTCGAACTGCCGCTCGAGAACCTCGCAGAGCTCCGCCCACCGCTGCTCGCGCTCGTACAGGTTCGCGAGCGCGAAGAGCGCCTCCGTGTCCTCGCCCTTGATGTCGAGGACCTGCTTCCACATGTCGATCGCGGCCGGGATGTTGTTGAGCATCTCCGGTTCCGAGAGCAGCCGCGCCATCTTCGCGCGCACGTCGCCCTCGTTCGCCGTGATCTGGAGCTCGCGCTCGTAGACGCCCATCAACTCGGTCCACGAGCCCTTGCTGCCGTACAGGCGCTCGAGCGCGTAGATCGCCTCTTCCTTGTTCGGCTCGAGCTCGTCGAAGAGCTTGCGGAAGGCGCGGATCGCGTCGTCCACCTGCCCGAGCTGCTCCTCGTACACCTGGCCCAGGCGCGCGTAGAGGTCGATGACCTCGTACGGCTCCATCGGCACCTTGACCCGCTGCTCCAGGATCCCCGCGAGGTCGGCGTACTGCTCGAGCCCCGTGTAGATCCGATCGAGCTCGGCGAGCGCCTTCGGATCGAGCGGATCGACGCCGAGCACGTAGCGGTACGTCTGCTCCGCCTTCTCGATGTCGCGCAGCTCTTCCTCGAACACACGCGCGAGCCGCGTGCCGATGTTCGTCTGCACGGCCTTGTCGGAGTGCAGGCCGAGCACGTCGGCGTACGCGTCGCCGAGCGTGTTCCAGCCGCCGTCCGTCGAGCCGCCGAGCCGCTCGACCTCTTCGAGCGTCTTCTCGTCCGCCGGGTACTCCTTGAGCGCGCGGACGTACACGCCGAGCGCGCCGTCGAGCGCCACGAGCCGCTCCTCGTGGATCTCCGCCATGCGGTAGTACATGGCGAGCCGATCCGCAGGCTCCGTGAGGTGCGTGAGCTGTGCCTCGAGGACGCCCACGAGCTTCTCGAAGTCGCCGGACGACTGGTAAAGCGGCTCCAGGATCTCGCCGATCTCGAGCTGCTTCACGCCCGCCGCGAAGAGCCCTTCGAGGGCCTCCAGCGTCGCCATGTGATCGGGCGCCGCGTTCAGGATCTCGCGGTAGACGCCGATCGCCGCCCCGAGGTCGTTCAGGCGGAGCTGGTGGACCTGGCCGAGCCGGTACTTGAACTCGAGCGAGTCCTCCGGGTTCGGCGACGACTCGGCCTCGCGCGCGAGCACGGGCACGAGATCGGTCCAGCGCTCGGTCATCGTGAAGAGCCGGTCGAGCGAGGAGATCGCCGTCCAGTTCTCCGCGTCGACCTCGAGCACGCGCCGGTAGCGCGCCACCGCGCTGTCGACGTCCTCGAGCTGCGTCTCGAAGATCCCCGCGAGGCGGAGCCCGAGCTCGACGAACTGATCCGGCTGCTCACCGAGCTTGTTGAGCTCCTGATCGTAGAGCGCTGCGACGTCCTTCCACCGCGTCACGTACATCGCGAGTCGCTCGATGTTGCCGAGCGAGTCCTGGTTCGCGATGTCGAACGTCACCGCGCGCGCGTACGTGTCGAAGGCCGCCTGGTGGTTGCCGAGCATCTCCTCGTGCAGCCGCGCGATGCGGTGGAGCAGATCCACCTTGGCGTACGGATCGTCCGCCTTCGCGACCTGGACCTCGAGGACGCTGATCAGCTTCTCCCACTGCTGCGCCGTGTCGTAGATCGGCTCGAGCACGAGGGCCGCTTCGAGCGCCGCCGTCACGCCGCTGCTCTTGATGCCCTCGAGGGCGATGAGCGTCGGCTCGTGATCGGGCATTACCTGGAGCAGATCCCGGTAGAGCTCGATCGCGCGCTGCACGTCGCCGAGTCGCTTCTCGTAGAGCTCGGCGATTCGGTAGTTGTAGCTGATCTGCTCCGCCGGATCGGCCGAGATGCGGGAGAGGTGCTCGAGCAAGGGGAGCAACTCGTGCCAGTTCTCCGCCTGCTGGTAGAGCACGTCGAGCCGACCGAGCGCCTGCTGATCGTCCGGATCGAGCTCGAGCACGCGCTGGTACGTGTCGATGGACGCCTTCACGTCCTTGAGCTCGCTCTCGTAGACCGCGCCCATCTGGTAGTAGATGCTCTTCTTCTCCTCGGGATCGCCGACGAGATCGACCTTCTTCGTGTACACCGCGAGCAGGTCGGCCCACCGCGACAAACCGAGGTAGAGCTTGATGAGCTGATCGATCGCGCCGAGATCCTCCGCATCGAGATCCAGGATCTTGCCGTACACGGCGATCGCCTGGTCATGCCGCTGGAGGATCTCCTCCTCGATCGACGCCGCCTGGAAGAGCGCGCTCTTCTTCTCGCCGAGCTCGTCGAGGATGTCGGCTTTCTGCTGCAGGATCTGCGACAGCTCCTCGAAGCGATCCGCGACCCTGAAGAGGTTCTCCAGAGCCTCAGCGGCACCGAGGTTGTGCACGTCGATCGTGAGCACCTTGCGGTAGTGCTTGATCGCGCTCTCGATGTCTTTGATGTCGACCTCGTAGACGCGCGCGCTCATCGTGTAGAGCTGGCTCGAGAGCTCAGGCTCCTGCTGCTGCTCCGCGAGCTGCTCCAGCACACGCGCGAGGTCGACGAACCTTTCCGTCGCACGCGCCAGCCGATCCAGGCCCTGCTGCGTCGTGTCGAGCGCCGGGTCGTGCCCGAGCGCGCGCGCGTACGTGTCGAAGGCCGAGTTCAGATCACCGCCGGCTTCCTCGTAGAGCGTCGCGATCTGGTGGAGCAGCTCCACCTTGCGGCTCACGTCGTCGCTCCGTCGGACCTGCACCTCGTGCACGCCGATGAGCTTCATGTAATCGCCCGACGCCCTGTAGAGCGGCTCGAGGATCTCGGCGATCGCCACCTCGTGCTCGGGCAGCTTGCCGAGCCGCTCGAGCGCGCCGAGCGCCTCCTCGCTCGCAGGCTCGCGCTCGAGGACCTGGCGGTAGCCCTCGATCGCCGTCTCGACCAGGTTCATCTTCTCGCGCAGCGCCGCGAGGCGGAGCATGAGCCGGATCTGCTGCTCGTCCTCGGTGGCGTACCGGAGCTGCTGCTCCAGGTTGTCCGCGAGGTCCTCCCACATGCTCTGCCGCGAGAAGAGGCCGTCGAGGGCCGTGAGCGCCACGTGGCTCGTCGGATCCTCGCGCAGCACCTCCTGGTAGGCCGCGATCGCGTCGCCGGGCTGCGAGAGCTTCTCCTCGTAGACCTCGGCCATCTGCGCAAAAAGCGCCTCGCGATCCGTGAACTCCGGCGCGAGCGCGATCCGACGGCGGAAGACCTCGATGAGATCCTGCCACCGCTCGGTGCGGCGATAGAGCGCGTCCATCGCGGCGAGCGCCTCGCCGTCCGCCGGATCGATCTCGAGCACGCGCTTGTAGCCGTTCGCCGCGTCCTCGATCTTGCCGAGCTTCTCCGAGATGCCCGCGAGCCGCATCCAGTACTCGCGCGCGAGTCGCTCGTCGCTCAGGCCCCCCGCGATCTCGCTGAAGACCGCGAAGAGTTTGTCCCACGAGCCGGCCTGCGCCGCGAGCTGCTCGAGCTCGCCGCGCGTCTCGCCGTTCGACGGATCGTCCTTCAAGGCGCGGCTCTGCGCCTCGAACGCCCGCGCGAGATCCGTCAGGTGCTCGGCCGCCGTACGCGCGACCTTGCGCAGGAGGTTCACGCGCGTCCCGACGTCCGCCTCCGCGGCCGCCAGGATCTCGAGGGACTGGATGAGCTTCTCCCAGTCACCACGCGTCTCGTAGATCTCCTGCAGGATCCCGGCCGCCTCGGCGCGAAGCTCCTCGTTCTCGAGCAGCTTCTCGAGCGCGATGCGCGCGCCGTCGTTCGCCGGATCGAGGACCAGGATCTCGCGGTAGTTCTCGAGCGCGCCGTGCGCGTCCCCGAGCTTCTCGAGCGTCGAGCCGAGCCGGTACTTGAGGTCGACCGTGATCGCGTCGCCGAGGTTCAGCTCGATGCGACGACGGAGCACGTCGACGTAGCTCTCCCACTGCTCCTGCTCGCGATAGAGCGTATCGAGCGCCTCGAGCGCCGGCGCGTCGGCCGGATCGTCCTGGAGGACCTCGTTGTACGTCGTGATCGCGCTCGCGGGCTCCTTGATCTCGTTCACGTAGAGCTGCGCGATCGCGTAGCGGATGCTCTTCGTCTCCTCGGTGTCCTGCGCGAGCTCGAGCTTGCGCTTGTAGATCTCGAGGAGCTCCGTGAACCGACCCGTGTCGCGATAGAGACGCTCGAGCGCCGAGATCGCCTCCGCATTCTCGCTGTCCGTGTCGTACACGGCGCGGAACTGCGCGAGCGCGTCGTCCACGCGCTTGACCTCGTCGACGAGCACACGACCGAGCCGGAGCCGCAGCGCGATCCCGAGATCCCGATCCGCGTCCTCGTCCGCGCGCGCGATCGTCTTGCCGTACGACGCGATGAGGCTGTCCCAGCTCCCCGTCGTGCCCGCGACGCGCTCCACGTCCTCGACGCACTGCTCGTCGCCCGGCGCGAGCTCGAACGCGGACAGGAACCGCTCGAACGCCTTCTGCGGCTCCTTGAGCTTCGCCTCGTAGAGGCCCGCGACCTCACGGTAGAGCGCGAGCTTCGTGTCGGCGTCCTGATCGTTCGCGAGCTTGACCTCGATCGCGGTCGCGAGCCCCTTCGCGTTGTTGGCCTGCGTGTAGAGCGGGATCAGGGCCTCGGCCGCCGGGAGGTACCCGGCGTCGATCGTCCAGACCTTCTCGTAGGCCTTCATCGCCCGATCGGGCTTGCCCTTCTGATCCAGCCAGAGCTGGGCCGTCTTCATGAGCAAGCTGATCTTGTTCTTGTCCTCGGTCTCCTTCGCCTCCTGCGACTCGAGAACGCGGATGAACTCGTCCCACTTGCCCTGCTCTTCGTAGAACCTCTGCAGGTCCTCCCAGCGAGCGACCTTCAGGTAGAGCTTCTTCAGCGCATCCTGGGCCTTGCGCTCGTTCGGATTCAGCGTGAGCAGCTGCTCCCACGCCTCGATCGCGGCGTCGTCGTTGTTCAGGCGCTCGCCGTAGAGGGCGCCGAGCTTGCCGAGCAGCGCCTCCTTCGTCTTGAAGTCGGCCGTGATCTCGACCTGCTTCTGCAGCACGACGGCGAGTTTGTCCCAGTCCTTCGAGCGGTCGTGGAGGCCCGACAGCGCGTTCAGCGCCTCGACGTTCTCCGGATCGTCGGCGAGGACCTCGTCCCAGAGCTCGACGCAGACCTCGGGCTTCTTG
Organism: Polyangium sp. 6x1; assembly: GCF_029946515.1. Classification (GTDB taxonomy): domain Bacteria; phylum Myxococcota_A; class Polyangia; order Polyangiales; family Polyangiaceae; genus Polyangium. Next base: position 24,709 of record NZ_JARZHH010000055.1, read on the forward strand.
ACGCGCTCGGTGGCGAGCTTCGCGATCTCGAGGAACTTCTCGGCGCGCGACGCCCCCGGCGGCATCATCTGCGCCTTGCGCCGGTTCAGCCCGATGAGCTTCTCCCAGTCGCGACGCTTCTCGTAGCTCTGCTGCAGGTACTCGATCGCCTGCGCGCTCTCGCCGTCGATGACGAGGATCGCTTCGAAGCACTTCACGGCCTCGGCCGCGTTCGAGAACTTGCCCGTGTAGAGCTCTGCGGCCTGCAGGTAGTACGAGATCTTGTCCGACGCATCGGGCACCGCCTCCGCGAGCTCGACGAGCGTCTTGACGTACTCGTTGAAGCGCTTGGCCTGCTCCTGCTTCTGGGCCTTGGCCTTGAGCTCTTCGATCTTCGCCCAGTCGACGGAGTCCTCCTCCTCGACGACCTCGGTGGACACTTCCGTCTCCACCTCGGGCGCAGCAGACGCCGGCGCGGGCTCGGACATGGCAGGCACCGACACCGCGGGCTCGGACACGGCAGGCACCGACGCCGCAGGCACCGACGTCGCGGCTCCAAGGCGCTCGCCGATCTGCGTCTCGAACGCGAGCAGCGTGGGGTGCTGCGGCGCGACCTGCGAGAGCTTCTCGAACCAGGGCCGCGCGCGCATCACGTTGCCGAGCTTCTGCCAGATGATCTGGCCGGCCTGCGCGAGCATGAACGACGAGCCGTTGCCGCCGTCCGAAGCGATCTTCTCGGCGAGCGTCGCGACGCGCTCCCAGTCGCCTTCCTTTGCGCCCCAAAGATCACGCAGGTACGTGAACGCGCCCTCGGCCTCGGGATCGTGCGCGAGCGCCTCCTCGAGCAGCTTGGCGCCGAGCTCCGCGTTCTGATGGCGCGTCGCCCAGCGCGTGCCGAACCGGAGTGCCGACTCGGCGCGAGCACGGCCGTGCATCGCGTCGAGCACGCGGCGCTGCGCGTCCACGAGCACCTGCGAACGCTCCTCCTCGACGAGGATCCCCTCGTAGAGCGCGGCCACCTGCCGATCGAGCGGGTTTGCCTCGTACGCCTTTGCGAGCAGGTCGTCGACCTCCGCCGGCGCGAAGCGACGCGCGAGCCGCGCGGCGCGCAGGAACAGGCGCGCCCGCGCAGCCCCATCGAGCGACGCGTCGTTCGCGCGCTGGAGGAGCTCGGCGACGTGCGCCTCCCAGCCTTCCAGCTCGACCTGCGCGTCGGCGAGGCCGGCGCGCGCCTCCTCGCTCGTGCCCCCGGACGCGCCAAGCGCGCGCGCGTACGTCGACACGGCCTTCTCGTTGTCGCCGATGTCGCAGTACACGTCACCGAGCTCGACGAGCAGCGCGGTCGCTTCGGGGCCGTCCCCGAGCCCCTTCAGCTCGAGCTCGAGGAGCCTCTGGACCATGTTGATCTTGCCAAGGTCCCAGTACACGAGCCGCGCGAGGCGAAGCGCCTCGGTGAGCGTCGAATTCAGCTTGAAGGCGTCCTGCAGATGCTTGAGCGCCTTGACGCCCTGGAGGAATTTTTCCTCGAGGAGCCGCCCCAGACGCAGGTGGTAGCCGGCCTTCGCCGTGGCATCCCCCTCGCTGGCGAGCCCCTTCTCGAGCTCTTCGGCGAGCCCCTGCCATTCACGAACCGACTCGAGATGCTTCAGACGCTGCGCAAGATCCATGGATTCCTCGGCCCCTGACCTGACCTACAAAAGGCCTTGCAAACGACGTCGACGAACCGCGCCCCCGACTAGTTGCCACCGAGCCGCGTGACCAGCGTCTGCGCGGTCTCGCACTCGGTCTTGAAGCTCGCCGCCTTCGCGCCCTTGCACGCTCGGGCCGTGAAGCCCTTGAGCATCTGGACGGCTTCCTGCGTCCTCGGCGGGCTGAGCTGCGCGTAAGTGCTGCCCAAGCTGAAGAGAATCTGCACCGACTCCGGGCCCTCGTTGCCCGCGACCGCCTTCGCTGCCTCGAGCTCCGTCACCATCTCCGGGAGCGACCCGCGATCCTGGTGAACCTGCGAGAGCAGCACGTGCACGCCGAAGAGGGTCTTGTCGCCGGGCTTCGCGAAGTTCTTCGCTTCCTTGAGCACCTGCTCGGCCTCCTTCGTGTATCCAAGGCGGATGTAGAGATCCGCGAGCGCCGTATAGTAACGGATCTCGGTCGGATTGTGCTCGACCGCCTTGGTGTAGTTCTCGAGCGCCTTCTGCTCGTCGTCGGTCCAGAGAAACACGTTGCCGAGCTGGTGGTAGCAGTCAGCGAAGTTCGGATCGTTCTCGATGCACTTCTGGTAAGGCTCCTTCGCCTCGTCGTACGAGATCGTCTTCTTCTTCGCCTGCATCTCGAGCGCGTACGCGCGCTCGAACCAGTAGTTCGCGAACTTCGGCGCAAGCTGCGTGGCGCGGCTCAAGGTCGAAGCGGTCTTGTCCCACTCCTCCTTCTTTTTGTAGGCCATCGACAGCTTGTAAAAGATCCGATGGTTTGTCGGATCTAGCTTGGTCGCCTGCTCGTACTTCGTGGCAGCGCCTTCCGGGTTCAGCGCAACCTCTTTGTCCGCCTGGTTTGCGAGGATCACGGCTTCCTGCCGGTTCCGGCTGCACCCCAGCCCGAGCATGCTCGAGACCACGAGACAGGACGCCATCACCATTGCGCCAAGCTTCATTGCTTCGCTCACCTTTCTCTCGGAGCGGGCTCCGCCGCTCCTCGCGCCGCCCGTGCGCGGAGGGGCCATGGCGGCCCCACCCGCACCAAGCACGCACATAAGTCCTCGAACTTGCAGCCCAAATTGCCGCCCAGGCACAGGACGAGACGTTCTCTTGCGCGCCGAGAATAGGCGGATGGCGCGCCGAAAGTCCAGTTGGATTGTGCCCATCTCCGAACGCCCCAAGCGTCCGGGCGCACTCGGGAGGCCGAGACGCTCCCCCGCGAGCGTTGATGCTCGTCGACAAAAACACGATGCCCCGCGAGCTCGTGACCCGCGGGGCATCGCCAAAGACTCCGATCGACGTCAGCCGCCGGGGCTGAACATGATCGGGTACACGACCGTCACGATGCCGCCTTCCGGCTGCGGGAAGGACAGACCGTAGAACGCGCGGACCACGCACGACACCACGCCGCCATCCGGCATGTCCGAGCCGCCGTTGCCCACGTTCGACACCGCGCCGTCACGGCCGATGACGAAGCGCACCGCCACGCGGCCCTGGAGGTTCGGGTTGTTCCGCAGGCCGTTCTCGTAGCAGAGGCGGAAGCGACCGAAGTTCTGACGCACGATACGCTGGATGACCTCGGGCGGGAGACGACCGCTCACGCTCGTGGCGCCCATGCGCACCTGCGGCGGCTTCGTCCGGTGCGACCCCGAGAGCCGGCCATGACCGGAGCCGAAGCCCTGGCCCGTGCCGGTGCCCGCGCCGTGACCGATCGTGCCGATCGAACCGAGACCGATACCCTCGCCGCGGCCACCGCCGCCCTCGCCGATACCGGACAAACCGAGGCCGCCCGCGCCGAACGAGTCGCCGATGTTGTCGCCCCACATGTTGCCGCGCGCCGACAGAGCGTCGTTGCCGAGCGAGTCGTCGCGGCCCCAGGGCGCCGTCGGCGCGTTCGGATCACCACCGGCGCCCGCGTTGAGCAGACCGATCATGCCGAACTCCGCCGCGTCACGCAGCGCGGCCTGTCGCGCGATGTGCGGATCGGCGTTGTCTTGCGGACCTTGCACGCCGTACCGGTTGCCCGACGCCTTGGTGTTCGGGTTACCCATGGAACCCTCTTCACCCTTCGCGCGCGTGCCCGTGCCGCCTTCCTTGTTGTCGGCGGCGTTGTCGGCGACCTGCTCGGTCTCCTTCTCCTCCATCTCCTTTTCGGCGGCCGCGTTGAGGAACTGCTGGATCATGAACTTTTGATCGTCCGAGATCCCGTCCTCGTCCGTGGCGCCGAGCGGCGGCATGAAGAACGCCATCGCCGCGAGGAGCCCGAGGTGAACGGCCATCGAGAGGCCGTGGTAGAGATAGTTCTGCGTGTCGAGCTGCACGTGCCCCGCGACCACGCGGCCGGCGTTCACGGTCGACACCTGGAAGATCAGGCCGTCGACGTCGATGCGCGCCTTCGAGCCCGGCGGCAGCGCGATCTGGAACGCGCCCGAGAGCTCCGAGCACGGCTGCGTCTTGCCGCTGTCGATCGCCTGCTGCACCGTCATCTTCGGCTGACCCGCGAGCTCGATCGTGCCCTTCGCGCGGGGCAGGAGCACCACCGAGACCGACCCGCCACGATCCGCGAGCACCACCGGCGCGCGCGTCGTGCCGATCTTCTCTTGGGGCACGAAGTAATCGCACTTGAAGTTCTTGCTCTCCTCCTCGCCCACGTAGAACGAGCGCGGAGGCGTCAGGTGCGAGACGTGCAGGATCATCTGATCCCACATGACCATCACCTCGACGGATGCGGAGGGCGTCTCGACCTCCTCGTTCGGGACGTCCGGGCCGCTCTTGACGAGCTGGTACGTGTACGAGCCCTCGGGCGCGTCGTGCGGCACTTCATCGTGCGAAGGCGGCTTCGGCTGCGCGAAGGGGTTGCTCATGCCGAACGGGTCGCCGCCGCCGAACGGGCTCGCCGCCGCCGCGGGAGCGCCCGCGAACGGGTTGCCGCCGGCCGCCGCGAAGGGATTCGCCGCGGGAGCCGCGCCAAACGGGTTCGCCGCCGGAGCCGCGCCAAACGGGTTGCCGGGCGCCTTCGCCGCGCCGCCCGCGACCGCCACGGGCTCGGCCTGCTCGAGCACGATCTTCGTGCCGCCGATCTGCAGCTGATCGTTCGCCTTGATCTTGACCTTGTTCACCCGGGCGCCGTTCACGAGCGTCCCCGGCTCGTTGCCGAGGTCGATCAGCGTGATGTCCTCGGGCGACGCCACCTCGATGACGGCGTGCATGCGCGAGGCCAGCTCGTCGTCGACGCGCAGATGGCTCTTCGGGTCCTTTCCAACCTTGACGATGTCCTGCGTCACCGTCTCTCGACGCACGAGCGCTTCATTCTGGTAGAGCGCGAACGTGAGCGCGACCTTCTGCTTGCCTTCCATCGTGAGCCAGCCTTCCCTGCCTGTTGCGTCCCGCCGTCGCCCGAGGCGACCTGAAACCCCGGGTTCGGGGCATCGAATATTACTCAGGGGCCCGTGCGCCTTCCCAGAAAGGCGATACAGCCCTTGGATTCATCGCTGCGGCCCTCGCGATCGCGTTCCCCGCGTCCGTTCGAAGCCGCAGCACGAGCCCCCCGCACGAGCCCCCGAGCCTTCTCAGAGATTCTCGACCGACTTCAACATCTCCGGCACGAACGACGTGCGCGGACGGATCAGGGTCGTGCGAACCGGACCAGGACGAACGCGGATCGTCGCGTCGTTCGGCCCGAAGCCACCAGCGTTGAGGGGATCGTCGGTGAACTCGTATCCGTACCCCTCGTCCTTCTTGCCTGCGCCGCCGGCCTTGCCCTGGGCAAACGCGAACGACGTCACGAGAAGAACGCCGACACCAGCGACCAGCGCAGCACCCAAACGCGTTGACCTCTTCATCTTCAAGCCTCCTCGCAAGTCTTCGCCGTATTTTCAGTCACATCGTACCGTCCCCGAAGGGACGTGGTCAACGGGATCCGAGCCAGGTTTCGTTCGAGACTCTCTCGACCTGGCCCAAAAAGACAACCCGAACGACCCAAGGTTCCCGAAGGATCAAAAAAAGGCCCGCGGCGCCATCCTGGGCACCGCGGGCCTCTCCCTCACTGCGGCGCCGGCGCGCCACCCTCGGGCGGCTTCGCCTCGCCGCCCTCCTCGGTGCCCTTGGCCTCCGCTTCGGCGGCGCGGGTCTTCGCCTCCGCCTCGGACGCCTTGCGCTCCGCCTCGGTCTGCTTGTTGAAGTCGATGATCTGCTGGATCTCTTCCATGCGCTCCTTCGAGCGCTTCACCGCATCCGCATACTCGGGCGCGCTCCCAGCCTTGGCGATGAACTCGCCGAAGAGCTGCTTCGCCGCGAGGAGCATCGGCTCGGCGTCCTTGCCGCCCGACTTCGCCTTGTACTCCTGCGTGAGAATCGCGTCGTTGTAGTAGGTCTCTGCACGATCCGGCGAGATCTTCTTCGCCTCCGCCAGCTCGGCGGCGGCCGCTGCGACCATCTTGTCGAAGTTCGTATCGTCGATCTGACCACGAAGCGCGAGCGCGAGCCCGAGGTGCGCGTCGTAATCGTTCGGCCGCATCTTCAGCGCGGCGCGATACGCCTCCTCCGCCTGCGCGAACCCGCGGAAGCTCAGGTTCACGGCGGCGAAGTTCATCTGCGCCTCGTAGAAGGTCGGGTCGAGCTTGCGCGCCGTGTTGAACGCGCTCACCGCGCCGTTCAGGTTGCTGAGCTCGACCTGGATCATGCCGGCCGTGTTGTGGATCGGCGCGTAGTTCGGGTTCTTGCGGATGGCCTGCGAGCAGACCAGAGCCGCGAGATCCAACGCCTGCGTGTCGATCTTCTTCTCCTTGCTGACGTTCGTCGCGACGCCCTTCTTGGAAGAACGACCCGCCTTCTGCTTCGCCGACTCCATGTAGATCAGCGCGAGCAGATTGAACGCCGGCAGATACCCGTCGTCGACGGCCAGCGCGCTCTGCGCGTAGCGCTTCGCGTTCTGCAAGTCCGCACGACCGTCCTTGTCCGCCTGCGGATTGTTGCGCTTCATGTGCAACATGCCGAGCTGGACGAGGCCCTCGACGTTCTGGAACCGCGCATCGACGACCGCCGCCTGATAAAGCTCGTTGATCGTCTGATCGAGAGCCTTCTCCTGCGACTCGGCGAAGGAGTAGATCGCGAGCTGCACCCGCGCGCGGTGGAACTTCGGATCCGCGTCGAGCGCCTTCTTGAAATACTCCTTCGCTTTCCCGTCCTGCTTGCAGCGCTGATACGAGACGCCCGCGTTGTAGATCGCCTCGACCAGCGTCTTGCCGCTCTGCTCGTCGGCGGCGTCGAGGAAGATCGCCGCCGTCTCCTGGCAGCTGGCCTCGGTCCAGTCACGGGCCTTGTCGTGCTTGTTGAAGGCCTCGAGACCGTCCTTGTACTTGTTCGCCGCAGCGACGGAGACCGCGTTGCCCTTGCTGTCGACGATCGCCGCGCCGGTCTTGGGATCCACCGCGGGCTTGCCGCCCGTACCCCCTCCCCCGCCGCCGCAACCAACCGCGGCGGTGAGGGCAGCCGTCGCCACAAGAATCGAAAACCTCTTCATGGCTCGCTCCCTTAGTTCTTCTTGGTGGTGGCGCCCTCGATGGCGGCCTTCTCGGGTGAAGTGCCCGGCTTCGGATCGGCGGGCTTGTCACCCGTCGCCGGCGCCGCGGGCTTGCTCTCGGCTGCAGGCGCATCACTCGCAGGCGCGAACGCCGTTCCGTCGAGGTTCACCGGCTGCGCGCGATCGCTGAGGCCCGAGTTCACCCGCGACGGCGAACCACGGAACTCGTCGATGAGGTGGTACTCGGCGCCGTAGTTCTTCGACAGCCACACCTCGCAGGTACGCGAGTACTCGTCGAAGTACTGATACTTGACCGAGTAATCGAGGCACTTCTTGAACGCAGCCTTCGCCGACTGCTTCTGCGGCTCGCTCGCCTCGTCGAGCTTCGCGTAGTACTCGCCGCGGAGCTCGGCGTAGCTGAGGTCCGTACCCGGGACCATTCCGTTGCCCTTCCACTCCTTCGGGATGGGCGCGGCGCGGAACTCGGCGACGAACTTGCTCCACATGCTACCGACGCGCGAACCGGCGGCGATGACCCAGCGCGGCGGAGGCAGCGGCTCGAGGTTGACGATCTTGACGTACTCGTTCGACGCTTCCTCGATGGCCGGCCGCTTCTTCTTGATCCAGTCCATGACCTTGGTCTGGATGTGCTTCATGACGTCGTCGCGCTGACCAGAGCCCTTGTAGATGGGGAACTGGATCTTATCGACTTCCTTCTTCTTCAGCTCCGCGAAGAAGAAGAGCGCTTCGCCGACGGCCGTCAGCGACTTGCCGAGACGACGGATCTTCTCTTCCTCGCTGCCGCCGATCGAGTCGAGCTTCTTCAGCGCGGCCGCCGGATCCTTCCAGTAACCGCGGACCTTGTTGTACTCGGGCGTCGCGCTCGACGGGTTGTTGATCTTCGTGAAGACCCGCCCGAGCAGCGCGTGCGCCTGGATCTGGACGTCGAACGTCGCATTGCGATCGATCTGGCCCATGGCCGAGCTGAGCCGCCGACGCGCGCCGTCCCAGTCTTCCTTGTCGATGTAGTGCGAGCCGATGGCGAACGCGATCTTCGCGGCCTCGGCCGGCTTCTGCGACCCGTAGTTCTTGTTGAAGAGATCGGCGTCCTTGATCGCCTGATCCTCCTGGCCAAGACCGAGACGGAGCACGACGGCGTCCTGAAGCGCCTCGGCCGCCTTCTCCATCTTCGGGTTCTCGCGCGAGAAACGCTCGTACCAGTTGGCCGCCTCGTCGTAGACCGCGATCGCCTGGTAGTTACCGCCGATCTCGTAGATCGACTTCTTCGCGAGCTCGGTCTTGTCGAGGTTGTACTTCGGGTTCAGCAGGATCTGACGCGCCGTGATCGACTTCGCGATGAGGCGCGCGGCCTGGAACGCGCGGGCCGCGTTGTAGAGGATCTCCTCGCTCTTCTCGCAGGAGGCTTCCTTCTTCTCGCACGCCGACTCGCCGTACTTCTTCCACAGCTCCATGTAGGCCTGGGCGCCGCGCTCGTACATCTTGATCGTGTCGACGCCCTGGCCACCGGCGTCCGCCGACTCGATGAGCTTCTGCGCGCGCAGACGCTCGATGTCGCGCTGGATGCGGGTCAGGATCCCGCACTGCTCGGCGTTCTCCTTCTCCTTGCCGCCCTTGCAGTACAGGTCGAGGAACTTGGGCACGTCCTCCGCCATGTTGTCGTAGCAAGACGGCCGCGCAGGATCGGAGTTCGAGCCGAGGATGTTCAGCGACTCGAGGTAGAGCTGCGTCGCGTAGATGCCCACGTCCTTGTCGGGGTGGTTCACCGCGACGTCGCGGAACGCGTACGCCGCCTCCTCCCAGTGCTGCGCCTCGAAGTACGTGCGGGCGCGCGCGTACTTGACCTCGACGTAGTTCTCCTGGGCTTCCTTGTCGTTCTCCGGCGGCTTGATGTAGCAGATGTACCGGTTGAACGCGGTCAGCATGCCCTTCTGGTTGTCGGTCAGATCCTTCGGGGCCCACTTGGCCTTGTCGGCCTTCTTGTCGCCCTTCTTGCCACCGTCTGCAGCGCTCGGGAGCTGGCCCGTGCCCTTCCTCTCCGAGCCGTCTTTGTGCAGCTCGGTGTAGATGTTCTGGTAGCAGAGCACCGCGGCAAACGCGGCTTCCGGCGCGAGCGGGCCGCTCGGATCCTCCGCGACGACCGAGTCGAAGGCCGGACCGCACTTGGCCCAGTCCTTGTTGAAGTACGCGAGGTCGGCCATCGCGTACTTGATCTTGAAGATGTTCGGCCAGTCTTCCTTGACGATGCGCGGGAACTCGAAGCGCGCGAACTGCTCCTGCTTGAAGTTCTGCACGACGCGCTCGTAGAGCGCCGTCGCGAGCGTCATCGTCTTCTTGTCACCGGTGCCGCGCACGCCGCCCGATCCGACAGCCTCGAGGTGCCACGCCATCGCGGTCTCCGTGAGAAGACCCGCGGTGGAGTTCGAGCACTTGAGCTTCATGTCATCGGGGTGCCCCTCGCTGATGAACTTGTTGTGCACCTCGAGCATCGAGTCGAGCTCGGCCTTGATCGAGTCCTTGTTGCCGGACTTCATGGCGAGCGTCGCCTCGGTGATGTGGCCCTGGTACTTGCAGAACTTCGGGCCACGATCGCGGACCATGAGGTCCTTGTAGAGCTCGATGCCTTCCTTGTAGTGGCCGGTGTCGAGATAGTTCTGGCCGAGGTCGTCGAGCATCTTGAGCGTCTTCTCGTTGTTGACGCCCGTGTCGCCCGAGAGCGGCTTGAAGAAGTCGTGCGCGGCCTTCGGCGCCGCCGCGAGCGCGTACACCGGGATGATGTCGCGCCGCGCAGAGTTCGCGAGCTCCTTCGCGTTCGGCAGCTGCTGGTACTGCATGCCGTACTCGATGGTCTTCTTGAACTCGGAGAGCGCCTTCGGGAACTCGCCCTGGTTCCAGTACACGTAGCCGAGCTTGTAGTGCGCGTAGCCCCAGACCTTGTTGTCCGGCGCCGGGTACTTCGTGACCTCCTGGTACGACTGCTCCGCGAGCTGCCACTTGGAGGGATCACCCTGCGCTTCGTTGAAGAAGAGCTCGCCGAACGCGAGGTACGCGTTCGGGATGAACTTCGACTGCGGCCAGTTCTGGATGAGCTCGAAGTAGACCTTGCGCGCTTGATCGAGCTGGTTGGCCTGCTCGTACTCGTACGCGAGGTAGTAGAGCACCTCGTCCGTGCAGCCCGTGCTCTTCGTCGGATCCTGCGCGTTCGAGCTCTGGCACCACTTCGGGTAGCCGTTCTTCAGCAGCGTGTAGTACTTGATCGCCTGCTGCCGCGCGGCGACGAGGATCTTGTCGGCCTTCGCCGCCTCGTCACGGAACCCCTTCTCCGCCTTGGGGTTCTTACGCTTCGCCTCGTCGGCGTTGATGCTCTGCTCGGTCTTGTCGCGGAACGCGGCCGACTCGAGCTCGACGTACCCCTCGGCCAGGCGCCGCATCAGCTTCGGGCGATCGGGCGCGTTCTTCGGGGTGTTCGAGAAGAGGCTCTCGAGGCCCTGGATCTCGGTGATGAGCAGCTGGCGCGAGCGCGCCGCCAGCCGGTTGCGACGCTCGTCGCGCTGCGCGGCGTTCATCGACGCCGTCGGGTTCGTCGGCTTGAGCTGGTCGTCCCGCTTCTTCAGCTGAACGCCCTGCGGCGCCGACTTGAAGCTCATCGCCGGCTTCTTGCCGGCGCTCTGCTTCAGCGACCCGCCGGGGCACTGCGCCAGCGAGTCCTTGGCTTGTTGCGTGATGCATTCATCGGCGGCCGACGCCGGGCCCGTCGCGACGGCGGCGGTGAAAAGTGCTGCTGCGCCCGTCACGAAACGGAGCCGTCGCAGCGCACTCACGTTGGACTGCTTCATCGTCGTCATCTCCTCAACTGATAACTCGCAACCCGGAGGCGGCTTTGCCGCAATCCCCCCGGGGCGGCGCGATAGGGCGCCGCCCCCTCGGGCCTCCCGCTACTTGCCGCACTTCGACGTGACGACCTGCCGGTAGAACCCGAGCTCGTCACGCCAGTACTCGCCGTTGAACGGCCACAGAACGTGCTCGTCGTCCGGCTTGACGACGCCGAACACGAGCGCTTCTTCCTTCGTGAGCTGGCCGCTCACGACCTCTTGATCGAGCTTGTTTCGCTCGGCAGCCGTGATGTCGATGAGGATCTTCGAGGCGTCGCGGAGGTGCTCGTTGAGCTCGTCGAGGTAACGCTGGTAGCGCTCCCGCGCGAGCGTGCCGGCGTTGCGCACCGCGAGATCACGCGCGAGCGAGAGCGCGTCCGTGACGTCGCCGCCCACGGGCGACGTGCGGAACGCGGCCGGCGCCTTCTTGTAGCGAGCGTCCTCCTCGTCGAGGACGCGCACGTACTCGAGGTTGCGGAGCAGCTGGCGATCCGAGAGCGCGTTCTCGACGATCGGCTTGACCGTCGGCGAGAGCGCCGCCTTGCCCGCGCGAACGTCCTTCAAGAAGTCGAAGAACTTCGTCTCCGCGTCCTCACCCTTGAACCGGTTGAGGATCGCCTCGAGCTCCTTCTTGATCGGCTCGTAGCGCTTCCGCATGCGCGCCACGATCGTCGTCGCATCCTGGTACTGGCAGATCGTGAACGAGATGACTGCCTTCAGGATGTCCGCCTCCGGATAGAAGGCGTTCGGGAAGTACGGCGACTCGATCGTGTGCATGTTGCCGAGCGCGTGCGGGTAATCGCCGGCCATGAAGTACGCCCACGACTGCTCGAAGAGCGCGTCGAGCCAGTACTCGCTGCCGACGTCGACGCGGTTCCAGTACTTGACGGCCGCGCTGAGCTTGTTGCCGTCGATCTTCGGAACGCTGTTGTCGTCGAGGCGGACCGACGCCGAGTAGTACGTGCGGGCCATCGAGAGGAACGCGAGATCGCGCATGCGGCTCTCGTCCTCGACGCCCTCCACGCCCTCGTCGAGCGCGCGCACGATCTGCTGGAACGACTTGACCGCGGGCACCGACTTGCGGAGCTGCACGTTCGAGATGCCCGTGAAGAACTGGGCCTGAACGTAGTACTTGCTCTTCGCGTCGACCTTGCCGAAGAGCTCGATGGCCTCTTCGTAGTTGCGGTTGCGGTACTTGTACCGACCGAGCAGGTAGTTGAGCTGCCAGTAGAGATCGCGCTGCTGCGGGTTGTTGAACCGCGCGACCTGCTCGCTCTTGTACTTACCGACGCGCTCGATGATGTCCGCAGGTTCGGGGAGCTGCGTGGCGAGCTTCGACAGCCAGAGCAGCGTCTCGTTGAACTTGAGGTGGTTCGTCTTGTCCGCGATCTCGGAGAAGATCGCGTAGCTCGCTTGATAGAACTGCAGGCGATAGAGCGCGATCGCGAGGTGGTACTGCGCGATCTGTTTGTTGCCCTCGTCGTCGCCCGTCTCGCCGTCGACGACGCGCTTCAGGAGGAGCGCGGACTCGCTCCATCGCTCCGCGTCGAACAGCCGCTTCGCTTGCGCCGCTTCCTCGGTCATCTGGCCCGCGGTCACGGGCCCGTCGGCCTCGTCCTCGAGCTCGATCTCCTTCGGAGCGGCCTTCTTGTCGTTCTTCTTGGCGTCGCCAGCCTTCGCCGGAGCAGCCGCAGCTTTGCCCTGCTGGGCGAAGGCCGTCGGTGCCACGAGCATGGCCGAAGCAAGAAGACAGAGAGTAGCCAGCCCTTTCCGCATTCGTCGTTCCTCGTCGTTCGGAGGTTGAGGTCGATGAAGGCGACCCGAACCGGCCCAGGTACCGTTCGTCAGCGGCTGGATCCGCAGTGGACGGGGCCCTTCGCAGTCGCAGCTCCCCGCGTTTCGTGACCGGGAGCAATGACCAAAAACTTCAATGAGAATCAGCGGATACTTGCGTCTGGCCGCGGATGGTAAAATTATGACGGTTGGCTTGTCAAGCGGCGGTTTCCGGGCGCAGCGCGGTCTACGTGCCGCTTCCGACACCTCTCCAGGGAGTGCCTTGGGGCGCGCCAAGGACTCGACAGGGTCGCGGGTCGATCACCGTCGCGCCCGGACCGACACCCCCCATGGACGAAATCCGGCGGCAGTCCGTCGAGTTGTGCATCGAGAGGTTGACGGTCCGTCGCCCCTTCGATTAGCGTCCTCGCTGCTGGCGCCGTTCGCTGCGTCCTCGACATGGACTCACGGACGACGCATCGCGCTCGCGCGCCCCACATGAGCAGGGCGCCCCGGCCCAAGGAGCACGATCTGATGACCCGTTCGATCCTGTCCGGCATGCTTGGTCTGATCAGCGTACTCGCCCTGGGCGGCCTCCCGGTCGCCTGTCAAAGCGGCGGCGTCGGGGATCCCTGCACCCCCGAAGACGAGTACAAAACCGACTTCGCCGGCTTCAAAGTGACCGAGGAGAACATCGAGTCGCGCTCCTTCCAGTGCCAGACCCGTATCTGCCTCGTGAACCACTTCCAGGGCCGCGTGAGCTGCCCTTATGGGCAGACGAAGCCCGGAGCCGGCGGCGCCGCCACGAACGGCTGCCAGGACGCCAACTCCCCCGCAGAAGACGCCAACAAGGCCTGCTGCGTCCCCGGCACCGACACGGTGATCGAGGCCGAGGTCTGCGGCCAGTGCGCGGCCGACTCGCAGCGTGACGCGGCGCAAGCCGTGTACTGCTCGTGCCGGTGCGGCGTGGCGGACGGCGAGCCGCCGGATCCGAACTTCAACTTCTGCGAGTGCCCGACCGGCTACTCGTGCGAGCAGATCCGCCCCAACGTGGGCCTCGGCGATCCGCTGCTCACCGGCAAGTACTGCATCAAGCAGGACACGAAGTTCGTCACCGAGGGCGCCTGCGGCACTGTCAAGGGCCACTACAGCTCCCAGTGCAAGGGCGTCGGCGGAGCGAGCGATAGCTGAAACGAGCCGCGACGCGCGCGCCCGTGACGCGTCCTCCTCGTCCCCCGCCCGCCTCTCCTGAAGCATTTTCTTCCCCCGACATTCGAGTCATCCAGCCACGCGACGCGCGTCATCGCGCAGGCGCGCGCGCCGAAGACGCGGCCGCGGATCACTTCGTCCGCATGGGATGCACGATCCTCGGTCGCAACGTGCGCGTGGGGCGTGCCGAGATCGATCTGCTCGTCCGCGACGGTGCCGTGATCGCGGTCGTCGAGGTGCGTACACGCGGTCCACGAAGTTACCAGCGCGCGCTCGACAGCATCGACGCGCGAAAGCGCGCGCGCCTTCGTGCTGCGGGACAAACGCTGTGGACATCGAGGTTTGTCCGCGACGAGAGCATCGAGCGCATGCGCTTCGATGCCGTCGCCGTCGCGTTCACGCCCGACGGCGAGCCGCGCGTCGAGCACATCAAAGCAGCGTTCTGATCGGAGTGTGTGAAGCGCGGCGTCGCGTGATCCAAGACATCACGTCGACGCCGCGAGGGGTGGGACGTCAGCCGTCGATCTGCGCCTGCATCTCGGCGCGCAGCTTCTTCAACATGGCCACGCCGTCGCTCGAGGCGTCCGCCTCCATGCGCGCGATCGCGGCGTCGATCTGCTCGATCTCGCGCGTCTTCTGCGCGCGGAGGTTGCCGAGCATCTGCTCGAACGACTCGAAGAAGTCCTGCATCTCGTCGCCCTTGCGCAGGCGCTCGCGCAGGGCGAGTTGCCCCTCGCCGACGCGGCCAAACATGCGCTTCATCTTGAAGACGGGCCCCGCGACCTTGTGCGTGACGACGATCCCTGCGACCCAGATGCACGCGACGAGGAAGCCGAGCGCGAGCACGAGGCCGAGAATCAAGTTGCGCTGCTGCTCTTCCACCGCGGCGGCCTGGCGCTCGAGCTCCGCGGCTTGCAGCTTCAAGGAGTCCGCGTCCCTCTCGAGGCTCGCTTGCTCGTCCTTGAGCTTCGCGGCGTCGTTCTCCGCGTCCTTGTTGAACTGCTTCGCGAGCTCGGGCGAATCCTCGTACGCCCTCGCGATGTTCATCTTCACGAGCTCGTCGTTCTTCTTCCGCTCGGCGAGCGCGAGCTGACCGCGCTTGACGGTCTCCTGTCCTTGCGTGACGAGCGCTTTCTGCTGCACGACGGCCTGCCGGCTCTGATCGATCAGCTTGTTGCTCGTCCACCAGAGGACCACGCCGAGGAGGAGGGAGACGACGAGCGCGATGGCCGCGAGAAAACCCGCGTATTTGAGCTGAAAGCGCTTGTCGAGGAGGAAGTTGCGGATGCGGCGCTGCTGGCGGCCGCTCGTGGCGGCGGGCGGGGTGACAGAAGCCTCGCTCATCGGGGACCTTGCGCGTCTCTTGCCATGGCGCGTGGTGGTTGCCCAAGTGAGGTCGCGGCGCGCCGGATCCGCTCCCCCGTCGCTGCGATATCACATCGACGCGACGATCTTCGCGAAGCTGTCGATGGCGTTCTCCACGCACATCTTCATGAGCACGTTTTCGCTCTGCACGTCGGTCTTGGGCGTGTCCGATTGCGTGAGCTTCGGCGAGAACTCGCCCTGCAGCGCTTTGCCCGGATACGTCCACATGCTGACGCGCACGATCTGCGTGAGGTTTCCATTCTCGTAGACCGCCGGTTCGACGCTGGCGATGAGATAGAAGCCCTTCAACTTTTTGGAGTTGACGACCTTGCCGCCTTGTGCAGCGGTCTCGCCCTTCGGCGCCACGGCATAACCGGCCTTGCCGAGGAGCTTCGTCTGCATCGCCGCGCGAACGATCGTCTCGACCTCGGCCGCGGGTCGCTTCGTCTTGTTCGAGATCTCGATCGCCACGTAGTACTTCGTGTCGGGGCCGGGCGGCGGAGGCGCGGGAACGCCGCCGCCGCTCTTCAGCGTGTCGATCGATTTCTGCATCTGCGTCTTCGTCGAGGCGCCCTTCTCGTTCTTGATCGCAGCCTGCAGACACGGCAGGCCCGTGGGCTTGCCGAGCTTGCCGAGCGCGGCGGCGGCGGCGACCTTCACCGACTCGTTTCCGTCCGCGAGCGCGTCGCAGAGAGGTTTGACGGCGGCGTCGTCGCCCGACGCGCCGAGCGCGAGCGCTGCCTGCGTTCGCACGCGGAAGTCATCGCTCGTCTTGAGCTGCTGGACGAGATAACCGGTGCGAGGATCCGCTCGCACGACCTCGGGGGTCAGCACGAACAACGAGAGGGCCGCGACGACGGGGACGCTCTTTCGCATTCGAGCTCCGAAGATACACGAGGTCCGCGTGCGAATGGAGCGCGCTTCCGCCGGGTCGGAGGTCGTGGAGTTCTCGAACACGCGATCACCCGTCTTCTTCATCCTGCACCTCACCCGTACCTCGACGCAGAGCGGCACGACTCGCTCTGCTTCGCCCAGTAAGACCCGGTGTAACCTCGGCCCTCCGAGATCCGCCGCCGCTGCCGCGCGCGGAGGAACCGTGAGGACTTGGACGTGCCTCGCCCGAGCTCGCTTCAACGCGGGGGCAGACCATGACATCGGCGGAAGCGCTGGTCGCGCGGGGCGTTCCCGCATATAGGAAGGGGATGTCCCGCAGCCGAGGTGCCAAGGCGAGAGCCTCGTCGCGCCTGCTGTGCACGCTCGTCGCCTTGCTCCTCCTGCTCGTCTCGACGCCCGTCACGGCGCAGACACGAGGATCCGGAAGCGGAATTCGCATCCAGGTGCGAGGCGGCGCGCAGATCAGCGCAGCCGCAACGGTCGAGCCGTCCGGCACGATCGTCCGAGGCGAGCTCCTCGACGACGCAGGCGCCGCCGTGGCCGGCGCGACGCTCACCCTCCGCGCGATCACGGACGGAGGTGCCGCCGTCAACCTGCCGACGCCCTCGACGTGCGACGCGACGGCGCGAAGGTCGCGCCGCTCCGTTCGCCTGATCGGCACGGACGCCTACGAGGTGCAGACCGACGATCGCGGAGCGTTCTGCGTGCGCGCCGGCGCGCCGATCGGTCAGGCGTCGATCAAGCTCCGCTTCGATGGCGACGAGCTGCGCGATCCTGCCGAGAGCGTGGTTCGCCTCGACGCGGCCGACGCGCCGCTCGCGCGCACGATCCTCCGATTCGAACCCGCGCCCGACGTGATCGATCTGGATCGCGAGAACGTCCTGCTCACCGGATCGCTGCGCGTCGATCGCAGCGGCTCATCGCGATCCAGCGTCGCGCGGCGCGAGGGGCTTTCGATCCGACTCGAGGACGAGCGTGGCGAGCGCATCGCCGAGGGGCAGACGGGCGGCGACGGGCGTGTGCGCTTCGAGATCCCGAGCGCGTCGTTCCCCGGTCCCGGATCGGGCGAGCTGCGCCTGCGCTTCGATGGAACGCCGACGCTCGCGAAGGCGACGACCACGCAGCCGATCGTGAGGCGCGCCGAGGTGCGTCTCGCGCTCGCGCACCCCGTCGACGCAGGCGATCCCGAGGACGGCGTCGGCGTCGACGTGGATGTGACGACGTCGCGAGGCCCGGTGACAGGCGGCGTGGTCGAGGCGCTGCGCGGCAGCGAGAGCGTAGGCGCGGGCGCGGTGCAGGAAGGCAAGGCGCACGTCATCGCTTCGTTCGCGCTCGAGCGCGCGGGCGTCGTGCCGTTGACGCTGCGGTACGTGCCCGCCGCGCCCTTCTACAAGGCCGGGGCGAACCTCCAGGTCGACGTGCACGTCAAGGGGCCTGGCATCGCGCGGCAGATCTTGATCGCGATCGTGGTACTCGCGGTGACCGCGTGGATCGTCTTCGGTTGGCGGCGCGCACCCATGCCCCCGAAGAAGGACGAGGACGACGAAGCGCATCCCGTGCCCTCGGGACGCGCGGGCGTCGAGGTCGTGCGAGCGTCGGCCGGACAGGGTGGTTATCGTGGCTCGGTGCTCGACGCGCACGAGGGAACCCCGATCGCAGGCGCGCGGCTCGCCGTGGTGGCGCCCGCGTTCCAGGGCGATGGCGTCGTCGCGCGCGCGATCGCCGACGAACGTGGAACCTTCATGCTGGATGTGCCCTATCGCAGCGATGCGCGCCTCGTGATCGAAGCGGACGAGCACAGCCGGTACGAGCAGGCGCTCCCCCAGCCGGGCGTGTTGCGCGTTGCCCTGATCACGCGCCGCCGCACGCTGCTCGAGCGGCTCGTGAAGTGGGCGCGCCGCACCGGAGCGCCTTTCGACATGCAACCCGAGCCGACCCCCGGACACGTACGGCGGGCGGCTTTCCGCGCGAACAACGCGGAAATCGAGTCCTGGGCGCGAGCCCTCGAGCAAGCCGCCTACGGCCCCTCCGTCGTCGACGAGGGGGTCGAGGTCTCGCTCCTCAACGACGAACCCCGGGGCGGCCGAAAGCCCGCGGCATGACGTGAACCGCCCCCCGAACTCCTACCCGTACGCTCCTTTGCCCTCGCGCGCCGAGCACACACGTTGACGTACGGGTACCGTCCCATATAGTCGCGAACCAGTTCGCGGACCGCTGGAGAACGCACATCGTGGACCCCCTCTACATCGCTATCGGTCTCGTGGTCGTGGCGCTGGCCGTCTACTTCCTGTTCATCAGGAAGCCGGAAGCGCCCAAGAAGCTCGAGACGCCGCCGGAGCCGAAGAAGCTCGCGGAGAAAAAGGCGCCCGAGCGTGAAGAGTCGGTGAAGGCCGCGGGGAAACCCGCGAAGGAGGAGCCGAAGCAGGCTGCTCCCGTGAAGGCCAAGCCGGCCGAAGAGGCCAAGGAGGCCAAGAAGAAGGAGGAGAAGCCGGTCGCCGAGCCTGCGCCGGCCGCCGTGGAGAAGCAGCCCGAGCCCGCGACCGTCGCGAAGCAGCCCGAGGCCAAGCAGCCCGAGGCCGCGCCCGTGCAAGCTCCCACGCCGGTGGCCGAGCCTGCGCCGAAGCCCGCGGAGGCGGAGGCGATCAAGCGCGTGGCGATCGCGACGCGCGAGCTTCCCGCGCCGTCGGCTCCGCGCAAGAAGGATGTCGAGGGGCTGCGCCGCGGCCTCACGAAGGCGCGCGAGACCGAGGGCTTCTTCGGTCGCTTGAAGGCGCTCTTCGTCGGTCGCAGCGAGGTCGATCCCGGGCTCGTCGATCAGATCGAGGAGGTGCTTCTCACCTCCGACGTCGGCGTGAAGACGACCGAGTCGCTGCTCGAAGAGATCCGCGCGGGCATCAAGGACAAGAAGCTCGTCAAGGACGAGCAGGTCTGGGATGCCTTGCGTCGCCGTGCGCGTGAGCTCCTCGGTGGGAGCGGCGGTGGCATCAAGTTCCCCGCGCGTCCCACGGTCGTGATGTTCGTGGGCGTCAACGGCGCGGGCAAGACGACGACGATCGGCAAGCTCGCGACCAAGCTCAAGGCCGAGGGCAGGACCGTCGTGCTCGCCGCGGGCGACACGTTCCGCGCGGCCGCGGTGCAGCAGCTCGTCGTGTGGGGCAAGCGCGTCGGCTGCGAGGTCGTGAGCGGCAAGGATGGCGCGAACCCGGGCGCGGTCATCTACGACGCGATCCAGAAGGCCGCGGAGATCGGCGCCGACGTCGTGCTCGCCGACACGGCGGGTCGCTTGCACACGAAGACGAACCTGATGGACGAGCTCAAGAAGGTCGCGCGCACGATCGACAAGGCGCTGCCCGGAGCTCCGCACGAGACGCTCCTCGTGCTCGACGCGACGAACGGGCAGAACGCGCTGCAGCAGGCTGCGATGTTCAAGGAGGCGCTGCCGCTCTCGGGCATCGTACTGACGAAGCTCGACGGCACGGCGAAGGGCGGCGTCGTGCTCGGCATCTGCGCGGAGCACGCGCTCCCGGTGCGTTACATCGGCATCGGCGAGCGTCCCGACGAGCTGCGTGACTTCAACGGCGAAGAGTTTGTCGAAGCGCTGCTCGGTCAAGCAGACGAGTCAACGGACGCGGCGGCGTGAACCTCTGCGCCGAGCACGAACTGGGCGCGACGGGGTCCCGACCGAAATCGGAGACGGGGCCACGTCGCGCACGTTTCGGACGGACGGCGCAAAGATCATGGATATCGTTTGATTTTCTCGCTCGTACGCGAGCCTTTCGTGGTGGGATGGGCGTGGATCGTGTCGCTGCGCGAGCAGTCGGGACGGTCCTGCCCGGTCCCGATCCGAGTGAGAAACGGATTTTGGTTGTTGATTCCCAGATTTTACGCGTGATATAGTCCGTCCCGCTTGTCGGTAGACCGTTTTTTTGAATGAAGTCGCGCAGTTAGACTAGACGGACGGACCGGACCGATCGATGCTCACGTCGCACGGACTGCGGAAGGGATGGCGATGAACCAGGTTCGCGTGGGGCTCCTCGTGGCGGCTGCGCTGCTGGCCATGCCGTTGACGGCGGCAGCGCAACCGAAGAAGGATCAACCGAAGGAGATCAACCTCGACGAGGAGGGTGGCGAGAAGCCTGCTGAAGCCCCTACCGAGGGCGAGGGCGCCGGCACCGGTGAGGGTGAGGGCGAGACTCCTGGCGGCGAGGGCGAAGGCCTCGGGGACATCTGCAAGATCGACCCGTCGGCGTGCCCGAGCATCAACATGGATGAGGCCGCGAAGCGGGACATCAACGCTGAGATGTACGCGGTGCAGCAGATCTACGCGCTGCGCCGGTTCCGCTTCGAGATCACGCCCTACTTCGGGATCACGATGAACGATCAGTTCGTCGCGCACCCCGCGCCCGGGCTCGGTCTCAACTTCTACATCACGAACGTGCTCGCGGTCGGAGTCAACGGCAACTTCTACGCTGCCCTGAACTCCCCCTCGAACTTCAACTTCCAGACGAGCCGCGCGGCGCGCGTCGGTATTCCGATCACGGAGTACGCCTGGAACGCGAACGCGAACTTCTCGTACGTGCCTGCGTACGGCAAGTTCGCCGGGTTCGGCGACTTCATCTTCCACTACGACTTCTACGTGCTCGGCGGCGTGGGTGCGATCGCTACGCGCCCGATCGCCGTCGTCGATCCCGACAACCGCACGTTCGAGTTCAAGCCTCGGCTGTCGTTCCACGTCGGTGGCGGGCTCCGCATCTTCTTCAACCGCTGGTTCGCGGTCGTGGCGGAGCTCAGCGACTACATCTTCTTCGACGAGCTCGAGAACCCGGGCATCGCGTCGGGCCTCGTCAACGGCAAGCCGAGGGCACAGGATCCGACGACCTGGACCGCGCCCGAGACGAGCTTCACCAACAACGTCCAGGCGCAGGTCGGGTTTTCGGTCTTCCTGCCGTTCAGCTGGGAGTACCGGCTGCCCAAGTGAGCCGAGGGGCGGTGTGGCGTGCAAGGAACATCCGGGACGATTCAGCCAAGTACGGGGACATGCATGATGCGTCGATTCGTGAATAGCCTTTGCGCGTCTCGCCTGCTCCGCAGGGGCATGCTCGCGGCGCTCACGGGATGTGCAGCGCTCGCCATGAGCGCAGGCGCCGAAGCGCAGGAGATTCAGCTCACGGGTCCCCTCGCGGGGGCCCCGGCCGTGCGCAAGTTGCGCCTGCATCGCGCCGGCCGCTTCGAAATAACGCCGAGCGCCTCCTTCACCCTGCTCGACGAGTACCAGCGCACGATCATGCCCGGTCTGCGCCTGATGTACCACCCGACCGACTGGCTCGGGTTCGGCGTCTGGGGCAGCTACGGCCTCCAGACGACGACGTCGCTCACCGACGAGCTGCAGTCGAAGGCGATCGACGAGCGGAACTGCCCCGCGGACTCGAACACGGCGACCGATACGGCCTGCAAGCTGACGGCCGTCAACCTGACCCGCGGCAACCTCGCCGAGGATCAGCTCGGTCGCATGCAGTGGGTCGCGGCGCCGCAGATCACGGTCGTTCCGTTCCGCGGCAAGCTCGCGCTGTTCGCGTCGCTCTTCGTCGACACCGACATCAGCTTCTTCGTCGGTCCGGCCGTCATCGGCGTGCAAGAGCGCGCGCCCTGCGGCAAGGACAATGACGGCAACGCGCTCGCCGACCGCCCCTGCGCGGCGCAGAGCTCGTTCGAGCTCGAGAGCCGCATCGCCATCGCGCCCACGTTCGGCGTCGGTTGGAACTTCTACCCGACGTCGTTCTTCGGCTTCGGCGCGGAGTGGAGGGCGCTTCCCTTCGCGTGGAACACGTCCGGCTTCGACAACGCAGGCTCGGGCAACGACGAGGCCTTCCCGGACACCGCGGTCAACAACAAGGACCGTCAGTTCCGCATGAACAGCATGGTCTCCGTCAACCTGATGTTCTCCCTTCCGATGAAGGTGAAGAACAGCGACTGACGAAGACGAAGCCGGCTGCACCGCAGCCGACGACACGCCCCGCGATGCGAGCGGCCGAGACGGAGACGAAGAGCTCCGCGACGCCCCGAGCATCACGGGGCGTTTCGCTTTCGAAGCCCCGGTGGCAGGGGCAGCGCGCTCGTCAACGGGGCCTTGCACTTGCTTTGTCCCTGGCGAGGGCCTATGCGAAGCCTGCTCCAGCCCCACCCCTGCCGGGCCGGAGCGCGAGGTAGAGGTGGGCATTTTCGACTTCCTCCGTAGCAAGGGCGCGAAGAGCGCGCCTCCGTCGGGCAACGCGCCCGCCGTCGACAAGAAGATCGCTGGGCCGGCCAAGGTCGTCGCGGACAAACGCGCCCAGACCTACGACCGCCTGGAGGCGATCCAGGCACTCGTCGACATGAAGACGCCGGAGGCGGCCTCCGCGCTCCTCAAGCGCTTCAACTTCACGATCGATCCTTCGATCACGGACGCCGAAGAGAAAGACCTCGCGTTCCGGGGCATCGTCGCCGGAGGCAAGGACGTCGTCCCCGCGGTCATCGAGTTCTGCACGAAGGCCGAGGCGCTGACCTGGCCGCTCAAGGTGCTCGATGCCGTGCTCGACGACGACGCGTATCGCGAGGAGCTGCTCGATCTGCTCGAGGGCTTCGACACCGAGTACGCGCGCAACGTCGAGCCGAAGCTCCAGATCATCCTGGCGCTCGAAGAAGTCGTGCACGAGGACGTGCGAACGGCGGTGGAGCGCTTCTTCGAGGATGCCAACGAGACCGTGCGGTTCCACGCGGTGCAAACGACGTTCGCTCAGGCGATGCCCGAGAGCGTCAAGCCGCTCATCGACATGCTCGTGAACGAAGAGTCGGTCCGCGTGAAAAACAAGGTCGCCGAGGGCCTGCTCGTTCGCGGGTGGGCGATCCCCGAGGATCGCCGGGATGCCGTCGCCGACGCACTCGGCGACACCGGCGGCTACACGGTCGGCGAAGGTGGCAAGATCGTGAAGCGCTCGCTCCGCTTCGGCTGATCCGAACGCGTAGCGGATTGCGCGCCTCCCCGGCGCGATCGAGCACAAGAGTCTCCCCTCGTCCGTGTTGACAGCGCGGGCCACGCTGAAAGAGGATCCCGGCTGCCCCGACTCGTTCGGGGTGTGTCGACCGCCTCGCGGCAGCCGCGCGTGATACGCGCACGCTCCCCGGCACCACTCGACGGAAAGCGAGCATCCCAGGCGTGAGGGGACATCGATCGACGCGCCTTTTGCGCGTGATTGCATCCGGGCTCGCCGCTCTTGCCACGGCGACGACCGCGCATCCGCGTGATGCATCCGCCCTCGACTTCGAGGTGCAGAGCGACACGGCCGCGCAGGCGTACCAGGTCGCGAGCCCGTGGGGCGACACGATCCTCGATCGGCGTCGCCTCATGCAGTCGTTGTCACTCGGCGTGTACAACCTGCAGGGCGATCACCGACCCGGGAAAGCCGACTTCTCGGTCGTCTTGCGGGTTCGCCTCGACGCCGACTTCGGCATCAACGGCCACCTCGGCGACGCCGATCGCGGCGGCGAGACGAGCTATCAGACCGAGGCGGGGCCCGGCGTGCGCTTCGTGCCGGGCCTGCAGCAGGCGCCGGTCGATCTCATGTACGCGTACGTCGAGGGCCGGAACCTCGCGAACGGCTGGATCGGCTTCCGCGCGGGCCGGCAGTACGTCGTCGACTCGCTCGGTTGGTGGTCGTTCGACGGCGCGCTCGCGCGCGTGACGACGCCGTACTTCGTGCAAGCCGAGCTCTACGGCGGGCTCGAGCAGCGCGGCGGGCTACCGCTGTCGACATCGCGCTACGAGCGACCAGGCGTTTGGCGTGGCAACCACGCGGGCTTCGGCACCGCGGGCGATCAGCCGAGCGTGACGGACTACCCTTCGTACCAGTACACGCAGCCAGCGCCCGCGTTCGGCGTCGCGCTCGAGAGCAACGGGCCGAGCTGGATCCACGGGCGGCTCTCGTATCGACGCGTCTACAACACGGGCACGTCGGTGACGCAGCAGTTCCCCGATCCGACGGGCGGCTATCGCACGGCGAAGGGTCTGCGCGTGTCGCAGGATCGGCTCGGGTACGCGATCGATCTCAACAAGAGCGACCTCGGCGCGATCAAGGGCGGCGTCACGTACGACTTCTACAACCAGATCGTCGGCTCGTATTACGGCGGCGTCGAGGCGTACCTGGGCAAACGCGCGACCGTCGGCGCGGACATCGACTACTTCGTGCCGACGTTCGACGCGGACTCGATCTTCAACTGGTTCACGAAGAGCCCCATCACGACGGCAACCGCGCGTGTCTGGGTCGCACCCACGCAGCGGCTCGATTTCTCGGCCTACGGCGGCGTGCGGATCTGGATGGCCGACGGTGATCCCGAGACGTTCGGCACCGAGCAGTGCAAGGCCTCGGGGCTCTGCAGTGGCGATCAAGAGATCGATCCGGCGAACTCGAAGACGTTCACGCGCGATCCCGACAACCGCGAGATCTCGACGACGATCGACGCGCTCGCGAACGTGTCGGGTCGGTACCGCTTCAGCACGGCCGAGGTGGGGCTGCGCGGCATGGTGCAAGCCGGCGCGCGCGGGCACACCGGAGGCGCCGATCTCTCGGGCGAGAAGCGCTTCGACGGCGGGCGTTATCGCCTGGGTGGGCGCGTCTCCGTCTACGACTGGAACGACCCGCTGCGGCCCGATCGCGGCGCGACGTCGTTTGGGTATGTGCTCGGCGCAGGCGTGCGGCCCGTGCAACAAGCCGACTTTCGGATCGAGTGGGAGCACGACATGAACCGGCTCGTCGGGCAGCGCTTCCGCATCGTGGCGCTCGTCAACTTGAGGCTCGGCGGATGATGATGAACGCCTCCAAGCGAAGCGCAGAGAGCGCGCACAAGACGCGCAGGTCGAGCGGCGGACCGCTGCCGGGATGGCTCGCCTTCGTGGCGTGCTTGTCGGCCCTCGTGCTCGGACTCGTGGGCCCCGACGCCTCCGCGCAGGCGGCCGACGACGCGCCCCCCGCGGAGTCCGCCGCGCCGCCCGCGCCGCCCCCGGGTGGCTACAAGAGCGGGCTCTATCCGATGCCGAACGACGCGGAGACGCCGCTCGCGTTCATGCCTCCGGGCAGCGCGGCGAGCCCCGTGCCGAGCGAAGAGATCTACCCGCCGCAGACGATCACGATCCGCTTCAACCACAAGAAGCACACGAAGGATCTCAAGCAGACCTGCAAGTCGTGCCACGCGGCCGCGTTCACGAGCGACAAGGTCGCCGATCGGCTCATGCCGAAGGCCGAGCAGTGCGACGCCTGTCACGACGTCGATCACTCGGACCTGAACGCCGTCAAGGCGGGCACGGACGCGAACGGGCAGTGCGTCTTCTGCCACATCGGCGACAAGGCAGGCGACAAGGGCGCCGTCGCGCCGATGGTGCTGCCGAACGCGAACCTCGTGTTCACGCACAAGAAGCACCTCGACCGGAACATCCAGTGCGGCCAGTGCCACGGGCAGGTGGGCGAGCTCGAGCTCGCGACGCGTGATCAGCTACCGCGCATGGCCGGCTGCTTCACGTGCCACAACATGAGCGGCGCGGCGCAGGGTCAGGCGAAGGGCGCGTGCACGACGTGCCACACGGCCCGCAACGACGGCCGCATGATCACGAGCTTCACGACGGGCAACCTCGTGCCGCCGCAGTGGATGCACAACGCCGCGCACACGCCCGACTTCATCGAGCGGCACAAGAGCGTCGCGGCGAACGACAGCGCCTTCTGCGGGAGCTGCCACACGACGAACGAGTGCACGGACTGCCACGACGGCCGCGTCCGTCCCCGCAAGGTCCACCCGAACGACTGGCTCTCGATCCACGCGCAGTCCGCTCGTCAGGACAACCCGCGCTGCGCGAGCTGCCATCAGGCCCAGACGTTCTGCGCGGACTGCCACCGCCGCGTCGGCGTGGCGCGCGACACCGGCAGCGGCAACCGCCTCACGGGCCGCCGCTTCCATCCGCCCGCCGCAGAGTTCACGACGGCGCCGCGCGGGCCGAACCATCACGCGTGGGAGGCGATGCGGAACCTGAACGCCTGCGTGTCTTGTCACACGGAGCGTGACTGCGCGACGTGCCACGCGACGAAGGGCCTCTCCGGCGGGCACGGCGTGAACCCGCACCCGCTCGGCTTCCGTGACAAGTGCAGCGCGGCCTTCGCGAGAAACCCGCGTCCGTGCCTCGTGTGTCACCAGTCGAACGACCCGTTCGTGAGGGCGTGCCAATGAGCGCCCAACATCGGTCGCGGACGACGCCGGAGGCCAGGGCGCAGGCGGACGGAGCCGCGCTCCCGAAACATCCGACATATTCCTTGCACACCCCTTCTGGCGACGGGTATAGCGAAGAGCGACGGTGCGCTTCCTCCCCCGCGGCGGGCGCGCGCGTCCTCAAGGAGAACGGGTGTGAAGGAGCTGATCAAGTACCTGCTCGACAATCTTTACCTCGACTTCCAGGGCGAAATCACGCTGGAGACGGTGCGGGGCTTCCTCCGGGAGGACGACGGCCGGGAAGCGCGGCAGTTGCTCGCGAAGCTCATCGAGGAGAAGGGGGTCGAGGACCTGCTGATCACCCTGGCCGACTGTTTGAAGGAGCACATTCAGAGCGGCATCAACGAAAGGGTGGTCCGCGAGCAGCTCTCGACCTACGCCGAGAGCTGATCCTTCCGACAGGCCACTCCTTCGCCCCGCGCGCCCTCTGCGCCGCCTTTCTCGCCGCATCCCTGCCCCTCGTCGGTTGTGACGTCGGCAGCCCCGAGCGCGAGGCCATCGATACCCCCCCCGTCCACCTGGTCGAAGTCGAGCTGTCCGGCCTCGACGCCGGCGGTCAGCCGACGACGCTGACGCTGACGCCGAGCGCGCCCGCGCCGGTCGATGGAAGCGTCGCGCTCTCGACGACGAGCGTGCGCGTCACGTTCGATCGGTTCCTCATGCCGGGAGAGGCGATCCGGCAAGCGATCTGCCTGCAGCCGAGCTCCGATCCGGTGCCGACGTTGCAGGAGTGCAAGCTGCCGGTGTTCCTGGAGCCGAGCTACGACCCGGTGCATCGGCGCATCACGTTCCGGCTGCCGGCGATGGCGGCGCTCGTGCCAGACACCAAGTACTGGCTGACGGTGCTCGCGCCGACGGAGGCGTCGCCGTTCGGCGTGCGCGCGTTCGACGGCGCGCCGCTCGCGGCGAACGTGGTCCTGCAGTTCACGACGGCCGCGATGGATCCCGCGGGCGGGCCCGTGGATCCGTCGCTCGACGATGCGGCGCGGCGCGCGGCGTCCGAGGAGCTCTTCTGCACGGCGAGCGCGTGCGTGGCGTCGTGCGCGGTGGACGATCAGCTCTGCATCGACAAATGCCCCGTCTCGAAGAGCCTCGTGATCGGCTGCGGCGGCTGCCACGGGCCGCTCGAGATCGGCGCGGCTGCGATGGGGCTCGATCTGTCGGGCGTGGAGCGGATCCCGGCGATGATCGGGCGCGTCGCGAACCAGACGCAGACAGGCGAGCAGGCCGACGAGCCAGAGCTCAAGCCGCGCCGCTTCGGACGGGCGATGCCGCACGTCGACCCGGGCAACGCGGGGAACAGCTACCTGCTCTACAAGATGCTGGCGAGCCCGATCTACGCGCGGATGGACGCCGCAAAGGGGCTCGCTCCGGGCGAGATCGACAGGCTGCGCGCGTCGGTCGTGGTGGGCTTGCCGATGCCCCCGTACGACCTCTACGCAGCCCCGCAGTCGAGCCTGGAAGCGCTCAGCGCGTGGATCGTGACGGGCGCCGAGACGCCGGCCTGCCCCTGAAGCGTCCGCAGTCGGCGTGGTAGGTTCACGCCATGCCTCACGAGATGCTTTCGCGTGACGCGCTCGCTTGCGCGCTTGTCTTTCTCTCGCTCGGGATCGCGGGGTGCGGCGAAGAAGCGCCGCCGCCAGGGCCAACGGGTCCGCAGCGAACCGAGGTGCTGACGCCCGACGCACCTCCGTTGCCCGGGGAGACGGAGTGCCGCGTGGTGAAGACGACGAACATCCCCATCGCGTCGGCGAGCCACCTGGCGGTCTGCACGGACGTCTCGTACGAGACGAACCCACCGAGCGGAGGTGATCACTGGGGCCAGTGGGCGGCGTTCAAGAAGTACACGACGCCCGTGCCGCGCGAGATGTACGTGCACGACATGGAGCACGGCGCGGTGGTGCTCTCGTATCGCTGCGAGGATGCGTGCCCAGAGGTCGTGGCGGCGCTGGAAAAAGTGTTCGACGAGGCCGCGGCGGATCCGCTGTGCCTGTCGGTGGGAGCCACGCCAAAGGCGCGGCTCGTGCTGACGCCGGACGCGGATCTCGATACGCCGATCGCCGCGGCCGCGTGGGGCGCGACGTACACGGCGACGTGCATCGACACGGCGTCGCTCGCGGCGTTCGTGGCAGAGGCGTACGGCAAGGGGCCCGAGGCGATCTGCTACGACGGCGTCGACATCGAGATGTCCCCGGTGACTTGCTCCGGGAGCTGAGCGCCCGTTCGCGGCCCCGCCCTGCCCTCCCCTGCCCCCGCGGCGCTTCGAGGCGGATGCTCGGGGGCACGCCACCAGCGTTGACACTTCGAGGCAGAGGTCGAACACTCGATTCCCGATGAACGAGCACGGATCGTCATCGGAGTTGACGGAGCGAAGCTTCGAGTTCCTCGCCCCGGCCGGCAGCGGCGGCGCCGGCGAGGTGTGGAGGGCGCGCGCGCGGCACGACGGGACCCTCGTGGCGCTGAAGATCGCGCGCGACACGGCGGCGCGCGAGGCGATCGCGCGAGAAGCGAGGCACGCGATCCTCGCGCTCTCGCCACGCCTGCCCGAGCTCGTGGACGTCGGGTGGTTCGTGCGCGATGGCGACATCGCGCGCGCGATCGAGGCGGGCGACGATCGAGGCGGCGAGCGCTTCGCGTTCGTGGCGCTGCGCTGGGTCGAGGGCGCGACGCTGCGGGAGCGGGCGCGCGAGGCGGGCGTGGATCGAACGACGCTCGCGCTCGCGGTGGCGCGCGACGCAGGCGAGGCGCTGTCGGATCTGCACGAGGTCGGTCTCGCGCACGGCGACATCAAGCCGGAAAACGTGCTGCTCGGCTGGGGCGGACGCGCGCACGTGATCGATCTCGGGCTCGCGTGCCCGGTCTACACGGCGCGGATCGAAGGAGGAACGCCGCGTTATCTGGCGCGTGGAGATTCCGATCTCGGAGACGCGCGCGCGCGGGATCTCGTGGCGCTCGGAGCGCTGCTCGCGGAGCTCGTGGACGATGCGGTGGCGGCGTCCGAGCATCCGATCGAGGCCGCACGCGCAGCGCGCCTCCCCGAGCCGATCGCGCTGCTCTGCGCGGCGCTGCTCTCGCCGAGCCCGGGCGCGCGTCCGCCTGCGTCGTGGGTCGCCGAGACGGCGCGGGCCGCGCTCGCCGCGCGCGATGCAGGATCGGGTCGCGAGCGCGAAGAGCGCGGAGAGCGCGACGCGCGGCGCGTGCGTGCGGCCTATCTGTCAGCGCGGCGCGACGAGCTCGCGACGCGCGCATCCGCAGGCGCGGGCACGGCGCCGTGGCTCGGTGACGCGCTGGCCTGGGCGCGCCGCGCGCGATCCCTCGCCGACGCGGAGACGTCGTCGACCGAGGACACGGGCGCGGGCGAGATCGGTCCTCTCGGCCCGGAGGGGATCGCGCGGTGGATGACGTCGCTCGTCGGGAGCCCGGCGACGGCGTGGCCGACGGGTCCGCTCGGGAAGATCGGAGAAGCGTCGATCGCCGCGGCGCTCGTGGATCTCGCGCGGAAGCTGCCGCCCGCGGCCTGGACGTTCGCGGACGTGGAAGGCGCCGCGCTCGGACGAACGCCCACGACGACGACGCTCGAGCGTCCGACGTCGGCGCCGTTCGACATCGAGGAGGTGGCGCGGCTGTCGATCGCGATCGCCGCGGTGCCGCCGGATCCCATGGCGATCGAGCGCGTGGAGCGTGGGGAGAACGCGCCAGCGTCGCTGCTCGTGGCGGCCGCGGACGCGTTGCGGTTGTCGGGCGAGCTCGGGCGCGCCAGGAGCCTCGCGCTGCGAGCGCGGGAGCGTCGCGCGAAAGGGGCGGACGCGCTGGCAGCGGAGATCTTGCGACGCGCAGGGGAGCTCGGCGCGGCGCGCGAGATCGCGGCGGAGGCGGATCGACGGGGCGAGGACCCCGACGGGAAAGCACGCGCGATCCAGGCGCGGATCGCGTTCGACGAAAGGCGCTACGAGGAGGCCGAGGCGCTCGTGCAAGGCGCGACGATCGTGCCCGCGTACGAGGTCGCTGCGCTCGTCGCGGCGACGAGGGGCGATACGGAGCGCGCGCTCGCCGCGATCACGCGCGGCGAGGCGATCGCACGTCGCGCCGAGGAGCACGCGCGGATCGCGGCGCTGCGCGGATACGTGGAGCACGGGGGTGATCCGGCGCGCACGCGGAGCGCGTTCGCCGCGGCGGTCGAGCATGCGACACGGGCCGGAGCCGTCGTCGAGGAGGCGACGTACCGGACGGGCGAGGCGGCGGCCGCGGTGGATCTCGGGGATCTCGGCGGCGCGATCAAGACGGCGAGGCGCGCGGCCTTGCTCTGGGAGCACCTCGGCAGGCCGGCGCTCGCGGCCCGCGCGCTCCTCGCGCGCGCGGCGGCACACGCGACGGCGGGCGTGGCGCACGAGGCGGAACGTGTCGCGCGGGAGGCGATCGCGCGCGCGCGGGAAGGTCGCGACACGCGGGCGGAGGCGTACGCGCTCTGGGCCATCGCGGACGTGTCGCCGCGCGGCGCAGCCGAAGGGCGGCGCGCCGCCGAGCAAGCCCGCGCGCTGCTCGCGGACGCGGGCGGGGACGACAAGCTCCGCGCCTCCGCGCGGCTCTTGCGGCACGCGGAAGCGGCGATCGATCTGGAGACGTGCTTCGAGATCGATCGGCTCGCGGACACGCCGAGCCTCACCGCGGGCGCGCGGCTCGACTGGTGGCGCGCGCGCGCCGAGGTGCTGCTCGCAGCTTCGGGCGAGCTCGAAGCGCGCACCGCCGAGCACGTGCTCGGCGCGATCGTGGCGCTCTCGGATGCACGCGCGCCCGTCTGGGCGCGAGGCCCCTCGATCGCAGCGGGGTACGCGCTCGCGGCGCGGCTCGGCCGGGGCGACGTCGCCGTCCGGCTCCTCTCGTCCCTCGGCGATGCCGCGCGGGACCTGCTCTCGCGCGCCTCGCCGGAGCTCGCGCCGTCGATCCGCGCGCTGCCGTGGGTCGCGCAGGCCGCGGCTGCCCCGCAGGAAGGCATGCGCGCGGAGCAGGCGCGGGAGCTCGAGCAGCTCATCGTCTCCCTGAGTGATCGCGAGCGTCTGCGCTCGCTGCTCGATCGCGTGGTCGACGCGCTCGTGCTGTGGACGGGCGTCGAGCGAGGCTTGCTCCTCCTACGCGCGCCGGACGGTCGGCTCGTCGCGCGCGCGGCGCGGAACCTCGCGCGGGCCGATCTGCGCGACGAGCAGCTCTCGCTCTCACAGACGCTCGCGCGGCGCGCGCTCGCGGCGCTCGAGCCCGTCGTCGCCGTGGACGCGGCGGGCGAGCTGCCCGCGGTGCACGTCAGCGTGCATGCGCTCAAGCTGCGGAGCGTGCTCGTCGTGCCGCTCGTCGCGCGCGGCGAGGCGCTCGGCGTGGTCTACCTCGATGATCGCGTGCGGCGTGGCGCGTTCGGCCCACGCGAGCTCGCGTGGACACGCACGGTGGCGACGCTCGCGGCGCTGGCGATCGCGGACGCGCGGGATCAGGCGCTCCTCCGGCGAGCCGCGCGCAAGGCGAGACGGGCGAGCGCGGCGCTCGAGGAGACGCTGGCGAAGCGGGAGGCTGCGCTCGACGTGGCCGAGCGCGAGCTCAACCGGACCCGCGGCACGCGCGAGACGCGCTTCGAGTACGACTCCATCATCGGCGACAGCGAGCCCGTCCGCGCGATGCTGCGGCTCGTGGATCGCGTCACGATCGCCGACGTCCCGGTCCTCATCCACGGCGAATCGGGCAGCGGCAAGGAGCTCGTCGCGCGCGCGATCCACGACAACGGCCCGCGCGCGGGCCGCCCGTTCGTGGGCGAGAACTGCGGCGCGATCCCGGAGGGCCTGCTCGAGTCGACGCTCTTCGGCCACGTCCGCGGCGCGTTCACGGGCGCCGACAGGCCACGCTCCGGGCTCTTCGAAGCGGCCGATCGCGGCACGTTGTTCCTCGACGAGATCGGCGAGATGAGCCTCGGCATGCAGGCGAAGCTCCTGCGCGTCCTCCAGGACGGCATGGTGCGACCGCTCGGCACCGAGCGCGCGCGCAAGGTCGACGTGCGGATCGTCGCGGCGACCCACCGCGACCTCGACGCCATGGTCCGCGCGCGCACGTTCCGCGAGGATCTCTACTACCGCCTCAACATCATCACGATCCGCATCCCGCCGCTCCGCGAGCGCGCGAGCGACGTCCCGCTGCTCGTGAAACACCTGCTCGCCAAGTACGACCGCTCCGAGGTGCGCGTCACGCGCGCGGCGATGGATCGGCTCATGGCGTTCCCCTGGCCCGGCAACATCCGCCAGCTCGAGAACGAGGTCCGCCGCGCGCTCTTGCTCTGCGACGGCGTCATCGAGCGCGAGCACCTCTCGCCCGACATCGCGAACGTCGCGCCGCCCGTGCCCGCGGATCTCGGCTTGCGTGTCCGCCCGCGCGTCGACGCCCTCGAAGCGCAGCTCGTGCGCGAGGCGCTCGAACGCACGAAGGGCAACCAGACCCAGGCCGCGAAGCTCCTCGGCCTCTCGCGCTTCGGCCTGCAGAAGATGATGAAGCGGCTCGCGGTCGTCTATTGATTCAGCGGCCCAAGACGAGCCGCGCGTCCCGCACGATCGCCTCGATCCCCGCGTCGTCCGCGTCGTAAAAGCCGCGGATCTTGCCCTCGCCGTCGACGAGCACGAGGCGCTCGCCGTGGAAGATCTCGAGGATGCCCTCGCCCGTCTCCTTCTTGCCCATCGCGATCTTGAAGCCGCGCAGGACCACGGTCTCCACCTCGCCGAGCGGCCCCGTGAGGAACGTCCAGCGCGTGTCGTCCGCGCCGTACTTGCGCCCGTACGCGGCCAGCACCTCGGGCGTGTCGTTCTCCGGATCGACCGAGAACGTCACGAGGTGGAGCTTGTCTCCAAGATCCTCCGTGCGCTTCTGCACCTCGACCATGCGCTTCGTGAGGCGCGGGCAGACGCTCGGGCAGCTCGTGAACACGAAGTCGGCGATGTACGGCTTGCCGCGCAGATCGGCCGCGCCGAAGGGCTTTCCGTGATGATCGGTGAGCGTGTACGCGGGCAGCTCCAGCACCGGCTTCGGCGCCGACGGGCGCAGCGTGAGCACGATCCGCGTGACCAGCAAAAGCGCGAACACGATCCCGAAGACGATCCACGGAAGCCGCTTCGCGCGCGCCGGCGGCGCCGCGGGTCGAGCTCCTTGCGAGGGAGCGGCCCCCGCGTCCATTCCGCCCTCGTTCTTGGCTTCCACGCGCGACGTCACGACGAGCGTGGTGTAGGCGGCGCCTCGCGCACGGTCAAGGCGCGTGCCCTGCGGGCGCGAGCATCGGCGCGAGGTGGTAGAGCATGA
The DNA here is from genome assembly GCF_029946515.1 of Polyangium sp. 6x1. GTDB lineage: Bacteria > Myxococcota_A > Polyangia > Polyangiales > Polyangiaceae > Polyangium. Next base: position 58,638 of record NZ_JARZHH010000055.1, read on the forward strand.
GATACACGACGATGCCCGTGACCGAGACGTACGCCCAGATCGGGAACGTGATCTTCGCGAGCTTCCTGTGCGCCTCGAAGCGCCCCTGACGACCGAGCCGGAGCGTCACGATCGCGAGCGGCAGCGCCGCCATCGCGAGCAGCGTGTGGGTCGAGAGGATCACGAGGTAGATCGTGCGGACGAGCCCGACGTCGGGGAACCGATGCGTCCCCGTGAGCGCGAAGCGCGCCACGTAGCTCACGAGGAAGACGCCCGAGGCGATGAACGCGCCCTGCATCCGCCGTCGATGCACCTCGATCTTGCGCTGCTTGATCGCGATGAAGCCCGCGAAGAGCAGCGTCGCGCTCGTCGCGTTGAGCAGCGCGTTCAGCGGCGCGAGCAGTCGACCGATGCTTTCGGCGCTCATGCGTTGGTGCTCAGGCGCCGATGAGCAGCGCGGCTTGCAGGAGCATCAGGTACACGATGGAGATGGCGAAGAGCCTGTGCGCCCAGCGTGTCCCGAGCACCGTGGGGCGGAGGCCCCACACGCCGAAACCGAGGAAGCCGAGGCCGAGCAGCGCGGCCGACGCGAGGTAGATCGGCCCGGCGACGCCGAGCGGGACGAGCAGGAGCGAGACCAGAACGAGCGCGACGAGGTACCCGACGATCTGGTTGCGCGTGTGGCGATCTCCGCGCTCGATCGGGAGGACCTTGAGGCCCGCGCGATGGTAGTCGCGGCTGCGGAACATGGAGATGGCCAGGAAATGCGGCACCTGCCAGAGGAACAGGATGCCGAAGAGCGCCGCGCCGGGGCCGTCGATGCGATCGGTCACCGTCGTCCAGCCGAGCAGCGGCGGGATCGCCCCTGGCACCGAGCCGATGAGCAGCGCCAGCGTCGTCTTCCGCTTCAGCGGCGTGTAGATGAGCACGTACGAGAACAACGCGAACGCCCCGAGCAGCGTCGTCGTCATGTTCACCGCGAGCCCGAACAGCACGAGCGAGAGCGCGGAGATCGCGAGGCCAAACCAGAGCGCGAGCTTCGGCGAGATCCGACCCGCTGGCAGCGGGCGGTTCTTCGTCCGGGCCATGAGCCCGTCCGTGTCGCGCTCCAGGTACATGTTGAGCGCGTTCGCGCCGCCGACGACGAGCACCGTCGCGAGCAGCGAGAGCATGACGACCACCGGCGACACGCCCGGCAGGCCTTGCTCCCCCACGTAACGGTTCGCGACCCACGCCCCACCGAGCATCGTCGCGACCACGATCACCGTGACGCGAGGCTTCGTCAGCGCGACGAGATCTCGCGCCACGGCCATGCACGAACGCTCGTGTTGGTCGTGCCCGGAATCACGCTGGTTCACGTGCACGTCGCCGAGCGGCTCCGCGGGGATCGTCATGCGCGGACCTCGATAGCAGATGCGGCACCCGGGGGCACGCGCGCGGGACCAGGAAACACGGCAGGAGGAGCAGCGACCATACAGGACGACGTCATGCAGCGAGGAGCGCCGAGCGCAGTGGCGCGGCGCGCGGGAGGAAAGCCCAGCAAGATCGTGGGGTCAACCCGCGTTCGAGACAACGGGGTCGGTCCTCCGAACCAGACGAGCCGAAGCGTGGTTCCACGGCACGCACCCCTACCAAAGCCCCTGGAGCTCGCCCTGGTTCTCGGGGGGCTCCGGCTCGGTGCCGTCGAACGAGAAGGCGACCTCGAGCGTCTGCCCATCGGTCACCGTCACCTCCTGCGTCTTCAAGCCGTAGCGGGCGTGAAACGCCTCCAGCCGATATTTGCCGGCCGGTACGCGATCGATGCGAAACGCTCCATCCGCGCCGCTCACCGCAAAGAACGGATGATCGGTGACCACGACGAAGCTCCGCATCCACGGGTGGATGTCGCATCCAAACCGTACGATGCCGGAGGGAGGCAAGCGCTTCGCGATCGGAGGTGATCCCATCGCGGTCGCCTCGTTGAAGACCGTCTCGGCGCCGAGGTACGTGTGCACGTTGTGCAGCGTCCGGTCGCTGTTCTTCACGACGACCTCCTGCCCGCTGAGGACGCCCTGGATCCGCGGCACGTACATGCAGTCGAGCTGATCCACGGTCGCGGCCGGCGGCACCTCGTAGCGACCGTCGAAGCTCTTCGGCGCGATGCGGACGAGCACGTCCTTCAGCTTGCCCCCCTGGACGATCACGGCGTCGCTCGCGAGCTGTTTGTCCTTGCAGACGTCGGTCGCCTGCGCGCGCTTCGCGGGCACCTTCATCTCGGGCGGCTGCCCCGTGAAGCGCACCTCGCCGCGCAGCGTCGCCCGGCCGAGCTTGCCCGCCGGCGCCGCGCTCGCCGCCGCGGACGCCGCGGGTGAAGGCGAGCTCCCCGCCTCCTTCTGGCAGCCCGCCGTGAAGGCGAGCAGCGCCACGACCGGAGGAACGATCCAGGCTGTTCGATGTGACGTCATGGTCGCCGTGCGCCGTCGGAGGGCCCGATCGAGCGCTCCCCGCGTCCTAGTGAACGCCTCGCGGCACGTCAACGGCCGGGCGCCGGTTCTTCCCGCTGGTTTCGCAAGAAAGCCCGCGACCTCAGCTCGGCCGCGCGCCCTTCGCCTCGCCGCTCTCCCCGGGGCCTTCCTCCACGGTCGACTCCGCCCGCGAGATCGCGGCCCAAAGCCCCCGATGATCTCGCGACGCGAGCACGGTCGCGAGCGACGCGAGCACCAGCGCGAGCGCGCAGAGCGGCACGTCCGGCGCACCTCGCGCCACGAGCAGGAGCGCGATCGCCCCCGAGAGCGCCGGCGTCAGCGTGCGCGTCGAGAGCGCCGCGATCGCGATCGCAGGCGCCGCGAAGGCGACGAACGTCGCGAGCACAGGCGAAACCAAAGGCTCGGGCCGCATGACGAGGTGTTTCGCCGCGCGCGCGAGCAGAAGGTTCACCGCGGCCGCCTCGTCCGACGTACCCGCGAGCGCTTGCCGCGTGGCGAAGAGCGCGACCGCGAGCGCCGCCAGCGTCGCCGGGCTCGTGAGCTTTTTCCCGCGCGACGCGACGACCCCCACCGCCACGGCCATCGCCGCGCCGTCGAGCAAAAGCCCCGCTGTCGACACGCCGCGCGCGATCCGCGCGAGCGACTCGGACGCGACGCCGTCCCGCATCACGATCAGCACCGACGCGACCCGCGCGAGCCCGCCGAGGCCGAGCAGCCCCAGCATCACCGCCGTCGCCCGCGCGAACGGCGTCCGCATCGTGTCCCAGGCCGCGAGCAGCGCGAGCGCGCACGCGACGCCCCCGACGAGCACGAGCGAATCCGCCGGCACGCGCGACACCGCCGAGAGGAGCGTCACGATCACGGCGAGCCCGCTCGCGAAGACAGCGCCGAACCGGACGACCGCCGGCAGACCTGCGCGAAGCGCGGAGAGGCCGAGCCCGAGCGTTCCCACGATCGCGAGGATCAGGAAGAACTGCGACATCGCCGCGCCTGCGAGCTCGATGAGATCGCCCGTCCTGCCGAGCCCGACCACCAGGCCTCGCACGGAGGGCCCGAGCGCGCGCCCGAGCAGCATCGCGAGGACCGCGACGACCGCGAGCGGCCGGACGAACATGAGCACGTCGAAGCCCGGCGGCAGAACGGAAGGCGCGGGCGGGGCGGATCGGGGCGCCTCGGGCGATCGGGGAGCTTCGGGCGCTTCGGTGCTTTCGCCTTCCGTGCTCATCGACGTGGGGCTTGTCGCAAGCGGAGGCTCCCTGCAAGGCGCAGGCTCACGCGTCGCTCCAGTCGCGTGGGTGGACCGTGTCGTCGAAGAACGCCGAGGCCGCGGAGGCGTCGATCAGGTCCTGCATGCGGTGCCCGCCGAACTCCTCGAAGATCCGGTCGTCGTACTCGTCGGCGATGACCGTCATGTCCCGCAGCGCCGCGAGGATTTCGTCCGGATCGAGCGTCTCGCCGCCGAGCAGCGTGTGCACGAGGACCACGCACGCGCCCTGCGCGACGTAGCCGAAGGCCCCGAACCGGAGGCGCGCGTTCATGCGCAGGAGCTTCATCGCGAGGTCGGGCGTCATCTCGACCCCGCGGACGAGCTGCGCCACGAACCGCACGACGGCGCGGTCCGGCTCCCACGGGAGGATCTGGATGTAGATGTAAGCCGTCCCCTGTCGGACCACGTAGAACCGCGGCTCGACACGGACGAAAGCCGGCGAGTCCGCCAGCGTTTGCTCTATCCGCGCGATGCTCACGCGAGCGGCGGATGCAGCGTCCTTGGACATCGCGGGCGATGCTACCAGCTTCGGGGCGGGCCGTCTCGCGTTGTCCTAGACAAACCCGTGTCCCTGAGAACGTCGAGGTGTTTTCACAGGCGCAGCAGCCTGTGGCAGCACCCTCAGCGAGTCGGGACAGGCAGCAAAGGCGGTGGGCCGCGTCGCTCGTCGGAAGGCGTCAGCGTCGGCGCGCGCGGCGGACCGACCGGCGAGACCCCGCCGCCGCCGCTCTTCGGCTCGGGCAGGATGTACGGATACGCGTTCCGCGTGCTGCACGCGTCCACCGGATCGCGGTGGAACTCCCAGTGCAGGTAGACCTTGCCGTCGTGCGAGACGATCGCGTCGGGCGCCTTTCCGAACGGCGACGCGCGATTCATCGAGTTCAGCGCGACGATGTCGAAGGCCGTCATCCCGCTCGCCTTCGTCACGCCCATCCGCACGATCTTCCCCTCGTCCTTGCTCAGCACGATCTCGAGGTGCGTGACGAGGTTCTTGTTGAACGTGTGCTCCTGCGGAAGGTTGTCGAGCGACGCGAGGAACTCCTCGGCGAAGATCGGGTGCAGGCGGTTGTGGATCGTGTTCAGGTACGTCGCGAACGCGGATTGCGCGGCGTTCAGCGCCGTCTGGTTGCCGACCTTCACCGTCGGCTCGTAGTTCTCGATCGCCGCCTTGTACTTGCCGAAGTTGTTCTTCTCCCACTTGCCGCGGTGCGCGCTGCGTCGCGCCGCGCCGTCGGCCGCGCGCTCGGCTTCGAGTTTTTCTCGACCGACCGAGGCCTCGAAGCCCGCGTGCGAGAGGTTCAGGTTCGGCCCGCCCGCGATCCCCGGCGCGCCGAGGCCCACGGAGCCGACCTTCACCGGGCTCTGGTAAGGCGCGGGTTGCCGCTTCTTTCCGGCCTTGCGGCTCCTGCCGTCGCCGCCGGGGTTCGCCGGATCCATCGTGAACCCGCCGGCGCCCACGCCCGCGACGACCTCGGGTGAAGCGGGGCCCGCGCCACCGGGGCTCGGCGGCGGACCTGCGGGCGTCTTCGGCGCGTTCGCGCCTCCGCCGGTCGTCCCGCCGGGCGCCATCGGAGGCGGCGAGGCCTTCGCGATCGCGGCCGCGGGCGGCGCGGGTTTGGCCGTGTGGTGATGCTCGGCGCTCTCGCTCCGATCCTTCGACTCGCCCGGCGCCTTGTCCGATCCGGCTTTTTCCTCGCTCTCGGCGACCTTCTCGTGGTCGTCGTTCCCCTCGCCCGAGGTCGCGGGCTTCTTCATCGCGCCCGCGTTCGTCTCGGCGTGATCCTGATCATGCGAGCGGAGACGCGCGACCGTCTCTTCCTTCACGGTGTTCGCCTGATCCGCGATGCGACTCGCCGTGGGGTTGTCTTGCTGGTTCGGCTCGACGTGCTGGCGCACGGCGATGCGACGATCCGGTTCGATCGGCTTCGGCGGCTCCTGCTTCGCGACGTCCTCCGGCGGAGGCGGCGGAGGCGGAGGCGGCGGCGGCGGAGGCGGCGGCGGCGGAATCGCCGGCAGAGGCGGCGGCGGGACCACCTTCGGCTCCTCCTTGGGCTTGGGAGGTTCGACCTTGGGCGGCTCGACCTTCGGCTCTTCCTTCTTCGGCGGCGGAGGCGGCTTGATCTTGGGCGGCAACGGCTGCTCCGGCACGGCGTCCGGATCCGGCTTCTCGTCGTCCTTGGTGTCGTCGGCCTTGTCCTCGGGCGGCTCGGCCTCTTCGGGCGAAGGTGTCGCGGGCGCATCCACGAGGATCTCGAACTGCGTGTCCTGGGGACGCAGCCCCTCGCGCACGGCGCTGACGAGACCCCGGATCTGGGCGCGATCCTCGACGACCTGCGCGACTTGCTCTGCGCCGTTGCCGCCCGCGATGTGCGCGAGGATGGCCGCAGAGACCCAGAGCAGCAGGGGGATGTGGGCTTCGCGCGACATGCCGGTTCGTAAGGCTCCCGGGGCGGAAGGGGCAGATCGTGGGGACGAACCCAGCACCCACCCATTCGACGTGGCCGGGACGTTTCACCCGGCGAACGACGAGTTACCCAGCGACGAAGTCCTGAGCGAGGGCTCACGACAGCCGCCGTTGAAAAGCGAAACTAGCATCCGTGTCCCAGCCCAGCAACGACCGGGATGGCCGAAACGAGCCGTTCCGGGCGGGATCTTCGGCGGAGAACGGGCGGCGTTCGTGAGCCTCGGCGCAGAGCATGGGCGGAAACCAGCGAGGAACGTCGGCCGCCCGCCCGTCTTCAGACCTTCGTGATCGCCTCCCAGTGATCGGCGATCTCCTGCGCCGTCCACGCGGCGCCCTCGTCTTTGAACTTTCCCGCGCTTTGCACGACCTTGTAGGCGAAGACCTGCGAGCCCGTGACGGCGAGGACGTGCCCCGTCCGATCCGCGCAGAGGTCGGAGCCCAGGAAGAGCGCCGCGGGCGCAATGTGCTCCGGCGTGAGCGACTCCATGCCGGCCTGGAACATCGGGAGATCCTCGGTCATGCGCGTCTTCGCCACGGGCGCGAGCGCGTTCACCGTGATGCGGTGCTTTTGCAGCTCGATCGCCGCGGTGCGCGTAAAACCGTAAATGCCGGCCTTCGCGGCTGCGTAGTTCGACTGCCCGAAGTTGCCGACCATGCCCGAGACGCTCGTCGTGTTGACGATCCGCCCGCCGCCGCCCTGCGCGATCATCTGCTTCGCGACGGCCTGCGTGACGAGGAACGTGCCCCGCAGGTGCACGGCGATCACGCTGTCCCACTGATCCTCGTCGAGCTTGAGCAGCGTCTTGTCCCGCAGGATGCCCGCGTTGTTGACGAGGACGTCGATGCGGCCGAACGCGTCGACCGCGCTCTTGACGATGCCCGCCGCGCCCTCGGCCGTCGCGACGGTGTCGAAGTTCGCGACCGCGACGCCGCCTGCGGCCGTGATCTCGTCCACGACCTTTCGCGCCATGGCGTCACTTCCGCCGGTTCCGTCGCGCGCGCCGCCGACGTCGTTGACGACCACCTTCGCGCCCTCCCGGGCGAAGAGCAGCGCCTCGGCGCGGCCGATTCCGCCGCCCGCGCCCGTGATGATTGCCACCTTGCCGTCGAGCAGACCCATCCTCGTTGCCTCCTTCTCTTCGCGCGAACAATACCGCTTCTTGCCCTTCCCCCTAGGCCCGTGTAACGACGAGCCCGCGTGAGCTCGCTGCAGACGAGAACCGAGCGGCCCCCCGAGGGCCTCGCCCGCGGAATCGTGGTCGCGCCCAAGTGGGCCGTCGCCGCGCTCGGCGCCGCCGTCGTGCTCGGCGCCATCATCTACCTCGTCGTGCGCGTCCGCCGCGCGCGAAAAAGCCTGAGATCGCCATGATCGGAGCGGGTTCTTGAACACGCTGGTCCGCCGCGTCGTCGCGGTGATGCTGCTCGGCGTCGTCCTCTACGGCGGCCTCGTCCTCTACCGCGACGCGAACCTCATCGCCGCGCGCCTCGCGACCTACGCGTGGTCCACGTTCGGCATCGCCTGCGCGCTCGCCTTCTCGAACTACCTCCTGCGCTTCTTCAAGTGGGAGTACTACCTCGCGCGGCTCGACATCCGCGGCGTGCCCAAATTCGAGAGCTTGCTCGTGTTCCTGTCGGGGTTCGTCCTGACGGTCACGCCCGGCAAGGTCGGCGAGGTCTTCAAGTCGCTCATCCTGTTCAATCTCCGCAAGGTGCCGATCGAGCGCACCGCGCCGATCGTCATCGCCGAGCGCGTGACGGATCTCATCGGCGTGATCGCGATCATCGCGATCGGCAGCGCGAGCTTCCCCGGCGGCGCGATCTGGGCCGGCATCGGAGCTGCGACCGTGGTCGCGCTCCTCGTCTTCGTCTCGGTCCCCGCCGTGAGCGGCGCCGTCGTGCGGCTCTTGCCGAAGCTCCCCGGGCCGCTCGGGCGCGTGGGCGGCAAGGTCGCGCCGAAGATCAACGACGCGCTCTCGGGCCTGCGCACGATCGTCTCGCCCGCGCAGCTCGTGTGGCCGACGTTGCTCTCGATCGGCGCGTGGTCGCTCGAAGGCGTGGGGCTCTGGGTGATCCTGCGCGGGTTCGGCGAGCAGGCGTCGATGCCGCTCACGATGTTCTTCTACTCGACGGCGACGCTCGCCGGCGCGCTCGTGCCCGTCCCCGGCGGGCTCGGCGTGACGGAAAAATTGCTCGAAGAGCAGATGGCGCGGATCGGCGGCGTGGAGGCGGCGACGTCGACCGCGTCGATGATCCTCGTGCGGTTCGCCACCTTGTGGTTTGCCGTCGCGGTCGGTTTCGCGGCGCTGGCGCTGCTCCGGGCCAAACACGGCGCGGCGGTGCTCGGCGGCGAACCCGTGCCGCCTGGGCCGGACGATCAACGGAATCTCTTGACAGAGCGCACGCCTTGACGGTCGGCTACGCGGAGACATGGCGACCATCGAACGAGGCATCGGGCTTGTACAACGCGTCATCGCGGACCTGAAGAAGCGTCCGGAGGGGGCGAGCGTGGTCGGCGCGAGCTCGGCCGCGCTCGACGCCCTCGAGTCCAAGCTGATGGTGGAGCTGCCGCCGAGCTTGCGGACGTTCCTCGCCTACGACTTCACGTTCGCGAGCTTCGGCAAGCGCTTCAAAGGCCGGCACCGCTTCGGCACGGACCCGCGCGCGCCGCAGCCGAAGATCACCTCGGTCCGCAAGCTCGCCGAGTCGATGGTCGAGCTCGGATGGACCGACTCGCGCGTCCGCGGCAAGGTCGTGCGCCTGCCGAACAAGCCGGGCCAGCCCTGGAACGCGCTCTACCTCGGCGAGGCGCGGCGCGACGGAGAGCTCGTCATCCTCGGCCTCGACAACGACGAGACGAACGTGCGCGTCTTCCCGCGGTACACGGCCTTCGACCTCTACCTCGTGCACCAGCTCGGCGTGCTCAAGCTCCACAAGAGCATGATGCTCGACGATCTCGACTCGCACCTCGCGCACAACCCGGAGCTTCTCTCGCGCGAAGAGGACGAAGACGAGAGCACGGACTACTGATTCGCTCTCGTGATGCGACGCGCGCCCGAGCCCCACGTCACCTCGTCGTTCGAAGCGAGCGCGACCGATCCGCGCGACCGGCTGGACAAGCTCGTCGTGCGGCTGCTCGAGACGTCGGGCACGGCCGCGTCACGCGCCGCCGTGCAGCGCTGGATCGAGAACGGGCGCGTGCTCGTCGACGGCAAGCCAGGCCGCGCGTCGATGGCCGTCGCCGTGGGCGCGCGGATCGACGTGACGCCGGAGGCGCCGGAGCCGACACGCGCGGAGCCGGACGCGTCGATCCCGCTCGCCGTGGTGTACGAGGACGCGCACCTCGTCGTGATCGACAAGCCCGCGGGGCTCGTCGTGCACCCGGCGAAGGGGCACGCGAGCGGGACCCTGGTCAACGCGCTGCTCGGCCGCGGCGGCTTCGAACGCGCAGGCGCCGATCCGCTCGATCCCGAGGGGCACCTGCGGCCCGGGATCGTGCATCGGCTCGACAAGGACACGAGCGGGCTGCTCGTGGTGGCGAAGGACGCCGAGACGCGCGAGGCGCTGAAGGTGCGCTTCGCGAAGCACGACATCGAGCGCGAGTACGTGGCCGTCGTCGTGGGCGAGGCGAAGGACACGACGTTCGAGACGCTGCACGGCCGTCACCCGACGGATCGTCTGCGCTTCACGACGCACGTGCACGAGGGCAAGCGGGCGGTGACGCGTGTGCACGTGCTCGAACGGCTCGGGTTGGCGACGCTCGTCGCGTGCCGTCTGGAGACAGGGCGCACGCATCAGATCCGCGTGCACCTCTCGGAGCGGGGGAAGACGCCGATCCTCGGCGATGCGCTCTACGGGAAGACGCCCCGGGATCCGGGGCTGCGTGCGATCGGGGAGTCGCTCGGTCGTCAGGCGCTGCATGCGCGGGTGCTCGGCTTCGAGCACCCGGCGACGGGGAACCGTCTGCACTTCGAAAGCTCGATCCCCGCGGACATGGCCCGCGCGATCGAGGCCCTGCGCAAGCGCTGAGCGGCGCCTACCAGATCTTCGACTTCACGTGCCCCTTCGACTTCACGAGGATGTCGACGATGGCGCGATCGTAAAAATTCTTGGCGTAGAGGTCGGGGGAGACGCGGCTCTTGTAGAGGGCGCGCCCCTCCTCGATCTCCTCGGCGAGGACGGTGAAGAGATCGTCGTTCTGAATCCCTTGGACGATCTTCTCTTCGTTGTAGAGCGAGAGGTCGCTCGCGATGGCGCGCGCCAAACGGCGTGCGGCCTCCTCGGTCTCGATCAGCGGCATCGGGTCGTCTCCTCCGAACCTCGAACTGGGGGCACTCAGTAGAGCCCTCGGCGGCAAGAATGCTCGGGTTTGCGGAGCGTGTCAAAGTCGCGGTGCTCGGGCTGTCGGAGACGAACGCGGACAGGGCCCTCGACGGCGCAGAAGCGTGCGGCATCGCACAGGGATGAGCGTCTGCGCAGCGCAGAGGTGCATCCGGGCTTGATCGGCGGAGGTTCGGAGCTCTGCGGAGCCAGGGGGCGCTGGGGTTCGAAGGGGATCGGCGCGGCGCGGAGGCGTGTCCATGCATGCGTGGCAGGACGTCTGCGGGGCGCAGGACGAGATCCCGGCGTCGTGGGGAGGGGATCTTCGTGCGGCAGAGGTGCGCGCGGGCGAGGTTGTCTCCTGTTCTGATCAAGACAGGGCTGTATCCGTTTGCGCTCGGGGGGTGTCCTGGCCTTGTCAGGAGGGGCCCTCATGGTTAGCCCTTGCGGTCCTGGAGGCGCGCATGGTGGATCGGCACATCGACGACCGCGAGGTCAGCGAATACGGCAGGCACTTCGCGACGGAGGCGAAGAAGCTCGTGGAGGCTTCGGAGCTCGTGGACGTCGCGAAGGTGATCGCGCGGGTGCTCGGCGCGGTGGAGGCGGTGGAGACGGAGGTCGCGAAGGCGAAGGCGCAGCGGAGCGAGGTGCGTACGGAGCGGGGCGGGACGGCAGAGGCGGAGGAAACAGCGCGCGACGTGGTGACGCGGTTCCACGCGTATCTGCGCTCGCTGCCCAAGGGGACAAGCTTCGATTTCGAGGCGTTCTACCCGGGGAAGAACCTGGGCGACGTGGCCGCCTTGAAGCCGGCGGATCTGGTGGCGAAGGCGGCGGACGTGCTGCGGGGGTTCGACGTCGCGCGGAATGCGGGGCTCGACGCGTTCGCGCCGTGGAAGCAGGAGATCGCCGCGGCGCACGCAGCGCTCGACGGGGCGCTGTCGGGCAAGAGCGGCGCGGCGAACCGGTCGGTGACGGCAACGGCGGGGCTCGCGGCGGCGCGGGCGCACTTTCTGAAGACGTACAACCAGGTGGCGAAGCCGATCGTGCGCGGGGTTTTGAACGAGCTCGGGCGGGGGGAGGAGCTTCGGCTGTTCTTCAAGGATCTGGCGGTGCAGGAGGGGCGGGGGCGAGGCGGGAACGCAGGTGAGGAGGCGGGGACGGAGGGGGGTTGAGGTCGTAGGCAAACCTGTGCTCCAGCGATCGAGCACAGGAAGCACTGCCCGAGGCAGACGAGGCTGATGGCATCGTCTGCCTCCCCGCCTTGCATCCCCAAGCCATGCTAGGTTTTCCCCATGTCCACCGACGAGCTCCTTGCCCATGTGCTGCGGCTCCCCCGAGAAGAGCGGGCTCGCGTCGCGGAAGAGCTGCTCGCCAGCCTGGAGGAGCCCGACGAAAAGGAGGTCGCGACGACATGGGCACCCGAGCTGGAGCGCCGCTCGCGCGAGGTCGCCGAGGGAAAGGTCCAGACGGTCGAGTGGGGCGCTACGCGAGCGGATATCCTGAAGGAGCTCGAGGAGCGTCGTGCGCGTCGAGCTGCATCCTGAAGCACGCGCGGAGCTGCGAGCAACGGCAATCTGGTACGAGGAGCAGCGCCCGGAGCTGGGCGACGAGCTCCTCGCTGAAGTGTCATCGACGCTCGACCGGATAACGGAAGCGCCGACATCGTTTCCCGTGTGGCCAGGGACGCCCAGCGTGCCAGGCACCATCCGTAGAGCTGTCCTCGAGCGTTTCCCGTACGTGGTCGCGTTCGAAATGTTCGACGACCATTTGCTCGTGCTCGCCGTCGCGCACGCGAAGCGACGCCCCCTCTATTGGCTCAGGCGCGCGTTCTGAGCCCCGCGAACACCACCCCCGCCATCCCCGCGATCAGCGGAAACGTGACGAGCCCGTAGCGACCGGCGCCGAAAAAGACGGCGTGCGTCAAAAGCGTCGCGCCGAGGACGGCCACGGAAGCCGCGGGCAGGACGGGTCCACGAAGCAAGGAGCGCCCGCCGAAGAGCGCCGCCACGACCAGGGCCGCATAGGCGACCCACGCGTGCACCAGGAACAAGAACACGAGCCCGAGGGCCACGACGGCCCACGTGGCGAAGCGGCGGGCGCGGCTCCCCGTGGCCGCGCGTGCGAGGCCGATGAGTGAGAGAGCGAGGACGCCGCGCTCGTAGAGGGTCTCGGCCACGCCGAGGCCGAGCTTGCAGCGGTCGCCGCAGGCTGCGCTGTTCGACTCGTGCAGGTACCAGCCGGCGGCGCCGCAGTAGTCGAAGGTCGCGGCGAGCTTGCGAGGGACGAGCGAGAGCCATGCGCCCGGGTGCTCGGCGATGTAACGCGTGGCCGCGCGGCCGAAGCAGGCGTCCTTGCCGGCTTCGTCCCAGACCTCGCGACATGCGTCGGGGACCTTGATCGGCGACCACGCGCCGGTCGACGCGGGATCGGCGCCGATGAGCAGGTTCCAGCCGCCGTTGACGCTGACGAGCGCGCAGCGGTTCATGCGCTCGCAGTTGCGGATCGTCCACGGCGCGCAGACGGCGAGCGCGGAGACGGTCGCGAGCGCGGCGAAGCCGAGCGTGGTCCGGCGCGCGCGGGGTCCCGTGAGCGGCGCGACCGCGATGAGCGCGAAGAGCGGCGCGAAGACGAGGCTCTGCGGACGAACGAGCGTCGCGAGACCGACGACGATCCCGAGGAGGACGATGCGCGCCGCGATCGTGCGTCGCGCGCCGAGAAGCACCGCGTCACGCACCCACGCGGACGCCCACGCGGCGCATGCGACGAGCGAGGCTGTGACGCCCTCGCTCATGAGCGCGGGTGTGTACGCGACGAGGCCGGGATGCAGCGCGGCGAGGAGGCCCGCGACGAGCGCCGGGCCCGGGGGGAACGCGCGCGCCGCGAGGCGATGCACGGCCACGGCCGCGAGCGCGCCGAGCAGGGCGTTCGTCGCCATCGCGACGCCCGGATGTGCGCCGAAGATCGCGTATGCCCCGCCGATGAGGGCGGGGTAGCCGACGGGGTAATGCGCGGCGTACGTGACGACGCCGTCGGGCCAGAGCCACGTGTAGCCGAGCCCCGCGGCGACGCGCTCGGCGATGCGGTGATAGAAGGTGCCGTCCGCGGTCGGCGGGAAACGGGACGCGGCCCAGGCGACGACAGCGAGGCGCGCGAGCAGCGCGGCCGCGAGCACGATCCACGTGTCCCTCGCGCGGGGCGAAGCGCGCTCGGGCGTCACGCGATCGGGGGGCGCGGGAAACGCCCGAGCAGGCCCGCGCTGCGGAGCGCGACGATCACCTCGCACGCCGGCAACCCGACAACGTTGGAGTACGAACCTTCGATGCGCGCCACGGCAAAACTACCGATGCCCTGGATCGCGTAGGCGCCCGCCTTGTCGAGGCCCTCGCCGGTCGCGGCGTAGGCCTTGATCTCGTCGGCGTCGAGCGCGCGGAAGAAGACGCGCGTGCGCACGGTCTCCGCGTGGACGGGGCGCGCGGGATCGGCCGCGGAGGCGATCGCGAAGCGCGTCCAGACCTCGTGCTCGCGACCCGCGAGGGCCGTGAGCATGGCCCGTGCTTCCGCGTCGTCCGCGGGCTTGCCGAGCGCCCTCTCGTCGAGGATCACCGACGTGTCGGCCACGAGCACCGCGCCCACGCCCACCGCGTGCGGCACCGCCGCGGCGAGCTTGTCCGCCACGATCCGCGTGAGGTAGGGCGCCGGCCCCTCCCCCGGCAGGACGCGCTCGTCGACATCGAGGGACACGACCCGCAGGGGCAGGCCGAAGGTCGCAAGGATCTCGCGGCGCCGCGGCGACGCCGAGCCCAGCAGCAAGGGGTGGGTTTCGTCGATCATGGCGGGTTCGGGCCTTCGCGGCGCGCCTGTCCTACCACGGCTTGCTCGCCATGGCAGGCTCGCCGCGTTTGGCGTTTTGACTCCGGACGGGAAAGGAGTAGACGTGCGGTCGCGCGCCGTACGCCTGACGCGTCCGCCTCCGCGGGCATGAAAGGCGCTGGGACCGGGCCCGGATTTGACCTGCCATGACATTCCTTCCTGCCCAGAAGCCCCACCGCCTTCGCTTGCTCGGCTCGCTCCTCGCGGCCGCTTCCGCGCTGACGCTCGCGCCTCCCCGCGCCCACGCGCAGTGTGATCCGAAGGCGGAGCTGAGCGGCTGCATCAACGCCGACAACCTCTGGATGCACGCCGGCGCGGGGCCGTTCCTCTCGCTCGGGACGCCCGTGCTCGCGCCCTCCGGCAAGGCCTCGTTCGGCCTCGCGCTGAGCTACCTGTCGCGGCCGATCGGGCTGCGCGTCGCGTCGGCCGATCCCGACGGGACCATCATCCCCGTCGTCGACAACGCCGTGAACGCGACCTTCCTGTGGTCGTTCGGCGTGCACGATCGGCTCGAGCTCACGGCCGCCGTGCCGATCACGGTCTACCAGGACGGCACCGGGCTCGGCGTGACGACGGCGAGCGACGCCGAGCTGCCGCGGAGCTCCATGCGCGACGTGCGCTTCGGCTTCGCCGCCTCGATCCTCCCGCGGCCTCGCGCAGGCAGCGCCGACGGCGCGAGCGTCATCGGCCGCTTCGAGCTCGCCGTGCCCGCGGGCGACGCCGACGCGTTCGCGAGCGGCCGGACCCTCACGTGGTTCCCCTCGATCCTCGCGTCCTACCGTCGCGGCCGCTTCGAGGCCGGCCTCGAGGCGAGCGCGCGTCTCCGCGGCGAGGCGCGCCTGGCGAACGCGCGCATCGGCTCGCAGCTCGGCGGATCACTCGGCGCGTCGTTCGACGTCCTGCAAGACGGCTTGCTCACCGCGGCCGGCGAGGCGTTCGTCCTGTACAACTTCGCCACGCAGGCCCCGCCCACGCGCACGGCCGCTGAACCCGAGAGCCCCGCGTTCGTGCCGGCGGAGTGGATCCTCTCGGCGACGACGGCGCCGCTGCTCGGCGGCGACATGTCCTTCACGCTCTCCGGCGGCGGCCCGATCCCGTTCTCCTCCGAGGCCGCGGTGACGACGCCGCGCTTCCGCTTCGGCCTCGCCGCGCGTTACGCGCCCACGGGCCGCGACGTCGACAGCGACGGCGTGCTCGATCGTGACGACAAGTGCGTGAAGGTCGCCGAGGATCGCGACGGCTTCGAGGACGGCGACGGTTGCCCCGATCTCGACAACGACAAGGATCGCATCCCCGACACGCAGGATCGTTGCCGCGACGCGGCCGAGACCGTGGACGGCTTCAAGGACGACGACGGCTGCCCCGATCCCGATGACGACGAGGACGGCGTGCTCGACGAGTCCGATCAGTGCCGCAACGAGGCCGAGGACAAGGACGGCTTCCAGGACGACGACGGCTGCCCCGATCCCGACAACGACGGCGACGGGCTGCTCGACAAGGTCGATCGTTGCCCGAACGGCGCCGAGGACAAGGACGGCTTCAAGGACGACGACGGCTGCCCCGATCCCGACAACGATCTCGATCAGGTCCTCGACGCGGCCGATCAGTGCCCCGACGCGCGCGAGGATCTCGACGGCTTCCAGGACGACGACGGTTGCCCCGAGGTCGACAACGACGAGGACGGCGTCGCCGACAAGGCGGACAAGTGCCCGCTCCAGGCCGAGACGATCGACGGCAAGGACGACGCGGACGGCTGCCCCGAGGCGGGCGCGAAGTCGCTCGTGCGCTGGTCGGGTGATCGCATCGTCGCGGAGACGCCTTCGCGGTTCGCCCCGGGCAAGGCGGATGTGGCCAAGCCGATGGAGGAGATGCTTCGGCAGATGGCGCAGCTCGCGCTCGGCCACGCTCCCCTCGCCACGATCGTCATCGAGGGGTATGCCGACCGTACCGGCGACGAGTCGCCGAAGGCCCAGGAGCTCGCCGAGAAGCGAGCGATCGCGGTGAAGGATGCGCTCGTGGCCGCCGGCCTGCCGGCGGATCGCATCACGGCGGCGACGGGAGATTCGGGGGAAAAGCGCGCTGCGACCGTGCAGCAGTTCGAGATCACGGTGCAGCGGGACAAACGAGGAAAGCGTCGATGAACGTCGTCGAATCGAAGGGTATTCGCCATCTCGTCGTGAGGGCCGAGAGCGGCGAGGAGCTGCCGCGCGCGCTCGCGCAGGCGCTCGACGAGGCCTCCGCCAGAGCCGGCCGGCTGTCGGGAACGGGCGTGCTCGACAGCGTCGAGCTCGCAAGCGTGGACACGGACGGCGCGCGCGTGACGCGGAGGATCGACGCGCCCGTGATGGCCGTCTCGATCACGGGCAACATCGCGCAGGACGGCGCGGCCGTGAGCGTGCGGCTCTACGCCACGCTCGTGCAGGAGAGCCCGTTCGGCCTCCAGACCGTCGCCGGCGAGATCGTCTCGGCGCGGGCCCTCTCGCTCGAGATCTTCGCGACCGCGCTCGACGACGTCGCGCTCGTCCGGCAGGGCGACGAGCGCTCCTTCGCCGTGAACGCCTCGGCGCAGCCGCAGGCGCAGCCGCAAACGCAGGCGCAGGCGCAACCGCAGGCGCAACCGCAGGCGCAACCGCAAGCGCAACCGCAGGCGCCCTTGCCTCCCCCGGCGCGCGCTGCGGCGCCCGCCCCGCGCATCACGCACCCCGAGTCTCCGCGCGCGCCCTCTTCCCCGTTCCCCACGGCCGCGTCGGCTACGCCTGCCGAGCTCCCTTCGGCCCCGACGCCGATCGCGCGGCCGACGCAGCACCGCGACGACGTGGAGATCTACCCGGAGACGGGGGACCTCGTGAGCCACTTCCACTTCGGCGAGTGCGAGGTCATGAGCTCCGACGGCGAGCGCATCCGGCTGCGGCAGGAGAAGGACGGCCGCGTCCGCGAGGTCGCGCTCGGCATGCTCAAGATCGAGGCGCCGACGACCGACCCCGCCACGGGCAAGCGCCACTTCCGTTTGTCCCGCAAGCATTGACGCCCGGACAACCCCGGCGCCGAACGCCTACCAAACGCGCTGCGGGATGTTGATCGAGTCGCCGGCCTGGAGCGGGACGTCGGGGATCGCGTTGTCGATGATGTCCTCGACGCTCACGACCGCGGCGCGCGTCTTGTCGCCGTCCTGACGGCGGATCGTGACCTTGTCGCGGGCGGCCATCTGGTTGAAGCCGCCCGCGAGCGAGATCGCGCGGAGCAGCGTCATGCCGGGCTCGAAACGGAGCGAGCCCGCGCGCTGCACCTCGCCGAGCACCTCGACGCGCTTGGAGTTGTACTCCTTCACGCTCACGCTCACGATCGGGTCGGTCAGGATCTCGTCCGCGATGAGCTGCTTGCGCACGGCCTCGGCGATCTGCTGCGGCTCGAGCCCCGCGACCTTGAGGCGCTTGATGTACGGCAGATCGACCGTGCCGTCGGGCGCGACGGTGAACGCCGTGGGCAGGTTGTCCTCGCGCACGATGCGCATCTCGAAGACGTCGCCCACGCCCACGGTCGCGTTGCTCACGGGTGTCGGCAGATCCGCGGGGCGCGGCCGCCCGCCGCACGCGACGAGGGTCGCCGTGAGCGCGAGCGTCGCGAGGAGGTCACGCCTCCGCATCACATGAGCCAGCGGGCGCCCAGGTAGGCCTCGAACTGCTGCCACTGGAGATAGTCTCTGCCTTCGGGGATATCGAACCAGTCGTCGCTGATGCGCGTGTTGTAGCGCAGCGTCGTGTTGATGCCGAACGCGTCCTTGAAGCGGTACTCCGCGAAGCCCGAGGCGTCGATGCGGACGTCGGTCCAGGGATTCTTCGTGATCCTCGTCGTGTTGATCGCCGGGTTCACGAGCGCCCCGGCGCCGGCGTCGACGATCACGACGAAGCGGCCGCCGAAGAAATACGTGAGCTTCAGGTAGCCGCGATCGCGCTCGAAGAACGAGCCGACGTACGAGTCGTAGAAGTCGCGCGTGAAGCCGAGCGAGACCGACGAGAGCGTCATGCTCGCGGCCTGCGGATCGGAGCTCGGGTTCGGCGTGAGGAAGTAACGGATCTCGGCCTGGCCGATGAGGCTGTCGAAGTCCTGCACGGGCAGGCCCGCGGCTGCCTCCTTCGCGGTCGGGTCGTAGAAGCTCGCGCCCCAGCCGGCCATGAGCAGCGCGCCGAAGTTCTTCGTGATGAGGCCGTTGTATCCGAGCTGCACGCGGAGCGGCGTCGAGCCCGTTTTCTCATCGGCGTCGAGGTAGTGGATGATGCCGATGCGGGCGTCGTAGAGGAGCGCCGAGCGCGGCAAGAAGCGCCAGCGGCCGCGCGTCTGGAACGTGTGGTGGATGTTCGTGAGGCCTTTGAAGTCCGCGACCTCGAAGACGGTGCCGGCGAAGTTGTAGCCGAGGCGCCAGTCGAGCAGGCCGCCGTTCGGGTTCCAGGCGAGCTCGGCGCCCACGGTCGGCGTGAAGCGGTTGTAGCTCTCGCTGACGGAGTCCTCGCGGACCACGCCCTCCTGCGTGGCCTGGATGAGGCGTCCGACGCTCGCGGAGATCGTTCCCGACCAGGGGCGCGAGGGCAGGATGTTCAGGCGCACGTCGAAGAGACCACTGACGTTGCGCTGGTCCCACATGCGCTCCTTGCCCTCGGCGGGGCCGGAGACCGGGAAGAACTCGTTGTACGTGAGGGAGAGCCCGCCGGAGAACTCGGCCGTGGGCAGGGCCTGCGTGGTGCCGCCGCCGCCCTTGCGTTGCGGGCCGAGGGTCGAGAAGGAAAACGACGGCGTCACGCGCAGGCGCATCGCGCCGACGGGATCGCCGGGCGCGTCGTTCTCGCTTCCGCGCAGGAAGAAGTTCGAGTCGTAGCCGAACTCGACGGCGACGCCCGGGTGCAGCTCGTAGTCGCCGACGCGGTAGCCCGGGCCCACGGTGAACCGACGATCGGCGAGCCAGGGTTGGTCCTGCCCTGCCGCCGTGGCGGGCGCGAGGGTCGCGAGGGCGAGTGCTGCAGCCAGGGGCTTGGGGCGTAGGACGCCGGAGGCGATCCGTAGCCCCAAACGTTGAACGAGGCCGCGCTTTTTCATGGGATCAGGTGAGGCTGAGGCGGTCCGGACAAACGCGTCACTTGATCACGCTCGCCGAGGGCGGCGGCTCGTCGATGAGGATGGGAGGCGGGTGAAACGCCGGATCGTCGGGGATCCCAGGATCGATCTGCGTGACCGTCGACGTCTCGCCGAGGATGTCGGCGTCTTTCCCGATGCACTGGTTCGCCTCGGCCGTGAGCTGCTCGACGCGCTGCCGCAGAACGCCGAGGATCGTGAACTCGTGGGACGACAGATCCGCGTCGTCACGCTTCACCGCGAGATCGAGCGACTGCCTGCGCTCGCGCGCGCTCCGCAAGGTCACGTCGATCTGGTTGAGCTTGTCGTTCAGGCAGAGCGTCTTGACCACGTCACGCTGCGCCCGCGCCTCTTCGAGCAGGCGCCGCACGACGCTGCGCGCGCTTTCCATGCGCGCGAGGTACGTGTCCGTCTCCTGGAGCTGCTGCGCGGGCGTCAACGTGACCTGACGCTGAAGGCCCGCGTTCGTGTCAGGCGGCGGAGGAGGCGCGCCTTGCGCCTGCGCGGACGCGATGCCGGCCGCGACGAGCAGCGAAAGCGCGCAAAGCGCGCCGAAGCCGAGCATCCGTTCTCGCTGCATCGAAGTCCTCCAAGGGGGGGCCAGACGGCGTCACTATAGAAGCGGGCGAGCGCACCTGTCAACGCGAGCAGGTGAAGAAACCCCGGCAAATCCAGTCGTTTGCGCGGCCGGGCAGGACGGTCTCTCGGGGGGTTCTGTTGCGGCGCGTGGGCGGAACATTCACGCGCCCCGACGTGAGCAGGATCAAAACGCCGGCGTCACTGGCTGACGAACGAGACGGGGATGACGACGGTCGCGCCGCCGCCCTCGGGAGGCGAGAACTGCGCGCTCTGCACGCGCGCCACGACGCAGGAGATGACGTCGCCCGAGAGGCCACCGCCGCCCGAGGGCGACGCGGAGAGGACCTCGCCGTTCGGGCCGATCTTCGCGGTGATGCGCACCGAGCCCTTCATCGTCGGGTCCGCCTGCAAGCCGCGGTTGTAACAACGGCGGAAGCCCGCAGCCATGCCGGCCACGACGGACGAGGCGTTCGCGACGTTGCCGCCGGAGACCGCCGCGCCGCCGACGTTCGCGCTGCCTGTCGGGCCCTTGACCGTCTTCTGCGCGCCCTGCGCGCTCGCCGCGGCCGCCGCCTGCGTGTCGCCGATGTTTGCGAGCCCGCCGCCGCCGGCCGCGCCGGGGCGCACCGTGCCGCCGCCCGCCGCGCCGAGGTTCAAGCCCGCGATGCCGCCGAGGCCCGCGCCC
>NZ_JARZHH010000056.1 GCF_029946515.1 Polyangium sp. 6x1
GGCGGCGGCGGCAGCGGCGGCGGCGGCAGCGGCGGCGGCGGCAGCGGCGGCAGCGGCGGCGGCGGCGGAGACGGCGGTGGTGGCGGGACAGAGCCCGTCTGCACCAACCTCATCGAGGATCTCGGCAACGCGAATGTCGACATCCCCGCGATCACGCTGAGCGGCGCGATCACGGTCAACGGCCAGGTGCCGGCGGCGGGGAACAAGACGAGCTCCGTGCGGCTCCGGAACCTGAAGACCGGCGACAGCGTGATGCTGGGGAGGCCCGGCGACGCAACGTATCCGGCCAAGCTGGTCGTGCCCGGGACCTACGACCTCTATTATCACTGGGACCAGACGGATTCGCAGGCGCTACCTCGGAACGAGGGCGTCCGGCTGAAGAGCGGTATCGAGCTCACGAGCTCGCAGACGTTCGACGTCGATATCCCCGCGATCACGCTGAGCGGCGCGATCACGGTCAACGGCCAGGTGCCGGCGGCGGGGAACAAGACGAGCGCGGTGCGGCTCCGGAACGTGCAGACCGGCGACAGCGTGATGCTGGGGAGGCCCGGCGACGCGACGTATCCGGCCAAGCTGATCGTGGCCGGGACCTACGACGTCTATTATCACTGGAGCCAAACGGATTCGCAGACGCTGCCGCGGAACGAGGGCGTCCTGCTGAAGAGCGGTGTCGCGCTCACGAGCTCGCAGACCTTCAACGTCGACATCCCCGCGATCACGCTGAGCGGCGCCGTCACGGTCAATGGCAGCGTGCCGCCGGTGGGGAACAAGACGAGCGCGGTGCGGCTCCGGAACCCGAAGACGGGCGACAGCGTGATGCTGGGGAGGCCCGGCGACGCAAGTTATCCGGCCAAGCTGATCGTGGCCGGGACCTACGACGTTCATTATCACTGGAGCCAAACGGATTCGCAGGCGCTGCCTCGGAACGAGGGCGTGCGGCTGAAGACCGGCGTCGCGCTCACGAGCTCGCAGACGTTCAACGTCGATATCCCCACGATCTCGCTGAGCGGCGCCATCACGGTCAATGGGAGCGTGCCGGCGGCGGGGAACAAGACGAGCGCGGTGCGGCTCCGGAACGTGGAGACCGGAGACAGCGTGATGCTGGGGAGGCCCGGCGACGCGACGTATCCGGCCAAGCTGCTCGTGGCCGGGACCTACGACGTTTATTATCACTTCGACACCACGGATTCGCAGGCGCTGCCGCGGAACGAGGGCGTTCGGCTGAAGAGCGGTGTCGCGCTCACGAGCTCGCAGACGTTTGATGTCGATATCCCCGCGATCACGGTGAGCGGCGCGATCACGGTCAACGGCCAGGTGCCGGCGGTGGGGAACAAGACGAGCGCCGTGCGGCTCCGGAACGTGGAGACCGGAGACAGCGTGATGCTGGGGAGGCCGGGCGACGCGACGTATGCGGCCAAGCTGATCGTGGCCGGGACGTACGACGTCTATTATCACTTCGACACCACGGATTCGCAGGCGCTGCCGCGGAACGAGGGCGTTCGGCTGAAGAGCGGTGTCGCGCTCACGAGCTCGCAGACGTTGGATGTCGACATCCCCGCGGTCACGCTGACCGGCGCGATCACGGTCAACGGCCAGGTGCCGCCGGTGGGGAACAAGACGAGCGCCGTGCGGCTCTGGAACCTGAAAACCGGAGACAGCGTGATGCTGGGGAGGCTCGGCGACGCAACGTATACGGCCAAGCTGATGGTGGCCGGGACCTACGACGTCTATTATCACTTCGACACCACGGATTCGCAGGCGCTGCCGCGCAATGAACGGGCCCACCTCGGCTGCGTGGTGATCGCGCCCTGAACGCACGGGCGGCGCGCGCGCGCCGGATCCCGTACACTGGCCCGCATGGGGTTCGTCGAGGAGCTCGGGCAAGGACGGCGCGGCGTTCGTTTCGCCGTCCCGCAAGGGTTCGAGGTCTCGGAGGAGACCGACCGGTCCGTCCTGCTCGTCGACAAGGCGCGCGGCTTTTCGCTCTCGCTCGGGGCTTTCGCGCACCGGCTCGACCTCCTGCCCGCGCACGAAGCGCTCCTCCGCCGCGACATCGAGCGCCACGCGCGTGAGCTCTTCGAGACGTGCTTCCGAGAGGCCTCGCCCGCGGACGCGAAGGCGCGGTCGCGCACGGCGGATGCGTCCTGGTCGCCGGTCGTCGAGGTCACGCCCGTCCGCCTCGGCGCGGCGCGCGCGCTCTGCATGGTGCATCGCCTGTGGTACGAGCCGGGCCGCGAGACGTTGATGGGGCACCTGCTCGTGCCGCTCGCGCGGGGCCTCTTCGAATGCCGCGTCCTTCCGCCGACGTCGCGGCTGACCGGCGTTCGCGAGGCGGCCGTTGCCGATCGCGCGACCGCAGCCCTCGCCGGCACCGATCCCGCGGCCTTCTTGCGCGGCATCGATCAACGCGCGTCGGACGATCCCGCGCTCGACGCCTCGTTCCCGCGGCATCCGCTCAGCGTGGCGCGGAAGGGTCTTCGTTTCCTGCTCGAAGAGGCTGCGATCGAGGTCCTCGAGCCCGACGCGCAGACGCCCCCCGGCGAGGTCGTGATCACGGCGGCCGGGTTTTCCGTGACGCCGCCGCCTCGTTATCGGCTCGTCGAGAAGGATCCGCCTTCGCGGAAGCTCGCGTCGTGGAGCCGCGTTTCGTTCTCGGGGACGGACGGGATCCAGCTCCTCACGGTCTCACGGACGGGGACCCGCCTCGCCGAGCGCAATGGTCGAAAGCTCGCGCGGATCGCGGAGGATCTCACCCGAAAGGCCGTGCCCGAGGGCGCGGAGGCCGTGCGCGTGAGCGCGGTCGCGCTGCCGGACGAGCGCGGGCGGTCGCATGCGGAGACGTATCACGCGTATGCGATGGGCGCGTCGCGGCAGCAATCGGTCTTTCGCTGGTTCATCGAGCCGGACGGCGAGGTCGTGATGATCGCGCTCGGCGCGGCGATGTGCGTGCCCGTGGACGAGCTCGCGGAGGACGCGGAGGCCGTGGTGCGATCGTTCCGGCGGCTCGGCGAGAAGAAATGGTGGCAGATTTTCTGAAGGGTCAATCCGAGCTGGGACACGAGAGGAAGAGGTTCCCGTCCGCGTCCTGCATGCAGCCGGAGCACGTCGCCACGTCTTTCCAGCACGTGCAGTCCTTGGGCATTCCTTGCGGCTGGCATTCGGCCGGCAGCGTCATGCACCAATACGAGAAATAGATGGGATCGTGCGCGCAGGCCTCCTGTCCGACGTCGCAGAAGCTCTCCCCGCAGGCGAACATCCCCGCGGGCGGCACGCAGCCGACCATCGCGCCGACATCCACGCCCGCGGCGAACGCGGCGCACCGATCGGGATACACGTTCCCGTCGCACCCGCAAACGGGGTTCGCGTCCGGCGTGCACGTGGGCACGGCTTTGCATTCGCTCTTCTCGCCCTCGGTCCCGCAGGTCCCGAAGCCGCTGTACGCGCAATAAGATCCATCGGAGCAAGGCGCATTCGGCCCGCATTGCTGTCCGCCGGGATTGCCAGGGTCGAACCCTCCGGCGTCCCCCATGCCGCCCGTGCCACCGGCGCCGCCGGTGGATGCGGTCGTCCCGGAAGTCGCTCCCGATCCACCCGCCGCGACGCCCCCTGCGACCGCGGGCTCTTCGCCCGACCCACAAGCCACGAGCGTCGCCGTGCTCCCCACGAGCGAAAGCAGCCACGTCACCCCGATGGATCCCACGTATCGTCTCGTCATGGCACCGTCCTCTCGCCAGACAAACTAGCGCGGATCCCTTCGACCCCAGCGGCAATTCGGAGATACGATGGCGAGCCGGAGATCCCCATGCGCCGCACGTTCGATTTCCTCTGCTGTCCCGTCGCCTGGTCCCTCGCCGTGCTCCTGATCGTCGGTTGTGGGCAGCGCGAGCGGGCGCCGGATTCCGGTTGGTTCGGGCCCTTCCTGGAGCCGCAAGCCGCCGGCGGGAGCGGAGGCAGCAGCGGGAGCGGAGGCACCGCGGGGAGCGGCGGAAGCGGCGGCGATGCAGGCAGCGGCGGCACCGCGGGGAGCGGCGGAAGCGGCGGAAGCGGCGGCGACGCAGGCAGCGGCGGCACCGTCGCCGACGCGGGGACGGACGTCGACGGCGGGACGGGCGGCACGATCTACAGGTCCGCCGGCGGCGGATGCGCGTGCCATGTCGGCGCGTCCCCCGAGGCGTCCCAGGGCCTCGGCCTGCTCGGCTTCGTGCCGCTCCTTGCCATCCGGCGGCGGAGGCGCCTCCGCGCGGCGCGGAGAAATGGGATCGCTACTGCAAAGCCGAGCCCCATGGCCTAGGATTCGCCCTCCTCGTCCCGGAGCGTTCCGCCATGACATACGATCTCAAGACCGCCAATGCCCCCCGCATGACGGGCCTCGCGCTCGAAGCCGCTGCGCTCGCCCTCGAAAACCCGGCGACGGGGCACGTCATCGGGCAGAAGCTCCTGAAGGACCTCGGCATCCTGGATCTCCGGTACTCCGATCTGCGCGACGCACCCTCCGTCGCGCCCATCTTGCCCCGCCCCGCGAGCTTCACAGCCTCGGCCGCGCCGCCGCTCGACCTCGGAGGCCTCGCGCGCACGGCCCAGAAAACCCCGGGGTTCGCCTTCGAGTCGGCCGCAGACTTCGTCGCCGCATACCGCGAGGGTCGCAGCGATCCGGTGAAGGTCGCCGAGCGATTCCTCGCGGCCGCGCAGCGCCTCGACACGGGCAACCGCGCGCTCCGCGTGTTCATCGAGCGAAACACCGATCGCCTGCTCGCCGCGGCCCGCGAGAGCCGCGAGCGATACGCCAAAGGCGCGCCCCTCGGCCCACTCGACGGCGTGCCCGTGTCCGTCAAGGATGAGCTCGACGCGGAAGGGTATGCCACCACCGTCGGCACGCGGTTCTTGAAGCTGCGGCCCTCCGAGGACGCCACCACGGTCCGCCGCCTTCGCGAGGCCGGCGCGTTGATCCTCGGCAAGGTCAACATGCACGAGATCGGCATCGATACCTCGGGCTTCAACGCCCACCACGGCACCCCGACGAACCCCTACGCGCCAGGGCATTACACGGGCGGCTCGTCGAGCGGATCAGCAGCCAGCGTCGCGGCCGGGTTCTGTCCGATTTCCATCGGCGCAGACGGCGGCGGCTCGATCCGCATCCCAGCCGCGCTCTGCGGCATCGTCGGGCTCAAAGCGACGTGGAGCCGCATCAGCGAGCACGGCGCATTTCCGCTCTGCGCCAGCGTCGGCCACGTCGGCCCGCTCGGCGCCACAGTGCGAGACGTCGCCCTCGCCTATGCCCTCATGGCCGGCCCCGATCCAAAAGACCCAAACTCGCTGCACCAGCCGCCGCACCACCTCGACGGCCTCGGCCGGGAGGACCTCGAAGGCGTGCGAATCGGCGTCTATCGCCCCTGGTTCGAGCACGCCACACCCGAGATCGTCCGCGCCGCCGAGGGAGCACTCGACATCTTCCGCGCCCGAGGCGCACGCATCGTCGAGGTCGAGATCCCCGAGCTCGAGCGCGCACGCGTCGCGCAGGGCGTGACCATTCTCTGCGAAATGGCCTCAGCCATGGCGCGGCTCGACGCGGAGCACCGAAAATCATTCGGGCTCGGCGTGCGGATCAACCTGGCCATGGGGCGAGCGCTCGCAGGCATCGATTACGTGCAAGCCCAGAAGGTACGCACGCGCTTCTCCGAGCACCTCGCCCGGGTATTCCAGGCCGTCGACGTCATCGTCACGCCGACGACCGCACTCACAGCCCCGCGCATCGCAGACGACGTGTTCCCACGCGGCGAGAGCAACCTGGAAGTCACGAGCGGGCTCATGCGATTCGTCTATCCAGCAAACCTCACAGGCAACCCCGCCCTCAGCGTGCCCGGCGGGTATGGCGCAAGCGGGCACCCGATCGGCATTCAGCTCCTCGGCCGCCCCTGGGAAGAGCACCTCCTGTTGCAGATGGGCGAGGTGCTGGAGCAAAACGTGACGCGGAAAGCGCCAGCCATTCACGTGCGTCTGCTCGACGCCTGACGCAGGGGGCGCCGCGCCGGGGCTCTGCCCCGGGCCCCGCGGGGGCTGTTCGCCCCTCGACCCGAACCAGGGCCAGCCCTGGACCATTTGGGGAAGAACTGCGCGGAGCGCAGTTCTTCCCACAGGCTGGTGGAACCGCGTTGCCGGTGGAACCGTCGGCGTCGCCGTCTTGTTTGGCAGGGTCGTTCGTGGTCTTGAATCGGCCGTTCGAAGAACTGCGTGCTGCGCAGTTCTTCCCACAGGCCGGTGGAACCGCGTTGCCGGTAGAACCGTCAGCGCTGCTGTTCTGGTTGGCAGGATCGCCCGTGGTCTTGACCCGGCTGTTCGATGAACTGCGCATCGCGCAGTTCATCGACCCTCAGTCCAGCGCGGGCGCTGGTCCGGGTCCCGGGGCGGACAGCCCCGGGTGGGGCCTGGGGCAAAGCCCCAGCGAAGCGCCATTGACAACGCGCCCGCGCCCCGGACAGGATGCCCCTCGCATGGAGCCAGCTCCGCTCCCGCGCTCGCGCCCTCGGCTCGGGCTGCTCCTCTTCCTTGCCCGAAGGAGCTTGCTCGGGAGCCGCTTCACGTTTGCGCTGCTCGTCGCCTCGGTTGCTGCGGGGGCGGGGTTTCAGATTCCGAATACCTCGAACCTTGCTGGGTTCTCCGAGGCCTTGCTTGAAGAGGAGCTCCGCCATGGGGCTGGCGACGTGCGCGTCGAGCCGCGGGACACGCGCCAGTTCGATGATGGGGCTGCTGCGGCCGCGCGCATCGCCGAGGCTGCGGATGCTCCTGTCCGCGCTGCTGTCCCTGTCCTCGTCCTGCCTGGCGCCGTCGGGCGGGGCGGGCGATTCCGGAATGCGCTCGTCTATGGCTACGACTTCCCCGGGGATCCTGCGCTTCGGCCGTTTCACCTGACGGATGGGGCGCTCCCTGCGCGTGGCGATTCGAACGGCGTCCTCATGGGCACCTCGCTCGCCAATCGGATCGGCGTGAAGGTTGGCGACGCCGTCGACCTGCGCGTCATCCTCGGCGGGCCGCCTGGCGCTGCTGGCGAGCCTGTGGGCGCGTCTGTCATGACTGTGCGAGGCCTCGTCGCGGGCAGCGCGGGCGCCTACCGTAGCGTCTTCCTCGACCGCGCCGCGCTCGCCGAGACGACTGGCGCTCCGGCGGCTGCCTCTGCCGTCCATGTTCACCTCGACGACCACTTCGCCGCCTCGGCCCTTGCCGCTCGCCTCGAGGCCCGCCTCCCCGAGGCCCGCGCCGTCGGCTGGCGAGAGGACGACCCTTACGTCACGAACTACCTCGCTGCGAACCGCACCGTGAATGCCGTCTCCTACGCCATGGTCGTCGCGGCGATCAGCATTCCGGTCTGGGCCCTCTTCCACATCCACGTCCTCGGCCGCCGCCGGGAGATTGGCATCCTCGCTGCGCTTGGCTTCTCTCGCCGCGAGATCTTTGGCCTCTTCCTCCTCCAGGCCCTCGTCGTCGCGCTCGTCGGGCTCAGCGCCGGCTTGGCCCTCGGTTACGGCATGCTGCTCTACTTCCAGGCCCACCCCATCTTTTCGTGGGAGGCGCTCGTGGTTCGACCCGTCATCACGGCCGCCGTTCTCGCCGGCCCTTGCCTCGCCGTCCTTGCCACCACCTTGCTCGCCGGCAGCGTCCCCGCTTGGCGCGCGGCCCGGACCGACCCGGCGCCCGTCTTGCGCAGGATCGACTGATGCCGAAGGTCCTCCGCTGCGAGAGCCTCGCGCGCCGCTTCGGCGAGCGTGACGTCGTTCGCGGCGCCTCGCTCGACCTCGACGAGGCCGAGTCCATCGCGCTCGTCGGGCCGAGTGGCTGCGGCAAGACGACCTTGCTCCAGATGATCGGCTTGCTCGACCGACCCACTGCGGGCCGCGTCGTCCTCGCCGGCCACGATGCCTGGTCCCTCTCCGATGCCGTGCGCGCCGAGCTGCGCCTCGCGTGGATTGGCTTCGTGTTTCAACAGAACAACCTCGTCGGGTCGCTCCGCGCGCGGGAAAACGTGGCGCTGCCGGCGTGGCGGCTCGGGGGTTCGCGCCGGGAGGCCGAGCGCTCGGCGGACGCGCTGCTCGAACGGTTTGGCCTCGCCGCGCGCCGCGACGCGCCTGCCTCCGAGCTCTCCGTGGGCGAGGCGCAGCGCGTGGCCATCGCCCGCGCGCTCGTGAATCGCCCGCGGCTCGTGCTCGCGGATGAGCCGACGGGCAGCCTCGACAGCGCCTCGGCCGACGTCGTGATGGATGCGCTCGCTGCGGCTTCGGCCCTCGGCGCGGCGCTGCTCGTGGTCACGCACGATCTGCGGGTTGCGGCGCGAGCGGGGAGGACCGTGGAAATGCGCGACGGGCGGCTCTGAG
Organism: Polyangium sp. 6x1; assembly: GCF_029946515.1. Taxonomy (GTDB): domain Bacteria; phylum Myxococcota_A; class Polyangia; order Polyangiales; family Polyangiaceae; genus Polyangium. The sequence continues at coordinate 8,364 of NZ_JARZHH010000056.1, forward strand.
GAGCAGGAACGCGCCGAGACAAACGCCCACCGTCACCGCCACGACGCCCGCGTATTTCAAGGGCCCCGGCCACGCGAGGCGCGACGCGACGATCTGGAGGAGGACCACGATCGGCATGTGCACGACGTACACGAAGTACGACGCGTCTCCGAGCAAGCGGACGAGCGGATGCTCGCGGGTCAGGAGGCGCGCGCATGCGCCGAGGACCACGGAGACCATGACGCACGAGAACGCCGCGCTCGTGACGAGCGCCCACGCGGGCGCGCGCAGCGGTGCGCCCGGCGCCGTGCTCGCGACGAGCGCTGGCACGAGCGCGGCGAGCAGCACGAGCGCGAGCCCTGCGATCCACGGGAGCTTCCGCGCGTATGCCGCGAGGCCCGCGGGATCGAGCAGCCACCCCCACGCGAAAAATGCCGCGAAATAGGCTGCGATCAGGGGCTCGACGACGAACGAGAGTGGCGTGTCGAGCTGGAGTTTTCCCGCGACGAGGAGCAGCGCCGACACGGGGGCGATTGCGATCGCGGGCAAGGCGAGGGCCGATCGAACGGGGCGCCGCGGCAGGATGGCGGCGAGCGTCGAGAGCAGGAGCAGGTAGTACAGGAACCAGAGATGCGCGAGCGTGACGGGCAGCTCCGAGGCGCGCAGCGCGGGCACCTGGCTGCCCACGGCGGCGCGCCCTTCGAGGGTTCGTCCGTGGTCCCAGAGCGCGTTCATCGCCGCCGAGACCGGCACGAGCGCGACGAGCAGCGGCGCGAGCACGCGCGCGGCCCGCTCGCGCGCGAACCCGAGGAGGCCCCGGCGCGTGACGAGGCCGCGCGAGACCATCCCCGACAGGAGGAAAAACAGCGGCATCAGGAACGCGCGGCCCACCCACACCACGAAGTCCGCGGCGAGGTGCGTCGATCGATCCTTGATCGCCCAGCCGATCGGCGTCTCCAGGAACGAAAGCAGGCCGTGCACGAGGACGACGAGCGCCATCGCGAAGGCCCGCGCGCCGTCGAGCGCGTGGATGCGCGCCCCCTCGCGCTCCATCAGCCGCCTCGCCCCACGGGGCGCTCGGCGTGCTCGCAGAGCAGCCCCCCGAGCAGGTGAAACTCGAGGTAGGCGCGCGCGACGTCGATCGCGCCGTCCATCTTCGCGCTCTTGCCGCCGAGCCCGATCTCGCCTTCGCCCTTCTGGAAACGGAACGCGAGCGTCTCGCCTGCGCCGAGCCCGCGCGTCATCACGGGCTCGAGCAGCGGCTCGCGATCGAGCCCGAACAGGAACAGATCGCGCTGCACGACCGACGAGAGTTTGTCCGAGAGCGCCGTGAGCGAGAGCTCCCACGCGCCCTCGCGCAGCATCGCGGCGACGGAACCTTGACGGATGAGCTCGGCGTTCGCCCCGTCGAGCGATCGCAGCTCCGGCCGCACGAGCATCCAGGCGAGCCCGAGCGCGCCGAAGCCGAGCGAGAGATCCGCGACGCGATAGCCTTTCCGGCTCGGATCCTGCGACGAGCCGCGCGTGTTGTCGCGCATCGCCATGAGCGCCTTCACCACGCGGTGCGCGAACGACGGCTCTCGCACGAGCGCGAGCGCGCGCGCTCTCGTGTAGACCGTCTCGGGCCGCGGCCCTCCCTCGACGATCACGTCGAACGGCTCGAAATCGGCGTCCGCGAGCGGCTCTTGCGTGCGCAGGTGCCGGTGCAGATCGAGCGACAGCGCGTCGCCTTTCTTGAAGATCTCGAGATGGATCGCGAGCGGCGAGCGCGCGCCCGTCGTGGTCGTCCCGTCGGCGAGGAACTCGAGATCCGCGAGCAGCGTCTTTTCCGGGTACGAGCGCGTGTTTTTCACCGTGATGCGCTGCGCGCGCCGATCGATCGTCACCTCGGTGTCGTCGTTCTCCAGCGCGAGCCGGTTGCTCTCGGTCGCGCCGCGGCTGCCGACGCCCGCGAGCGGGCAAACGATGCGGCCGGGAAAATATCGTACGCCGCGTTTCCGATGGGTCTCGATGTCAGCAAGCATCATCGATGGTCTCGCTGGAATCATGCCGCGGGCGTGTCGGGTGGGTGTCAAAAAGCATAACGCACCTTGTCGAAATCGCTGTGTGTAAGGAACTCAACGAAGAAATCGGCGAGAGGCCGAGCGCGAGCGGCTTGTGGGCTGGCTGAGATCGCTTGTACCCTTTTCCGGTTCCGTGGCGCCATGTAGCGCCACCACAAACTCGAGAGAGGAGCCCTTCATGGCGTATCGCACGAACACCCCGGAGCTTTACGAAGGCAGGCATTACGGCGAGAGCGAGCAGTGCGTCGCGCTCGTGAAGTACGCCTGCCACGCGCCGCACACGTCGGCGTGGAGGAAGGGCGCGCTCGTGATCGGCAACGCGGCGATCCTGCCCGGTACGGCGATCGCGTGCGGCTGGGTCGATGACCGCTACATGAGCTTCTCGCGCGGCAACCACGCGGCGATCTACCTCGGCCAGTACGGCAATCAGATCGAGGTCGTCGACCAGTGGTCCGGCAACACGGCGAAGCGTCGCTACAAGACGCACAAGCCGGAGAAGGCGTACTACGTCATCGAAGGCTGAAAACCAGCCCGCTCGAAACACGAAAGCCCGCCCGTGCCTCCTGGCGCGAGCGGGCTTCGTGTTTTCCGGGCCGGACGATCAGCCCTTCTTCACGATCTCGTCCACGACGCGCTTGGCGCTCTCGATGGCGCCCTGCATCCAGCCGGCCCAGATCGAGGTGTGCTCGCCGGCGAAATGGATCCGGCCCTCGGGTCGCGGGATGACGGCCATCATCCACCACTGATTCGGCAGGATCTCCGTCCACGCCCCCTGCGACCACGGGTCCTCGGCCCAGACCTTCATCTGGAACGACAGCTTCTCGGCCTCGATGTCCGGGAAGAACTTCGCCACCTCGGCCTGGATGTACGCCTCGCGCTCGGGCGCGGCGATGGCCGCGAAGTCGTCGGCATTCTCGTATTGCAGGTACGCGAGCAGGATGCCCGTGTCGCCGGTCTGGGTCGCGGTCAGATCCCAGATGCGCTCGGCCTTCGTGTCCGTCTTCGCGAGCTTGAGCCCGCCGAGCTCGCCGAGCGGATCGTTCTTCCAGAATCGCGTCTTCGTCTGGAACATCGCGCGCGACGCGGTCATCATGTAGACCTCGTCCATCACCTTCTTCTTGTCGTCCGGCAGCGCGGGCGAGAACGCGACGTCGCGGAGCGGCTTGAGCGGGATCGTGCAGACGAGGTAATCGGCCTCGTAGGTCTCCGACGTGCCCTTCGCGTCGACGGTGACCGTGACCTTCGTGTCGTCCTGGGTGATCGATTTCACGACCCGCTCGAACAGCACCTTGCCCTCGAGCTTCTCCACGAGCTTCTGCGCAATCTGATCGTTGCCACCCTGGACGTGGTAGGTGAGGTCCCAGTCCTGGTCCGCGACCTCGAGCGCCATCCACGCGAGAGCGCCGATCTTGAAGACCTCCGTGCCGTTGTCCGACACGTAGAGCGGCATCCACGCGTCGGTCGCGCCCTTGGTCTTGAGGTAATCGGTCCAGATCATTCCGTCGTATTTCTCGACGATGCCCGCGAGCGGGAAGGTCCCCTCCCGGGGACTGCCGAACTCCTCGAAATTGGCCGCGATGTACGTCGACCACATCCCGAGGCCCTCCAAAGCCTCCTCGGGCGAGAGGCCCGGGATCGGCCAGGGCATGCCCTCGGTGTGGACGAATCGATTGCCACCCAGGTAATACAGCGGCGTCCCGCCCGGGAACTCCTCGAGCTTCAGGCCGAGCTCCTCGACGTAGGCGATCGTGTGATCGTGCACGTCGGGAATGCGCGTCGCCCCGAGCTCGGCATACTGGCCGTTCTCGAAGCCCTCGCGCTGGGTGTGGACGCGGCCGCCGGCGCGGGCCTGCGCCTCGAGCACGGTGACGTCCCACCCCTTCTTCTGGAGCTCGTAGGCCGCCGAGAGCCCGGCGAGACCTCCGCCGAGGATGAGCGCCTTTTTCGTCGATGCAGGCGGATTCGTCGGCGGGTTCCCCTCGTCCGGACCGCAGCCCGGCAGGTACACGGCGACGCCGGCGACAGACAGGAGCTCGAGGAAGCGACGGCGATCGAACCTGGTCTTGCTTTTCATGAGGACCTCTTTGCGCTGCGCCTCATCCGCGCCGGGCGCCGCGCGACCTCCCCCATGCCCCAATCCCGTCCCTGCGGCAATCGGGCTCGCACGGTAACGGCGTGTCCTCTCGTGTCCCTATGTGTTCAATTTTACTAGCTAATTGTACTGCGCCAAACCGCTGACGTGAGAATGGTTCCCCCTCTCACGTGGTCGCGAAAGGATTGACGCGGACGTGCGTCTCGGTTTACGCCCCTCGCATGCCGACCTTCATCGAAAAGCCGACCCGTATCGAGGCCGCCGGGAACAAGCCGAAGCTCATCGACGAGTACGTGGGGCGCGTCAACACGGGGACCGAGAGCCCGAGCGTGGCCCACATGCGGAGCCCCGGAGGATGGGTGGAGCCGGGCCAGCGGCCGGCGTTCGACGAATTTACCGTCGTGCTGCGCGGGACGCTGCGCGTCGAATTCGAAGGAGGCGCGTTCGACGTGCGCGCCGGTCAGGCGATCATCGCGCACAAGGGAGAATGGGTCCGATACAGCACGCCCGGGGAGGACGGCGCGGAGTACATCGCGGTCTGCCTGCCGGCGTTCTCGCCCGCGACGGTGAACCGCGACGGCTGAGCCTCAAGGATTGGGCGGCGCGGGGAGCACGAGGTCCGTCGCGCCGCGCGGGAACACCTCGTACTTGTCGAGGTATTGCTGGGCGAGGCCCGTGATCTCGACGGCGGTGCCCACCTTGAGCTTCGTCGTGTCGATGAGGGTCGCGTCGCCCCTGAGGCACACGTAAATCTCGACCTCGCCGGAGCCGTCGTCCACGTACGCTTTGATGCCGTACGAGCCATCTTTGACGATGGCCTTCGACACCGTGCCCTTGACGCGGACGAGCAGGCCCTCGGTCGACTCGTCGATGTCGCCGGTCGCGACGTCCTTCGGCAGGACCTCCTCGATGCCTGGCAGGACGTCGGGCCCGCTCGCGTTCGTGAGGAGCACGGTCTGCTTGGAGACCTCTGCGAGCTGGCCGATGACGCGGATCTTGGCGCCGATGAGGATCTTGAGCTCGTCGTAGGTGCTGACGTACATCCCGCCGGTATCGTCCTGGATCGCGAATCCGAAGTCGCCGGTGGCGGAGAAGAAGGTGCCCGCCGGAACGGAGACGAACCCTTCGATCTGCGTGTATTCCTTTTCAGGCAGGGCGCGGGCTTCGGCGATGGTGACGACGTCCGGCACGGGGAGCGGTTCGCTCGGGGGAGGGAGATCGTCGGAGCAGCCGAGGAGGGCGACCGCAGCGAGGGGGATCACGAGGAGAGCGCGGTGAGGCATCCGTTTCCTCTACCGCGCCCGGGTCGTGCCGCGCAAGGCGGAGGCCAGGATCGAGCGCTTCAGGGAGCCGAGGGGCAGCGCGGCGCGACGTATTCGCCGTTGGGATTGGTGCTGAAGAACGCGCCGCCCGTGACCTCGATCCGGAAACGGACCTCGGTGTCGTCGATCGAAAGGATTTCCAGCGTGCCCGAGCCGATCGTGCCGCCGCCCCACGGGCAATCCTCGGGGTCCGGCGAGTTCTGGTCGCCGGTCTCGTTCATGTAGCTGTACGCGGTGAGCTCCGGGCTATCGAGGTTGTAGACGCCCACCTGCTGGAGCGCCGGGGGAAGCGCGACGCTGAACTGCCAATGGCCGCCGCAGGTGAGGTCCGTGCTGGGAGAATCGCAGGAGGCGCCGAGATCCGAGACGCGCAGGAAGAGATCGTCGGGATTCAGGTCATCGCCGCCGCCCGAGGAGGAGCTGCCGCCGACCGGGTGGTTGGCCCAGTATTCGTCCCACAGGACGTCCTGCTGCGCGCGGGTGACGGCGACGGCGACGAGCGCCGGATTGCTCGGGCCCATGCCGGTGCCGTTGCTATTGCCGGTGTTGCCACCTCCGCCGCTGAGGCCCGCATTCGCGGTGTCATCGCTGCCACCCTCGACGACGTAGTTGCCGCACGCGGCGAGGAGGACGGGGAGGAGCAACAAGGGAAGACGCTTGAGGTTCATGCCCACCCTATGAGCAGGTTCCGTACCAAGCCATCTGGCCTGTGATTTCAATAGGTTGTGGATATGTGTGCCAGATGTGTCGGCACATTGTGTCCACATGTGCCGATGTTGGCACATGGTACGGCACAGAGGCACGAATGGGCGACTCTGTGGTAAGCTCGGTTTCGCCATGGCGCTCACGAGGCTCCGCATGCATCGCTTTCCTGGCCTCGCGCCAGGGACCGAGCTTCGCCTCGCCGGACCGCGAACCGTGCTTCGTGGACCTCGCAGCGCAGAGACGAGGGCGCTGCTCGGCGTCGCGGCGATGGCGGCAGCGTTCGATTTCACCGGCCTCGAAGGAGAGGCATTCGAGCTCGAGTACGACCTCACGCTCGGGCGCGCGGACATGCAGGTGCGGCTCGAGAACGCACCCGGCACGCTCGCCGGTTGGTGCTGCGAGGTGCAGGTCGGGCTGCGCACGGAGTCACTCGTGGTCCGGCTGAGCTTCCTCGCCGATCCGCGCGGCGCCCGCGCCTTCGGCGCCGAGGGCGTGTTTTACGCGACAACCAAGCCGCCTTTCTCGCCCTTCGAGGGCAGCTTCCTCGAGCCGCTCCTCCAAGCGCTCCGGGGGCGCGGCTCTCCCGCAGCGCAAGACAGGCGTGTCCTCGGCGCGATGCTGGCGATCCGCGAGCTCGCCTTTCTCAGCGGGAGCAACGGATGGCTCGACGAGGGGCTCGGCGCATTCGACGTCCTGACCGGCAGAGCGCCGTCGCCGCGCACAGGAGCCAGCCTGGACCCACCGCGCCTCATCCTCGAAAAACGCAGCGACGGCTCCCTCGGCGTGGCTCGTGCCCGCGGCCTGCGAATCACGAGCCACGTCGTGCTCGCGGCGCAATCGGACGATCCGACCGAGGGAGCCCATTTCGACGAAAAAGGATTGTGGCTCGACGGCGAAGCACCAGCCTTCCTGCGCAGGTTCGTCGCGCTCACCGGGTTCGACGCGGCGGCCATGCTGATCCGTCGCGATCCGACGAACGAGCTCGCATTCGGGCCACTCGCATTCCGGTTCCGGAGGGGCCGCGAGACCATGGGGCACGAGGCGCTCGGCTTCGGCGAGAAGCGGCTGCTCGCGATTCTGCATTACCTGGAGGTACCGCGGCTGCTCGTAATCGCGAACGACCTCGGCAGCGGGCTCACGCCCGCGTGGCGACGGGCCTGCGAGGAGGCGCTCGGGTCGCGCCGAGCGCTCCTCGGGGAGCCTTGAGGTCTCATCTCGAAGGCGTTTCGCTGGGGCTTTGCCCCAGGCCCCACCAGGAGCTGTCCGCTCCTGGACCTGGACCAGCGGCGCGCTGGACCGAAAGTCGATGAACTGCGCTCCGCGCAGTTCATCGAACGGGCCGAGTCAAGACCACGAGCGACCCTGCCAGCCAAGACGGCAGCGCTGCCGTTTCAACCGGCAACGCGGTCCCACCGGCCTGTGGAAGAACTGCGCATCGCGCAGTTCTTCCATCAAAGGTCCAGGGCTGGCCCTGGTCCGGGTCGAGGGGCGGATAGCCCCCGCGGGGTCCGGGGCAGCGCCCCGGCGCGACGGCTCCTTCTACCGCGCCTTGAAATCGAGCGACGCCGAGTTGATGCAATAGCGCATGCCCGTCGGTTGCGGGCCGTCTGGGAAGACGTGACCGAGGTGGGCGTCGCATTTGGCGCAGCGGACTTCGGTGCGGAACATGCCGTGGCTCGTGTCTTCGATCTCCTTGACGGTGTCCTTCGAGATGGGGGCCCAGTAGCTCGGCCATCCGCTGCCGGAGTCGTATTTCGTGGTGGAATCGAAGAGCGGCTCGCCGCAGCAGACGCAGGTGTAGCGCCCGTCGGCTTTGTGGTTCCAGAACTTGCCTGTGAAGGCCCGCTCGGTGCCGCCGCACCGGCTGACGCGGTATTGCTCGGGGGAGAGGCGCTCGCGGTAGGGATCCTCGCGCTCGGGTTGGCTCGACATGGAAGGTCCTCCGCGGCGCATCCTAGCGCGAGGCGTGCCGCGGTTCGAGCCCTGGCGCGCGAGCACGGCAGGGGCGGCGCTTGACGGGCCTCGGGGGAGGCGGTAGCGGCTAGGAGGGCCCTACCGATGGAGGAGCGACGCCGTGGCTGCCAAGATGCCCCTCGTGACCGAGGACGACTACATCGAGCTCGAGCGCAAGAGCCTGGACAAGCACGAGTTCTGCCGCGGCGTGATCACGGCGATGGCCGGCGCATCGGCGCGGCACAACGCGCTCTGTGCGAACATGATCATTTCGCTCGGCGTCGCCCTTCGTGGCGGTCCTTGCGCCGTCCTGACGAGTGATCAACGCGTCTACGTCGAGGCGACGGGGCTCTACACCTACCCCGACGTGGTCGTCGTCTGCGGCGCGCCGCAGTTTCACGCGAAGTACCGCGAGAACCTCCTGAACCCCCGGGTCATCGTGGAGGTCCTTTCGCCCACGACGGCGCGGCACGACCAGACCTCCAAGTTCTCCCATTATCGCATGATCCCGTCGCTCGACGAGTACGTCCTCGTGTACCAGGACGAACGGCGGATCGAGCATTACAGGAAGCTCCCCACGGGGCAATGGTTGCTCACCGAGGGCACAGGGGACGAGGGGAGCGTGGAGCTACCCGCGCTCGGCTGTACCCTCCGGCTTGCTGACGTGTACGCAGGTGTCGACAGGTTCGCCCCGGAGCCCGAGGCGGCGACGTAGAGCCGAACGAATCCGGCTCAGCCTTCGACGAAGCTGTCCTGATAACCCGGATCCTCGGCGCCGAGGGCGGCCTCGGTCGGAAGGAGGGGCTCGAACGTGTCGAGCATGACCGCGAGCTCGCTCGTCTCCTTCGTGCCGATGCTGGCCTCGTAGGAGCCCGGGTGCGGGCCGTGCGGGATGCCCGCGGGGTGGTGGGAGATGCTGCCCGGACCGACGCCGCGGCGGGACGTGAAGTTGCCGCGGCAATAGAAGATGAACTCGTCGCAGTCGTATGACGAATGCGGGTACGGGCAGGGGATCGCTTGCGGGTGGAAATCGACGACGCGCGGGACGAAGCTGCAGACGAGCGCGCCGCGCGCGGCGAACGTGCCGTGCCAGTCGGGCGGCAGGTGCACGAGGCCCGCGCGCGGCTGGAAGTTCAGGATCGGGAAGACGAACGGATAGACCGTGCCGTCCCAGCCGACGACGTCGAGCGGCGAATGCGCCATCGAGAAGCCGTGGAAGCCGCCGTCGCGCTTGACGATGAGCTTGCGGATCCCCTCGTCCATCGGCCCGACGAACGTGGGCTTCTTGAAGTCGCGGTGGCAGTACGGCGCGTCCATGCGGAGCTGCCCGACGTCGTTGCGCCACTGGCGAGGGAGGTGGATCCCGCCCATCGCCTCGAGGCAGAGCCACGATTGCAGGCCCGCGTCGGGGATGAAGCGATAGAACAGGCCCCGCGGCACGTAGATGTAATCGTCCTTCTCGTACCGCAGATCGCCGAGCATCGTGCGCAGCAGGCCGCTGCCCTCGAAGACGTAAAAGAGCTCGTCGGCGTCGGCGTTCGAGAAATAGACCGGATCGGGCGCGTCCGGGCGGGCGATGCCGAGGACGACATCGCCGTTGTAGAGCAGAGGGACGCGCCCGTCGATCTGCGGGCCGCTCGGGGTCGGGACCGAGGTCGAACGATAATGGCGCTTCGCCAGGGGGCGCTGCGGGGCCGGCGTGGGCAATGCGAACCCGTGCTCGGCGGGCGCGACGCGGTGCTCGTGCGGGCGCCGCTCGTGATACGCAATGGTGTAGGGCCCGTCGAACCCGCGACGCGTCAGGCACTCCTCCCAGCGGAGCGTGCCCTTCGCGTCGCGGAGCACCGTGTGGTGCTTCGGCGCGAGCTCCCCGAAGGCGAGGCGCTCGATCATGCGACCTTGCCTTCCGTCTTCTGCTGCCGCTCGATGCTCTCGAAGAGCGCGCGGAAGTTGCCGCCGCCGAAGCCCCGATCGCCCTTGCGCTGGATGATCTCGTAGAAGAACGGCCCGGCCTTCGGATCCGCGTGCGTCCCCGACGACTCCTTGAGGAAGATCTGGAGCAGGTATTTGCCCTCCGCCTCGCCGTCGACGAGGATCTCGAGGTCGCGCAGCACGTTCACGTCCTCCTCGATCTGCTGGACGCCGAGCGACTTCAGGCGCGCCGGCAGCGCGTCGTAATACGAGCCCGGCGTGGGCATGAACTCGATGCCGCGCTCGCGCATGTGCTTCACGCACGGCAGGATGTCCTTCACCGCGATCGCCGCGTGCTGCACGCCGTCGCCGCGGTGCTCCTCGTTGAAGATGTTGATCTGCGAGCTCTTGAAGTACGGCCGGTACGGCTCGTTGTTCGCGAACTTCACGCCCGAGCGCGGATCCCACATGACGGCCGAGCGCAGCCCGGAGCCGTGATCGCCGCCCTTCTTGACGTCCTCGGTGTGGAACTGGATCTCCCAGAACCGCTCGAAGCCGAGCACGTGCTCCATCCAGAGCAGCGCGGGCGCCATCGTCTGGAAGTTCGTCGTGATGTGATCGAAATGCGTGAAGCCGAGCGAGTTCTTGCCCCCGCGCGGGATGTCGTAATGCACCGCGCCCGGGAAGAGCTTGCGATAGTTCTTGCGCTCGACGAAGCGGAACGTCGTGTCGCCGAACGGCGACGTGATCGAGAACGAGGCGAACTCGCCGCCGTCCTCCTTCACGCGCGTGATCTCGTCGATCGGCGTGCCCCCGCGCCCGTCGAGCAGGCGGAACGCGCGCTCGATGTCCTCGACCTCGAAGATCAGCGTGCCGACGCCGTCCGGGTGCTTGCGGAGGTAACGCCACGCCCGCCCGCCCTCGCCGAGCGGCTGCGAGCACATGACGATGCAATCGCCGGCGCGGAAGACGACCGAGCGCTGCTTGGACGCCTCCTCGAGCTCGGGGCTCGAATGGGCGATCTCCTCGAAATCGAGCTTCTCCGTGTAGAACTTGCGGCTCCGCTCGAGGTCGCCGACGTAATAGTGAAGCGCCTCGATGCGCTTGATCCCGATGGATTCCACCTTCGACATGATTTCGATCACTCCTTCAACCCCCGACCACGGCATCAATCTGCTTGTCCGGATGAGCGGCCTGGAAGGCCGGTAGCGACGCGCATTGCTCCTCGATGCGCACGAGCAAGGGGAACGGGGCGAGGTCCACGCCGAAGCGTCGCGCCGCATAAAGTTGGGGCACGAGGCACGCGTCGGCCACCGTGGGCGCGTCGCCCACCGAGAATCGGCCGTGGACGGGCTCGGCGAGCGCCTGGAACGCGGCGAGGCCCTTCTCGATGAAGCGGCGCGCGAACGCCTGCTCGTCGCCGCCGAGCTCGCTCTTCACGAGCTTGAGCACCGAGAGGTTCTGGAACGGCTGGATGCCCGCGTTGATCGTCTCGGCGAGCTGCCGCGTCCGCGCGCGCAGGAACGAATCGGCCGGCAGGAGCCGCGGCTCCGGATATCGCTCCTCCAGCCATTCGATGATCGCGAGCGATTGCCCGAGCTCGTGGACCACGCCGGCTTCTTCGACGATGAGCGTGGGCACCTGAGCCATCGGGTTTTTCGCGCGATAATCGTCCTTGAACTGCTCGCCGCCGTCCTTGACGAGGTGGACGGGGACGTTCTCGAAGGGGATGCCCTTGAGGTGCAGCGCGATCCGCGCGCGATAGCTGCAGGAGCTGCGCCAGTATCCGTAAAGCTTCATGGGGAGACCACCTTCTGCTCGATGCGTCCGAAAATGTCGTGCCCGTCCTCCCCGCGCATCTCGATCGCGATGGTGTCGCCGGGCTTCATGAAGGGCGTCTTCGGCGCGCCCTCGTCGATGGTCTCGATCATGCGACGCTCGGCGAGGCAGCTCACGCCGCGCGCGCGGTCGACGTTGGAGACCGTGCCGCTGCCGAGGATCGTCCCGGCGCCGAACGCGCGGGTCTTCGCGATGTGCTCGACGAGTTCGAAGAACGAGAAGTGCATCTCCGGTCCCGCCTCGGGATCACCGATGAGCGCGCCGTTGTAGGTGGAGCAGAGCCGGAGGTGCACGCGTCCGTCGCGGAACGCGCCGCCGAGCTCGTCGGGCGTGACCGCGAAGGGCGAGAAGGCCGTGGCGGGCTTCGATTGAAAAAAGCCGAATCCCTTGGCGAGCTCGGCAGGGACGAGGTTTCGCAGGGTGATGTCGTTCGCGAGGCAAAGGAGGCGCACGTGCTTCTGCGCATCTTCCTTTTTGGTGCCGAGCGGGACGTCGCCGAGGACGACGCAGATCTCGGCCTCGAAATCGAGGCCCCAGCGCGCGTCGTGGAGGACGATGTCCTCGCGTGGGCCGAGGAGCACGGAGGATCCGCCCTGATAGACGAGCGGATCGGTGCGCAGCGTCTCGGGCGGCTCGGCGCCGCGGGCCTTGCGGACGAGGACGATGTGATTGATGTACGCCGAGCCGTCGACCCACTCGGAGGCGCGCGGCAGGGGCGGCGCGAGCTTCGTGGGATCGAGGGGCTCGCCGGCGATCTCGCCGCGCTCGAGGCGCGAGGCGAGGTCCCGCAGGCGCCCTTCGCTCTCGTCCCAGCGATCGAGCGCGGCCTGCATCGTGGGGATGTCGGCCGGCGCCGGGGTGAACCTTGCGCCGTCGCGCCGGACGACGATGAGCGTGCCGTCTCTTCCCGGTCCTCGTAGGCTCGCGAGCTTCATGCGTTCCGTTCTCTCCGCCGTGCTTGGCGAGGCGTCGGGTAGCACGAAGGGGGAGGGGGGTTCAACCCCGGAGGCAGGAACGAGGGCGGGGGCGGAGGCGGGAAGAGGGCGAGCGCTCGTGAACGAGATCGCGGTTCACGGACCTCTGGGGGGGCACGGGTCCCCCTCGCACCCGACGGAGGCGCCGAGCGCGAGGAGCGCGGCGTACTGTTCGAGGAGCTGGGTTTTGCAGGTCTGCGCCTGGGCCTGCGTGATCGTCAGGTCGCGGCTCTCGACGCTGCCCTCGGTGCCGTCGGTGGAGAAGTAGCTGCATACGGGGGCGGTCCATGCCGGGATCTCGACCAGCGCGATCTGAAAAGCGTCCACGGATACGCCCGTGCCGACCTCGTAGAGCGCGGTGAGCGACCAATCGACGGCGGTTTGCGAGATGAGCTCCGCCGTGCTCGGCGTCCACGTCGCGCCAATCGCGGCGATCTCCGCGGCGGACCAGCAAGGGCATACGTCGCTGTCGATGCAGGGCATCGCGGGGGCCGTCGTGCCCTCGCGCAGCTTCTCGTAGTCCGCGAGGATCTGGACCCCGGCCGTTTCGCACGAATCATGGGCCTCGGCTGGATGGTCGCAGTCGAGGGCCTCGCAGTAGGTCAAGCAGAGGCCGTGGAGCCCCGGCGTGACGCTCGGATCCTGGAGCGCGTCGCACACCCCGGCCTGCGTGCTCGCCGAATGCGATTCGCCCCGCGCAAGGCGCGGCGCCGCGCAAACCAGAAGGACGCCCAGCGAAAGCGCACGAAGAGTCTGCCGCGTCTGCATGGTTTTCTCCCTCGGTCCTCGCTGGCCATGATTGCAGAGAAACGAATCTCTGCAACGAGCTCGAACAATTTGAATTCGATGGATACGAGAATTCAGTCCGGGCGGGGCTGCGTCCCGATCGGAGTCGACCGAAGGATTTGCGTTTTTCGCCCACGTCGGGTAGGCGTCGCCCGCGCATGCCCCGGGGGGAGGTCCCCGAGGCGAGGCATCAGGAAAGACCTACGCACATGAAGAAGCTCGTTTTTGCATTCGCGGCGCTGGCGCTCTTTGGTTGTGGCAAGGAGGAGGCGGCCCCGAGCCCCGCCGGCGGTTCGTCCGCGAAGGCCGCCGCCGCCCCGGCTGGCTCCACCAAGCCCGCGACGGCCGAAGCCAAGCCGGAAGCGAAGCCCGAGGCCAAGGAGGAGGCCAAGCCCGCCGCGCAGAAGGGCCTGGCGTCGGGGGAGGTCATCATCGGTTACCTCCGCGATCCGAAGGACGAGGGGCAGTGTGCGGCCCTCGTGGCGCCCGAGGCCGAGAAGGCGAAGTTCGACGACGCCAAGATCGCCGATCTCGCAAAGACGCTGAAGCTCGACGTCGCCAAGTCCTGCCCGAGCGAGGGCGTCGTGGGCGTGTGCAACGCGATGGGGATGCTCGTGAATTACACCGGGCCGAAGTACACGAAGGAGTCGGCCCAGGCGGATTGCACGAAGGGCCGCGGCAAGTTCATCGAGTGATTCTCGACGCTCGGGGGCTACGCTCGGACGAGCCGAGCTACGCCCCCGAACCCCCTGTGCCGGCGTGTGCCGCCCGGGCCTCGATCCGGGCGGCCACGTCAGGGCAGGCGGGGTGGGTCTCTTCTTGGGGCCGCCGCGCCGGGGCGCTGCCCCGAACCCCGCGGGGGCTATCCGCCCCTCGACCCGGACCAGGGCCAGCCCTGGACCATTTAGGGAAGAACTGCGCGGAGCGCAGTTCTTCCCACAGGCCGGTGGGACCGCCCCGCCCGTTGAACCGTCAGCGCTGCCGTCTCGGCTGGCAGGATCGCTCGTGGTCTTGACCCCGGCTGTTCGATGAACTGCGCGGAGCGCAGTTCATCGACCCTCAGTCCAGCGCGGGCGCTGGTCCGGGTCCCGGGGCGGACAGCCCCGGGTGGGGCCTGGGGCAAAGCCCCAGCGAAGCGCCACGCTCAGCGCGAAACGAGATCCGTCATCCACGGCACGTCGGCGGGCGTCGCGGCCCCGAGGCCCTGCGCCCACTCCTCGTCGGTCATTCGCTCGAAGTTCGACGTGATCTGCTCGAAATAGGACGAGGCCAGGCCCACGAAGGCCCGCGGCGTGCCGCACGGGTCCGCCGTCACGACCATGAGGCGCGGCAGGCCCGTCCCCACGTGCAGGACGCGGCCCACGGGGGTGCCGAATTCGTCGGTCGGCTGCGTGTGCACGTCGGCGATCGTCGGATCCTGCTGGACGCTCTGGAAGTTGTCGAAGAACAGATTCGCGTACCAGCCCGTCGAGCCCTCCGGATCGCCGCAGCCCATCTGCACCTTCACGGCCTGGTTGATGAAATCGAGGTGCGCCTGCGTGAGCGGTACACCGTCGCGCTCGTTCTTCGCCATCTCGCCGAGCTTCTGCGCCACGTCGCGCAGGGTGGCGAAGTACTCCGGGAGCCGCTGCGCGAGGTAAGCGTTGTTCGATAGATCCAGGGTCCCGACCATTGCGGAGCCGTGCTCGGCGAGCTCGGCGATGCGGGCATAAAACGCCGGGTACGGGTCCACGAACGCGTCGGGGAACTGGCACGAGGCGCCGCCCGTGTACGATTGCTTCGCGTAGAGCAGCGTGTCGTGGCGGAGCTCGGCCCAGGACGCGAGCTGCGTGTTCATGAGCCTGCGTCCCCAGGCCTCGGTCTTCGCGACCCCGGGCAGGCCCGACGTGTCGCCGGCGAGCGTCTTGTTCGGCGAGAGCTCGCGCAGCGAGACGAGCCAGCGGTTGTAGAGGTTGTCGTTCCAGAACGACGCCGGGTGCGCGTCGACGAGGACGCGCATCATGTGCAGGTCCGGCGCGTAGTGGTACTGCTCGACCTCGGGCCCGAGGAGCTGCCCGGCCTGATCGTTGCCGAGCGCGGCGAAGCCGACGTCGAGCGGGTTCGGCATCATGCGGAACACATTGCCCTTCTGCACGCGGTCGTAGACCACGTTCGAGAAGACGTGCGAGTCGACCACGTAGCGCTGGCCGAAGAATGCGAAGCTCGACGAGAGCGGCAGCGTGCCCTGGCCGAGGCCGTTGATCATGATGTGGCTCGAGATCCGCTGCGTGCCGTAGCCCTTTTGCAGCACGACCTCCGCGATCTTCGTGTCCTCGATCCCCGCGAGCCCGGCGGCGTCGGCGACGCCGAGATCGGAGAGCAGGCCGTCGAGCTCGGGCAGGGTCATGTAATCGCTTTCGCCCACGAAGGAGCGGATCGCGTCGTCGATGCGGGTATACCGCTTCTGCTGCTCGCCCTGCGCGAGGGCGTGGAGGACGTAGGCGCCTTCGAGTTGCCTGCGCTGGAAGACCTGGGAGCCGTCGCTTTGCGTCTCGACAATGCGGAAATCGATGCGGCCGAGCCACATCATCGCGCGGAAGTAACGCTGGAGCTCGGGTGAATCCGTGTAGTGTCCGCGCGGCTCGAACTGCGAGAAATCCACGGTCCGATTGCTGCCGAAGAGGCGCGCCTCGCCCATTCCCTGGTGGGCGTTGGCGCCGTCGACGAGCTTGACGATGTCGGCCTCCTTGGCGCCCGCGACGGGCGAGACGGCCTGCTCGGTGAGCAGCGAGAGCGCGACGGCCGTGAAGAGATCCGCGTCCGCGCGCGCGTCGGCGCCGAGCGCGGAGCCGCCGCCGGCCGCGAGCTCGGCGCGCATCGATTCGAGCAGCGTTTTGAGCTCGGGCCCGAGCGATGCCATCTCCACGGCCTTCAGGATCGCGTCGTAGGAGCGGTGGACGGCGAAGAGGATCGAGTCCGCCGACACGTAGAGCGGCAGATCGAGCGCATAAATGCTCTCGTAGCCGTACACGAACGTGGGGAATCGTTTCTTCTCCGAGATGACGAAGCCATTCTTCTGGAGCTTCTGCATCTCGTCGGCGTCGAGGCCGAGCGAGGAGGCCTGGATCAGCGGGAGGCCGTCGGCCTGCGTGGGATCGTAGGAGAGGCCATTCGTGAAGGAGACCGCATACTGGCTCGCGAAGTCGGCGGCGGTCATGTTCGCCGATTTCTGCGCTTCGGCGAGGAGCGCATCGAGCTCGGCCTTCTGATCCGGCGCCATCGGCGTGGGCGGCAGAACCGTTCCTTGGGGCTTGTCGGGCTGCTCCTCGAACGTCGTGAAGCAGGCGGTTCCGAGGACCGCGAGGAGCGGGACGGAGCACAAGCGAAGCAGCGGCGTGCGCATGATGAATTCCCCTTCCGCGGCGGCTCGAATCGCCGCGCGCGCCGTGGGCCTAGCAAGGCGCGTGCCCCATGGGCTCGCTCGGGCAAGGGCGGGGGACGCTCGGCGAACCGATTCGAGGGCATGTCTCGACCGTCGGGGTGGGTCCTGGGGACCACGCCCCTCGCATCGCGCATGCTCGCCGGGCGGTCGGGGGAAGCGTCGACGGCGCACGCCGGAGCGCAGGCGAAGCGCTGGGGATGCGCTGGGTAGGCTCTGTCCGAGGCGTTCGAGCGGTCCCCGGAAGCGGACCGAGCGGTCGCCGGGAGGGATCCTTCGGGTCGCGGGAGCGTTCGGAGGGCTCCGTGGTGCGCGGGGAGCGGTCTCGCCGAGGTCAACCATGCGGCGAGGAGACGGGGAGAAGGTCGGCGGCGCAGGGTGGAGAGCCCTGCCTATCGCCGATGACCTCATGGACACAGCCGCCGCGCTCTGGTGCAATTCCGGCCAAACGCACGGGGGGCTCGTGCACGGAGGGGGCTCGTCATGCGCGGGGTCATGCAGATTGTCACCGGGGCCGCCCTGATGCTCGTGGGTGCTGCTCTGCGGTTCCTGCGGCTTGGGATGCCGCTGCTCTTCGTTTCTTGCGTCTCGGCATGGCTCTTCGGGTGCGGCGCGGCGCGCGTGCCTACGGAGGGGTGGGCGCAGGAGCTGCACGGCAAGAGCGTGTTTCGCGTCTGCCGGCGTCATCCCCGCGTCGGCCCGAATGCACGCTACTGGTACGAGCTCGGGGATGGAGTGCATCGACCGGCGTTCGAACCGCTCGATAAGCTCCTGGAAAACGCTTCGGTCAAGGGCGTCTTCGTCTATGACCCCCACGCGCCGCCCGAGAGCCGGAAGCTTTTGGGGCTCGCGTATCAGGATCTGCCCTGCGACGAACCGCCGCCGCCGCCACCACCACCACCGCCGCCGGAGAAGATTGCGGCGGAAGAGCCGGACGCCGCGCCGGCCAAGCGCACGACCGTCCAAATTGCGACGCGGACGTCTGCGATGAGGCCCTGCGACAGGCCGCGGAATAGGCCTCCGGATCAGCGTTTCCTCGGGCAAACGGCTCCGACGCCCGCTCCCGCGCCTGGGATGAGCGTGCCGTGTCCGCCGCCTCCTCCTGGGAAGACATTTGAGGAACAGAAAGTCAACCTGGCGCGGAGGGACGCCGAGGAGGAGGCGAGGCGCACGGGGGAGCGGATCGGGCGCGAGTGGGGGGCGACGCTCGGCGGGGCGGCGGAAGCAGCGAGCTCGCTCAACCGCAGTGTCGGCGGGGGGCGCCCCTTCGACGTAGCGCTTTGGAACAACCCCGCAGGCGCCGACAAGATGCGGGCCGATGTGGCCAGACAACTGAATGCAATCCCGGATCTGCCGACGTACGACGACGAGCAGCTCGCAAAGATCGCCTGGGAGGGCTTCCTCAAGGGGTATGGAAAAGGCTGGGCGGATGCCGAGGCCAAGTACGCCATCGTGAACGCCCTGGCGGATACCCTTTTGACGCTTGCCACGGCGGGAGCGGGGGCCCTGGAGACCGCAGGGACGAGGGCGCTGCGGGCGGCTCAGCAGAGGCTACGGAGCATGCCGGTGTTCCTGCCGGCCGGTGCGGGCGGACCGGGCGGGTTCTTGCGGCGGCCGAAGCTGCCGGGCCCGCCGGCCGCGACCCCGCCGAAGGCAGCGGCGCCGCCCAGCGGGACGACCGTCACGACGACGACGAAGCCCGTGTCAAGTCCGAACGGCGCGGCGGCGGGGCAGGCGAGGGCGGCAAGACCCCGGAACGCGCACCTCGCGGGCAAGAAGCATCCCGAGACCGGCGTGCCCTTCGACGCCGAGGGGTATCCGGATTTCAAGGCTGCTGGCGTCGTGAAAAAGGAGGTAAAGATCAACCAGACAGGGAACCGGCCTCGTGATTTCCAGCTCGCGAACGAGGCAGCGGGACTCGAAGCGACGCCGAAAGACCATACGTGGCACCATCATCAGGACGGGAAGACGATGCAGCTCGTGCCCAAAGACATTCACAAGGCTACGGGGCATACCGGGGGAGTCGCAAACCACGGGAGACCATGACATGCAAATCCACGACCGCGGAGAACCCCTGAGCGAGCAGTCCCTCCAAGAGCTGGAGGAGAAACTCGGCGTGCGCCTGCCCGAGCCTTATCGCCGGTTCCTGCAAGAGTACAACGGCGGCCGGCCGGAGCCGGACATCCTCGACATCGCCGGAGCCCCCTTCGTGGGCGCGGACGTCCACGAGCTCTTCAGCGTCGGAAGCGAGTGCAAATCCGGGGATCTACTGTGGAACAAGGAGATTTTTTCCGATCGCATCGCCGATCATCTGCTCCCAATTGGCGACGATTCGGGCGGAAGCCTCTACGGCATCGTCACCAAGGGGGAGGAGCGAGGCTACGTGTACTACTTCGACTACTATGCGAGCTGGGAACCCTACTTCGTCGCCAGCGACTTCGACTCGTTCCTCCAGCAACTGCGCTCATTTACGCCCAAAGAGCTCGCGGAGATCAAGGAACTCGCGGCGGCAAACGCGGCGGCGAACGCGGAGGTCATTGACCCCGACAAACCTGTCGAGTAGGGTGCGCGGCAGAGACATGGTCGACAAACTCGACATCGGCCGGACGTACGCGCCGCCCGCCGCGTCGCCGCCCGCCGCGCCCGTCCCCGACGTGATCTCGCCCTACGACAGGATCGTGAGGTTGTCTTTTCCGGTCGGCGCCGGGATCGGGCTGGTTCTCGGCAGTGTGGTGTATCTCCGGTCCGCCTACGCGCTGGGCTTCTTCAATGCGCAGAAGAACACCCCGTGGATCACATGCGTCATCGTGCTCCGCGAGATGGGCCCCGCCTGCGCCATGCTCGCCGCATCCCTCACGGCGGTCCTCGTCCTCCATCGGGCAGGGCGCAGGGCGAGCGGACCCATCAAGATCGATCACGCGCGCGTGTACCTCGTCCTGGGGACGCTCCCACCCCTCACGGTCGTCACGGCTCCGTTCTGCATCCTTGGCGCCCTGCTGGTGTGGCTGGCACAATCGTCGGGGACGACGAGCGAATTTTTTACATCCATTCCTGAATCGGGGGTGAGATGGATGGATCCCGTTTACGGCCTGGCCCAGGCCGCAGGCTGCGGGGTTTTTCTCACGTGCCTGCTCCGCATCGGGGCAAACTGGCTCACGACGAAGAAGCACGGCCTCGCCCTGAAGCTCTTTGTCGCGTACGCCTCGCTCGCCGTCCCCAATGCTGTGCTACGAGCTATCTTCGCGATCGTGGATCCGGTCTGAGTCGCTCCCACTTCATGACGCCCGGCGCTCCATGACGAGCGGCATCCCGCGGGAAGGCGCAATCGTCACCCCGCGACGCACCTCGCGCACCTTGCCGAACAGCGGCAGCCGCAGCTCCGCGCGCGCGAGGATCGTAGCGAGGATCATCTTCATTTCATAGAGCGCGAAGGCCATGCCGATGCAGCGGCGGATGCCGCCGCCGAACGGGAGCCACTCGTGCGGCGCGAATCGCTGGCGCAGGAAACGATCCGGATCGAAGCGCGTGGGATCCGGGTAGAGATCGGGCCTGCGGTGAATGAGGTAAATCGAGACGAGGACGGGCGTGCCGCGGTCGAGGTCATAACCGCCGATGCGCGCGGGCCGCTGGAGGACGCGGCCGACCATCGGGACCACGGGTTGCAGCCGCAAGGCCTCCCGCACCGTCGCGTCGAGCAGCGCGCAGCGGGCAATACGCTCGGGCGCGAGGCCCGGCAGCGCGCCCTCCGTTTCGAGCTCGCGGACGAGGCGCGCGCCGAGGCTCTTCGAGGCGAGGATCCACCGAAGCCCCCAGGAGAGCGCGGTCGCCGTGGTCTCGTGGCCCGCCGCGAGCAGGGTCATGAGCTCGTCGCGCAGCTCGCTGTCGGTCATGGGCTCGCCTTGCTCGTCGCGTGCGTCGAGCAGGAGCGAGAGAATGTCGTCCCCCCGCTCGCCCGAGGCCCGGCGGCGCCGGATTTCCCCATAAAGCATTTCGTCGGCCTCGCGGAGGGCCCGCGCCAGGGTGTTCCAGCGCGTGAGCGGGCCGAGGTCTCTCTGGAACCACGGCAAAAGGAACATCGGGTTCGTCGCGAGCTCGAGGATCCCCACGAGGCGCTCACGCAATCGGTGGAAGAGCTCGCCCTCGTCGATGCCGAAGACGACCCGCAAGATGACGTCGAGCGTGATCGCCTGGAGGCGGTCGTGCACCGGGAAACGCTCGCGCTCGGGCCAGGTGGCGATCGAGGCCTCGGTGAGGGCGATCATGCGCGCGCCGTAGGACGACATGCGCTCGCCGTGCAGGGGAGGCATGAGCAGCTTTCGCTGGCGCAGGTGCTCTTTGCCGTCGAGCAGGAGGAGCGAGGTTTTCCCGAGGATCGGGCCGAGCACCGCGTTGATCTGCCCCGCATGCGCGTCGTCCGCGCCAAGCGCAAAGATTTCCTTCGCGGCGTCGGGGTGGTGAAAGACCACCGCGGGCGTCGGCATGGCCGGAAACCGGAGGGTGAAGCCCTCCGGATACCGCTTGCCCATGGCGTCGAGGAAGGGGAACGGGCGGTAGAGGTAAGGCAGGAGGGTGAGGGCCGGGGGCAGGGGGAGTCCGGGTAAGCGGCGCATGAGGCGCAGCATAGGGGGGATCGCGGCGGAGGGAAGGGGGGCGCGTGGGCCGTTGCTCGAGGCCCGCCGGCCGGATAGGGTGCGCCGCGAGAGGAGCAGACGATGACCGAAGTGAACCGTTCCTGGCGGCTCGCCGCGCGGCCCGCGGGGATGATCAAGGATAGCGATTTCACCTGGCACGAGGAGGCGTTGCCCGCGGAGCTCGGGCCGGGGCAGATCCTCGTCGAGACGCTTTATCTTTCGGTGGATCCGACGCAGCGGATCTGGATCGAGCGCGACTCGTACCTGCCGGCCGTGGCGATCGGCGAGGTCGTGCGCGCGGGCGGCGTCGCGCGCGTGCTTCGATCGAGCCTGGCCGGGTTTTCGCCGGGGGATCTCGTGTACGGGATGACGGGGTGGCAAACACACGCCGTGATCGAGCCGTCGATCCGCGGGCCGCGGAAGCTGCCGGACGGCGTGGCGCCGACGATGGCGGTTTCGCTCCTCGGGCTCACGGGGCTCACCGCGTATTTCGGGCTGCTCGACGTGGGGCAGGCGAAGGAAGGGGAGACGGTCGTCGTCTCGGGCGCCGCAGGCGCGACGGGCAATGCGGCGGGGCAGATCGCCAAGGTGAAGGGTTGTCGGGTCGTTGGGATCGCGGGCGGCGCGCAGAAGTGCGCGTGGATCAAGGACGAGCTCGGGTTCGACGCGGCGATCGATTACAAATCCGAGGACGTCTCCAAGCGGCTGGGCGAGCTCTGCCCGAACGGCATCGACGTCTATTTCGACAACGTCGGCGGCTCCATCCTGGAGGCCGCGCTCTCGCACCTCGCCATGCGCGGTCGGGTCGTGCTCTGCGGCTCGATCGGCGATTACAACAACGCCGCGGGCTCGGCCGGGCCGCGCAACTTGATGAACCTCATCATGAAGCGCGGCCGTCTGGAGGGCTTCCTCGTGACCGACTACGCGGCCCGGTTCGGCGAGGCCATCGGCGATCTCGCGCGGTGGGCGGCCGAGGGCCGCATCAAGGATCGCGTCGACGTCGTGGAGGGCCTCGAGAACGCGCCCGGCGCGCTCCGGCGCCTCTTCACCGGGGCGAACACGGGCAAACAGCTCGTCAAGGTGGCGGCCGGCTGAGCCCATCCGCGGGGACGCGCGCCCTGCCTCGCAGGGTTTCGGCGCGTCCCCGCGTAGGGAGCCCGGCTCGGGCTCCGTCCAAGGGGAACGATCATGACATCTCCTCGAACCAACGAGCCGGCCGGCGGGGATCCCGAGGTCCTCCGGGTCGTCGCGCGGGGCAAACGGCGAACGCTCCCGTGGGTGCTGCTCGCCGCCGTCCTCGTCGCCGGCGGCGGTGGCGGTTTTTACGCCTGGAAGAAGAAGACCACCGCCGCCGCGGAGGGCACGAAGTACCAGTCGCAGAAGGTCGAGCGCGGCGACCTCCGGGTGACCGTCACGGCCACCGGCACGCTGAAGGCGCGGAACACCGTCGAGGTCGGCGCGGAGATCACGGGCCGCGTCCTCGAGGTCCACGTCAATTTCAACGACAAGGTGACGAAGGGCCAGATCCTCGCCGAGATCGACACCGAGCAATACACGGCGCGTGTCGAGGAGGTGTCGGCGCAGGTCAACTCGGCGAGCGCCTCGCTCGTCAACGCGCGCGCCACGGCCAACGAGGCCAAGCAGAAACTCACGCGGGCCGAGGCGATGCTGGCCCAGGGGCTCGCGCCGGCGCAGGACGTGGAGACGGCGCAAGCGAACTACAAGCGCGCCGAGGCGCAGGTGGCGTCGGCGTCCTCGCAGGTGACGCTCGCCCAGGCGTCGATGAAGGTGGCCAAGACGAACCTTTCGAAGGCGGTCATTCGCTCGCCGATCGACGGGATCGTGCTGAACCGCGCGGTCGAGCCGGGCCAGACCGTGACGTCGGGCCTGCAGACGCCGGTGCTCTTCGTGCTCGCGGCGGACCTCGGTCAGCTCCAGCTCAACGTGCAGGTCGACGAGGCCGACGTGGGCGCGGTGAAGGAAGGGCAGGAGGCGAGCTTCACGGTCGACGCGTACGCGCAGCAGTCGTTCGCGTCGAAGGTGCTCGCCGTGAAGAACATGCCGACGACGGGGACGACGGTCGTCACGTACGAGGCGTGGCTCTCGGTCGACAATGCAAAGGGATTGCTCCGGCCCGGCATGACGGCGACGGCGACGGTCGTGGTCGACGAGCGCAAGAGCGTGCTGCTCGTCTCGAATGCGGCCTTGCGGTTCAATCCGAACCGGAAGTCGAGCTCGCAGCAGCAGCAGGGCATCTCGGTCAATCAATTCCTTCCCATGGGCGGCCGGCCGGGCGGGATGGGGGGGCAGCAGCAAAAGCGTCCGGGCGGCACGGGCGCGCCGGCGCGTGAGCCTGCGCTCTGGCTGCCGACGGGCGGCGAGCCCCGCCGCGTGAAGGTGGAGGTCGGCGCGACGGACGGCATTCGCACGGAGGTTCGCTCGGACGAGATCAACGAGGGGACCGACATCGTGGTGAGCATGACCGAGGCGCCGCGTGGCTGAGCTGCCCCGCGCGGACGGCGGCGCCGGCGATGGCCCCGATCATCGCACCCCCATCGTCGAGTTCCGGCGCGTCGAGAAGATCTATGGCGAGGGCGAGTCCGAGGTGCGCGCGCTCGACGGCGTCGACATGCGCATCGAGCGCGGGGAGTTCGTCAGCATCATGGGGTCGTCCGGCTCGGGCAAATCGACCGCCATGAACATGATTGGTTGTCTCGACGTACCGACGTCCGGCGCGTACCTCTTTCGCGGCGTCAACGTCTGCGACCTCGACCAGGACCAGCGCGCGCTCTTGCGGCGCCATTTCATCGGGTTCGTCTTCCAGGGGTTCAACCTGCTCGCGCGGACGACGGCGCTCGAGAACGTCGAATTGCCGCTCATCTACCGGCGCGTGCCGGCCGAGGAGCGGAAGAGGCGGGCGCTCAAGGCGCTCGATCTCGTGGGGCTCTCGTCGCGCGCGGGGCATACGAGCGCCAAGCTCTCGGGTGGCCAGCAGCAGCGCGTCGCCATTGCGCGCGCGCTCGTGACGGAGCCGTCCTTGCTCCTCGCCGACGAGCCGACCGGCAACCTCGATTCCGCGCGGAAGGTCGAGATCATGGAGCTCATGGTGCAGCTGAACCGCGAGCACGGCATCACCGTGGTGATGGTGACGCACGAGCCGGACATGGCCGAGTACGGGACGCGGACCATCGTGTTTCGTGACGGCAAGATCATCTCGGGGAATCGCTGATGCTGTGGGCCACCTTGATCATGTCCCTGCGCGAGGTGCGGAAAAACGCGCTTCGTTCGTTCTTGACGATGCTCGGCATCATGATCGGTGTCGGCGCGGTCATCGCGATGGTGACGATCGGCGAGGGCGCGACGCAGAAGGTACGCAGCGACGTTGGCGCGCTCGGCGAGAACATGCTCGTCGTCTCGCCCGGCGCGGCGCGGCGCGGGCCGGAGCGCACGGCGGGCAATCCCTTCCAGAAGGACGACGTCGAGGCGATCGAGCGCGAGGTGACCGGGATCAAGGCCCTGTCGCCGACGGCGCAATCGAACACCACGGTCGTGGTCGGCAACCAGAACTGGCCGACGAGCGTGATCGGCGTCGACGAGGGGTATTTCGAGGTCCGCGGCTACAAGATCGAAATGGGGCGGAGTTTTTCCGAGGTCGAGGCCGCCTCGGGCACCCCGGTGTGCATCATCGGAAAGACGGTCCGGGACAACCTGTTTCCCGGGGCGATGCCGATGGGCCAGCGCATCCGCGTGAAGCAGGTCTCCTGCCTCGTCGTCGGCTTGCTCGCGTCGAAGGGGCAGGCGGCGATGGGCGGCGATCAGGACGACGTGGTCTTGATGCCGCTCCGCGCGTTCCAGCGGCGCATCGCGGGCAACAACAACATCAGCTCGGTGTATCTGCAGGTGGAGGACGCGCAGGCGACGTCCTCGGTGCAGGCGCAGGTGGAGGACCTTCTGCGCGAGCGGCGGCGCATCCAGCCCGGCGCCGTCGACGATTTCAACGTGCGCAACATGCAGGAGATCGCCGATACGATGAGCAGCGTCACGGCGTCGATGACGGGCCTGCTCGGCGGCATCGCGGCCGTGAGCCTGCTCGTCGGCGGCATCGGCATCATGAACATCATGCTCGTGAGCGTCACCGAGCGGACGCGCGAGGTCGGGACGCGGCTCGCGATCGGGGCGCTCGCGAGCGAGGTGCTCTTGCAGTTCCTCGTGGAGGCGGTGGTGCTCGCGCTCCTCGGCGGGATCCTCGGGATCCTCTTCGGGCTCTCGCTCTCGTATGCGGCGACGCAGAGTTTGTCGCTCCCGTTCGTCATCTCGCCGGGCACGGTGGCCGGGGCCTTCGCGTTCTCCGCGGCCGTCGGCGTCATCTTCGGGTATCTGCCGGCGCGCAAGGCGGCGCGCCTCAACCCCATCGAGGCATTGCGTCATGAATAGAACGTCGAAATGGTGCGTCGCCGCGTGCTCGTTCGCGCTCGCCTTCTCCGCCGTGGACGCGTCCGCCCAGCAAACACAGGCGAACGCGACGAGCCGTCCGGGCTCGCCCATCATCCACGAGATCAGGGAGAACGACGTGGTCACGCTCGTGCTCCGGTACAACCCCGACGTCGCGTCGGCGATCCTCTCGGAGAAGCAGGCGGCGGCCCTGGTGCGGGCGCAGGAGGTGCGGTATCCGTTCGTGCTCTCGGCGAACGGGGGATACACGCACAGCGCGTCGCCCGCGCTCGGGCGTGATGGTCAGGTCGCGGTCGGCGAGCGTGACGTCTTCTCGCTGAACGCGGCGCTGCGGAAGGACTTCGCGACCGGCACGGTGGTGTCGCTCTCGGTCCAGAGCAGCCGGAGCTCGACGTCGAACCCCGTCGGTGAGCTCGTCACGGCGGGCGCGGCGGGCGTCGGGTATTCCATGTCGACGCGGCTCTCGCTCACGCAGCCCATTCTCCGCGGCGCCGGGACGCGGATCGGCGAGGCTGGGCTGCGGGCCGCGGAGCTCGATCGGACCGCGGCGCAACAGGGGCGCGAGCGCGTGGCGAGCGAGGTCGTGCGCGACGCGCTCACGTCGTACTGGGAGCTCTGGTATGCGTCGCGCGCGCTCACCATCGAGCTCGCCGCGCGGGACCTCGCGAAGGCCGAGCGCGACGCGGCCGATCAGCGGCGCGAGAAAGGCGCGCTTTCGGCCGTCGACGTCCTCTCGTACGACACGCGCGTCGCGACGCTCGGCGAGTCGGTCACGTCGGCGGAGCTCACCGAGTATCAGCGCGGGCTCGAGCTCTCCCAGCTGCTCGCCAACATCGATCCGAACGTGCGCCTGCGCGCGGCCGGCAGCCCCGAGGATCCGCCGGTGCCGACCGTCGCGGAGGTCGAGAAGGCGCTCGGCGCGATGTCGCCGGAGCTCAAGGAGCTCGAGGCGCGCGTCGCCTCGGCCGAGTCGCGCGCGCAGGTGGCGGGCGACGCGTATCGACCGCGGTTCGACGTCGAGGGATACGTGGAGCTGCGTGGCCTCGGCAATGGCAGCATCGCCCCGGCGTTCGCGCAGATCGGGACGTTCGGCGCCGTCGGCGGGTATGTGGGGTTCCTGTTCGAGACGCCGCTCACGACCGCGCGGGAATCGGCGGAGGTCGAGAATGCGCGCATCAACGCGCAGATGTCGAAGAACCAGCTCGAATCCGCGCGCACCCGGGTCCGCATCGTCGCGATTCGACTCGTCGCGCAGCTCGAAGCCGCGGAGGCCCGGCGCGCGGCGGCGGCGCAGACGGTGGTCATCGCCGAGAAGCAGCTCGAAGCCGAGCGCGCGCGCTTCGCGCTCGGCGCGTCCACGCCGCTCCAGGTGCAGCAAGCCGAGGACACGGTGCGCACCTCGCGCTTGCGCGTCGCGCGCGCGACGGTGGATCGGGTCGAGGCCGCGCTCCAGCTCGATCATGCGATCGGCCGCATCGCGGCGCGGGTCGGCGGCGGAACCACGCCGGAGAAGTGAACGTCACAAGGGGGGCCGGGACGAGAATGGGCGTCGCGGCCTCACGCGGCCGGTGCGCGCGAGCCACTCCGCGGCGCTGATGGGCTCCTCGAAGAGCGAGGCGTCGCTCCCGTGCAATCGGAACAGCTCCACGATGAAGCGCATGCGATCGGCGAGCGCGTCCCAGCGCTCGGCGCGGCTGCCGCACGTCGATGCGATGTCGGCGTCGAAGCGCAGGACGAACGAGACGAGCTCCGGATCTTCGAGCGCTTCGAGGTGCTCGGCAAAAGGCCCATCCGGCAGATCCGCGCCGAGGCGATGGGTGGCCGTGCCGCCGCCGAGCTCGAGCTCGAGCAGCGCCTTCGTGACGAGGACGCGCGTGGTGGGGCCGCCGGGCATCGCGGCCGCGATCCGGTTTTGCAGGCGCGTCTGCTCCTGCAGCGCGACGTACAGGTTCGCCGCGTAGAGCAGCTCCGCTTTGCGTTTGCCCGCGGGCACGCGGGCCGCTTCGAGGTAACACTCGAAGGCGAGGCGCAGGATGTCCTGTCCGCCTCGATCCGGCGGGCCCTTCGTGAACGAGGCGAAGAAGGCGGCGAGGGCCTCGTCGCCGGCGCGGTACGCGCGCGCGAAGCCGGCGAAGGCCGGGGCGACTTCCATGAAGACCTCACGATTGCCTTCGCCGACCTCCCGCGAGACGTCCCGCATGGTATGGGCGAGGAACCGCGCGCCCGGGACGCGCGCCGCGGCGCGGGCGACGTAGCGTTGTCCCGGGAGATCCTCGCCGCGAATGGATTGTCCGGCGCGGCGGGAGGCCCAGGCGGCCATCGTGCACCAGTTGATGCCCGCGCCGCTGCCGAGCAAATCGGCGATTTCGAGGGAGAGATCCCCGTAGGCCTGGGTGATGAGCAGGTTGCGCGCAGCGGCGTCCTTCATCGCCACGATCCGCGCGATGTAGTCCTCCGTCACGACGCGCTCGACGCGCTCACCAGCCTCGACGAGACGCGGGGAACCCTGGAGAGCGGGCCGGCGGGGGAGGACGTCCCATGCGAAATCGAGGAGAAGCGCGAGCATGCCGTTTCTCAAAGCACGCAGCGGGCCAGCCGACCTCGACTCGCCGGCGCGCGGTTTTTCCGCGTATCGATTCGCCAGGGCGGTCTTTCAGCGCAGAAAAGGTGCTGCCCTGCGGGCCCGAGCCTGCAGCATCGCAGGCTCCAGGGAGCAGGCAGGATTTCGTCGAGTGGCAGGTATTCGACGGGAGGGCATCTTTTCGGCGTCTTCCCGCCTCTCCAAGCTCCGCCCGCGTTCCAGGGTCCTCGTTCGCCGAGCCGGCGCCCAAGCTCCGCGCTTGCCGTGCCGTCCAAGCCCGGCCATGACAAAAGGAACCCTGTGAAACGCGCGCCCGAGACGACGGCTCTTTTGCTCGCCCTGACGCTTCTCCCCGGCTGCGGCCGCTCGCTCTCCCACCACCTGCTCGACGCCAGCATGTCGAGCGCCCACAGGCCGGCCCCGCCCGCCGTCCCCGCGGCGGTTCTGCCCGAAGCGAAGAGCCCTTATCAGATCCTCGGCGGGGACATGCATTGCCACGTGAGCCCGCCCGACTCGCCCGGGCACGTGAGCCGCGGCATGGAGGAGACGGTGGAGCTCGCCCGCGCCGAGGGGCTCGATTTCGTCGTGCTCACGCCGCACGTGCCGTCGCAGTTCTTCCAGAGCGAGTCCTTGCGGCAGAGGGTGCAAAGCGAGCTCGCGGCGCTCGAGCGATCCGTGCCGCGGGGGGAGGGGGACCCGATCTTCGTCGTCGGGTTCGAGTACACCGATTACCATTATGGCCACGTCGGCGCGGCGTTCGCGGATCTCGGCGCCGTGTACGCGGAGGTCCCGGCGCGCGCGGCGCTCACCGATCCGACGAAGTTTTTCCGAGCGTTCCTGCGGCACGGGGGGCTGCTCGTGGTCAATCATCCTCTGCTCACGCCGGTCGATTCGATCATCCGTATCGCGCGGGCAAACCTCTCCTGGCGCCCGTTCACGGAGCCGGGGCCCTATCCGGAGGAGATCGTCGATCTCGATCGAACCGCGCAGGCGTTCGAGGTGTACAACCTCGCGGTGACGGAGCTTCGGGATCGCTTCCTGCTCGGGGACACGTCGGCCACGCTGGAGGCGACGCTCGCGCGGCTCGATCGGGAGATCCCGCTGCGCGCGCGGCCCCTCGTGCCGGTCGGGGGCTCGGACAGCCATAGCGGCCATCTGCGGGCGACGACGTTCGTGCTCGCGGAGGCGCGCTCGGCGAAGGGCGTGCGCGACGGCATCGTCGCGGGGCGCGTCTGCGTGCGGGATCCGGCGGCGTGCTCGTTCGAGGTGCGCGCCTCGGGCGGCGCTTGGCTTCCGCCGGGGAGCGTGATCCGCGACGCGACGATGGTGGAGATGCGGGCGCGGGGCGAGGCGATCCGCTTCTACGCGAATGGCGTGGTCCTCGCGCCGGAGGAGCCGGGGCATACCGTGTTCGTCCCGGTCACGCCGGGCAAGTGCAGCGTCCTCCGCGCGCGGGTCGACGCGGGGTATTCGGGGCCGGTGTACGTGAATTGCCCCTTTTAGCTGTGCGCGAGCCTGAATCCGTGTTGTATTTCCCCGGGTGAGCGGTACCGTCAGCCTGCTCGGGCTCGACTTCGGCAGCACCACCAGCAGTGCGATGGTCGCGTCCGCCGCGATGGTGCGCAATTGCGTGACCGGCCGGGTGGAATTGAGCCGGCTCGCCGAGGAATACCGTTCCGTCCCGGTCTTCACGCCCCTCCGTGAGGGACGCATCGACGAGGCCGCCGTCGCGGCGCTCCTCGAACGGTGGCTCGCCGAAGGGCATTTGCAGGGCAAAGAGGTCTTCGGCGGCGGCGCGCTCATCACCGGGCTCTCGGCGGAGCGGCAGAACGCGGCGGCGCTCGCGTCGCTCCTCCGCGCGCGGCTCGGCGACGCCATCCTCGTCGCGAGCGGCGATGCGAACCTCGAATCCTGGATGGCGTTCCTCGGCAGCTGCGCGAGGCTGTCGCGACGGCATCCGGAGGTCGAAGTCCTCAACCTCGACATCGGCGGCGGGACGACGAACCTCGCGCTCGGCATCGACGGAGAAGTCCGCCGGACGGGTTGTTTGTTCGTGGGGGCGAGGCATTTGCAGGTCGAGCCCGGGACCTACCGGATCGTCGCGGTATCGAGGTACGCTCGGGCGCTGCTCGATCACCTGGGGATCGCCCGGGGCCCCGGGGATACGTTGTCCGCCGAGGACGTCGACGCGGTGCTCTCGTTTTACGTCGCGCTGCTCGAAGCTGCGGTCACCGGGCGCGCCGAGGTGTTCGCGGCGCCCATCGCGCGTCTGCATCGGCACACGGAGCTCGAAATCGAGCCGCCTGCGAGCGTCGCGCCTGCGGCCCGCGTGGTCACGCTCTCGGGCGGCGTGGGCGCGCTCGTGTACGAACATCTGCGGGGCGCGCCGTGGCCCTCGACGACGTTCTTCGGGGATCTCGGCGTCGATCTCGCCGAGCGCATTCTATCGTCCGACGTCCTCGCGCGGGACCTCGCGGCGTTTGTCCCCGACCATTTCGGCCGCGCGACGGTCTTCGGAATGATGCGGCACAGCATGGACATCTCCGGCGCGACCGTCTTTCTCTCGTCGCCGGACGTTTTGCCCCTGCGCGACCTGCCCATCCTCGGCCGCCTGGGGAGCGACGCGGAGCCGGGCCGTGTGCAAGCGCTCCTCCGTCTCGTGCGGGAGAGCCCGTCCGGCGGCTGCCTGCGCATCGAATGGACCGGCCCCACGCTCGCTGCCGTTCGTCGGCTCGGCGCTTGGCTCGGCGACGAATTGAAGGCGCGGCCCCTCCGGCCGGAACAGGCGCTCGTCTTGTTCGTGGCCGAGAACGTGGGCAAGACCCTCGGCCAGTACGTCAGCGATTGGGGCAAGAGCCCCGTCAAGCTCGTCGTCGTCGACGAGGTCGTCGTCAAGGACGCGCGTTTCGCGCAGATCGGGCGCATGAAGGATCACGTCGTCCCCGTCTGGGTTCACGGTCAGGATTGAGAATCGAGGAAGCGATGGAGAAGGTCACACAGGCGCTCGTGCCACTGTCGGACATCGTCGTTCCCCCGCCGCGGCCGTCGGAATGGTATCGGACGACCGTCCTCGACGAAGAAGTCGCGTTCCACGGCCTGAAAGCCCTCCTCGGCGCCGCCGACGAGAGCAAGGCGGGGGACCGCCATGCGGGGCTCGCGGCGAAGAGCGCCCGGCAGCGCGAGGCCGCGCGGACCCTCCTGTCGTCGCTCTCGCTGCGGCACCTCTACGACCATCCGCTCACCGACGACGACGGGAACGTCGATTCCGTCATGCGGGTCAATTACGGGATCGATCACGCGGTCTTCGCCGAGATCGCGTCCATGACCGTGGGCGGGTTGAAGAACCATCTTTTGCGCTCGCCGGGCGCGGAGAGCGCGCGCGTGGGCAAGGCCTTGACCGGCGTGATGGCGGCCGCGCTGGCCAAGATCTGCGACGTGCACGAGCTCATCTTCCTCGCGCGGCGCATCCCGCGGCCCACGAAGGCGCGGACGACCCTGGGTTTGCCCGGGACCTTGTCCTCGCGCTTGCAGCCGAACCACCCGACCGACGACCTGCGCGGGATCACGCTCCTCTTTTATTGGGGGCTCTCGGTGGGCGCGGGGGACGCGCTGCTCGGCATCAATCCCGCGATCGACACCGTCGAAAACGTGTCGGGGCTCCTGCGCCACCTCGACAAACTCCGCCGGAAGACCGGCGTGCCCTCGCAGATCTGCGTCCTCGGGCACATCAAGACGCAGCTCGCTTGCCTCGAACGAGGCGCGCCGGTCGAGATCCTGTTCCAGAGCCTGGCCGGCACCGAGAAGACGCTGACCGCCGAATTCGACGTCACCGTGGAGCTGCTCGATCATGGCTATCGGACCATGCGCGAAAAGGGGACGCTCGGGCCGAGCGCCCGACAGTTCATGTATTTCGAGACCGGCCAGGGGAGCGAGTTCACCTACGGCAAGCACCACGGCATCGACATGACGACGACGGAGGCCCTCTGCTATGGCCTCGCTCGTCGTTACGATCCTTTCATGGTGAACAACGTCACGGGCTTCATCGGGCCGGAGACACACCTCGACAACTTCGAGATGATCGTGTCGAACCTGCAGGATCACTTCATGGGCAAGCTGCTCGGTTTGCCCATGGGCATGGCGCCGTGCTTCACGCTGCACTCGCACATCACGCTCGAAGGCCAGCAGATGGCCACGCAGATGCTCACGGCGGCGGGCGCGAATTACTACATGGATGTCGCGCTCAATACCGATCGAATGCTCGCCTATTTCGATACGAGCGGCCACGACGACCAGACCTTGCGCGAGCTGTATGGAAAGCGGGTGACGCCGGAGTACGAGGCGTGGGCGATCGAGCAGGGGATCTTCCGCAAAGAGGAGGACGGGAGCCTCGCCCGCGGCCCGAACTGGGGAGATCTGCGCCCGTTCGTTTCGTCGGACGCGGAGCTGAAAGGGCTCATCGCGACGACGCCGGCCCTGCATGGATTCGAGACCGCCGGTCCGCGGCCCGCCGACGAGGTCAGCCGTCAGGTCCGGCTCCATCAAGCGGTGGGCCGGGAGGCGACGCAGAGCGCGCTCCGTATCGACGAGATGCGAGAGATCCTCGATTTCCGGGTGATCGCCACGGAAGCCCCTTCCAAGGAAGCGCACCTGCATTCACCGTCGCTGGGCGCGCGGGTCGCCGCGGCCCACCGCGCCGCGCTCGTCCCCGAGCATCGTCAGGTCCAGATCCTCGTCTCCGACGGGCTCAGCGCCGAGGCCGTCCACCACAATGCCGGCGACCTGCTCCCCGTCCTCGAGGACGGCCTGAACGCCCGCGGCATCACGATGGGCAAACCCATCCTGGCGCCGAACGGGCGGGTGAAGCTCGCCGAGGACGTCGCCGATCTCGTCCAATGCGATCTCGTGATCTGCCTCATCGGCGAGCGCCCCGGCGGCGACGCCCTCGCGTCGCGCAGCCTTTCTGCCTACCTCGTGTATTGCGTGCGTGACGACGAAACGAGGCGGAGAGCCGCGGCGTTCAGCGGCAACGAAAGCGTGCGCTTCGAATACACGGTGCTCTCGAACATCTACGCGGGGGGGCTCCCGCCGCTCGAAGCGGGCGGCGTCATCGCGGGCAAGGTATTCGAGGTGCTGGAGCGGCGCGCGGCCGGCAATCGCCTGGAGGCGTTGCTCTCGTCTTGAGGCGGATCAGGGCACGCGCTTGGCCGTGGCCTTCACGGTGATCGGGCCTGCGCCGGGCGTGGGGCACCCGCACTTCGAATACACGAGCGTGCCCATCGCGTCGTCGCCCGCGAGCTGCAGCGTGATCTCGCGCTTCTCGCATTGATCCTCGCCCGAGAAGCAATACGACGTATCGCTCTTCAAGGTGAGCGTGCACCCGTCCGCCGAGACCGACCCGGTCGCCGTGTACGAGGCGGGCATGGGGGGCTCAGGGTTACAGCTATGCATGGGCGCCGTGTCATCGCCCTCGAAGGTGACGCTGATCGAGGCGTCGGACGCATTGGGCGTGACCGTCAAGAGATCACCCATGGGGGCGCAGCCGTTCATGTCTTGCTCGTACGTGATCTGCCATTGGCCCGCAGCGGAGCAGGCATCGGGGTTTCCGCCGCCGGAGCCGCCGGTCCCGCCGGAGCCACCGGAGCCGCCGGAGCCGCCCGCGCCGCCATTGCCGGTGTTGTCGCCACCGTCACTGCAGGCAGGGATCGCGAAGAGAGCGAGGGTTACCGCGAGGAATGCCGAAGGGAGCGCAAGAGAAGGTCGCATGGGCCGAGGATAGCCGCCGGGGACGGGGCTCGCCAGGCCACAAAAGTGCTCTCGATCGGGAGGGAAAAGGGCTCTTCGTCTACTGCGCGAGGCGACGAATCTCGCCGAGCACGCGGTAGAACCCGCCGCCCTCGACCTCGCGCACCTCGTCGACGACGTACTTCGCGCCCTCGACGCGGATGTTGCGCGGGAACTGGCAATTGTACGTCGACTTGAAGCCAGGCGAGACGACCCGCACGCGGAGCTTGCCGCCCTGCTTGACGCATTCGACGATCACACCCTTCGACGTGTCGCGCGTGGTCTCGAGCTGCGTCGAGGGGATCTCCTCGATCTTCGCCGGCGCCTTGATGTCGCGCGCGACCGGGACGTCGCCCGCCTGCGCCTTCTGGATCGCCTCCTCGCTCGCGTCGATGCAGGCGAGCGAGCCGTCGGTCGTGACGATGTAGAGCCGCTCGTCGCGATATTGCATCGAGTACGCCGAGCCGCACCCGGTCGCGAGCTTCCAGAGGCGCTTGCCGGTCGCGTCGAAGCAATAAATGGTGGAGCTCGAATCCCCGCCGAAGATGTACTTGCCGCCGGGCGAGGCCGCGCACGAGTAGACCATGTCGTCGCAATCGCAGACGACGCCGGGCTTGCCGTCCTTCGTGAAGACGTAGACCTTGTCGTCGGTGGTGCCGGCATAGACGTCCGAGGCCTCCTGCCAGCCGAAGAGCACCGAGCCGTCCGTCTTCGCCTCCCAGACCGCCTTGCCGTCCTTCCAGGCGTACTTCGTCACGCCCCCGGAGTGGCCGTGGTAGACGCCCTTTTCGTCGGCGCGCACCATCCAGCCGCTGGACCCCTTGCTCTTCTTGCGCCAGTTCGTCTCGTTCTCGTGATCGAAGATCGCGATGTTGCCGTCGGCATCGGAGACGCAGAGCTTGCCGCGGTAAATGTCGAGCCAGAAGATGTCGACGTTCTCCTCGACCTCGTACGCGAGGCGAGGGACATGGCCGCCGAGGTCGTAGACGTTGCCGTCGTCGCAGCCGGCATAACGCCAGTCGTCGTCGGCGATGATGCATTTCACGCCGTCCGGGAGCTTGTATTGCTGCTCGATCGTGCCGTCGGCCGTCACGGCGAACACGGCGCCGCTCTGGTTGCCGACCCAGAAGAGCTTCGTGTCGATGTAGATGCCGAGCGCAGCGGCGCCGGACGCGAACTTCCAGAGGACAGGCGCGCGCTTCGCCGTCGAGGGCTTGCTCTGGATCGTTCGTCGCGTGACAGCGCGCTTCTGCCGCACGCCCATCACGGCCGACTCGTACCCCTTCTTCTTTTTCTCGTTGATCTTCTTCTGCGCGAACGCAATCGCCTCGGCCGCCGTGCGAAACTTCTGCTCCTGCTTCTGCCCGCCGTCACCGATGCGGCCATACCGGATCGAGACCTTCGTCCCGTCGATCAGCACCTCGTAAAACTTGTGCGAACCACCGCCGTCCTCGGAGAGCTCGAGGTAGGTCCGGTTCGCGTCCGCGGCAGCAGCAGCGGGAGCAGGCGCGGGAGCGGCAGCGGGCGCGGGCGCGGCAGCGGCGGCCGTCGTGGTCCGGCCAGAGGAGGAAGCAGCGCGGCTGCGTTTCGCGGCCGGGGCGGGGGCGCGCGCAGCGCTCGTCCGCGGGGCCGAGGTGGTGCGGGTCGACGCAGCGCTCGGAGACGCTTTGCGCGCGCTTTTCTTCGTTGTGCTCGGTGTGCGTTTGGTGGCCATGGCGTGCTCTCCTCCGGGTTTCCGGCAAGCCGATGAGAGCACGACGCACGGGGGCCCGTCACCAGGGATCAGGCCCGTTCGAGGCGGATCTACGCCATGAACGAGCGTTCTTCTTCGGCGTAATCGACCTCGACGTCGAGGCGAGCCAGGACCGAATAGAAGCCGAACTGGAGGCGGTTCATGAAGAGCATGCCCTCGGGCATGGGCACGAAGGACTTGTCGCCGGACTTGAGCGTCTCCTTGCCCGCATCCCTCATGTGGTGCACGAGGCTCGCCACATAGTCGCGCGTGATCCGGAACGGAGAGGAGAACTGCGGCTCGAACGCGCGGCGGATGTACGAAAGTACGCGCTTTTCGTGGTCGCCGCCGCGGGTCTCCAGCATGATCTTCGCGGCTTCGGTGAACGTCGCCTCGTCGCGCTCGACGGCCGCGCGGTGGAGCTTCCGCGCGACGCCGCGGCGCTTCTCGGGAATGGGCTGCACGCAGCCGAAGTCGAGGAATGCCACGCGGCCGTCGTCCTGGAAGAAATAATTGCCCGGGTGCGGGTCGGCGTTGAACATCTCCCCGACGAGCGTGCCCTTGTAGACGAACCGCCAGAGCGTGCGGCAAAGCGCGACACGATCCCGCTCGGGCAGGGCGCTCGCTTCGTCCAGGGTCCGGCCGCGAACGAACTCGGTCGTGAGCACGCGGCGCGACGAACGATCACGGTCGACCGTGGGAACCAGGATCTTCGGGTCGCCTTCGAAGATGCGGGCAAACTCGATCTGGTTCTGGGCCTCGATCGTGTAATCGAGCTCCTCGCGGAAGCGGGCGCGGACCTCCTCGAGCATCTTGGCCGAGCCAACCTTGCGCGTGCCCATCATCGAGAGCGCGCCCTCGAGCAAGCCGGCATTTTTCAGGTCGCTCTCGACGGCCTCGGCCACGCCGGGGTGCTGGACCTTCACCGCGACCTCGGCGCCTTCGAGGGTGCGAGCGCGGTGCACCTGGCCGATCGAGGCGCTCGCGACGGCCGTCTCGTCCCATTCGGCGAAGAGGCGATCGAGCG
Organism: Polyangium sp. 6x1; assembly: GCF_029946515.1. Classification (GTDB taxonomy): domain Bacteria; phylum Myxococcota_A; class Polyangia; order Polyangiales; family Polyangiaceae; genus Polyangium. Next base: position 45,610 of record NZ_JARZHH010000056.1, read on the forward strand.
GGGCGCCGAGCTCTTCCTCGACGAGGCGGCGAATGGCCTCGGGCGAGGAGCGGGGCGCGCCGGCGAGCAGGGTCTTCATCGAGCGCTGGTAAGCGTCGCGGTGCTCCTCGGGGACGAGGCCGTCGATGTAGCCGGCCATCTGGCCGACCTTGGCCGCGACGCCGCGGAGGTTGCCGAGGACCTCGGCCGCGCGCTTGGCGGCCCCGTCGTCGCCCTCGCGGCGAAGGAGCAGGCTCGTCCCCGTACGCGCGCCGATCTCGGCGAGCCGGACGAGGCGGCCGAGGCGGCCCGAAGGAAGCTTGGTTTCGTCCGACATGTAGCCGCGGAGATAGCAGTCGGACGATGCGGGGTAAAGGGGCCCTTACCCCTCCTCGGCCCGCCCGGCCATCTCGATGAGGGCTTTGCGGGCCTCCTCCCGGGTCACGATCTCCGCGTCGAAGGCGAGCCGCACGCGCCGCTCGCCTGCGGGGGTCGTGACGGCCATTTCGATGCCATATCGATCCACGGCGGTCATCTGCGCGTCCGTGGCGTCGCCGATGCCGGCGAGCTTGCGGGCATACGCGAGGATCGACTCCGCGTGGTCGTCGTTCATGTGGCCGAGGATGCGGGGGGCGAATTCGGCGAGGGGGTCGGGTTCGGCGCGGGCGTAGGCGGCGGCGTCGACCCAGGACATGCGGCCGAAGCCGCCGACGTAGCGGAGGGAGCGGGGCTCGATGCGGTAATGGGTGAAGTCTGGGAAATCGGCGTAGGTCGCGGCGTCTGGGTGGGCGGCGAGGAAGAGTGCGCGGCATTCGGGCGCCTCCTCCGGGGGGACGGCGGTGCAGGGGCCGAGGAGCGTGACGCGCCCTTTTTCGAGGAGTTTTTCTCCGACGATGGGGGATTCGAGGAGGAGGACGGAGGCCTCGGGGCGGGCGAGCAGGTTTTGTGTGTGCTCGGCGAGGCGGGAGAGAAACAAGACGGCGCGACCGCGTGCGTCCGTGGCGAGCGCTACGAGCGAGGCATAAGGGTATCCCTCGGGATCGCGTGCCATGGTGGCGAGGGAGCCGAATTGGGCGGCGCGGGCGAGCGTGCGTGCGCGTTCGGCGTGGCTTGGTGCGCGCGGGGGGGCTCCGGACGGACCCGTCCCTGCGGCTGTGGACTGAGCGTCCATGCCTTCGTTACGGCTATCGTTCCCGGCGGCGTTCGGCTCGCGGCCCTTCGTCATGATGAGGGCCGTCATAACACGGCTCGCCGGCTCTTTCGATGCGGGCTTTGCGGACGATCGAATCAGGGGGCGGCTTTTTTCTCCTCCGCTTCCTCTGGCGGGCGCTCGCCTTCTCCCTTCCGGACCTGGACTTTGACCCGACGGTCGCCTTTTCCGTCGCCTTCCACCTCGACCTTCACCTGTCCCTCGACGCCTTGCGCGGCCAGGTGGGCGAGGATCTTTTGCCGGACGACCTCGACGTCGTCGTCGTCCGTGATGTCGAGGTCGAACAGATCGTGGCCGAGCTTCTTGCCGAGCGTGCTCTCGACCTTCCCGGAGAGCGGCGTCTCCGTGATCTTCGCGGAGGCGAGCGCGGGCAGGGACTTCTGCAGCTTGCCGGCGAGCGGCTCGCCGAGCGCCTCGCCCCAGACTTCGACCTGGACCGTGACCTCGTTGCCGAGTCGGTGGGCGCGCACGTCGATTGTGTCGAGCTTCGTCGAACTCTCGATCGTCTGCGCGATGGCGTGCGGGTCGGGCATCGCTTCCGAGGCCTGGTACGTGACGGTGAGGCTGCGGCCGACCTCGACGTCGACGTCCACGGGCGCCGCGCAGGCCGCGACGCCGAGCACGGCGGCGATTGCCGCGCCAAAAGCCACCTTTCGCAAGACGTGTCTCTTCTTCATCGGTTTCCTCCTTTGTTCCGGGGCTGTCGAATCGAATGCGGCGAGGAGCGACGTTTCGAGCGCTGCGCGGTGCTCGGGGCGGGGCGCGCTCGCGGGCTCGAAGACGTTTTCGAGTTCCTTTTCTCGATCAGAACCGAACATCGACCACCTCACCTTCCTGGAGCACTTCGCGGAGCGACCGCTGGGCGCGCGAGAGCCGCTGCTTGACGGCGGCCGTGGATTCTCCGAGCAACGCTGCGATCTCGGCGTGCTCGAGGCCGTCGCCGTATCGGAGCGCGAGCACCTCCTGCACGTGATCGGGCAGGGCTGCGACGGCGGCGCGCAGGGCGCGGATGCGCTCCTTCTGCACGAGCGAGTCGAGGGGCGTGGCGCGATCGTCGGCGAGGATCGGGGCGACGTCGTCGATGGGCGTCCCTTCGCGGCGGGCGCGGGCGTGATCGATGACCGCGTTCCGGGCGATGGAGAGGACGTACATGCGCACGGAGCCGCGGCGGAGATCGACGTCGCCGAGGTGCTCGAGCAGTTTGTGAAAGACGCGGCCGACGAGGTCCTCGACGTCTTCCCGTCGGCGCACGCGCCGGCCGACGAAGCGGCTGACCGGGTCGTAGAGGTCCTGGTAGAGGGACCGGAATGCTTCGCGGTCGCCCGCTTGGGCGCGTGCGAGCAGAGCGCGGTGGCGATCGTCGGGGTCCGCCCAGGGCCAGGGGAAGAGGCGCATGAGGTGCTCGCCCATGGTCTACGGGGACGGCGGGGGGAGGTGACGAGAAAAGATGCGGGGGCGGGGGAGGTGTGAGGTGGCGTGCCTGAAATCGTGGACAGCGGGGGTTGATCCGGATCAACCGTGGATGAACACGATGACGAGCGCGGGTTGAGGAGCGTCAAGCGGCTCTGTCCAGGATGACCGGCGGGGGTTGAGGAGCGTCAAGCGGTTCTGTCCAGGATGGGCAGAGGGGGGTTCGGGCGGATCAACCGCGACTGATCACGATGACCCGAGGGGGTTGATTGCGGATCAACACCCTCGGACCACGATGAGCGGCGGGGGTTGAGGAGCGTCAGCCAGCTCTGTCCAGGAGGACCGACGGGGCTTGATGCGAGGGGAGGGGCGTCGGCTAGCGCCGCGCCTTCCACGTCAGCACGAAATCACACGCGCCCCGCTCCAGATCGAGCCCCTCGACCTCGACCTTCCCGTCCACGCCGACGAAATCGAGCCCGGCCTCCCAGCACCCGCCGAGGAGCTGCACCACCGCGCCGCTGCGGAAATGCTCGACGGGATACTCGCGCAGCCCGATCGCGCCCTCGTGTTCGCCCCGGCGCTCGTAGACCATGTGGCCTGCATCCACCGTGACCGCCTGATCCACCTTCGCGCGCTCGATCTTCCTCGTATCCGCTTCCACCGCGACGCGCACCTTCACGCTGCCGCCGAGCCCCACGCGCGCCACGCCTTTCAGGAGCTCGCCGATGAGCCCGTCCACGTGCGCGCCCACCGCCGAGGCGCCGAGCTCCGAGCAGGGGACCGCGCCGTCGAGCGTCATCTTCACCCGCGCGGCTAGACTTTCGAGACGCGCATCTCCCCGAGCTTCGGCGTGAGCTTGATGGGGGGGCGCGGCTGCGTCGTCCGGGGCCACCGGGAACCAGCACCGGCACGAAGAGGATTCTTTCGTAACTTTTGTCGGCGGCGGCCCAAGGACAGAACAAGCCAAGCGACGCAACCGACCGAATTGGTTTTCCGCGCCGGCGGGGTTGTCCACGCGCATCCCACGAGGAGGCCGCGGCGTCATCCCCATCCGCATGGCCACCCGTGCCGCGGGTGAACCTTTCGGCAGGCCTCCCTCGCGCCGCTCGGCCTTGGAGACAACGAACATGAACACGACCCGTATTTCATTGCGAACGGCCTTCTTCTTCCTCCTCGCCGCCGGAACGGTGACGCTCGCAGGCTGCGTGGTGGCCACGGAATCGGACGAGAACGTGTTCGAGGAGGACACGTCGTCGAGCAGCGATGCGATCCTCAATGGGACGAGTGTCACCGAGAAGTACCCCGAGGGGGCGACGATCGATATTGGGACGAGTCCACTCTGCAGCGGGACGCTCATCGCGCCCATGGTCGTCCTCACCGCCGGCCACTGTATCATGGGGCCGACGACGTTGACCGTGAAGGTTGGGGCGGAATCGCGCACGACGACGGGCAGCGCGGTCTACGATTGGACAGCCGGCAGCTCGAAAAATCCCGCGCAGCACGACGTCGCGCTGCTGTTCCTGAACAAGCCCATCTGGCTCAGGTGGTATCCGACGATCGAGCAAACGGCGGTTCCCGCGAACACGCCGGTGACGAACGTGGGCCGCATGCACAACGGCCCGACTTCGACGCTTTGGGGGGCGGATGTGTACGATCTCAACTACGGGACCATGATCAACGCAGCGCCACCCTATTCCGGCACCTTCGCGTTCGACTACTGGGCCAGCAACGTGCTCGAGCCGGGTGACTCCGGCGGACCGGTCTTCATCAAGGACACGCACCGAATCATCGCCGTCAACTCCGCCTTTGGGACGCTGGGCAACGGAAAGCAAATCGGGCTCTTCGCGCGGGTCGATCTGCTCCACGCGTGGATCACCCAGCAGATCGCCACCCACCCCGCACCGGCTCCGACGAACGCGCAGATCTCCTGCGTGTTCAACTGGGCGGAGGTCGCGTATTCGAACCTGTTCGCGCCGGCCGTGCAGCAACCGCTGCAAAGCTCGCCGCCGTTCGTGTATCGCTACTATCCGGGGACGAACAGCTATCTGGGCGCCGCGTGGGCGAGCGCGAGCGCCCCCCACCAGGGCGTCGCATCGCCGAGCAGCACCTACCCGGTGAAGCACGTCTTTTTCATGGATTCGACGGGCATCCCCCAGGATCAGGGCACCGTCGGTTACTGGATGAAGCAGGCGAACTGCCTCTGACCGCGAGACCCGGTCACCTCCCCTCCAGGGACGCGCGTTCGACGCGCGTCCCTTTCTCCCTCCTCTATCTCTATCGCTCCTGTTCCTGTAGGATGACGTACCTGTCTCATGCCAAAAGAAAGCTTTCCAAAGACGTCGTGGACCGTCGTCCTGAACGCGCGGGACGACACCCCGGAAGGGCGCAAGGCGCTCGCGGTTCTCTGTGACGCGTACTGGTTCCCCGTCTACGCTTTCCTCCGACGCCGCGGCGCCTCGGCCGAACAAGCGAGCGACCAAACCCAGGGCTTCTTCGCTCATTTGATCGAGAAAAACGCGCTCGCATCCCTCGATCGCGCGCGCGGCACGAAGTTCCGTTCATGGCTGCTCGGGTGCGTCAAGCACCATCTCCAGGACGAATACGCGCACGCCCGCAGCGCAGCCGCGGGCGGGAACGTCCACTTCGAAAGCCTCGACGCAGAGCGCGCAGAGGGGCGTTATCAGGCCGAGCCTTCGCACGACCTCACGCCGGAGCGCCTGTACGACCGCGCCTTCGCCGAGAACTTGCTCCATCGCGTGCTCGAACGGGTCCGCGAGAAATACGCCGCCGCGGGGAAGAGCGCGCTGTTCGATGCGCTCAAGGGAACGCTGACCGCGAGCGCATCTCGGGATCGCTACGAGGAGCTCGCTGCGCGCCTCGGCAGGAGCGAGGGGGACGTGCGCAAGGCGGCATTCGACCTGCGCGGCGTGTACAAAAAGATGCTGCTCGCGGAGGTGGAAAGCCTCGTGGACCCGCCGCCCGACGCGGCCCTCGCCAAACGCGCGGTGGACGACGAGATCGGGTACCTCCTCCGCGCGTTCGCAGGGTGAGCACGTTTTTGCCTCGCCGGCTCGTAACGTTCGGCCGCCACGGCCTCAGGAGATGCCGAGATGAGCACTGCGACCGACCCGACCGAGCCTGTCCCCGCTGGATGCCCTCTTCACGGGGCCATCGGCCCTCGCGCGCCCGAGGGGTTGTGCCCGCACTGCCTGCTCGATTTCGATGGGGGGGACGACGACGCCCCGGAGAGCCTGCCCGTGCAGTTCGGGCCTTATGAGCTCCTGGCCAGGCTCGGCGAGGGGGGCATGGGCGTGGTCTACAAGGCCCGGCAGGTGAGCGTCGATCGCGTCGTCGCGCTGAAGCGGATCCGCGACGGCGAGCTCGCCGACGCAAAGGCGAGGCGCCGCTTTTATCGCGAGGCGAGGGACGCAGCCAAGCTCGACCACGCGCGCATCGTGCCCCTTTACGACGTGGGCGAGCACGGCGGACAACCCTATTTCACCATGAAGCTCATGCCTGGCGGGACGCTCGAGGTGGCACGCGACCGCTTCGCCGAGCCACGGCGCGCCGCAGCGCTGATCGCCACCCTGGCCCGCGCGGTCCATGCCGGCCATCGCCAGCATGTCATCCACCGGGATCTCAAACCCGAGAACATCCTCTTCGACGATCACGGCGAGCCGTACATCGCCGACTTCGGCATCGCCAAGCGCCTCGACCACAACACCCGCACCATGACCGGCACCATCCTGGGAACGGTCGGCTACATGGCGCCCGAGCAGACGACCCGTGGTCACCCCATGCGCGACAGCGCATCGGCCGATATCTGGAGCCTGGGCGTGATCCTTTACGAGTTGCTCGCGGGGCGGCGTCCGTTCGACGGTCCCACGCTGCTCGAGGTCATGCGCCGCACCCACGAGGAGGAGCCCGTACCGCTCGAACGGCTGCGCCGGGACGTGAGCCGAGATCTGTCGACGGTCTGTCTCACGTGTCTCCACAAGGACCCGGCGCGGAGGTACATCTCCGCCGAGGCCCTCGCGGACGATCTCGATCGATATCTGAGTGGCAAGCCGACCCGGGTGCGCCGGCCAAGCCCCGGCAGGCGCGCGCTCGCCTGGTGCCGCCGCCATCCCTTCACCGCCGTTCTCCTCGGCGTCGCAGCGCTGGCGCTCGTCACCCTCACGCTCTGGTCGCTCGCGGGCACCCGCGCCCAGGAGCAGGCCCGCCGCGCGGAAGTGCTCGCCGCCAACCGGTATGCCGCCCGCGCCGTGGCCGGGACCGTGCTGGCCCTGCTCGACGAGTACGCGACGACCGTTGCAAAGGAGGCGCAGGCGCCGCAGCTCACCACGGCGATGGCGCTTCACGATGGGGAGGCTCTCCAGGGTCTCAGCGAGGGGATTCGCGCGCGCCATGCCGGTTTTGCCTACTGGTTCATCATCGACGCGGGAGGCACGCTTCAGGCGCTCGTCCCTTCCGAGCAGAGCGGCAAGCCCAGCGTGACCAATTTCGCGTTTCGGGACTACTTCCGCGGTGCCATGTCGCTCGCCGTGGACCGCCCCGCCTACATCTCGCGTGCCTTTCGCTCGGCGACGGACAACCGATACAAGATCGCCATTGCGGCGCCTATCCGTGGCGCGGACGGGCGGCCGCTGGGCTTGCTTGCCGCCGAGATCGCAACGGATCGACGCCTGGGCGCCATCGAGTTGAGCGACGACCATCGCGTTGCCGTGCTCACGGTACGCCGTGACCGCGAATCGTCCGCCGAGCCATTGCCCAAGGAGCACATCTTATGGGTGCACGGCGGCGTCGAGCATGGGGAGGGGGTCGTCGTGAAGAGTGATGCGCTGCGCCGACTCACGGCACGGCGTGATACGGCGGGAGATGCGGGGAGCGACCAGCTCCGCCTGCCGCCGCCGGACTGGGTCGAGCTCGACGAAGCGTATCGTGATCCGCTCGATCAGCGGGGGACGCGCGAGGCCGGAGGGCCCTGGCTGGTCGGCGTAGCGGCCGTCGGCCGCACGGAGCTTGCGGTGATGGTGCAGACGCGCGTGGAGGATGCCACGGCGCTCGATCGTACCCCGCTCCGCGTCTACGCGGCTTGGTCCGTGGGGGGCGTGCTCCTCTTGCTCGCGAGTCTTTTCGCGACCCTGCGCGGCACACGGCGGCGCGCGAACGCTTAGCACGCTGACCAGCGGGGGTCGCCGCGGCCTCTAGCGCCGCGCCTTCCACGTCAGCACGAAATCACACGCGCCCCGCTCCAGATCGAGCCCCTCGACCTCGACCTTCCCGTCCACGCCGACGAAATCGAGCCCGGCCTCCCAGCACCCGCCGAGGAGCTGCACCACCGCGCCGCTGCGGAAATGCTCGACGGGATACTCGCGCAGCCAGATCGCGCCCTCGTGTTCGCCCCGGAGCTCGTAGACCATGTGGCCTGCATTCTCGGCGATGAGCGCGCGGCCGAAGGGGACGAACCGCATCAAGGCTTGCGGCGACATGCCCGTGCGCCGCAGGAAGCCATCGATGAGCGCCCGGAAGAGCGGGTTCTCGAAATGACGATTCATGCTGCGGCGGTAGAGCGCGCGCGTGCCCGCTTCGCCGAGCTCCGCGTAGAGCGCTTCCAGCAGGTCGTAACAAGGCTCGGGCGGCAGCCATTGCACGCCGAGCGCGCCGCGGATCGCCGCGAGGGACGTGGGGCCCGTTCGCTCGAGGATTCGATCCCGCACGGAGGGCTCGAGCGCCTCGACCTCGCGGAGCGCGGCCTGGACGAAGCTCGCCCGGTTCCGTTGCGGGGCGATGCGGGAAGGACGAGCGGAGGAGGGGTCGTCGCGCACGCGTGGGGCCCCGGCATCAGGCGAGTCGTTGGAGGAGCTGGGCGATCGAGAGGAGATCGGGCACGCGGCCGAGGAGCCGGTCGAGGGCGGTGCGCGAGGCCTCGTCGAGCGCATCGTCGCGCGGCACGCTGCCCTTGCGATGTTGCGCGGAGCCTCCGGCTTCGAGCATTTTTTCGAGGCAGCCCTGGGGCTTGCGGAACTGCTCGACGAACATCTCCGGTGGGACGCTTCCGGGGATGGGATCACAGGTGCGGAGGAAGGCAGCAAGGCCTTCTCGGTTGCGGCACTGGAGCTTCTGGAGCGCGGGCTCGACGTCGTGTGCGGCGATGAGGAGGGATTCGGAGTTCCAGCGGAGGAAGTGGCCGTGGATGCGATCGGGGAAGGTCGCCGAGGTGCGGAGCTTCGTCGTCCAGGCATTGCTCGCGCGTATCACCCAGTTGTCGGTGCGCGCGGGGGCTTTCGGCGGATCCTCGATGGTGCAGCACGTCGTGGCTTTGTCGGCATCGGCGATGCAGACGAGATGATCGATGGGGCCGCTGCTGCGGAGGAACCCCCTGCGGGCCGCGATGGGCCAATCGGCGCGGATGAAGGGGTCGAACCCGCCGCGCCCGTTGACGCCGAACGCTGTGATTTCCGCGCCGCTCGTGCCGGCCTCGCGCGTGGTACGAAGAGCGCGCCGCAAGCAGGTGTCCAGCTTCTGGAAGAACTTGTCCTCCCAGAGGACGAGGATACGCGTCACAGCTCGATCTCCGCCGAGTTCTCCGGGTCGAGTTGTCCGCGCTCGCGTAGGGCCGACAGCGAGTACAGCGTGCGCCACTCGTCGAGCGCCTCCCGATTGAGCATGCGCAGCTTCACACCTTCGGCCGTGGGCTCACAGATGTGGATGCTTTCCGCGGGATCCGAGAGGTAGTCGAGGAACCGATCGGAGTGCGTCGCGACGAAGACGGCCGTGCGCTCGGAAATGCGTTCGAGCAAGTAAACGATACGACGCAATGCCGAGGGGTGGAGGTGGCGGTCGGGCTCGTCGAAGGCGAGGGCGGTGGCGGGCTCGGGGGAGAGGATGGCGGCGAGCAGGCAGAGGTAGGTGGCCATGCCTTCGGACATCTGGCTGCCGCGCAATCGCTCGCCTGGATATCGCTTGTCCCGGAACGTGAGCGCGATGCTTCCGCCGGCCCGGTCCGCGGGAAACTCCAGGCGCTGAACGAAGGGGAACTCGGCGCAGAACGCATCCATGAGTTCGTCCCACACGTCCCCGTGGTTCTGCTGGATGTAATAGAGAGCGTTGGTGAGATCCAACCCGCGGCGGTTGACTCTCGCGACGGGCTCGATGGTCACGCTCTCGAATGGCGAGAGCTTGCCTTCCCGCACATCGCGCGACCAGAGAGGGGTCGTCAAGAAGCCGTCGTAGACCACCATGGAGCGCATGAGGTGCCCCAGATTGCCGAGCGCTGGGTAGAACCTGGGATGCTTCAAATTCTCGAACGAGAGCGCATCGGAGCCCGAGAATTCGTCTTTCGAGTCCGTTGTCTCGTTCCGTAGCCAGAGCGAGTCCCCTTGCCGTTCGAGGACCGGGACGAGCTCTGACGTGGGTTGCGATCGTTTCGCGAGGTATTCTTTCAGGATACCGTTCGGAGCGCCGCTGATGAAATCGACGCTGTAATCCAGCGTCGCGAGGTTTCGGAGGCCGGTCGTCGCACCCAGCTCGATGGTCGCGCACCCCTGCCCGGCCGTAACGACGTCACCGAGCGCCCGACACCCCGCCTCGAACCCCTCCTCCGCCCACCTCGACAAGAGATCCAGCACCTGAATCACGCTGCTCTTGCCCGATCCGTTCGGGCCGATCAGCACGATGGGCTTGCCCGGCTCGACGTCGATCGTCACGTCGCGCAGCAGGCGGAAATTCTTGACGGACAGCTTGCGGAGCATCGCGACGCGCAGCCTACCTGAAAGCAGGCTGCGTCGCACAGTTCAGCTCACCTGAGCCCGCACCCCACCGTGACCGCCTGATCCACCGTCGCGCGCTCGATCTTCCTCGTATCCGCGTCCACCGTGACGCGCACCTTCACGCTGCCGCCGAGCCCCACGCGCGCCACGCCTTTCAGGAGGTCGCCGATGAGCCCGTCCACGTGCGCGCCCACCGCCGAGGCGCCGAGCTCCGAGCACGGGACCGCGCCGTCGAGGGTCATCTTCACACGCGCAGCCAGGCCCTCTCGTTTCACCGTCCCAGGGCCCGCGAGCTTGAACGCGCCGGCGTCCACCGTCGCCTTCGAGATGCGTATCTCCTCGAGGTTCGGCGTGATCTCGAACGTCGCGCCGAGCTTCGTCTTGCTCCCGAAGACGATGCCGTCGAGCTCCCTCGGATGCGGCGGCACCCAGCCCTTCACCTCGAACGACGCCGTGCCCGCGTACATCCCCTTCGCTTCCGCGCCGCCGATCGTCACCGCCACCGTCCCCTCCACCGACGCGCCGCGCAGATCCGCGGGCACCGAGAGCGAGCGCGCGCGGGCGAGGTCGTCGACCTTCGTCAAAGGAAGCGTCGCCGTGAGGCGCATCGGCTTCGCCTTCGTGTCGAGCGCGAGGCGCAGCGGCGCCGCCTCGGCCGTCTTCGCGCCGAGCCAGATCGAGGCCGGATCCTTGCCGTTCCAGCGCGCGCCGAGCGGGCCCAGGTTCGTCCCCTCGAACGCGACCGTGCCCTCGAACGAGCCCTCGTCGCCGCGCCCCTTCGTCGCTTGGCCGACGAGCACGATCCACGGCGACTCCTTCGAGCCCCAGTTCACCGTCACGTTGGCGGTCGCGGGCAGGTCGAGGGCGCCCGGGTGGGCGCGATCGAAGGCGGCGAGGGCTTCGAGGCGCTCGTCGAGCGGGACGGCGAGCGTGGCCACCACGTTGCGGGCTTCGAGCCGCGTCGGGGCGAGGCCGTCGAGATCCACGGCGAGCCACGGGGCCTCGGCCGAGAGTCCCTCCACGCCTTCGAGCTTGGCCTTGGCGCCGCGGAGCACGACGCGGCCCCACGTGGGGCTGAAATCGTCGAACGTCAGCTCGATGCCCCGTGACCGCGCTTCCTTTTCGATCCACCACCGGACGAGCGGCCGGTGGCCGAGGCCTACACCGAGGCCGACGGCCGCGGACAAGACGAGCACGAAAGCCACGATCCGCCGGCGTCGCGGGCTCTTTTTCGGGGGCTCCGGGGCCGTGTCGGGCAGCGTGTCCATGTCTGATCCCTGCTAGCACGTCGGGAACGACGAAGGCGTGCCCGTGTTCCGCATGGTGGAACGACGCGGCTCGGACGTATACTGCGCGGCATCATCATGGCGGAAGGGACGCTGGCCCAGCCTGGCGACGTGATCGCCCGTAGATATCGCGTCGAGTCGTGGCTCGGCCAGGGCAACATGGCCATCGTCTACCAGGCCAAGCACGTGAACACGGGCAAGGCGTGCGCGCTCAAGCTCGTGCACCCGCACCTGGTCACGCGGAAAGAGTTCGTCGACCTCTTCGTCAAAGAGGCCCAGCTCGGCGCGCGCATCGGCGAAAACCCGCACATCGTCGACGTCTTCGACGCGGGCGTCGACGAGGCGCGCAAGGTCCCGTACCTCGCGATGGAGCTGCTCCAGGGCGACACGCTGGAGAGCTACCTCAAGAAGCACGGACGGCTGCCCGCGCGGCTCGCGCACACGCTCTTCGAACACCTCGCCGACGCGCTCGATCAAGCCCACGGCGCGGGCGTCATCCACCGCGATCTCAAGCCCGGCAACCTCTTCATCGCTCGCGATCGGAAGGGCCAGATCCTGCTCAAGGTGATGGACTTCGGCATCGCGAAGGTGCTCGAGAGCCACGAGCAACGCACCGCCACGCAGATCGGGTCGCCCGCGTACGCCGCGCCCGAGCAGCTCGGCGCGACGCTGCGCAGCCTCGCCGCGACGCAAGGGATCTCGATCTCGCAGACCGTGCAGGCGTCGACCGACGTGTGGGCGCTCGGGCTCGTCGCGTACGAGGCGCTCACGGGCGTGCAACCCGGCCAGTACTGGGGCGTCGACACGTACGCGGATCTCATGATCTGCATCGCGCTCGAAGATCATCCGGCGGCGTCGCATCGCGCAGGCGACTACGCGAAGTACCTGCCGCCGGGCTTCGACAAGTGGTTCGCGCGCTGCATCCAGCGCGACGCCACCGCGCGCTGGCAGTCGGCCGGCGACGCCGTGCGCGAGCTGACGCGGCTCATCGACGCGTGGACGTCGGATCCGATCACGGGCGATCTGAAGATCGCTCCGTTCGAAGCGCCGGTCTCGTCGAAGTCCGCCAAGGGCGCGAAGCCGCTTCCGAAGCCGATGCCGAAGCCCGCGGCGGCCGGCCCGCTTCGCCCGTCGGTGACCGGGCTCCCGCTGAAGCTCCAGGTCCCGAAGGCCGAGCCGGCGAAGGCGGCCACGCCGGAGCAACCGAAGACGGGGCCGGTCTCGAAGGCGACGCCCATGGCGCCGGCGGTCGCGCCGAAGACGGGGCCCGTGGCCGCGCCGAAGACAGGTCCGGTCCCCGTGGCCGCGGCTCAGCCGAAGACCGGGCCCGTGGGCGCGCCGAGGCCCACGACCGCGCCGACGCCTGCGCCCGCACCCGTGGCAGGAACGCCCGCGCCCGCGCCCGTGGCAGCGACGCCCGCGCCCGCGCCGGTGGCCGCTGCCGCGCCCGCCGCTGCCGCTTCCGACGGCCCCTCGCTGCTCGACTCCGCGCTGGTGTCGCTGGTCGACTCCGCGCCGGCGCTGTCGGACGCCCTGCCGCTCTTGACGGACTCCGCGCCCGCGTTGACGGCCTCCGCGCTGACGGAGTCTGCGCCGGTGCTGTCGGACGCCGCGCCCATGCTGACGGAGTCCGCGCCCGCGCTGACGGATTCGGGGCCGAAGCTCTCGGACTCGGGGCCCGTGCCGAACGACGGCGCGCGCGTGAGCCAGCGTCCGACGAAGCCCGGTCCGCCGCCGAAGCTCCCGCAGGCGCCCCCGCAGGCGCCCCCGCAGGCGCCCCCGCGCAAGCCCGCCGGGCCTCCGCCCATCCCCGTGCGGCGCGAGCCTCCGCCCAAGGCCGCGGCGCCGCCGATGCCGCCGAAGGAGCGCGCGCGCTTGCAAGAGCAGGCGATGCAGCTCGACCTCGACGGCAAGTGGGCCGAGCTCTGCGACGTGCTGCGCAAGCTCGAAGCCGCCGAGCCCACGGCCGAGCGCAAGGCGCGTTATCTCTACCAGCTCGGGATCATCCACCACGATCGTCTCGACCAGACCGATCGCGCGCTCGAGCTGCTCGACGAGGCGCTCGACAAGAACCCGAGCCTCGTCGAGGCCTTCGATCAGGTCGTGGCGATCCACGAGGGCCGCGCCGACTGGAAGAAGATCGAGCGCGCCTACCGCAAGATGCTCCACCGGCACGCGGGCACCGAGGACACGTCGCTCAAGCACCGCCTGTGGTTCAAGCTCGGCGAGATCTACCGCGACCTCTTCGACAACCCCGGCGCCGCCGTCGAGGCCTTCCGCATGGCGCTGCGCAACGCCTCGCGCGAGGAGGTCATCGCCGATCACCTCACGCTCGCCGAGCTCTGCGCGAACATCGGGCAGGTCGACGACGCGATCGCCTCGTACCAGGCCGTGCTGCGCGTCGATCCCGGGCACATCGACGCCTACCGGGCGATCTACCGGCTCAGCGTGGATCGCGGCTTCTACGATCCGGCCTGGTGCGCGGCGGCCGTGCTCGCGTTCCTGCGCGAGGCGGACGAGGAGCAGGTGACCTACTTCCAGGACTACCGCCCCGACGGCCGCATCCAGGTGAAGAGCCGCTTCGACAGCGAGCTCTGGGCGCGCCACGTGTTCCACGAAGATCAAAGCCTGCTCGTCGGGAAGATCTTCGAGATGCTCGCGCGCGCTGCGATGAAGGCGAAGGTCGAGGCGCTCCGGCAACGCAAGGAGCTGCTCGCGCTCGATCCCTTCCTGCGGCAGGACCCGACGACGTCGAGCGTGCCGTTCGTCCGTACGATGGGCTGGGCATCGCGCGTCATCGGCGTGACGTGCCCGGCGCTCTTCGTGCGCAGCGACGTGCCGGGCGGCATCGTCGCAGTGCCGACGGAGCCGCCCGCGTCGGTCGTGGGGCAGACGTTGCTCAGCGGTTTGTCCCAGGAGGAGCTCGCGTTCATCGCGGGCAAACACCTCGCGATGTACCGCGGCGAGCACTACATCAAGCAGCTCTTCCCGAGCGCAGAGGAGCTCCGGGTCATCTTCCACGCGGCCGTGAAGATGGTCATGCCCGACGCGAACACGCCGCGCGACGTGGACACGCGCGCCGAGGCGACGGCGAAGGCGCTGCGCTCGTTCATGGGTCCGCGCGAGCAGGACGGGCTCCGCGTCGTGGTGCGGAAGTTCATCTCGGAGCGGGAAGAGGCGGACATCGGCCGTTACTTCCGCGCCGTCGAGCTGACGGCGACGCGCGCGGGCTTCATCCTGTGCGGCGATCTCGGCGTGGCGAAGAAGATCATCGCCGCGGAGCCGACCCTCTCCGACGATCCGTTGCCCTCGGACAAACTGAAGGATCTGCTCGCGTACTCGGTGTCGGAGAGCTACCTCGCGGTGCGGCAGACGCTCGGGATCGCGATCGGCCAGGAGTAACGCGCGTCATTCGCCGCGCTCGGCGAAGCGCGCGGGGGTCTCCGCATCCAGCAAGTACCCCTTGGGGTGGCTCCGCAGGAGCGCGCCGAGCCCCTCCTTGCGCAAGCTGCTCAGCGCGACCCGAAGGCGCGCGACCGCCGCGGCGGACGAGATACGCTCGCTCGGCCATCCCCTGGCGACGAGATCCTTCACCGAGATCGGCGCGCCGGGGTGTTCGAGGCGCCGCTCCGTCAAGGCGACCAGGAGGCGGCCGAGCAGGGGCCTGCGAGAGCAATCCACGCGCCTCCCCGAGGGCAAGCGGAACCACTCGCCCTCGGGATGAACGAGGAGCTCCGCGTCCTCGGGCGCCCGTTCATGGGCGAGGAGCGCGCGCTCGAGCGAGCGGCGCGCGCGGGTCACCTCGAGCCGCGGCGGGGCGAGGGGCGCCTCCGCGAGCCGTCGCTTCGCCGCGGCGACGTGCTGCGAAGCGCCCGCAAGATCCCCGCCGGCCGCGGCCTCGCGAGCGAGCGCGAGATCGAGGTGCCCGCGCAGATGGTGGATGACCGCGGCGTTCGCGGGCCGCTCCCGCGCCCAGCTCGGCCGCTCCGCCTCGGCGAACGCCTCGCGCGCGGCGTCGACGCGCCCGGCCGTCGCCTCGACGCTGCCGAGCCACGCGTGGATCGCGACCTCCATCGAATGCTGGCCGCGCAAGCTGACGAGCGCGCGCTTGCAGCTCTCGCGGGCCTCGCCGAGCCGCTGCGCCATGAAGAGGTGGCTGCCTTGGTGTCCGAGGACGACGCCGAGCGTGTAGCGATCGCCGATCTCACCCGCGATGCGGATCGATTGCTCCCAGTACGCCGCCGCCTCGCCTGCGCGGTCGAGCTCGTCGGCGATCGACGCGAGGCTGCTGAAGCAATTGGCCAGGTTCCGCCGGTTGCCGAGGGCGCGGTGAATGGCGATCGCGCGCTCGCCGTGCTCGCGCGCCTCCTCGAGGCGGCCGAAATGGATCTGCGCGACGCAGAGGTTGCCCTCCGCCATTCCCTCGAAATGAATGTCGCCCGCCTCGCGGTGGAGCGGCAGCGCCTTGAGGAACGACGCCCGCGCCTCGTCCTGCGCTCCCTCGAAGACCCGGATCACGCCGAGCACGGTCAGGAGGCGCCCCTGGAGCCGGCGATCGTCCGCGTGGACCCGTCCTCGCGCGCTCTCGAGCTCCGCATGCGCTTCGAGGAGGCGTCCTTGAAAGAGATGGACGAGCGTCTTCGTGAAGAGCGCTCGCACGAGCGCGTCGTGCTCCCGGGTCTGGGCCTCGAGCGCGCGCACCTCGTCCGCATCCGCGAGGGCGCGCGGATAATCGCCCATCAGCCTGGCCACCTCGGCCCGCGCAGCGAGCGCCCGCGCACGGAGATCCGCATCGAGCCCCGCGCCCGAGGCGCCGAGGACCGCATCGTGCAGAGCCGCGGCCAAGCTGAGCGGCCCGTGCACCGTGAGCGCCGGCTGGAGCGCGAGCGCGACCCGCGCCGCCCGGTGCACGTCCTCGGCGCACGCGGGCCCGCTCCGCTCGAACGCGCGCCGATGCACCGCAAGCAAATTCTCCTTCTCGCCGAGGAGCCAGCGCCGAGCGAGGACGCCCTCCGGCCCATCGGCCTTCGCGCACCAGAGGCTCGCCTGCTCGTCGTAGTAGGCCGCATGCCGCGCGATCGCCTCGCCGTCAGCGCCCCGCTCGCGCAGCCGATCCCAAGCATAGTCGCGGATGCTGAGGTAAAGCGTGAAGCGAGCATCGCCGGGCCCCTCGCGCGGCGCCTCGCGCGCGAGCAGCGATCGATCGCGGAGCGACTGGAGCACATCCGCCACGCGCGGAGCGCCCTCGCCGAGGTCGATGACCCGCTCCGCCGCGTCCAGATCGAAGCCGCCGCGAAACACGGCGCAGTGCGCGAGCACGGCCTGCTCCGAAGGATCGAGCGCCCTCCAAGACGCATCAATCGCATCCCGGAGCGATCCATGCCGAGGCCCACCACCCGCGGCCCCGCGCACGAGCACGTCAAACCGGCGGCGCAAGTTGTCGAGCAGCGTGGCCGTGGAAAAGACGCGCATCCGCGCAGCAGCAAGCTCGAGCGCGAGCGGCAGCCCATCGAGCTCGCGCACGAGCGCCGCCGTGCGAGGCGCCTCCTCCGTCGTGAGCGCATAATCGGGCGCGACGAGCCCCGCGCGATCCACGAAGAGCCGAACCGCCTCGGAGTCAGCAACATCCGCGCCCCCCCGCGGCAGAGGCAGCGGACCAAGGTCGACGATCGCCTCACCCTCGACATCGGTCCGCATGCGCGAGGTGACGAGCAACCGAGCCTCCGGCGCACGCTCACGCAAGACCGAAAGCGTCGCATGCGCATGCGCAACGAGGTGCTCGAAGTTGTCGAGGATCACAAGGAGCCGGCCACGCGCAGCGATCGCATCGGCAAGCTGCGCAACCATGCCCGCGCTATCACCCGCAGTGAGAGGGACATCCAGCGTCGCACCGATCGCCCCGCACACCCCATCGACGCCCGAAGCGCACGTCAAGTCGCACATCCAAGCCCCCCCCGGATAAGCCTCGGCGTGCCGGAGCGCATACTCCTGGGCGAGCCGCGTCTTGCCCACCCCCGGAGCCCCAAGCACACTCACCAGGACCTCGGTGGAGAGCCGCGCATGAAGCGCCGCAAGCTCAGCCTCCCGTCCAACGAACCGCGTCGAGCGAGCCTTGACGTTGGTCCGCGGCGATGGGGACGAGCGCGGCGCGTTTCGCACGATTGTCGCCCGGACTCTAGGTGACGACCAGGGGGGTGTCGACGACGTGCGCCGGGTCTTGTCCGGGAGCCGCCGCGCCGGGGCGCCGCCCCGGACCCCGCGGGGGCTGTTCGCCCCTCGACCCGAACCAGGGCCAGCCCTGGACCTCTGGGCATCGACTGCGCGAAGCGCAGTCGATGCGGGGAAAGATTTTGAAGCTGTTCGCCCCCTCTCTGCAGAGCCAGCCCTGGACCTCTGGGCATCGACTGCGCGAAGCGCAGTCGATGCGGGGAAAGATTTTGAAGCTGTCCGCCCCCTCTCAGCAGAGCCAGCCCTGGACCTCTGGGCATCGACTGCGCGAAGCGCAGTCGATGCGGGGAAAGATGTTGAAGCTGTTCGCCCCCTCTTTGCAGGGCCGGCCCTGGACCCTTTGGGGAAGAACTGCGCGCTGCGCAGTTCTTCCCACTGGCCGGTGGCAAGACCGGGGGGGCTCGACGCGGAGCCGGCCCGTTGTGCGGGAAACCGCGGGCCATCTTATCGAGATATTATCGACATCTTATGCCCCGACGCATGCGCTCCGATCTACGAAGGGTCGCCGGCACAATCGCGGACGATTGGCACGACAGGCCCCGCGCTGCCGAAGAGGGAAGGAGACGTCATGAGTTTCAGGTTTGGTGGTCGCGCGGCGACGGTGGTGTTGTGGACCGCAGCATTCGCCGCGCTCGGGTGCGGTGACAGCGAGTCGGCGACGGCCGGGGGCACGGCGTCGACCGCAGGCTCGGGCGGCGCAGGCGGAGGGACAGGCGGCGCAGGCGGCGAAATGCCGACAGGCTCGGGCAGCTCATCATCGAGCAGCGGTTCGGCATGCGGCAGCGGCACGACCGACTGCAACGGCACCTGCGTCGACACGGCGCTCGACCCCAAGAACTGCGGCGCATGCGGAACCGAATGCCCGTCGGGCGAGCTCTGCTCGATGAGCACCTGCGGCGTCGTTTGCCTCGGCGGCACCACGCAATGCGGCGACGCCTGCAAAGACACCTCGATCGATCCAGCGAACTGCGGCGCGTGCGAAAATCCCTGCCCGGCGGGAAGCGCCTGCGAAGGCGGCGTTTGCCAGCCCGCCGCCGGCTGCGGCCCAGGGCAGACCACGTGCAGCATCGGAGCAAACTCCTATTGCGCGACCCTCAGCACCGATCCGCAGAACTGCGGCGGCTGCGGCTTCGTGTGCCCCACGGGCCAGGTCTGCTCCAGCGGGCATTGCGGCGCGACCTGCACCGGCAAGACATCCACCCTCTGCAGCGGAGGCTGCGTGGACACGGCCTCCGACAACCTCAACTGCGGCGAATGCGGCAACGCATGCCCCGCCGGCCAGGTGTGCTCGGGAGGCACCTGCGCCGCGACCTGCGCGCCGGGCTTCGCCACGTGCGGATCGGGGGCGACCACTCACTGCGCCAGCCTGTACGACGACCCGCAGAACTGCGGCGCATGCGGCGTCGTCTGCCCCGCCGGCCAGCTCTGCTCGAACGGGAGCTGCGCTCCGTATTGCGGCGGGTTCTTCGAGACGAGCTGCAATGGACTCTGCGTCGACACGGACGCCAACCCGCAGAACTGCGGCGCCTGTGGGAACGTCTGCGCGGGCGAGCTGGTTTGCTCCGGCGAACAATGCGGCGCCACCTGCGGAGCAGGGTACACGACCTGCGGGAGCGGCGCCGACGCGTATTGCGCCCTGCTCCAGAACGACCCGCAGAACTGCGGCGCATGCGGACAGGCGTGCCCCGTGGGAGAGGCCTGCTCGCAAGGCGCCTGCGCCGCCGCCTGCAATGGCGTGAACGGCACGTTGTGCGGCGGACTCTGCACGAACCTCATCAACGACCCCAAGAACTGCGGCAGCTGCGGCTACGCATGCGCTCCGGGGGACGTGTGCTCGGGCGGCCTCTGCGCGAAGGAATGCGCTTCCGGCACGTCCTCGTGCACCGTGGGAGCCACCACGCTTTGCGTCGACGTATCGGTCGATTCGCAGAACTGCGGGAGCTGCGGGCACGCGTGCGCGCCAGGCGAGGTCTGCTCGAATGGGACGTGCAGTAGCTCGTGCCAGACGGGCTACGACACGTGCGGCGTCGGCAATGCGGCCTTCTGCACGCACGTCGACAACGACCCGAACAACTGCGGCGCCTGCGGCGTGAGCTGCGAGCCGCCGCCCAACGGCAGCGCCACCTCGTGCACCTTCGGCGCGTGCGGGTTCACCTGCAAGCCGGGATATGCGTCGACGAACAACGGCAATACGTGCCTCACCCTGAAGGACATCTCGGCCGGAGCCGAGCATACCTGCGGGATCACCGGGAGCGGCGGCGTCATGTGCTGGGGGAACAACCAATATGGCCAGCTCGGGGACGGCACGATGATCGGCCGCCTGTCGCCGGTCACGGTCCTCGGCCTGAGCGGACCGGCGAAAAAGGTGTCGGTGGGGACGATCAGCACCTGCGCCGTGCTCACCGATGGCCACGTGCAATGCTGGGGGCACGGCAGCAACAGCGAGCTCGGAGATGGGTTGGGCCAGAGCAGCCTCACCCCGGTCACCGTCCAGAACCTCAGCGACGTCGTCGACATCCAATCCGGGCGCTCGTACACGTGCGCGCTGACGGGCGCGGGAGCGGTCGCGTGCTGGGGATACAATGCCTTCGGCCAGCTCGGGGACGGGACCAGCGGCAACGCGAGCGTTCCCGTGGGCGTCCAGGGATTGAGCTCCGGCGTCACGGCCATCGCGGTCTCCCAGGCAACCGGCTGGCAGGACTACACGGGCTTGAACGCGTGCGCCGTCACGAATGCGGGCACGGTGAAATGCTGGGGCAACAACAGCCACGGCCAGGTCGGTGACAACAGCGCGACGCCTCGTCCCACCCCGGTCGACGTTCTCGGCCTGAGCGGCGTCGTCGGCATCGCGGCAGGTGGAATGCACACCTGCGCCCTCACCAATGCGGGCGCGGTCAATTGCTGGGGGTACAACGGCAATGGCCAGGTCGGCGTCGGGACCCCCGGCGGCCAATACCTGACGTACGCGCCCGTGGCCGGCCTGAGCACGGGCGTCCTGGCCATCGCGGCCGGCGCGGCCCACACCTGCGCCCTGACGCAGGCGAAGAAGACGGTCTGCTGGGGCTACAACGGCAGTGGCGCGCTCGGAGACGGGACCACGACCGACCGCCTCGGGCCCACGGCCGTCCAGGGCCTCCCCGCGGGCGGCCTGCCGGTCATCGTGAGGACGGGAGATTCCTACACGTTCGCGGAGACGGCGGACGGCCAGGTCCTCGGCTGGGGCCTCAACGATTACGGGCAGCTCGGGGATGGTACCAATACGACGCGGCTCGTTCCGACGCCGATTCATTGATGGAGCGTTCGGCGCGCGGCCCGGGGTTCGGGTCGCGCGCCGGGGCCCCCGGCCCTCTGCCGGGCCGTGACATCGCCCCCTCCAAAACCCACCCCAAGCCCCGCCCCCGCGTGCCGTTCCCCGACCCGAGCCCCCCGAGAGCCCCTCCGCTGACCGCCCTCCGTCGTGCAACGCCCCCCGAGGGCCCCGCTCCCGGGCACGAGCGCCCATCCTCGACCCCCCGACCCTCCCGTGTACGACGTCCGCCGCTCGGCCTTCCGGCAGGCCGGGCCCCCTGCGCGCCCTCGGCTCCCGCCCGTTCGATGCCCGTGCGCGTCCCGCACGCGCACTCTCTCGCGCAGCGGTGCCCCCTCGCCGCCGCCCGCATGACCCGTCCCGCCCGCGCAGAGGGCCCCGACACCCTCCCGCGCGCGCTGCGCTCGTCAGCACGAGGCCCCCGAGGGCCGAACGCGCGCAAGATTCCAACGCCGGTAGGCCCCGCCGGGCCCCACGTTCGCCTTGACGTCCCCACCGTGACGCGGCGAGCATGCCCGCCATGCTGGTAGACCTCACAGACTTCCTCCGGTTGAACCAATTTCCGACCGGAAGGCGCTTGTTCACCTTCTATCGTGTGCGTGAGATCGCCGTGAACCTCCCCGCGCCCGCCATCGAGACCCTCGCCGTCGAGGCGATCGCCGCGGACGAGAAGACCCAGGCGCTCGAGCAGCGCTGGACCGTGAAGCGCCGGTCAGGCAAGCCGTCGGCCAAGCAGCTCCGTGACCAAAGGTCGCTTCAGGTGGCCGATATCCGGCTCGACAAGGCCCTCTCCGGCCTGCGCGACGCAGCCGAGGCCTTGATCCGCGGCGCGGACGAGGACGAGGACAAAGCGCTCATCGCAGACGTCGAGCACTTCCTCCACGCGGTGTTCCCCAATGGCGTCGGCGCCGTCACCGGCGCCGCGTACGACGTCGAGCTGGTCGCGGTGAAGGCCATCGTCGGCAAGCTCCAGGGCGACCTCGCGCCCCTCGTCCAGAAGCTCGGCCTCGGCGTCAATGCCGCGAGAATCGCGAGCCTCGCGCAAACGTACGACGCTGCCCTGAAGGCCGTCGACAACCTCGAATTCGGCGCCGTGAAGGCCGCGCGGGAGGTCGGGCAGAACTATCTTTTGAGGATCGTCGCCAAGATCCTCGGCACCTACGACGAGCCGGCGGGGGACCACGCGCAGAAGCGGGCCGCATTGCTCGCCCCCGTCGTGAAGCAGAATGAGGCCATCCGGCACCACATTCGCACGCGAAGGAGCGCCCCCGACGTGGATCCGAAGACGGGCGAGGAAGAGCTCCCGGAAGAGACCACCGTTTCCGGGAGCGCGGACGAGACCTCCACCACCCCCGGGGGCTGAGCGGGATCACGGGCGGCAGACCTCGCCTGTCGATTTCCCGTTACCGTTCAGGGGACGCGGGTCAACGGCAGGTGAGGCCGATCATGAACGACTCCGCATTCCTCCCCGAGCTGCTCGCCCTTCGTCCGGATCTCGTCCAGCGCTTTTTGCGCCTGCGATGCGAGCGGGCGGAGGCCGAGGATCTGACCCAGGACACGCTCCTTCGCGGCGTCCGTAGCCTCTCCACGTACCGACCCGAGGCCTCGATGAAGCCGTGGGTGATGGGGATCGCCCACAACGTCCACCGCCAGCATCGCCGGGCGGCACAGCGACGAGAAAAGGCGATTCTCGCCGAGCCGGACGCCGGTGCAGAGCCCTTCGCCTGGGACATCCCTCCCGACGTGAGCGCGCAGCTCAGCCAGATGCGGGAGAGGCTTTGCGCCGCGGTCGACGTGATGCCCGATCGCCTGTTCGAAGTGTTTTTCCTCGTGTACCTCGAAGAGCACACGCTCGACGAAGCGGGGAGGGAGCTCGGGATTTCCAAGGACGCGGTCAAGATGCGCGCGCTCCGCGTGCGAAAGTACCTCCAAAAGGAGCTTCGCGATTTCCGCGACGCATACCGCGGCGCCCTTCCTCCGATGCTGCCGAGCGGCCCCGTTGCCCTCCTCGTGCAGAGGTTCGCGCCGATGCTGGGTCACGTGGCGAGCGTGATCATGGCGGCCCTGCTCCTGCTCCCGCTTCCGCGCCCCGAAGCGCCCATGTCCGCGTGCGTCGGCGTCGCGGCCGAGGTCCACGCGAGCGCGGCGAAGCTCTCGGCCGCGAGCGTCGTTGCCCTCGACGAGCCAGCGGCGCCCGCGCTTCCCGAAGCCGTGCCCCTCGTCGCGCCGACGTCCGCGCCCGAGCCGCCGTCAAACCCGCGACCGAAGCGCAAGGCAATCACGATCAAGCGGCCCAGCACCCTCCTCGTCGCCCCGCCGTAGCGGCTTTTCGCGCGGCGGGCCATGGCGTATCCGTGAGGGGTGCGCGCCCATCTCTCTGCATTCCTGCTCGTCGTGACGATCGCCTCGCCAGCAAAGGGCGAGAGTCCCCCCGGCATCACGCCCGATGTCCTCAGCAGGGCCGCGCGCGAGAGCGCGTTCGCCGCGCACGTCGCGAAGGGAGATCACGAGCGCGCAGAAGGGCGGTTCTACGACGCAGCGGCGGCCTATGCGGATGCCCTGGCGATCCGGCATGACCCGGTCGTCTCGGGTCGCCTCGGCGTGCTGATGGTCCACGAGCGGCCTTCGGAGGCCGCGGAGCTCTTGCTCGACGCCATCAAACACGCGAACACGAGCCCGACCGAGAGGAGGGCTTTTTCCGATGCCTACGAGGCCGTGCGGGCGAAGGGCTGCTGGGTGGACGTCATCCTCTCGCACGCAGGCGCGCGGTTCACGATCGACGGCAAGCCGCGGAACGAGCTCGGGTTCTCGGCATTCTCGTTGTTCGTGCTCGCGGGCGAGCACGAGGTGCGCGCGAGCCTCGACGGATATGCCGACGCCGTGCGGACGTTCCGCGCGGTGCCGAAGGAGGATGTGCGGATCGAGCTCATCTTGAAGTTACGCGCGCCGGCGGGGATCGAGCCCGGTTCGAGGGTCCCGAAGCTCGACGAGCGGCCGTTGTCGCTGGCCATGAACGAGCTCCGTCTCGCGTCCACCGAGCCGACGTTCACGAAGCAGGAGGATCCGTTTGCGTACGAGGATCCGCCGAGCACGCAGCCCGCGGCGACGCAGAAGCCCACGCGTGGATCCCTCGGGGCGGGGCCCGTCGTCGTGTTCGGGGTGGCGTCGTGGATGCCGGCGGTGGGGGTCGTGGCGGGAGGTAGCTTCCGGCCAAACGAGTTTGTGTCGCTCGGTCTCGAAGGACGGGCGGCGTGGCTGACGACGGGGGTAGGTGGAGAGCCGATCAGCGCGATGACGGCGGGCGGGATCGCGAGCGTGTGCGGGCACTACCGCTGGGCGTTCGGGTGCGCGATCGGGCATGTCGGTGTGATCAGGGTCGAACCCTCCAGCGATGGGTTCAAATCGGAAGTCGCCACTTTTGTCAAGCCAGGCATCGGGGGGCGCGTCGGAGCAAGGTTTGTCCTCGCACGCAACTTTGCTGTACACGGCGGGGTGGACTTGCTAGGTTTGTCCAGTGGCGTGCGGATTGGCGTGGGACAGCGTGTCCTTGCGGAGACCCCGCCGATCATGATCGGTGCGTCGATCCTCGGGTCCTGGGAGTTCTGAGCATGCGAACGCTGAAGGTCTTCGTGTCTCTCGTGGTTCTTGGCTCCTCCAGCGGTTGCACCGTGCCGCCTCAATCCGCGTGGTTCGAGTGCGATCCCGACGCGCGTGTGCCGAGTGAAGAGTGCCTCGCTCAGGCCGACGCCGGCACCGACGCGAGCGACGCCGGCACCGACGCGAGCGACGACGCATCCGAGCAAGCCGCCACCTGCCCCGGCCGATGCGTCCCCGAGCCGAGCAGCGACTCCGCCGGCGACTGGCCGCGCACGCCGATGCTCCTCTGGCTCGGCCCGCGCGAGCTCGCGCCCGCGAACTGCGACGAGGCGCGCAAAGTAGGTGGCTACGGCGAAGACGTGGAACTCTTCGAGAAGTACCGACGCTTCGCGTACCTCGACGCGCCTCCTGCGGCGTGCGCGTGCACGTGTCCGGACTCCGAAGGTTCGTGCACCAAGCTCCCCGAGACGATCGAGGTCCGTGCTGGCACGTGCGCGGAGAACGGAGCCCCCACGCTCCCTTTTGACGGTCCGGCCGGCTGGGACGGCTCGTGCACGAGCGCGAACGCCCTGCCGGCCGGTGTGTCGTGCGGCGGCGAGCCCTGCGCGCAGTCGGTGCGGGCCTCGCCGCTCCCCGGCCCGACGAGCGAGGCGTGCCCGACCCTCACGATGCCAGCGACGGTCACCAAGACGACCGAGTGGCTCTGGATGGGCCTCGCGTGCGAGGCGAAGGAGCGCGAGGGCGCGTGTGATACGACCACGCGGCGATGCATGTACGACCTGCCGTCCCCGTGGCTCCAGTGCGTCGCGCTCCAGGGGAAACACGACAAGTGCCCCGGCAATTACGACCTCTACGGTCCCATCCACCTCTACGGAGAGCAGCCGGTCGACACGCGCGGCTGCACGACGTGCACGTGCGGCGGTGACCCGGTCGGGAGCGCGTGCGTCGCAAAGCTGCGGCTGTATGGCGACGGGGCGTGTTCGCTGGAGGCGGACAAGGTGGGGTTGTCGTCGTTCGGCGAGCAGTGCGTCAACGTCCAGCCACCCGGGCAAGCCCTCGGGAGCAAGGCGATCACGGACCTCTCCTACGTGCCCGGCCTCTGCCTCACGACGGGCGGAGAGCCCACGGGCGCGGCCTCCGAAGACCCGACGGAGGTCGTCACGTTCTGCTGCCTCGCCCCGTTCGACCTCGCCGAGTAAAAATCCGGTTACCGTTCGCCGGGTCCGGGCAAAAGCATAGGTGAGGGGACGACGAGGCAAGTCGTTCCCTCACCGCCCGAGCCGAACAGCTCCGCTCCTGGCCTGGTGACACGACGCCACGTTCGGCTTCGGGCGGCTTTTTATCGAAAAAAACGCCCCGCAGAAGGGGGCGATGCAGGCGGCGCGTCTGGGCAAGTACCTCAACGCCTGCACCGCCCTCTTCTACGGGGCGTTTGTCGTCGTTCTTGCTGATATGCGAGTGATCGAAAAAAAAGGAGGGCGCGCCCGTTGCCAGAGTGCCGGCTTTGCGGTTTTTCTCGGCCCGTCTCCCGGAGACCGGGTGGGTGACTCGAGTTCTTGGATCCAGCCCGCGAACGCGCCCTCCACGCATATGTTTGTCGGAGGACGGCCGTCCTGTCAAGCCAAACCTTAACGTCGTTTCGTTTTTCCGCGGGCGCGTTTGTCGCCGGCCCGAAGATCAGACCCCGAGCCGCGACACCGGCGGCGGGGGCGGCGTCGCGGAGCGCGCCTCGTCCGGCAAGAGCTGGCGCAGGTGCCACGCCTGCACCGCCGATCGCATCTCGGCTTCCCGCAACGCGAGCTGCACGCGGCCCATGATCAGGCTCGGCGCCACGATCAGGAACACGGTCCCGAGCGTCAGCGACACCAACGTCGGCATCTCCTGCAGCGACACGCCTTGCGGCAGGATCACCATCGCCCCGTTCTGGAACGTGTACGAGCGCGGGATGAGCCCGACGAGCTCGAGGCCGAGCGGCACGAGCAGCCCGAGCGAGCCCGTCGCGATGATCGCCGCCCGGAACCGGCCCGAGTGCGTCATCGAGAACGCGAACGTGAAGATCGACAGCAGCATCGGCACGAAGAACAACGGGCCAAAGGCGCGGCCGATGAGGGCGATGGAGAGGACGTTGAACAGGTACGCGCCGTAGCCGAAGACATAGAGCCGGCGCACCTCCTCGGACTGCGCCGCGAGGAGCTTCAACGCCGACGAGATCGCCGTCAGGCCCACGACCGCGAGCAGGTGCGCCGTGCTCCGCACGCCCATCCAGAAGGCGAGCGGGATCATGAGCAGCAGGCTGCCCACGTCGAAGCGCACGCCGTCCCGCAGCGCGAGCCGCAGCCGGCCGAAGCCTCGCGCGCGCACCTCGCTGCGCGCCTCGGGCACGATCTCGCTCGGCGGCGTGGTGATGATGCGGGCGAGCAGGTGGAGGGCGTCGCGGTTCGTCGGGTCGAGCGCGAGGGCGCGGCCGACCTCCTGCATCGCTTCGCGCCGGGCCTCGGCGGCGTCCGCGGCGGGCCCGGAGGCGCGGCGGGCGGCGGCCTCCGCGGCGCGGGCGTGGCGGGTCGACATCTCGCGGCGCACCGAGACGTCCGTGTCGCCCGCGAGGAACCGCTCGATCACGTCGTGCAGGTCGCGGGCGGAGGCGTAGCGCGCGTCGGGGTCGAGCGCGGTGGCTTTGATGCAGATGGCGTCGAGCTCCGGGGGCAGATCGAGCGTCGGCGCGCGTGTGGAGGCGCGCGCGTCGGCGCCCTGGAGCGTCGCGAGCATCATCGCGTTCCAGGTGTCCTTCGTGTGCAAAGGTTCGAGCGTCAGGATCTCGAACAGGATCGCGCCGAGCGAGTAGACGTCGCTGCGCGCGTCGAGCGCGCTGACCTTCCCCATCGCCTGCTCGGGCGACATGTACCCGAACGTCCCGAGGATCTTTCCCGCTGCCGTCTTCAGGTCGTCCGAGGAGTCGTCGAGGGAGAGCGAGGAGACCTCGGGCGCGTCCTTGCGGAGCTTGGCGAGGCCCCAGTCGAGGACGTAGACCTCGCCGAAATCGCCGAGCATCACGTTCGAGGGTTTGAGGTCGCGGTGGAGGACGCCCCTGGAATGGGCGAAGTCGACGGCGAGGCAGGCGGCGGAGAACGCGCGGAGCAGCTTTGGACGGCTGTACGCCTCGACGATCGGCGGGTCTTT
Source organism: Polyangium sp. 6x1 (assembly GCF_029946515.1). Lineage (GTDB taxonomy): Bacteria > Myxococcota_A > Polyangia > Polyangiales > Polyangiaceae > Polyangium. The sequence goes on from NZ_JARZHH010000056.1 coordinate 73,576, forward strand.
CTTGCGCAGGCCCTTCACGATCTGCGAGAGGGTCAGGCCTCGCAGGCATTTCATCGTGAAGTAAATCGATCCCTCGATGTCGACGCCGAGGTCGTAGACCGGGACGATCGAGGGGTGCTCGAGCTGCCCTTGCACCCGCGCTTCTCGCAGGAAGCGCGCGCGGACCTGCGGATCGGACTGGTAGATCGGCAGGATCACCTTGCGCGCCACGTCGCGGCCGATGCGCGTGTCTTTGCAGAGCGCGACCTCGCCCATCGCGCCGCGCCCGAGTTTTCGTTTCTCCGCGTAACGATCGAGCGGCTCGACGCCGAAGCCCTCGTCCGCGGCGGGATCGACGGGCGGCGGCACGGAGAAGATCCGCGCGGGCGGCGGGACCGAGGTGCGCGCCTCTTCCTCCGTGGCCTTCGTCGGCTCCTCCACGGAGTCGTCGAAGAGATCGGGCTCGGAGGTCCGAGGGCGCATCATGGAATCAAAGCAAGCCGAAACCGCAAAAGCGGTCAAGCGCCGGGCGGCGCCCGGCTCGATTTCGTGCCTCGGTCGGGTCATCGGGGGCCGTGAGGCGGCACGCCGGCTCTGGATACGCCGCGCGACGCGTCCCGACGTGGAAAGGCATTTTCGGGGAGGAAGATCCTGTTACCACTGTGCTCGCGAGGTCTTGGATGCAGCGGGTCATCGACGCATTTCAGGAAGAGATCGACGCGAACGCGGTGGAGGCGTGTGAGCGCGCCCTCGCTGCGGGGAGCCCTTTTTACAGTCGTCTTTCGCGCGAGCTGCTCCTCGCCTCGGTCAAGCGCGTGTTCCAGGCCGTCGCGAACGATCTCGCGACCGGCGCGCCCGAAGCCGTGGTCGCGCTCATGGGCGCGATCGGGTCGCAGCGGAGCGCGCAGGGCGCGAAGATCTCGGACATCCTCCGCGGGCTGGAGACGGGCTTCCAGGTGGTCACGGACCGCTTCGCCGAGCGATTTCGCGACGACCCCGAGGCGCGCCTCTTCTGGGAGATGGCGCGGAGCCGCCTGAGTTATGCCGGCGCGGCCGCGCTCTCCGACGCGTTCCTCGTGGCGCGGGAGGCGATCACGCAGGCGCAGGCCGAGGAGATCTTCGAGCTCTCGGCGCGTGTCCTGCCGCTCTCGCGCAGGGTGCTGCTCCTGCCGCTCGTCGGCCGGATCGATGGCGCGCGGGCCGAGCGCATCCTGGAGGTCCTGCTCGCAGCCGTCTCCGAGCGCGGGGCGAAGGTGGTCTTGATCGACGTGACGGGCTTGCCGGTCGTCGACGAGGTGGTCGCGTCGCACCTCGTGCAGGCGGCCTCCGCGGTGCGGCTGCTCGGGGCCGTACCGGCGCTCGTGGGGGTGCGGCCGAACCTGGCGCGGACGATGGCGGTGGGCGGGGTCGATCTCGGCGGACTCGCGACGCTCGCGCGGCTCGAAGATGGGCTACACTGGGCGCTGGGTCTGCTCGGGCGGTCCCAGGGGCGTTGACGGGAGCAAGGGCGCGCGGAGGAGAAGGGGCGGTGCGCTGGGCGTCGGGGCGAAGGTTTTTTCTCGGGGTCGTGTGGCTCTTCGGAGCGGCTGGCTGCCAGCCGTCCGCGCGCCCGCCGAAGGGGCCGGCGGTGACGGTGGAGGACCTCGTCCGGGACGCGCGTGTCGAAGGGTTCGTCGTCGAGGATCCGCTGACGATCGACCCCGAGATGAAGGCGGACGTCGAGCGGGTGGTGGGGCGCATGGGCACGCCCGAGGAGCGGCTGCGGCGGCTCTCGCGGTATCTGCGGGACGACCTCGCGTTCCGGTACGCGCCGAGCGAGTCGCTCACGGCGCGCGCGGGGTTCCGGGCGAGGCGGGGCGATTGCGTCTCGTACACGCACCTCTTCGTGGCGCTCGCGCGGTACCTCGGCGTGCCCGTGTATTTCGTGTACGTGCGGAAAGTGGAGGGGCATTACGAGAAAAACGGGTCGTTTTTCCTCTCGTCGCACGTGGCCGCCGGTTACGGCAGCGGGCCGATGGCGGTCGTGATGGACTTCGCCAAGGAAGCGCCGGATTGGACGCTCTCGCTGTACAACACGATCGACGACGGCACGGCCCTCGCGCTCTACCAGAACAACCTCGCCGTGGACGTGATGCAGGCCGGGCGGCTCGACGAGGCGGAGGCGTCGATGCGGTTCTGGCTCGCGCGCCGGCCGAACGTGGCCGAGATCCACAACAACCTCGGCGTGCTGCTGAACCGCGCCGGGCGGTACGAGGACGCGCTCGCCGTGCTTCGGCGCGGGATCGAGGCGTTTCCGCAGTACGAGCCGCTCTACACGAATGCGATCCGGGCGGCGCGCGCGGCGGGCAAGCACGACGCGGCGCTCGCGCTCGTGGGACGCGCGTCGGAACTGGAAGAGGGGGATCCGCTGCTCCTGCTCGCGTCGGGGCTCAGCCTGTACCAGGCCGGCGATTATGGCGCCGCGGCGGAGCGGCTGGAGCGCGCGGGGCTCGCGCTGCCCGACAATGCGGTCATCGCGGCGTGGCTCGTCCGGGTCTACCTCACCGCAGGGAGGCGCGAGGACGGACGCGGCGCATTCGATCGTGTGCGCAAGCTCGCGCCTGCGGGCACACTGGAGCAGGATCTGCGGCGAGAATTTCCGGAGCTCGGGCAGCTCTGAAGCTGCAAGCCCTCTTGACGCGTTGCGGGCGCGGAGGTCCAATCGGTGGATGAGCAAGGGGAAGCTCCGTCGCCCGATCCTGGCGGCCCTCTCGGTCTCCGTGGCGGCGGCGTTCGCGGGGTGCCTCGAGCCCACACAGGTCACGATCGAGATCAAGACCGACGTGCCGTGCAGCCAGGTGGCAAGCACCGCGATTGTCGTGGCGAACGACTACAAGTCGCTCGAGGCGAACCCGCCGCCCGGCACCGAGGCGTTGACGTGCATCGGGGATCGTATCGGCTCCCTCGTGCTCGTGCCGAAGAGCGCAAAGGACGAGCTGCTCGCCATCAAGGTCGCGACGGGCGTGGGGGTGAGCGGCATCGACTGCCTCGATCCGAACGCCCCGCAGGCGACGCAGGATCGCTGCATCATCGCCCGGCGCAGGCTCCGGTTCATCCCGAGCACGCCGCTCGATCTGCCGATTTTCATGTGGAACGAGTGCATCGGCAAGCCGTGTGATCCGGACTCGACGTGTGTTGCCAAGTTCGGCTGCGTCGATTCCGAGATCAAGGGCGACGAATGCGCGAAGAGCTCCGCGGAATGCGACGTCGGCCCCGATTCCGGAGCGGGCGGAGGCGGCGGAAGCGGCGGGACGGGCGGCGCGGGCGGCATGGGCGCCGGAAGCGGTGGCATGGGCTCCGGAAGCGGCGGAAGCGGGGGAAATGGGGCGAGCGGCGGAGGCGGCGGAAGCGGCGGAAGCGCGGGCAACGGCGGCGGCGGCGGAAGCGGCGGCGGAAGCGGCGGAAGCGCGGGCAACGGCGGCGGCGGCGGAAGCGGCGGCGGAAGCGGCGGAAGCGCGGGCAACGGCGGCGGCGGAAGCGGCGGCGGAAGCGGCGGCGGAAGCGGCGGAAACGC
>NZ_JARZHH010000057.1 GCF_029946515.1 Polyangium sp. 6x1
TGGTCCTGCAGAGAGGGGGCGGACAGCTTGAAAAACTTTCCCCGCATCGACTGCGCTTCGCGCAGTCGATGCCCAGAGGTCCAGGGCTGGCGCTGCAAAGGGGGGCGGACAGCTTGAAAAACTTTCCCCGCATCGACTGCGCTTCGCGCAGTCGATGCCCAGAGGTCCAGGGCTGGCCCTGGTCCGGGTCCAGGGGTGGACAACCCCTGGTCGGGTCCGGGGTGAAACCCCGGCGCGACGCTTCCGCGATGAGCTCCCGCCGTCCTGGACATGGCCGGTCCAGCGGCCGGGCGCCTTGCTCTGCAGGGGGCGGCAAACTAGGCTGCGCCGCGCCATGTCGCCCGAACCTGTCTTCCGTCGCCCGAGTGCTGCGGGCTTCTTGCCACGCCGGGCGCGGTTTGCGTCTGCCGCGCTGGTCCTCGCTGCCTCGGGCCTCGTCGGCCTTGGAGGTTGCTTCTCGGTTGCTGACGGTTTGCCGCCGCCTCGCGATGCGTTCTACTACCCGACGGGCCTCGTGGCTTCGCCGGGACGAACGGCGCTTTACGTGGCGAACTCCGATTTTGACCTGCAATACAACGGCGGCACGGTCCTCGCGCTCGACCTCGTGAAGCTTCGGGGGGACACGGACAAGCTTCGGCAGGCGATCCTCGATGCGGCCCAGAGCTCTGCGTCGACTGCGGATCCGATGGCCGCGGCTTGCAAGACGGTGGGCGTCGGGAGCAACGACAACACCACGCTCTACCCGGGGCCTTGCGGGCCGGTCGCGCTTGCTCCGTACTTGCAGGATGGCAAGGTTGCGACGATCGGCGCGTTCGCTACGGATGCGGTGATCGCGGTCCAGCCGGACCCTTGCAAGGATGGCCGCGGTGCGCGCCTCTTCGTGCCGGTGCGCGGCGATCCTTCGGTGACGTACTTCAACATCACCGATGACCGCGAGATCGTTTGCGATGGCGCTCCGCTGCCTGCTTCGTCGCCTTGTGGCGGCGCGATCTGCCTCGACTGCGGCGCTTCGTCGGCGGGGGGGCGGTGCTCGCGGGATTTCCTCGTCGGCCGTGATCCTTCGGACAGCCAGCGTGAGCTCACGTTGCCGGTCGAGCCGTTCGGCATCGCGGTGGATGATCGTGGCGAGTCGATCGTCGTCGTGCATCAGACCGAGCAGACGGCGAGCCTCATCGTCAACCGCTGGGCGAGTGAGCCTGCGCTCGAGCATTACCTCTCGTCCTTGCCGCCGGGCCCGACGGATGTGGCGAGCGTCCCGATCCCGCGGTTCGTCGAGGAGAACCGGGAGACGAACCCGATCGACTACACGCCTGCGTTCGGCGTGAGTTACCGCTCGTCGCCGGTGTTCGACCTCCTGCGGTACAACGGCGATACGGGGTCGAGCCCGGCGCGGCCGTTCGTCACGCGGGCGGCTTCGGTGCGGATCGGGACGACGGCGAGCTCGGCGGACTCGCGTGGGGTCGCGATCGACGGGACGGAGCGGCGCGCGTGCGAGGATGCGTGCCCGACGGGGGCTGTGCGGAACGACTGCTTGCGGGCCTGCGTGGAAGAGCATCCGCTCGGGATTTACATGGCGAACCGTGCGCCGGCGGCGCTCGTGATCGGGCAGATCGCGACGAAGTTCACGGAGCGGGAAGGGGCGAACGGGCCGGAGGTGACGGGTGCGTTCGAGGAGGTCTCGTTCCACGACTCGGTGCCGCTCGCGTTCGGCTCGTCGCGCGTGAAGATGGGACAGGTGATCGGCAAGGACGGCAAGCCCGCTTGGCGGGTCTTCGCGGTGGCCTACGATTCCAGCTTCGTCTTCTCGTACGACCCGGTTGCGCGGCGCGTGGACAGCATCATCAAGACGGGCCGTGGTCCGCACGCCCTCGCCTTCGACACGGAGCGGATGCGGGACGACGCGGGGAACCTGGTCCTCGACGCAGAGGGCAACCCCATCTGGTACTCGACGATGTACGTCGCCCATTTCACGGATTCGTACGTCGGCGTCGTGGACCTCGACATGCGGAATCACGCGACGTTCGGGGAGATGTACATGACGCTCGGCAAACCGGTGCCGCCCAAGGAGTCACAATGAAGCGGCGTTTTTCTCATTCGACCCTCGGCGGCCTCGCGCTCGCCACGCTCGGTTTGCCGCTCGCGCTCGTCGCGGGTGGCGGGTGCCAGACGCAGACGGTGCCGACGGCGGTGCGCGCCCTCGAGCGCTCGGGCCGCGTCTCGTTCCTCTGCCTCGGCGCTCCGGGCGTCGGCACGACGCCGGCGCTGCCCTACGAGAAATGCGGCGGCACGCGGTTCGCGACGCCGAACGAGTACGGCGTGTCGGGCGAGGTCACGACCCAGCCGCACCTCTACGCGCTCGTGACGCAGACGACGCGCGGGGAGGTGGCCGTGGTCGACATGAACACGAAGGTCGACTCCGTGCTCGACTCGAACCCGCGCGTGCCCGGCGCGAACTTCCTGCCTGTTGGCGCGCAGCCTGTCGACATCGTGAGCACGGCCGGCAGCACGGCGGCGTTCGTCGGGGTCGCCGAGGCCGGCCGGGAGGGGATTTTTGCCCTCGCCGCGAAGGACATCCGCGTCTGCGCCACCTGCGCGCCGAAGACGCTGTCGAGCTGGCCCGCCTGCGCGCTGCCCGGCGCGCCTGGCGAGATGCTCGTCATCAACGATCCGGCGAACGACGCGGACGAGGTCCGCGCGCGCTGCGACGACACGACGTATTCGAAGCCGCGGGAGCCCGAGCCCGACGGCGCTGGCGGTTACCTCGTCGACCTCACGCAGGAGGGCTTTGGCCGGCCGAAGCTCGTCGTGACGATCCCTGATCTCGGCGCGCTCGCCGTGATCGACGCGCAGACGCTCTTCGACGTGGAGCGCGAGGCCGACGGGACGCCGAAGAAGGACCCGGAGACGGGCGAGCTCGTGTACGTGCACGCGCCGGGCTCGTGGAAAGAGTGCCCCATCGATCGCTGGGTGCCGCTCGAGGTGGATCTGCCGGTGCAGGGCCCGTCCGCGCCGCCGCCGACAGGGGCGGCGTGCGTCGCGCCTCCCGTGCCCAAGCCTGCGCCCGCGCAGGCGTTCGACGCGCGCCCCGCGGGGATCACGACGGCGGAGAAGCGGCTCTTCGTCGGCGATCTCGACGCGCCGGTCGTCCACGTGCTCGACATGAAGACGCCTTGCGAGCCGATCGAGCGGGAGTCGCTTCTGCCGACGTCGCTGCGCGAGCCCGAGCGGGTCGTGACGACGAGCCAGCTTGCCGCGTCGCCGACGCTCGCGGGCTCGCTCGATCAGTTCCTCTACGCGATCGATGATCTCGATGGCAGCGTGATGGTCTTCGACATCGCAAAGGACGCGACGTCGCGCAGGCCCCTCACGCGGCCCCACCCCGAGTGGACGCCTGGGCAGGCGCCCGATCGCGTGGAGTTCGGCGTCCCGGTGCAGGACCTCGTGATCATCGAGCACGACAACCCGCTGCCGATCCCGTCGACGGGCGCGGCGCCGGAGGGCGTCCGTTGCAGCCCGGATCCGGATCTCACGGTCTGCACGACGACGTCGACGTCGTGTGATCCCGCGACGCTCTACCGGACGAGCGGGACCTACGAGACCGGCGCGGGGCCGACCACCTTGCGCGGGGCGTTCGCGTACGTGGTGCTCGGCACGGGGCAGATCGCGGTCGTCGACATCGACGATTACGACGCGCTTTGCCGCGCGCCGGCGATGTACACGTATCTCTACGGCTGCCCGCCGCCCGGCGCGCCGGCGGATCTCGAAAACGAAGAGGGCCTCGCGAGCTCGGGCGAGATCTCGTGCAACGTCGTCGTGCCGCACACGCCGCGCAGCGCGAACTACGTGCGGACGAGCGATCAGACGGGCCAGAACCAGCCCGGCCTCGCGGGTTTCCCGTTGCTGTACAACAAAGACGGGACGCTCCAATCGACGTTCGATCCTGGAGGGCCGGTCATGCGCGCGACGGTGCCCGCGCCCAAGGACGCGAGCGAGGCGATCCCGGCCGCGCATTTCAGGATCGCCGTGGGCGCGTCGCTTCCGGTGATCGATCAAAAGACGGGGCTCACGACGAACGCCGGGGAGCTCGAGCACACGATCGTGATGAATTTCGAGGACCCGCGCGCCCAGACCACGAGCCAGGGCTTCACGATCACCTACGAGGGGTCGCTACCGGGCTTCACTGGGAAGGCCGGCCGGCTCGATCTGACGGGCGGCCCGACGCCGTCGCTCTCCGACGCGGCGAGCCGCTTCTGCGATCAGGGCGTGCTCGGGGAGCGCGCCTGGGCGGAGATCCTCGCGAGCGAGGGGGATCCGAAGGCCGCGACGAACGCGAAGGCGCTCGCCGATTACGTGCAGATTGTCTCGAGCATCCCGGAGGAAGACGACGTTCACTGGGCGAGCCAGGAGACGCAAGGGGTTTGCACGTACCAGCAATGCAAATCGACGTTCGGCGTGGCGGAGGTCCCGCAGCTGACGCGCGACATCCGGATCTTGGAGTCTTATCAGGACCGCCTCGAGCTCGGCACGTCGCGTGTGCAGATCCCGAACACGGCGACGTCGGACGCCAACGACACGATGCCGGTCCCGCCGGAGCTCTACGAATGCTGCTTCCCCACGCTCGTCGGGTTCAACATTCGCGTGGGCAGCCAATGGTCGGTCGTCGGCGAATCGTCGGGCTTCATGCACCACGTCATCCCGTCGCCGGAGAGCATGGGGGCGACGCCGCTCGGCGCCTGCCGCAATTCGTGTGATCCGACCCGCGCTCGGGAAAATGGCCGCGTGCGCGCCGCTCCGAACGACACGGTGGTGAAGGACGGCGACGTCTTCGCGTTCATCAATCCCTTCTTCCGCCTGGCCATCAACGATCCGGCGCAGGGGAACGATTTCGACGCGGATCCAAACTCGAGCGCGATCAACGGCCCGCCGCGCGATACGTTCTTCCAGTTCGCGGTGCAGGGCAACTTCCGCCCGCTCACCCTGAACCTCGCGTCGAACACGACCGAGATCCAGCCGCAGGCCATCACGTTCGTCCCCTCCACGGGCGAGCTCGCCATCACCGACGGCTCGCTCGAAGGCCTCCTCCTCGTCTCGGCGCGCCGCCTCGGCCTCACGCGACAGTATTATTGACCCAGGGTTCGTCCGCGGATCCTGAACGGGTGTAGAGGTCCGTGGTTTTTCCGGGGCGCCCTGGACAAACGGAGCGGACCCACCGGGCAAACCATGGTAAGGGGGGGCCGTGCAAGCGCGGAGCAACGGCAAGAAGATCACCCCGGTGATGCGGCAGTACGAGGAGGCGAAAGCTGCCCATCCCGATGCGATCCTGTTTTTCAGGATGGGGGATTTTTACGAGATGTTCCGGGAGGACGCCGTCATTGCGGCGCGCCTCCTCGACATCACCCTCACGAGCCGGAACAAGGGGAATCCCGACGAGGAACCGATGGCCGGTGTGCCCCATCACGCGGCCGCCGGATACGTCTCCCGCCTGCTCGCCTTCGGCCACAAGGTGGCGATTTGCGAGCAGATGGCCGATCCCGCGACGGTGAAGGGGATCGTGCCGCGGCAGGTGGTGCGGGTGATCACGCCGGGGCTCGTGACCGATACGGAGCAGCTCGACGCGCGGGCAAACCACTACCTCGTCGCCGTGGACAGCGAGTCCGGCAATGCGGAGCGCGGGATTGCCCTGCTCGATCTTTCGACCGGAGAGCTCTCGGCCGGGACCATTCCCGATCTCGCGTCCTTGCTCGCGGAGCTCGCCCGGTGTGATCCGCGGGAGGTGCTCGTCGGCGGAGGGCTCGACCCGGATGTGAAGAAGGGCGCCGCGCTGGCGGCGCCTCGCGCGGTGCTGCGGGACGACGAGCCGCTCGACGATGGAGACGTGGCGGCGACGATCGACGGGGCGGTGGCGGAGCCGATCGCGGCGGAGGCGGCGTCGACGTTGCCGCTGTCCGGGCGGCGGGCGGCGGCGCGGGCGCTCCGGTTCGCGCACAAGTGCACGCCGGGCACCCCGCTGCCCGTGCGGAGGATCGCGCCGTACGACCCGACGGGGGCGATGCGGATCGACGAGACGGCGCAGGTGCACCTCGAGATCGTGCGAGGCGCGGACGGGTCGCGGAAGGGGACGCTGCTCGAGACGGTGGACGCGACGGTGACGCCGGCGGGGGCGCGGCTCCTGCGGCGGAGGTTGCTCGCGCCGCTGCTCGACGTGGCGTCGATCCGGCGGCGGCTCGACGAGGTGCAGGCGTTCGTGGAGAACCCGCGGGCGCGCGGGGAGCTGCGGGAGGCGCTCGCGCGGGTCGGGGACCTCGAGCGGCTGAGCGTGCGAGCGGTGCTGCGCGAGGCGACGCCGAAGGATCTCGGCGCGCTGCGGGATGGGCTGCTCGCGGCGCCGGCGGCGGTGGCGGCGACGCGGTCGATCCTGGATACGGCCGGGGGTTTGGGGGCAGAGCTCGGCTTGTCCGAGCGGAGCCCCCAACGTTCGAAGGACGAGGTGCGTGAGCTCTTCGGCGCGGAGGTGGACACGCTGCCCGAGCTCGCGGCGAAGCTCGCGGCGGCGCTCGTCGACAGGCCGCCGGCGCTCGCGCGCGAGGGCGGGTTCGTCCGGGAGGAGTACGACGCGGACCTCGGCACGCAACGCAGGCTCGCGCGCGGCGGCGCCGAGGAGATGACGAAGCTCGAAGCGGAGCTGCGCGAGAAGACGGGCGCGGGGTCGTTGCGCATCCGCTTCACGCGGGTGTTCGGCTGGTACATCGAGGTGACGAAGACGCACCTCGGCAAGGTGCCGCCCGACTTCCGGCGCAAGCAGACGGTGGCCGGCGGCGAGCGTTTCACGAGTGATCGTCTCGACGAACTGGCGGATGGACTGGAGAACGCCGAGTCGCGCGCGCTCGCGCGGGAGACGGACATCTTCGAGGGGCTCGTGCGCCTCGTGGCGGAGAACGCGGAGCGGATCCGGAGGCTCGCGCGGACGCTCGCGTCGTGGGATGTGGCGGCGGCGCTCGCGGACGTGGCGCATCGGCAGGACTACGTGCGGCCCGCGGTCGACACGGGCGAGGCGCTCGTGATCGAGGGCGGGCGGCATCCGGTCGTGGAGCGCCTCGCCGCGGCGGGTCGCTTCGTGCCGAACGACACGACGCTCGACCTCGGCGGCGATCGGCTGTGGCTGCTCACGGGCCCGAACATGGCAGGCAAGTCGACGCTGATGCGCCAGGTCGCGCTCATCACGATCCTCGCGCAGGCTGGGAGTTTCGTTCCTGCGCAGGCGGCGCGGATCGGCGTCGTGGATCGGGTGCTCTCGCGCGTCGGCGCGAGCGACAACGTGGCGCGCGGCGAGAGCACGTTCATGGTCGAGATGCGCGAGACGGCGACCATCCTGCGCGACGCGACGCGGCGATCGCTGGTCATCCTCGACGAGATCGGGCGCGGCACGAGCACGTACGACGGGCTCGCGATCGCGTGGGCCGTGGCCGAGCACCTCTACGACGCGGTCGGCTGCCGCGCGATGTTCGCCACGCACTACCACGAGCTGACGGAGCTCGCGCAGCACGGGCCCGGCGTGGCGAACTGGTCTGTCTCGGCGCGCGAGCACGGCGGCGACGTGGTCTTCCTGCACAAGCTCGTGCGAGGGCCGGCGAGCCGCAGCTACGGCGTCGCGGTCGCCCGGCTCGCGGGCGTGCCCGAGCCGGTGCTCGCGCGCGCCAAGGCGATCCTCGCGACGCTCGAAGCGGGCGCGCCGCTGCCTTCGGGCAAACACGCGACGATGCGCGGACGCACCCGGCAGGGCTCGGTGCAGCTCGATCTGTTCGCGAAGGCGAAACCCGACACGGATGCGGCCGCGCCCGTCCTCGAAACGCTGCGCGCCGTGGAGGTCGAGCGTTTGACGCCGCTCGACGCGCTCACGTTCGTCGCGCGCCTGAAGTCGCTCCTGCCCTCCTGATCGCGCCGGAAGAGGCCGCGAGAAAAAGCAAGCGATCCGGCTCGGCGGGTCCGCGGGGACCTGCTCATCTGTAGCGGGGACGTGCGCTGACCGTCCATCTTGCGCAGGGGAACGTTGAGGACGGTCCTGATTCGAGAAGGGCAAGGTGCGGATGCACTTTTCGGGTGATTCCTGACGGGGAGCGTGCAGAAATGACCTGCTGCCCCGATCATGACGTCTCCGAACTCCACCGCAGGATTGTCCCGGGACCTCCTCCCGATGCCCGACGCTCCGTTCCCCGGCCCTCAGGGGGATCAGGGAGCGCCGTACGTGCCGGGCTTGCTGCTCGAGGGTGTCGTGGCCGAAGGCGGGATGGGGCTCGTCTACGCGGCGCGCGAGATCTCGACGGGCCGGCGCGTGGCGCTGAAGACGTTGCGGCTCTGCTTCGCGAACGACGAGGGGGCCCTCGCACGCTTCGAGCGGGAGATCTCCTTCACGCGTCGGGTCGTTCACCCGAACGTGGCGCCGGTGCTCGGCCACGGGCACATGAGCGACGGGCGGCCGTACTACCTGATGGAGCTTTACCGAGGCCGGACGCTCGGCGCCGTCGTGCGTGAGGACGGGCCGCTCTCGATCGGGCGCGCGCTCGAGATCACGGACCGGATCCTCGCCGGGCTCGAAGCCGTGCACGCGGCGGGGATCGTGCACCGGGATCTCACGCCGGAGAACGTCCTGCTCACCGAGGAGCCCACCGGCGAGACGCGGGTGCTCCTGCTCGACTTCGGCTTCGCCCACGAGCCAGGTGTGGACACGGGCGACGGGGTGACGTCGGACAGCCGCGGCGCGCTCGTGGGGACGATCCGGTTCATGTCGCCGGAGCAAGTGACGCGGGGCCGCGCGATCACGGCGCAGAGCGATCTGTTCGCGACGGCGCTGCTGCTCTACTACGCCGTGTCGGGGAAGCTGCCCTTCCGAGGGGAAGGGGATCTCGACGTGGCGGTGGCGACGGTGCGCAAGGCGCCGGTGCCGCTGCGCGCGGAGAACCGCAATGTGCCGCGCGCGCTCGACGTGCTCCTGTCGCGCGCGCTGGCGAAGCACCCGGACGCGCGGTTCTCGGGCGCGGCGGAGATGCGGCGCGCGCTGTCCGAGATGCGGCGCCCGCGCGCGAAGGTCGCCGGGGCGGCCGCGGCGCTCGCAGGGTAGGAGATCCCCCGCCATGCGTGGGGGGGGCGGCGCGGCATCGAGCACGCCGTGCCCGCCCGCCGTGGGCCCGCTCCTTGCCATAGTCGGCCGCGCTGCGCGGCTTTCGCTCACGGTTCCGCCCGCGGGCGTTGACGCGGAAGAGCGCCGCCGTAGCGACAGGCTTGGAGGAGAGGGCTCATGGATGCACTCGATCTGTTGGAGCAACAGCACCGCGACGTCTGCGCGCTGCTGTCGCGGCTCGCGGAGGCGTCGCCGGTCGGCGTGGGGAGCGAAGAGGCGTTTTACGCCGCGCTCCGCGCCGTCGAGGCGCACGTCCGCGTCGAGGAGGCGTACGTCTACATCGCGTGCGCGAGCAGGCTCGGCGACGACACGAAGGTGCGCGAGGCGCGCGAAGAGCACACGCGGATCCTGGACGCCGCGCGTATGGCGCTCACGACGCCGCGTAGCGCGCCGCAGTTCGCGGCCATGATCGCGGCGCTGCGCGAGCGCTTCGAGAAGCACGCGGACGTCGAGGAGGACGTGGTGTTCCCGAAGCTCAAGCGCAGCCTCACGGACGAGGAGCTCGACGTGCTCGGCGAGGAGATCGAGCGCTCGTACAACCGGCTGCTCGCGGGCGCGGACGACGCGCGCGGAGTGAAGACGCGTCCCGCGGAGGACGTGTCCAGGGCGGAGCCGCACCTGCGTCGAGGCCCGCGCAGGCCGGCGCCGCGCGGGGCGATCTGAGGCGCGAGAGATCCTTGGTGGTGCAACGAATGCGGCCCGGCTAGACGGCGACCGGGCCGCCGAACGCGCCGAAGAAGCGCGCGAACCAGACCGCGATCATGGCGACGGCGAGGACGATCGAGCCGAGGGTGACGAGGCGCGACTGCTGGAACGCGAACGTGTACCAGCGGCCGTGGCGCACGTAGTTGTAGCTTCCTTGCAGCACGACGAGCGCGACCACGGGGACGATCGGGATCACGAGCGGGTGGAAGTGGACGGCCTCGCGGAGATCGCCGGTGGCGAGGGCGAGGGCGGCGCGCGTGAGGCCGCAGCCGGGGCAGGGCTGTCGCGTGATGAGCGCGAACGGGCAGAGCGGGAAACGCACGGCGACCGCGACGGCGAAAACCGCACCGACGACGGCGAGGCGCGCGGCGCGGCCGAGCACCGAGCCTTGCGGGCGCGGCGCGGCGCGGCGAGCGATGGGGGAGGGGTACGGGGCGTGAACGGGGGCCGGGGCGACGACGGGTTCGTCCGCGCGTCGCCCCGGTTCGTCTTGCACGATCAATCCGCCGCGTTCGGATCCCAGACCTGGTTCAGGTCCTTCGCCAGCGCGTAGGGGAAGAGCAGGAGATACATCACGAGGCCCTGCGCCTGCGGGTTGCGCGATCCGGCCATCTGCTTCGCTCGCGTCACGAGCTCCGGCAGCTTCAGGATCATGAGCAGGTTCAGGATCGGGACGAAGAGGTGCCACGTCTGGAGCGACTCGTCCTTCGTGTAGGCCTTGAGCTCGTTCAGCATGCCGTAGCCGCCGAAGAGGTGGTACATGCCGCAGCAGAAGAGCGTGCCGAGCAGCGCGGTCATCGGGTTGCGCGTCGTTCCGCGCATGCCGCCCATGCCGCCGCCCTGCGCGCCCATCATGGCGCCGCCGCCCATGCCCATCGGAGCGCCCATCGCGCCGCCGGGGTACTGGCCGGGGGCCACCATGGCGCCCGCGGGAGGCGCGCCGTACGCGCCGCCAGGAGGCGCGCCGTAGCCGCCGGGAGCGCCCATCGCGCTCGGATCCCCGGGCGGCGGGCCGTAGGCGCCGGCAGGCGGAGGAGCGCCGTATCCGCCCGCGGGAGGCGGAGGAGCGCCGTATCCGCCCGCGGGAGGCGGAGGCGCGCCGTAACCGCCCGCGGGAGGCGGAGGAGCGCCGTATCCGCCCGCGGGAGGCGGAGGAGCGCCGTAGCCGCCGGGAGGCGGGCCGCCCATGGGTCCGCCGGGCGGAGGCGCGCCGAAGCCGCCGCCGGGGGGCGGTCCCGCGGGGGGCGGGAACGCGCCGGGCGAGGGCGGGCCCGGGGGCACGCCGGGCGGGTTTGGCGAGGGAGGCGTGAAGTTCGGGATCTGATCGATCGCGATCGTGCTCCCGAGGCCGCCCTGCGGCTCGAATCCGCCGGCCGGGTATCCCGGCGGGGGCGGAGGCGCGGCCGGCGGCGGGGCTGCCGTCGGGCCGAGGCCCGCAGGCGGAACGCCGATCACCGTGCCCGCGAGGCCCTGATCGCCCAGCGTCGGACCGACGGGCGGCAGTCCCGGCGGCGGCGGTGGCGCTGCGGCTGGCAGCGGCGCCATCGGCGGCGGCGCCGGCGGCGGCATGGCCCCCGCGGGCGGCGTCGGGGGCTGCTGGCTCATCAGCATCGTCCCCTTGAACTTCGGCGCGGCTGCTCCTTTGATGTTGAAGCCGCACTTCGTGCACGTCGTCGCCGACTCCGAGTTTTGTGTCCCACAATTCGGACAGAACACGAACCACCTCCCGAGGCGCCGCGCGTCATTCGATCATCTGCGAAGGGCGCGAGGCGGCCGGCAGCGTAGTGGAGGTCCGCGTCAATTCTCAAGCACAACGCAAGGGGTCGTCGGAGATCGATCGGCCGGCGGGGTCGGGCTCTGCGAGCGAGCAAACCCGCGCGTGCCCTGCGGAGCCTCTGGCCGCATGAAACGCAGTTCTTGCGGGGTGTGCGCGGGCGCATCGTGACGGCCGAGAAAAAGAGAAAGATTCGGCATGGCGAACGGCGCGCCTTGACACAACCGGGGGTCGCTCACTAGCGTGCGCGCGCCTGCAGAAGGGGCCCGAGCGAAACGCGGGCAAAACCCTTCGGGCGGCTCGCTCCTTCTTCAGTCTGGCTCGTGGCCAGACGGAGAGGCTCGAAGTCGAGCACGAGGACACGTGCTCGCTTGCCGCCGCCTCGATCCACCCCTAGCCCTGCTGGCGAACGAACATGACGAAGTTCGCACTGTCTCCCGACCGCGAGAAGCACGTCGAAGAAATCCTCTCGCGTTACCCGAACCGCCAGGCGGCCTGTATCCCCGTCCTCCATCTCTGCCAGGAGCAGAATGGCTGGATCTCCGACGAAGTCGTCGAGTGGGTGGCGGCTCGGCTCGACCTGTCGGCCGCGCACGTGAAGGGCGTGGTGACGTTCTACACGCTCTTCAACAAGGAGCCCGTGGGCAAGCACCAGGTCTGGGTCTGCCGGACCTTGAGCTGCGCGCTCCGCGGCGCGGACGACATCCTCCACCACTGCGAGAAGCGCCTCGGTATCCACGTCGGGCAGACGACGAAGGACGGGAAGGTGACCTTGCGGACGGCGGAGTGTCTCGCCTCGTGCGGCACTGCGCCGATGATCCAGGTCGACAAGGACTACTACGAGAACCTCACCACGGCCGAGGTCGATCGGATCCTCGACCGCCTCATCAAGTGACCCCATGCTGCGACAAACGACGTATCTGACGAAGCGGTATGGCGTCCCCGAGGGGTGGACGCTCCCCGTGTACGAGCGTGACGGGGGCTATCAACAGGCCAAGCGCGCGCTCTCGATGCCCCGGGAGGCCCTCGTCGACGAGATGAAGGCCGCGAACATCCGCGGGCGCGGCGGCGCGGGCTTCCCGATGGGCGTGAAGTGGAGCTTCATGCCGTGGCCGCCGAAGCCGGAGAAGCCGCACTACCTCGTCATCAACGCCGACGAGGGCGAGCCCGGGACGTTCAAGGACCGGACGATCATGGAGCTCGATCCCCACGCCGTGGTGGAGGGCTGCATCATCGGCTGTTTCGGCATCGGCGCGCACGCGGCGTACATCTACGTCCGCGACGAGCTGCACCTGTCGAAGGCGCGCCTCTGGGGCGCGATCAAGGAGGCGCGTGCCAAGGGCTACCTCGGCGCGAAGCCCTTCGGGATCGACTACCCCGTCGAGGTCTACGTGCACACGGGCGCCGGCGCGTACATCTGCGGTGAAGAGACGAGCCTCTTGAACTCGCTCGAAGGCAAGCGCGGCGAGCCGCGGCTGAAGCCTCCGTTCCCCGCGCAGTCCGGCGCGTTCGGCATGCCGACGACGGTGAACAACCTCGAGACGATCGCGGCGGTGCCGGTCGCGCTGGCGATGGGCGGCGACGCCTTCTCCAAGCTCTCGGACCTGCACGATCAGAAGGACGGCGGCTGTCGCCTCTACGGCGTCTCGGGCCACGTGAACACGCCTGGCGTCTTCGAGGCGTGCGTGGGCCTGACGCTGCGCGAGCTCATCTACGACCTCGGCGGCGGCGTGAAGGGCGGCGAGCTGCTCGGCGTGATCCCCGGCGGTTCGTCCTGTCCGATCCTGCGGCCCGACGAGGTCGTGAACGCGCCGGACGCGAAGTCGCCGCTGCACCGCTGGCACGGAAAGAACGTGCTCGACGTGCCGATGGGCGTGGAGACGTACCGCGCGCTCGGGACGATGCTCGGCACGTGCTGCGCGATCGTGCTGAACAAGAACACGGACATCGTGCTCGCGATGCACAACCTGATGCGGTTCTACCGCCACGAGTCCTGCGGCCAGTGCACGCCGTGCCGCGAGGGCAGCGCGTGGCTCTTCCGCATCCTCGATCGGATGGTGCAAGGCGAGGCCACGATGGAGGAGCTCGATCGGCTCCACGAGATCGCCGACAACATCATGGGCAACACGATCTGCGCGTTCGGCGAGGGCACGGCGATGCCCGCGCTCGGCTTCCTGCGCAAGTACCGCAAGGAGTTCGAGGAGCACGTGCGCACGAAGGGCAAGTCCGGGACGGGGAGGCTCGCGCTGTGAACAAAGTCGAACTGGCTTACTTCGGCCTCTGTTCGGTCATCGCGCTGCTCGGCGGGTTCGTGACCGTGGGCGCGAAGAACCCGATCCGCGGGGCGATGGGCCTCCTCTCGACGATCATCGGGATCGCGGGTCTCTACCTGATGCTGGCCGCCGAGTTCCTCGCGGCGATCCAGCTGCTCGTGTACGCGGGCGCGGTCGTGATCCTTTTCCTGTTCGTGATCATGCTCCTCGGCCCGTCGGCGCAGTCGAAGCGCGACGCGCGGGGCGCGGTGGCGCGCTACGTGGGCGCAGCCGCGCTGCTCGTGAGCGGGCTCGGCGCGATGGTGCTCGTGATGCGCACGCAGTCGGGGACGCCGACGGCGCTGCCGGCCGTGCCGCCGCAGTTCGGCACGATCGAGTCGATCGGGCATGAGCTCTTCTCGACGGCGCTCGTGCCGTTCGAGCTCTCGGGCGCGCTGCTCCTCGTGGCCGTCATCGGCGCGGTCGCGGTCGCGCGCGGCAAGCAGGTGGATCCCACGCTGCTGCCCGCCGCGGACGCGAAGCCGAGCGCAGCGCCTGCACCCACCACAGGCCAGACCAAGGAGGCGAGGTCGTGACCGTCCCGCTCGAGTACTTCGTGATCGTGGCCGCCGCGCTCTTCATGACGGGCGCGGTGGGCTTCTTGATCCGACGCAACCTGCTCGTGCTCCTGATGAGCATCGAGCTGATGTTGAACGCCGTGAACCTCACGCTGGTCGCCTTCAATCGCCAGCACGTGGGGGGCCACGCCGGGCAGATCTTCACCTTCTTCATCATCGCCATCGCCGCGGCGGAGGCCGCCGTCGGCTTGGCCATCGTCCTCGCGTTCTTCCGGCTCCGCAGCACGGTGCGCTCGGACGACGCCGATCTTCTGAGGAACTAGCGTGGAAGCCCTCAAAGCTCAGTTTCCCGCAACGAACTTCACGCTGCTAGCGGTCGTCCTCGCCCTGCCGCTCCTCGGCGCCTTCGTGAACGGCGTCTTTGGCAAGCGGCTCGGCAAGGCCGGCGTTCGCCTGATGGCCCTCTCGGCCCTCGGCGGATCGTTCATCGCGGCGCTCGCCACCTTCCTCCTCCTGCCGAAGGGGGAGGGCGGTGGCTCGCTCTCGTGGACGGCCTGGCGCTGGTTCTCGTTGAACGGGCGGATGGGGCAAACGATCCCCATCGACGTCGCCTTCAGCGTCGACGCGATGAGCGCGACGATGATGCTGGTGGTCACCGGCGTCGGGTTCCTGATCCACCTGTACTCGAGCGAGTACATGGTGAAGGACCCGGGCTACCACCGGTTCTTCGCGTACTTGAACCTCTTCTGTTTCGCCATGTTGACGCTCGTCATGGCGGACAACATGGCCGTGCTCTTCGTCGGCTGGGAGGGCGTCGGTCTCTGCAGCTACCTCCTCATCGGCTTCTGGTTCGGCGATGAGAAGAACGCGACCGCGGGCAAGAAGGCGTTCATCGTCAACCGCATCGGCGACTTCGGTCTGCTCGTGGCGATGGCGATCCTGCTCTATTACACGGGAACGCTGCGCTTCTCGGAGATCAACGCGAGCGCGCGGAACCTGCTCGATCCGGTCACGATCTGGCCCTTCGGCAACCTGCCGCTCGAGGGGCAGTGGGACGCGGCGAACCCGAACGCGAACGGGCTCTACAAGGCGATCGTGCACCTGTTCCTGCCCGAGAAGGGCGTGCAGGTCTACGCCTCGACGCTCGTGGGCCTCGCGATGTTCCTCGGCGCCGCCGGCAAGAGCGCGCAGATCCCGCTCTACGTCTGGCTGCCGGACGCGATGGCGGGCCCCACGCCGGTCTCCGCGCTCATCCACGCGGCGACCATGGTCACGGCGGGCGTCTACCTCGTCGCGCGCACGTCGGCCGTGTTCCTGATGTCGCCGGCCGCGATGGCGACGGTGGCGGTGCTCGGCTGCGCCACGGCGATCTTCGCCGCGTCGATCGGCCTGTTCCAGCACGACCTGAAGAAGGTGCTCGCCTACTCCACGGTGAGCCAGCTCGGGTTCATGTTCATCGGCGTCGGCGTGGGCGCGTTCGCCGCGGGCTTCTTCCACGTCTTCACGCACGCGTTCTTCAAGGCCTGCCTCTTCCTCGGCGCCGGCTCGGTGATCCACGCGATGCACGCGCGGATCCACGACACGGACAAGTCGCAGGACATCCGCAACATGGGCGGCCTGAAGAAGTTCATGCCCATCACGCGGTGGACGTTCCTGATCTCGTGCTTCGCGATCGCCGGCGCGCCTCCGCTCGCCGGCTTCTGGTCGAAGGACGAGATCCTGTGGCGCGCCTTCTCCACGAAGATCGTCGCACCGGAGGTCGCCCGTGATCCGCTCTGGACCTGGCCTTCGTGGCTCGGCCAGGCGATCTACTGGGTCGGCGTGGTCTCCGCGACGATGACGGCGTTCTACATGTTCCGCGCCTACTTCCTCACGTTCCACGGCGAGTTCCGCGGCTGGAAGATCGTCGCGGGCTGGAAGGAGCCGAAGCACGGCCATGACGATCATGGCCACGACGATCACCACGATCATCACGACGACGGCACGCCGCTCGAGGGGCCGAAGCCTCACGAGTCGCCGCTCGCGATGACGCTCCCGCTCATGGTGCTCGCGGTCTTCGCGGTCTTCGCGGGCTTCCTGATGGCCGAGCCGATCCACGTCGAGCCGCTCGGGCACATCCTCTCGCCGGTCTTCACGCGGGCGCACGACGCCGTCGTGCTGCGCGGCGAGGGCGTCGAGAAGCTCATGTGGCCGATGATGGGCCCCGGCGTGGCGGCCTTCCTCGCCGGCACGGGCGCGGCGATGGTCGTCTACCTGAACAAGGGCGGCGCGCCGGAGGAGTCGTTCAAGAAGGCGGCGCCGGGCCTCTACAGGCTCATCTACGACAAGTGGCGGATCGACGAGCTCTACGACGCGGTGGTCGTCGGGATGGTGGACGCGCTCGCGGACATCTTCACGGCCGCGGACAAGTGGCTCATCGACGGCGTCCTCGCGAAGCTCACGGCGGCGATCGTCGCGTTCTTCGGGACCGTCCTCCGCACGTTCCAGACCGGCCGCGTGCAGGTCTACGGCGCTGCGATGGCCATCGGCCTCGCGGGCGTGGGCTTCTTCCTGGTCCGGCCGCACGCCGACGCGACGGTCGACGATTCGAAGCTCCGCTCGGCCGGCGAGGTGGTCATCTCGGCGGCGCCCGGCCCCGGCTACACCTACCGCTGGGAGGGCACGGGGACGGAGCAGAAGGACTTCAGCGCGGCGCGCGAGGTCCGCATCAACGTCAATCCCGGGGAGACGAAGGACGTCAAGCTGCACGTGCGCAACGCGTTCGCGCAGGAGGCGACCCACTCGTTCGCGATCACGCGGCCTGGCCGCGGCTTCCCGTCCTCCGCGGCGCAACCTCCGCTCGTGCCTGGGACGGTGGTGCCGGCGGGCGGCGGTAGCATTCCTGCGAAGGACATCCCCGGGCTCATCAACCCGCGAGGCGCACAATGAGCCCGCTCGATCTCGTGTTTCAGTACTGGCCTGCGATCGGCGCGGGCATCCTCGGCGCGCTCGTCCCGCGGGGCGAGGCGTCGACGAAGCAGCGCGCCGGCCTGGGCTTCATCGCGGCCCTCACCACGCTCTTCGTGATCTGGCTCTGGCCGACCGAAGGCGCGGCGCAGGCGGCGCAGGCCCCGAACGAGTGGCCTCACCTGCTCAACCTGCTCATCGCGCTGCCCATCGTGGGCGCGGCGGCGGTGTTGTTCATCCCGCGCCAGATGCTCTCGACGCTCCGCGGCTTCACGTACGTGGTGCTCGGCATCGGGTTCGTCGCGTCGTTGTGGCTGCTCACCGTCCCGATGACCGCGGGCTGGCACTTCCAGTACATCAAGGACTGGATGCCCTCGCTCGGCATCCGCTACCACGTCGCGATCGACGGCATCAGCCTGTGGCTCGTGCTCCTCACGACGTTCGTCACGCCGATCGCGGCGTACGCGTCGTTCGGCTCGATCAAGACGCGCATCAAGGAGTTCTGCTTCGCGCTCCTGCTCCTGCAGGGCGGGATGATCGGCGCGTTCCTCGCGCTCGATCTCTTCCTGTTCTACGTGTTCTGGGAGCTGATGCTGGTGCCGATGTTCCTGATGATCGGCATCTGGGGCGGCGCGGATCGCGTGAAGGCGGCGATCAAGTTCTTCCTCTACACGATGGCCGGCTCGGTGCTGATGCTGGCCGCGATCATCTACCTCGTGTGGACGCACCAGAAGCTCACGGGTGACTTCTCGTTCGACTACCTCGCGCTCTCGCGCGTGGTGCTGCCGAAGAGCGCGCAGCTCATCTGCTTCTGGGCCTTCTCGCTGGCGTTCTTCATCAAGGTGCCGATGTGGCCGGTGCACACGTGGCTGCCGGACGCGCACGTGCAGGCGCCGACGGGCGGCTCGGTGATCCTGGCCGCCGTGATGCTGAAGCTCGGCACCTACGCGTACATGCGCTTCTCGATGGGGCTCTTCCCGGGGCCCGCCTCGAACCTGTCGGCGAACCTGGCGGGCGTGGCGATCCTGGGCGGCATCCTCTACGGCGCGCTGGTCGCGTGGAAGCAGCGGGACGTGAAGCGCCTCGTCGCGTACTCGTCGGTCGCGCACCTCGGCTTCGTGATGCTGGGGCTCTTCAGCGCGACGCCGTCGGGCATGCAGGGCGCGGTGCTGCAGATGGTGAACCACGGCGTGTCGACCGGCGCGCTCTTCCTCCTCGTCGGCGTCATCTACGATCGACGCCACACGCGCGAGGTGGACGAGTTCGGCGGTCTCGCGAAGGTGATGCCGCTCTACGCGGTCGTCTTCCTGATCGTGACGTTCGCGTCGGTCGGCGTGCCGGGGACGAACGGGTTCGTCGGCGAGTTCCTCGTCATCATGGGCACGTTCCTCTCCGAGCGGCTCGGCAAGTTCGCCGGGATCCACACGGTGGGCGCGGCGGCCGGCGTGATCCTCGCGGCGGTCTACATGCTCTACGTGGTCCAGAAGATGTTCTTCGGGCCGCTCACGAACCCGAAGAACAAGCACCTGTCCGATCTCACGGTGCGCGAGTCGCTCGCGCTCGCGCCGCTCGTGCTGATGATCTTCGTCATCGGGTTCTTCCCCTCGATCTTCCTCGATCGGATGAAGGAGTCGGTCCTGCTCCAGCACAACCAGTTCAAGGTCGTATCGGGCCAGGCGATCCTGTTCGCGGACGATCGGGACGCGAAGCTCCTGCCCGAGGACACGTTCTCGCCGGTGTTCCTGAAGGGCATGCCCAAGAAGGAGAAGACCGAGGAGCCGGCTCCCGGCGCGGACACGCAGGCGGCGCTCGGTGGTGAAGGGAAGGTGGCACAGTGAACGCGGGGCTCTTCCTCGGTCTGTCGCCGCTGCTCGTCGTCAGCTTCGGCGGCCTGCTCCTGATGGTGGCGGAGGCGTTCTCGAAGCGCCGCGTCGACGAGACGTCGGACGATCGGGACGCGGGTCCCTCGTCGGAGCTCTCGCTCGGCACGGCGGTGACGCTGCTCGCGGGCGCGGTGTTCGCCGCGGCGATCTGGTTCGTGGGTCCCGAGAAGCTCGAGGGCGCGTCGTTGGTCGCGCCCTGGGTGATCGTCGATCGCTTCACCCTGTTCTTCTCGTTCCTGCTCTGCCTCGGCGGCGCGCTCGCCGCGCTGCTCGCGGGCGGTTACCTGCCGGAGCATCGGCTCGATCGCGGTGAGTTCTACCCGCTCATCATCTTCTCGACCGTGGGCGCGATGATCCTCGCTGCGGCGGGTGATCTGCTCTCGCTCTTCCTCGGCCTCGAGACGATGTCGCTCGGCGTGTACGCGATGGTCGGCTTCCGCCGCGCCTCGCTGCGCAGCACCGAGGCAGCCGTGAAGTACTTCTTGCTCGGGTCGTTCGCGGCCGCGCTCCTGCTCTACGGCGGGGCGCTGCTCTACGGCGCGACGGGGCACACGGATCTCGCGGGCATCCGCGAGGCGATCGCGAACGCGCAGCCGGGCAAGGGTCCGAACTTCGCGATCGTGATCACGGCGGCGGTGCTCATCATCGTGGGGCTCGCGTTCAAGGTGAGCGCGGTGCCGTTCCACATGTGGACGCCGGACGCCTACGAGGGCGCGCCGACGCCGACCACGACGTACATGGCCGTGGCCGTGAAGTGCGCGGCGTTCGCCACGATGCTCCGCGTGCTCATCGGCGCCTTCGGCGAAGGCGGGCTCGAGTCGTGGGCGGCGGGCTGGCCTCCGGTCGTCGCGCTGCTCGCGGTGCTCACGATGACGGTGGCGAACCTCGTCGCGGGCCAGCAGGAGTCGGTCAAGCGCATGCTCGCGTATTCGAGCATCGCGCACGCGGGGTACGTGCTCGTGGGCGTCGTCGCGACGATGCGCGCGGGCGGCGACGCGCAGGGGAGCGTGATGTTCTACCTGCTCACGTACACCGTCTCGACCGTCGGCGCGTTTGGCGCGCTCATCCTGATGGGCAGCCGCGGCGCGGAGGCGGTGAGCTACGAGGACCTCGCGGGCGTGGGCAAGCGGCACCCGGCCGCGGGCTTCGCGTTCTCGCTCTTCCTGCTCTCGCTCGCGGGCGTGCCTCCGACGGCGGGCTTCTTCGGCAAGCTCTACATCGTCAAGGCGTCGATCGGCGCGGGGCTCTACCCGCTCGCGGTCATCCTGCTGCTGAACAGCGTGATCTCCGCGTACTACTACCTGCGCGTGATGGTCTACATGTACATGCGCGAGCCCGCGCCCGGCGCGCCCATCGCGAAGCCGATGCGCTCGGGGTACGTCGCGACGGCGCTCGTCGTGGCGGGCGTCCTCGTGCTCGTTCTCGGCCTGTGGCCGACGACGTCGCTGCAGATCGCGGTCGAAGCGGCCCTCGCCACGCGCTGACGGAGCGGGCCTTCGGGCTCGCTCCGCGCTCCTCGCTCTCCTCCCTCAGACAGGCTCCTTGCCCCGGCGACGGCTGTTTTGCAGCGTCGCCGGGAGTATGGCAACGAGGTTGACATGATCCGACAACTTGGTTGGCAGGGTTCGCGGCGAGCTCCTTCGAAACGGCTGCGATCCAGCGCGGCGCAGGGCTTGCCCACGTCCGGGGCGATGAACCGACCTTCGATGTCCTGGCTCCTCGTGGTCCCCTGCATCGCCGCGCTGGGCTGCCAGAACGGCGCCACGCCTGCGAGCGGCGACGGGAAGCCCACGACGACGACCGGCCCCGAAGCGGCTCTGTCAGCCTCGGCGGCGCCCCCGGGTTCGGCTGCGGCGGCTGCGCCCAAGGGGCCGATCCCGAACGGCATCGGCCGTCCCGACGCCGACATCGCCAAGGTCGTCAACCCGAAGAACGAAGCGCCCTACGAGGGCCCCAAGGCCACGGTGCGCGGCACGGTGCGCATCAAGGGCGACGCGCCGCCTGCGACGAGCTTCAAGTTCCCCGCGGGCAAGTGCGGCGAAGCGTCGGCGACCTACGGAAAATTCTTCCGTGTGGGGCTCGAGGGCGCGGCCGCCGACGTGCTCGTCGCGGTGACGGGCTACAAGGGGTTCGTCCCGGCACGCGAGGAGGCCGCGAAGATCACCATCCACGGCTGCGCCTTCGCGCGCCGCACGATGGCGCTCACGTTCGGGCAGCGCGTCGAGGTCGCGAACATCGACAAGATCGAGAGCTACATGCCGTACCTCGACGGCGCGCCGAAGAAGGCGGTGCTCGTGGCCGTGCCAGGCGGCGCACCCGTAAAACTCTACCCGTACGAGCCCGGGCACTACATGCTGCGCGACGAGCTGCCGAACCCGTTCCTCACGGCGGACGTCTACGTGCTCGCGTACGCGACCCACGCGATCACGGGCCTCGACGGGCAATACGAGATCCCCGGCGTGCCCGTCGGCGAGGTGCGCGTGAGCGCGTTCCTCCCGTCGCTCGACAAGGTCGTCGAGCAGCGCGTCACGCTCAAGGAAGGCGACAACACGATCGACCTGAACCTCGAGTACGACGCGACGAAGGACGATCCCGAGGTGCGGAAGAAGGCCGCCGCGGAGAAGAGGGCCGAGGCGGAGAAGAAGGCCGCGGACGAGAAGAAGGCCGCGGACACGCCCGAGAAGAAGTAGCGCTAGGCGCCCTTGCCCGACGGCGCGAGCAGGGCATGCACGCGCTTGCGGGCGGCCTGGAGCAGAGGATCGGGTGAGGGCGCGTCGGGGGGCGAGAAGTCCGGATCGACGAAGGCGCGCGCGGCGTCGCGGCCCGCGCGTCGTCCGAGCAGTTCGGTGAAGAGCAGGCGCGCGAGCGGGGAGGGCGCGACGGTGAGCGTGTCCTTCGGGACGCCGAGCGCGATCGCGAGCAGGGCCGTGTCGCCCGTGAGATCCGCCGCGACCGCGAGCGCGATCCGCGCGGAGCTCGATGAGGGATCGGCGCCGAGGACGAGCTCGGCCTGGTCACGCGCGAGGCGCGGGAGGCCGAGCGCCGCGGCACGAACGGCGAGCTCGGGCGCGGGCAGGTGAGCGCGACGAGCCGCCTTTCGCGCGGCATCGAGGTCGCCGGCGCGGAGGGCCGCGTCGACCTCGGCGAGCGGCGCGAGCGCAGGCACCTCGGATGCGATGCGCGTCGAGAGACGAGGCGCGCGCTGGCGCAACGCGCGGGCGGCTCGCTCGGCCGCCACTGCATCGTGACGTCGCAACGCGAGCTCGTACCGAGCGAGCCAGCCCTGCACGGAGGTAGGTCGCTCGATGACGAGCGCGTCGAGCGTGCGTTCGGCGTCCGCCACGCGACCCGCGCGTTCGAGCAGCGAGGCGTAGAGCAGGACGGCCTCGTCCTGCCCGGAATCGAGCGCGACGGCGCGTGCGGCGTGCTGGAGCGCCTCGGCGACGCGCCCCGTGCCTTCCGCGCAGCGAGCGCGGGCGCGGGCGAGGGGCTCGTACGTCGGATCGAGCTCCTCGGCGCGATGGAAGGCTTCGTCGGCGGAGGCGCGCGCGTCGGGGCTCGCGCACGAGGCTGCGCCGAGGCGCGTCCAGACCTCGACGCTCTTCTCGTCGTGCTCCGCGGCGCCCTTGTAGAGCATGATCGCGAGGGGCAGATCGCCGTGCGCCTCGGCCTCGGCGCCGCGCGCGTAGTACGCGTAGGCCTCGTACGAGATGAACCGCCCCTGCGTCGGCACGGTGTCGATCACGCGGATCACGGTGGGATCCCCGCAGCCCGACGCGAGGCCGAGCAGCGTGATCGCGGCGGCGACGATCGCAGCCGAGCCGCGGCGCCGGATCATGCCCACCTCGCGATCGCTTCGAGCAGCCGGTCGTTCTCTTCACGCGTGCCGATCGTGATGCGCAGCCGGTTCGCCAGGCGCCCGCCGCGCGCGTGAAAGCTCCGCACGAGGATCTTGCTCACCGCGAGCCCCTCGAAGACGTCCTTCGCAGGCCGATTCGTTTCGACCCAAAGGAAATTCGCGTCGCTCGGCGAGACCCCGAAGCCGAGCCGCGAGAGCTCGCGCCCGAGCCTTTCGCGCTCGGCCACGACGTGCGCGACGACGTGATCGATCTCGGCGCCGAGCGTGCGCAGGACGAACGTGGCGGCGCGCTGCGAGGGCGCGGGGAGGTTATAGGGCTGGCGCACCTTGTCGACCTCGCGGACGAGCTCGACTGGCCCCACGAGCCATCCGATCCGCAGCGCCGCGAAGCCGATCTTGGAGATCGTGCCGAGCATCGCGACGTTCGGATGCGCGTGGCGAAGGTGCGCGAGGCTCCCGGGCGCGAAGGCGACGTAGGCCTCGTCGAGCACGACGAGCGCGCCGTCGGCGGCCTCGATCACGGCGCGGATGCGATCCTCCGACATGCGGTTGCCGGTCGGGTTGTTCGGCGTCGCGAGGAAGACGACGTTCGGCTTGCCCGCCTCGATCGCCGCGCACGTCTGCGCGACGTCGAGATCCCAGCGCTCGTCGAGCGGCACGTCGAGGACGCGGATGCCGCGGGCCGCCGCGCTGAGCCGGTACATGACGAACGTGGGCGACGGCGTGAGGATCGCCGCCGTATCGGCGCCCGCGCGCGGCTGCGAGAGCGCGGTGAGCAGGAGCGCGATCACCTCGTCGGAGCCTGCGCCGACGAGGATCTCGTCCGGCGTCGCGCCCACGTACGCGCCGATCGCCTCGCGCAGCTCGGTCGCGCGTGGATCCGGGTACCGCTCGAGCCCGCCCGCCGCGAGCGCCTGCGCCACGCCGGCGCGCGCGTCCGGAGAGAGCAGCGGCGGGGCCTCGTTGCCGTCGAGCCGGATCTCGTAGTCGCCCGCGTGCGGGACGTACGCGGCGAGGTCCGCGAGCTCGGGGCGGAAGAGGTGAGCGAAGCGGGGCGCGGTCATGCGAGGCACCTCGGGATCCGCGCGTCGGCGCGAATCAGCGCGGCAGCTTAACCTCTCCCGCGTCGGGTGGCTCGCACGCCCCGGATCCGTTCGTCGTTCGGGGCCTCTGCTCCGAGGGCCCGCCCGTCGCCCGATGATGCAGCGCCATGTGGCCGCGCTGGATCCCCTCGGTCGAGAGCGCGCGCAGGGCCGAGAGGTTCGTCGCGAGGCCCGTGGCGGCCGCGACGGCGGCGAGCTCTGCCGCGGACGTCACCCGGAGCAAGGCGAGCGCGAGGCGGGCACCTGGATGCGCGCGCAGCGCCCCGCCGACGATGCCGAGGGCGAGCGGGAGCGCGAGCTCTCCTTCGAGGGCGCGCTCGTCGTCCGAGAGGCGCCAGGTGGCGAGCGGGCGGTAGGCGCCGGACCGCGCGGCGTACGCATGCGCGCCGGCCTCGACCGCGCGCCAGTCGTTGCCGGTGGCGAGCACGACGGCGTCGACGCCGTTCATGATGCCCTTGTTGTGCGTGACCGCGCGGTAGACGTCGCGCTCGGCGAACGCCGAGGCCTGCGCGATGCCGCGGGCCGCGTCGAGCCCGGACACGCGCGCGCTCGCGAGCTCCTCGACGGGCAAACGGACGCGCACGCGGGCGACCCGCTCGTCGCAGTAGTTCGAGAGGATGCGCAGGCCGAGCGTCCCGCGCGCGAGCTCGGCCACGCGCGTGCCCACGGCCTCGGCGACGGTGTTCACGAGGTTCGCGCCCATCGCGTCGAGGCAGTCGACGTGCACGTGGACGACGATCATGCCGCCGCCGAGATCACGCACGGAAGCGCGCCGCGCGCCGCCGCCGCGGGCGACGAGGTTCCCGATCGCGTCGTTCGCGCGCGCGACGAGCTCCTGGGAAGCGCCTTCGATTCGCGCGAGTGCGTCCGCGGGATCGGCGACGTCGTGCACCTCGATCTGCGCGACGACGATCGAGGGATCGATCTCGGCGACGAACCCGCCGGCCTTGCGCGCGCGCTTGGCCGCGTGAGACGCGGCGGCGATGACGCTCGGCTCTTCGATCGCCATGGGCACGAGGTAGTCCTTGCCGTTGACGCGTACGCCCGGCGCGACGCCGAACGGCAACGCCAGCGTACCGAGCGCGTTCTCGACCATCGCGTCGGCGGTCGACTCGTCGAGGCCGCCCGCTCGAAGCGCGTGTTCGAGCTCCGCGGGCGAGAGGCCGACGAGGCGCGCGACCTCGGCGCGTCGCTCGGGGACGGAGAAATGGCGGAGCGAGGGGAGGGGAAGGGGAGGGTCACGGTGCATGGTCGCTCGGGAGGGATAACGCGCCTGCATGCGCACGTTCCGTGGAGACTCGGCGCAGCGAGGGTGATGAGGCGCGGGAGGGACGGTGGGCGAGGTCGCGCTGGCTCGCTCGGGTCGTTCAACCGACGGAGAGCCCCGGGGGGCCGATCCGCGCGTCGAGGGGTTCGAGGTTTCGTGCGGCCGCGTGCACGCGGAACGCCGCGGACGAGGGCGCCGGGCCGATCCAGAGGGCGATGTCTCCGCCGCCGGCGCCGCTCGGCCCGAAGCTCGCGCCTTCAGCCTGCGCGAAGGGGCGGAGCGCGGCCACGTCGTCCACCACGATGGGAGCGCCGGCCGCACGACCGAGCTCGGCGAGCGCGTCGATCTGCGCCGCGATCGCTTGCACGAACCCTGCTGCGTCCTGCGCTTCGAGCGCGGCCTGCGCGCCGTCCGCGATCTCGTCGAGCAGGCGTCGATACGTCGCCGGATCCGTCGCGCGGAGGCCCTGAACCTTCTCGACGAGCGCGCCTGTCGAGGCTGCGGTGGGGCACGCGAAGACTTCGAGGACGACGCCCTCCGGCAGACGGAAGGGCATGACATCGAGCGCGTGATCCACCGCGAGCCGGCACGCGACGATCCCACCGAACACACTCGAAGCGACGTCGATGCCGCTGCCGCGCGGCTGGGCTCTTCGGTGCGCGGCGAGTGCGACGGGAAAGACCGCGCGTCGTAGCGCGTCTTCGTCCCCGATCGTCGTCGCCAGAACCGCGCCGATCGAGGCAACGAGGATCGCCGCGCTCGATCCGAGCCCGAGCTTGCGCGTCGTGCCATCGGGCATCGGCGCGCGCAGGGCCGACGCGTCGAACGCGGGCGCGTGGCCGAGGACGCCGGCGTCGATCGCCGCGCGAACCTCCTCCGTCACGAGCTCGCTCGTCCGGCTCGCGTCCGCCACCACGTACCTGTCGACGGCCGCGACGAGCGCGGGCGCGCCTTCGAGGACGGCATACGCCCCCGACACGACGATTTTTCCGGGTGCTCGCGCGATCACGTTCGATCCAGGAGCCGCGCGCCCTCGCCCGGCGACGCGACGATCGTGCGTTTGACGCCCGGCACCTCCGCGAGCGCGGCCGTCACGCGTGGCTCGTCCTCCGGCGTCGTCAGCACTTTTACGTGGGGCCCTGCGTCGATCGTCGCGTACGCGACGAGCCCTCGTGCCCTGAGCCTGCGCACCTCTTCGAGCGCCTCCACGGTGCCACCCGTCCAGTATAGGAGCCCCGGCCGCGCCGCGATGCTCGTCGCGTGCATGGCGAGCGCGCTCTCCTCGGCGGCGACGCCGAGCGCTTCGAGATCCCGCCGCAAGATCGCCTCGCGCACGCGAGCGCAGAGCGCGGGCGCGGACGCGACCCACGCCGGAAAATACGGACTCGTACGAACCGTGTGTTCCATGCCGTCCGTCGAGCCCACGGCCTTCGGGCCTTCCCGCGTCACGGCCACGACGACGCGCAGCGGCAGGTGCTCCGGCGGCGCGATCGGTATCGCCGGGAGATCACCCTCGCCGGGGCTGCCCACGGGCAGCTCCACGAATCCGCCGAACGCCGAGCGCGCCGCGGACACCGAGATGCGCCGCGCGAGATCACTCACCCGCGCTGGATCCGTGTCGAGCCCCGCCGCGGCGAGCGTCGCGAGCGCGAGCGCCGAGAAGCCCGACGCGCTCGAAGCGAGTCCCGAGGCCGTGGGGAAATCGTTCTCGCTCTCGACACGCGCCCGCTCCGTGATCCCCGCCGCGCGACGCACCCGATCGAGGAGCTTTACGACCCGGCCGTGCGGGACCTCGCCGGCCGGCGCGCCGCCGAGCAGGAACGTGTCCTCCGCGAGCGCCGGATCGAACGTCACGGTCGTCGTCGTGGCCATGCCCGCGAGCGTCACCGAGAGGCTCGGGACCGCGGGCTGGTTCACGCCGTCCGCTCGTTTGCCCCAGTATTTCGCCAGCGCGATGTTCGGATGCGCCGTCGCTTTTGCGGTGCGGATCGTCACGACAAATCTCCTTCGGCGCCCTGCGTCTCCGCGCGCCGGCCCGCGCCGATGCGCGCACAAAAACCTTCGTAGTGGCCCTCGGCGCTCCGCCAGGCGTCGAGGATCCGCGCGGCGCTCTCGGCCTCGCGCGCTTCGTCCCTCGCGCCATCGCTCCGGAACGAGGGCGGCACGAGCGCGATCACGCACCCGCCGCCGCCGCCGCCCGTGAGCTTGGCGCCGAGCGCGCCCGCGGACCGCGCGAGCGCGCAGAGCTCCTCGAGCTCGCTCGTCGAGACGAACAGGCCGGAGAGCACGAGCTGGTTCATGTTCATGAGATCGCCGAGCGCGCGCATGTCGCCGGCCTCGATGGCGAGCACCGCGTTGCCCACGATCGACGTAACCGCGTCGATCGATCGCTGCACGAGCACCGGATCCTTCGCGTGTTGCGAGGCGATGAGCTCGACCGTCGTCCGCGTCGACGACGGGTGCCCCGTCGATCCGACGCACAAGACGAGGTCGTGGCGCGGCGTGATCGGCCGCGCGCCCTCCGCGCGCGTGAACCGGAAGATCCCTCCTCGGGCCGCCGCCGTCGCGTCGATCCCGGAGGGGTTGCCGTGAAAGATCCGCTCCCACGCGGCCGCGCGCGAGAGCACGCGCGCCTCGATCGCCGCATCTCCCTCGGCGTCGGCCGCCTCCCCGCGCGTGATGGCCTCCGCCGCGCGCGCGATCGAAACGGCCAGCGCCGCCGAGCTGCCGAGACCTCCGCCCGGTGGCAGCTCGCAGCGCGCCTCCACGTGCACGGGCGGGATCGCGGGGGCGACCTCCAGAAGCGCCGAGAACGCTCGCCCGAGATCGTTGGAGGACGAAGCATCCGCGACGACCGTGGCGTCCCCGAGCCGCAGCGTGCTCGGCCCGCTCGGCAGTCGCGTCACGACGGCGCGCGCGCCGCGATCGAGGCCCGCTGCGATCGCGGGCGACCCGTACACGACCGCGTGCTCGCCGAACAGGATCACCTTCCCCGACGCGGTCGCCTCGGCGCTCGCCTTGCTCGTCACGAGCGCGCCTCCGACCCTGCGGGACGAACCCGGAGCGCGTCCACCACGCCGGCGAGGATCGCGCGCGCCGCGGCCGGCACCTGCATCGACGCGACCTCCTTCGCCGCGGCGTCGCAGAGCGCCCGCTGCCGGTCCTCCACGGCGCTGCGCGCGCCCGACGTCACGAGCGCCCGCGTCGCCGCGGCGATCGCCTCCGCGTTCGCGTCCGCGCGCCCGTGCGCCCGCGCGAGCGCGCGCCGCTCGTCCTCGTTTGCCAGCCGATCGGCCTCGGCCATGAGGGACGTCCGCTTGCCCGCGACGATGTCGTTGCCCACGGGCTTGCCCGTCTCCGCATGATCGCCGAAGGTCCCGAGCAGATCGTCGCGGAGCTGGAACGCGATGCCGAGCGGCGCCGCGAAGCGCGCGAGCGCGGCGTGGAGCTCCGGCGATCCGCCCGCGAGCGCAGCCCCGATGCTGAGCGGCCCGCGCATCGTGTAGCTCCCGGTCTTCAGATCGTGCATCGCCTCGACGTCCTCGGCCTTGCCGAGCACGTCGATCTGCTGGCCGAGCACCACGTCCTCGTGGATCCGCATGAACACCTGCATCACGTGGAGCCGACGCTCCGCGGGCAAGCTCGCGATCGACACGAGCGTCTCCACCGCGAGCCCCCACGTCATGTCGCTCGCGAGGATGGCCGACGTCGCGCCGATGTGCTCGCCGCCGAGCTCCTTGGCGAGCGCCGCGTGCACGCTCGGACCGCCACGCCGCGTCGCGTCTCCATCCATCCAGTCGTCTTGAATGAGCAGGTAGCTCTGCAGGAGCTCGAACGCGACGCCCGCGTCGATCGCTGGTTCGAGCGCGCCCTGGCCGCCGGCGGCGATCCAGCCGGCGGCGATGAGCCCTGCGCGCACGCGTTTGCCGCCGCGCAAGGAGAGATCCCGCGCCGCTTCGAGCATCGCGGCCACGGCGGGCCCGTACGAGCGCGCCCGCGTGATCTTCTCGTCGAACCGCGCCGCGATGCGGCGCTCGATCTCGGGCTTGATCTGCGCGAGCAGCGCGAGGAACGCGTTGCCGTTCGTGGCGGGCTCGGCCGTCGCCGTGGAGAGGCCTTGGTTCATAGGGCGCGCGAGCGTAGGAGCCGCACCCGGGTCGGTCAATGGCGGGACCTCTGCGTCATCGTGCCCGACGCGCGTGACGCGCGAGCGCACTGCGGAGAGGGCCACGACCCCGAGCGTCCGCCGTCACGGGATCGATCTCTGCGAGCAGCACCACGAGCGCCCGCGATCGAGCTCGAGCTTCCTTGTGCGCCGAAGCATCGCCGTGCGCCTCTGCGAGCGCCTCCATCCGTCGGCTCGTCGCGAGCGCGGCCGGCAGCGCGGAGAGCGCCACGTACGTCGCATACAGACCTTCGAGCGCGGCCGCATGATCCGGCGTGAACGAGAGCGCCGCCTCGAAGTCCGCGGCGGCTTCGCGCATCCTCCCGAGGCGTCTGCGTAATTTCCCGCGCGCCGCGTGTCCCTCTGCGAAACCCGCGACGCGCTCGAGCCCCGCCGCGTGCACCCGCTCCGCCTCGACCGTGTCGCCCGCGGCCTCGTGTCGCGCCGCGAGCGCGAGGTAGGCCGGCCCGTACGTGGGATCGAACGAGATCGCTTCGAGCAGCCTCCGCGTCGCGGCTGCCGTGTCTCCTGTCGCCGCGTGCGCCTCGCCTTGCCGCACGAGCTCCGCGGCTTGCTTCGTCGCCCAGCTCGTCCCCTCGTCGGCCTGCCCGCGCGCCGCTCCCGAGAGCGCGGCGACGAGCGCTGCGCATCCGAGCGTGCTTGCGCGGCGTCGGACCTTCCCGTGCACGACGATCGCATCGTAGCCCGGCCTGTGCGCACGCACATCGCTCGTGTACCCTCGCCGCACGGATCCTTCATGGCGACGTGCCCCACCTGTCGTACCCAGTATCCGGACGACGCCTCGACGTGCGCGAACGACGGCGAACAGCTCGTCCCGGACGACACCCTCGAACCCCTGCTCGCCGCCGGCACGATCGTCGGCGAGTACCGCATCGAGGGCAAGCTCGGCGAGGGAGGCTTCGGCGCCGTCTACCGCGCCGTTCACCCTGTGATCGGCAAGGCCGCGGCCATCAAGGTCCTCTCGCGGGAGTTCTCGGCGAACCCGCAGATCGTCTCGCGGTTCGTCGCCGAGGCGCGCGCGGTCAACCAGATCCGCCACCGCAACATCATCGACATCTTCTCGTTCGGCGTCCTCGACGATGGCCGCCAGTACTACGTGATGGAACTGCTCGAGGGCCTGACCCTCGACGCGTATCTGCGCAAGCGCGGCCGCATCCCGCCCGCGGAGGCGATCCCCATCCTCGCGAAGGTCGCGCGCGCGCTCGACGCCGCGCACGCCGCCGGCATCGCGCACCGGGATCTCAAGCCGGAGAACATCTTCCTCGTGTACGACGAGGACACGGGCCTCTTTCCGAAGCTGCTCGATTTCGGCATCGCGAAGCTCCTCGGCGACTCGTCCGGCGCGCACCACAAGACCCGCACCGGCATGGCCATGGGCACGCCGCTCTACATGTCGCCCGAACAGTGCCGCGGGAAGAACGTCGACCATCGGACCGACATCTACTCCTTCGGCATCGTGGCCCACGAGCTCATGACGGGCCGATTGCCCTTCGAGGCCGAGGACACGATCGACCTGCTCGTCAAGCAGACCTCCGCGCCCGCGCCTCCGATGTCCACGGTTTGTCCGGACCTCCCCGCGGCGCTCGACGCCCCCGTCTTGCAGATGCTGGAGAAGGATCCGGCGCGTCGGCCGCGCACCGTCGGCGAGGCGATCGAGGCGATCGCCGCTGCCGCGCGAGGCGCGGGCATCGATGTGAAGACGGTCGTCTCGCACCCGCAGGTCGCGAAGTCGGACGAGAGCTCCGTGCGTATCGTCACGGACGCGTCCGCGGGGCAGGGCAAGACCGAGGCGATGGCGATGACCCAGGCCATGCCGGCCGCGTCGACGCGCCCGAGCGGCGGCAAGACCGATCTCGCGCTGCAGACCTCCACGAGCGGGGAGGGCGAAGCGAAGACGCGTGGAAGCGCGCAACCGCTGCTCCTCGCCGGGCTCGCGATCGCGGTGCTCGCGGCCGTCGCCCTCGGCGTCGTGGCACTGCAAAAGCCGGCCGGCGACGTCCCGAACGCCGCTTCTTCCACGAACGTTGCAACCCAAACGATCGAGACGGCGAAGCCTGCGGCCTCGTCGCCTTCGGTGGTCCCCGCGTCGAGCAGCCTGGTCCCGGACGCGCCGCCCGCCGCGCTGAAGATCAGCATCGACACGCGTGTGCCAGGCGTCGAGGTGTTCCTGGGAGCGAAGCGGATCGGCGCCGCGCCGGGGCCGATCGAGATCCCGCGCGGCACGTCGGAACAACTCGTCTTCAAGGCGAAGGGCTACATCGATCTCCCGCGCGAGATCCCCGCCGAGGACGGCACGCTTTCGGTCGAGCTCAAGCCTTTGCCTCGCGGGCCCGCCTACTCGAAGGACGTCGAAGATCCCTTCAAACGCTGAACGAGGACCCATGCTGCGAAGAACATCTCGTCTCGTGGGAACGTCGCTCGGGCGGATGCTCCTCGCGTCGCTGCCCTTCGCGCTCGGCTGCGCGGATCTCTCGCCCATCCCGGAAGGCCAGTGCGGCAACGGCGTCGTCGAAGGCGGATACGGCGAGGACTGCGAGCCCGGCATCGGCTTGCCCGACGTCAGGGCTTGCTACCCGACGAGCAGCCCGCTGCGTTGCCGGTACAGATGTGACGAGAGGCCCGATGGCTCCGGGGACCCCTGGAAGTGCCCCGAAGGCTGGAAGTGCGGCCTGGACGCGGTTTGTCGTGAACCAACCCCGGCCTTCGAGCGCGCCGGCGGCCCCGTCGCCTCGGAGACGCCGGCACAGATCTTCCTCGCCGACATGGACGGCGACAAGCGACAGGACGTCGTCGCCGCAGGCGCCACCTCGATCAGCGTTCACTACGTCGATTCGGGCGGACTCCTCGGGAGCGGGACGCAGATGCCGACGGCCGGCGCGCTCGCTGCGAGCGCGGATCTCAACGCGGACGGCATCGCAGATCTCGCCGCGCCTTCGGGACGTGGCATCGGCATCATGCGCGGCCAGCGCAACCGCACCCTGGATCCCACGAGTTTTCCGACGATCTCCGGCGAAGGCGAAGCCGAGGTCTACCTCCTCGCGATCGACGCCGATCCTTCGGAGAGCAAACCGGGGCACGAGCTCTGCGGCGTGGCGAGCACGGCGCTCGGAAGCGTGTTCGTGCGCGTCGACGAGGCCAAGCCGGTGTCGGATTGGTTGAAGGCGCCCCTCGGCAAGGATGTCGTCGGGCTCGATCACGCGTGGGCCGGCCCGTTCAAGCGTCCCTGCGAGAAGGTCGCGGTGCGATCGAGCGCAGGCGCGGAGAACTTCGTGAAGGTGTACGCCCCGTGCGGCGAGACGAACGGGAGCGCCGAGTACCCGCCGGTGTTCGACGAGCTCGTCACGGTCACGCTGCCAGGGCCCCCGCTCGAGAAGCTGAGCGCGCCGAAGGACGTGCCCTCCAAGGCGGCGCTCATCGAGTTTCAAATGACGAACGGCGTCTTCTTCACGCGCGTGAACGCGGACGCGTACCCCGATCTCGTCGCCCCGGTGCTCCTCGACAGCGCGCTCTGCGGCGGCAAGGGGTGCGGAGGCCTCGCGGTCGCCTACGGCCTCGTCGACGGCACGTACGACAGCGCCCCGCCGCAGGACCCGCTGGCCCTCCAGGGCGACAACACCGCGGGCGTGCTCTACGTGGACATCGGCGTCCTCGCGCCGCTCGCGCTCGGTCACCTCGACGACGACGGCTTGATCGACATGGTCGATCCCGGCGGCCTCGCCTTCGGCAAGCTCCCGGATCCTCCGGCGCTGTTCCTCACGGTCGAGCGCCGGGGCTACGGATCGGACGGTTCTTCGATGCGGCGCGCCGTGATCGCCGACTTCAACGTCGACGGCTTGCCAGACGTCGTCGCATCGACAGGCAACGGCATCGGCTTCTTGAACAACCTCGGCGGCGGGCTCTTCAACCCGAGCGAGATCGGCAAGGCGGGCCGGGTGAACGACATCGGCGCCGCCGACGTCGACGCGGACGGGCTCGACGACGTGGTCTTCGGCGAGACGGTCCCGGACCGCGACAACCCCGCCCTCGAGCAGACCGCGCTGTCGATCGCGTACGGCAAACCCACGGGGCCGCCGGAGACGCCCGTCACGATCGCGCGCTTCCCCGCCATCACGCAGATCCTCCCGATCGATCTCATCGCGCTGACCGGCGATCTCGCGACCGATCTGGCCGTTCTCTACCCCGAGCAACGCCTCGCCGTGTGGAAGGGTTGGAGCACGAGCGCCGTGCTCGGCAGCAGCATCCGCCAGATCCAGTCGTCCATCTTTCTCACGGAAGGCAAGCTGGAGAAGGCTCGTTATCCCTTCCTCCCGCTGTTCGGGCGTTTCTTGAAGAACGACGCCTCGCCGGATCTCGCGGCCATCACGCTGACGGAGAGCGCGGACATCGTCTCCGCGGATCTCTGGTGGGTGCCGCTCTCCGAGGGGCCCACGCTGGAGTCGTCGACTCCGCTCGTCCGCATGCCGCTCCTCGGGGAGCTCGACGCGAAGTGGGCCACCGCGACGAGCGCGGTCGCCGTCGATCTCGACAACGATTCGGTCGACGAGATCGTCGCCATCGTGCACGCACCGTCGAGCGGCGCGCTGCCCAAGGCGCACCTGCGCATCGCGAAGCACGGCGCCGATCCCGTGGACGCCCCATTCAATCTCGTGGAAGGCCTGCTCTACACGAGCCTGCGCGCCGCGAAGTTCGACGACGACAATGATGTGGACATCCTGGCGATGGAGATCGCGATCCAGACCGACAACGGCGTGGCTCGTTTCGTCACCAAGCCGGTGCTCTTCGCGAACGAGGGTGGGAAACTCGCCGCACCAAAGCCGATCGTTTCGCTCGACGGCGCCACGCTGTGCGACGGCGCGCCCGAGGTCGGCGGGCTCATCGCTACGGCCCTCGACGTCATCGACGCCGACACCGATCCCCGCAAGGAGCTCGTTCTCGTCGGCCCCACCGGCACGTATCTCTACCACCGCGTCGTGGAGACCGACGCGGCCGGCAAGCGTGTCGAGAAGGACGTCGTCACGTGTATCCCCGAGGGACCCGTGGGCGTCACGATCGCTGCCGGCGAGCTGACGGGCGACGGCGTCGACGATCTCGCCATCGGCGCCGATGGGAGCATCTACATCCTCGCCGGAAAGCCGAGACGTCCATGAGCCACGCCCCCCGCGCCGCGCGTTTCCTCTCCGTCGCGCTTCTCTTCGCCGCGCTCGCGCCGCGCCCCGCGCGCGCGGCCGAGGACGTCGCGAAGGCCAAGGCGCTCTTCAACGCCGGCGCCAAGGCCTACACGAACGGCCGCTACCTCGTGGCGATCGACTCCTTCCGCGAGGCCTACGCGGCGGCCCCACGCCCGGCCATGATCTTCTCGCTCGCGCAGGCGTATCGCCGTCAGTACTTCGTCGACGGTGACCTCGAGAAGCTGAAGCAGTCGATCGCGAACTACCGCCTCTACCTCGAACAGGTGAAGGAGGGCGAGCGGCGCGCGGACGCCGTGGCCGCGCTCGGCGAGCTCGAGGTCATCGCGGCGGCGCGCCTGCCTCGCGACGGGACGATCTCGTCGACGGCGTCGAACGCGGGATCGGAGCCGTCGAAGACGAAGATCACCATCACCTCGTCCACGCCCGGCGCGCGTATCTCGCTCGACGGCGGCAAGCCCATCGAGCCGCCGCTCTCCGAGGCCGTCACGCCCGGCAAGCACCGGTACAAGATCAGCGCCGAGGGCTACATCGACGAGGAGCGCGAGATCAACATCGCCCCGGGAGATCAGCGCGCGATCGAGAGCGAGCTGCGCGAGCGCCCCGCGCTGCTCGACATCAAAGGCCCCGCGGGCGCGACCGTCGCCATCGACGGCAAGCTCGTCGGCACGACCCCGCTCCCCACGCAGGAGCTCGAGCCCGGCGCGCGCTTCATCGCCGTGTCGGGCAACGGCTTTCAGCCGTTCTCGCGCGAGATCGTCGCCCAGCGCGGGGAACGCGATCACATCGACCTGAACCTCAAGCGCACGCCGCAGCGCTACGTGTCCTACGTCTTCTTCGGCGCCGGCGCGCTCACCCTCCTCGGCGGGCTCGGCGCGGGGTGGAGGGCTCTCGACGCCGAGGGCAAGGCCATGAAGCTCAAGAGCGCGGGGCTCACCGAGACCACGCTGCGGGAGTACAACACCGCGCTCACCGAGCGTGACACCTCGACGACCGCCGCCGGGGTCGCGCTCGGCGTCGGGGCCGCGCTCGGGCTCACGGGCTTCGTGCTCTACGCGTTCGACGCGCCGTCCTTGCCGCTGCCGCCCGCGCGCAAGGAGAAGAAACCCGAGCCGACGGAGAAGGGGTCGTCCATGGACATGGCCTACGCGCCCGTCGTCGGTCCAGGCTTCGCGGGCGCCGCCGTGATCGGTCGTTTCTAGTGCAATCGTTTGCCGTCCAATGGACGGACCTCAAAACAATTCGGCCGCAATGCCGTCGGCGAGCACCCACGCGTCCCGGGGCACGCGGATCGTGCCTCCCTCGATCGTCAGCTTGCCTCGCTTCACGAGCCGCTCGGCCGCCTGCTTCCGCGACGGCGTCCACGCCTCCGCGCCGACCTCGGCCGCCGATCGTTCGAGGTCGAACCCTTCCCGCAGCCGGAGGCCCAGCATGATCCGCTCCCGCAGCCGCGTCTCCGGATCGAGCGGCTCCTCGCTCTCGACCTCCGCCTCGCCCGCGAGCGCCGCCCGCATGTACCGCGCCGGATCGATCGCGTTCCTGTACCGCAGCGCGAACCCCGCAGACACGCCCGCGCCTCTCCCGCTCACCGTGCCGAACGCCGCGCAGCCGAGGCCCACGTAGTCGTGCCCTCGCCAGTAGCCGAGGTTGTGCCGCGCCTCGTGCCCCTCGCGCGCGTAGTTCGAGATCTCGTAGTGCCCGAGCCCCGCCGCGCCGAGCGCCTCCTCGATCGCGAAGAACGTCTCGGCCACGCCGTCCTCGCTCGCAATGGGCAGGCGCCCTCGCCGTGACAGCTCACCGAACTGCGTCCCCGGCTCGATCGTCAGGCTGTACGCCGACACGTGCGTCACGCCGGTCTCCGCCACGCGCCGCGCCTCCGCGGCCGCCTCGCTCGGCGACTGCTCCTGCGTGGGCCCACCCGCGAGATACTTCGGACCGGCCTCCTTCGTCGGCACGGCCACGCCGTAGATGAGATCCGCGCTCACCCGCGGCACGCCTGCCCGGAGCGCTGCCCGCACCGCTTCGAGCCCTCCTTCCGCGTCGTGCAACCGACCGAGGAAGCGCAGCCGTTCCGGCTCGAGCCCCTGCACGCCGACGCTGAGCCGGTTCACGCCCACGTCGACGAGCGCCCGCGCTCGGTCCTCGTCGAGCGAGCTCGGGTTGCACTCCACCGTCACCTCGACGTCGTCCCCTGCGTGCCCTGCGGCCGCGGCGCGGATCCCTGCGAGCACCCGCCCGAGCGCGTGGGGCGCCCAGAGCGATGGCGTGCCTCCGCCGAAGAACACCGTCGCGAGCGTCCGCCCCTCGAACGCGCCGGCGCGCCGCTCGAGCTCGGCGAGGATGGCGTCGGCGTACCGCTCATGCTCGATTCCGTCCCGTTCCTTTGCGAAGGAAACGAAATCGCAATAAGGGCACTTTTTCAGGCACCACGGGAAGTGGACATAGACGCCGATCGGCTCCATGGATTTCTACGTGTGTGGAGGTCTGTGCGGCTCCCGGATGTCAGGGGAGCACGCGGACGGGAGGACGCACGTCAAACGGGGACGAGGAGGACACACCTCGACCCCGAAGGCCGTGATGACCCCTTGGGCGCTCCGGCGCCCGTGCGCAAGTTGGGGGAAGGTCGTTCGTGCAGGAAAGGTCGAGGAGGCTTCCGCATCTGCCCGGTGGACAGCCGTACCCACGGGCGCTCGAAGACGGAAGAAGCGGAGCGCGTGAGCCATGGTCAGCCAATTGCCGGGCGAAACACGGGGTGTTAGCCTGAACGTTCAGGACGGTGCCCAGGTACCGTCCGCACATCGTATGGTGACGTCTCAAGAGCTGATCGAGCGGGTCCAGGCGTATCAGCCTGGGGCCGACGTCGAGCTCATCGCCCGCGCTTACGACTACGCCGCCGAAGCGCACAAGGGCCAGATGCGGAAGAGCGGCGACCCTTACTTCTCGCACCCGGTTTCGGTCGCCGGCATCATCATCGAGCTCAAGCTCGACGTGGCCAGCATCGTCGCGGGTCTGCTGCACGACGTCGTCGAGGACACGCTCGCGACGTTGTCGGACATCGAGCGCGAGTTCGGTCAGGAGGTCGCGTTCCTCGTCGACGGCGTGACGAAGCTGTCGAAGATCAACTTCGCCTCGAAGGAAGACCGGCAAGCGGAGAACTTCCGCAAGATGCTGGTCGCCATGGCGCGCGACATCCGCGTGCTCCTGGTGAAGCTTTGCGACCGCCTCGACAACATGCGGACGCTCGAGCACATGAAGCCCGAGGCGCAGGACCGCATCGCGCGCGAGACGATGGAGATCTACGCGCCGCTCGCGAACCGGCTCGGCATCGCGCGCTTCAAGAGCGAGCTCGAGGACCTCGCCTTCAAGTACCTCGAGCCCGAGGCCCACGCCGACCTCTCGCGGAAGGTGCTCGGCACGAAGGCCGAGCGCGACAAGTACATCGCCGACGTCTCGAAGATCCTCGCGGGCAAGCTGGCCGAGCAGGGCTTCGCCGCCGACGTGACCGGCCGAGCGAAACACAACTACTCGATCTGGCGAAAGATGCAGTCGCAGCAGGTCGAATTCGACCAGGTCTACGACGTCATCGCCTTCCGTGTGCTCGTCGAGACGGTGGCCGAGTGTTACGCGACGCTCGGCGTCATCCACTCGCAGTACACGCCGGTTCCTGGCCGCTTCAAGGACTACGTCGCGCTCCCGAAGCCGAACATGTACCAGTCGCTGCACACGACGGTCATCGGCCCGGGCCGCGAGCGCATCGAGGTGCAGATCCGCACGCACGAGATGCACCGCGTCGCGGAGCAAGGCATCGCCGCGCACTGGAAGTACAAGGAGCGCCACTCGGGCGGGCTCGACCCGAAGGACGCGGCGCGCTTCGGCTGGCTGCGCCAGCTCATGGAGTTCCAGCAGGATCTCAAGGACCCGCACGAGTTCCTCGAGAGCGTGAAGGTCGACCTCTTCCAGGACGAGGTCTACGTCTTCACGCCGAAGGGCGACGTGCGCGTCTTCCCCCGCAACGCGACGCCGATCGACTTCGCCTACGCGATCCACAGCGAGGTCGGCGATCACTGCTCGGGCGCGCGCGTGAACGGCGCGATCGTGCCGATCCGCTACAAGCTCAGGAACGGCGACGTCGTCGAGGTGATGACGAACCCGAGCCAGCAGCCGAACAAGGACTGGCTCGACTTCGTCACGACGAGCCGCGCGCGCTCGCGCATCCGAAGCCACCTGCGCGCCGATCAACGCGAGCGCTCGCTGAAGCTCGGGCGCGAGCTCCTCGAGAAGGAGTTCCACCAGCGCGCCATCAGCATGGCGCGCCTCACGAAGAACGAGGCGGAGGTCCGCAAGCTCTGCGAGCACTTCAACGCGCAGACCTTCGACGAGCTTCTGATCGGCATCGGCTACGGCAAGCACAGCCCGAAGGCGATCATCGAGTTCCTCGCGCCGCCGCAAGGCAACGACAAGGAAGCGCTGCCGCCGCCGTCCCTCAAGGAGAGCCGCATCGAGTCGCTCGTCCGCAAGGTGACGGGCCGCGATAACCACGGCATCCGGCTGAACGGCATCGACGACGTGCTCGTCCGCTACACGAAGTGTTGCAACCCCCTGCCGGGGGACGAGATCGTCGGTTTCATCACGCGCGGCCGCGGCATCACGGTGCACCGTCGCAACTGCCCGAAGGCGCTCGACACGGATCCGGAGCGTCGCGTGGAGATCTCGTGGGACGCGCGGGCGAAGATCAACCGCCCGGTGCAGCTCCGCGTGATGACGGCGAACCGGCCCGGCATCCTCGCCACGGTCGGCCAGACGTTCCACGAGCAGGGCATCAACATCAGCGAAGCGACGTGCCGCGCCGGCGACGACGGCCGCGCGACGAACACTTTTACCTTTCTGTGTTCGGACCTCGCGCAGCTCAAGGGCGTCATCCGGCAGCTGCAGCGCATCCCGGGCGTGATGGCCGTCGAGCGGACGTAGCCTGGTTGAGGGGGGCCCGAGAGCCCCCCTCAAAACCCCCCGTGCACCATGTGCGGCCTCGTCAGCGCCTGCGTCGCGGTCCCGACCCCGAGCTCGGGCCCGCGCCGGCGAGCGCGCGCGTGAGAGGACGACCGAGGTCCCCCTCGGGCGCGTGTCGCGCAGCAAGATCCTTGATGCGGCGAACGAAGGCGTTGATGGCGCGTTGATCGACGCCCGCCGGCGAGGTCGCGCGTTCGCACCAGTAGGTGCGGCATCCGAACGGACGCGACGCGTAGATCGCGCAGCGTCCGTTCTCGTCGAGCAGCGGGCAGACGCGCTCGTCGAGCGTGGTGAGGCGACGCTTGCCGCGCGACGTGTCCTCGACGTCGGCGAGCGGCGGCGGCGTGCGTCCGAGCGCGCGCGCGCCGCCTCGCGCCGCGATGGCGCGTTGCACGAGGGCGAGCTCGATCGACGTGACGTACGGCTCGCGTCCCGTGACGCCGAAGCGGCAGCACTCGGTGGACGCGGGGCACGTCTGTCCTGCGAAGGACGCGTCGACTTCACGGTAGAGCGCCGTGAGCTCGTCGAGCAGGCCCGCGAGCGCGCGTCGATCGTCGTCCTTCGTGGTGTTCGTGCGCGTCTTCGCGGGCGAACGATCGGGCGACTTCGTGTTCGACATGGATCGATCGCCCGCAGCATACGCGCCGACTCCGCAGGGATCCAACGCCCGCGCCTCCC
Organism: Polyangium sp. 6x1; assembly: GCF_029946515.1. Lineage (GTDB taxonomy): Bacteria > Myxococcota_A > Polyangia > Polyangiales > Polyangiaceae > Polyangium. Next base: position 40,600 of record NZ_JARZHH010000057.1, read on the forward strand.
TTTGCGTGCGGCGTGCGGGCGCTATCCTGCGCGGTGACCATGCCCAAACCGCACGCGTACCCGCGACTGCGGCCGATCGAGGCCATCTTCGTCCCGCATCCGACGTTCGGGAAAGCGCTCATGCTCCGCGACGGCGAGGGCATCGCTCCGAGCTCGGTCGCGATCCGCGGAGACCTCGCCCCGATCGTCTCGTGCATGGACGGCACGAGCTCCCTCGACGGCATCGCTCGCCGCGCGAGTCGCGTCATCGGCCGCATGATCGACGTCGCGATCGTCTCGCACCTCGTGGCCGAGCTCGACGCGGCGTACATGCTCGAGACGCCACGCTTCCAGGCGAGACGACGCGAGGTCGTGGCCGCGTTCGCCGCGGCGAGCGAGCGGCCTGCGCATCACGCGGGCGGCGCCTACCACCGTGATCCCGAGGAGCTCGCTCGTTACATCGAGGAGGCGTGTCTCGGGAAGGCACCGCGCGGCAACGGCGCATCGCCTGGCCGCCTCATCGGGCTCTGCGCGCCGCACATGGACCTCTGGCGCGCGGCCGAAGGATACGGCTACGCGTACGGCGCGCTCGCCGATGCGTTGCCTCCCGAGGTGGACACATTTTTTCTGCTCGGCACGTCGCACGCGCCGATGCGCCAGCCCTTCGCCGTCTGCGACAAACGCTTCGCCACGCCGCTCGGACCGCTCGAGCCCGACCACGACGCGCTCGCGTTCCTCGCGACGCACAGCCGCTTCGACGTGCGCGAGGACGAGTACCTCCACAAGGGCGAGCATTCCTTGGAGCTGCAAGTAATCTTCCTGCGCCACCTGCTCGGCGAGCGCGCCGCGCGGATCGTGCCCGTGCTCTGCGGCCTCGGCGACGCGCAGGCGAGGGGACGTGATCCACGCGAGGACGCGCGGGCCGAGTCGTTCCTCGCGGCGCTCGCCGAGCTCGTCGAACGACGCGGCGCGCGCGCCTTCCTGATCGCGGGCGCCGATCTCGCGCACATGGGCCCGCGCTTCGGCGATCCGCGACCGCTCGACGCGGCCGAGCGCGACGTGCTCCAGGCTCGTGACGCGGAGTCCATCCGCCTCATAGTGGAGCACGACGCGAGCGGGTTCTTTTCGCAGGTCGCCGAGGATCTCGACACGAGGCGCGTCTGTGGCCTCGGCCCGATCTACACGGCGCTCCGGGCGTTGCCGGGGGCCGCGACGGGGCGGCTCTTGCACTACACGCAGTGCGTCGATCCCGTGGAAGGATCGATCGTCAGCCACGCGTCGCTGGCGTTCGTCGCCTGAAGGGCCGTGTCCGAGCACGGCCCTCGTCGGCTCGAACGAAAGGTCAGCTTCGCGAGAACTTGCGCCGCGCGATATCGAGGCCGAGGCGCTCGGCCTCGCGGTAGATCGCCTGGCGCGACATCCCGAGCGAACGCGCCGCCGACGCGACCGAGCCGTTCGCACGCGCGAGCGCATCCTCGAGGCGCGCGCGGGCGAGCGAAGGATCCGTGGCGGGCGGCAGCGAGGGTTTCGTGCGGCTCGCCCTCGCGAGCGACGACGCGATCGACGAGGGAAGGATCGCGCCGTCGGGGCCCGCGACCTCGGCCGCGGAGACGAGCGTCGCTTCGAGCTGCGGCACGCCGCCCGGCCAGCCCGCGCGCACGAGCGACTCGAGCAGCTCCGGCGTGATGCGCGCGAGCTCGATGCCGCGGCGCTCCGCGATGTCCTGCACGATCGCCGCGATGTCCTCGCGGCGGTGTTCGAGCGGCGTGATCGTGACGCGCTTGCCCGAGAAGAGCGAAGCGAACCACGGCGCGAGCTTGCCGTCGCCGACCGCGCGATCGAGGGGCTGACCCACCGTCGCGATCACCGACACGCCGCTCGTGCGACCGACCGCGTGCGCGATCTCGAGCTGCTGCGGGCGCGGCAGCCGATCGGCGTCGAGCACGACCCAGGTCATCGGGCGGATGCCCGCCGGGATCGTCGGCTTGCCTTCGGCGCGACCGTCCACCGTCACGATGTCGCCCACGCCTTCGCGCACCGCGGCGGCGAGCTTCGCCATCGTGCGCTTGCCCGTGCCGGGCCCGCCCTCGATGCACACGCACGAGCCGCCCTTCACGAGATCGAGGATCGGATCGATCCAGTCCTTGCGCTGCCGCGGGCCGTGCACCAGCGGTCCCGTGCGCATGACGGCGCCGCCATACGCGCTGAGATCACGCTCGACGAACACGCCGATCCGGCTGCCGAGACGAACCACGTCGCCGTGGCTGAGACCGATGCGACGCGCGCGCACGCCGTCGACGAACGTGCCGTCGGGCGTGCCGAGATCCTCGACGTAGCAACCATCCGCGCGAACGCTGACGCGCGCGTGCTCCGCCGCGATCCCCGCGCCTTCCACGTGCGCGTCACGTGACGCGCTGCCGATCACCGCGCCGTCGGTGAGCGTGATCGGCGCGAGCTCGCCGTTGAAACCGATGAGCACGAGACCCCAGCCGCTTCCGTCACGCCGACCCTTCGCGAAGACGCCCGAGCGGTGCTCTTTTTGTGCTTGGCTGACCGCCTCCGCGTTCGAACCGGAGTTGATACGCAAAGCCGCTTGCTGTTCGTTCATGTTTCCCCCCATCCCTACGGAGCACCCGACGGTGCCCCATCCGCCTGTGCTGCAACCCCCAACGGCCGACTCTCCGGCCAGGCCGTCCGATGCAACGGTTGAAGAAGATACTCTTGGAATTCAAAGAGGCAACCGCCTGGGGCACAGGGCTTGACAGTTTCCAAAGTGCCGAGTAGGAATGGCCTCGCTGCTGACGAGGCGCGCCTCGGTACGCAGTGGGGCCCTCCTCGGGGACCTCCCGAGTGAATCGGGAAAAACCCGAACGGTCCGTCGACATCGCGCTCTTTACGGCGGTGACGAAGTCTGCGGGAGTAACTCAGTGGTAGAGTGCAACCTTGCCAAGGTTGACGTCGCGGGTTCAAATCCCGTCTCCCGCTCTGAAAATCAGCAGTTCCTTCGCAACACCCTGCGGGAGTAACTCAGTGGTAGAGTGCAACCTTGCCAAGGTTGACGTCGCGGGTTCAAATCCCGTCTCCCGCTCCGCAGCATAAAAAACACGAAAGGCCGGCCGCACGAACTGCGAGCCGGCCTTCGTGTTTCGAAGGTCCCAGGCACAAACGCGGCCGGCCCGCGCCCCCGTTGTGATACGCCTCCTCGGCGATGCCGCCCGCGCCCCTTCACGAGCGACTCCGACAGCTCGCGAGCACCCTCGAACGACAGTTCCTCGGCAAGGACGAGATCATCCGGCTTCTCATGATCTCGGTCGTCGCCGGCGAGCACTGCGTGCTCCTCGGTCCGCCCGGCACGGCCAAGAGCGCCCTCATCCGCTCCCTCTCGGAGCTCATGCAGGCGAACTACTTCGAGTACCTGCTCACGCGCTTCACCGAGCCAAACGAGATCTTCGGCCCCGTCGACATCGTCGCCTTCCGCGAAGGTACCTACCGCCGCAACACAGCCGGCATGCTGCCCGAAGCAGAGGTCGTCTTCCTCGACGAAGTCTTCAAGGCGAACAGCGCGATCCTGAACGCGCTCCTCACGCTGCTCAACGAGCGCAAGTTCACGAGCGGCGGCAAGGTGATGCGCTGCCCGCTCATCAGCGTCTTCGCAGCCTCGAACGAGGTGCCAGGCGACGAGACGCTGAACGCGATCTTCGATCGCTTCCTGCTGCGCGTCCACTCGGACAACCTCGACGCCTACCACTTCAACGAGCTCCTGCAGCGCGGCATCCAGCACGAGATCCGCCAGATGTCGGGCGATCCACTGCGCCCCGTCGTCACCGCCCGCGAGCTCGCCGATCTCGGCAAGAGCTTCGGCGGTCGGATGAATTTCTCCGACGCATTCCTCTCGGCCTACAAAGGCATCGTCTTCCAGATCCGCGCCGAAGGCATCTCGCTCTCGGATCGTCGCGTCGTGAAGATGCTCAAGCTCTTCGCCGCAAGCGCCTACCTCGACGGACGGAGCACGACCGACGCGAGCGACTTCTTCGTCCTCAAGCACATCTGGAACAACCAGGACCAAGCCGCGATCCTCGAAGGCATCGTGCAGCCCGTGCTCGAAGCATTCTTCCGCGAGCACCCCGATCGCCGCCGCGTCGGCGCACTCGGCGTAGGCGTCGACGCCCTCGCCGCCGAGATCGATCGCATCCGCCAGCTCCTCACCGGCGGCACCGCCCTCGGCGACGTGCAGCTCTTCAGCCAGCTCAAAGCCCTCGGCGAGATCAAGACCGCACTCGCCGGGATCACCGATCCCCGCGCCCGCGAGCTCGAGAAGCGCGTCGCGCAGCTGCTCGAAGCGTCCTTCCGCAGCGGTCGCTTCGCGCAGATCTGAGGAGTTCCACAGCGTAGCGCCGGGGTTTCACCCCGGACCCGACCAGGGGTTGTCCACCCCTGGACCCGGACCAGGGCCAGCCCTGGACCTCTGATGCATCGACCGCGATGCGGTCGATGCACCGAAGTCTGTGGGGCACCCTTTCAGGTGGGCCGCTTGCGCTCGCGCGGTCTGCTGGTCCCACGCTCGCGCGGTCCGCTCGTCCCACGCTCGCGCGGCGGCCCGCTCGTCCCACGTTCGCGCCGATCCGCAGGCCGCGCGCCTCGCTCCTCGCGTCCGCCTTCCCGCGACGCGTACCCCGCCCGCGGCCGCTCGCCGCGCTCGCCCCGATCCCGCGGCGCCGCGCCGACGTGCGCCCGCGGCCTCTGCTGCTTCGCGCGCTGCGCCGGCATCTGATCCACAGCCGGGCGCACGCGCTTCGGCACGCCGAACTCCTTGCGGATCGCGAGCAGCTCGTCGACCGTCAAGAGCCGCCACTTCCCCGGCAAGAGCCCCTCGGACGTCACGCCAGCAAAGCTGAGCCGCGCGAGTCGCATCACGGGGAAGCCCGTCGCCTCGCCCATGCGGCGGATCTGCTGGTTGCGCCCTTCGCGCAAGGTGATCTCGAGCCAGGTCTTGTCGCCCTCGTGCCGCAGGATGCGCACGTCCGCCGGCAGCGTCTTGCCGTCTTCGAGCTCGACGCCCGTGCGCCACACGTCCGCGTCGCCTTCATCCATCACGCCACGAACTTTGAGGACGTACGTCTTGGGCACGCCGCCGCGCGGATGAAGCAGGCCGTTCGAGAACTCGCCGTCGTTCGTCATCAAGAGGACGCCGCTCGTCGCGAAGTCGAGGCGACCGACGGGATAGACGCGCGCCCCCGCACTGCGCACGTGGTCCGCGACCGTGGGTCGACCCTCGGGATCATGGAGCGTCGACACGACGTTCCGCGGCTTGTGCAGCACGAGGTAGACCGGCGACTCCGCCGTGAGGCGCTTCCCATCCACCTCGATCTTGTCGCGACGCGGGTCGGCCTTGGCCCCGAGCTCCGTCACGACGCGCCCGTTCACCCGGACCCGCCCTGCCGTGACCAGCTCCTCCGCTGCGCGCCGGGAGCTCACCCCCGAACGGGCGATGATCTTCTGCAACCGCTCTTCCATCCGCCGACACGCCTCCAGCCCGCTGCTCTCGCCGCTCTTCGCTCGAAACCCATTCGACGCTCGGGGCTCCGGGTCGCCCGACGGCGCCCTTCGCTCCAAACCCGCAGTCGTGATAAGCACGCTCCATGCGCCGCGTCGACAAGCCGTGGGGTCACGAGCTCATCTGGGCGGAGACGTCCCGCTACGTGGGCAAGTTGCTCCACATCCGGGCAGGCGAGCGTCTGTCCCGTCAATACCACCGGGTCAAGGAAGAGACACTCTTTCTCCAGTCGGGCGAGATGGACCTCGAAGTGGGGCCGAAGGAGTCGCTCGAACGTCGCCGCATGGCGAAGGGCGACGTCTTCCACGTCCTGCCCGGGACAATCCACCGCATGATCGCCGTCACCGACGTCGACGTGATCGAAGTCTCCACGCCCGAGCTCGACGACGTGGTCCGCATCGAGGACGTCTACGGCCGCGAAGGCACGAGCTCGCCCTGACATGATCGTCGTCGCGCTAGGGCTTCTTCTTCTCGCTCTTGTTGGCCTTGTCGTTGGCCTTGTCGCCTTTTTTCTCGGCCGGCGCGGCTGAGCCCTTCGGCTCGGCTCCACCCTCGTCGCCGTCCTTGTCGGCGTCGCCCTTCTCGGCCTCGCGCTTCTCGGCCTCGCGCTTCTTCGCCTCTTCTTCCTTCTTCTGCTCGGCCTCTTCGGCACGGCGGCGCGCCTCCGTGTCGTGATCCCAGCGATCGACCCGCTCGTCGGCGTCGAGGTCCACGCCCATCCGTTCGAGCTTCCCTTCGCGGTAGACCTCCCAGACGTCGGGCTTGCCGTCGCGGTTCTGGTCGCGCTTGATGCGCGAGAGGCGCCCGTCCGAGTACGACTTCCACTCGTCGGGCTTGCCGTCGCGATCGTTGTCGAGCTGGACCTCGGCGAGCTTGCCGCGCGAGAACGTGATCCACGTGTCGATGCGGCCGTCGTAGTTGCTGTCGCTCTCCTCGTGCAGGCTCTCGCCCTTGTCGTTGTAGCGACGCACGACGTCCTTCACGCCGTCGAAGTTCGTGTCGATCTCGCGACAGACGAGAATCTTCTTCTGCGACTCGCCCATGCCGACGAGCAAGAAGACGCGGCGGACGTTCGGCTTGAGCGAGCCAGGCCCCGCGATCTCGCTCGCCTCCCGATCCTTCCGGCCCTTCCAGTCGCACATCGAGCGATCGTCGACCTTGTAGGCCGGACCTTTGAGCGGAGCGCGCTTCGGCGTGGTCTCGCCGGTGAACGCGTTCGTCGTGGGCGCGGGCGTGCTCGCGCACGCTGAGAGCGCGAGGAGAGAGCCTGCGAGGGTCGACGCGATCACGCGGCTCGTCATCGTGGGCTCGCTCCACCTGGCTGCGGTGCGGTCGGCGCGCCCGCCGGGAGCACCGGCACGGTCGGGAGCGGCGCCGCGCCCGAGGGCCGGGGCGCTGGGGCCTGCGGCCTGGGCGGCATCGCGGCTTGCTTCGCGCGGGCCTCGGCGCAGAGGTCGAGCACCGTCTCGGGATCGGGCTTGCCGTCGACGTTGCGATCCATGGCGACGAGCGCGCATCGATCGTCCGTCGGATCGTTGAAGGCCCACCACTGATCGATGAGCCCGTCGCCGTCCGAGTCGCGCTCGCGCCGGACGAGGCGGCCGCCCTCGTAGTAGTCCCAGGTGTCGAGCTTGTCGTCGAAGTTGGTCTCGCGTTCCTTCAGGAACACGGCGCCGTCGCGGGAGCTCACGATCTCGTCGGCCCGACCATCCCTGTCGTAGTCCGACTCGCGGCGGCGCTCGCGGCCGGCCGGGTCGTAGTAGACGAAGACATCGATGGCGCCGTCGAAGTTGAGGTCGAGCACGCGGCAGAGCTCGCGGCCGGAGGCGTCGGGCACGCGCGTCATGTCGGGCTTGCCGTCCCCGTTCGCGTCGAAGCGCTGCGCGTTCGCCGCGGCCATGTCGCAGGCCTCGTGTTTCACCTCGGTGTCACGCTCGGCGCCGGTGGGGAAGGCGACCGGCGCGTTCCCCGGGTCGGCCGAGGTGCACGCGGCGCTACCGATCGCCGAAAGCGACGTGAGCAAGGCCGCGACGCCGAGGGAGCGCGCCCAGCGGCAAGGGCATGGAAAGCGGCTGGATTCCAAGCGTTCGAGGCGAGTCTAGACGCAGCGTGATGCCTTCCGCAAGGCGAGCGGGAGGCCGATGCCGTGCTCGTGCTCCTGCATCTGACGTGCGTTTCCGGAGACTCCCGAGTCTTCCTGATTGACAACACACGTACCGGCATCTAGGGTAACGCCTTGTCAGTATCCCTCAGAGTCCTGGGGGCGCGCCGTCCGCATTCGGCGGGTGACGCGAAGAGCGCAGGGCCGGCGTGACATGTCGCGAAAGAAAGTCTCGACGACCATCTACATCACGCCCGAGCAGGCCGAGCGCCTGAAGCTCTTGCACGACCGGACGAAGGTGCCGATCGCGGTCTACATCCGCGAGGGGATCGACATGGTCCTCAAGCACTACGAGCACGTGCTCCCGGGACAGATGAGCCTGGAGACGACGGTCCAGAAGAAGTAACCGCCTAGGCCGTGGCTTTCGCCCACGCGACGCGCTAGGAGCACGCGGCCGTCGTCTTGCCGGCCTCACGGAAGTATGCCCGCCGATCCCAAGCTCATCCGCAACTTCTCCATCATCGCGCACATCGATCACGGCAAAAGCACGCTGGCCGACCGCATCCTGGAGGCCACGGGCGCCCTGTCGGAGCGCGAGAAACAAGACCAATTCCTCGACAAGATGGAGATCGAGCGCGAGCGCGGGATCACCATCAAGGCGCAGAACGTACGGCTCGAGTACGCCGCCAACGACGGCCAGAAGTACCGGCTGCACCTCATCGACACGCCCGGACACGTGGACTTCAACTACGAGGTCTCGCGCAGCCTGTCGGCCTGCGAGGGCGCGCTGCTCGTCGTGGACGCCTCCCAGGGGGTCGAGGCGCAGACGCTCGCCAACGTCTTCCTCGCGCTCGACAACAACCTCGAGATCATCCCCGTCCTGAACAAGATCGATCTGCCCTCGGCGGACGTGGACCGCACGAAGCGCGAGATCGAGGACGTCATCGGCCTCGATTGCTCGAACGCGATCCTGGCGAGCGCGAAGACCGGCATCGGGATCAAGGACATCCTCGAGGCCGTCGTGGCGCGCGTGCCGGCGCCGAAAGGCGAGCCCCAGGTCACGCCGCGCGCGCTGATCTTCGACAGCTGGTACGACAGCTACCGCGGCGCGGTCGTCATGGTCCGCATGGTCGACGGCACGCTGCGCAAGGGCCAGAAGGTCCGGTTCTTCGCGACCGGGCGCGACTACGAGATCACCGAGATGGGCGTGTTCGCCCCGCACGCGACGCCCATCACCGAGCTTGGCCCGGGCGAAGTCGGGTTCATCGCGGGCAACATCAAGAGCGTCACCGACACGAAGATCGGCGACACCGTGACGGACGCGGTCCACCCGACGACGTCGCCGCTGCCCGGCTTCAAAGAGGTGAAGCCGATGGTCTTCGCGGGCATCTTCCCCACGGACTCGGCCCAGTACGAGGACCTGCGCGACGCCCTGTCGAAGCTCCAGATGAACGACGCGGCGTTCGTCTACGAGCCCGACACGTCCGAGGCGCTCGGCTTCGGCTTCCGCTGCGGCTTCCTCGGCCTGCTCCACATGGAGATCATCCAGGAGCGGCTCGAGCGCGAGTACAACCTCGACCTCATCACGACGGCCCCGAGCGTCGTGTACCACGTGTACATGAACACCGGGGAAATGAAGCTGATCGAGAACCCGGCGCGCCTGCCGTCGCCGCAGTACGTCGACCACCTCGAGGAGCCGATCTACCGCGTGACGATCCACGTGCCCTCGTCCTACGTGGGCGCGGTGCTCGCACTCTGTCAGGACCGGCGCGGTGAGCAGAAGTCGCTGCAATACGCCTCGTCCGACCGCGTGATCATCACGTACGACATGCCCCTCAGCGAAGTCCTCTTCGACTTCCACGACAAGCTGAAGAGCGTGTCCCGCGGCTACGCCTCGATGGACTACGAGCTCGTCGGATATCGGACCGCCGATCTCATCAAGCTCGACATGCTGGTCAACGGCGAGCCGCTCGACGCGCTCAGCGTCATCGTCCACAAGGAAAAGGCGTATCAGCGGGGCCGCGATCTCGCCGTGAAGCTGAAGGACATCGTGCCGCGGCAGCAGTACGAGGTGGCCATCCAGGCGGCCATCGGCTCGAAGGTGATCGCCCGGACGACCGTGAAGGCGATGCGCAAGGACGTCACGGCCAAGTGCTACGGCGGCGACATCTCCCGCAAGCGCAAGCTCCTCGAGAAGCAGAAAGAGGGCAAGAAGCGCATGAAGATGGTCGGCAGCGTCGAGATCCCCCAGGAGGCGTTCCTGGCGATCCTCAAGGTCGACTGAAGCGCGCGCCCTCTATCGTCCGCGGCCGAGCCTTCGTATAACGCGCGACATGTCGGTCGCTCGACGCGCTCTGCCGCTCTGCCTCCCGCTCCTCCTCGCTCTCGCCGCTTGCGACGAACCTGCCTCGACGCAGGGCGCGTCGTCCGCGGCGCCCTCGGCTGCCCCGCCGCCCGCGGCCGCGCCGCCCTCCGCGACGGCGGAGACGACGCCCGCCAAGGCGAAGATCGAGATGCCGCCGCGCCCCGTGCCCCTCGGATCGGCGGGCCCGATCCAGCCGAGCGCGCCGCCAGATCAGCAGATGATGGCGATCCAGTACACGATCGCGATGGTCACGCCGCGTGGGACCGATCCCCTCGTCGACAAGGACTACGTGGAGCGCATCGTGAAGAAGCTCGAAGCCGCGGTGCGCACGGCCGACAAGGGCAAGACGCCGCCGAACCCGGTGAAGCCGAACAAGGGCAACCGGAAGCTCGAGGTCGACATGGGCAAGGGGTGCAACGAGCGGGTGCCCGAGAACCTGCTCCACCAGCGGGCCGGCTCGTCGCTGAAGGAGGCGTACGAGGCCGGCGTGCTCGTCATCTCCTGCCACGACGACAAGTGGGAGTGCCATCAGTCGACGCGCATCCCCGAGGACGTCCTGTGCCACGCGGCGCCGCGCCGCTGAACGACGTCCGCCCCTGACGAGCGAGCCCGTATCACGCGGCGCCTGGCCGCGTCTCCAGGCGCGATGTGGTAAGGGAGAGCGGCCCATGCATACGGCCCTCCCGAATCTCCGCTCGCGCGTGCGGAAAGGTCCCTTCGCCGAGCTCCTCGCCGAGCTGAACCGCAACCGGACCCGGCTCGCAGAGGCCGAGCACGACGCCACCATCGCGTTCGGCCCGACCATGCGCGTCGAACGTTTCGTCCTGGGCAACGGCCTCAGGGTTCTCGTCCTGCAGGACAACGCGGCGCCCGTCGTCTGCGTGCAGACGTGGTTCGGCGTGGGCTCGCGGCACGAGCGCGTCGGCAAGACGGGCATCGCCCATCTCTTCGAGCACCTCATGTTCGGCGAGACCGAGACCTCGGCCCACGGCGCGTACGATCGCACCCTCGAAGAAGCGGGCGCCGAGACGAACGCCGCGACGTTCCTGGACTGGACGTACTACCACACGAACCTGCCCGCCGAGGCGCTGGAGCTCACGCTGCGGCTCGAAGCAGACCGGATGTCACGGCTCGTGCTGCGTGATCCGCAGGTGGCGAGCGAGAAGGAGGTCGTCGCGAACGAGCGGAGGCAACGCGTCGACGACGACGTGGACGGCGCGATCAGCGAGGTCCTCTACAAAGAGGCGTTCCGCGCGCATGGCTACGGGCATCCGACGATCGGGTGGATGGACGACATCCTGGGCTTCACGACCGACGACTGCGTCTCGTTCTACCGAACGTATTACGCGCCGAACAACGCGGCGATGGCGATCGTCGGCGACGTGGACATCGGGCAGGTGCTCCGGCTCGTGCAGGACAACTACGGCGGCCTGCCGCCCTCGGTCCTGCCGATCGAGGACGTGCGCCCCGAGCCTCCGCAGACCGAGGAGCGCCGGATCCAGATCACCAAGCCGACGCCGACGCACAAGGTGGCGATCGGCTACAAATCGCCGGCGCTCGGGGACTTCGATCATCCGGCGCTCGTGCTCCTGAACGAGATCCTGTTCGGCGGGCGCTCCTCGCGGGTGCATCGCGCGCTCATCCAGGAGCAGGAGATCGCCACCGACGTGCGCGGCTGGGTGGGCGCGTTCCGCGATCCGTCGCTGTACGACGTCTTCTTGTCGGCGCGTGGTGAGCAGACCGCGGAGGCGCTCTGCGCTGCGCTCGACGTGCTCCTCGATCGGGTCCGCGTCGAGCCGGTCACCGAGGAGGAGCTCGAGAAGGCGAAGGCGCGTGTGGAGCTCGCGGTGCTGCAGGGGCTCGAAACGGTGAGCGGCAAGGCCGAGCAGGTCGGATTTTACGAGATCGTGCTGGGAGACCCGGCGGCGCTCTTCGAACGGCTCGCGGCGTATCGCAGGGTCACCGTGGGGGATCTCCTGCGCGTGGCGCGGCGTTACCTCGTGCGCTCGTCGAGGACGGTCATCGAGGTCGCGCCCGACGGATCGATGGAGAGCGACGAGGTGGACGACGAAGACGCGGAAGGTGAGGGGAGCGAAGAGGAGGTGACCTCGTGACGCACGTCATCATCGAGCCGAGCCCCGCGTTGCCTCTCGTCAGCGTCGTCGTCGCGTTTCGATCGGGCTCGGCGCACGACCCGGTGGGCCGCGAAGGGCTCGGGCGCATCACGGCCCGCATGCTGCGTCGCGGGGCCGAAGGGTGGAGCTCGGAGAAGATCGAGCAGACGATCGACCTCCTCGGCGGCGAGCTCGGCGTGGATGTGTCGCCGAGCGCGAGCACGGTCCACTTCGAGGTGATCCGGCGCTCGCTCGATCCGTTCGTGGACCTCGCGTCGACGCTGCTCGCGCGGCCCTCGTTCGACGAGGCCGAGCTCGCTCGCCTGAAGCGTGAAGCCGAGGCCGAGCTCATCGAGTCACGCGACAGCGACGGCTCCTTGTGCGCGCGCGCGTTCCGCCGGACGCTCTTCGCCGGCCATCCGTACGGTCGCCGGGTCGCGGGTTGCATCCCCGCGCTGCGAGCGATCGAGCGCGCCGAAGTGCTGTCGTTCTACGGGGCGCACTACGCGCGGGAGAACGCGATCATCACGATTTCGGGGGACGTCGACGTGGAGGAAGGGCACGCGATCGCCGAGCGCCTGCTCTCCGGACTCCCGGTCGGCGCGAGTGTCCCGGATCCCGTGCCGCCGCCGACGCGGAGGGCCGGGCGTCGGCTCGTCTTCGTGGACAAGCCGGAGCGAACCCAGACGCAGATGATCGTAGGAGGGCTCGGGACACACCCGAACGACCCCGATCACGTCGCGCTCCTCGTCGCGAACACGGCATTCGGAGGGACGTTCACCTCGCGGCTCATGCAGGAGGTGCGGGCGAAGCGTGGCTGGTCGTACGGCGCGTCCTCGCGCGTCGGCTTCGATCGGCAGAGGGATGCGTTCACGATGTGGACGGCGCCCAAGGCTTCGGATGCCGCGGCCTGCCTCGCCTTGAAGCTCGAGCTCCTGCACGCGCTCCGCAAGGAAGGGATCACGCGGGACGAGCTCTCGTTCGTGAAGAAGTACCTCGTCCGCTCGCACGCCTTCGAGGTGGATACAGCGAGGAAACGCGCTTACCAGAAGCTCGAAGCCGCGCTCTACGAGTTGCCCGAGGGCTACCACGACAAGCAGCTCGAGCAGATCGAGGCCGTCACGCTGGACGAGGCGAACGCCGCGATCCGCGAGCGTCTGTCCGAGGACGACCTCGTGGTCTCGGTCGTCGGAACGTTCTCGCAGATCGGCGAGGCCGTCGCGAAGTCCGTCCCGCGGCTGCAGGAGACCCAGGTCGATCCGTTCGACCTCGAATGATCTGCGGCGCGTGGACACGTGGTCCACGCGCCTCTCCGCTTCACATCGGGAAGACGACCCTGGGGTAGGACAGCTCCCGCGCAGCGATGGCGCAGGGATACGTGACAGGCTGTTTGCTCCGTCGTGCTCCGCGCGGCGCGCGGGGTGGGCGATGCGCATACGCGAGAAGCACCTCGCGCACGCGGAGCAGATCCTTCGGCCGCAGCGGGCGCGGCGCCGACACGGCGAGGCTCGACGCGGCGAGCGCGCGCCCTCGCCGGAGCGCCTCCGCGCGAGCGAGCTTCAGCCGAGCGTAAGCGGTCTTGAGCGGGATCCCGAGCTTGTCGGCGATCTCCGGCATCGTCTGCTCTTCGAGGTCGTGCAGGACGAGGATCTCGCGGAGCTTCGGGCGCATCCGGCCGATGAGCTCCCGGGCGAGAGCCTGCTCTTCGCCCTCCAGAAGTGCGGATTCGGCCGCGAGCGCGTCGCTCATCGCTTCCGGCGGCCACTCGGCCACGAGCGGCTCGATGCGGTGCCGCGCGAGCTTGCGGTAGTTCGTCGCGAGCTGCATGGCGATGACGAACAGCCAGGGGCGCGCAGAGCTCGCCGCGTCGTGATCCTCGATCCGCCGCAACGCGACCGAGAAGACCTCCTGCGCGATGTCGTCGGCGTCGCGGGCAGGCACTCCGTAACGCACGACGGTGCGCAGGACGAACTCCCATTCGCGCGCATAGAGCTGCTGAAAGACCTCGTCGCGCGGAGGCAAGACCCCGGAGATGACCTCCTCCGCGAAGGGATACCGAACGGGGGGGTGCAGCGGATCCCGAGGGACGGCATCTGGAGACAGCGGCGGGGCGCCGTCGGGACACCACGTGGAAGGGGATGCCGGCGTCGATGGAAACGAAGCACCGCGGCGCTTGCCCGCCGCAGGGGTTTCACCGGACGAACTTGCGCTTGGAGCTCGTTTTCCGCTCGCGCCGCGGGGACGCTCGTCGGCCCTTTTCATGGTTCACCGCCCCGAGGCGCGGCCCGCGTGCTCGACGTCGCCCGCGCCTCTCGAACGGTTTGTCCTGCGGGCGGCAGGGAGCGTCAATGATCATCCGCGATCACGCGCCCGCGGTCGGCTCTCCCTCGGCCTCCGTCGCGACCATCCACAAGACCGCCATGCGCACGGCGACGCCCGCTTCCACCTGATCGAGAATGACGCTGCGTGAGCCATCCGCCACGGCGGGGTCGATCTCCACACCTCGGTTCATCGGGCCGGGGTGCATCACGATGGCGTCGGGCGCTGCCAGCGCGAGTCGCGCCTCGTTGAGCCCGAACTTCCTGCTGTACTCGCGGGTGCTCGGCAAGAACGTGCCCGCGAGGCGTTCGCGCTGGACGCGGAGCATCATCACCACGTCGGCCCCTTCGAGCGCGGGTTCGAGTCGATCGTGTACCTCCGCGCCGAGCGCCTCGGCCGCGGGCGGCAGGAGCGTGCGAGGGCCCGCGAAGCGCACCGTGGCCCCCATCTTCCGCAACAGAAGCGCGTTCGAGCGCGCCACGCGGCTGTGCAGGACGTCGCCGCAGATGGCCACGACGAGGCCCTCGAGCCGGCCCTTGCGGCGCCGAATCGTGAACGCGTCGAGCAGCGCTTGCGTGGGGTGCTCGTGCGTCCCGTCACCCGCATTGACCACGGCGGCCTTCGTGCGTGACGCAACGTAGTGCGGCGCGCCCGACGCTTGATGCCGGATGACGAGGACGTCGGGGCACATCGCTTCGAGGTTCTTCACCGTGTCGAGGAGCGTCTCGCCCTTGACCGCGCTCGACGTGGACACGCTGATGTTGATGACGTCCGCCGAGAGCCTTTTGCCCGCGAGCTCGAACGAGGTCCGCGTGCGCGTGGAGGGCTCGTAGAAGAGGTTGATCACCGTCTTGCCCCGGAGCGTCGGCACCTTTCGGACGCTGCGCCGCGAGACGTCGAAGAAGCTCTCCGCGGCGTCCAGGATCGAGAGGATCTCGTTGCTCTCCAGGGCCTCGATCCCGAGCAGGTGGCGGTGCGGATATCGCGCGCGTGCTGTCGTCACGTTCCCCCCAGGGTGGATGCGTCTTCGATGGTGGCCCACGCGCCGTCGTCCCTCTGCGTGACCTCGATCCTCTGGCCGGGGCTGAGCTCCACGCGGCGCACGGTGTAGTCCGGGTGGATGGGCAGCTCGCGGCCGCCGCGGTCGACGAGCACGCAGAGCTCGATGCGGCGCGGGCGGCCGTAGTCGAGCACCGCGTCGAGCGCCGCGCGGATCGTGCGGCCTGTGTAGATGACGTCGTCGACGAGCACGACGCGCTTGCCGCGCACCTCGAAGGGGATGCGGCTCGGGCCGATCTTGGGGTTCGGCAGGGCCGTCGCGGCGTCGTCGCGGTAGAGGGTGATGTCGATGGAGCCCGTCGGCGGAGCTTCGCCTTCGAGCTCGCGGAGCAGCGCGGCGAGCCTCTCCGCGAGGGGCTCGCCGCCGCGCCGTATGCCGACCAGCGCGAGGTCGCGGACGCCGCCGTGCTCGGCGATCTCACCTGCGACGCGGCGGAGACCTCGGGCCACCGCGACCGGATCGAGGAGGACTTCGGACATGGCGGGGACGAGCTACCACAAGGTCGACGCGGTGTCCCCGGGCCGCGCGAGGTGCGTCACGTCAATCGGGCTGGTGGAGAATTTTCTGGGTCGGATCCACGAAGTAGAACCGACCGTAAGCGGCGCGCTGGAAGGTGACCGCGCCGAACGCGTTGACGAGGACGGAGACCACGGCGAGCGCCCAGAAGAAGCCGCCGAGCCGCCTCCTGCCGAGCGCGAGGAGCGCGAACAGGAACACGGCGAAGTCGTTGGAGAAGCGGTAGCCGAACTGGATCCAGCCGCTGTTCTGGTAGAGCAAGCTCGGCAGCGCGACGCACGCGGCCGTGAGCGCGACGGCCCAGAACGAAGGCGGCGTGCGCCGCGGCCAGAGCACCCATGCGTAGATGGGCGTCGTGACCCAGAGCGCGAGTCCGTGCGCGTTGATCTGGAACGGCGCGCCGCTCGTGCCCGTGTAGGGCAGGGACGTCAGGAGCACGCCGAGGTTGCGGCCTAGGTAGTGGTACGAGAAGAGCCCCCACCGCTCGATGCGCGCCCGCCACGTGATCGCCAGGAGCCGGTGGCCGAACTCGAACGGATCGCCGAACCGCGCGGCGTTGTACCAGAGCAGGACGCCGAGCACCGCGGCCGAAGGCACGGCGAAGAGCACGAGCTTCTTCGCGAGCGCTCGCGCATCCACGTCCGCGAGGCGCACGCGCTCGCTCGCGCCCGAGCGCACGCTCGCTCGGATCGCCTCGTACACGAAGAGGGGGAACGCGAAGCCGAGCGGCGTGCGCGTGGCGAAGCCGAGGCCGATCGCGAGGCCCGCGAGGATCGGGTGCGCGGCGCCCACGGACGCGAAGAGGTAGAGCGCAGCGAGCGCCGCGCCGACGACGTGCGCGGCGAACCAGACCGTGCCTTGCACGGCGGAGAACCAGTACACGGTGCCGAACGCGAAGAGCAGGGAGAGCAGCACGTTCTCCCGCTCGGATCGTCCCGTCCTGCCGGCGCGGGCGAGCGCGTCGAGGCCGAGGTACAGGAGCGCCGGTGCGAGGCCCGTGAAGAGCGCGAAGAACTGGCCGTCCCGGACGCGATCGACGCTGCCCGCGAGCTTGACTGCGGGCAGCAAGAGGACCGCGGGGAACGGCGGAAAGCTCACGTAGTGCTTGCCTTCCCACGCGACGAAATCGTTGTTCCCCGTGTACGCGGGAGGAGGTCCGCCGAGGTCGAGGCGGCCATGCAGCCACGCGTCGGCGAGCAAGGCGAAGTGGTTGAATGGCGTGTGCGTCGCGAGCCGCTCGCGCCCCGTCGTGACGAGACATACGACCGTGACCAACGTGTAGATCGCAGCGGCAAAGAGCCACCTTCGCGATCGATCGTCGGGCCGTTCGAGCGGGCGGTCCATGCGTGCTGGGCGCACCCTACCATGGCCTTCGGCGGTCGAACCTGCGCCGGGAAGCTTGCGAGCACCCCGACCGTGCGCTAGTTGCTCCCGCCTCGCGCGGCCATGGCGAACGTCACGGCTACCGCGAGCTCGCTCTCGCCCTCAGGAGTCGACCATGCCGCTCTTCGCCATTCCTGCCGGAGACATCGACGCCGCTGGTCGCTCGATCGCGGCGGACCTGCCTGTCGCGTGGCTCGACGAGCAGCTCAGCGACTGTGACTTCCGTGGCGCCGAGCCGGGGCACATCTCGGGGCGGATCTCACGCTCCGGGGCCGAGATCGTCGTGCGCGGGCGCGTGCACGCCCTCTTGCAGACGCCGTGCGCTCGATGCCTCGAGTCGACGAAGATCGACGTCGACGCGGAGATGTCGCTCCTCCTCAAGCCCGCCGCACCTCAGGTGCTCGCGCAGAAGGCGGACGAGAAGCGCGCGGCGGCGCAGGCGAAGAAGGCCGCGGGCGGGAGCACGAAGACCGAGACGGGCAAGCGGGCGTCGAAGGAAAAGGAGCTGCCGGAGTACGAGTTTTCCTCGGACGAGGCGGAGGTCGACGTCTACGACGGTGAGACGATCGTGCTCGACGGGTTCATCCGCGAGGCGATTCTGCTCGAGATGCCCATCTTCCCCTTGTGCTCCGAGGCGTGTCCGGGTATCCGTCCCGCCTCCCCCGAGGCCGTCGAGGGTGGCGTCGAGCCGCCCATCGACCCCAGGCTCGCGCCCCTCGGCGCTTTGCGCGCCGCGCTCTCCAAGGCGAGCGGCTCGCGCGGGCCGAACGAAGATCAAGGGGCCGCGGCCGGCAGCGCCGACGCGTCCCAGCAGAAGAAGACGAAGAAGGAGTAGCCCGTGGCCGTCCCGAAGAGGAAAACCACCCCGAGCAAGCGCGACATGCGGCGCGCGAACCACGACAAGGTCACCCCGGTGCAGGTGGTTGCCTGCGCGAACTGCGGGGAGGCGGCGCTTCCGCACCGCGCCTGCGGCGCCTGTGGCTTCTACAAGGGTCGCAAGGCGAAGGCCGTCAAGGCCGCGACCACCTGAGTCCACCGCATATCCCCGGCTTGCCCGTCTCGGAGGGCGCCCGCACCACGCAGGGCGTGGCTTCGAGATGGGCTCGCGCCGGGCACCGCGTGCGTACATGGATCTCGGCGCTCCGCGATGAACTGCGCGGAAGCACGGGTCGAGGTCCATCGCTAGAACACGCGCCGCCTCGGCGCCCTGCTACCTTGTCACCATGAGCGCGCTCCCCACACCGAAGAGTCGCATCCTCGGGACCGGCCATTACGTCCCCGAGAAGGTCCTCGCCAACGTCGACCTCGAGAAGATCGTCGACACGTCCGACGCTTGGATCGCGGAGCGCACGGGCATCCGGCGCCGGCACATCGCGGCCGACAACGAGAACACGAGCGACATGGCGGCGGCCGCCGCGCGCCGCGCCCTCGAGTCGGCGGGCCTCAACGCCGCCGACATCGACATGATCATCGTCGGGACGATCAGCGGCGACAGCCCCATGCCCGCGTGCGCCGTGCACGTGCAGCAGAAGCTCGGCGCCGACAACATCCCGGCCTTCGACGTGTCGGCCGCGTGCGCCGGCTTCATCTACGGCCTCACCATCGCCGATCAGTTCATCGCCACCGGCGCGGCGCGCTGCGTCCTCGTGGTCGGCGTCGAGCTCTTGTCGAGGCTGCTCAACTGGCAGGATCGTACGACGTGCGTCCTCTTCGGGGACGGCGCGGGCGCGGTCGTGCTCGGGCCCGCGGAGGGCGACGGTCGGGGCCTGCTCGCCACGCGCATCTTCACCGACGGATCGCTCGCGCACGCGCTCACGATCCCCGGCGGCGGTACGGCCGAGCCGCTCACGGAGGAGGGCCTCGCGAAGAAGCGCAACAAGGTCCACATGATGGGGCAGGAGATCTTCCGGACCGCCATCAAGAACCTGACGAGCGCGTCCACCGCGGTCCTCAAGGCCTCGGGCCTGACGAGCGCCGATCTCGACTGGGTCGTCGCCCATCAGGCGAACCTGCGCATCATCACGCAGGTCGCCGATCGGCTGAACTTCCCGATGGAGAAGTTCGTCATCAACATCCAGGAGTACGGCAACACGTCGAGCGCATCGATCCCCATCGCGCTCGACGAGGCCGTGCGCGACGGGCGCATCCAGACCGGGCAAAACGTCCTCATGTGCGCCCTCGGCGCCGGGATCTCCTGGGGCGCGGCGCTCGTCCGGATGTGACGGTTCTTCGCGCGCTGCCGCCGATCCTTTGAGCACAAAAATTCATCCCGCGACGTAGCACTCGGGAGTCCGCGTCGATGCAACGAAGCACGAAGGTCGCCTGGTTGTTCCCTGGTCAAGGCTCGCAGCTCGTCGGCATGGGCAAGGAGCTCGCCGCGACGTCGGAGGCCGCGCGCCGCACGTTCGAGCGCGCCGACGAAGCTCTCGGCGAGCCGCTCTCCCGGCTCTGCTTCGAAGGTCCGATGGAGGAGCTCACGCTCACCGCGAACACGCAGCCCGCGATCGTGGCGGCGAGCGCGGCCATCGTGGCGGCGCTACGCGAGCGGCACCCGGACCTCGCGCCGCCCGTGTTCGCCGCGGGGCACTCGCTCGGCGAGTACAGCGCCCTCTGCGCGGCGGGCGCGATCGAGCTCGAAGACGCCGTGCGCCTCTGCCGCCTGCGCGGCTCCGCGATGCAGGCCGCCGTGCCTCCGGGCGAAGGCGCGATGTCGGCGATCATGGGGCTCGACGCCGAGGCGATCATAGCGATCTGCGAGGAGGCGGCCGCGGGGGAGATCGTTTCGCCGGCGAACTACAACGCGCCGGGGCAGGTGGTGATCGCGGGGCACAAGGACGCGGTCGCGCGTGCGGGTGATCTCGTGGTCGCGCGCGGCGGCAAGGCCGTGCAGCTCAAGGTCAGCGCGCCCTTCCACTGCGCGCTCATGCGGAGCGCGCGCGAGGCGCTCGCCCCTGCGCTCGAGCGGGTCGTGATCCATCCGCTCGCCTTCCCGGTGATCGCCAACGTCGACGCGTCACCGAACACCGATCCCGGGCGGGTCGCCGAGCTCTTGCTGCGGCAGATCGACGGCGCGGTCCTCTGGTCCGCTTCGGTCGAGCGCATGGCGGCCGAGGGCGTGACGCACGCGCTCGAGCTCGGGCCTGGCAAGGTGCTCGCCGGGCTCGTGAAGCGAATCGCGAAATCCATCAAGGTGCTGAGCGTCTCGGATCCGGCGGGGATCGACGCGGCAGCTGCGTTCCTGGAGGCTTGAGACATGTTCGGTCTGAGCGGCAAGGTCGCGCTCGTGACGGGCGCTTCACGTGGGATCGGTCGGGCAACGGCGGAGGCGCTCGCGGCGCAAGGCGCGTACGTCGTCGTCAACTACGTGCGCGGCGAGGAAGAGGCGCGGCGCGTCGTGCAGGCGATCGAGGAGCGCGGCGGCAAGGCCGAAGCGCTCGGCTTCGACGTGGCGGACATGCAGGCCACCGACGAGGCGATCGCGGCCTTGGCGAAGCGGCTCGGCCGCCTCGACATCGTCGTGGCGAACGCGGGCATCGCCGTCGACAACCTCGTCCTGCGCGTGAAGGAAGAGGAGATCGATCGCGTCTTCGCGGTGAACGTGAAGGGCGCGATCGGCTGCGCGCGCGCGGCGATCAAGCCCATGATGCGCGCCCGCGCGGGCCGCATCGTGTTCCTGTCGAGCATCGTCGGCGAGATGGGCAACGCCGGGCAGGCGGTCTACGCCGCGTCGAAGGCGGCGCTCCTCGGCCTCTCGAAGACGCTCGCGCGCGAGTACGCTTCGCGGAGCATCACGGTGAACGTGGTCGCGCCCGGCTTCATCGACACCGACATGACCTCGTCGCTCGGGACCGAGGTGAAGGAAGGCATGCTGAAGGCCATTCCTCTCGGTCGCACTGGAAAGCCGGAAGAGGTGGCTGCCGCGGTGGTCTTCCTCTGCTCGGATGCTGCTTCTTACATCACGGGCGAGACCATCCGCGTAAACGGCGGCATGTACATGTAAAAAGCGTTTCGCACGCCACGAAGGTGGTGCAAAAGCTCGAACGATGGGTTAGGAGGGGACCGCTTTTTCCCGGAGGACGCCATGGCGGAAGGTCGCGACATCTCGGCCGAGGTCAAACGGATCATCAAGGAACAGCTCGACGTCGAAGAGAAGGACATCAAGCCCGAATCGACGTTCATCGACGACCTGGGCGCAGATTCGCTCGGCCTCGTGGAGCTCGTGCTCGCCTTTGAAGAGGCGTTCGAGATCGACATCCCGGACGAGGACACGGAGAAGATCCGGTCCGTGCAGGATGCGATCGACTACATCAATTCGCACACCAAGAAGTAGCGCCCGAGCGCCCTAGCGAGGGCCTCATCCTCGGTCCATCCTGGGCGAAGCGAGTATGGAACGCGTCGTCATCACCGGCATCGGTCTCGTCACCCCAAACGGCATCGGAACCACGGAGACGTGGCGCTCCGTGCTCGCGGCCGAGTCCGGGATCGGACCCATCACCCTCTTCGATGCGTCGCAGTATTCGACGCGCATCGCGGGCGAGGTGAAAGGGTTCGTCGCGGAAAACTTCATCCCCAAGAAGAAGCTCCGCGAGATGGGCCGCTTCGCCCACCTCTCGGTCGCCGCCTCGCAGCTCTGCATGAAGGACGCGGCGATCGAGCTCTCCGACGAGGAGCGCGAGGCGTGCGGCACGTTCATCGGTGTCGGCCTCGGCGGGCTCGAGAACCTGTACCAGTACGCGCAGGTGCTTCTCGAAAAGGGGCCCTCGAAGGTCAGCCCCTACTTCATCCCGCAGGTCATCGCGAACCTCGCCGCCGGCCAGGTCGCAATGGCCCTCGACCTCAAGGGGCCGAGCTACTGCAACACGAGCGCGTGCGCGTCGAGCGGTCACTCGATCGGCGAAGCCTTCGAGTGGATCCGTCGCGGCCGCACGCCTCTCATGCTCGCGGGCGGCACGGAAGCGACGATCACGGGGCTCGCGGCCGCCGGCTTCGGCGCGATGTTCGCCCTCTCGCGGCGCAACGACGAGCCCACGCGCGCGAGCCGGCCCTGGGACAAGGGCCGCGACGGGTTCGTCATGGGCGAGGGCGCGGCGACGCTGCTGCTCGAGTCGCTCTCGCACGCCAAGCGCCGCGGCGCGAAGATCTACGGCGAGGTGACCGGCTACGGCGCCACGTGCGACGCGTACCACCTGACGAAGCCCGCGCCGGAAGGCGAAGGCGCGCAGCGCGCGATGAAACAAGCGCTCGTGGACGCGAAGCTCTCGCCGACGGACATCGAATACATCAACGCGCACGGCACCTCGACGCCCCACGGCGACATCGAGGAGGCGCGCGCGATCGTGAAAGTGTTCGGCGAGCACGCAACCGGACACGGGCTCTGGGTGAGCTCGACGAAGTCCGTGACGGGGCACCTGCTCGGCGGCGCAGGCGCTGTCGAGGCAGCCCTCTCCGTGCTCGCGCTGCACGACGGCAAGGTCCCGCCGACGGCGAACCTCGAGGAGCAGGATCCCGATTGCGTGCTCGACTGCGTCCCGCTCGTCGCGCGCGATCGCCGTCTCCGGAACGTCATGTCGAACTCGTTCGGGTTCGGGGGCACCAACGTTGCGCTCGTGTTCTCCCGCTTCGAGGGCTAAGCGATGAGGTGCCCGTTCTGCGGGCACCTCGAAGACAAGGTCGTCGAGTCCCGCGCGCCCGGGTCGGGTGACGTTGTGCGCAGGCGCCGCGAATGCGCCGCTTGTGGTCGTCGGTTCACGACGTACGAGCGCGTCGAGGACGTCCTGCCGACCGTCGTGAAAAAAGACGGCCGGCGCGAACCGTTCGATCGAGCCAAGCTCATGCGAGGCCTCCGGACCGCCTGCAACAAGCGGCCCGTCTCGGTGGACCGGCTGGAGGTCGTGGTGGACGCGATCGAGCGCGAGGTGCAGGAGTCGGAGCGGCGCGAAGTGACGAGCGCCGAGCTCGGCGAGCGAGTGATGAACCACCTCCGCGACCTCGACGAGGTCGCCTACGTCCGCTTCGCCAGCGTCTACCGCTCCTTCCGAGACGTGGACGAGTTCCTCCGCGAGCTGGGTAAGCTTGTGAAGGCGAAGGGCCCCTAGTAGATCCGGGCTGACCCATGACGACTGCTCCCGACCCCGATTTCGATCTCGCCACGATGCGCCTCGCGCTCGAGGAGGCGAAGAAGTCCCAGCCATCGCCGAACCCGCCGGTCGGAGCCGTGGTCGTCAGCGAAGCGGGGGAGGTCGTCGCGTCGTCGTACCACCTGCGCGCCGGGGAAGAGCACGCCGAGACGGTAGCCCTGCGCCGCGCCGGCGAGGCCGCGCGCGGCGGCACGCTGTTCGTCACGCTCGAGCCCTGCAACCATCACGGCCGCACGCCGCCCTGCGTCGACAACATCCTGCGGGCAGGCATCCGCCGCGTGGTCATCGGGTGCCTCGATCCAAACCCGAACGTCGACGGCGGAGGCGCGGCGCGTCTCACGGAATCGGGCGTGACGGTCGACGTGGGCGTCGCAGGCGCCGAGGCACGCGCACTCATCGCGCCGTGGTCGAAGTTCATCACGATGGGCATGCCGTACGTGTCGCTCAAGCTTGCGCTTTCGCTCGACGGTCGCATCGCGACCCGCAGCGGCGCCTCGAAGTGGGTCACGGGCCCCGAGGCGCGGGCGAAGGTCCAGGAGCTCCGCGCGCAGCACGACGTCGTCGGCGTCGGCATCGGGACGGCGCTCGCAGACGATCCGCGCCTCACGGTGCGTACGCCCGGTCTCGCCGAGCAAGGGCGTTGCCCGACCCGCGCGGTCTTCGACACGCACCTGCGCTTGCCGCTGCACAGCCGGCTCGTGCAAACCGCGCGCGAAGTGCCGACGTGGGTACTCACGGGCGAGGACGCGCCCGGAGCGAACGAGCAAGCACTCGCCGACGCTGGCTGCGTGGTGCTCCGCGTGCCGAACTCCGCAGAGGGCCGCGTGGAGGTGTCGGCGGCGCTGCGCATCCTCGCGGCACAAGGCGTGGTATCGATGCTCGTCGAGGGCGGCGCAGAGCTCGCGGGCAGCCTGCTCGCGGCGCGCCTCGCGGACGAGCTCCACGCCTTCATCGCGCCCATCCTGCTAGGGCCGCGTGGCCGTCCCGGCGCCGTCGACTGGGCAGGCCCAGACACGCCGAGCGAGGCGCCGCGGATCGTCGATCCCCGCTGGGCACTCTGCGGCCGCGACGCGTACGTCAGCGGGCCGCTGTCGTTCCCGCGTTGAGGCGCGGCTGGGGCGTTGCCCCAGACCCCAGCAGGGGCTGTCCGCCCCTGCACCCGGACCAGCGCAAGCGCTGGACTCGTGGTCGATGAACTGCGCGATGCGCAGTTCATCGAACGGCCCGATTCAAGACCGGCGGCGACCCTGCCAGCCAAGACGGCAGCGGCCACGGTTCAGCGCGATGCGCAGTTCATCGAACGGCCGATTCAAGACCGGCGGCGACCCTGCCAGCCAAGACGGCAGCGGCCACGGTTCAACCGGCGAGGTGGTCCCACCGGCCTGTGGGAAGAACTGCGCATCGCGCAGTTCTTCCCCAAAGGGTCCAGGGCTGGCCCTGCAAAGAGGGGGGCGGACAGCTTGAAAAAACTTTCCCCGCATCGACTGCGCATCGCGCAGTCGATGCCCAGAGGTCCAGGGCTGGCCCTGGTTCGGGTCGAGGGGCGAACAGCCCCCGCGGGGTCCGGGGCAGAGCCCCGGCGCGGCGGCTCCCGCCTGAACGCGACGTCAATCAGCCGGTCGCGTTCGGGCGCTTCTGCATTTTGCGCTGGATGATGCGCTTCTTCAGCATGCCCACGCGGTCGATCATCAGCACGCCGTCGAGGTGATCGTTCTCGTGCTGGATGGCCACGGCGAGCAGGCCGTCGGCTGCGAGCTCGAATGCCTTGCCGTCGCGGCCTTGGGCGCGCACGCGGACCTCGGTTGCGCGCTTGATGTCTTCGCTCACGCCGGGGAAGGACAGACAGCCTTCGGCGCCCACCTCTTCGCCGACCTTCGACAGGATCTCCGGGTTGACGAAGACCATGAGGTTGCTTGGTTCGTCCTCGCCGGCGATGTCGATGATGAAGATCCGGTGCGGCTCGCCGATCTGCGTGGCTGCGAGGCCCACGCCTGGCGCTGCGTACATGGTCTCGGCCATGTCGTCGATGAGCCGCTCGATCTCGGGCGTGATGCGCTCGACCGGCTGGGCCTTCTCGCGAAGGCGAGGGTCGGGATAATGCAGGATGGTGCGGATGGCCATGTTCGCTTCTTGTTGCCCTTTGATCCGCCGCTGCCGTTACGTCACCAGCAGCGGGACGCTTACAGGGTAGCGTAGTCGAACGTCGTCGTCCTGCCGAGACTCGTCAAGATGCGCTCGGCTCTCCGACGCTTCTTTACTTCGTGCGTCGGAAGATCGCTGGATCGACCGGCGTGCCCCGCGCTGCCAGGTCTTCCGCGAGGGCTGGAACCACGCCTGTCGGGTGCAGCGTGCCCTCGATCGTCCCGCCTGCGGCGGTTCGCTCGATCAGGAACGTGAAGATGTCTCGCGCCGTGAGCGCGCCGCCTTCCACGCGTAGATCTGCGACGCGCATGAGCCGCGCGCGGCCGTCGCGCAGGCGGGCCACTTCGAGCACGAGATCGAATGCGCTCGCCAGTGCCTCCCGCGCTGCTTCCACGCTCGTGCCGGGGCGCGCTGTCACGAGGTCGGCTGTGAGTCGCGCGAGGGCGTGGCGCAGCGTGGGCGCGCGTGTCGCTGCGAGCACGCTGCCCGCTCCTTCGCCGAGGGCGGAGACGAGCTCGGAGGCTGCGGGGCCGGCGAGCGCGCCGATCACGAGCCGGTCGGGGCGCATCCGCGTGGCGACGCGTGTCGCGTTTGCGGCTGCGTCTGCGCTCGGCCCGAGCGGGATGGACAGCGTGTTCGCGTGGGTCACGGGGATCTCGTCGTCGTCTTGCAGCGACACGACGCGCTCCTCTGCGGCGAAGCTTTGCGCGAGCGCTGCGACGAGCGAGCCGTGCCCCGAGCCCATCGGGCCTGCGACGAGCACGTTCGCGCGGCCGGCCATGCTTTGCGCGAGCAGCGTCGCCACGGCTCGCGAGAGCAGCCCGGCGCGCACGAGATCCTCCAGCGTGCTCGCCTCGATCCGCTGCGGCTTGCGCAGCACGACGAGCAGCCCCTTCGCGCCCTGCGCGGGTACGACGCCGAGGATCCGGAATCCCTCCGGCGCGACCACGTCGACTGCGCCGGGTCCTTCGAGCGAAGCGCCCGCGTGGACGAGCAGCCGACGCAGCGCTCGTGTTGCGGCCTCCTCGCTCGTGAACGGCATCTCGCCCGTCGGCGTCTTGCGGCTTTTACGGAACGCGACGAGACGCGTGTTTCCTTGTGCGTGGATCTCCACCACGTCGTCGTCGGCGAGCAGCGGCCCGAACGCGCCGAGCTCGAGCAGCTCGCGCCGCGCATCCATGGCGAGCTGCTCGATGCCCACGCCGTCCGGCACGAGGCCCGCGGTCTTCATCGCCGCCACGCGCTCCTCGATCGTCGTCGTGATCTTCGCGGCGAACGCCGACGAGATCGGCGCGCCTGCGGCGAGCGGGGCGAGATCGAGCCCCTCGGCCACGCGCTCCACGAGGGTCACGAGCGCGGCGCGGTGCGGGGCGGACGGGCCTGGCGTCGGCTCCGAGTTCGTGCGGTTCACCGGGGACGGAGGCACCGCCGTCGGGCCGGGTGGGACCGCGTGCCGCGGCGGGAAGGCTTGTCCGAAGGTCGGCGGGAACGGGCTCTGGGGCGGCGCAGGGATGCTCGACGCCGTGTGCCTCGGGCCTGCGCTCAGCGTCGGCGGGCCGGCGGCGGTATGCGTTGGCAGCGGCGAGAGCGCGGTCGGCGAGAGCATCGAGCCGCTCGGCTTCGTGCTCTGGGTCGGCCGTGGCACGCGCGGCGGGGCGGGCACGGGGACCGGCGCTTCGTCGGGATCGTTCTCCAGCGGGAAATGGCTCACCACGTCGGCGGCTTGCTCGCCGGTGAGCACGGCGTTGTCGCGGGGTTTGGCGGGGACGGCCGAGGGCCGACTGCCGGGCGACGAGAGCGGCCCGTCCATCGAGCCCATGTCGGGCATCGCGTTGAACTCGCCACTCGGGATGCGCCCGACGGCGAGCTGCGCGCCGGGGCCTGCTTCGATGCGTAGAACGAAGTCGCCGACGTAGATCTTGTCGCCCTCACGGACGATCGTCGGTTGCCCGATCTTGCGGCCGTTGACGTACGTGCCGTTCGTGCTCTTCAGGTCGGTGACGATGAAGCGGCCGTCACGCAGGACCAGGCGCGCGTGCCGCTTCGACACGTTGCCTTTCGGCAGCATGAGGTCGTTGCCCTGCACGCGGCCGACGTTGATCTCCGCGCGATCGAAGGATTCTCGGCGCTCGGCGCCGCCCTTCTCGCTGATGATGACCGAGAAAATCATTCCGCTCGGGCGGCCTTGCGGGATGGGCCCCGGGCCACGCTCGGCAATACGAGCAAGCCCAGACGAGCATGTCAACGAAGAGGGGACGATCGCGCGCGGGGTGAGGACGGATCAGCGCAGCTTGCGGGCAGGCGAAGGCGGGATCGAGGAGGGCTCGCCGTTTTCACGGCGGTCCTTCATGTCGCCGGCGACGAGGGAGAGCAGCTCGCCGGCGACGGACATCACGTCTTCTTCAGCGAGGCCCCCCTGCCGCATTTCACGGTAGATGGTCTTCGCCAGGATGCGGAGCGCCCGCGGATCGCGGGAGGCGTGTTCATAAGGGCGGGGGCGCTGCATCGCGTCACCGCTCCCCTCGGAAGGGGCGCCCGTGATCTCGGTTTTGGGGGTAGGGAACTCCATGCCGGCCGCTCCTTGCGATGGTCGTGCCGACGCCGGGCGGACCGAATTTCGGTCATTTCCCGGTCATATTTTCCCCTGGAAGCGAACGCCGTTACGCATGTGCGTCGTGCGCGGCGCGATTTCATTTTCGCAGTGCGCGTCATGCGCCAGGAGTGTGCCCGCGCGCATCTGGCCGGTGGCACTCCGCTTGACGGTCGGACGAGCGGACGTCTACCTTGGCGCCGCTCGACCGGGGGCGCGTGCGCTGGATACGCGCAAAATCGTGGGGATCGACAGCGATCGGCGAGCGTCGTGTGAAGTGGAGGAGTTATGGCAGTAGGTAAAGTCAAGTGGTTCAATGACGAGAAGGGCTGGGGATTCATCAAGCAGGACACAGGCCCCGACGTCTTCGTCCACTACTCGCAGATCCAGCAGCCGGACGCAGGCCGGAAGCGCCTCTTCGAGGATGAGACCGTCGAGTTCGAGATCAAGGAAGGCCCCAAGGGCCTGCAAGCCATCAACGTGATGCGCCTCGCCGCTGCAACCTGAGCAGAGCGACTCGTCCACCCCGGCGCCTCGGACCTCAAACCGTCCGACGGCGCCGGGTTCGTTTTGTAACCCTGGAACGCCGCGCCGGGGCGCCGCCCCGGACCCCGCGGGGGCTGTTCGCCCCTCGACCCGAACCAGGGCCAGCCCTGGACCTTTCGTGGAAGAACTGCGCTGCGCGCAGTTCTTCCCACAGGCCGTTGATACCGCCTTGCCGGTTGAACCGTCAGCGCTGCCGTCTTGGCTGGCAGGGTCGCCTGTAGTCTTGACCCCGGCTGTTCGATGAACTGCGCGGAGCGCAGTTCATCGACCCCGAGTCCAGCGCTTGCGCTGGTCCAGGTCCAGGAGCGGACAGCTCCTGGTGGGGCCTGGGGCAAAGCCCCAGCGAAGCGCCTCCCACTAGCCCTTTGGAATCGCCACCTCGGAGAACGTCTTCGTCGCGGGATCCAGCTTGCATGAGCGGATCGCCTCGATCGCTCCGGAGGCGTCGTCGATCTCGTACAGGTTGAAGCCTGCCATCCGCTCGTCGCTGTCGTGCAGCAGCGACGCGCTCGTCGCGCCCACCGCGTCGATGTGGCCGCGCGCCGTGGGCAGCGTCCGGTGGATCCTGCGGTGCAGGTGCCCGTGTAGCAGCAGGCCCCGCTCGACCCCGCGTAGCAGCTCGGCTTGCTCCCTGGCGTCGTAGAGCCCTTCGAGCAGCGTCTTCACGAGCCGCGACGGGTTGTGCCATGGGTGGTGCTGGAGCAGGATGGGCGTGCGCGAGCGCACTTCGGGGTGGGAGAGCGCCTGCGAGAGCGCGTCGAGCTGCTTTGGGCGGAGTGAGCCGGCGGCGACGAGCGGCGGCCTTGGCACGGCGGTCGACAGACCGATGAGCGCCACCGGACCGCGCAGGCGCACGAACGGGAACGGGCCCGGGATCTCCGGCAGATCGCTCTTCAGATAGGGCTCGAAGTACCGGAAGAAGCGCTTTCCCCGGAAGGCGCCGCGCGTGTAGGTGTCGTGGTTGCCCGGCACCATGCTGATCTGGTCGGGTGACAGGCCGAGATCCTCCTCGACCAGCTTCTTCACGAGCTCGAACTCGACCTCCAGGGCGAGGTTCGTCACGTCGCCTGTGATGACCACGTGATCGACGCCGAGCTTGCGGATCTCTGCGGCGGCTGCCTCGACGGCGAAGGGCTTGTGCACGGACTTCCGGTGGAAGCGCAGGTTCATGTAGCCCGTGATGCGCTTGTTGAAGAGGCGCATCGGCACCGCGCCTTCGAGCGACAGCAGGTGCAGATCCGACAGGTGGGCGATCTTCACGCGCCCACTATGAGCCCGCTGGGCCCCGTTCGCTACGCGTCGCGGGCACAACGGAAGCCGCGCCAGGGCCTTCGCATGGACGGCAGGTCGTGCTGCCGCGACGCTGCGCGCAGGAACGGCCGCCCGTGCACGTATCCGCCGCCTCGCAACACCCGCTCCTCTCCCGACGACGGACCACGCGGGTTCATCGCGCTGCCGTCCGGATAACGAGGTGCGTAGTAGTCTGCCACCCACTCCTCCACGTTCCCCGCCATGTCTGCGAAGCCGTCCGGGGTCCGGCCGTCGGGGAACGAGGCCACGGGGGCCAGCTCGAGGAAGCCGTCGGTGGGGTCGAGCTCGTCCCAGGACAGCTTGCCGTGGTTCACGATCGCGCCGTTCCAGAGGTTGCCCCAGGGGTAACGCCGGCTCCGCGCGCCGCGCGCCGCGCGCTCCCACTCCGCCTCGGTCGGCAGCCGCCCGCCTGCCCAATTGCAGAAGGCGACGGCGTCGTTCCAGCTCACCATCACCACCGGTAGCTCCGGCCGATCGAAGCGCGCGGCTCCCGAGGCGTACGGCGGCTCCAGGCAATGCCCCGCGGCGATGCAGCGGCGGTAGCGTGCGACCGTGACCTCGGTCCGATCGATCCAGACGTCCGAGAGGTAGACGTCGTGGGGCGGGTACTCGTCGCCGAAGACCTGCTCGGGGCACTCGCGCCCCATCGGCTCCAGCGTGCAGAGGGCCTGCGCGTGCGCGACCTCGGTCGGGGTCGAGCCCATCGTGAACGTGCCTTCGCGGAGCAGGAACGCCTCGGGGGCCGGGCTCTGCAGGGTGACGATGCCGGCCTTCGTGTTCGCTTGGGGTGCGGGGGCCGACGGCGCCTCGGCTGGAGGTGGCGGACGGGCGGCCCCGCCGGACGGGGCGAGCACGAGGAGCGCGAGGGTGGCGACCGTCGCGGGGCGCATCGAAGAGAGGCGTAGCACTGACGCCGCCGATCGCCCGCGCGGACGGTCAGGGCGCGAGCTTGGCGAGGGCGAGGTCCGCGGCGCCGCCCGAGAGCGGGCCCTGGCCGAAGTCGACCACGCCGGAGGCCTGGGCGGCGATGAAGACGCGGCCGGCGGCGTCGGTGGCCAGCGCGGTGATGGTCTGGTCGTCCTTGTCGCCGTAGGCCGTCGCCGACAGGACGCCGCCCGACGTGTCGTATCGCGCGAGGAACGCGTCGGGCGAGGAAGCGCCGCCCTGCGCGTTCAGCTTGATTCCGCCGAACGTCGCGTCTTTCAGGAATCCCCCGGCGACGACGAAGCGCCCCCCGGCGCCGACGGCCACGCCCCCGGCGGTATCCGCCTTCGAGCCGCCCATGATGAAGCTCTTCACGTGATGGCCGCTCGGCGACAGCTCGAGCAGGAACACGTCGAGGTTCTGCGCGGTGAGCGTGCCGCCGCCGAAATCCACGCTGCCGCGCACGATCCCGCTCACGACTGCGTTGCCCGCGGCGTTCATGCGCACGGCGTAGCCGCGCTGCGGATCCATGTCGCCGTATCGCTTCGCGTAGGTCACGCCGCCCGTCGGATCGAACCGCGCGACGAACAGGTCGAAGCCACCTGCGCTCGTGATCGTCGTCCCGCCGAACTCCATCTCGCCGCGGAAATCCCCGGTCAGCACGGCATTGCCACCGGCGTCGACCGCGATGGCGCGGGCGTTTTGCTCCTCGCCGTCGCCGTAGGCCTGCGCGCGCACCGTGTTTCCTTTGCTGTCGAGGGTGAGGACGAAGATGTCGAAGCTGCCGGCGCTCTCCAGCAGGCCGGTCCCGAAATCGACGCCGCCGGAGAAGCTGCCGGTCACGAGGATCTCGCCCGTCTTCGTGACGGCGACGCCACGCGCGACCTGATCCTCGCTATTGCCGAAGCGCCGGCTCCACAGGTGCTCGCCGTCGGTGCCGTCGTATTTGGCGACGAAGACGTCGAAGCCGCCCTCGCTTTGCAGCGAGTTTCCGCCGCCGACGCTCATCTGCCCGAGGAACTCGCCGACGACGACGATGTTGCCTTCCGCGTCCTCGGCGACGCTCCACGCGGCTTGATCCTCGCCGCCGCCGAGCCTGCGGCTCCAGAGGTGCTCGCCCGACGCGCCGTCGAGCTTCGCGACGAACGCGTCGTAGCCGCCCGAGCTCGTGAACGTGTTGCCGCCGAAGCTCAGCGTACCGGGAAAACGACCCACGAGGATCGGGTGCCCGCCGCTGCCGGCGATCAGCCCGAGGCCCTCGGCCGTGCCGAACCTGCGGCTCCAGAGGTTGTCGCTCCCGCACGTTGGCGTCGCGCCGTCGCAGTCCTCGTCGTCGGAGGTGGCGCAGTTCTCCTGCGAGGGCAGCACCTCGCCCTCGCAGGCCCCGAAGGCCGTGCCCTCGGCGTTGCACGTGCGCGTGCCGCCCTTGCAAACCCCGACGCCCTCCGTGCCTGCGGGGCCCCCATAACAAGGCTCCGTCACGTTCGGCTCGCACGACGCGGCGCTGCCGCCGTCGCCGCTCGGGCTGTTCCCGCCCGGGCCGCTGCCGCCTTCGCCGCTGGCGCCGCTCGTGCCGCCGCCGGCGCCGCCGCCGGTGCCGAGGGTGGTCTCGGTGGCCGATTCTTCGTTCCCGCAGCCTGACGCCGCGAACACGCCGAGGAGGAGCGAGATGGCAGCAAAACGAAGAGGTCCCATGAAAGACGACAATACGTCAATGGGAGGAGCCATGGAAGGGAGGGCAAGGAATGGACGTCGGGAAGTGGTACGAACGGATTCACCCGCCGAGGGTGTTTTTCTTCCGCGGACCGGTCGCCATGAAGTCGACGACGGACTGAAGCTCGGCGGCGAGGTCCGGCATGCGCTCTCCCATGGAGGACAGCACACCATAATAGGCGAGGAAGGCTTCCCACGCCTCCGAGCCGGCTTGCATGCCGGTGTCCTCGGCGAGCTGCAATGCGACGCGCAGCTCCTCCTCGATCGGCTGGAGCTGCTTCGCGAGGGCGAGGTCGTTCTCCAGGCCGGTGAGGGGAATGGTCTTCAGGGAGACGTTGTGCTTCTTGGCGATCTCGATGATGCGCTGGATATGCGGCTCCGCGCCTCTGCGCTGGCGGAGGGCGCGCTTGCGCTCGTCGACGCTGAGCGTGATCCCGTGCGCCTTGAGCTTCTCCACGATCGACTTGAGCTGTTCGAGCAGCTGGCTGTGCTCGTCGGTCGTCAGGAGATGGTCACCGACTTTGTTGTCCATGGGGGAACGATCCTCGCTTTCGGGGGCAGCTTACCCATCCTCGTCGTGTGTTGGGAGACGGAACGCGTGAAGATCTTTGGCCACCGGAGGGCGAAGCATCGGCCGATGGGGAGGGAAGGATCGGCGAGGGCCGGGGGAAGGATCGGCCCGCGCGAGGGGAAGGAAGGGCAGGGGCGTGGCGGAGGAGGGGCGACCTCCCCGGCCTGGGATCGCTGTCGATGCGGGAGGGATCCTGGCGGGGGAGGTCGTGGTCTGGCTGGATCTCGGGGTCAGCGTCGCGTGCGGCGACGGCCTCGCGCGAGGGCGAGGAGGAGTCCGGCCATGGGAAGGGAGAGGGCGCCCATGCCCGAGGAGGTGGCGTCACCGGCCGCCGAGCAGGTGCAGCCGCTCTCCTGGTCGGGGCCCGGCGTCGTAGGCGAACCACCGGCGCCGGCTGCGCCGCCGCTTCCGCCGGCGCCGCCAGCGCCGCCGCTTCCGCCAGCGCCACCGCTTCCGCCAGCGCCGCCGCTGCCGCCAGCGCCGCCGCTGCCGCT
>NZ_JARZHH010000058.1 GCF_029946515.1 Polyangium sp. 6x1
GGCGGTGAGCTGCGGCGATCTCCGCCGCGAGCTGCGCGTCGGACGCCTTCCGCCGCGGCTCGGGGCGCTTGCACCAGGCGTAGAAGCCGCTGCGCGAAACGCCGAGGGCGTCGCAAAGCACGGTGACTGGAAAGATGGCCTTCTCCGCGGTGATGAACGCGAACTTCACTCGCTCTCCTTCGCGAAGAAGGCCGCCGCTTTTTTTAAGATCTCCCGCTCCATCTGCAGCCGCTTGACCTCACGCCGCAGCCGCACGAGCTCCTCGCGCTCGGCGCCCGTGAGGGTCTCGGGGGGTTTCTCCCCGGCGACGTTGACCTCGTCAGCTCTCACCCACTCGCGTAGCGCCGTTTCGGTAAGATCCAGATCCTTCGCGACCTTCGCGATGCTCCGATCCCCGATCTGGCAGAGCCGAACCGCCTCTGCCTTGAACTCCGCGCTGAACGATCTCCGCTTCCGCCTCGCCATGGAACTCTCCTAGCGCATCTCCGCGCCTTTGGGTTTGTCCACGGAAGTGGGGGAGGATCACGTGGCTCCCCGGCCGCGGCAACTTGACGCGCTGACTCGAGTTTGGAGTACCGTGCGCCCATGTGGCGCCTCTTTGCGAGCCTCGTCATCGCCCTCTTCGTCACCTTCCCGCTGTGCTTCGCCGCCGTCGGCCTCGCCGTCGAGTACGCGGCCGGCAGGCTGGTCGTCGACGATACCGCACTGCCGACGTGCATCGGCCTGGCCGTGCTCATCGCCCTCTCGTCCTTCGGCGCGCTCCGCCTCTTCCAGGCCTGGCGCCGGACCCGCCCGCCGCGCAGCGAGACCACCGAGACCCGCGGCTTCCTCGAGCGCTACGCCCTCGCCCACCCCGGCCTCTTCGAGAGCGCCCTCAGCTTCAACGGCTTCGGCCTGCGCTACCTCGACCCGCACCAAAGCGGCAGCGGCGTCCTGACCATGACCCTGTGGCTGACCGTCGCCTTCCTGCCGGTCGCGCCGGTCCGTCGCGAGCGCCTGCGCTTCCTCGGCCCCGAGAAGCAGCACGGCCTGCCCTTCGTCGTCACCTGGCAGACCGCCGCGATCCAGACCGTCGAACGCCTCCCCGTCGACCGCCCGCGCAGCCGCCGCGTCTACGGCTTCTACTACGGCTTGTTCCTGCCGCTCCTCGTCGCCCCGCCCGTCATCGGCTTCGTGACGCTGGTGCAGCGCCACTTCGACGTCGCGGCCTGGCAGTTCTTTACCGCGGTCGCGCTCTACTTCGTCTGGGGCATCGGCCTCGTCTTCGTCGAGCGCCGCGTCATGGGCACCCCCGGCGCCCTGTGAGCCGCGCGTCAGTGGTGTAGATGGGCGTGCCGCCACGCCATCGCGACGTCCTCAAAGCACTCGGCCTGGCCCCCGCGCACGCCGCCTGCGCGACGCCCGCGGCTACGTCCTGACCGGGTCTTGAACTCGATGCCATTCGCGTCGTTTCATCGTAAAAGAGCGGCTCACGAAATGCCGCTCCGGCAACGACCTGCGCGGCCCCTTTCCTTTCCAGGAGTTTCACATGCGTTCCCTCTTCATGCGCCGCACCACGTCGGGCTTCGTGGTCACGGCGCTTTTCCTCGGGTGCCTCGCGGGGCCCTTCGGCTGCGAGGCCGAAGGGCCCAGCGCGGCGAGCGGAGGCTCCACCGCAGACGCCTCCAGCTCGTCCACGAGCGGCAGCGGCGGCGCCGGCGGCATGATGACGAGCTCGTCCTCGACGAGCGGAACCGGCGGCAGCGGCGGCATGGGCGGCAGCGGCGGCATGGGCGGCAGCGGCGGCGTGGGCGGCAGCGGCGGCGCTGCCTGTGTCCCCGTCGACGACAACGACCCCTGCACCGACGACGTCTGCGAAAACAACGAGCCTGTCCACCTCCCCGCTTCCGGCGCTGCCTGCATTGACGGGGACACGTGCACCCAAGGCGACACCTGCCAGGCCGGCGCGTGCATGGGCAAACCCCTCTGCAACGGGGGCGCTACCTGCATGGCCGGCACCTGCGTCCCGGCCGCGTGCATGGGTTCGCTCGGGCTCCCTGGGCCTCCGCAGTCGCGGACGGTGAGCGATGCGACCTCCGTGGCCTCGGCGGACATCAACGGCGACGGCAAGCTCGACCTCGCGCTCACGGACGGCGGGGCCAGCCTCAAGCTCTACTTCAACCAAGGCAGCGGAACCTTCCCTTATCCGCTGTCGCTCACCGTCAACTCGTTTCCTCACTCGGTCGCGATCGGTGACCTCACCGGCGACGGCAAACCCGACTTCGTCGTCGCGAGCACCAATAGCCCCAACTTGAGCTTCATCGCGCAGGATGATAATTACTTCGGCGGCTACGCCCCCGCCGTCAACCTCCCCGTGGGCTCGGGCCCCCGGTCCGTGGCGCTGGCGGATCTGAACGGCGACGGGAAGCTCGACGCGGTCGCCGCGAACACCACCAGCAACAACGTCAGCGTGCTGCTCAACAAGGGCAATGGCTCTTTCGACCCCGCGGTCAACTACCCCGCCGGCACGGGCCCGCGAGCGCTCGTGGTCAAGGACTTGAACGGCGATGGCGTGCTCGACCTGGCCGTCGCAAACTGGCTCGCGAACAACCAGGCGCACGTGCTCCTCGGCCAGGGAGGCGGCACCTTCGCGGCGCCGGTCTCGTACCCGGTGGGCGCGGATCCCCGGGCGATCGCCGCGGGGGACATCAACAACGACGGCAAACCCGACCTCGCCGTCGTCAACAACGGCAGCGACAACGTGAGCGTGCTCTTGAACCAGGGCAATGGCACGTTCGCCGCAGCCGTCCACGTGCCCGTAGGCAACGAACCCACGGGGATCCAGGCGACGGACCTCGACGGCGACGGCCTCATCGACCTCGCGGTCACCAATAATATCGGGTACAGCGGCGCCGCCGACGTGACGCTGCTCTTCAACAAATACGATGGCAACCAGCTGCTCTTCGCCACCAAACAACACCCGGCGAGCGAGGGCGCCCAGGCGCTCGTCTCGACGGACCTCAATGGCGACGGCAAGCCCGATCTGGCCATCGCGGGCTCAACGACCAACTTGAACAGCCCGGACGACCTGACCGTGCTGCTCAACCAGGGCCAGGGCGCCTTCGGCCCGGTGGTCTACTCGACGGAGCTTGAGCCGCAGCCGCTCACGGCGGCGGACGTGGACAGCGACGGCAAGCTCGACCTCGCCGTCGTGAATTTCGGCAAGCAGAACGTCAGCCCCGGGCAATTGGCCGTCTTCCGCAACCTGGGTGATGGCACCTTCGCCTTCCCGGATGTCTACAGCGCCTCCCTGGGCTCCACGGGGGTCAAGGCGGGCGAGCTGAACGGCGACGGCAAACCCGATGTCGTGATCTCGAACATCGTCGGCAGCGTGAGCGTACGCCTCAACCAGGGCAATGGTACGTTCGGCCTCCCGGTCGAATACCCCGTGGGCGCCGACGCCTACGCGCCCGCGGTGGCGGACCTGAATGGGGACGGGAAAAACGACCTCGCCGTCGCCGATCTCGGCAGCGACAAGGTGGCCGTGCTGTTCAACCAGGGCAATGGCACCTTCGGTGCGGCGGTCACGTATGCCACGGGCGGCTCGCCGCGGTGGGTGATCGCGGCGGACCTGAATGGCGACGGCAAACCGGACCTCGCCACGGCGAATACGGCTGACGACAGCGTGAGCGTGCTCTTCAACCAGGGCGACGGCACCTTCGCCGCCAAGGTCGATTATCCTGGCATCCCGTCCGCCGTGTCCGTCGAGGCGGCGGACTTCAACGGCGACGGCAAGCTCGACCTCGCGGCGACGGGGTTTTCCGACATCCGCGTCCGTGTCTTCCTGAACCAGGGCGACGGCACCTTCGCCGCGCCGGTGGAGTATCTCGTGGGCCCGAGCCCGTGGTCGATCGCGATCGCGGACCTCGACGTCGATGGCAAGCTCGACCTCGCGGTGGCCAACAGCGACAACGCGACGGTCAGCGCGCTGCTCGGCAACGGGGACGGTACGTTCGGCGAGCAGGCGAGATACCCCGTGGGCCCGAATGCGCAGGCGGTCATCGCGGCGGACTTCTCGGGCGACGGCCGGCCCGACCTCGCGTTCGAGGCCACGAACCTGGTGGTCCTCAAGAACGTCTGCTTGCCCTGAAAACGAGATATTTCTACCCCGAACGCGGGGTCACGCCGCCGGCCTGGACGTGAACCGCCGGCGGCGCCCCGCGTCGGTCCCTTCACGAGCGATGACGTCTACTTGATGCCGAGCGCGACACCCTCGGGGTGGACGGCGATCAGGCGTCCCGTTTCGGCGTCGAATTCGAGGCCGACGTTCGCCGGGTTGCCACAATGACGTTTGGCGCCCGGAGGCAACGGAAGCAAGAGGCCCACGAAGATTCGACCGTCCCGATGGTGCTCGCGTACGCCGATGAACGGCTGCTGTCGGAGCTCCTCTGGCAGGAGAGGGACGAGGCTTTCGAGGTCGAAGCGGGGTGAATGCTCTGCCATGTTCACTCCCAATCGCCGTCCGTCGCGGAAAAGCCACAGAGCAACGGCAACGCCTACGCCGAGGAGGACGACAAGGACCGCGCTGTTCATGTTCCTTCTGTCCCTATCATGAGACGTTGGCGAGCGGCTACGAGGCGACCGAGAAAGACGACGCGGAGCAGCAGTCCGATGACGAGCCGGGCCCCGGACGGAGGTTCGCCCTCGGCGGAGCAGCCGCAATCGCTCGGGATGTTGATGCTCATTCTCCGCAGCTGAGGCGCTCAGGCAGCAGCAGCAGCGGCAGGTGGTAACTCGGGCTGCGGTACGTCGTCCTCAGGGTCGCGATGCCCGCGAAACCGGGCTGGCGCGCCGAAATACGGGCAGGGGCCTGCCTCGACATCACCTCCCGAAGCCGCGTTCCACGGTGGCATCGATCTTGAATTGACGACCTGACACATCGCCGTCGGCGCCGGCTCGGCGCGCGGCACCCCACGCTTTTACAAGAACAGAGGACTCGACGTGCGTTATCTCAAAAGCTCGCTCTCCAATTTGACGATCCCGGCTCTCTCCGCCCTGCTCCTCGCGGGCTGCGCCAGCGCTGACCCCTCCGAGGCCGACAGCCACGAAGGCGACGAGGTCGTGGGCGAGGCTCATGACGCGCTCACCGCCGAGCAGTGCAACTACTTCGATGTCAACGGCACGGTCCAGCTCTGCCACAAGACCAGCTCGACGATTCATCCCTACACGATCATCCGTGTCAGCGAGCAGGCGTGCGTCAATGCGCACAGCGCTCACAACGGCGACTACGTCACCAGCCTCGATCCGACCTCGCCGCTCTTCGACCCGACGTGCGGCGGCATGGGCTGCCTGCCCGTGAACGCGCCGTGCGACGCCACGGTGCCCTGCTGCGACGGCCTCACGTGCCAGAGCGGCACCTGCGTCGACGTCGACGAGTGCGCCGCCGGCACCGACAACTGCGACGAAAACGCCGCCTGCACCAACACCGCGAGCTCCTTTACCTGCGCCTGCAATGCGGGGTACGAGGGCGACGGCGTGAGCTGTACCAATATCGACGAGTGCGCCGCAGGCCCGTGTCAGAACGGCGGCACATGCACGGACGGCGTGGGCAGCTACACCTGCGCGTGCGCGCCCGGCTTCACCGGCGCCAACTGCGAGACCAATATCGACGAGTGCGCCGCAAGCCCGTGTCAGAACGGCGGCACCTGCGCCGACGGCATCAATAGCTACAGCTGCGCGTGCGCGCCCGGCTTCAGCGGCACCGATTGCGAGACCAACATCGACGAGTGCGCCGCAAGCCCGTGCCTGAACGGCGGCACCTGCGCCGACGGCATCAATGGCTACACCTGCGCGTGCGCGCCCGGCTTCGCCGGCACCAACTGCGAGACCAACATCGACGCGTGCGCCGCAAGCCCGTGCCTGAACGGGGGCACCTGCACCGACGGCGTGGGCAGCTACACCTGCGAATGCGCGCCCACCTACGAGGGGACCCACTGCGAGGCTTGCACAGGCACCCTCGCGGACTGCAACGGGAACTCGTCCGACGGCTGCGAGGTGAACCTCCAGAGCGACACCGAGAGCTGCGGCGCCTGCGGCAGCGCGTGCGCCACGGGCGAAATCTGCTCGAACGGCACCTGCCAGGCCGCGCCCACCGGCCAGGTCCCCGGCACGCCGGTCAGCTCCGCCGCGAACCACAACCCGCTGGCTCCGGCGGTCGCCGATGTGAATGGCGACGGCAAGCTCGACATCCTCGTGGCCAACGCCGAATCCGGATCAATTGTGACCCCCTCCGGCTCGTTCTCCGCTTTCCTCGGCAACGGCGACGCCAGCGTCCAGGCGGAGGCCAACTACGCGGGCGCCTCGCTCTCCAGCAACGCGGTCGTGGCCGCGGACGTGGACGGTGACGGGTGGCTCGACGCGGTCACCGTCGACGGCCAGACGAACCTGCCCCTCGTCAACGGAACCATCAGCGTCTACAAGAATCTGGGCCCGAGCGCGCCCGGAACCTTCGGCGCGCCGACGAGCTTCACCACCGGCACCCCGGGCTCCGTCCACCTCTGCACCGCCGACTTCGATCACGACGGGGTGGCCGACATCGCCACGACAAGCGTGACCCTGAGCCAGGTGAGCGTGATCCTCGGCACCGGCGGGGGCAGCTTCGGCGCGCCCTCGTTCATTACCATCCCGAGCACCGGCGGCGTGCAGTCGACGATCGCCTGCCGTGATCTGAATGGCGATGGCTTCTCCGATCTCGTGGTGACGAGCCCCGCCAGCGCACGCCTGTCGGTCCTCATCAACCAGGGCAACGGCTCGTTCGCCGCACCTGTCGCCTACGCCAACTCCGCCAACGGCCAGACGGCGGGCATCGCCTTCGGCGACGCCAACGGCGACGGCATTCTCGATATCCTCTCGAACGGCGCGGCCGGCCGGTTCCTCTTCTTCTTCAAAGGGAACGGCAATGGCACCTTCGCGAACGGCGTTCAGTCCACCGCCTCGGCCACGGCGGTCGCCAACTCGGCGCTGGGCG
This sequence comes from Polyangium sp. 6x1, assembly GCF_029946515.1. Taxonomy (GTDB): domain Bacteria; phylum Myxococcota_A; class Polyangia; order Polyangiales; family Polyangiaceae; genus Polyangium. The sequence continues at coordinate 7,007 of NZ_JARZHH010000058.1, forward strand.
TCGTGGCCGATGACTTCAACGGCGATGGCAAGCTCGACGCCTACATCCTCGTGACGACGGCCTCGGGCGGCGTCCGCCCGATGACCGGCAACGGCACTGGAAGCTTCACCTCGGGCGCTGTCGTCACGACCGGCGCCTCGCCTGGCCTCAACGCCATCGCCACCGCCGACATGGACGCGGACGGGTACGCCGACCTCATCCTGACCAACCGGGGCTCTGGCACCGTGACCGTGGTCCCCAACGGACTCTGAGCAGGTGCCCGCGATACCGGGCAAGCGGGCGCGATAGGGCGGTATGCCCTGATTTCAGCGCGGTCTCGGCAGGGGAATCGGTGCACCCTGCCGAGCTCTTCACCGCTCATCCCGAGGGGTGTCCTATCCACCACGCTCCCTCGAGCCCCCCTCGGTACATCGTCACATAAAGCAAACCGGCGCTGCACCGCCGCCCCGAATGCGTGCCGGTGATCGTTTCAGGATACGGTCGACCTCCACACGGCAAGACGCGCGTACCTGGCACGAGCGGCCTCCTTCGATTTCGTGGCCAGCGAGGGCCCTGCATGTTGGGGCTCCGGGAGGCCCGCCACGGCTCGGCTTCCACTGCTGCTCGTGCGGGCATTTCATCGCGGCGCACGGATCACCCCCGCCTCGCTGCGCGGGGCCGTTGCCGTGGGAATCGTGCTTCATCGTCGGGTCCACTCCCACGGGAGCCTCCTCTCGGCTTGGACGCGTGTACAACATGGCCCACAGGCGAACCTCTTTCGTCCTGACCGGCGCGGTCCACGTGCCAGGTGGTATGTCAACGAAGATTTCCGAACAGCTCTTTGGGTTCGAATCCGAGCTTGCGAAGACCGACCCCATGGCTTGCTCTTCGCCCGGACCCTTGCACCTCATATTGTTCGTGGTAAAGCTCGTTCCGTTTTGAACGAGATGGACCCGTAAACCAAGGAAGGCCGTGTGGGGCGCCACGACCCAGGAGCCGCGCATGTCTCTCGTTCTGGCTCCGAGGTTCCCCCTCCCTTCACCACGGCGGCATGACAGGAACGGCATCGCTGCGCCCCCGTTGCGCTTGGGCGTGAAGAAGGGCGAATTCCCGTCCTGATGTGACCACCCTACGCGGGAGGCGTCGGGGGGCTCACGGGCCTTTCGCCATTGCCTCCTCTGCGCGCGAGCCCGCTCGCGTTCGTCCGGGGCATCCATCGGCGGCCATTTCGGGCAAACCCCGCGAAAGACCGATAGAACAACGACATGCGACACCTTCGTCTCCCCTTTTTGTGCGTGGCGCTCCTCACGGCCTGCGCGTCCGCCGAGACGAGCACGCCGCCGCCTCCGCCGCCGCCCCCCGAAGTCTCGGTCGTGTCCGTGACGCCGCACGCCGTGGTGCTCGAGGACGTTCTTCCAGGCCGCGTCGTGCCGGTGCGGGTCGCCGACGTCCGGCCGCTCGTGTCCGGCATCGTGCGCGAGCGGCTCTTCACCGAGGGCGACACCGTGAAGGCGGGGCAGACGCTCTATCGCATCGACCCCACGGTCTTCCGGGCCGAGGTCGCGAGCGCCGCCGCGACGACGGAGCGGCAACGCGCCGCCCTCGCGGTCGCGACACGGGAGGCCGAGCGCGCGCAGCGCCTCGAAACGACCGGCGCCATCGCGGGCCAGGCGGCCGATACGGCGCGCAGCACGGTCGACATCGCACGGGCCGACCTCGCCATCGCCGAGGCCTCGCTCGCGCGGAGCAGGGTCAGCCTGCGCTACGCCACCGTCACGGCCCCCATCAGCGGACGTATCGGTCTCTCCCGCGTCACCGAGGGGGCGCTCGTGGGGACCGCCGATCCGACGCCGATGGTCACGATCCAGCAGCTCGACGACGTGTACGTGGACATCCGTCAGCCGGTGATGCGCTACGAGGAGCTACGCAAGCGCCTCGCGCGGGGCGAGATCGAAACGAGCCAGGGCCTCCCGGTCACGCTGCTCTCGATGCGCGGCGAACCCTACGCAGAGCAAGGACGACTGCTCTCGACGGACGTGAACGTCGACCCGTCGACGAGCGAGTTGACGCTCCGCGTGCTCGTCAAGAACGCGGACCTCCACCTTCTGCCGGGGATGTTCGTCCGGGCGCGCATCCCCGTCGGCCGAGAGCCTCAGGCGATCACGGTGCCGCAGCAGGCCGTGCTCCACGATCCCGCGCTCGGGGAGAGCGTGCTCGTGGTCGACCCGGGCGACCGCGTCGTCGCGCGTTCCGTGACGACGGGTCGCATCGTCGAGGGACAGCAGATCATCCGCACCGGGCTCGCGTCGGGCGACCGCGTCATCGTCGAGGGACAAGAGCAGCTCAAGCCCGGCATGTCGGTGCGTCCCTCGAACTGGAAGCCGCCGCCGAACCGGCCGAGCGCGCCCTCCGAAGCTCCGGCGGCGACGGCCGCGCCGAGCTCCTCGCCACCCAACCCCTGACGCGGCGCGCATGCCCGCAAACGAATAACGAGATCATGCCGCGTTTCTTCATCGAGCGCCCGGTCTTCGCGTGGGTCGTCTCCCTCTTCATCGTTTTGCTCGGCGTGCTCGCGCTCGGGCGCCTGCCGGTCGAGCGCTACCCGAGCGTCGCGCCCCCGAGCGTGAACGTGACGGCCGTGTACCCCGGCGCGACGCCCTCCACGATGAGCGAGAGCGTCCTCGCGCCCATCGAGCGCGAGATCTCGGGCGTGCCGCATGTGCTCTACTTCGAGTCGTCCTCGGACACATCGGGCGTCGCGCAGATCTCGATCACGTTCGAGCCGGGGACCGATCCCGAGCTGGCCCAGGTCGCGGTCCAGAATCGTCTGCGCACCGTGGAGCCACGACTGCCGCAGACGGTCCGGCAGATCGGCCTCGCCGTCGAGGCCTCGACCTCGAACTTTCTCTGCATCGTCGATCTGCGCTCGCGCGATGGCCGCTACGACGAACAGACGCTCGGCGACTTCCTCTCGCGGGGCCTCGTCGAAGAGCTGAAGCGCATTCGTGGCGTGGGCAGCGTGCAGGTCTTCGCCGCCGCGCGCGCCTTGCGCGTGTGGCTCGACCCCGCGCAGCTCGCGGCGCTCGAGGTGTCGGTCGAGGACGTGGCGAACGCCATCCGCGCGCAGAACGCGCAGGTTTCGCCGGGCCGGGTGGGCGACGCGCCGACGGTCCCGGGACAACGCGTGACGATTCCCCTCGTGGTGAAGGGTGAGCTCGAGACGCCCGAGGAGTTCGGCGCCATCGTGCTGCGCGCACGCTCGGACGGTTCGCGTGTCCTTTTGTCGGACGTGGCCCGCATCGAGCTCGGCGCGCAGAGCTACCGCACCTCGACGCGAACGGACGGCTCCCCCTCGGCTGGCGCGGGCGTGATGCTCTCGCCCGGGGCGAACGCGGTGGAGACGGCAGCGCTCATTCGCGCGCGCGTCGCCGAGCTCGCCGATGGCTTCCCGGATGGGATCGAGGTCGGCATTCCGTACGACACGGCGCCTTTCGTTCGCATTTCGATCGAGAAAGTCTTCAAGACCTTCTTCGAGGCCATGGCGCTCGTGTTCGTGGTGATGTTCATCTTCCTGCAGAACCTCCGCTACACGCTGATACCCGCCATCGTCGCGCCGATCGCTCTGCTCGGCACGTTCGCCGTCATGTATGCGACGGGGTATTCGATCAACGTCCTGACGATGTTCGGGATGGTGCTCGCGATCGGCATCATCGTCGACGATGCGATCGTCGTGGTCGAGAACGTCGAGCGCATCATGGCGACCGAGCGCCTCTCGCCCAAGGAGGCGACGAAGAAGGCGATGAAGGAGATCACCGGCGCGGTCATCGGAATCACGCTGGTGCTGTCGGCCGTGTTCATTCCGATGGCGTTCGCGTCGGGCTCGGTCGGGACGATCTACCGGCAGTTCAGCCTCTCGATGGCGGTGTCGATCCTGCTCTCGGCGTTCCTCGCGCTCTCGCTGACGCCCGCCCTCTGCGCGACCCTGCTCAAGCCGGTGCACGCGCACCACGATGCAAACCGCGGCGTGTTTGGGCCTTTCAATCGCGGCTTCGCGTGGCTCACCGAGCGGTACGGCCGGGGCGTCGGGCGCGTGGTGAAGCGGAGCTGGGTCGCGCTCGTCTCGCTCGTTGCCATCGGCGCCGGCGCGGCATGGCTCTTCCGCGCGTTGCCTGGCTCGTTCCTGCCCCAGGAGGATCAGGGCTACTGGATCTCGAGCGTCGCGCTGCCTTCGGATGCGACGGCCGAACGTACCGATCAGGTGATCCGCTCGTACGAAGCCTACGTTCGCGAGCGACCGGGCGTGCGTTCGGTGGTGGCCATCCAAGGCTTCGGCTTCTCCGGCTCGGGCCCGAACGCGGCGCTCATGTTCACGATCCTCAAAGACTGGGACGCGCGCGAAGGCGCGACGGCCGAGGGAGAGGTGCAAGCCGCGAACGAGCGTTTCGCGAGCCTCCGCGACGGAATGATGTTCAACGTCATTCCACCCTCCATCGATTCGCTCGGCACGAGCGCCGGGTTCGCGATGCGCCTCGTCGATCGACGCAACCAGGGGCAAGCTCGTCTGCTCGCAGCACGCAATCAGCTCCTCGCCGCTGCCGCGAAGAGCCGCGTGGTGCAGGGGGTCTATCCGGAGGGTTTGCCCGACGGTGCGTCGGTGCGCGTGGAGATAGATCGTCAGAGCGCAGAGGCGTTCGGCGTGTCGTTCGCGTCGATCAACGCGACGCTCTCGGCGGCGCTCGGCTCGATGTACGTCAATGACTTCCCCAACGCGGGGCGTCTGCAGCAGGTGATCCTCCAGGCGGAGCCCGGGGTGCGGATGCAGCTCGACGACGTGTTCGCGCTGCCGGTGCGCAACCAGGAAGGTCGCATGGTCCCGCTCTCTGCCGTGGCCACACCTCGGTGGGAGCGGAGCCCGCTGCAGCTCGTTCGCTACAATGGGTATCCCGCGATGCGTCTCTCCGGCACCGCAGCGAGCGGCTTCAGCAGCGGAGAAGCGATGGCCGAGATGGAGCGTCTCGTTTCGCAGCTCCCCCCGGGCTACGGCGTCGAATGGACGGGGCTCTCGTATCAGGAGCGTCTCTCGGGCAACGAAGCGCCCGCGCTCCTCGCGCTCTCCCTGCTCGTGGTGTTCCTCGTGCTCGCCGCGCTCTACGAGAGCTGGTCGATCCCCGTGTCCGTCATGCTCGTGGTTCCCCTCGGTTTGCTGGGCGCGCTCCTGGCGGTGAAGCTGCGCGGCATGCCGAACGATGTGTTCTTCAAGGTCGGTCTGATCACGCTCATCGGGCTTTCCGCGAAGAACGCCATCCTCATCGTGGAGTTCGCCAAGCAGCTCGAAGAGGAAGGACGCTCGGCGGCGAGCGCGGCCATCGAGGCAGCACGATTGCGCTTGCGTCCCATCCTCATGACGTCGCTTGCATTCGCACTCGGCGTCGTCCCCCTCGCGATCGCAAGTGGCGCCAGCGCGGAAACACAGCGGGCACTCGGTACCGGTGTCCTCGGCGGGATGATCAGCGCGACGGTGCTTGCACTTTTGCTCGTCCCCGCGTTCTACGTCGTCGTGAGAAGCGTGGTGAAGCGGCTCTCGCCTGGAGCCGCTGGCCGCCGCCCGGAGGCTGCGCCTTCCATTCAACCTGCCGAGTGAGCGTCAAGGCGCGGCGTACGTCCCCGCGCCCGCGGGCGATCTCTCCAGCACGGTGAGCACGCCCGCGGCAGGCCGGTCTCAGCCGCGCGGACCGCTTGCGTCGCGCGGCGCCGTCACGAGCTTCGTGCCGCAGAACGGGCAGAACGCGATCGCGGGGCCATACGTCCGCTGATACCCCCCCATGCCGGACGAGCCCTGCTCGAGATCGGCGAGCCAGAAGCCCATTGCATCTTCGCGCACGAATCTGTAGTTGCGCGCGTCGACAAAGGCTTTGCACGCGCATCCCGTCATGTCTTTCGTCATCGTCTCACCTCTCAGCTTGGCCAAATCACGACGAGGACGCCATCGTCGACGGCGGTCCGAATGGCCCGCTCTGGCGCCGCGAGCACGCACGCGTCTTGCGAGCCGGTCGGCAGCTCGACGAAGCGGAGGTCCGATCCGCGCGCCTCGCACAGCGTGTTCAGGAGCCCCAGCACCGGCTCCACCGCGATCCAATCCGTGGTGTCGCCGGCGACGATCTCGTAGGCGCAATCCGGCAAGAACGCGCGCAGCCTGTACGCGTCGCGCAATTGATCGGGGTCGTTCACCGGCCGATACGCGTCCTCGTCGTCGTCCTCGTCCTCGTCGTCATCGAAGAACTCATGGTGCGGCACCTCCTCGAAAAGGACGTCGTCGAGCACCGGCGACACGAGTCGCGCCAAGCGAGCGAGCACGTCGTCGTAGTGATTCGGGTACACGTCGGTCTCCTTCGCGAAGAGGGCCGTACGCGATCCGAGGACGCTTCCGATCGTGACCGCACGAAGCTCGCCGTCGGTGATCCCAGGGAGAAGCCCGACGTCATGCGCGTAGCGCGCAAGCGCGCCGGGCTCCGGAAACTTCACGAGTGGCGCGACCCGCGGGGCCATCCCGGGGTCCTGCACCATCTCGGCGATGGCGACCGCGTACGCGCGATCGAGCTCCGCGAGCTGCTCGAGCGCGTGAAAGCGGACGTAATGCTGCTCGGTCTCGTCCGTGACCACGACCGTGAGAGCGGCGAGCACATCCCCGCGACGCTCGGGGTGAACCGCGAGCACCTCACGCGCGCCATCCCTCAGCTCACGCACCGCGAGAAACGGATTCGCGAGCAGCGCGCGCCGCGTTTCGTCGGGCTCCGGCTCGGAGGGCTCGGTGCGTGCGCCTTGCCCCGCATTGCGCAGCGCTGCATACGTCTTTCGTGCTTCGTCGTCGACGACGGCCGACGCGAAGAGTGCGTCGAGCGTGGGCGAAGCGCATCGCGGATGGGAGGCGATCGTTCGAGCCAGCGCCGCGCGCCCCGCGCGTGGAATGGACGCGTCGGCAAAGCAGCTCTCTAGCCAAGAGACGACCTTCGGCCCGATCGAATCGTCGCAAAGCGAAGCGCACACGCGATACCCGTAGGCCGTGCCGACATCGCTGCCTTCCGCTGCAGGCGCACGCGAGAGGGCGCGCGTCACGTCATCGAGGACCGCCACGTCCCCCCGACGCAGACGATACGCGACGAGCCCCTGCGGCGCGTGCTGCGACGAGTAGTGATGGATCGCGGGGCCCACGCTCGCCAGCGGGAGATCGAGACGCGGCGAGCGGCCGGGGATGGGCGAAACGGCCGCAAACACGAAGGGTTCGCCGTCGATGCACTCGAGCGGAGTGCGTGGCGTCTCGTCGGTGGAATCCATGGGTCCTCTCGTCGGCACGCTCACGAACGGCTCGTTCCGCGCCCGTTGAGACAATCGCTGCGGCGGTCGCACCTTCGCATGGTCGCCTGGCTCCTCCCCCGCATCTTCGGGGAAAGCGGTTAGACCAAACAATGTGCGGCGAGGCAAGAGGGAACGGGAAATCGACACGCCCCTGCATTTGATCGGCCGAGCGGTGGGCTACGGCCCGATCCGAAACCCTTGCTGCGCATACGCGCCCGACGCCGGCGCCGCCGCGCCTTCGACGCTCACCACGCCGTTCGACGCCGAGAAGCAGACCATCGCGTTGCACTTGTCCCCGCATTTGTCCTGTGCCGGCGGAATCGCGTGGCCGGTGCACACGATCGGGCCACCCGACGTCTTGGCCTCGCGCACGAATGTGTAGCCATTCTCCTGGGTCGGCTCGAACGTCTTCGGCTTCGCCGCGCGCGTGGGAGGTTTGCGGAGCGCGGCAGCGATGGCTGCGTCGTCGGCGTCGGCGGGGAGGAACCACACGCCCTCGTCCGTGACGGCGACCCGCTTGGGGAGCACGTCGTCCGGGGTCTCGTAAACGCTGCTGTTGCGCCCCAGCGTGTATTTGAGACGGGCGACGTCGGCCTTGCCCACCTTGTGCACGTCCGACACCATGACGAGCAGCGTGTCGTCGTAGTCGGGCGCTCCCTTCGTGTGATTGAGCAGCGTCCAGCAGGCGCCGAGGCGAACGAGCGGGCCCCACACGGTGCTCTCGGTCTTCAGCACCGGCAACGCCGGCGGGCATGCCAACTTCGGCCCCGCGGCGACGGGCGGCGGCGCCGCTGCAGGCGCGGCCGCGACGCTCGCGACGGGCGCCGGAGACGCCGACGCCACCGTCACCTCGGGCGCGCCGGCCGGCGGCTGAGGTTCCCCGCCACAGGCTGGGAGCAGCGCGAGGAGCACGAGCGAGGTGCGAAGGTTCATGTCGGTAGGGGCGATACTATTCGGTCCCACCGCGGACGCAATCCACGACTCCCTGACGGGCACGAACCAGGCGCAGGGAGCCGGGAGAGAAGGTCAGGGGCGCAGCTTGGCGACGAACATGGTCAGGTCATCCGCTTTCCCGATGGGGCCGAGGCGGTGGTCGCCGTTCGCGTCGAGCTCGACCACGCAATCGCCTTGCCCCGCGCCCCATCGGACGCGACGCCAGCGGCTGCCCGTGGACGCGGCTATTGACAGTTGCCGCTGACGCAGGTCTTCCCGGAGGCACAGTGCTTGTTGCAACGGCACGCCGGGTAGGGCCCGAAGTCAGGGGTGCAGGTACCGCTCGAACACCTCTTGTAGACGCCGCAATCACAATCGCTGCTGCAAGGCTCCTTCGGCGCCTCGCAGGTACCATACTGTGCCCCGGCGGGGAAAACACAGGTCTTGGAATCACCACATTGGCATGTGGCTGCGCAAAGGGGGCTCGGCGGGGGCGGACTGAAATTACCGATCGGCGTGCATACCTTTGGCGCGCCTTCATACGACTTGCAGGCGGTGCCCAGCGCGCATTGACAGTCCCTGGAACACGGCGCGCCAACTCCCAGCAGCTCGCTGCTCGCCTCGTCGGTGTTCGCCTCGACATTCTCCTGCGGGTCGGGACTCTCCATGAGACATGCGGCCGGGGCAGCGCAGAAGAGCGCGAGCGCGGCGAACGATTGGATCAACGTTGCGAATCGACGAAGCATCTTGAACCTCCTCGAGAAATCCGGGTTCGCAATCCACGTGCCAGCCCAGCTCATCACGCCCCCCTGCGTCGAGCGGCTCGGCGCGCGCTCTCTCCACCCTCCCGACGCCCCTCCGTGGTTGAAAAGAACCATCGAGGGACCGCGGCGTGGTTGGAAGCAACCATCGCGGGACCTCCCCAGCCATTCGTGGCCCACGGCAGAAGTTGGCCCTCACCGGAAGAGCATGGCAGGACACACCTTGATCGTCGGCCATGATGCACCTCGTCGTCCGCGGAACCGGCCTCGTCCCATTCTCGATCCCCCTCCTGGCGGAGATGTGCGTCGGGCGGCACGAGAAGAACGATCTGGTCCTCGCGGACCACCGGATTTCCCGGCGCCATGCGAGGTTTTCCCCGGTCGAGGACGCCTGGATCGTCTCCGACGAGGGCTCCACCCACGGCACGTTCGTGAACGGCGTGCGCACGAGCCGCCATCGCCTGTGCGATGGGGATCGTATCCAGCTCGGGAATGTCCTCCTCGAAGTGACGACCGCGGAGGAGGTCCAGAGCGTCCTCCACAGCCTGTCCACCGCGTCCGTTTCGTCGGTCGGGGAGGGCGAGGCCGAGCGCCGCCTCGCGGTCATCTACGAGCTCGCGCATGCTTTGCGCGCGCTCGACGACTCCGAAGAGCTCCTCGAGCGCATGCTCGATGCCGTCGCGAGGGCGCTCGGCTGCGAGCGCGCGATGATCGGCCTCGGCAGCGAAATGAGCGGCTTGCGTCGCATCGTGCGAAAGGGTGCGGAGGTGGGGCCGGACGACCTCGTCCTCAGCCGCGGGGTGCTCCACACGATGCTCGTCGCGCGCGAAGCGGTCCTGCTCGGCGAGCAACGTGGTCGGGCCACGGCCCGCGGCCCGCAGCGATCGTCGGCGATGGGCGCGCCGCTCGAAGCCGGCGGGCGGGTCCTCGGGTTCGTTTATGTCGATGATCGAAGGCGCGCCGCGCCGTTCGTGCAGCAGGACCTCGACTACCTGATCGCCATCGCGCGGCTCGTCGTGGGAGCGCTCGAGTGCGCCGAGCAGCGCCAGCGAGACATGGCCCTCACGAAGGCGGCCGCCGCGGCGCACGGCATCCTCGGCGAGAGCAAGCCCATCGTCGCCTTGCAGGCGGAGATCCGCAAATACGGCCCCGCGACCGGCACGCACGTGCTGATCCGGGGCGAGAGCGGTACGGGCAAGGAGCTCGTCGCAGGGGCCCTGCACGCGGCCTCGCCGCGGGCTTCTCGGCCCCTCATCCCCGTGAACTGCGCCGCCATCCCTGATTCGCTCATCGAAAGCGAGCTGTTTGGCCACGTCCGGGGTGCGTTCACCGGTGCCTTGCGGGATCGAAAAGGCAGCTTCGAGCTCGCCAGCGGCAGCACGTTGTTCCTCGACGAGATCGGCGATCTGAGCCTCCCGGCCCAGGCCAAGCTCCTCCGGGCGATTCAGGAGGGCGAGATCCTGCCGGTGGGCTCGGAGCGGCTCGTCCGCGTCGACGTACGGATCATCGCGGCGACGCACAAGGATCTGCTGCGGGAGATCGAGGCCGGGCGATTCCGGGAAGACCTCTATTATCGCATCGCGGTGATCGAGCTCATGGTGCCGCCTCTACGCGAGCGGACCGAGGACATCGAACCCCTGGCCCACGTCTTGCTTGAGGCACAGATGTCGAAGATGGGCAAACGCCTTCTCGGCTTCACGCCGGCCGCTCTGGATGCGCTCCGGCGTTATCGCTGGCCTGGCAACGTGCGCGAGTTGAAGAATGAGGTGGAGCTTTCGGCGCTCAATGCGGCGTCAGGCTGGATCGACGTCTGTGATCTGCGGTCCCGGGTGGCAACGGCGGGAGAGCGGCAGCGCCCCCATGCACCGGGGGGCCCGGTGAATCCATCACTATCCGCGCGCTTTTCGTCGCTGGAAGAGCAGGAGCGCGCGCTGGTGGTGGAGGCGGTCGAGACCGCGGGAGGGAACCTGGCGGAGGCCGCGCGGCTCCTCGGAATCACCCGACAGATGATGCGAGGACGGGTGGAGCGGTTCTCGATCAAGCACGCCGACACGGACAGGTAAGGCGAAATTCGAGATGGGTCGGATCAACTTCTATTGGAGGCGAGATCGAGTCATGATGATGCATCATGAATGGAAGTGGGCGTGGCGAGCGCTCCTGCTCGGAGCCCTCGTGGCTTTTTCGGCCTGCGGCGGAGCCGGAAACGCGACCGACGACATCAAACAGGGGGCTTGCGCGGAGGACGACTGCGAGCCGCCGGAAGAAGAGGAACCGGTCGAAACGGTCGATTTCTCAGGCGGGTGTATCCCGCCCTGGTGCAGCGACCCCGAGCTGCCCCCGAAGTCTTGCGATCCCAACGATCCAGTCTGCGGCACGATTGACCCCCCCTCGACCGACCCGATGGTCTCATCCGGAGAGCAAGGACTGTAACCACGTCAGGCATCCCCGCTCCCATTCATGAGCCGGCTCGTGCTTGTCGAGCGTGCGACGCGCGCCCGCGTCGTCACCGGCCATGTGGTGGAAGAGGACGCGCGCGAGCACTTCGCGGTAGTTGGAGGGCGGCCCGAGCCGCTGGATCCATACCAGCGCGGCCTCGGGGTCCACGAACTGGTACGCGCCAGCAAGGACCCACGCGGTGCTGGGATCACGCGCCGTGGCAGCGCGATACTCGTTCTCGATGATCGAGAGGCGGCGCACGAGCCAGGGCGGCGGACGCTCCCTCCGCTGCGTCGCGATCTGGAACAAGCCGCGGATCGCCTTCGGCTCGACCCATTTGTTTCCCAGGCCCGCGGTGATGTACCCGAGCTCCTTTTCCAGGTGAACCTGCGCCTCGTCGAGCTTGCCGCGTCGGAGGAGCACATCTGCGCGGGTGCCATGGGCCCCTTCGGCGCCCGGTGCTCCAGCGCGGCGGCTCAACGCCCGCGCTCCGAGCTCCGCCTCCTCGTCCGAAAATTCGACGAACTGCCGTGACATTTCATCGGCGAGCTCCAGCCGTCCGTTCTGCAAGGCCAGCGCGATGAGGTGCCGGAGGATCGGTCCTGAAAGGCTCCTGTCCATTTCCAGGGCGTGTTTGAGCTGCGTCACGGCCAGGTCGTCCTGGCAGGTGAGGTCGCTGAACCGAGCCATGGTTCGCAACATCTCCGCGGAGTGAGGGAGCGCTCTCGCCGCGGCGCCGCAGGCGGTCAATGCGTGGGAGAGCGTTTCGTCCGTGGGGTACCCATTGTGGAGCATGTCGCGCTGCATTTGCTGGCACCGCAGCAGCTGGGCGCGCGGATCGTCGGGAGCTATCGCGAGCGCGCTCTCCACGACGGAGAGCGCCTCGGAGTGCTTCTGGTTGTCGGCTGTGGCCAGGGCTTCGAACGTCAAGAGCTCGGCCTGTTCCAGGAGCGCAGGCACATACCGAGGATCGGCCGCGAGCGCGCCGGCGACGAGGCGCTTCGCGGCGTCGAGGACCTCGATGCGCGGGCCGGGGCCAATCAGATCATAATAGCGGAGCAGCTCCTCACGAGCCGTCTTGTTCGATGTCCCTCTCTCGGCCCGGAGCCGCCGCTCATGGTCGCGCTGGAGCAGACGTACCTCGTCCATCGCGTGAACGCGCAATCGCTCCAGCACGTCTCGTTTGCGGTCGGGCTCGCCCTCCGCGTGGATGGCGTCGCCGGCGAGCGAGCCGTCCGGCGCGCGGATGCGGGCTGTGACGCGAATCTGGTTCCCGGCGAGCTGCAGGGCTCCGCCGAGCGACCAGGTCGTATCGGGGACTGCCGCTGCCACGGACGACACTGCAGGGGACCCTTCGATGATGTGAATCGCGCGCTCCCGCTGGAGCTCCGCCTGCACCACAGAGGTCGCCGTTTGCGCCAGGCCATCCCACTGGGGATTACCGGTACGATTCTCGAACGGCACCACGATCATGGTCAGGCGATCCTCTCGCGCAGCCAGGTCCCTCGGACTGTCGACAGGCGCCACGGATGCACGTCCCTCCTCGATCTTGGATGACCCATCGACGATGCTCGCCAACGAGAGGGTCGCGCCCGCAATCAGGCAAAGACCGAGGACGGCCACCGCGCCGACCGAACCTCGCTCCCCGTGCCGCCTCTTCGCTGCCGTCGCGAGCCCGTCCGTGCTCTCTCGTTCGCGAGGAACCTCGGCTTCTTTGGGGGACAGGCCGCGCCGCGCTGCCGCGAGGGCCGCGCCAAGCTCCTCGATCGCGCGAAATCGATCGGCAGCTCGTTTTGCCAACGCCCGCGCCAGCACGGCTTCGAGGGCCTCCACCACGTCGGGGGACAATCCAGGCACGACCAGCCGCACAGGGGGCGCGTGAAGAATCGCGCTGATGATCTGCGGCGTCGCCCGCTGTCCGAACGGCCCTTCGCCCGAGAGCAGCTCGAACGCCAGGATGCCCAGCGAAAACACGTCGCTGCGCGCATCGAGTGATTCCCCTCGTATCTGTTCGGGCGACATGTACGCCGGCGTTCCGGCGCGCGACGCGGAGGCGTCGAGCTCGTGCGTGAAGCTGCGCGCCAGGCCGAAATCGACGAGCGCCACGCGGCCCTCGCGGCAGATCATGACATTTTCAGGCTTCAGGTCCCGATGAAGCACGCCCTCTGCGTGGGCCGCGCCGAGCCCTGCGATGATCTGCTGCAGAATGGCAAACGCCCGCTCCGGCTCCACCCGGCCGCGCCCGAGCAACTCTCGCAAGGGTTCACCCTGCACGAGCTCCATCGTCAAGAACTTCAGCTCGCCATCCTCCCCGAGGTCGAACACCCGACAGACATTGCGATGGGTGATCCGCCGAGCGAGCTTCACCTCGCTTCGAAGCCGCGCGAGCGTTCTGTCTTCCCCGAGCTGCCACGGGAGCAAGACCTTCAGAGCGATCTCCTCCTCGAGCTCACGATCATGAGCGCGAAAGACCACGCCCATGGCTCCAGCGCCGAGGCGAGCACGGAGCTCGTAACGCCCGGCGATCACCTGTCCGAGGGTGACCGGGGCGCTCGGCTCGCGGAAGAGCAGCGGCGGACTCGGATCCGTGAGCGCACCCGATGGCTGCCGAGCATGCTTCTCGCTCATGCCAGCCCCCCTGTCATGGCGGAGCCGATCCGGACAAATTTGCGGATTCGAGCCGACGCGTCTGCCTACCTGGACGCGCTGGATCGCGCAAAATCGGCGAGGAGGTCCCCCGTGGATATCGTGAAAGGCCCGCTCTCCACGCCGGGCTCCCAGCCCGAGTCCAGGGCGAGGCGCGCGATCCGCGCGACCAACGCGGGCGTGATCGGCCGATCGGGCCCGTAGGGCTCGGGGAGGTAGACCTGCACAGCGCCCCCTTTTCGGGAGGCCGCTGCAATCACGATGGAGAGCGAGTCGCAGTCGGGGCAGCCGCGCACCCCCGCGCGCCGCACCCACCAGCGTAGCTCGTGGCCGTCGATGCTCAGTCGGTGGCTTCCTCGTCGCGCGATGGTCATGGCGGGTCTCAGGATAACCCATCGACCCTCGCCCGATCGAGCCTGCGCGAGGGTGACTACTGCGCGACGATGTCGAGCGTCTTCAGCTGTTCATTGCGGGCCAGTCTTCGGAAAATCGGTACTTCAGCGGGTAGCCCGGCGCCGAACCCGTCGAGCGTGAGAACGTGGGGAGCGGGGTGTTGCGGCGTGCGACGCATGTCCTGCGAGGATCGCATACATGGAGCTCCGGAGGCGGCGCCGCGCGCGTCTACGTGGATGGATCCTGCTCGCCCTCCTCTATCTTGGCTGCAAGTCGCGCCAGGGCTTGCTCCAGATTCGTGCGCTGCGAGCGGCTCTCGATTCCATACTCGTAGAAGCCGTCGTCGCCGCCCAGCTGCTCGGGGAAGCGCGAGCGGAGCCATGCGCGCAATCGTGCGCTCACCGTGGCGTGCATGAGGTCGAGCCGCACGCACATGCCCGGGGAGACCCAGCTCCCTCGGTACACGCCGTCGTGGGGGGGAGCATCAGGGATCAGCGGGTGCCTAGGCGCCTGATCGTACCGGTGCGGGGTCCAGCCAATGTCCCAGATCGGGCGCGCCGGAACCGCATCGAGCGCGTCCGCGAACGGCAGCAACGTGGGCGGGAGCTTGGAGGGGGGCATGGACATCGGGTGCGGAATACCACGCCCTCACGCGCGCATCGACGCGGAGGCGGACCTCCCCGCGCGCCGACCTCGCGTTGCGCCCCTTCCAAGCCTACCTCCCCGCGCGCCGACCTCGCGTTGCGCCCCCTCCAAGCCTACCTCCCCGCACGCGGACCTCGCGTTGCGCCCCTTCCAAGCCTACCTCCCCGCGCGTGGACCTCGCGTTGCGCCCCCTCCAAGCCTACCTCCCCGCGCGCCGACCTCGCGTTGCGCCCCTTCCGAGCCTACCTCCCCGCGCGTGGACCTCGCGTTGCGCCCCCTCCAAGCCTACGTCCCTGCACGCGGACCTCGCGTTGCGCCCCTTCCAAGCCTACCTCCCCGCGCGTGGACCTCGCATTGCGCCCCCTCCAAGCCGACCTCCCCGCGCGCAGACCCCTCTTCGCGCCCTTTTCGCCCGCCTCCGCCCGACCGACGAGGCGGCCGGGCTTTGAGGGTCATGGCGGGTTCCAGGATAGCCCATCGACCCGCATCGTTGCGACAGCTCCTTCATGGAATGCGTCCTCCCACGGAGACGCCGTCCCGTCGTGACGATACCTGCGGACGGCCGAGCAGCAGGAAGGCGCATGCGGCGAGCGCCACGCCGGCGAAGGCCACGCATGCCCACAATCCCGACGTGCCTCCCTCGTTCGCCAAAGCGCTGCCCTGAATCGCGGTGACCGCTGCGACGCCGAGCGCGCCGCCCGCCTGCTGGCAAGTGGTCAGGATGCCCGAGGCCACGCCTTGTTCGTGCATCCTCGCGGCGGCAGCGGTCATCATCGTCGCCGCAGGGTAAATGAGGGCAATGCCGGTGCCCACGAGGATGGCGGCGGGCAGGAGATGCGCGACATATCCACCGCCCGTCGCACCGGTATAAAGAAGCTGGCCCAGCACGAGCACCCCGAGCCCGGCAAGGAGGACCCGCGTGACGGGCCAGCGCGCGGCGAGCCGCGTGGCAGGCGCGGAGAGCAGCCCCACGGCGAGCCCTTGCGGGAGGAATGCGAGGCCGGCGAACAGCGGCGAATGACCATCGCGCTCCTGCAGCGCGGTGGAGACCAGGAACATCGCGCCCGTGATGCCCGCAAAGGCGCCCGCCAGGGCCATGCTCGCAGCGGCAATCGAGCGGTCGAAGAGGAGCGGCAGAGGGAGCAGGGGCTCCGCTGTCCTGGATTGCAGCAGCAGGAACGCGATCACGCACGAAAGCCCGATTCCCCCGACGGCGATCACCTCGCCCGGCGGAGCCGCGAACGCCCGGCCGATCGCATACACCAGCAGGATGAGCCCCGTCGTGACGAGCAGCGCGTGGCGCCACGCGACCGCGCCGCGTTCCTCGTTCGAATCTCGGGTCAGGACGCGAGGCGCGAGGGCGAGGACGACCACGCAGAGGGGCACGTAAAGGACGAATGCCCAGCGCCACCCGAAGCTCGTCGTGACGAAGCCCCCGGCCACGACGCCCAGCGAAAACCCTGCCGCGCCCATGGCGCTGAAGATGCCGAGCGCCCGATTGCGAGCGGCCACGGTCGGGAATTCGGCGACGATGAGAGCGACCGCCGCCGGGGCCGTGATCGCGGCTCCCGCGCCCTGCGCTGCCCGGGCCGCAATGAGCTCGAGCGCGCCCCGCGCCAGGGCGGCGCCGAGCGACGCAGCGCCGAAGATGGCGACGCCGAGGAGAAACACGCGCCTTCGCCCCCACCGGTCCGCGCATCGACCGCCCACCAGCAGGCAACCCGCATACGCCGTGAGAAAGGCGCTCGCGACGAGCTGGAGTCGATCCACGGGCAGCCCCAGATCGCGCTGGATCTCGGCGAGCTGCACGTTGATCCCGGACAGGCTCATCCCCTCGAAGAGAATCGCGGTGCACAAGAGCGCGAGGCGGGTCCAGGCATTCCGATCGAATCGTGCGTCTGCCTGGCGGGGCCGGATGTTCATCGGGTCTCCCTTCGATCCGCGGGGGGCTCCTCCTCTGCGTGACGCTCATCCACGAGCCGCCGCCTGGCCATCCCGTACGCCTCCCGCAAATCCGAACCCTCGTACTGGAGCCTGGCGCGAGCGCGCAGGTACGCGTCGGCGTTGATCGCGACCGTGTGCGGCAGCACGTCGAAGAGCGGCGCGTCCGAGTGAGAATCGCCATACGCGATGCATTGCTCGCGGCGAAGGCCGTGGCGAGAGAGCGCGCGATCCACGGCCGTCACCTTGTCCGCCGGGCAGAGAATGCCCGCGGGATCGGGCGCCTCTTGGAACGGGAGGGAAGGAAATCGGGAGGCCACGACCTCGTCCGCGCCGAACGAGCGGAGCCGCTCGGCGAAGAAATCGGGCGACATGGTGACCACGAGCGACCGCTCCCCCCGGGCCCGGATGTCCCTCATCACCTCGGGGAGCCCGTGGATCCAGGGGGCGCCGCGGAAGACCTCGTCCACGATGGAGAGCGTCAAGGTGCCCCACATTCGACAGATGGACGAAGCGAAGTCGCGCGTGGTCATCGCTCCGCAGCCGAACAACGACTCCAGGCGCGTGAGCTCCGGCAGGCACCCCATCTTGCGGGCGATTTCCATGCTGGCCGTCGTGCCACGCAGCAACGTCCCATCCATGTCGAATACGTGGAGCATGCTCATCGCGAAACCTTGAAATCCACGGACGACCTCGTCATCGAATACAGCACCCATCCCGGCGCGGGAGGCCTGTCGCACCAGGCATGAAGCAGCGCCGCGCTGGCCGGGAAAAGCGGGCTCGGCAGGTCATCCAGCCGAGCCCAGATCCACCGGTCGAAGACATCGGGCTCCCGCGTGACGGCGTCGGCCTGCTCGACGCGCGCCGCCACACCGGCGGTCATTCGGCCGCCCTGCATGTCGATCGCCAGGGCGAACACCTCCGCGTCCTCTGCGGCGTGAATCCCCGTTTCTTCCGCGAGCTCCCGGAGGGCGGCTTCCTCGAAGGATTCCCTCGATTCGACGTGCCCACCCGGCAGACACCACGATTCCGGCTCGCCCTGCTTGATCCGATGACCGATGAGCACGGCCCCGTCCGCTCGGAAGAGAAGGGCGCCCACGCCCACGACGGGACGCCCGAGGTTTTCAGGAGAATGCGTCACGCGGCGGACCCCAGGTCCCGGACCGCCGACGCCGCTGCATAGTGGCCGCTGATCATCGCCGCCACTATGCCACGGAAAAGCCCGCAGGCATCTCCGGCCACCCACGCGGGGGCGTCGAGCAGCCGCAGGTCGCCGTTCACCCGGGGATACCAGCCGACCCCTTCCAAGGTCGGGCCGATGAGCCGGGTCCCCCCGTCGACGACGGCCGGAAAGGCGGACGCGAGGTGGGACAGGCCTCGCACCATGATCTGCCGAAGCTCGGGGCCATAGACGCGGTCGAAGGTCCGGAGCGCCGATGCTTCGCCATCGATCAGATCGCGCATGTCCACGGCGAAGTAGGAGTCCTCGTGCGTCATCGCGGCGAGCGCCGGGGCCATGGCCCGCGCGGCCACGGATTCATTCAGGATGCGCGTGTTGAATCCAACGTTCGATCGTCCGGTGGGAGGGCAATCCGAGCGTCCGGACACGGTCCACAATCCCTGGGTCTTGGTGAGCACCGCCTCGCCGTTGCGGCACGCGCAGAACGTGCGCCATTCCACGCCGCCGTCCTGCGCGCGAAAGCGCAGCTTGGGGTCGAGTTGCTTCATGTCCCGGAAAAACGCGTATTGCGCCGGCTGCTCGATCCGGAACCCGACTTCCAGGCGGCGGAACGAGCGCTGCCGGGTGAGCTCCCGGAGCCGCAGAGGGCCGAATCGGCCGCTCGCCACGAGGAGCCGACGGGTACGCAGGGTGGATTCGTTGCCGTTCGCGTCGCGCAGCCCGAGACAGAAGGAGTCCGCCAGAGGGTTGTACTGGGTGAACGCCACTTCCATCTCGCTCAGCACCGATGCGTCGACCCTGGAGACCATGTCGTCCGTGAGGGAGATCCGGTCCTCCAGGGACAGGTAATCGGAGGGGTAGTCCTTGAGGACCCACTCCCCGGAGCCCACCGTGTACATGGCGGGATTCTGCGGGAAGGGCGGCGTATCGAGGCCCGAGGATCGCAGGATGCTGCATACCCACTCGTAGGCGGCGCGGAGATCCGACGCGCGCGGCAGGGTCCACAGCTCGGTGGCGGAGGGAAAGAAGGAGAACTTTCCGTCGGAGAACAGGCCGGCTCCCCCATGGCCATGCGTCATGTCGTCCGTGGCATTGCGATCCCGCTTCTTCACCGGCTTGCCGGCGTCGATGATGGCCACGCGGAGCCCGGTGCCCGTGGCGCGCTGTGCGGCGGCCAGGCCAGCAGGCCCGGCGCCGACGATGGTCAGATCGAATTCGTTCATATCCCCTCGGTTGGCGTTCCTCTTTGGCTGCATGTCGCCGAGCGGCGTGGCGGCTCGATGGAGCGCATCCGGCCGTGGATCGTCCTGCGGAAGGCAGGCATCCCTCGTGGATGTCGCTCGGGTCGCGGCGCGCGCGTCGTCGTGATCGCGGCCTGCCACCCCGTACGGCTCGGTATCGAGCCCGACGAGGTGGAGCTCGCTTCGAGCGGGAGGTTTTGCAGCTCGCGTGCCAGCGCACTTCTGCGGGCTTTCCCGGGGTATTGCGGCGGCGCATGCGCCCGACCTCGCCTCCCCGCGGTCCGCCAGGGAAGCACGCGCGTTGCGCAATCACGCAGACGCGTGCAGGACGAGCGGACGCGACGTCGCCGCGCCTTCGGGACGAGCGTCTCTCACGACCTCGCGCGGCCGGCAGTCAGCTCAGGAACGTGGTTTTCGCGAGATTCAGATTTCGCGTGCCGCTTCCGCGACCGCTTCCGCTTCCGCGACCGCTTCCGCTTCCGCGACCGCTTCCGCTTCCGCCTCCGCGCCCGCTTCCGCCTCTACCTCCACGGGATCCTCCGCGAGCTCCGGCACCAGAAACAGGCCCGAAAGCGGCGGGAGCGTCAGCACGATCGACTGCGCGAACCCGTGCGAAGGCACATCTTCGCACTCCACGCTCCCCAGATTGCCGACCCCGCTCCCCCCGTACACCCGCGCGTCCGTGTTCAGCACCTCGAGATACCGGCACCGCCGCGGCACGCCGACCCGATACCCATATCGCGGTAATGGCGTGAAATTACCGACGAACACCACAAAAATCCCCTTCTGGATGCGCTTCGGGCACGGCTCCTCCGAGCCGTCCGGCTGCCGCGGGAAGCGCACGAACGAGGCCACGCTCTGGATCGCGTCATTCGCGTCGATCCACGTGAACCCCGCCGGGCTCTCGTCGAGCTCCCAGAGCGCCTCGTATTTGCGGTAGATGCCGTTCAGATCCCCGAGGAGCTTCGACAACCCCGCGTGGTCCTGCTCCGCGACGAGCTCCCAGTCGAGCGCGCGGTCGTGGTTCCACTCTCGCCATTGCCCGATCTCGCCGCCCATGAAGACGAGCTTCTTCCCCGGGTGCGCCCACATCATCGCGTAGAGCGCCCGCAGGTTGGCGTGTTGCTTCCAGCGATCGCCCGGCATCTTCGAGAGCAGCGCGCGCTTCAAATGCACGACCTCGTCGTGCGAGAGCGGCAGGAGGAACCGCTCCGAGAACGCGTACATCAAGCCGAACGTGATCTTCGTGTGGTGGAAGGCGCGGAAGATCGGGTCGAGCGCGAAGTAATCGAGCGTGTCGTGCATCCACCCCATGTTCCACTTGAAATCGAAGCCGAGGCCGCCCACGTACGTCGGCCGCGTGACGCCCGGCCACGTCGTCGACTCCTCCGCGCAGAGCACGGCCCCCGGGAAATCGTGGTGCACGGCGTCCGACAGCTCGCGCAAGAACCGCACCGCGTCGAGGTTCTCCCGGCCGCCGTGCTCGTTCGGCGTCCACTCGTCCGGGTGCCGCGCGCCGTAATCGAGGTACAGCATCGAGGCGACCGCGTCGACGCGCAGCCCGTCCACGTGGAACGCGTCGAGCCAGTGGAGCGCGCTCGCGATCAGGAAATTGCGCACCTCTTTTTTGCCGTAATCGAAGACGAACGTCCTCCACTCGCGGTGCTCGCCCTTGCGCGGATCCGCGTGCTCGTAGAGCGGCTCGCCGTCGAAACGGCCGAGCGCGAAGGCGTCCTTGGGAAAATGCGCCGGCGGCCAGTCGAGCAAGACGCCGAGCCCGCGCGCGTGGCAGCGGTCGACGAAATATCGAAAATCGTCCGGCGTGCCGAAGCGCGAGCTCGCCGCGAAATACCCCGTCACCTGGTAGCCCCACGATCCGTCGAACGGGTGCTCCATCACGGGCAAGAGCTCGACGTGCGTGAAGCCGAGCGAAACCACGTACTCGACGAGCTCGTCCGCGAGCTCGCGGTACGTGAGCCACGCCCCCGGCCCGTCCCCCTTCCCCGGCGCGCGCTTGCGCCGCCACGAGCCGAGGTGGACCTCGTAAATGCTCATCGGCCGCGCGTGCGGATCCGCCTCGCGCCGCGCCGCCATCCAGTCGCCGTCGGTGAACACGAACGACCGCTCCGTGACCTTCGACGCGTGGCTCGGCCGAAGCTCCGCCGAAAACGCCACGGGATCACTCTTCATCAAAACGAGCCCGCTCGCCGTCTTGATCTCGTACTTGTACGTCGCTCCCGCGCGCACGTCGGGCACGAAGACCTCCCAGACGCCGGCCGTCGTGCGGCGCATCGTGTGGCGCTTGCCGTCCCAGCGATTGAAATCGCCGACGACGCTCACCCGGCGCGCCGACGGCGCCCACACGGCGAACGCCGTCCCCGAGACGCCGCGCACCTCCCCCACGTGCGCCCCGAGACGCCGCGGCAGCTCGCGCGCCGCCCCCTCCCCGGCCGGATCGAATTCGCCTTCCACGAGCGACGACGGAAAGGCATACGCGTCCCGCCCGATCGTCGTCCCGCGCGACGAGCGCACCTCGAGTCGGTACGGAAACGGTCCCTCTGCGCCCTCGAATGCGGCCTGGAAGATGCCGCCCGGGTGCACGCGCGCCATCGCGCGCGGCTTGAGGTTCGGATCGTCGGGACGCACGACGATCGCGAGCGCCTCCGGCCGGAACGCCCGCACGACGAGCCGCCCGTCCTCGCGATGAGGTCCGAGCGAACGGTGCGGATCCGTGGAGTCCGCCGCTGCGATGCGATCGAAATCATCTGCTCCCATCGGCCCTCGCTCGCGCATCATCCGGCACACCTCGTACCCGGTTTTCCCGGGCAAGCCAATCTCGTCGAGCAGCACCCCCTCCAGCCGCTCGCGGCGAGGCGATCGCCACCGCCGCGAGCCCGCCCTGGGCCGTCCGCTCCTCGTGCCGTCCGCGGAGGAGCCCACGTACGGCCCGGGCCGGATGAACGAAGGGCGGAGACTCCCTACACGGAAAGCCGGGACGGTCCGAGTTCGCCCAAGGCGGCCTGCGTTCACGATATCCCGCTGTTCGAGCGACGCAGGAGAACGAGCGCGGATGGGCGACGGACGAACGAGCGCAGGCCCTTGGGAGGAGGAGGAGGGCACGGAGTTCCACCTCCCGACGCCGAAGGTGCTGATCGTGGACGACACGCCCGCGAACCTGCTCGCCTTCGAGGTCGCGCTGGATCCGCTCGGCTACGAGATCATCAAGGCGGCGTCCGGGCGCGACGCCCTGCGATACCTCCTCGCGATGGATGTCTCGCTCGTCCTCATGGACGTGCAATTGCCGGACATGAACGGCATCGAGACCGTCAAGCTCATCAAGCAGAGCCGGCGGCACCGTTACATCCCGATTCTCTTCATCACGGCCGTGCATCGCAGCATGTCGTTCATCCTCGAGGGCTACGAGACCGGCGCCGTCGATTACGTTTTGAAGCCTTGCCAGCCGAGCATCCTCCGCTCGAAGGTGACGGTCCTCGTCGAGCTCTTCCGGCAGAAGGAAATCGTCAAGCGGCAGGCCGCGCTCCTCCGCGCGCGCGAGCGCGAGGCGCTCGAGCGACGGTGCGAGCTCCGCTATCAAGGCGTCATCGAGGCCATGCCCATCTGCGTGTGGACCGCGAACGGGAGCGGGCATTTTCATTACGCGAACGACGCGTGGTCCCGGTACGCGGGGCGCGGCGGCCGGAGGAACGTGGGGCGCGGGCTGCTCCAAGCGCTGCACCCGGACGATCGGGGACCCGTGCTCTCGGTATGGCGCAAGGCGCTCGGGCGGCGGCTCGGGGTGACCGTGCAGGCGCGGCTGCGGCGGTCGGACGGGGTCTATCGCTGGCACATCGCCCGCGCGGTGCCGCAGCGAGACGAGGTCCGCGTGACGGGGTGGATCCTCACGGCGACCGACATCGACGAGCAGAAGCGCGCCGAGGAGGCCGCGCACCGGGCGCGCAAGGAGGCCGAGGCCGCGAACTGCGAGCTCATGAAAGACGAGTTCCTCGCGACGGTCTCGCACGAGCTCAACACGCCGCTCACGGCGATCGTCGGCTGGTCGAGCCTGCTCCGCGCGGGCGCGCTCGACGGCCCGATCGCCGAGCGCGGGCTCGCCACGATCGCGCGGAGCGCCGAGGCGGAGCGGCGGGTCGTCGAGGACATCCTCGACGCCTCGCGCATCGCGACCGGCCGTCTCCAGGTCCACCTCGCGCCGATCGATCCGACGGCGATCATCGACGAGGCCATCGACGCCCTGCGGCCGCTCGCGCAGGCGAAAGGGGTCACGTTCGAATGCGAGGTGAAATCGAGCGACGAGGTGATGATGTCCGATCCCGATCGGCTGTGGCAGATCACGTGGAAGCTCGTCTTCAATGCGATCAAATTCACGCCGTCCGGCGGGCGCGTCGACGTGCGGTTCGAGCACCTCGGCAAGCGATTCATGCTGACGGTGTCGGACACGGGCGAGGGAATCGCGCCGGGCCTCCTGCCGCAGGTGTTCAACTATTTCAGCCAGGAGGACGGCTCGACGCGGCGCAAGCATGGCGGGCTCGGGCTCGGCCTCGCGATCGTGCGCAAGCTCGTGGAGATGCACGGCGGGTCGGCCTCCGTGACGAGCGCGGGCAAGGGGGCGGGCGCGACGTTCACGGTGTCGTTACCGTCGCGCGAGGCGCCGGAGGGCGCGGGGCTCGCGGCCGAAATGCCGCGCGTCACGAATTACGAGCGGCGGCTCCTGGAGGGGACGCGGGTGCTCCTGGTCCTTCCGGACGCCGAGGCGAAGGGGCTCGCCGCGGACGTGCTGCAAAGGCGAGGCGCGGCGGTGTTCTCGGTGGCGTCGACGGAGGAGGCGGTGGGCTTCGCGGCGGAATCGGCGCCGGACGTGGTGGTGAGCGATCTGGGGCTCCGCGGGGGAGACAGCCTCGCATTCGTGGAGCGATTGCGGGCGCGCGATGGAAGGGCGCTGCCGGCGATCGCCGTGCTGGAGGCGGGCGAGGCGGATCAGATCTGGCAGGCGCTCGCGGCGGGGTTTCGCGGGTACGTCGCGAAGCCGATCCATCCGGCGCACCTCGTGGCGGCGATTGCGCGGATCGTGCGCGGGCGGGACGAGGCCGTGCCATCGGACGCGCGGGCGCAGGCTTGAAAGGGAGGGACGCGCGGGGCCGGCCTCGCACTTTCCCAGGGAGGAAGACAGGACGCGTACCCCACGAGGCCCCGGAAGTTGCCGCGAAGGGGCGCCGTTGGTATCCCTCGGCCCATGAAACACATCGGCTGGCTGCTCGCGGCGCTGACCCTCGTCTGCGGCTGTGGCTCGGAGATCGGTCCGAATCAAGCGGACGGGAGCGATTGTAACGTCCTCAAGGACGAGACCGCATGCGGCCCGGCGTCGTACTGCGATCCCGGGGATCACGTGAACGGCGTCTACCCGCGACGCCACACCTACGGGCTGACCCGCGACAAGAGCCACGTGGTCGGCACCTGCAAGCCGAAGGGCGGCCCCGGCGCGGCGTGTAACGGCCCCGCATCATGCATCAGCAAGATCTGCTTGCACGCCCCCGACGAGAAGTCGACGACGGATAGCAAGGGCACCTGTAAATGAGTCACACGCTACGAAGCCCTGTCGAGCTCTTCCCCTAGCTCGATGAGCAGGCCGCGCAGCCAGCTCACCCCGGGGTCCCCCTGCCGCCGCTCGTGCCACGCCGCGCGTACATAAAACCCCGGGAGCTCCACCGGGGGCGGGAATGCGCGCACGGCGAGCCCGGCGGCGCGCGCGACCCGCCGTGAAGCAATTCGTGCGCGACCACGCCGAACAGTTTTGAGAATCAGGGCACCGGCTCGCACGGACGTTTCACCAGGTGAATGTGCCAAAGCGCGCGCCACGCCTCGCAATCCTCCTTGGTCTCCGCGCAGAAATGGCGCCACTCGTTGTCCTTGTCGCGGCGATAGGAATTGTACTCGTGGTAGTACGCCGAGCAGAACGCGCTCGATCGAGCGCCGCAGCTCGAATAGGTGGGGACCGAGTCGCCATACGATCGGCTCGGGCACGCGCTGGGATCGATCGAGCAGATGCTCTGCGACTCCAACGCATTCCCGCTCGGTGCCTCGGGGATCTCGGAGGAGGGCGCCGCGTCGTCTCCCCCGCCCTCGCCTTCGACGTCGTCTCCTCCGCCCGGACCGGCGACGGGGGCGCTCTCCGGGCGCACGCGGGAGGTCGCCGGGATTCTCTCCGGCACCACGGGGAACGCTTCCTTCGCCTTGATCATCTTCGCGCGAACCTTGTCGCACGCGCTACGCTCTCGCTTGCACCACGAGACTTCGTGCGGCGTGATCGCGTGCGCACAGAACCACCCCTCGCCCTCCGGCGGCTCGGGCGCGCCGTCGGGCGCAGCGTGGCGCGCGCGGCTCGGGCCGCAGCAGATCCCCGCGATGGAGAGCGCGAGGGCGAGTGCTACAATGGGCCGGGCACGCATGAGGCGATGCTAGGGCATGGGCGGGCAATCCGTCCACCCGATCGAGCCACGCACATCACTTGCGCAGCGGGGGATAGAGCTTCTGGACCATGAAGCTCGCCCGCGGATACCCCGCGGCGGCGGCGCTGGCCATCACGCGCAAAACGGCGGAGGCAGGTAAATCCTTGCCGGCCGCGATGAGGACCTCCCCAGGAAATGGAGCGTCGGGACGAACCTGCCTCCAGAGCTCCTTCTTGTTCACGAGCAGCGCGCGAAGCTCGTCGAGCTGGACAGGCTCGACGGCCTCGATGATCTCGGGCGTCTCGGCCACGACGACGCCGTCGACGGTCACGTGGTGGCGATCGACGACGACCATGGGAGCGTCCACAATATCCTCGCCGTGGAATGCGGCCGGAAGACCGGGCAGACGTAACGGGCCGCAGCACTCTCCCGAGGCCGAGAACGCGGGGAACAGGCCGAACGCGTAGCAGGCGAGCGGCAAGATGAAGGCGAGGACGACGGGCGCGCGCACGCCGGGCAGCGTGCGCCACGCGCGTGGAGGGCACTGAAAGAAGCGCAAGGCGATGCGGCGAAGAAGGCGCGGGCCAGGGGGACGGATGACGTGGGCGTCCGGGTCGGGGCGGCGGCGAAGAAGTCGGAGCATACAGCCGGAGGGTAGGACGAGCGGGGCCGTGAAAGATTGGTCCCGGCGAGCAGCGAACGGAGGCACGGGGACGCCTTCCGCCCGGAGCGTCACGTTCCGGAGGCCTCGACCTTCGTTTCACTCGTCTTGCATACGCGCCCGTACGAACACGCCGTGTCCCTTCAGGTACGTGCTCGTCCACCCGCCCGCGGGGGGTGCATTGGGCGCGAGGATGCAGCTCGAGTCCTGACCGCAATTATCGAGCTTCCAGGCGGTCCATCCGACACCGTGCGCATTCATCCACTCGTGCCAGAGGCGGGCCTCGTCCAGGCATACTTGCCCGTCGGTCCCCCCGTCCGCGTGCGTGGCCCCCCACTCCGTCACGAACAGGGGCAAACCTTTGGCGCGCGCGCCGTCGGCCTTGCCGCGGAGCCCCGCGGTGTGGGTGCACGCATAGAAATGCAGCGTATAAAGAAGGTTCGTCCCTGCCACCGGCGACGCCGCGGCGCGGTCCACGTCCTGCGACCAGTTCGGCGTACCGAGCACGATCACGTTGTCCGGATCCTTCGCGCGGATCGCGGCGACCACGGCCTCGTGATACGGCTTCAGGGTGCTCTGCCAGTCGAGATCCAGCGGCTCGTTGAACGGCTCGTAGATCACGTTGGGTTTGTCGCCGTATTTCTCGGCCATCTCGCTGAAGAACTGGACGGCCTGGTCCTTGTGATTCTGCGCGTTGTGATCGTGCCAGTCGATGATCACGTACACGCCCGCGGCGATCGCATTGTCGACGATCTTCTCCACCTGGCTCTTCGCCTTGGCGGCGTTCGTCAGGTACGCCCCGTCGGGCTCGACGCCCATGGCGGCGCGGATCACGGTCGCGCGCCAGTTGTTCCGCATCCAGCGCAGGGCCTCGACGTTCTCGGCAAAGCCGTCATTCTCCCAGTTCAGCCACATGCTGCTCGGGCCCTTGAGCTGCACGCGCTCTCCATGCTCGTCGCGCAGCTCCGTGCCAGCCACCTCGAGCTGCCCATGGAGCTCGACCGGCGTCGGGCCCATGTCTCCCGCGCCGACGTCGTCGTCCGAGCCCATGTCTCTGGGATCGATGGTGGCCGAGGGGCTCGGGGCGCCCCCGGGATCACACCCCGCGGCGAGGAGCCCGCACGCGCCGAGGACCCACGCATATCGACTCACGGCTCCACCCCCCAGACGAGCGCGCCATTGTGATAGAGCGTGACCCGATCCCACTCCGTGAACGTGGTCTTCGTCGGATCGAACGAATAGTCGTTCGTCTCGTCGTACGTCGCGTAATCCATCTTGTTGTAGCGCGCCTGGATCTCACCGCTCTGCTCGCCGGGCCCGAGCATGTCCGCGCCGGTGAACGTCACCTCGAGGTAATGGTCGGCGTTCGCGCCCGACGTCGTCAGGAACGCGCCCGACACCTTCCCACAGCCGACGAACGCATAATCGCAGTGAAACACCTCGGTCTGCGATCCGTTCGGCTCCAGCGTGTAGTAATAACGAATCGTCAGCTCGGCGAGCGGCACGGCGGTGTCGCCCCCGTTCACGATGTTGAAATGAGGCTTGATCTCGTTGTTCGTCGCGTTCGTGTCCGACGCCTTGTACCGAACGTACACGCCGGTCGGAGGCGGGCCGCCCGCGCCCGAGCTGCTCACGCTCGAACTGCTGGAGCTCGAGCTGCTGGAGCTGCTCGCGCTGCTCGAACTCGAACTGCTTGCACTCGAGCTGCTCGCGCTCGAACTGCTGGAGCTGCTCGCGCCTCCTGCCCCGCCCGGGCCGCCGCCGCCCGGCCCTCCCGGACCGACGCTGCTGCTCGCGCCGCCCGCTCCGGGCTCGAGGCCGCTCCTGTCCGGATCGACCCCATAAGCGCAGGCCGCCAGCAGCGCGGCGACCGAAACGAGGATCCCCATCCTCGCGGACGACACATCGAAGCCTCTCGTTCGCATCATGAGCTCCCTCTCCTCGTCCCGAGCAAACACGCGCCGGCGGGACCGAGGCATCGTCAATGCCATATCATGGTCGTCTCAAAAGATCGACGCCGCCCGCCGCGTCGAAGCGACCTTGACGCTCGGCGAAAAATGCGGGTAGCGTCGAGGTGAAACGAATTCGATGGCCCTGAAAGATTCCTCGATGACACGATTGCGATGGCCCCGCCGGCAGTTTCTGGCCGCGACGCTGTTCGCCCCGCTCGGGGCCGCGTGCTCCGGGCGTCGCGGCGCGCGGCCCGATCCCGCCGGGGTCCTCACCGTGTCGACCGAGCAGCAGGCCTCCTGGGTGCGCAACTTCAATCCCCTGCTCGCGCCGGGGAACATCCGCTGGCCCACGCGCGCCGGAATCTACGAGCCCCTCTTCATCTACGACACCATCAACGGAAAACTCGTCCCGTGGCTGTCGACCGGCGCCACCTGGAGCCCCGACAAACGGACGCTCCATTGCCCCCTCCGCCCCGGCGTCACCTGGTCCGACGGCCAGCCCTTCACGGCCGAAGACGTCGTGTTCACGTTCGAGATCCTTGCGCGCCACAAGGCGCTCGATCTCTTCGGCGTCTGGTCCTTCCTCGACGACGTCCGCGCCGCGGATCCGCTCACCGTGGTGTTCTCCCTGAAAAAGCGATACGTCCCGGGGCTCGTTTACCTCGGCCACCAGCCCATCGTGCCGCGGCACGTGTGGAGGGACGTGCCCGACCCCGTCACGTTCACGAACGAGCGCCCCGTGGCCACCGGGCCGTTCACCGAAATCACCGTCTTTCAAAATCAGGTCTACGAGCTCGGTCGAAACCCGACGTACTGGCAGCCGGGCAAGCCCGCGCTCCGCGGGCTCCGGTTCCCCGCGTATCCCGGCAACGATCAGGCGACGCTCGCGCTCCTCCACGACGAGGTGGACTGGGCCGGCAACTTCGTGCCCGACGTCGAGCGGATCTTCGTCGCGAAGGATCCGGCGCACCACCATTACTGGTTCCCGCTCGTCGGCGGGACCGTCATGTTGTATCCGAACGCCGCGCGCGCCCCGCTCTCGGACGAGCGCGTGCGCAAGGCGATCAGCATGTCGATCGATCGCGCCCTGCTCGCGAAGGTCGCGATGTACGGCTATACCCGCCCCGCGGACGCGACCGGCCTGCACGACGGATACGCGCGTTTTCGCAGCCCCGAGGCCGCGGCGGCCGGCGACTGGATCACGCGCGACATGGATCGCGCCGGGCGACTGCTCGACGAGTCCGGATATCCGCGCCGCGCCGATGGCCTGCGCGCCTCGGCCGACGGCGCTCCTCTCACGCTCGACGTCCACGTCGTCACGGGCTGGTCCGACTGGATCCGCGCCGCGCAGATCATCGCCCAGGGCTTGCGCGCGCTCGGCGTCACCTCGGCGGCGCGCGCCTACGACTTCAGCGCGTTCTTCGAGAAGCTCCAGAAAGGCGCGTTCGACCTCTCGCTCGGCTGGTCCTCGGACGAGCCAACGCCGTATCATTTTTATCGGGATCTCATGGGCACGGCGACCCTCCGGCCCCTCGGCGAGCCCGCCGCGCGCAACTGGCACAGGTTCGGCAGCGAGGAGGCCGACGCCCTGCTCGCGGAATTCGAGGGGGCATCCGACGAGGGCGAAGAGATGCGCCTCTCGCACGCGCTCGAGCGCCTGTTCGCCGCGCGCGCGCCGGTGCTCCCGCTGTTCCCGAACCCGTCCTGGGCTGCGTTCAATACGCGCCATTTCGAGGGTTTTCCGAGCGCGCGGGATCCGTACGCCAAACCCTCGCCGTACAGCGCGCCGGAGTGCTTGCTCGTCCTCACGCGGCTCCGGCCGCGGGGGGCGTGAGGACGAAAGGTTGAGAGGAGAAGGACGCGTGCGATACCTCCTGCGACAGCTCGGCCTCTACGTCCTCGCGGCCTGGGCCTCGCTCACGCTCAATTTCATCGTCCCGCGCCTCGCGCCCGGCGATCCCGCCTCCGCGATGTTCGCGCGGTACAAGGGACAGCTCCAGCCCGAGGCGCTCGCGGCTTTGCGCGAGGCGTTCGGCTTCACGGGCGGCCCCTTGCACGAGCAATACGCGGCGTACCTCGCGCACCTCTTCCGCGGCGACCTCGGCGTATCGGTCGCGTACTTTCCGGCCAAGGTCACGGACGTCCTCGCGATGGGGCTCGGCTGGACGGCGCTGCTCACGGGTTCGTCCGTGGTCGTCGCGTTCGCCCTGGGATCGCTGCTCGGCGTCGTCGCCGCGTGGCGCCGGGGCTCTGCCTTCGATGCGACGCTGCCGCCGCTGCTCGTGTTCCTCGGCGCGTTTCCTTATTTCTGGCTCGCGATGATGCTGCTTTATGGCTTCGGCTTCACGCTCGACGCCCTGCCGCTGCGTCACGCGTACGAAGACACGCTCGCGCCTTCGCTGAGCTTCGCGTTCGTCGCGAGCGTCGCCGAGCACCTTCTCTTGCCGGCGACCTCGATCGTCCTCGCGAGCGTGGGCGGCTGGATGCTCTCCATGCGCAGCTCGATGATCGGCGTCCTCGCCGAGGATTACGTCACGATGGCGCACGCGAAGGGACTGTCGCCCCTCCGGATCATGTTCCATTATGCGGCGCGCAACGCGCTCTTGCCGAACGTCACCGGCTTCGGCATGGCGCTCGGGTTCGTCCTCGGCGGGTCTCTGCTCACCGAGATCGTCTTCTCGTACCCGGGCCAGGGTTATCTCCTCGTGCAGGCCGTTCGCAGCCAGGACTATCCGCTGATGCAGGGCATCTTCCTGACGATCACCATGGCCGTGCTCGCCGCGAACTTCCTGGTGGACGTGCTTTACGTATGGCTCGACCCGCGGACGCGCGGTCGTTAGGGGCTCGGGAGCGCGCACGATGACGAACACGAAGATCCCTCGAAAGGCCATGGTGGGCCTCGTGATCCTCGGGGTGTTTTTCCTGATGGCGATCGTCGGGCCCCTCGCCGCGCCCTACGATCCATCAGCGTTCGTCGACGTCCCGCTGCAACCGCCCTCCCGCGCGCACCTGCTCGGCACCACGGGGCAAGGGCAGGACGTTTGGTCTCAAACGATCGCGGGCGCCCGGACGTCGCTTCTCGTCGGCTTCGCGGCCGGGCTCGTGATGACCTCGGTCGGCGCGATCGTCGGCGCGATTGCGGGCACGTTCGGCGGGCTCGTCGACGACGCGCTCTCGCTCCTGACGAACGTCTCCCTCGTCATCCCCGGGTTGCCCCTGGCCGTGGTCCTCGCGGCGTACCTGCCCGCGGGCACGAAGGCCCTCCTCGTCGTGCTCGTCGCGACGGGCTGGGCCTGGAACGCGCGCGTCGTCCGCTCGCAGGTACTCTCGCTCCGCAACAAGGATTTCGTCGCGGCGGCGATCGTCACGGGCGAAAGCAGGCTCCACATCGTCTTTCGCGAGATCCTGCCCAACATGACGTCGGTCCTCGCGTCGTGCTTCATCAGCGCGACGGTGTACGCGATCGGCGCGCAGGTCGGGCTCGAGTTTCTGGGGCTCGGCGACATGAGCGTCGTGACGTGGGGGACGAACCTTTACTGGGCCAGCAACGACGCCGCGCTCCTCCTCGGCGCGTGGTGGACGCTCCTGCCGACGGGGCTCTCCGTCGCGCTCGTCGGCACCGCGCTCGTCCTCGTGAGCTTCTCCCTCGACGAGATCACAAACCCGCGCCTGCGCGCCGCGGCGGCCTCGGCCCGCGTCCTCGCCGCCCGTGGCATCCGCCCGGGCGCGTCGACCCCGGTCGTGAGGGATCATGCCTAGCGCGCCCCTCCTTTCGGTCGAAGATCTCGTCGTCGAGTACCAGACGCCCTCGGGCCCGGTGCGCGCCGTCGACGCCGTCTCGTTCGTGCTCGAGCGCGGCGAGGTGCTCGGCCTCGTGGGCGAGTCGGGCAGCGGCAAATCGACCGTCGCGCAGGCGCTCGCGAGGATCCTCGGCCCGCCCGCGATCATCACGGGCGGCCGCGTGCTCTTCGAGGGCAACGACGTCCTCGCGATGACCGAGGACGAGCTGCGCCGCTTTCGCTGGCGCAAGATGTCCTTCGTCCTTCAGAGCGCCATGAACGCGCTCTCGCCCGTCCTGACGATTGGGGATCAAATCATCGACGTCCTCGTCACGCACGAGCGGACGACCACGCGCGCCGCGCGCGAGCGTGCAGCGCACCTGCTCGAGCTCGTCGGCATCGACCCCGCGCGGCTCGCGAGTCATCCGCACGAGCTCTCGGGCGGCATGCGTCAACGCGTTGGCATCGCCCTCGCGCTCGCCCTCGATCCGCCGCTCGTGATCATGGACGAGCCGACGACGGCGCTCGACGTGGTGGTCCAGCACGAGGTGCTCTCGAAGATCGCCGAGCTCAAGGAGAAGCTCGGCTTGTCGGTCCTCTTCATCACGCACGACATGTCGATCGTGTCGCAGTTCGCGACGCGCATCGGCGTGCTCTACGCGGGGCGGCTCGTCGAGATGGCGCCCACGCGCGAGCTCTTCCGCGCGCCACGTCATCCGTACACGAAGGGCCTGCTCGGCTCGTTCGTCTCCATCCACGGCCCGCGCCGCAGGCTCGCCGGCATCCCGGGCTCTCCGCCCGATCTGCGTCGTTTGCCTGCGGGCTGCGCCTTCCGCGCGCGTTGCGCCGAGGCCACGGATCGGTGCGCGACGGAAGCGCCCGTGCTGCGCGTGATCGCCGAGGACCACCCCACCGCTTGCCACCTCGTGTCCCCATGAGCGAGCCCGATCGAACGCCCCCGCTCCTCGAAGCGCAGCACCTCGGCAAGCTCTACCGCGTCGGAGGATGGCTGCGCCCGAAGCACCTCCGCGCCTTGCACGACGCCTCCTTCACGCTCGGCCATCGCGAGATCGTCGCGCTCGTCGGCGAATCGGGCAGCGGCAAGAGCACGATCGCGCGGCTCTGCGTGCGGCTGGAAGCGCCGACGAGCGGGCGCATCCTCCTCGACGGCCGCGACGTCCTCCGCGAGGAGCGCGGCCGCGCGACGCTCGCATATCGCCGCCGCGTGCAGATGATCTTCCAGGACCCGTTCGGCTCGCTGAACCCCGCGCGCACCATCGGCCAGCACCTCGAACGCCCGCTCCGCCTGCACGGCAAGGCGAAAACGCGCGCCGATCTCTCCGCCCGCGTCCATGCCTTGCTCGACACGGTGGGCCTCGTCCCCGCGCCCGAGGTCGCCGCGAAATACCCGCAGGAGCTCTCCGGCGGGCAGCGCCAACGCGTCGCCATCGCGCGCGCCCTCGCCGTGGAGCCCGATCTCATCCTCGCGGACGAACCCGTGAGCATGCTCGACGTGTCGATCCGCGCGGACATCCTCAACCTGATGCTCGACCTCAAGGAGAGGCGCGGCATCTCGTTCCTGTACATCACGCACGACCTCGCGAGCGCGCGCTACGTCGCGGATCGAATGATGGTCATGTACGCGGGCCACATCGTGGAATCGGGGCCGAGCGACGCGATCTTGCAAAGCCCGCAGCACCCGTACACGAAGCTCTTGCTCTCGGCGGTCCCCGACCTCGAAGGCTCGTTCCGCCGCGAGCTACCGGCGCGATCCGGCGCGCCCGCGCTCGTCGACTCGCCGCCGGGATGCCCTTTCGCCGCGCGTTGCCCGGACGTCACCGATGTTTGTCGGCGCGAAACCCCGCGCCCCGTCGCGCTCGACGAGGGGCGCGTCGTCCGCTGTCACCTGTACCCCGAGCCCTCTCGGACCCGAAGCGAGTAAACCCAGCGAGGCACCATGTCCAAGTACGTTTTTCCTGACAATTTCGTGTGGGGTACGGCCACGAGCTCGTACCAGATCGAGGGCGCGGCCCACGAGGACGGCCGCGGCGAGTCCATCTGGGACCGGTTCTCGAAGACCCCGGGCAAGGTGAACGACGGCTCGAACGGCGACGTCGCGTGCGACCATTACCATCGCTACGGCGACGACGTCGCGCTCATGAAGAACCTCGGCGTGCACGCCTATCGCTTCTCGGTGGCGTGGCCGCGCGTCTTGCCGAAGGGCCGCGGCGAGGTGAACGCGAAGGGGCTCGACTTCTACGATCGGCTCGTCGACGCGCTCCTCGCGGCGGGCATCGATCCGTTCGTCACGCTCTACCACTGGGATCTCCCGCAAGCGCTGCAGGACGAGGGCGGGTGGGCGAACCGCGCGACGGCCGAGGCGTTCGTCACGTACGCCGACGTCGTCAGCCGGCGCCTCGGCGATCGCGTCAAGAAGTGGATCACGCACAACGAGCCCTGGTGCGCGGCCCTGCTCAGCAACCAGATCGGCCTGCATGCGCCGGGGCTCCGCGATTTCCGCACCGCGCTCTCCGTGAGCCACCACCTGCTCCTCTCGCACGGCCTCGCGGTGCCCGTCCTGCGCAAGAACAGCCCCGGCGCCGAGGTCGGCATCACGCTGAACTTCGCGCCCACGTTCCCCGCGTCGCGCAGCGCGGCGGATCTCGACGCGGCGAGGCACCATGACGGCTACTTCAATCGCTGGTTCCTCGATCCGCTCTTCGGCCGCCACTATCCGGCCGACATGGTCGCCGATTACATCGCGGCCGGGCACCTGCCCCCCGAAGGTTTTTCGGATGTGCGCCCCGGGGACCTCGCGGCCATCGCCACCCCCTGCGATTTCCTCGGCGTCAACTACTATAACCGCACGGTCGCGCGCAGCGACAAGGTGCCCGAGGAGCAGAACCTCCCGCAGACCGTGCACCTCGCGCCGCGCGAGGAGTGGACCGAGATGGGGTGGGAAGTCTATCCGGACGCGCTCCGCCAGCTCTTGACGCGCCTGCACCTCGAATACGGGCCGGCGAAGCTCTACGTCACGGAGAACGGCGCCAGTTATTCGGACGGGCCCGACGCCGAGGGGCGCGTGCGGGACGAGCGGCGGACGCGCTTCTTGCGCGACCACTTCATCGCGGCGCGCCGCGCGATGGACGCCGGCGTGCCGCTCGCGGGGTATTTCGTGTGGTCGCTGCTCGACAACTTCGAGTGGGATCGCGGCTACACGCAGCGCTTCGGCATCGTGTGGGTGGACTACACGACGCAGAAGCGCATCCCGAAGGACAGCGCGCTCTGGTTCCGCGACGTCATCGCGGCGAACGCCGTCGAGGATTGAGAGGGGTTCTTGCATCGACCGCATCGCGGTCGATGCATGGAGGTCCAGGGCTGGCCCTGGTTCGGGTCCAGGGGCGAAGAGCCCCTGGTCGGGTCCGGGGTGAAACCCCGGCGCCACGCTGTGGAAACGCTCTCAGGGATTTTGCAGCGCTGACTTCACGACCTGCCCTGCCGCGCTCGGATCGCCGTTCCAGTTGACGATGAGCGACGGGAAGGCGCAGTCCTTCGCGTACCAAGCCCAACCCGTCCAGGACAAGCCGCGCTGCTTCGCGTACTCGAGGAGCTGGCTCGTGTAGTTCGTCGAGCAATCGAAGCTGCCGAACTCCGTGATGAAGATGGGATCGGTCGCCGCGAGGTAGCCGAACTTCTGCTCCCACGTCCCCGGCTGCTTGTTCTCGAAATCGTAGGGGTGCGTGACATACACGATGTTGCTGCCCTGAACGCGGTTCTGCGCCACGCCCGAGAGATCGAAGGCCCAGTCGAGACCCCCGACGAGGACGAGGTTTTGCGCGCCCGTGGCCCGGACCGTGTCGTAGAGCTGCTGCATGCCCACGGCCTGGAAGCCCTCGCCGCTGTCGCCGCCGTTCCGCCACACCGACCAGGAGACGTCCCGCGGCTCGTTGTAGAGCTCGAAGAGCACCCGGCCGTCGTTCTTGTATTTCTCGGCCACGGATTGCCAGAACTTCACGGAGTTCTGATCGGCCATCCGCTGCTGCTTCGTGTCCCAGTTGTTCATGTCCCCACGATCCGACCAGTGCAGATCGAGGATGACGTCGAGCCCGGCCTGGTGCGCCCACTGGATGGCCTGGTCGATGTTCTGCTGGTATTGCCCGTCGTAACGGACGTGCCCCGGCAGCCAGAACCCCTGATTCAAGGAGAGGCGCGTGACGTTCGCGCCCCAGCCCTTGATCTTCTGGAAATCCGCGAGCGAGATGTTCTCGCCTTGCGGCGTCCATTCGTGCGAGGGCCGGGCGAGCCCGCGGAACACGTGGACGCTTCCATTCTCGTCGTAAATCTTGTTCCCCTGGACGTAGTACCCGCCCGGGGTCACGGGCGGCGCGCCGCCGCTGCCGCCCGTGCCGGAGGCGGAGGAGCTGCCGGAGCTCGACGACCCCGGCCCGCTCCCTCCCGACGCGCCCGCGCCGCCCGTGCCGCCCGCGCCGGGCGTGGAGCCGCCCATGCCCATGGAGGCCTGGGCGCCGCCCTGGCCGCCCTCACCGCCCGTGGGGCTCGACGTCTGGCCGACGTCGCACCCAGCCGCCCCGAGCGAGATCGCGAAGAGCGACAAACCGAGAAACACGAAGCCGCGTCGTGATTGCATGGTTTCCCTCACTCGTAGAAGGCGATGTCGTCAACCCAGATGTCGAACGTCGTGTTCTGGCCCGACTGGAAGTGGACGTAATAAAGCGCGTCCTTCTTGATCGCCGTCAGGTTCTGCTTCGACCAGTTCACGGTCTTGAGCTCCGCGAAGCTGAACTTGAACTCCTGCCAGTCGGCCGTGAGCGTGACGTTCGCGCCGAAGTCGTCGCTGCACGTCATGCCGCAGTTGTTGGCCTCGGGCGTCGTCTGCGAGTCGCCGACGTTGAAGCGCACGGCGCCCGTCCCCGACCCGACCTTGGCCCAGAACTGAATGCCCGCGAACTGCGACGCATTGTACGCCTTCTTCGCCACGCCGTCGTTGTTGAGGTCGAACCCGAAGCCGGCGCCCCACGTCGTGAAGCCGTTTCCTTTCGTGTTCGCCCCGTACATGCTCGATCCGCGCGCGGGTGACAGCGCGGTCATCTCGAAGGGATCCCCCACGATCGGCGTCTGCGTCGCGCCGGCCGTCTCGTCATTGTACGTGTACCAGGCGCCCAGCAAGCCCGCGTTCGAAATGATGGATCCGTTCTGGTCCTCCATGTCGTCGATGAGCGTCAGCTTTGTCCCGCTGCCACCGCCGCCAGGGCCACCGCCGCCCGGACCACCGCCGCCCGGGCCGGGGCCGGGGCCGCCGCCGCCGCTCGCGCCCGCGCCGCCCGAGCCGGGATTCGTCGCGCCCTCGTCGCACGCGGCGGCGGAGACCACGAGCAAGCCCATCACGACGACGAAAAGAGCACGATTCTTGTTGACGAATTTCATGGGTGCACCGGACCTTTCGGGGGGAGCGGAGTGCGGAGCCGCTCGCAAGGAATGGGATCATCGTAGCGGAGCCGCGGCGCGACCACCATGCGTCGCGCGCGGTTCCGTTTTCGCTTCATTCGTTCGAGAAAATTAGATTCGACCTTTTTCATCGAGGAATGCGGCGACCCAGGCGAGCGGCGCATTCCAGTTGATGGTGATCTCGTTCAAGGCCCAGGCCTCGATGTGGTCGATGAAGCACTTCTGCGGCGCGCAGCCAGCGAGCCCCGCGGCCTGACCATACGGATCCTCGAGCCCCGAGTTCGGGCCGCCCGAGACCGCGCCGGGCGGCGCCACCGGGAACTTCCCGTCGACCTGGTTCGCCCAGAATCGATGGTGCGGGTTCTTGAGCGGATTCGACCCGTACCCGGTCACGTACGACTGCACCATCGGGTTCTTGCCGAGCAGATAGTCCATCCCCTCGACCGCGCCGCCGAGGTACTTCGGTTTGCTCGTGAAATCGTGCGCGAGCGAGAGGATGACGATGTTGTTGAGCACGCACGAGTTCGAGCCCCAGGGGTACTTGCGCGACCCACCGGCCTTGAAGGGCAAACGATACCCCTCGGCGTCGACCAGGCCGAGGTACGTGTCCGCGGCCGCGACGACGCTCGATCGCATGGCGGCGACGAGATCCTTGTCGAGCTTGTTCGGCACGACGGCGAGCGAAATGGTGCCGAGCGCCTGCGTCATCTGCCACGTCATGGATGTCGACGCGCCGCCGGCCGTGCCCGCGCCCGTCTGCGGGACGGACATGTAATGCTTCGACTTGGTGAGGGCCGTCTGGTACTCGTCCTTGCCCGTCGTGATGAAGAGCTCGGCCGCGGCCCAGTAGAACTCGTCGCTCACGTCGATGTCGTCGTACGGACCGCCGCCCTGGTTGTCGCTCGCCGGCGCGTATACCGCCGGGTTCGCCTTTGCCGCGGCCCAGGCCTTCTCCGCGGCGCCGAGGGCCTTCGCCGAGAACGCCGGATCGAGCGTCTTCCAGATCCGCGCCGCCTGCGCCGCGTTTGCCGCGAGGTTCAAGGTCGCCGCGGTGCTCGGCGGGCGCAAGAAGCGCTTCATGTTGGCCTCGTGCGGCGCGAGCCCGAGCCCGGTCCATTTCTCGTCGTGGACCTTGTGGTGCACCATGCCCGCGCGCGGCTGGCCGTCCGGCACCTGCATCTTGAGCATCCATTCGAGCTCGTAACGGGCCTCGTCGAGGATGTCCGGGACCCCGTTCTTGTTCTCGGGGATCGCGAGCTTGCCGTCGCCGAACTCCGCCGAGCTCGTGCCGAGGTGCTTCGCCCGCTCGTACTGCGCGAGCATCGTCCAGACCGAGATGCCCCCGTTGACCACGTATTTGCCGTGATCTCCCGCGTCGTACCAGCCGCCGGAGACATCGAGCGAATACGAGCAGCCCGTCCCCGGCGCGCACGGCACGCTCTTGTCGCTCGTGTGACCGGCGGGTCGCGTCCATTTCTCCTCGCCCGCGTAAGGCATCGTGATCGGCATGCCGCTGCGGTTGTGATAGAAATACGCGAGCGCGTCGTACTTGACCTTCCCGTAGAGATCCTTCCGGACGTCGAACGGAAAGCTCGTCTCGCCCTCGACGCGCAGCTCGTACTTGTCGCCGGGCTTCGCGAACGACGTGAAATCCACGACGTGGATGTGCTCGCCGGACGCGGGATCATCGCCGAAGACCGCCGTCGTGCCCTTGGCGACCGACTCCTTGCCCTCCTTGACGATCTCCCACGCGAGCGGCTTGTTCGGCGCGGCCTTCACGATCGCCTTCTTCACGAGCCCCGGGAAGTAGCCGATCTGGTTGACTCGCACCTTCGGCAATTTCACCTGCGGCGGCGGGGGCGGCGCCTTGAACTCGGGGTCGTCCAGACGAACATCGTCCAGACAAACCGTCACGCCCCCCTCGGCGGCGAGGCCTCCGCCCATGTGAAAGGCGAGCTCCGCCGTCGGATCGTCGCCATGGCCCATGACGAACGCGCCCTCGAAGCGCTGCGGCTTCGTCTTCAGCTCGATCGTGCTCGACCAGTACTCGGCATAAGGCGGCCCTGCCATGCCCACCTTGGGGCGCACGCGCGTGGATTTGCTCGCCCAGGCCTTGAAGCGGACGGTGTACGTGTGGCCGCGCTTGACGACCATCTCGCGATGGCGGACCTGCGCGTCCCAGGGGTTCGCCCCTTTATCGTCGATCTTGAGGCAAAACGCGCCGTTCTCGACCAGCGCCTTGCCCGTCGCGGGCGCGCTGAACGACGTGGTCCACGGCAGGCTCGTGCCGTCCTCGAAATCGCTGTTCTTGAGCAGGTTGTTGCCGCCTTGCGGCGCCACCTGCGGCCCGTTCGCCACGGGCGCAGCGCCCGGATCGCCGGGCGCGTTCGGGTCCTGCGACGCCGCGCCGGGCGCGCAGCTCGAGAGCACGAGCGCCGCGAGAAGAGTGCACGATGAGGTGGGGTTGCGCATGACAAACCTCGCCGAAGGTCCCCGCGTCACGGACAGCCGGTGAACTGGATGTCGTCGATGTAAATGTCGTAGTCGGCCCCGGGCGTGTTCACCTGCCACTGGACGCCGTACATCTTCGAGCTCTCGCTCGCGGCGGGGCGCGGCTGGCCCCACCCGGCCTGCTGCTGCGCCGCGCTGAACAGGACGACGTACTTGGTCCACGTCGTCGTGAGCTGAATATCCATGCCGAAGTCGTTGAAGCACTCCGTGCAGACCTTGCCCTCCGGATCCGTGTTCACGTCCGGCAATTTGATGCGCACGTTGCCCGCCGAGTTTTCGCCGCGCTTCGCCCAGAACGAGATGCCCTTGTACTGCGAGACGTCGAAGGGCGCCTTCGGATCGACGAAGTTGAAGCCCATGCCCGCGAAGACCGTGCCCGATCCGCCGACCTTGCCGTTCATGCGCGCCGAGCTCTGCGAGCCGTTCGCGCCGCCGGGGCTCATCGAGAACGTGCCGCCGAGCGCGCCCGCCTGCGGCGTGATCGTCGAGCCAGCCTTGTCGGCGAACGTGTACCAGTAGCCGCCGCGGCCCTTGTGCATCGCGACCTGGTTGTTGTTGTCCTCGCCGTCGTCGAGCAATCCATCAGCCGGACAAACCTTGGCCTCCGGCGAATTCTCGAGGTCCGCGCCGGTGCCCGCGCCGGTGCCCGCGCCCCCACCACCGCCCGGCGGGCGAGGAATGCATCCGGAGATCGCCGGCACGAACGCGCAGAGCGCGACGAAGGCCCCCACCGTGTACGAGATCGCCTTGTTCATGTTCGTTTTCACCACCAGATCGAGGCCTGCAGCCGGATGACGTTGAGATCGGGGCGGGTCGCCGGCGCGCCGCGCGTCCCCGGATCCTGGTTCGTCGTCGTCGCGCCGAATCCGTCGGGGAGCGTGGGCGCCGCCGGCGGCTGCGTGCAGAGGAGCGGGAAGGCCGGATCGCACTCCCGCTGATTGAAGAAGTACCGCGAATACTGGAGGGTGATCTCCTCGTGCGCGAGCCAGTCCGACCGGAAGACGATCCGCGGCGAGAGGATCGCGAACGATTGCTCGGGGATCTTCGAGTTCGGCTGCAAGCGGTCGAAGCGCAGGCCGAGCCCGAGCCACGATTTGATGCGGCCGTTGAGGTCGAAGCCGTACTTGAACTTCCGGACGCCATCCATGTCGGGGTCTTCGCTCGAGATGAAGTTCGCCATGGTGAAGGCCGCGAGCTTGAGGTCGGGCCCCTCGCCCCAGTACCGCTGCCCCGGCGTCTTCATGTTCGAGAGGATGTTGGCGATGCTGAGCTCGTATTGCGCGAGCAGCGTGTTCACCGCGCCGTTGCCGTTGCTCTGGGGGGTCGCGTCGTCGAGGTAGTTGCTCGTGATGCCGAGCGCGAACTCACCGCCGCCGTTCGCGTGGATCACTTCGACCGCGGGGCCGACGACGCGCGCGTTCTCCGCGGAGACGCGGGAAAACCCTGCATAAAGATAACCGTACATGTTCGCGTCGACGCGCACGTCCGCGCCGATCACGCTCATGTTGCCGTTCGGTACGTTCGTCAGCGCCGAGCCGGGCCGATCCTCTTCTTGCGCCCAGGTGTAGAAATGGTGCGCCGAGACGTCGACCGTCTTCTTCCAGCTCACGCCGGCGTGCAGGTGGTTCACGAGCGTGAAGCGGGCGTCGTTGTAAATGCTCGGGTTCGGGCGCCGCACGCCGAAGCCCTGCTCGCCCCACAACGTCCAGTCGCCGACGTCGATCTCCATACGGAGCGTCTCGCCCAGGGTGTGCGTGCGGCCGAAGAGGAACGTGTCGTAATACCCGGCATCGTACCGGCCCGCCATTCCATACCGACCCCAGAAGCTGCCGACCTTCGCCTCCAGCCGGACGTTCGTCCACGGCAGCTCCGGCGTGATCGTGACCCAGCCCTGCGCAATGCCGAACTGCGCGAGGTTCTCCTTCCACGCGGCGTCCGTGAAATTGAAGGCGAGGATGCCCGCCGTGGCCTTGGCCCACCCCTTCGAGTAGCTGAAGTAGAGCTCGGCCCAGTCGCGCGCCTGGTGGCCGCTGTATTGCCAGTTCAGGTATTGATCGTCCGGCACGACGGGCGCGTGCAAGGTGGTCCGGCTCTGATCCGGCAGGGGATTGTCGCGGGCGCCGATGCCGATCCGCATCGGCGCGCGGAAGTAACCGTGGAACTCGAAGCCCTCGGACTTGTCGCCGCCCTTGCCCCCGGAAATGCCCGAGACCGCGGGGCTCGAGTTACCAAAGGCCGGCGGAGGGCCCTGCGGCGTCTGGACATCGGGGGCGGCCGGCTTCTGGGATGACTGCGCGGGCTTCGCGGGCGCGGCCTGCGCGGAGCCACCCGCGCTCGTATTCGACATCTGCACGGGCGGGGCGTCCTCCTCGGCAGGCTTCGGATCCCCCTGCGCGAGCGCCTGCATGGGCGCGAGCACACCACAGAGCAGAATGGTCAACGACGACAAACGCATCGGAGTTCCTCTCCTTACCCCCGAAACAATCTTTGAACACCCGGCCGATCAGAAGCCGTGTGAATACCCAAACGTGGCGCCGAGC
The DNA here is from genome assembly GCF_029946515.1 of Polyangium sp. 6x1. Lineage (GTDB taxonomy): Bacteria > Myxococcota_A > Polyangia > Polyangiales > Polyangiaceae > Polyangium. Next base: position 49,888 of record NZ_JARZHH010000058.1, read on the forward strand.
GCGGTGCCCGAGGCGCCGAAGAGCTGAATCACCCGGAGCTCCGCGATGGGCCCCGTATTCGGCTGGATCGCGTACATCGCGCCCCCGCCCGCCGCGATGAAGGCGAGCCCCGACTTCTTCCACGCGTCGAGGACCAGCCTCTTGTCCGCAATGAAGTCCTGCTGCGTATTGTACACCGTGACCTCGACGGAGGCGTCGACCTGCGCGAGACCACCGCCGAGCGTCAAGAAGGGCCGAAAGCCCGCCCTGGCGAACGGATCGGAGCCGAACCAGTAGGCCGCCCGCGCCTCGGCGTGAATGGGAACGAACGCCGCGCCGCCCGGCGCCTGCGGCCCGCCACGGAACACGAACCCGGCGCGCAGCCCGGCCGTGATGTTTTTCCCGAAAACCCGCTCGTATCCCACGAAGATCCGCGTCGTCGCGGCCGTGAGGCCCCCGGCGAGCTCGCCGCCGGACTTGTCGTACGGAATGGCCTCGTAGAAAACGTCCCCCGAAAAACACGCATACTCGTTGCCGCCGGAACACGTGTTCGTCGTGCCCGAAAGCCCGAGGAAATCCTGTTGCACGCCGAGGGTCACCCAGTTCTTCTTCGCGACCGACGGCGTCTCCGGGGGTTTGTCGCAGGGCTCCCCCTCCGGGCAAGTCTTTTCCTCGCCCGGCTTGGGACACCCGAGGAGCCCCGGCGGGCAATCCGCCGCCTCGGAGCACTTCGCGGGCGGCGCCTGCCCAGGCAGCGAAGGCGACGCGCCCTCGATCTGGAGCTTGATCTCCACGCTCAGCGGCTCTTTGCGAGTGCCGGCGAAGGCGACGACGTTGTTGTCCTTGTCGAAAGCCTGAATGAAATACTTGAGTTGCCCGGTCACGCTCCCGACGTCGAGGCAGGGGACCTCCGTTCCATACCCCTTCTGCACCTTCGACATCTCGAGCGTCTTCCACGCCGAGGCGCCGAACGGCCGATACTGGAGCACGACCTTCACGGCCTCCACGCCCTCGGGCAGCTCCGTATAAAGAGGCACCGGCGTCATCACCGCCTGCTCGGTCGGGGGCGTGTGCACGAGATCGCCCTGCGCAGGCGCGGCGGGCATGGGGTTCGGCGGCGGAGTCGGAGCAGGTTCGGGCGTGCCACCACCACCACCACCGCCGGCCGCCGCCTTCGCATCTTTGAAGACGGCCTCGATCTCCTCGGAGGTGAGATCCGGGTCGAGCGTGATCTCGGGATCAGCTTTGAGCGCGGCGACGAACTCGGCCTTGCCGTCCTCGACCTTGTTCATGCCGCCGGCATAAACGACGCCGAGGTCCCGGTGCAGCCGCGCCACGACTTTGTTCGAACAGGATTTCGGACCACAGAGCGTGAGCGCCTGCTTGAGCTTCTTTTCAGCCTCGGCGAATTTCGTTCCGAGGTAATCCGCCTCGATAGCTTTCTTCGCCAGGTCGAGGGCGGCTGCGTCATTCGGTTCCGCGCTCGCCACCTGCCCGGTCGCGACGATGAGGTGGAACAAGGCGACGGACGCGATGCGCGGGAGCGCGCCGGAGAAGCGGCGGTTCATCAATCAGGTATACTACTCGATAACCGGTAACTCTCGCAACCATCAATGCGGGTCGACCGCAAAAAAAATGGACGAGGTACGGCGATCATTCGGCGGAGCGGGGGTTTTACACGTATCCAAAAGTTTTACCTCGGGTGCGGATGAAACCCCCGGTCGGTCTCCTCGTTATGTTACTTGGGCGGGGGCGGGGGCGGGATGTCGAAGATGTCCCAGGCCGGCGTCAGGTTGCTGGTTTTTGCATCCTGGTTCCAGATGTAGACGGCAGGGTACGTCTCGTAGTTGCCCTGCGCGTCGCGCACGATGGCCGTCATGTAGAGCTGCGACGAGCGCGTGTCCGGCGGGCTGTACTGGTTCGGCGGGACGATGAACGCGCCCGGATAATCCCGCGCCGAAGAGAAGATGAGCCAGTAATACGTCTTGCCATTCGGCACGCCCGAGAGCACCGTGGGCGACCATTTGGCCCAGCTATTGATGATGCCCGGGCTCGTCTGGTTGGTGCAAGCCGGCGGGTCGTTCGCCGCGAGGCGGATCGGCGTCCCGCCGCCCGACGGGATGACGTACACCTCGCCGTCCGGTCGATAGTAGATCTTCCCGCTCGTGTTTCCGGCGCGGTTGTACGCGATGAGCTTGTCGTCCGCGGAGAACGACGGGTAATACTCGGACACACCCGGCGTCGCCGCACCCTGGACCGGCGCGACGGCGCCGCCCTGGCGGTTGTTGTAGGGGACCGTCTTGATGTCCGTCTCGACGTTGTCGGCAATGCGGCCGTCCTGCGATTTTCCTGCCGACGTGTAGACGATGGTCTGGCCGTCGTGGCTCCAATTCGGGGCGACGATGCCCTGCGACTCGCCCGATGTCTGGAGGAAACCCCACGCCGAGCCCACCAGGCCCTTGATGGACTCGTTCGTCGGGCCACTCTGCCCCTCGGTCCAGGGAATGGTCGCGTTCGTCTCGAGGTCGAACCACGCGAGCCGGTCGGAGCCGTAGCCGGCGCTATCGGTGAAGCCGATGTCCACGTTCCGGTTCGCGTACGGCGTGATCGCGATACGATTGCCGTCGCCCCAGATCGCCTTGGAGAACGTCATCATCCCGAGCCACGGCTGGCTCAAGAGCCGCTGTGCGCCCGGGCTGAAATAGGCCGGCACCTCGCCCGCCTTGCCCTCCTCGATGCCACTGACGACGTTGTTCCAGGGCCAGTGATCGGTGTATCCGACGGCCTTGCCATCGGGCGTCGAGACGTGGCAGCCGATGCACTGCACGCGCCCCTGGGGGACGCCCTTCGGATCGGTGTACTTGCCGCGCAGCTCGCGCCCGCCCTCGGAGAGGATGTTGCCCTGCTGGACCTGCGGGACCGTCAGCGCGTCGATCGTGGTCTCGTCGCCGACATAGAAACCGACGAGCTTGCTCGTCGTCGGCGTGACGTCGGACGACGTCGAGGCCCAGTACACCATCGAGCCGCCCGCGGTGACGGGCGCGATCGTGAATGTGCCCGTGGCGCCCGTCGGTGTGCCGGGGCTCTGCGAGTTCACCCCGCGGATGGTCACTTTGATCTCTTGATCGATGGCGCCGCCCTTGACGCCGATGGCCTCCCAGATCTCCTTCGGCATGGACCAGATCGGGCTCGCCGAGTAGGCGACGAGCTCGTTCGTCTGGTTCGGCGCCTTGAGGCGGATCTCGAAGAGGTTCTCGTTGTTCGCGGGTTTGACGCGGAACCGGACGCGCAGCCAGTTTGCCGGGAACAACGCGCCGGGTTTGCCCGCGTCTCCGAGGTGCGGCTCGACGATGCAGAGCCCCGGCGTGTAATTGTCGGGCGCGCCGAAGAGCTCGGGCGCGTTCGCGGGAGCATTCCCGTCGAAGATCGGATCCGCGGGGAAATCGTCGCAGTTCGCCTGGCAGTTCGCGCTCACGATCACGTCGCCGCCGACTGGACTGCCCCCCGCCGCGCCCATCCCGCTCGTGGGGTTGAAGATGTCGCCGCCGTTTCCACCCTGACCTGCGCCGCCCGATGCGCCCGCGCCGCCCGTACCCCCCGTCTTCTCACCCCCGCCGCCCGCGGAACAGCCGACGGCCATGACGACGCCCACGATGAAGGATGCCCCTATGAACCGCATCGCTCGCCTCCTCTATATATAAAGATCGAGATCAGGATCGAAGAGTCTCACGGAGAGCCTGTCGGCTCCACGAGTTTTTTTGCGAATCCGAGCGCCGCGCCCCATTCCCAGGGACGGAGAAAAAATCCATCCGAGCGACACGCACGGCGCCGAGCGAACAGGGAACCGTGAGCGAAACGCGACACGCCCGTTGCGCCCGAAGCTCGAATCGCACTACACGAGGAGGATGGCCCTTCGTCTTCATGTTCTCCGCTGGATCGCGACTGCGGCGCTCCTCTGTGCGTGTATCCCGAGGCCGCAAGGGGCCGCGATTGACGCGCCAGGAAGCGCCGCGTCAATCGCGCCGGGTGAAAACCCATTCAAACAAGGACGCCTTTACATCGACCCAGCGTCTTCCGCAAGGAGACAGATAGAGGAGTGGCGCGATTCTCGTCCCGGGGACGCGGGGATGATCGAAAAAATCGCCCGTGAGCCGCAGGCCTTTTGGTTCGGCGACTGGAACCAGGACGTGACAGCGGACGTGGACGCGCGCATGTCGGAGATCGACCGGGCGGGGGCGACGGCGCTCCTCGTCGCATACGACATTCCGAACCGGGACTGCGGCAATCACTCGGCGGGCGGAGCCTCGGCCGCGGAGGGATACAAGACGTGGATCCGGGCGTTCGCCCGGGGGATCGGCGCGCGGCGGGCGGCCGTGATTCTGGAGCCGGACGCGCTCGGGCTCTTGAAAGACTGTCTCACGCCCGAGCAACAAGAGGAGCGGCTCGCGCTCCTCGCCGACGCGGTGACCGTCCTCGGGCAGAGCGGCTCGGCCTCTGTGTACATCGACGCGGGCAACGCGAAATGGCAGCCGCCGCCCGTGATGGCCGAGCGCCTGCGCGCCGCGGGGATCGAAAAGGCGCGCGGGTTCGCGCTGAACGTCTCCAATTTCGTGACCACCGAGGAGAGCGTCGCGTACGGCAAGCAAATTTCAGCGTTGCTCTCCGGCAAGCCGTTCGTGGTCGACACGAGCCGGAACGGGAACGGGCCGACGAAGGAGCTACAATGGTGCAACCCCGATGGACGCGCGCTCGGCAAGCCGCCGACGGCCGAGACGGGGGATCCGCTCGTGGACGCCTTTCTGTGGATCAAGCTGCCCGGCGAATCGGACGGGGCCTGCAACGGCGGCCCTCGCGCCGGCACGTGGTGGCCCGAGTATGCGCTCGGGCTCGCGCAGCGCGCCAAACCCTGAGCGTCGTTTTTCAGAGACAAGCGGCCGATCCTCCACGTAGCATCTCGGCATGACCGACCTCTACGCGGCGCCGGCGAGCGCCGAGTCCGCGCCGTCGAATGCAAAGAGGCGGCACCCGATGCTGTGGGTGCCTTCGCTCTACGTCGCGATGGGCACGCCGATGATCACGGTCTCCGTGGTCGCGGCCATCATGTACAAGAACCTCGGCCTCTCGAATACGGACATCACGCTCTACACGAGCTCGATGTACCTGCCGTGGGTGATCAAGCCGCTCTGGTCGCCCCTGGTGGATATGTTCAGGACCAAGCGCTTTTTTGTACTGTGCATGGAATTCATCATGATGGTCACGCTCGGCTGCGTGGCGCTTTCGCTCTCGCTCCCGGGTTATCTCGGCCCGACGCTCGCCTTTTTCTGGATCACGGGGTTTGCCTCGGCGACGCAGGACATCGCCGGGGACGGCGTCTACATCAGCTCGACGTCGGAGACCGAACAGGCGCAATACGTCGGTGTCCAGGGGATCGCCTGGAACATCGGCCGTATCATCGCCTCCGGCCTGCTCGTGACGTTCACGGGCTGGCTCCATGACAAGCTCGGGCTCGACTGGGCGAAAACGTGGATGGTCGTGATGGGCGTGCTCTCGGCGATCATGGGCATCGCCGGCGCCTGGCACCTGAATGTGATGCCCACCGGCGGCACGGCAAGGGACGCGCCGACCAGCGTGAGTGACGCGGTGAAGACGTTCGTGGACGCATGGACGACGTTCTTCCAGAAGAAGAACATCCTGATGATGCTGCTCGTCGTCTTCTTTTATCGCTTCGGCGAGGGGTTCATCGAAAAGATGGGGCCTCTGTTCATGCTCGACGAACGCAACGTGGGGGGCCTCGGGCTCAACAACGAGGCGCTCGGCAACATGGGCTCGCTCGGCACGGCGGGCTTCATGGGCGGCGCGCTGCTCGGCGGTGTTTTTTGCGCGAAATTCGGCCTCAAACGCTCCTTCGTGCTGCTCGCGTTCATTCTCAATGTCCCGCACTTCACGTATTTCTATTTGAGCCACGCGCTCCCCGACAACCTCCAGATCATCACGGCCATCGTGACGCTCGAGAAGTTCGGGTATGGGTTCGGCTCGGTCGGGCACATGCTTTACATGATGCAGCAGGTCGCGCCCGGACCGTACAAGACCGCCCACTATGCCTTCGCGACCGGCATCATGGGCCTCAGCATGATGTTGACGGGGATGATCAGCGGGCCCATCCAGGCGGCTGTGGGCCACACGCACTTCTTCACGATCGCGCTCTTCGCGTCCGTGCCGCCCGTGCTCTTCGCGTTCCTCGCGCCCTTCAAGGCGGCCTCCAACGACTCCAAGGACGCCGCCGTCCCCGCAGGGCATTGAGCCCACCCCACGCCCCACACGCTGAAAAACCTAACGCGTCACGCCCCCGCGCGCTGAAGCGAGAGCGTCACCGGCCCGGCGGACACATCTCCGCAGGTGAGCGTGAGCTCGTCGCAGGCCGAAATGCTCAGGTCGACGACGACGTCCTTGCTGCGGCGGAAGGCGGACGAGCTGTTCGGCACCACGAAAATCAGCGTCTCCATCGGTTCCCCGTCGCATTCGAGTGCGTCTTCCAGGGCGAACCCGCTTATGACCTCGTTCCCGGACGCCTGATGAAGCTCCACGAAAATGCTCGGGGACGTGCTGCCCTCGGGGCACGTGTACACGACCGGAATGCCGAGCAGCGCTCCATTCAGGAACTGGGCCTTCAGGCCCATCTCGATCGAGAGCCCCTCCATCGCGTGCGCCGTCCTCGGCATGAGCGGCAGCGCCGTCCCCGCGAGCCAAAGAACCGCCCCGATCGTGCGAAGCATCTGTTTCATGTTCCTTCCCCCGCCATTGGGTATTCGGATCGGCGCCCTCGAACGCAAGACACCTCCACGAAATCAGGTGGCCGCCGGATGCCCGAGAGGCGCGTTTCGGACAACCGCCGGGGGGGCGCCTCCCTGCTCCGGACGGCCCGCGGGATCCTTTGTTCCGGACAATCCCTCGCCCTGCAAGGCCTTCCGGGATGGACGCGAGGGCGAAAATCGGTATTGCGCAAAGGGGAAATGGTCACGCGGATATCCACCGAGGCGTCGACCTCCGGGCGGGCGTCGGAATGCTGCCCGGCGCCAGGGACGCCCCTGCCCGCGGGCGCCTTCGTTCCGGACAGCCGCTCGGGCGCCGTCCGAGGCGCGAGTTCTCCGATTGAAGCACGGCGCCCCTTTGGCTACGTTCTCCGACGACCGTGCCGGCGGAGAGCCCGCGCGGATGCGCGGACGAGCATGATGCGCCGGGCCGATCGCTCGGCTTTCCTGCGATGGATGGAGGATGAAATGGGCCAGGTGGTGATGGACCGAGGAGCGGGGAGCGTTGCGGGGAGCGGTCCGGGCGCCAATGGACACGCGGCGACGAAGATCCGGAGCTACGCGCCCGCCACGGGCGAGCTCCTCGGCGAGGTGAAGGTCACCTCCGCCGACGAGGTCAAGCGCGCCGTCGAGCGAGCGCGGCGCGCGCAGGAGGCCTGGGGCGCGTTGCCCGTCGAGGAGCGCTGCGAGCGCGTGCTCCGCTTCCGCGACGCCATCGTCGACCGCGTCGACGAGATCGTGGACCTCCTCGTGCGCGAGTGCGGAAAACCCCGCCACGAGGCCCTGCTCCACGAGGTGATGGTCGCCGCCGACCTCGCGACCTTCTTCGCCAAGGCCGCGCCGCGCGTGCTCGCGCCGCACGAGGTCAAGCTGCACCTGATGAAGCACCGCCGGAGCTTCATCCACTACAAGCCCCGCGGCGTCGTGGCCGTGATCTCGCCCTGGAACTACCCGTTCCAGCTCCCGCTCCGCGACGCGATCATCGCGCTGCTCGCGGGCAACGCCGTCGTGATCAAGCCAAGCGAGGTCACGCCGCTCATCGCGCTGAAGGCCAAGGAGGTCTGGGACAGCGCAGGCCTGCCCGAGGATCTCCTGCAGGTCGTCCCCGGCTTCGGCCCGACGGGCGCGGCGCTGATCGAGTCCCAGCCCGATTTCGTGATCCTCACGGGCAGCGTCGCCACGGGCCGCAGGGTCGCCGCCGCGTGTGGCGAGCGGCTCATCCCGTGCGTGATGGAGCTCGGCGGCAAGGCGCCGCTCATCGCCTGCGCGGACGCCGACGTCGAGCGCACCGCGCGCGCCATCGTGTTCGGCGGCTTCTCGAACGCGGGCCAGGTCTGCGTCTCCGTCGAGCGCGTCTACGCACACCGCGAGGTGCACGACAAGCTGCTCGATCGCGTCGTCGAGCTGACGAAGGAGCTGCGCCAGGGCGATCCGAGCGCCGAGTTCGTCGACGTCGGCGCGATCATCTTCCCGCACCAGATCGACGTGGCCGAGAAGCACATCGCGGACGCGGTGCAGAAGGGCGCCACGGTGCGCGCAGGCGGCAAGCGGCGCGAGGGGCCGGGGCAGTTCTTCGAGCCGACCGTGATCGACGGCTGCAACCACCAGATGACCGTGATGACCGAGGAGATCTTCGGGCCGATCGTGCCGTTCATGCGCGTCTCGACCGAGGAGGAGGCCCTACGCCTCGCGAACGACTCGCACCTCGGTTTGAACGCATACGTCTTCTCGCGCGACCGTGATCACGCGACGCGTCTCGCCGAGCGCGTCGAGGCGGGCAGCGTGCTCGTGAACGACGTGCTGACGAACGGTGGCACGCCCGACACGCCCTTCGGCGGCATCAAGGCAAGCGGCTTCGGCCGTGCCATGGGCGAGGAAGGGCTGCGCGAGATGTGCAACATCAAGAACGTCAGCGTCGAGCGTGTCGGCACGGGCAGCAAGGACCCGCTCTGGTTCCCCTACACGGCCCAAAGTTATGGCTGGTTCCGCAAAGGGCTCCGGGCGCTCTTCTCTGGCGGCGGACTCTTGCAGCGCATTGGCGAGATCCTGTAATCAGGTGGCACTCGGGGGGCGGTGGATGGGACCGGCCGCCCTACGCCCCCGCCCCCGCCCTGCCCTGCGCCGCGCATGAAGTCCTGTCCCACGTGCAGCCTCCGCTATCCGAGCGAGAGCAACACTTGCTTCGCCGACGGCTCGACGCTCGTCGTGCTCCGGGATCCATGGCTCGGCAGCACCGTCGCGGGCAGGTACGTGCTCGACGAGCTCATCGGCATCGGCGGCATGGCCTCCGTGTACCGCGCGCGCTTCCTGCTCACCGACCGGCCCTGCGCGGTGAAGCTCCTGAACCCGCAGCTCGCCTCGGACCACACGACGCGCGAGCGCTTCAACCGCGAGGCGAAGCTCGCCCAGCGTCTCGCGCACCCGAACATCATCGAGATCTTCGACCACGGCGACGCAGAGGACGGCACGCCCTTCCTCGTGATGGAGCTGCTCGAAGGCGAGAGCCTCTCGGAGATCATCGCAGCCGGCCCCGTGCCGCTCTCGCGCGCGCTGCCGATCGCCATCCAGATGACCCGCGCGCTCGCCCGCGCCCACGACTTCGAGGTCATCCATCGCGACCTCAAGCCGGAGAACGTCTTCTTGCTCCGGGGTGACCGCGTCAAACTCCTCGACTTCGGCATCGCGCGCTGCGCGCAAGACGTGCGCCTGACGAACGCAGGCGAGGTCTTCGGCACACCCGAGTACATGGCGCCCGAGCGCGCGACGTCCTCGGACGCAGGCCCGCCAGCCGATCTCTACGCGCTCGGCGTGATCGTCTTCGAGATGCTCACGCAGCGTCTGCCCTTCGACGCGCCGAGCCCCGCGCAGATCCTGAACAAGCACATGCTGGAGCCGCCGCCGCGCCTCGCCGAGCACCTGCCCGACGCGCCGCCCGCGCTCGATCACCTGGTCTACGACCTGATGTCGAAGGTGCCCGACGGCCGGCCCGTCGACGCCCACCGTGTCCTCGCAGCGCTCCAGGAAGTCAGCGAAGCCGCGCAGGTCCCCATGCCGCCCGATCTCGACGCGGCCCCCCTCGCGCCGCCGCGCCCCTCGTCCGCCGCAGCGCAGCGCTGGAGCACGCGCGTCGAGATCGTCGAGCGCCTCGTCAGCAAGACCTACGGCGGCGCCTTGCCCGTCGAAGTCGCGCGCACGCTCGAACAGATGAAGGCCCACGTGAAGGAGCTCGCAGAGCTCCGGACCCGCGGGCTCGAGGAGCAACGCGCACTCGACACGATCCACCGCGAGTGGAAGGAAGGCCGCTTCCGCCAGGGCAAAGCCATGGATCGGCTCACCGTGGACATCTCGCGGACACGTGAGGAAGCACGCGCGACACGAGCCGGCATCGCGCCGCTCGCCGGGGCCGCAAGGTCCCTCGCACCACGCGTGCGCGAGGCGCACCGAGAGGTCGTCTTCTGGGAGGGCCGGAGCGGCTTCCGCGAGCCCTACCGCGAGCTCGCAGCCGCCTACCGCGCACTCGCCGATCTCGTGGACCTCTGGACAAACGCGCGCCACGCCGAGCTCGAAGTCGAGGCAGCAGCCGTCGAGAAAGAGCGCGCCGTGGCCGAAGTAGACCAGCAAATCCGAGAGCTCCGGCACAGCCTGGTGATCGCGGATCGGGCGATGGAGGATCGCAAAGCGAAGCACTTCCTCGCCCTCGCAGACGTCGGCCGGCGCGCCGAGAAGCTCGAGTTCGAGCTCTTGCGCTCCTCAGGGCGAATCTGCGCGCCGCTCCGAGGCCGCGCAGATCTGGCGCCGTTCTTCGCAGAGCTCGCCGGGAGCGCGCCCGTGGCGGCTGCACCGGCGTAGCGCGTCGCATCGGGAGGCCGTTTCGCTGGGGCTTTGCCCCAGGCCCCAGCAGGGGTTGTCCACCCCTGCACCCGGACCAGCGCAAGCGCTGGACTCGGGGTCGATGAACTGCGCGATGCGCAGTTCATCGAACGGGCCAGGGTCAAGACCGCAACCGATCCTGCCAGCCAAGACAGCCGCGCTGACGGTTCAACGGGCGACGTGGTACCAGCGACGGCCTGTTGGAAGAACTGCGCATCGCGCAGTTCTTCCACGAAAGGTCCAGGGCTGGCCCTGGTCCGGGTCGAGGGGCGGATAGCCCCCGCGGGGTCCGGGGCAGCGCCCCGGCGCGGCGGCCTGCGACGAGAGAGAGCTGTTGGGGGTGACGTAACGTTTGTGCGATGATGGGTCTGAGGCGCGAGATCGCGCTGCGATTTCAGGCGCGGGAGCCTGCGAGAGCATGTCGGGGAAGGTCAAGCAGATCATCGACGCCATCGTCGCTCATCGCTCGCGGGGCAACCCGACGATGGCGGGGTTCGTCCGCGCGAAGCTCATGCTGAAGGGCATCGATCCTTCGAAGCACACGGACACTTCCTCTGACGATCCTGAGGTCCTGCGCAAGCTCGAGGCCCTCGCGCGTGAGCTCGGTGTTGATTTGCCTGGACCGGGCGCGGGTGTGTCGTGGCGACCGCCGCCGTCCTCGGGCTCGCATCGCTAGCATCGTCGAGAGCGCGCAGGGAGGATTGTCAACGTGCCCGTTCGAACTGCTCATGCGACCGAGATCGGCGCAGACGACGTTGCGCGCCGGATGCGCGCGGAGCTCGCCTCGGTCGAGCCTGTCGTGGTCTTGTACTTCGCGGGTGGCCGCCGCGATCCACGCGCGCTCGCCGAGGCGATGCAGCGTGCGTTTCCGGGCGCGCTCGTGGTTGGTTGCACGACGGCTGGGGAGCGCGAGGGACGCGCTTGGCGCAAGGGCTCGGTCGTTGCGATGGCGCTCGGCGCCGAGGTCGTGCGGGATGCGGCTGTTGCCGTGATCGAAAACCTCCGCGGGCGTGCGGACGTGAAGGACGCGCTCGCGCCGCTCGAGGCGCACTTTGGCCGTCCCCTCGCGAGCTTGGATCCCTCGCGCCACGTGGGCCTCCTGCTCGTCGACGGCCTCTGCATGGCCGAGGATCGCCTCATGGATCGGCTCGGCGACCTCACCGACATCCCGATCCTCGGCGGCTCGGCTGGCGATGACCTCGCCTTCGCTTCCACGTGGGTCGCGAAGGATGGCACGGCGTACACGAACGCTGCGGTCCTGCTCCTGCTCGAGCCTGCCGTGCCGTTCCGCGCGCTCAAGACGCAGAGCTTTCGCCCCCTCGATCGCACGCTTCGCGTCACGGCTTGCGACGAGGCGACGCGCGTCGTGCATGCGTTCGACGGCAAACCTGCGGCGGCGCGGTACGCCGAGGTGCTCGGGATCTCGGCGGACGAGCTCGCGGATCACTTCCAGCGCCACCCGCTCGGCTTGATGGTCGGCGACGAACCTTTCGTGCGCAGCCCGCAGCAGCTCCGCGGCGAGAGCGTCGTCTTTTACTGCAACGTCCCCGAGGGCACGGTCCTCACCGTGCTCGAAGCGAGTGACATCGTGGAGGACACGCGCCGCGCGCTCGCGACGGCCCGCGAGGAGCTCGGTGGCGCGTCGGCGCTCGTCGACTTCGACTGCGTCTTGCGCACGCTCGAGATCGAGACGCGGGGCCTCGTCGAGCCGTATGGCGCTCTCTTCGAGGGTGTCCCGACGGTCGGGTTCAGCACGTACGGCGAGCAGTTCGTCGGTCACGTGAACCAGACGGCCACGATGCTCCTGCTCGGCTGATCGCCTCTCGGACGAGCTCGCCGTGGGGCTTCCGGGCTGCCTGTCGGGGCTCCATCTGCCTCCGCATGGCGTTCGCGGGGATCCTCTTCGACGTGGATGGCGTGCTCGTCGATTCGCCGCACGAGCGAGCCTGGCGGGAGACTTTGGAGGAGCTCATGCGCGGCCCGTGGAGCGACCTCGCGGCGCAGTCGCGGTACACGCCCGAGCGGTTCACCACGGCGGTTTACCAGGAGCTCGTCGCGGGCAAACCTCGCGAGGACGGGGCGCGCGCGGCGCTCGAATACTTCGGCGTTCCGAGCGCCGCCGCGCGCGCTGCGGAGTACGGCGCGGCGAAGCAGGCGAAGATCCTGAAGCTCATCGAGGAAGGCGCGTTCCAGGCCTTCCCCGACGCGCTGCGGTTCGTGCTCGCCGTGCGCGACATGGGCTTGCCGATGGCGGTCGCGTCGTCGTCGAAGAACGCGAACGAGCTACTCGCGCGGATCGTCGTGCCCGAGCCCATGCCGGGCATTCGTCCGGATCCGCTCGGCAAAGAGCCGGGCACGACGCTCATCGACCTCTTCGACGCGAACGTCTGCGGACGGACGTTCCCCCGGGGCAAACCGTACCCGGACATCTTCCTCGGGGCCGCGGCGGGGCTCGGCGTGCGGCCCGAGGCAGCGCTCGTGGTCGAGGACGCGTCGTCGGGGGTTCAGGCGGCGAAGGCGGGCGGGATGCGGGCGCTCGGGGTGGCGCGGCTCGGCGATGCCGAGCTCTTGCGGGCGGCGGGGGCGGACCTCGTGGTGGAGTCGCTCGACGAGGTGGACCGGGACGCGCTCGCGCGGGGGACGCTCGCGCGCATCAGGAAGGCGGCGTGATCAGGAAAGACCACGCAGCATCAGGTTCCAGTACATCCAGGGCAGCCCGTACCGCTTCAGCAGGTACATGTCGTACCGCTCCTTCATCGTGTCGATGAGCGGGATCGACGGCGTGGGTTTGCCGCTGTAATCGAACTCGGCGAGCAGCATCGTGTCGTACGACGTGACGAGCGGGCACGAGGCATAACCGTCGTACTTCGCCAGAGGCTCCTTGCCGTTCATGACGGCGAGCAGGTTCTCCACGAGGACTGGCGCCTCCTTGCGGATGGCCGCGCCCGTGCGCGAGGTCGGCAGCTCCGAGGCGTCCCCGAGCGCGAAGACGTTCGGGTAATCGGGGTTCTGCATCGTGTGCTTGTCGGCCTTCGCCCAGCCCTTGTTCGGGCCGTCCTTGTGCGCGATCGGGCTCCGCTTGATGAAATCGGGCGCGCTTTGCGGCGGCACGACGTGCATCATGTCGTATCGAACCGTCTCCCGCGCGCCGGCCGCATTCCCCATGACGGCGAAGACCGCCTCCTTCCGGTCCGGATGCACCTCGACCAGGTTGCGCTCGAATTTCGTCTGGATGCCGTACCGCTCGACGACCTGCTCGAGCACGGCGCGGTACTCCGCGACCCCGAAGATCGCCTTTTGCCCCGAGCCGAGGACCACGCTCGACCGATCGAGCACGCCCGTCTTGCGCCAGTGATCGCAGGCGAGGTAGGTGATCTTTTGCGGCGCGCCTGCGCATTTGATCGGCCCCGCGGGGTGCGTGAAAAGCGCCGTCCCGCCGTGGAACGACTCGATGAGGCGCCACGTCTTCGGCGCGAGGCGGAAATCGTAATTGCTCGACACGCTCTCGGTCTTCAGCGCCTCGCGCAGACCGGGCACGGCGTCCCAGTCGAGCTGGATGCCCGGCGCGACGACCAGGAAATCGTAGCCGATGCGCCCGCCGCCGCGGACGCCCACCGTCTGCGCCACCGGATCGATCTCCTCGGCGAAGTCCTTGATCCAGCGGGCGCGCTCGGGGATGAGGGCGGCCTCGTCGCGCTCCGATTGTTCCGCGCTCACGATGCCCGCGCCGACGAGCGTCCAGAGGGGCTGGTAGTAGTGTTTTTCGGAGGGCTCGACGATCGCGACGTCCTCGATGCCGGCGCGCGCGAGCCGCGCGGCCACGGAGATGCCGGCCGTGCCGCCGCCGATGATCACGACGCGCGCGCGCCCGAGCTCCGGGCTCGCGGCGGGCTCCGATCGCGGAAGGCTTGCTTTCGGGGAGATCGGTGCGGTCGTCGTCGTGGCCATCTCGTTTCCTCTTCCAGAAGGTTCGGTTCGTCCGGGACCAAGCAAGCAAGATGCCATCCCGCGCTCCACGCGCCAGCGCCAAAGTGAGCGGGCGCCCGCGGACGGGCGCACGGTCATGTTCCAGGCGCGTTTCAAGGATGTTTCACGGTGTTTCAGCACGCGGGACGGGACGCCCCCGGCGGAAATGCGGCAAACCACGAGGACCGTGGTGGCCTTGGGTTTTACCTTTCGGCGGGACGACCGGGCAATCCGGCGGCCCAGGGGCGCGTGATCACGCCGAGCGCGAGCGCGGCCACGAGGACGAGCAGCGGCAGCGGGAGCTGCTTTCCGAGCATGAAGAGCCCCATCGCCACGACGAGCCACGCGAACACGCGGCGCAGGTTCTCCGGCGAAACACGCTTTCCGAGGAGCGCGCCCGCCACGCTGCCGAGGGCGGCGCACGCGGTGACGCTCGCGACGAGGACCGGATCGAGGTGCGCGTGCGCCGCGTGCCCCGCGAATCCGGCGAACGATTGCAGCGTGATGACGAACAGCGACGTCGCGACGGCCTCACGCATGGCGAGCCCGCCGAAAAGGACGAGCGCGGGGACGATGAGAAAGCCGCCGCCCGCGCCGACGAGCCCCGCGAAACACCCCACGGCAAAGCCGAGCAAAAGCGCGCGCTCCACGCGCAGCTCGCGCCGATCCGCGGGGGCCTCGCCGCGCCCACGCAGCATGAAGATGGCCGTCACGACCATCGTCGCGCCGAACACGACGAGGAGGACTTCCTCGGGGACGAAATGCGCGAGCCGCCCGCCCGCGAAGGCCCCGACCATCGCCGCGGCGCCGAACAGCGCGCCGACCCGATAACGAACGTGGCCGCGCCGCGCGTGAAAGAAGAGGCTCACGAGCGCGGTCACGCCGACGACGAAGAGCGAGGTCGCAATGGCGGCCCGCGGCTCGACGTCGAGCACATACACGAGCATGGGCAACGTGAGAATGGCTCCCCCGCCGCCGAGCATGCCGAGGACGACACCGATCACGAGCGCGAGCGTGGCGCCGAGGACGAGCATATCCATCCCCTCAGCGCTCGACCGGCAGGCCCGCCTCGTTCCAGGCGATCATGCCACCGGCCATGTTCATGACACATGAATACCCCGCGACCGAGAGCGCCGCCGCGGCCTGGCCCGAGCGGCGCCCGGAGCGACACACGAGGACGAGGGGTTCGTCCTTGCGGAGGGCCGCCTCGTCCAATCGCGCGAGCGGGACGTTCTCCACGCCAGCCACGTGGCCGAGATCGCCGACGAGCTCGGAAGGCTCACGGACGTCGATCAGCCGCGCGCCGGAGCTCGCCGCGGCGACGTCCCTCGGCGCGACATCGCGATAACCGGCGGGGTTCGGGGTGGACGTCTCGAACAGCGTGCGCATGGGGCTCTCTCCTCGCGCGCCGCGAGCTGCAAAGGAGGTGCCACGGTCCGTTTCACGCGGATCCCAAGCAAAACCCTCCTTTGTTCGGCGCCCGCGCCCGCTCTTTGAAACATCGTGCAACACGCCGTGGCGCGTGTTGCAACATCGTTCAGCCCTGCCCGGCGAGGCCGAGCTCGCGCATCCTCCGCCACAAGGTCACGCGGCTCATGCCGAGGATCTGCGCGGCGCGCTGGCGATTGCCTCGGGTGCGAACGAGCACCTCCTGGATCCGGCGCGCCTCGGGGTTCGGGTGCTCGGCGCCCGCCTCGGGCGCGTCGGACGGCGCGATCTGCTCGGCACCGGCGACGTTCGGGTCGACCAGCTCGGGCGGCAAATCCGCGGGCACGAGCGTCGAGCCGTCGCCCATCGCATACGCATACGCGAGCACGTTCTTCAGCTCGCGCACATTGCCGGGCCACGAATACCGCCGGAGAATGGTCATGGCCGCCGGAGAGACCCGATCGATCCGCCGCCGGCTGCTCTCGTTCCGGAGCATCATGAATTTCTCGACGAGGAGCGGGATGTCGTCGGGCCTCTCGCGCAAGGAGGGGATGAAGACCGGGATGACCCGCAATCGATACATGAGATCCGCGCGGAAACGGCCCGCCTCGACCTCTTTCCGCAAGGCGCGGTGCGTGGCCGAGACGAAACGCACGTCGACGGGGACGGGCTCGCGCGCGCCCACGGGAAACACGGAGCGCGTCTCGACCACGCGGAGGAGCTTCGCCTGGAGCTCGAGCGGCATCTCCGCGATCTCGTCGAGAAACAACGTGCCGCGATGCGCGAGCTGCACGTGCCCGGGTGTATCGCGGACCGCGCCGGTGAAGGCCCCGCGCGCGTGCCCGAAGAGCTCGCTTTCGAGGAGGTGCGACGGCAAGGCCGCGCAATTGATGGCCCGAAACGGCCCCTTGCGCCGTCCCGAGAGCGCGTGAATGGCGCCCGCGACGAGCTCCTTGCCCGCGCCCGTCTCGCCGCGCACGAGCACCGTCACGTCGTCACCCGCGACCCGCTCGAGCACGCGAAACATCGCTTTCATCGCCGGGTCCTGCGTCCACATGCCGTGAAACAGGACCTCGCCCTCCTCGAAGGACTCGCCCGCGTCGTCGAGCAAGAGGAGCGTGCCCACCCGGGCGCGCCCGCGGGTCACGGGCAACGAGCGCACGCGCACGAGGCGCCGTCCGGGCCCGCGCGGCGGGAGAATGGCCCGCACCGGCCGCCCCTCCGCGAGCGCCTCGGCCACGGGGCGCCGTTCGCTCTCACCGCAGAGAAGCTTCGGCGCCGACACGTGCGGCGGGATCTCGACCCCGAGCAGCTCCGCCGCGGCCGGCGTGGACAGGACGATCCGAAGCTCCTCGTCGAGGACGAGCGCCGCGCCCGAGGCGGCCTCGAGGGCGCTCGCGATCACGTCCTCGGTCGATGGGGCGGGAGGTTTGCGGGGCACGCCCGCAACGTATCATGTTGCAACGCGTGTTTCAGCTTGTCCGCGCGTCCCTCCGCGCCCCGTCGTCGTCCACGGGCTTCCTGAGGTTCAGGGGGATGCGGAGGTAGCGGACGCCGTTGTCGTGCTCGGCGGGCAGACGTCCGGCGTCGATGTTCACCTGCACGCTGTGCCAGAGCAATCGGGGCGCCGCGAGCGTCGCGTCCCGCGCATTGCGGAGCGCCACGAAGTCGCCGCGCGTGGTCTCGGCGCGGAGATGAACGTTTTCGCGCTTGGAGCGCCCGATCGTGGTCTCGGCGCGCATCGGGCGGCCGCCGGGCTGGTAATCGTGGCCCACGAAGACGCGCGTCTCGTCGGGCAGGGCGTAAAGTTTGTCGTGAATGGACGTATAAAGCGTGTCGGCCGATCCGCGCGGAAAATCGCAGCGCCCGGTGCCGTAATCCTCGATGAACAGGGCGTCCCCGGTGAAGACCACGTCGCCGATGAGGTACGACACGCAGCCGGGCGTGTGGCCGGGCGTCGAGAGCGTCTCGATGCGCAGCGCGCCGGCTTCGAGGACCTGGCCGTCTTCGAGGAGCACGTCGAACTGGCTGCCGTCGGTGCGGAAGCTCGGGGGCATGTCGAACACGGTCTTGAAGATGGCCTGCACCTCCCGGATCCCCGCGCCGATGGCCGTGCGCCCGCCGAACCGCTTCTTCA
The DNA here is from genome assembly GCF_029946515.1 of Polyangium sp. 6x1. GTDB lineage: Bacteria > Myxococcota_A > Polyangia > Polyangiales > Polyangiaceae > Polyangium. Next base: position 68,077 of record NZ_JARZHH010000058.1, read on the forward strand.
GCCAGGGCGACGCGGTCAAATGGTCGGCGTGGGCGTGCGTCTCGAGCGCCCAGTGCAGCCGGAGACCTTCCTTTTCGAGGAACGCCGCGACCTTCTCGACCGAGGCCGTGCTGACCGTGGAGGACATGGGATCGTAATCGAGCACCGAGTCGATGACGACGGCGTCCTTCGAATCGGGATCGTACACCACGTACGTCAGCGTGGAGGTGGCGGGATCGTGGAAGAGCTCGACGTGGACCATGGCAACCCAGCTACCTGAGCAAGGAGCGGGCCAACACGGGAAGGCGGCCAGAGTCAGGTTCCAGGGCAGCGGGCGGGCGGCGCGTGTTTCAGGACGTGAAACACGCGGGCGAGCGGGCGCGAGCGGTCAGCCCCGGAAGCGACACCGATGATAAAGCTGCCGCTCGACGTGATCACCCGCGGAGAACGACACCACCTCCGTCGCGAGGACCTCGATCCCCGCGTCCCGGAGCACGACATCGAGCTCCGCTTGCGGATATGCGCTCACGCGAATGGGTCGACCGAGGAAGGGCAGCTCGACATAGTCGAAATCCCCCTCCACCATCGAGAGCGCGAGGTGCCCACCCGGCCGCAAAGCGCGCCCGATCTTCGCGAGCGCCGCGGGGATCTCCGACTTCCGCAGCATCAGGAGTGAAAAGAAGGCCGCAGCGCCGCCGAACGAGCCGGGCTCGGGCGAGAAGCTCATCACGTCGACCTGCTCGAAGGTCGCGCCCGGGGCATTGCGCCGCGCGAGCCGCAGCATCTCCTTCGAGATGTCGACCCCGTGCACGGAGAGCCCGGCCTCCGCGAGCAGCTTCGCCGTGGGAATGCCACTGCCGCACCCCACGTCGAGCACCCGATCGCCCGGCGCGAGGCGCTCGGCGAGCCACCGCGTCGCCTCCACCTGCGCGCGCTTGTCCGCAAAAACCTCGTCGTATTTCTCGCCGATGGCGTCGAAGGCCGCGGCCTGCTCGGTGATGTCGTCCTTGCTCATGGTCTCCTCGGAGACCGGGTCGGTACCACGAGTGCGCGCTCGTCGGAAGCGGGACGCCCGCCGGGAGCCACCAAAACAAAATTTCGACGCGAGCTCGCGCGTCTAGCGCGTCGACGAGGGGCCGGCCTCCTGATACCTTGGTCCGCTGGCGGAGGTGGGGCTCTTGGCAACCGAGCAGGCGGACCATCCCTTCGAGGCATTCTTTCGCACATATCCAGGCGCATTCGTCATCCTGAGCCCGAACGGCGAGGTGATTGCGATGAATGCAGCCGCCCGCGCGCTCGCCGGCGAACGACTCGTGCCAGGGGCCCGTGTCGCGGAACACGCGCCCGCGGAGGACGCGTCCGCGCTCACCCAGGCCCTCGGGCGCATCCCGGACGACGGCGCGCCCACGCGCCTCACGTGCCGCGCGCGGCAGCCGAACGGCGGAATGCTGTCGCTCACGTGGCAGGTCTGGCGCGCGCCGGGGCGACCGGAGATTTTCGCCACACTTTCGCTCGCCGAGGCCCCGCACGCGCCCGCGCATGCGCACAGGGAAGAGAAGACCACGGAAACACCCGTCTCCGAGCTCGTGCTGCGCGCCCTCCTCGATCACCTCGACGTCATCGCGTGGGCCACGGACAAGGAGGGCATTTACACGTTCTACGACGGCAAGGCGCTCGCGGCGTTCGGGGCCGCGCCGGGGCAGCTCCTCGGCAAGAGCGTGTTCGACGTCTTCGGCGACCACATCAGCCCGGCCATGCGGGCGGCGCTCGACGGCGCCCCGGGGCGCGAATCCATCCACATCGTGGGGTCGCACTGGGACAATTTCTACTTGCCCATCCGCGACGCTGGCAATGGCTTCGCGGGCGTGCTCGGCATCTCGCAAAACACGAACGAGGGCCAGCGCATCCGGGAGGAGCTCGAGGCGCGCCTCGCCCTCATCGAGCGCCAAGAGGCCGTGATCCGCGATCTGGAGACGCCGATCATCCAGGTCTGGGAGCACGTGCTCACGTTGCCCATGATTGGCGTCGTCGACAGCCGGCGCGCCGCGCGGGTCATGGATGACCTGCTCGGCGCCGTCTCCCGCACCTCCGCCCGCTTCGCCATTCTCGATCTGACCGGCGTGGAGATCGTGGACACGGCCACCGCGTCCCACCTCGTGCAGATGATCCGCGCCATTCGCCTGCTCGGCGCCGAGGGCATTCTCACGGGCATCCGGCCGACCGTCGCCCAGACCCTCATCTCGCTCGGCGTGGACCTGTCCGGCATCCCCACGCACGGGACCTTGCGGCACGGCCTCGCATTCTGCATCCGGCGCCTGGAGAGCAAGCCCCGCAGCGCCACGCTTTGACGCGCCACGGCCGCCGAGATCGTGATAGGGTCGCGGGCATGGAAGCGAGGGTGCAGCGAACCAGGACGCGGCGTCCGTGGTGGATCGCCGCGGCCCTCGTGGGTCTGCTCGGCTCCCCTGCCCTCGCGCGCGCCGAAGAACCTTCGCCCTCGCCTTCGCCTTCGCCGGAGCCCGCCCCGCGCGGCGAGCTCTTCGTGGCCGTCTCCTCGGCCCTCGGCACGACTGATTGGCGCACCGACGTCACCGGGTATGGCGGCATCGCGCTCGGCCTGCGGCTCTTCGGCGTCGTGACCCCGTTCGCCGAGGGTCGCCTCGGGTATGGCACCGTCGATCAGCGCCTGCTCACGTTTCTATCGCTCGGCGTACGGGCCGGGTGGCAAGCGACGCCGCGCGTGTATCCGCGGGCCCACGTCGGGTTCGTCCATCAGCACGAGGAATCGATGGCCTCGGTCGCCGAGGAGCCGGCCGGCGCGGTGCTCGGCATTGGCCCCGGCATTCGCCACCGGGCCGGCGTTCAATTTGGCCTCGGCTGCGATTTCACGCTGGTCCGCCGGTCGAAATTCACGCTGGCCCTCGGCCCCGAGCTCGTCGGCGCCTACCTCGGGTATTCGAGCGGGCCGAACCTGTATGGGTTCGTCGGCGCAAACCTCGGCGCCCATTTCGCCTTGTTCTGAGGATTCGATGCGCCCTGTGCCCCGCCTCGCGCTCGCTACGGCTCCCCTCGTTCTGGCCGCGTGCAGCTTGTTCTACACGGACATGGACGACTGGGCCTGCCCTCCCGACGGGACCGAGCTCACCTACGAGAATTTCGGCGCGGCGTTCATGAACGCCCATTGCCAGAGCTGCCACGCCTCCACGGCCACGGACCGCCTCGGCGCGCCGGGGGAGTTCATCTTCGACACGAAATCGCAGATCCAGCGGCACCGGGCGCGCATCTTCGCGCGGAGCGCCGCGGAGAACGACTCGATGCCGCCCGGCCCCGACGATCCGTCCCTCGACGAGCGCATGAAGCTCGCCGACTGGCTCGCGTGCGGCGCGCCCTGATCCACTTCACCGCGCAGGCTTCGCGGCCTCGCCGCTCTCGAGCTCGCGCAATCGCTCCTCGAGGGACTTCTTGAGCTCGGGCTCGGAGATGGCCCCGATCCGCTTCTGCAGCGCGCGGACCTGCGCCACCCGGAGCGCGTCCTCGGCGGGCACGGCGATATCGGGCGAGACGCCTGTCCCCTCCCAGTTCGTCCGCGTGATCGGATTGATGGCGCGGCCCGAGGGGACGAACGCGGCGAGGTGATCGCCGAGGCGCAAGAACTCCCCCGGGTTCGCCCCGCCCCACGTCGTTTCGCCGATGATGACGGCGCGCTTCTGGGTCTGGAGGTCATAGGCGAACTCCTCGGCGCCCGACCCGGTCCGTTTGCTCGTGAGCACGTAGACGTCCTTGCCCAGATATCGTTTGCCCGGCACGCTCGGGCTCGTCCAGAATTGCCGCGTCTCGTTCTTCGGGCGCTCGTAGATGTCGTTGAGGTGCACGGCGCCCTCGAAGAAATAGCTGCACAGCGCGGCGACGAGCTCCGGATCGCCCCCGCCATTTCGGCGAACGTCGACGATGAGCGCGTCCGTCTCGGCGAGGAAATTCATCGCCGCAGCCGCCGCCTCGACGCCACGACCTACGAACGCGAAGGAGCGCACCTCGACGTATCCGATGTTCCCGGGCAAACGCTCCACCCGCTCGAACCCGCCGTTCAGCCGCTGCCCCTCCGCCTCGAACCGCTCGCGCTCCGCCGCCGTCGGCTCCGTTTGCAGCTCTGCATCGGGGATCTTCTCGGCCCGGTACCCCACGCGGAAATGCGCGTCCTTCAGGACCTCGTTCACGTGCGTCGTGAGCGTCGCGGCCAGCGCGTGCCCCGTGGCCAGCTTGTCGTATTCGCCGCGCTTGCGCCGGGCCTCCACGGCGGCCCGCACCTGCTTGGCTTTCTCGGGGAACACATACCGCGCATCGAGTTTTTGGAGCAGCGCGTCGATCGCCGCGTTGCGCTCCTCGGGCGTCACCGGACCGTCCGGCCCGCGTGGAGGCCCGGGCTCCGCCTCCACGGCCATCTGCGGCGAAGGGCTCGCGAGGATCGGCGCCTGGGCCGGTACGGCCGAGCCCCCGCAGGCGGCGACGAACAAAAGTGGAAAAACCCCGAGCCCCATCATCCTTCGCATGCGCCAAACTCCTTCTCTGTTCGCATCTACGATCGTCCGCCGTTCGGGTGACGCTGCCGCGAGCACCCCGTGACGGGAGAGCAGGATTTCGACGCCCCGCTGTGGCGACGCGCGGGCGCCCGCCGGGGACGATTCAATCGAAGAGCGGCAGCCCCGTCGCGACCCTGCCGATGAAATCGTAGAGCAGGTCCGTCGTCGGGGACATCACGGTGGCGGCGCGCGCGTCGCGGAAATTCCGCTCCACCCCCACCTCCTTGCGGAACGCGGCCCCGCCGCAGACGCGCATGGCGAGGTCCGTCACCTCGGTCGCCATTTCGCCGGCCGCCGCCTTCACCTCCAGCACGCGCAGATCTGCGTCCTCGCGCCTGGCCTCGATCGCCGCCACCGTGTCGCGCACGAGCGCGCGCACCATGTCCGTCTTCATGCGCATCCGCGCCACGAACGCCCGCACCGTCCCGAGGTGCGCAAGCGATTGCCCCGTGGTCGAGAGCGTCGTCTTCGCGACGTGCTCCGAGGCCTTCCGCGTCGCGGCCTCCATCACGCCGAGATACGCGCTCGCGCTGATGACCTGGAAATAGGGCAGCGCGATTCCCATCATGATGCCGAACCCCCCGCCGTCGGCCCCGATCATCGCGTCGCGCGGGATCCGCACGCCCTCGGCCATGATGGGGCTCGACGCATTGCCGCGCAGGCCGAGGCCATCGAAGGGCACGGGCACGGCGAGGCCCGGAGCGCGCCCGGGGACGAGCCACAACGTGCTCATTCCCTCGGCCGCGAGCGGCCGGCTCGACCACACGTACGAATCGACGTGCCCCGCCGACGTAGCCCAGCTCTTCCTGGCGTCGAGCCGCACGCCGGCGCCGTCCGGCGATGCCGTGCTGACGGGGGCCCAGAAATGGCTCCGCGATCCGACCTCCGAGAACGCGAGCGTGGTGACGTGTTTGCCCGCGGCGATGGCCTCCCGCGTGGCGCGCGGGCCGTGCTGCTCGATCACGGCGGTCGCGCAATAATGCATGCAAAGGACCATTCCCGTCGATGCACACGCGGCGGACACGGCCTCCACGACCTCGGCCGCGGCCCCGAGCCCCGCGCCACGCCCGCCCACCTCGGGCGCGCAGATCAAGCCGAGGATCCCCGCCTGCCCCAGCGCTTCCATCGCCGACTTCGGCCACTTTCCCTCGGCATCCACGGCGATCGCGCTCGGCCCGACGATCTCCTTGATGATTTTCTGCAAAGCTTCCATCCGCCCGTCCTTCCTCGACCGGCATTGACGGTACCGGTGTTGCCGGCCAATGGCAAGGAAGGCGGATCTCTCGACGTGACGGCGTGGGAACGTCGCGTCCCCGATGATCCGCGCCTCGCTCCTCGTCAAAGGGAGCCCGTACCCCTGAGCGCGTGCGTTGCTTTGCGCTTGACACGGGGTGCCATTCGGAATTCCCATCGCGTATGCGAACGCTCGGCCCGCCGCTCTTCCTGGTGATCGCGTCCCTCGTCGCGGGTTGCCCGGCGGACCCGCCGGAGGGCAGCGGCGGCGGCGGCAGTGGTGGCGTCGCGGGCCAAGGCGGCAGCGGCGGCAGTGGCGGCAGTGGTGGCAGTGGTGGCGTCGCGGGACAGGGCGGCAGCGGCGGCAGTGGTGGCAGCGGCGGCGTCGCGGGACAGGGCGGCAGCGGCGGCGTCGCGGGCCAAGGCGGCAGCGGCGGCAGTGGTGGCAGCGGCGGCGAGGCCGGCCAAGG
>NZ_JARZHH010000059.1 GCF_029946515.1 Polyangium sp. 6x1
GGCATCGACTGCGCGAAGCGCAGTCGATGCGGGGAAAGTTTTTCAAGCTGTCCGCCCCCTCTCTGCAGGGCCAGCCCTGGACCTCAGGGGGAAGAACTGCGCGATGCGCAGTTCTTCCCACAGGCCGGTGAGACGGCGCTGCCAGTTGAACCGTCAGCGCGGCTGCCTTGGTTGGCAGGGTCGCCCGTGGTCTTGACCCGGCTGTTCGATGAACTGCGCGATGCGCAGTTCATCGACCCTCAGTCCAGCGCGGGCGCTGGTCCGGGTCCAGGGGTGGACAACCCCTGGTGGGGCCTGGGGCGAAGCCCCAGCGAGACGCTCCAAGCCCCGTCTTCTCGTTTCCCTCGCCTTCGTTTATGGTCTGCCCATGGCTGCGACGCCGCCGAACCGCGAGATCGTGCTCTTCGTGTGTGACAGCCTCATGCAGGGGGAAGAGCTCCACGCGCGCCTTGCTGCGGCGCGGCCGCTCGGGCCGGCGACGACGGTTGCGGGCTACGATCTTGTCGACCTCGGGGCCACGGGCGCCCTCGTGCCGGGCGGCATGGTCGCCGTCGTGGGCGAGCTTTATGCGCTCGAACCGCAGGCTCTTGCTGCGCTCGACGTCTTTCGTGGCCACCCGGTCTTGAACCAGCGCGTCTCGATTCGCCTTGCTGACGGCCGCGAGGCGCAGGCGTACACCGTTGCGCCGGATCAATCGGCGGGGCGACGACGTGTCCTCTCGGGCGACTGGCGCAAGCGCAGGGGCGCGACGGGCCTTGGCGGCGGACGTGGCGCGGGCCCTGTCGTCCGCTGGGCTGGCCGACGTTCTTGAGACGTCAGGGGTTCGAGCCTGGGAGCTGCCGCTCGCCTTTTTTCTTCCCGCCCTCCGCGTAGTGTTCGAGCAGCGAGTTCACCTCGGATCCGAGCAGGATCACGAGCCCGGCCACGTAGAGCCACAAGAGCAGCACGATCACCGCGCCGAGGCTCCCGTAGGTTGCCTCGTATTTCCCGAAGTTTTCCACGTAAAACCGGAAACCCAGGGCGGACAGGACGAGCACCGCGACGCCGAGCACGGCGCCTGGCGTGATGAACCGGAAGCTCTGCTCCACGTTGGGCCCGAAGTAATAGACGGTCGCGAACGCCATCAGAAAAAAGCCCAGGATCACGAGCCATCGGAAGGCCGAGAACAGCTTCAGGAGCGCGCCGCTCCAGCCGATGAGCTCGGCCACCTCGCGCTGCAGGATCCCGCCGAAGACGATCAGCCCGAACGCGGTCACCACGAGCGCGCCGAAGAGCAGGACGAGCAGCACGGCCATGCCGCGCGTCTTCCAGAAGGGCCTCGTCTCGCGCACGTCGTAGGTCACGTTGAGCTGCTGGATGATTGCGTTCAGCCCGTTCGACGCGGCCCAGAGCGTGCCGACGAGACCGACCGAGAGCAGCCCGCCGCGCCGCTCCGAGAGCACCCGATCGATGGTGGTCGTGAACAGCTCTGCGGCCTGCGTCGGCATCAGCTCCCGCAGGAGGTCCATGATGGCCGGCTCGAGGTCCGGGATTGGCAGGTAGGGCAGCAGGCTCAGGAGGAAAATGGCGGCGGGGAAGATCGCGAGCATCAGGAAGTACGCGAGCGCCGCCGCGCCCGTGGAGATCTGGTCCTCGCGAATCTCTTTGTAGAGATCCTTGAAAAAACCTCGAAATCCGACGCTGGGCCGTATCAGGCGGCGGAACGGTACGAGCACGCGCTCGTTTCCACGATCGGCACGGGCGGGCCTGCGCCAGCGCGCGTGTGCGCGCCGGGACCTGCGTTGCACACCGAGCGGGGGATGGAGCCGCATGAGCGCTCCCGGGGCAAGCCCGATGCCGGACGGCCCCCGGCCCGACGGGCTTCACTTGACCCGCGCGGCCGTGCCCGCTCGATTTTGCCGATCCGCAAGGGCACGACCCGCGCCTCTCGCGACGCCTCGCTTTCTTACCAGGCGACGAACCCAGCTCCCTCCACACCCGGGTCGACCCCAAAGGACGCGAACCGGGCTCCCGATGTGCGCCGGTGCACTCTCCAGGACACGAACCGGGCTCCTTGCGTGAACTTGCGAGCTGACAAGGACGCGATCGGACCTCCCGCGGCGTGCTCGTCGGTCGACAAGCGCAGGATCCCGACGCCCCTCGCGCTCTTGTCGACAGGCAAGGACGCGATCGGCGCTCGGATCGCGTCCTCAACGATGCGCGAGCGCGTGCTCTTCACTTCTTGATCGGGGGACGCTCAGGGCCCCGTCCTCTCCCTATCTTCCTTGCCCCGTAGCTCAGGGCTTCTGTGTCTCCTCCGCGTCCGCAGCCCCCGCCGGCTCCTCCGCCGCCTCGTTCTCGCGCCCCTTCCGGAAATCGAAATAAATGAATCGGGCGAGGCCGCGTCCACCACGCCCAAGCGCCGTCTCCACGGCCTTGCGCTCCTCCCACAAGGTATCGATGACGAGCTTGCGCGCACTGAGCTCCGTCTGGAAAAGCGCGTTCACGTGCTTCTCGCCCTCTCGCACCGCCGATGCGACCGGGCCGACGAGGGGAATGACCTTGTCGAGGAGCGCGAGGACGTCCGTCTTGATGGGCAACGTGGAATCGTGGACCGCTTTGCGAAGGTCGATTGCGAGGTCCTCGTCCTCCTTCACCGTCGGCGAGGTGAACTCCTCCGTGCCGTGCGGAAAGATGGCGCGGTATTCGGGATTCGCAGGGCTCCGATCGGGGAGCGAGGTGCGGATCGTCTCTGACGAAGCCGCGATGACCGCGTCGAACCCACGGTCGACGCCGCGTCCTTTGCCGAGCGCGACGCGCTGGTCGACGTACTCGAATACGATCCGTGCGACGTAGGCCCCCACGAGCTGCTTGACCGCCGCCACGACCTTGTTCCCCGACTCCTCGAGCGCCGCGCGACGCTTGGCCTCCGGAACGAGGTTTTCCATGGTCGCGACGCCGAGCGTCCGTCCCCCGACCTCCGACGCGTACCAGACGATTTTCAGCGTGTCGGATCCTACCGTAGGTAACACTCTCTCGTCCCTCCAGTGATGACACAAGCGTGTCGGGGGCGACCCTACACAGGCGTTTTGTAGCCTGTCAAGGTAGTTCCCCCCCCACCCGAGAGGTCCCGCCTCGACGGCGCCCGCCCCCTTTCCACGCACCGCCGCGGGCTCCATCCGTGTCGCAATGAACTGGGTGTGGCAATCATCTCCCGGCGCCTCGCACGCCGTATTCGCGATCGTCCCGAGCCGCGCATGGTTTCAATGACACGACAAAACGAACCCCGCATACGTCCCCGTCAATATGCGGAGCGCCATGCGGAATGGGATTGGCTTGCGCGCGGATCGGCGGAATCCCGGGGCACGCCAGGTGACGACACGATCGTGTCCGGAGCGGCCCGGCGGAAGCTCGATTCGCCACCTTGACGCCGCGCGCATCCCTCGATATTCGTTGGGCCCCGAACGAGGAGCGCGCGATGGGCCGTTACATCAGCGGGACCGATGGTTTTTCCTACAAATATGCCACGGGCGAGCAGGACAACAATCTCACCGATCTGGCGGCGGCCTCGGGGGTCGGCAGCTCGTACGTAAAGCCCGAGTTCTGGGCGTGGATGCCCGAGACCGCGGAGAACCGCGTCGTCGACTGCATCGCGCTCGCCAAGGCCATCGTGGCGGAGACCGGCGCGTCGGGCGAGGTCACGGCTGTCTCGCGTTATCCGGACGCGGGCATTTTCCTCGACGAGGGCTACGGCGGCTACGTGCTCGAGTTCGTGCAGTACGCGATGGCCGAGCAGATCCTCGAGGTCGCGCGCCGCGTGGATCGATCGCTCCCGCACCCGGCCCGCTTGATGCCGCTCGTCGGGGTCGCGCGCTTCGTCATGAGCCGCGAGGACTATCCGCGCATGCTCTCGTACGTGAACGGATTCTTGCCGGAGAACGTCTCGGTCTCGGAGGTATCGATCCTCGCGGGCCGCGAAAAGGGACTCGACGGCGCATTCGGAAAACAGCTCCGCGCGTTACGCGGCAAGGAGGATTTTCTCCCTTTCATGGGCTTCCAGATCCTTTGCCACGCGATCTGGAAGGACCTGCCGCACGTCGAGGTGTGGGAGAAGGATCCCGCGATCACGGCCGAGCGGTTCTGGGAGAACGCGCCCGAGTGGGGCCCTCCGTGGTTGCTTGGCAGCCGCGACGCGACCGGCGAGCAGCGCTGGGTATCGGGGCTCGTGCGCCTGTTCCAGGGGGACGCGACCGGCGCGCGGACGGAATTCGTGGCGGCGCGTGAGCGTGGCGAGGCGCGCGCGACGCGATGGGTCGAAATGGTCGACCGTCCGCTCTGAGCCGTCTCCGCGAAAAACCTCTTGTGGGCGGCGCGCGTGAGGTGTAGCGAACGAGGTAGGGCCATCGTTCGCCCTGAGGGGTCACGCATGAAGATTCGTACCAAGATCCTGTGGTTCGTCGGGGCACTCGCGCTGGCCGGGGCTCCGGCGTGTGACGACGGGCCGAAGGGGCCGGCCCAGGAGCACCTGAAGAAGGGGGACGAGTTCCTCGCTGCCAGTGATTTCGCCAAGGCGGCCGAGGAGTACGGCAAGTCGCTCGAGGCTGATCCCAAGCAGGAGAAGGTCTGGGAGAAAAAGGCCTTCAGCCACAAGGAAGCTGGCGACATGGCCGCGGCCGAGGCGGCGATCTTGAAGACGCTCGACTTCAAGCCTGATGCGGCGAAGAAGGCCGAGGTCTACTCGAACCTCGCTGGCATCTACATGTCCAAGAACGAGATGGACAAGGCCGAGAAGAACTTTCTCGAGGCCATCAAGCTGAACGCGAACGACGCGGGGTCGCTCAAGTGGATGGGCGAGCTTGCGGCGCGCAAGGGCGGTGCGCGCGACATGAAGGCCCCGCCGGTCGAGGAGCACCTCAAGAAGGCGGCGGAGTACTACGACAAGGTGATCGCGCTCGAGCCTGCCGACTCTGGCACGTACGTGAACAAGCGGATCGTGGTCGGCAAGCTTGCGGAGTACGAGCGGCTGCAGAAAGAGGCGGCGGCGAAGGAGGCGGAGGAGGCGGTCACGGCCAAGGACAAGGCCAAGGAGGACGCCGCCAAGGCCAGCGCCGACAAACACCAGGCGCAGATGGACGAGTACAAGAAGCAGCTCGACGAGCTCGGCAAGAAGATCGGCGAGCTGATGAAGGCCGCGAAAAAATGACCCCCCGCATCGACTGCGCTTCGCGCAGTCGATGCCCAGAGGTCCAGGGCTGGCCCTGCAAAGAGGGGGCGAACAGCTTTAAAAAACTTTCCCCGCATCGACTGCGCTTCGCGCAGTCGATGCCCGGAGGTCCAGGGCTGGCCCTGGTTCGGGTCGAGGGGCGAAGAGCCCCCGCGGGGCCCGGGGCAGCGCCCCGGCGTGGCGGCGGTCGAACGAAATCAACCGCCGCCTGGCGTCCCACCGAGCTCACGCCACGATGCGCGGCGATCGCCCTGACATTCAGCGTTGATAGCTTGTAAATTGCGCCTAATGGCATGCGAGTCACGCGACGCCGACCGAACGCGAGCGCCGGACCTGCGTGGCCCCGCGCAGGTCGCGGCTGGAGGCGCCATTTCGCGGTCGGCCGCGCGCCTCCCGTGGGTCTTCGGCGCTGCGGTCCTCCTCGTGTCTGCCTGCACGCTCGTCGGCTGGGCGTTCGACGTCCCCCGCCTCTGCACTTGGCTGCCGCATCATCAGCCCATGATGCCGGTCACCGCCGTGGCGCTCGTCCTCCAGGCGCTCGCGGTGGTCTGCGTGAGCGTCGCCCAGCAAAAGCAAAACGCCTCCTGGTGCTTGCCGGCCCGCGTGCTCGCGACCGTTTCGCTCGGCCTCACGGTCGCCAACCTCGTCGAATATGCGACCGACCTCGTCCTGCTCGACCACGTCTTCTTTCGCAGCGTAGCGCACGCCATGCCCGCCCCGTTCCCTGGCCGGATGTCGCTGTACACGGCCGTCGTCGCGACCCTCACCGCGCTCGCGTGCCTCTCGGCTTCCATGCGCTCGCGGCGCGCGCGTGCGTTCACGACCTCGTTTGCGGTGCTCGGGGGATTGCTCGCGCTCCTCTCGCTCGTCGGGCAGATTCATGGCGCGCGGGTCCTCTTCGGCGTCACCCGCACGATCGGCATGGCCATTCCGAGCGCCGTGACCACGCTGCTCATTGCCCTTTCGTGCCTCGTGCTCACGCCCGAGCGGGGCATCCTGGCGGCCCTCCTGCGCGGCGGATCGAGCGGCCTCCTCCTCCGCAGGCTCCTCGTCGTGGCCACGGTCCTGCCGATTGCGCTGGCCGTCCTCCTGCGCCTCGGGAACTACGCGAAGCTCTACAGCCTTGCGTTTTCCTTCTCTGCCTTCGTGCTCCTCACGCTCGTCGCGCTCCACGCCCTTGCGTTCCTTGCCGCGGGGGTCGTGGCGCGTATCGAGGAAAATCGCGTGGAGGTCGCCGTCCTCGTCGCTGCGCGCGCGCAGGCGAACGCCGAGCGCGACCGGGCCCGGGCGCTCGCCGAGGCCTTGCGCCAGAACCAGGCGCAGCTCCAGGCGATCGCGGATCACGCGCCGGCGGCGATCTACATCAAGGACGCGGAGGGCCGATTGCTCCTCGTCAATCGGACCGTCGAGGCCGCGTATGGAAAACCCCGGGACGCGCTGATCGGCGCCCTCGAGCGCGACTTCCTGCCGCGAGAAACGGTCGCGGTCTTCGAGGCCCACGACGCGCTCGTGCGCGACCGTGGCCTCCCCTTGGAGGCCGAGGAGAGCATGCTCCTGCCCGATGGCCTGCACACGTACCTTTCCGTCAAATTCCCTTTGCCCGGCCCCGACGGCCGCCCCTCTCTGGTGGCGGGCATTTCCACGGATATCACTGAAAAGAAGCGCTTCGACGAGCGCAGGGAGTTCTTGCTCAGCCTCCAGTCCGAGCTCTTGCATTACGAGGATCCTGCGGCGCTCGCGGCGCTCGCGGTCGAGCGCCTCGGCGAGCGCCTCGGCATGGGCGGCGTGGGGCTCGTGCTCGTGGATCACGCCGCCCGGGAGGTCGTGCACCTGCCCGGGTACGATTACGGAGAGCCTCCTCAGGGTGAGCGGCGATTTCCCCTCGAGGTCTGGGGCCGGACGCTCGACGAGGTGCGGGAGGGGCACGTCATCGTGGTCGGCGATACGCGCACCGATCCACGCGTGTGCGCGGATTACGAGAGATTTCATTCGCGGTACGGCGTCGGGGCCTTGATCATGGCGCCGCTCTTCCGCAACGGGGCGTGGGTCGCGTACCTGTATGCACACGACAAGGCGCCGCGTCGGTGGACCGACGACGAAGTGAAGCTCTTCCGGGACGTCGCGGACATCGCGTGGCCTCTCTACGAGAATGCGCGCCTCGTCGTCCTCCTGCGCGACGCGGTGCGCGCCCGCGATGACTTCCTCTCGATCGCCTCGCACGAGCTCAAGACGCCGCTCACTCCGCTGCTCCTGCGGCTCGAATCCCTCGAGCGCGTGACCGCACGGCAACCCGATTCTCCCTACGTGCACACGGTGAAAAGCGTGCTCGACGTGGCGAAGCGGCAGCTCAGGCGCCTCACGGATCTCACGACGGACCTGCTCGATGCGACGCGCATTCAGGCGGGCAAGCTCTCCGTGGTGCGGGAGGAGGTGGATCTCGTCGAGGTCGTGCGCGACGTTTGCCAGCGCTTCGCGCCCCACGCTGCGCGCGTGCGTTCGCCGCTCCTCGTCGACGCCCCGCCCGCGGTCGTGGGCTTCTGGGACAGGCTCCGCATCGAGCAGGTCATCGACAACCTCCTCTCGAATGCGCTGAAATACGGCCCGGGAAAGCCCATTCAGATCGAAATCGGCCTCGTCGACGCGTCGGCCGTCCTCACGGTGAGAGACCAGGGCATCGGCATTCGCGCCGAGGATCACGAGCGCATCTTCGGGCGATTCGAGCGGGCTGTCTCGGAGCGCAGCTACGGCGGGCTCGGGCTCGGCCTTCACATCGTCCGTGCGATCGTGCAGACCCTCGGCGGGACGGTCTGCGTCCACAGCGAGCTCGGCGAGGGCGCCTCGTTCACGGTGACGCTCCCGCTCGGGCGATAGACCGAACGAGCGGCTGCCTGCGGCTCAGGCGCCTTGGTGCCGGAGAAATGCGGCGACCTCGGCCGTCACGAGCTCGGGGCGCTCGTGGTGAACCCAGTGCGTCGCGCCGGGGACGTGCACGATCCGCACGTCGGGCGTGAGATCGGCTCCCGGATCGGCGAATTCGCGGCCGAGGTGGCGGTCCTCGTCGCCCCAGAGCACGAGCACGGGCGCGTCGATGCGGCGGGGGTGAACCTGGCTCTTCCGGCGAATGGCGGCGCGATAATAATTCACCATCGCCGAAAGCGCGCCGGGTGCGGCGAACGCCTCGCGATATCGCTCGAGCTCCTCGGGTTCGAGCGCGTTCGGCCCGCGTACCTCCTCGCGGAGCGCCTTGATGAGCATGGCGTAATTGTCCCGGCTCATGACGCGCTCGGGGATCCCGGGGAGCTGGAACATGAACATGTACCAGCTCCGCGCGAGCTGCCGCGCCGAGCGCGGCCCGTCGCGCAGCAGGCGCACCGGGTGCGGACCATTGATCACGACGAGCCTGTCGAGCAGCTCCGGATGGGCCATGGCGAAGCAAAAGGCGACGCCGGCGCCCCAGTCGTGCCCCACGACCGAGGCCCGCGGCGCTCCGAGCGCGCGCACGAGCCCCGCGATATCGGCGGCGAGGTGGACGGTGCCGTACGGCTCGATCCCCTCCGGTTTGTCCGACGCGCCGTATCCGCGCATGTCCGGGGCGACCACGTGGAACCCTTCACGAGCGAGGGCCGGCAGGATGCGCCGCCACGCATACCAGAACTCGGGAAACCCGTGCAGGAGAAGAACGAGCGGGCCGCTGCCGGACTCGGCGATGTGCAGGCGGACCTCGCCGACGTCGACGGTGCGGTGGCGGATCTCGGGCTCCGGGTCACGGGTCTGGGAGGTGCTCATGCGCGGAGTATACGCGATCTCTCCCCGGCCGCCTCGCCGTTGACCGCCGCGTGAGGAATGTGCTTCGATGTCCGCGAGGGGACAGGTGCTCGCCGATTCGATCGTCGCCGTTTTGCCCGATGGCGCAGCGCTCGTCGCCGTGCGCAAGCTGGAAGCTTACGGGCCCATGGGGCATTCGCTCCGCCTCGGCAAGAAGCCCCTCGTCACCGTGGACGGCCGGACCGGCGAGCTTTGCGAGCCCCTGCTCTCGGCGTTCCTCGATGGCCCGCCCGTCCGGGCGACGGCCGCGCCGTTCGGCAATGCGTGGGTGCGCGTCGGGGACGAGGCGAACGAGGTCGCGTGGCTCGTCCAGCCGCGCCTCGGGGTCGTTGTGCAATGGACGACGGTCGACCGGGAGGCGGAGGGATGGATCGATTGCCCGGGCGTCGCGCCCTGGCTGCCGCGGGCGTTTCCGCTCGGACGGCCGCCCGCCTATGTCGTGGTCCAGGGGGGCCCCGAAAGCGGCTTCGTCGTGCCCATCCTCGGACGCACGATCGTGCGCGGCGACGAGGACCGCCCCGCGGACGCCCTCGTCCTTCTGGGCGAGCCCTACGAGCTCGTGGTCGAGCCCGACGCGGACGGGTTTTTCGTGGCGCTCTCCGATCGCCGGGGCGCCTTCGCGGGCCACGTCCCCCATGGCGCCGCGCTGCGCGTGGGTGATTCCATCCTGCGGATCGCGTATCACCTCGACGATCGTGTGGTTTGGCAGGGCGCGTTCACCTCGGTGCCGCCCGCCGAGCTCGCCGATGAACGGCGCTACATAAGCCGCCTCCCTGCAAACGTGGGGGGCGCGCTCTTCGTCAGCGTCCATGACGCGAGCGTCCGCTACTCCGCGGGGCCGCTCGGATATTACGTCAATGCGCTCGACGAGACGGGTAGCGTCACCCTTTGCGACGAGATCCTCGTCCGCAGGAGGCGGCAGCTCCTGCACGGCGATACCGTCGACTTCCCCGGGGACAACCGACGTGTCTTCCGGTACAGCCCCCACCCGTTCGTCGAAATGGACACGCCGCTCACGACCACCAGGTCCGAGGCCTCCCGCGTGCCCTCGGCCTTCGTGGCGCGCCCGTTTCGCGCCCCGGTGCCCTCGCCGGCCGATCTCGTGGCGAACCTCTTCTCCCCGCGGCGCCCCCGCCTCCACGAGGTCGTCCGCGCCATGCGCCGATGGAGAATCGACGTCCTCGCGGAGAACGTCGCGCAAGCCCTCTGGCCTCGCCTGACGACGCGTGACCTGCGCTCTCGATGGCCGCTCTTCAAAATGGATCACGAGCGGCCCCGGAGGTTCGCCTGCCGCCCCCTGGTGTCCGTGGGGATCAAGCCCAATGCTGCCATCGCAATCGAGGAGGTCGAGGTCCCCGAGCTTTCGCTCGCCCTCGCATTGACCAGCGATCCCTCGGGCGCGGAGACCGCCGAGGTGCTCGCGATCCGCGCCGCCGAGCTCGCGTCGGGCGAGCCGGACGTCGTCCAGGCGATTCGGTGGTCCGTGATCCCGTGGCGTGTCCCGCGCGGAAGGACATTTCCGCACGTCGAATCGTTCACGGACGCCGCCGAGGTCATCGCGATGGACGCCGCGCTCCCGCCCGGCGTTCGTTCGCTCGCCGCCTGGCAGCTCCACGAATACGACGCGTGGAGCCGAGCCTCGCGGGCCCCTTCGGGTGCCGATCCCGACGATCCCCCTCTCCTTCTCCTGCGAATCCTCTCGCTCGGTTATCTCGTCGACGATCTGCGCGACGGCGTCCTCGATCTGCTCGCGCCTGCGCCCGACCTCGCGGCGGAAGACGATCCCACGGCGAATACCGCGGGGCCCTACACGCAAGACCGGCTCACCGCCGATCTCGACGTGCACCTGAAGAAGCCGCCCTCCCTCGTGGTCATCTCGCCGGGCAAGCTCCTCGGTCGCAGGTATTTGTTGCCCCAGGGCAGCCACGTCCTCGGCTCCGCGCCCGGCGCTGACATCCTCCTCGACGACCCGCACCGCAGCGTGGCCGACGAGCACGCGCGTATCGACGTGAACGGCCTCGAAATGCACATCACTCCCCTCGCCGCGCAAGAGACGACCTTCGTCAATGGCTACGCCAAGCCGCATCGCCAGAAGCTGTGGCCGGGCGATCGGATCCGGCTCGGCGACGAGGTCGAGCTCGAGCTCGTCGAGTAATCAGTCGGCCGTGATCGCGCCTGGCTCTTCGGCCTCCGCCAGCCCGTCGAGCTCCGCGTTCAGCTTGCCGAGCAATCGGGCGAGCGTCCGCCGCTCCTCCTCCGGCCAGGTCGCGAAGATACGGCGCAGGGGCTCCATCCGCGCGACGCGCGCGTCCGCGAGCTGCGCTTTGCCGAGGGCCGTGATCCGGACGATGGACGAGCGAGCGTCGTCGGCGTCGACGAGCGCCTCCGCGAGCCCGCCCTCCACGATCCTCTTCATGTGCCGGCTCGCGGTCGATTTGTCGATACCAAAGCTCCGCGCGACCTCGCCGACGCGCATCGGCGAAGCGGACAGCCGCACGAGGAACGCATAGGTCCAGCGGTCGAGCGCGCCGCGGCCCCCGTCCTCGGTCCACAGGCGCCGGAGCGCGCGCCGGACGAGCACGCTGAGCTCCCGCTCCAACTCTCCGAGCGCGGGGAACCCATCCTGCCTTTCGGGGTTTGTCGCCATTTCGCGCCGATGCATGCGTGAAATATATGCTGCGATCGTTTTCGAGACCATGGTTGCGGGGCGCAACCATCGCATTAAGATGAGGGCGAGGAGACGCTCCACGACGGCTGCCGCTCGGATGACGCGGCCCCCTGCGCGGTCGCCGCGAGGTGTCCGTCCTGTTTCAGAGCCTCCGACAAACCGAGGAGACACTGCTTCATGTGTGGTATTGCAGGCTGGGTCGATTTCGAGCGCGATTTGATGCAGGAGCGCGAGCTCGCGCGACGCATGACGGCGACGATGGCCAAGCGCGGCCCGGACGCCGAGGGTCTCTGGCTCTCGCCGCGCGCCGCGCTCGGGCATCGCAGGCTTTCCATCATCGACCTGGAGGGCGGACGGCAGCCGATGATCGCCACGGAAAACGGCGCGCCGGTGGCCGTCCTCGTCTATACGGGCGAGGTCTACAATTTCCGCGAGCTCCGCGCCGAGCTCGAATCGCTCGGCCACCGATTCGAGACGCGGAGCGACACCGAGGTCGTCCTGCACGCGTATCTCCAGTGGGGCGCGTCTTTCCCCGAGCGCCTCGAAGGCATGTTCGCGTTCGCCCTGTGGGACGAGCGCAAGCAGGAGCTCCTGCTCGTCCGTGACCGCCTGGGCATCAAGCCGCTTTATTACCAGCCGACGCCCGCGGGCGTGCTCTTCGGCTCCGAGCCCAAGGCCATCCTCGAAAACCCGCTCGCCCCGCCCGTGGTCGACGCCGACGGCCTGCGCGACATCCTCGTCTTCGTCAAGACCCCCGGCCGCGCGGTATTCCGTGACATGCGCGAGGTCAAGCCAGGCCACGTTTTGCACATACGCAAGGACGGTATCACCGAGCGTCAATACTGGGCGCTCGAAGCCCGGCCCCATACCGATGACCTCGCCACGACGATCCGCACCATTCGCGAGCTGCTGGAAGACATCGTGTCCCGCCAGCTCATCTCCGACGTCCCGCTCTGCTCGCTCCTCTCCGGCG
This sequence comes from Polyangium sp. 6x1, assembly GCF_029946515.1. GTDB lineage: Bacteria > Myxococcota_A > Polyangia > Polyangiales > Polyangiaceae > Polyangium. Next base: position 12,670 of record NZ_JARZHH010000059.1, read on the forward strand.
GGCTCGACTCCAGCGTCGTGACCGCGCTCGCGCAGAAAGCGCTCCTCGCCGAAGGCGCAGGGCCGGTTCGCTCGTTCTCCGTCGATTTCGTTGGCCAAACCGAGAACTTCCAGGCCGACGAGTTCCGCGCCTCGCCGGACGCGCCCTTCGTCGCCGACGTGGCGCGGCACGTGGCCTCGGTCCATTCGGACATCGTGCTCTCCTCGGACGAGCTCGCCGCCCCCGCCGTCCGCGACGCCGTGCTCGCTGCCCGTGATTTGCCGCTCTCCTTCGGCGACCTGGACGCCTCGCTTTATCTGCTCTTCCAGGCGATCCGGAGGCACTCCACGGTGGCGCTCTCGGGCGAATCCGCGGACGAGGTGTTCGGGGGGTATCTGTGGTTCCACGACGCCGAGGCGGTCGCGGCCGAGACGTTCCCCTGGATGGCATTCCGCTCGAAGAGGAGTGACCCCCCGCGCTCTCGCTTCCTGCCGACGCTGCTCGATCGTTCGGTCCTGCAAAAGCTCGACCTCGACGATTACATCGACCAGCGTTACCGAGACGCGATCGCCGAGGTGCCGCGCCTCCCGGGCGAAACCGGCCACGAGCGTCGCATGCGCGAGATCTGCCATCTGCACCTGATGCGCTTCTTGCCCCTGCTGCTCGATCGCAAGGACCGCATGAGCATGGCCTCCGGCCTCGAAGTCCGCGTCCCCTTCTGCGATCACCGGCTCGTGCAATACGTCTTCAACACGCCGTGGGCGATGAAGACCTTCGACGGGTACGAGAAGAGCCTCCTGCGGGCGGCGAGCGTGGACCTCTTGCCGCGTTCGGTCCTCGAGCGACGCAAGAGCCCATACCCGTCGACGCAGGATCCCGCCTATGATCGCGCGCTGCGCGGCCAGATCGGCCGGCTGCTCGCCCACCGGGACGCCCCGGTGCTGCCGCTGCTCGACCTGGATCACGCCCGCGCGTTCGCGGCGGGCAATGACGCAGGGAACGGCGGATCCGCCCGCGCGCCGATGGAGCAGGCGCTCGGGCTCAATGCGTGGCTCGAGCACTACGAGGTCCGCCTCGCGGTCTGAACCGGCGCGACCTCATCGAGATCCTCCCCTCGAGCTCGGGGCAGTCGCCCCCCAATCGAGACGCAATCGGCCGTCCCTGTACACTCGATTCGCCTCTCCGAGCCCTGTCAACGTATTCGTGATGGTGGCATGCACGTTCACGGCGGGCGTGGGCAGCGCATCTCGACCGAGATCGAAGCGCTGCCCGCGCACGAGCACGCGATAGGCCTTGTCGAGGGCGAGCGCCCGCGCGCGCGACGGGAGCAGGAGAAAGGCCAGATCTCGATCCCCCCCGGGGGCCGCGCGTCGCACCTCGGCCTCGGCGAGCGCGCCGCCCGCGAAGAACCGCGCCGTCATTTCGTCGTTTGCCCGCAGCTCGTCGCCGCCGCCGACGCGCCGGAGGTACACGAGCGCCTCGGGCTCCGCGTGGCCGAGCTGCGGGACGTCGGGGATTCCGTGGATGTCTTGTACCCGCCACCCCGCCTCGCCGGGCACCTTGCGAGCGAACGAGAACGTTTGATCGACCGTCACGCCGAGATTCGAATGGCAGCCCATGCAGAACCGATGCTCCTCCTCCGTCGAGAGCCGCAGCCGCCCGGCCTCGTCCTCGATGAACCCCTGGAGCTGCCAGCCAAACGCATTCCGCAGCCCGCTCGTCGCCGATCCCGCATACACCGGCAGGAGCCCCTCGTCCTTTTCGTCCTGCTCTTTCTCTTGTGCCCGCAGGCGCGCCCATCGATCGGGCGAGAGGACCTTTTTCGCGTACCGTAGCTCTTTCATTCGCCGCGCGGTGAACCCTTTCACGTCGGGATCCAGGTAACGGACCGAATGCAGGAACTCGACGCCGCGTGGATAAAGCCCACGCTCGACGGGGACGTTCGACGCGCCGCCGGCGTAGGTTTTCGGCAACCGACGCACGCGGGTGACGCCGGGCGAGAGGGCCCCGTCGCCGTCGAGGTCGAAATCGAGCAGGCGCTCGTCGACGGGCTCGATCTCGCGATCGATTCGATCCGGCGGAGCATCCGGATCCGACGCGATCACGACTTCGAGCAGCGACAGGTTGATCGCGTAGATCGCGCGGGACGCGGCGCCCTGCGTGTCCCTGCGGAAGGGCTCGGGCAAGCGGATGAAGACGTCGTCGGTGCTCCCGTTCGTCGGCCAGAATGCGCCGGGGAAAGGCTTGTACCGCACGGCGCGATAGCCACTCCCGTCCTTCGCGAACCCCTGCTCATCGAAGCCACGTTCGAGATCGAGGTCCGGCACGTGGCCCTCGAACCCCGTCGCCCCGGCGAGCGCGCGCCGGAGCGGTCCATAGTTGTCCTCGCGGACGTACCGGAGAATCTCCTCGTCCGAGATGGACGCGATGTCGGCCCGCCGATCGACGAAGAGGTTTTCGTAGTGATTCTTTTGCGCCGCCTCGGAGAACGAATACTCTGCCTGGAGCTCCCAGTCCGAGCGCGTGTTCGGGCCGTGCGCGCTCGTGTGGCAGACCCAGCATGGATTGGAAGTGCTGTTCGTCTTGGTATAACAAAGCGGCGGCACCGAGGCCTCGGGGTTGTTCACGCGTCCCGCGGCCTCGCGGGCGCGCGCGAGCGGGTCGTATCCGGCCTCGGCGCCGCGCTCCTCGCGGCGGCCGCACGAAGCCGCCGCTAGGCACAACGCAAGCGCGACGGTGAGCCAATCTTTCGGGCGTGCTTCGTGCGTCCTCTTCATGGAATCAACCTCCGTTCGGCCAGACGCTCCAGACGCTCTCGCCCGGATGCTGCACGCTCACGAAAAGCGTTCGCATGTCCGGACCGAGCGCCGGCCCCGTGGCTTCGGCGTCGCTCGGCACGGCGAGGACGCGGAACGCCTTGCCAAACGTCGCCGCGACGACGCCAGGCTGCCCCGCCGCGTGCGCCGGATCGATGTCGAGGAAGTAAATGGCGTCGGAGGTCTTGTTCGTGCCGAAATTGCCATCTGTGCCGAACCAGACGCCGCCCTCCCGATCGATGACGAGGTTGTCCGGGTTCGCCGCGTCGTACGGCCCCGCGGCCTTCGTGCCGGCCCAGACGCGGAAGAACGTGAAGGACGTCGACGCGCCCGGATCGGCCGGGTTTGCCTCCTGGAATGCGAAGATGTTTCCGACCGCGTCGGGGCGCTTCGGCGAGATCGTGTCGTGCTCGCCAGGAGCAATGAGCTTCCCTTGCTGATCGAGCTGCGTCTTGCGGCCGTGGTTCGTGAAGGCCACGTAGAGCCGCGGCTTGCCGCTCGGATCTTTCGGGTTGTACTCGACGTCCTCGGGGCGATTCAGCTCCATGATGCCGACCTTCGCGCAGGCCGTGAAGAGCGCGCGGCGCACGTCATCGTCGCTCGGGAAGCCGCCGAGGCCATTGTAGTCGATATCCATCAACGCGGCGCCAACCGTCTTGCCGGGCTCGCCGACCGCGGCCGCGTTCGGCGCGATTGCCGTGCTCGTCGTGCTGAGGTGGATCCATTGCCCCGTCCCCGGCTGCGCCTCCGTCGGCGCCTGCCCCGTGGCGAGCATCGTGACGCCGGTCGTGCTGTCGAGGCCCGCAAAATGCGCGACGTAGAGCGAGCCCTCGTCGAGGAGCGCGCGCGTCTCCGCCTTCGTCATCCCGGCCGTGTACGGGTCCTTCGAGACAAACTTGAAAATGCGACCGCTCCGGCGATCGTCCCCGGCGTAGACGACGATGCGCTGGTTCGGCACGAGCTTCCACTGCGCGTCGACCGCGAACGTGGCGTTCTCCCATCGCGCGCGGCCCATCGCGCCGAGCTTCTTGTGCCCCACGCCTTTCGTGGTTTTACCCTCGTATTCACCTTCCGGCTGCCCCGGATCGATCTCCACGAGGTACCCATAGAGATCCCGCGCGTGGTGCGTCAGCGGATCGGGGGACATGCCGTATTCGCTCGTGGGGCTCGCCTTCGTGTCGAACGTGATCGGCCCGCCGGGATCGGCGCCGGCCCCGAGGACGAGCTTCTGCTCGCTGGTCCAGAAGACCTCGAGATCGCCGTAATAATCCTGGACGTTCTCCTCCGCAGTGATCACCGTGCCCCAGGGGGTTTGTCCTCCGGAGCAATCGCCCATGATGCCGCTGACGACGCCGGCGGGCAATGCATTGCCCTGATCGTCGTGATCGCCTGCCAGCGCCCCGATGCCCGTGAGGTGCAGCAGCGTACGGCTCGTCGCGTCGTACCGCACCGCCTTCGCCCCGCGATCGACCTCCCATTCGCCCGAGGCCGGATCCTGCACCACGTGGAACCACGAGCCGCCGTTCTGCCGCTTCGACTCCTGCGCGTGGATCACACGGCTCGCGTCCGACCATTCGTTCGAGGTCACGTCGTTCGTGAGCACATCCATCGATCGGAGGTACGTCGCGAGCGTGAGGTGTTGCCCCGTCGGCGCCGTCGTCGAGGTCGGCCAGGTGTTCGAGATGTATTCGTGGTTGACCCACATCCAGCCTGAGGCCCCGCTGCCGTTCCATTGCGGCGCGGCGCCCGCGACATCGCTCCAGCCGTCTCCGAAGAACGCGATGTAATCGTTATTCGCGCCAAACCTCGGCGCCGCGTGGCTCTGATCGAACGTGAGGGGATCGAGCCAGGCCGCGACCACGTTCCCCGAGAGGCCCGCGATCGCGCGTACGCTATCGGTCGCCGCGTTGGCCAGCGGGAACTGCACGCCGGGCGGCAATGTGCCCTTCGCGACCTGATCCACGCGCGTCCGCACGTACTGGCCGAGATCCGTCGCGCCCGTGCCGAGGTCATCCATGAACGAGAGCGCGACCATTCCGGAGAGCGGCCGCGAAGGATCGGGCCACGTGATGCCGGGCTGCCCCGCGGGCCCCTCCGCCCCCGGCTCCCCGGGCGCGCCGGGCTCGCCTTGCGGCCCTTGGGACCCCGGTTCGCCTTGTGGACCCGATTCTCCCGGGGCCCCCGGTTCGCCTTGCGACCCCGGTTCGCCTTGCGGCCCTTCTGCGCCGTCCTGCCCGTCCTTGCCGTCTCGACCCGCCACGCCGTCTTTGCCGTCGCTCCCGCAGGCGCCGAGCGCTGCGGCGAGCAGCACACCGGCGCTCGCGAGCGTGAAGAGTTGGCGCGGCCCGACTCCAGCGATCATTCGTTTCATTCGCAAGCACCTCGCTTGTACGTTCCGTGTGGAACGAGCGCGCGCGAGGGTGACGCGTCTCCGTTGCGGCGCGGCGTGGGCCCTGTCACGATTGCGTGACGCACACGCGCGTTTCAATTCGTCGACATTCATGTAACGATCGTGTGACAAGCACACGGACACGGAGAAAAACTTTGACCCCGCAATCGTGCTTGCTTCATGAGCGCAACGATCGGATCATGCCTCCGTGTCTGCTGCCCCGCCCCTGTCCCACCACGACGGTGATTCGAGCATAGGCAAGTACAGGTTCATCGCGAGCCTCGGTCATGGCGGAATGGCGGACGTTTACCTCGCGGTCGTCCCCGGCCCGGCCGGCTTCAACAAGCTGCAGGTCGTGAAGCGGCTCCGGCGCGATTACGTCGAGGATCCCGATCACGTCGAGATGTTCCTCGACGAGGCGCGGCTCGCGGCGCGGCTCACCCACCCGAACGTCGTGCAGACGTTCGAGGTCAGCGAGTCCGACGGGGAATACTTCATGGCCATGGAGTACCTCGAAGGCCAGCCGTTCAACCGCATCATCAGCCGCGCGAAGAAGGACCCTCCGCCGCCCGGGCTGCTCTTCCGTATCGTGGCGGACGCGCTCGCGGGGCTGCATTATGCGCACGAGCTCACCGACTACGACGGCACGCCCCTCCACATCGTCCACCGCGACGCGAGCCCGCACAACGTCCTCGTCACGTACGACGGGCACACGAAGATCCTCGACTTCGGCATCGCGAAATCCGAGGTACGCTCGGGCGAGACCCGCACCGGCATCGTCAAGGGCAAGGTCGGCTACATGGCCCCCGAGCAGGCGCGGTGCAAGCCGCTCGATCGGCGCGCGGACGTCTTCGTGCTCGGAATCGTGCTCTGGGAAATCGCCACGGGCCGCAAGCTCTGGGACAAAGCCTCGGACATCGAGGTGCTCCACAGGCTCGCGATGGGAGAGTTTCCCCGCGTCCACGACGTGAACCCGAACGCGCCCGAGGAAATCGATCGAATCTGCGCCAGAGCGATGGCGCGGGATCCGGCCGATCGATACGCGACGGCGGCCGAGATGCGAGCGGACATCCTCGCCTATCTGGACCGAGCGCAGCCGCGGGTCTCGAGTGAGGACGTGGGCCGGTACGTGATGGGCGCGTTCGGGGACAAACGCGCCGACATCCGGAAGGTGATCGACCAGCAGATAGGCAAACTGAAGGCGCAGCAATCGGGGGAGCGGCTTGCGATCCCCGACGTCGCGGGCCCGCCCGACGCGGCCCCCGATTCGCTGAGCATCCCGAATCTGGGAGGTTCCGGGCGTCACAGCCTGAACGGCTCGGGATCGAACCCGAAACACCAGACGGGATCGAACGCGCACATTTCAGGGACGAACAGCTTGCCTCCCGGGGCGTCGCTCTCGCAGCGGCCCGAAGCGACAGCGCACGTGGCGGCCCCGGCGTCGAACCGAGGGAGCATGATCCTGGGCGCCGCGATCGTCTTCGCGGCGGCGATCGGCGCGTTCGTGTTCTTGCAATCGAGGACGCCCGCCCAGAATGCGGCGTCGACGTCGGCCGAGGCCACGCAGGCGGAGGCGGCCCCGCAGCCGGCGACGTCGGCCGCGCCCGTCGGAACGACCCTAACCCCGACAAACGCGCCCCAGGCGGCGGCGATGGTGGAGATCAAGGTGCGCGCGATCCCGGCCACAGCGGAGATTTTCCTCGATGGCGCGCACCTGCCGACGAACCCCTTCACCGGCAAATTCCCCGCGGATGGTGCCAGCCACCGCGTCCACGCGGAGGCGCGGGATCATCGTTCGGCGGCGCAGATCGTCACATTCGACAAGGACGCGAAAATCGAGCTCGTGCTGGAGCCGAAGAGCGGCGCGGCGCAGGCGAGCCATACGACGACGGAAGAGCTCCCCGAGGAGCCGGCCGCGGCGCCCACGCCGCCCCCGACGCAGGCGCCCGCCGCGACGAGCAGCGCCCGCGCCAAGCGCAAGCTCGGCGATGGTGATCCGTTCAATGCGGCCGCGCCGGCGACCACGGCGACGGGGAAAAAGCGCTCGCTCGGCGACGGCCAGAATCCCTGGTGATCGCGCCGAGCGCGGCGCTCACGGCGTCTCGCAATACCCGTAGCTGCAGGCGGGGGCGCTGGAAGGGCACTCCGAGGACTGGGTGCAGGTCTGGCAGCTCGTCTTTCCGTTGACGAGCTCCTCGAAGAAGCAATCGCAGCGCGAGTCGGTCGTGTACGTCTTCAGCGGGCCCATCTCCGTGGAGCGGTCGACGCGCATCGCGCACTTGGGGACGAGGTGCTTTTTCGTGATCGCCTCGACGAGCGTGTCCGAGAGCTTGGGCGCGGCGAAGCGGGTCACGAGTGCGCCCGCCTGCTCGCTCGGAATGCCCGCGCTGACGCGGGTGTAGAAATGAAGCGGGCCCCAGATCGGGTAGTGCCCGTCGCGCACGTTCCGTTTGTCGTAGAGGAACGGCGTCGAATCCGGATAATATCCGCAGCTCTGCCCGAACGCCTTGAACGCGAGGATGCGCACATCGGCGCGCGCGTCGTCCGCGACGTCCGTCGAGAGAATGCCGATCGCCTGCTCGGCGAGGGATTGGTCGAGCAGGATCTTGAGCCCATCGCGCACGGCGCTCGATCCGCCACGATCCTTTCCCCACCACTTGTCGGCGGGCACGTTGATGGCGCGCGCGATCATCTGCTGCGTGCCGGAGCTCGCATTCCGCACGAAATAATAGGTAGGGTCCGTCCACGGCGCGGCGGCCCCCATGTGGCCGCCCGTGCCGAAGAGCATGTACGCCGCCTCGGCGCTGATGGACTTCTGCGTCGAGAGCGCCGGGACCACGAACGTCATCGGCTGGATCGGGCCCTGGTAATCGGCAATCTGGACACCGGAGGGCGCCATCGGAAAATCGCAGGTGCCGGCGTAGACGTCGGAGACGCCGACGTCGACGGTATTGCCGGCCGCATCGAGGAAGCACTCTTCGGTCGTGCCGTCGGCGTTGTAGAATTTGGCGTAGTTCGCGGGTTTGCCGCCGGCGGCCGGGATGTCCTTGATGACCCGCAGGGCGGCGTCCTCGGAGTAGACGGCCGCGACGCCCGTGCAGGAGCCCTGCGACTGATACACGATGGTATACGGCGATGCCTCGGCCGCGAGGATACCCTGGATGACGCCGAGGAAGCCGCTCACCGCGCTCGATCCGGCGACGTAGACGACCTTGGGCCGATCGACGGCGTCGAAGCAGTTTTTCGTGGGAACGGCGGACGCGCCCTCCGCCACGAGCGTCGCCGCGAGGCCGAGGGCGAGCGCGGCCCCGAAATGACGCATGGTCTTCGTTCTGGGGAATCGAATCTCGTTCATGACGATGCCTCGGGAAGACTCAAGGAACGGGGGTGGGCTCGACGAGCGAGGGCAACGCGGCGCCATTGCAGAGCCCGAGACGGGCGCAGTTGTCGAAATCGACGCACGTGGCGTCGGTGCATTTGTTGAGGAACTGCTCGTCGTTCGTGGGCTCGCCGGAGAAACACGCTTCCCCGCCGCCCGAGCCGCCCGAGCCGCTGCTCGAGCTCGATCCGCCCGGAAGGACGCACACGCCCTCCCGACACACCGAGCCATTGCCGAATTTGCTGCAATCGGCGTCTGCCGTGCACTGATCCGTCGCGCCCTCGACGATGAGGTTGCAGGCGCCCGCGAGGGCCGCCATGGCCAGGAACGCGACGGCCGCGAGGAGCCAGCCATAGGCGGGAGGGTGACCGCGACGACGCGGCGAGGTGGCGTTGTTCTCTTTCATGTTCGTTCCCGTGCGAGCGCCGATCAGAAAGTGCCCTTGATCCACACGCCGCCTGGACCCACGTCGACATGGACAGGGGCGAGCGCGGCCTTCGCGGGGCCCTTCGGCCCGGCCGTGAGCGTGAGGATCAACGAAGTCACGCCCGCGACTGCCGTGGCGCCGAGCAGGACGTCCGTCGCAATGGCGAGCGTCCTCATTTCGCCGTGGGATTCGTCGAGGGTTGGGCGGGTTGTGCCGAATGTATCAAGCTGGCTCCGGTATTCGGAGCTGGCGCTCAGCGCGAGGCCTCCGACGATGCTCGTACCAACGGCGAGCGCGCCCGTGATGACCCAGGGCACGACCGGCACTTTGCGTCCCCCACCTTCGTCTCCCCCAGATTGGCCCGCGCCCGGCACGGCCGTCCCGTCGCCGGAGGAAGGCGCCGCCGCGCTCCCGGCGCCCAGGTCGAGCGCGAGGTCGACGACGTCGGTTCCTGCCACCTCGATGACCCGGGTCACCGGCTCGGCGCCCTGCACGCGCGCCGTCACCTTGCGTTTGCCCGCGCCGACGATGACGGGCGCGTCGAGCGGGGTCTTGCCGACGACCACGTCATCCACGAGGATCTCGGCGCCGGGCCGGGTCGTCGTGATCTCGAGCGTCGCGACGCGGCCTTCGAGCTTCCGGACGTCGTTTTCGACCTCGGAGCGGCGCTGCGGGTTGATGTCGCCGCCGCCCTCGTCGAGGTATTGCTTGAAGCTGCGGAGCGCGCAGGGATAATCCGGGAGCTGATAACAGATCTGCCCGATGTCGAACAGGAGCTTGTAGCTCGGCGCGAGTTCGTACGCGCGGCGGATCTCGACGAGCGCCGCCGTGAAATCATTGTCCTCGTAAAGCTCACGGCCGCGCTGGTAGCGGCGCTGCGCTTCCTGCATCTCCTCCTTGGTGGGCTGCTTTTTCGGGCCGGCGGCGAGCGCGGCCGGGGCCGCGAGCGCCAGGCTCAGGGCGCAGGGGATGGCAATGAATATCGAGGATCGCATCGAGGTCCAGACGCTTCCGGGGTGGTTCGTTCAGGGTAGATGAACGATCACGGAAACTTCAAGACCGGCTCGACCCGCGTCCCTGTCCTCGGGCGAATTTCACGCGATTGTCACGAGACCGTCGCGCGACCGTTTCATTCGAAGATCCTCGGGTTTCGTGCCCACGGCAGGCTCCCTACAAATCGGCGCGGTTCACGCAGCCCATCGGCGATCGACCATCGGTGCGACCTCCGCTTGCTCGTTCCCCTTCGTGCTCACCTCGATTGGCTCGAGCCGCGTGCCCTCCCCGATACGCATCCGGTTGCCCCGCCAATCCACCGTGCGCCGGATTCCCCCGACGACCCACGTCCACGTGGCCAGCACGTCCTTGAACGGCACGAGACAGACGCACCGCCACGACATCCGCTCGCCACGCATTCGTGACCAGAGCGCCGCATCGAGCCCCATCTTCAGCGCCACGCCGAGCAGCGCCGCCCAGCCGAGCGCGCCGCCGGCCACGAGGGAGAGCAAGAAGAGCAGCGGGACGGGATTGAAGAGCGGCTCGACCCAGTACGATCCGAGGTGCACGCGCCTCCGCATTTGTGTCCAGCGGACGTGCCGACTCACGAACCGATCGAGGCGCCAGCGTTCGTTCACGGTTCGCACCGGCTCCGTCGACACGGCGACACGAAAGCCCGCCTCCTGAAACGCTTTCCCGAGCAGATAATCCTCGGCCAGCACGTCCCGCACCGAGGCGAAGCCGCCCACGGCGGCGAGATCGCCGCGCCGCAGCAGCATCGATTTCCCGATCACGCACGCGTGCCCCAAAAATACCTTCGCCGAGAGCGTCGAGCGCACGATGAACGAGTTCAAGTGCAAGTTCTCCAGCGCGGCCCCGAGGCTGCTTTCCCCCGAGCCGACGATGACGCTCGTCACGAGCCCCACGCGCGGATCCGCGAGCTCGGCCGCCATCGCCTTCAGATACCCCGGCCCGACGCGCACGTTCGAGTCCGAGATGAGGACGTGTTCGTGACGCGCGCGAGCCACGAGCGCTTCGAGGATGCTGACCTTGGGGTTCAGACCCGTCCGGCGCGGGCAATGGAGGATCGAGAACGGCGCGTCGGGAAAGCGCCCCATCACCTCGCGCGCCACGGCGAGCGCCGGGTCCTCCGAGTCCTCCGCGCCGAGGAGAACCTCGTACGCCGGGTATTGCTGCAACGCGAAGGAGAGTAGGTTTTCCCGCAGCCCATCGTCCACGCCCTTCAGCGGCTTCAAGATCGTGATGGGCGGCGTCGGCCGCTCCCGCCCGGGAGCCCGACCCAGAATGCGAAGCGCGGCCCATTGCGAGGCCACGGTCATCACGATCGACGAGAGGGCCCCCCCGGCGAGGAGCGCCACCAGCGTGCTCTTCATCGTTTCACCTCGGGACGGCACGCTAGCGATCGTTCGTCACATTCTGGTGTCTGCTCGCGTGAAGATTGACGACGGAGCTTTCGCGGAGGTTTTTCATGGCCGTCGCAGGATCGTCAACTTGGCCGTGCATGCTCGCGCTCCATGACGCGGATTGCGCATGTGACGGATCTGCATTTGCTCGAAGATCGCCACGACAGCCGCAGCGGAATGGAGCGGTGGAGGCTGCGTTATTTGACGTTCGGCCGATCGCCGTGCGCGCGTCGCCGGCGCGAGCGCGCGCTCGATGCGCTCGTACGCGCGCGCATGACGGACGCCGACCACGTGATCATCACCGGTGACCTCACGGAGGACGGCGTTTCCTCGCAGTTCGAGGTGCTCGCGGAGGTGCTCTCCGAGAGCAGGCTCGCGCCGGAGCGCGTGACGCTCGTCCCCGGCAATCACGATCTCTATGACGACGGACGAGCGTTTGCGCGCGCCCTCGAAGGCCCGCTCCGCGCCTATGCGAGGACGAGCCGACCCGGCGCCATGACCGAGCTCCGGGACGCGCTCATCGTCCCCGTCTCGACGGCCGTGCCCTTGCCCGTGACCCGATCGAGTGGCCTGATCGAGCAAGGCGCCCTCGAACGGCTCGGCCGGCTCGCGGACGACCCCCATTTCGCCTGGAAGGTGGTCCTCTCGGCGCAACATCACCCGCCGGGCAGGCACGCGATCGCCGCGTGGCACTGGATCGACGGATTGCAAGCGCCCGAGGCCATGGACGCGCTGCTCGCGCGCTGCGAGCGGCTCTACGTGGCCCATGGACACGCGCATCGATCGGAGAATCGATCGATCCGGGCAGGCGCCTCACCGCGCGTGTTCGGCGCCGAAGCGGTGGTGGATGGGGAGACGACGGTGCGTCTTTATCGGGCGACGCACGGGCGACTGCTGCCCGAGACCGACGTAGCCCTGGCAGCTTGACGTCGTCCAGGTTCTGGTACCGCCGCGCCGGGGCGCTGCCCCGGGCCCCGCGGGGGCTGTTCGCCCCTCGACCCGAACCAGGGCCAGCCCTGGACCTCAGGGGGAAGAACTGCGCGATGCGCAGTTCTTCCCACAGGCCGGTTGCCACCGCGTTGCCCGTTGAACCGTCAGCGCGGCTGTCTCGGTTGGCAAGGTCGCCCGTGGTCTTGACCTGGCCCGTTCGATGAACTGCGCACCGCGCAGTTCATCGACCCCGAGTCCAGCGCTTGCGCTGGTCCGGGTCCCGGGGCGGACAGCCCCGGGTGGGGCCTGGGGCAAAGCCCCAGCGCAGCGGCTCCGAGTCCGTCACCCCTGCCGAGGCATTTCCAGGACAAACCGCGCCCCGCGCCCCTCTTTCGGCGCGAGATACACCTTCCCCCCGTGCCGCCGCGCAATCTCGCGCACGATCGACAACCCGAGCCCCGCCCCCTGCCCCTGCTTCGCCTTGGATCCTCGGTAAAACGGCTCGAAGATGTGCTCCGCTTCCTCGGCCTGGATCCCTTCGCCCTCGTCCTCCACCGAGATCCGAATGGCCTCGCCCGCCGCCTCGATCCCCACCGCGATCGTCGTCCCACGCGGCGCGTACGCCATGGCGTTCGACAGCAAATTGTCGATCGCCTGCCGCGCCGTCTGCGCCTCGAACGCGGCCGGCGCCTCCTCCGGCAGCGATAACGTGAGCCGAAGGCCCCGCGCCTCCGCCTCCCCTTCACACGCCTCCGCCGCTTCCCGTACGACGGCCGAAAGATCGCCCGCCTTCGCCTCCCAGGTCACCTTCCCGAGCGCCGCGAGATCGAGCAGCCGCGCCGCCAGGTTCGTCAATCGCGTCACCTCGCCGCGCGCCCCGGCGAGCGCCTCCCGCAGCTCCTCCGCGCTCCGCTCCTTGCGCAAGGCGAGGTCCATCTCCGTGCGCATCAATCCGAGCGGTGTCCGAAGCTCGTGCGCCGCATTCGCGATCAGCCGCTCCTGCGCGTCCCGCGCCGCCCGCAGCCGCTCCATCGCCTCCGCCAGCGCGACGCGCAGATCCGCGATCTCGTCGCCCGTCGGATCCGGGGGCAGGCGCCACGCGAGCGCGCCGCCGCGAAGCTCCGGGAGCTGCGCGGTCATGTCGCCGATGCGCCGGCTCATCCGGCCCGCTTGCACCCATTGCAAGAAAAACAGGAGCGCCGCCGCCGTGGCCACGAGCCCGAGCGTCGCTTGCCAGTAGAGCCGCATCGTCGCGTCGATCTCCGCGAGCGAGCTCTCCAGCGTGAGCACGTACGGCTCGCCCCACGGCGCGCGCACGGCCACCACGAGCGAACGCATCAAGCGCCCGTCCGAGGCACGATGCGAGAAGAGGCGCGGCCCCTCCGCGCCCACGTCCGCCGAAGGCCGATCGGGGGCCACGCCATTCTCGGGAAAATGCGCGACGAGCTTGCCCGCCTCGTCGTAGAGCCCCGCCGTCGGCACGAACGAGCGCACGTCGTCGGCGAGCGGCGATTTGCCGAGGTGCACGTGCGGCGCGCCCGTCGGACCGTCGAAGAGGCTCACGCTCTCCACCGCCGCCTGCGCGAGCAGCGCGCGATCCAGCGAGCCGAGCAGGCTCCCGCGGAACACGACGCCCGCCACGCCCACCGCGAGCACGAGCGCGAGCGACGGCAGCGCCGCCCCGAAAAGGACGAGCCGCGCCCGGACCCTCACGATTCGCTCCTCGGCGGCTTCGCCACGACCAGCCGATACCCCACGCCTCGCACGGCCTGGATCGTCACCACATCGCCGCAGAGGCTCCGCAGCTTGCTCCGCAAATACCCCACGTAGACGTCGACCACGTTCGGCGCTCCGTCGAACCCCGTCCCCCACACCGTGCCGAGCAGCTCCGTCCGCGTCAGCGTCTCCCCCACGTGGCCCGCGAGCTCCGACAAGAGCGCATACTCCCGCGCCGTCAGGCTCTCCTCGGCGCCGTCCCGCCCGATCACCCGGCGACGCGCGTCGAGCGTGATCGGCCCGAGCCGCGTCAGCGCCTCGTGCCCCGCCCCGCGCCGGTGCAGCGCCTCCAGGCGCGCCACGAGCTCCTCGAAATCGAAGGGTTTGACCAGGTAATCGTCCGCGCCGGCCCGCAGGCCCGTCACGCGTTCGCCCACGGTCCCGCGCGCCGTCAGCAAAAGGACCGGCGTCTTGAGCCCGCGCTCGCGCCACCGCCGGAGCAGCGAGACGCCGTCCATCCCCGGCAGCGACCAGTCGAGGATGATGACGTCGTAGACGACCCCGAGGCCCTGCTCGAGCGCCTCGGTGCCGCTCGCCGCGAGGTCGACCTGATGGCCCTCCTCGCGGAGGCCTCGCTCGAGCAGGCGGGCCATCTTGGCCTCGTCCTCCACCACGAAGAGCTTCACGCCGCCATCGTAGCGCCGGACGGACCCTCCGGCGGGGAAGGCTGCGCTGCCGGAACGCCGCGGCGCCCGCGGCCGATCCAGCCGTACAAGCTCGGCACGATGAGCAGCGTGAGCAGCGTCGAGGTCACGAGCCCGCCCACGACCACGGTCGCGAGCGGCCGCTGCACCTCGGAACCGGCGCCGCGCGCAAGCATCATGGGCACGAATCCGAGCGCCGCGACGAGCGCCGTCATCAGCACCGGCCGCGCGCGCGCCCGCGCCGCGCTCTCCGCCGCCGCCGCGGGATCCTGCCCCGCGGCCTCGTTCGCGAGCACGCGCGAGAGCAGCACCACGCCGTTCAGCACAGCCACGCCCGAGAGCGCGATGAACCCGACGGCTGCGGAGATCGACACCGGCATGCCGCGGATCGTGAGCGCCACCATGCCGCCGACGCAGGCGAACGGCACGTTCGTGAAGATCACGAGCATCGGTTTCACCTTGCGAAACGCGGCGAAGAGCGCGGCCAGGATGAGCGCCACCGCGGCCGGCACCACGACGAGCAGGCGCCGCGAGGCCTCCTGGAACGTCTCGTATTGCCCGCCCCAGACGAGCCTGTAGCCACGCGGCGCAGCGACGGCCTTGTCCACGCGCGCCCGGGCCCGCGCCACGAGATCGCCGAGATCCGCGCCGCGCACGTTGAAGCCCACCACGATGCGACGCTCGCCGTCCTTGCGGCTCACGAGGCCCGGCGTCGGGAGCGTCTCGACCTTCGCCACGCGCGCGAGCGGCACGAGCCCGCCCGACGCCGTCGGCAAGCTCAGGTTCGGCAGATCGAACGCGCCCGCCGCGCCCCCGATCCGCAAGACCACCGGGATCCGGATCGCCCCGTCGTACGTCGCGCCGACCTCGATGCCGCTGCGCACGGCCTGCACGGCGTCGAGCACATCGCCGACGCCGAGGCCCACGAGCGACGCTTCGAGCGCCTTCGGCTCGACCTCGAGGAGCGACACGTCCGGCGGCGCCAGCACCTTCACGTCTGCCGCGCCCTTCTCGGCCGCGATCTCGGCTGCGATCTTCTCCGCGAGCTCTCGCAGGACGGCGAGATCCGCGCCGTAGATGCTCACGGCCACGTCCGAGACCGCCCCGCCGAGCAGCTCGTTGAACCGCATCTGGATCGGCTGCGTGAACGACGGATCCGCGCCCGGCGAGGCCGCGTCGATCGCGCGCCGGATCTCCTCGATCAGCGCCTCGCGCTCGAGCCCCGGCCTCCACTTGTCCCGCGGCGCGAGCGTGAGGAACACGTCCGCCTGTTCGAGGCCCATGATGTCCGTCGCGACCGCGGGGCTGCCCACGCGCGAGACGACCTGCACGACCTCGGGCACCTTCCGCGCCGCGGCTTCGAGCTTGCCCGCCTCGACGATCGCCGTCTCCAGGCTGATGTCCGGGGCGCGCGTCGTCTGCACCACGAGATCCCCCTCGTCGAGCTGCGGCGCGAGCTCGCTGCCCGCGCGCGCGTAGAGCACGACGCCGGCCGCGAAGAGCGCGAGCGCGCTCGCGGCCACGAGGACGGGACGTTTGACCACGAACGAAAGCGTGGGCCCGTAGATCCGATCGATCATCCGCACGAGCCACGGATCCCGCGCCGGAACGTCCTTCTGGCGGAGCACGAGGCTCATCGCTGCGGGCACGTACGTGAGCGACAGGACGAGCGACGTGAACAACGCGAATACCACGGTGAGCGCCATCGGCCGGAACATCTTCCCGTCGACGCCCGTCATCGTGAGCACCGGCAGGTAGACGATCAGGATGATCAGCACCGAGAAGAACACGGGGCTCGCGACCTCGGCGCTGACGCGGCTCACCCACGACGTGCGTTCGGGTCCACCCGCCGGCGCGCTCCCCTTCTGCGAGGCGTGGAAGAGGTGCTCGACCATCACGACCGCGCCGTCCACGACGAGGCCGAAATCGATGGCGCCGAGGCTCATCAGGTTGCCCGGGATCCCGAGCGCCACCATGCCCGAGAGCGCCCCCAGCATCGAGAGCGGGATCGCCGAGGCCACGAGCAGCCCCGCGCGCACGCTGCCGAGCATCGCGAACAGCACCACGCCGACGAGCAGGCCTCCCTCGAGCAGGCTCTTGCCCACGGTGCGCAGCGTGCTGCCGACGAGGTGGCTCCGATCGTACACGAGCTGGATCGACACGTCCTCGGGCAGCGCCGCGCGCACGGCAGGCATCTCCGCGTGGAGCCTGTCCATCACGTCGAGCGCGTTGTCGCCCCGGAGCATCTGCACCATCACGTAAACGACCTCGCCGCGGCCGTCGGCCGTCGCCGCGCCGATCCGCGGCAGGCCCCCCACGTGGAGCTCCGCCACGTCCGAGACGCGCACCGCACGCCCTTCCTGATCGAGCGGCGAGACGATCGCGTGTCCGAGCTCGGAAGGATCCTTCGGCCGCGCGACGGCGCGGAGCAAGGCCTGTCCACGGCCGAGCGGCAAGCTCGCCCCGGGCGCGCTGCCGGTCGATCGTTCGAGCGCCTCGCGCAGCGCGCCGAGCGTCATGTGCCGCTGCGAGAGCCGCGCCGGATCGGCCACGACCTCGATCGTGCGCCGCTCGCCGCCCCAGGGGTTCACCTCCACCACGCCCGGCACCGCGCGGAGGCGCGGCGCGACACGCGTCGACGAGAGCTCGTAGAGCTCCGCGAGTGTGCGCGACGGCGAGCTCAACGTGAAATGAAAGATCTCGCCGAGCCCGCCCGTCACCGGCCCGAGCTCGGGCGCGCTCACGCCGGGCGGCAGCGAGCCCGCGACCGCGCCGATGCGCTCCGAGACCATCTGCCGCGCGCGCCACGGATCCACCGCGTCGTCGAAGACGATCGTGACCGACGAGATCCCGTACCGCGACAAACTACGGTGCTCTTCGAGGCCCGGCAGCCCGCCGATCGCGAGCTCGATCGGCCGCGTGACCTGCCGCTCGACCTCCTCGGGCGTGAGGCCAGGCGCGTTCGTCAAGACGAGCACCTGGTTGTTCGTGATGTCCGGCAGCGCGTCGAGCTCGAGACGCCGCCCGAGAAAGGCCCCCACGACGGCGAGGACGAGCGTCGCCACCACGACGAGGACCCGATGCCGGATCGAGAGTTGTACGAGTGCGGGGATCAATCGACGTCGCCTCCGGCTGTGGGCAGCGCGCGCGACGCG
Organism: Polyangium sp. 6x1; assembly: GCF_029946515.1. Classification (GTDB taxonomy): domain Bacteria; phylum Myxococcota_A; class Polyangia; order Polyangiales; family Polyangiaceae; genus Polyangium. Next base: position 30,582 of record NZ_JARZHH010000059.1, read on the forward strand.
TCGGCGGCCACCTCGTCCCCAGGTCGCAGATCCCCCTCGACGAGCGCGTCGGCCCCGGAGCTCGACAGCACCTTCACCGAGAGCGGAGCGCCGGTTTTTCGGGAGAACACCACGGCCACGCCGTCCCGGAGCGTCACCGCCGCCGCGGGGATCGCCACAGCAGTGCCGCCCGGATCGGGCGAGACGCGCACCTTCCCCAGCGTTCCATGCGGCAAGCCGATCGTCTCCGCGGGCTTGAACCAAGCGGCCACCGACCCATCGCGCCCGTTCGTGCTCGGCGCCTCGCTGAGGAGCGTGAGCGCCGTGGTTTGTCCGAGCGGGGCCACGAAGACGAATCGCGCGCCCGGCGGCGGCCGCTGCGAGAACCGCGCCTCGACCCGCGCCGCACCCGCGCCCTCGATCCGCGCGATCGGCGCGCCCGTGGGCTCGCGCGACTCGCCGAGCGCCGCGTCGAGCTCGGTCACCACACCCCCGACCGGGCTCTTCAACGTGACGAGGCCGCCCGAGCTCACGAGCGCGGCGACGTCCTTCGGCCCGAGCCCCGCGATCTTCAGCGTCGCGAGCGCCATCTGCTGCGCAGCCGACGCGTCCGCGAGCGCGCCCTCGACCTCGGCGATCTCCGCGAGCTTCGCGAGCCCATCCTTCCGGAGCGCTTCGAGCTGCGCCTTGCGCTTGCCATGCGCGCCGATCCGCGTACCCGCCGCCGCAAACGCGCCCGCCGCGCGCGCGACCTCCGGCATCACGACGTCCGCAATCGGAGCGCCCTCGTCGACGCGCTCGCCGTGCTCCACGTGGACCTTCGTGATCCGCGCCGAGAACGACGGCACCACCGCGCCCCTGGCCCCCGCGGGCGGCACGAGCTCGGCCGGCGCTTCGAGCAAAGAAAGCCCGCCCGGCGCACGCGCCGCGACCCACGGCGTCTCCGCGCTCTTCGGGCCCACATCCGCAGCCGGCTCGGGCGCCACCTCGGGGCGCGCGCACGCGGTGAGGAAGAGCGCCACCACGACAAACCCGATCCCTCGCGCCTTCATCGCGCCTTCTCCTGCTTCTTCCCGTCGTCCATCGCCGAGAGCCAGAGCCAAAGTTTCACGCGCGCCCACGCATTCGCCGCGCGCGCCCGCTCGAGCCGCGCCTGCGCAGCCGCGACGTTCCTGCGCGCAGAGAGGACCTCCAGCATCGTCCCCTCGCCCGCTTCGAAGAGCCGCACCCGCGCCGCGAGCCCCTCCGTGAGCGCCGGCAAGATCGCGCCGGAGATCGTGTCCACGATGTCCTGCGTGTGCTCGACCTCGTGGATCCCCATCGCCACGTCAGTCGAAGCATTCGCCGCCTCGCGCTTCATCTCCCCTTCGAGCTGCGCCGCGCGCGCAGCAGGCACGCTGCGCTCACGCTCACCGCGATCGAAGACCGGGAGCGTGAGGCCAACGGCGCCATACCCCACGAACCCGCCAGGCGAATCACGCTGCACATACACGCCCACGGAGAGCGACGTCCCACGCGCAGCCCGCTCCTCGGCCTCGCGCGCCCGCTCGACGCGCGCCGCGAGCGCCTTTTGCTGCACCGCGGGGAGCGCCGCCGCGCGCTTCAAAGCCTCACGCAGGCCCACCCCCGACGGCAGCGCAGGCACCGGCAAATCCCCGCGCGCGCCGATCGGATCCACGCCCGCAGCGATCACCCGCGCGAGCCCGAGCCCACGCTCGAACACCTCGCCCTCAGCCCCAATCACCCCAAGCCGCGCCTCCGCGTGGTAAGCGCGCGCATCGGCCCCATCCGCCTTCGTCGCCGCCGAGGCCTGCGCCGCCTTCTCCACGAGCCGCGCAAACTCCCCAGCAAGCGCCGCTTCCCGCGTGGCCACCTCGAGCACGTGCTCAGCCGCCCACAGGTCGATCCAAGCCCGCGCCGCCTCGAGCCGCTGCGTCAACGCGAGCGCACGCGCCCCTGCCGAGAGCTCGTCTTCCTCGGCCCGCGCCGCCGCCTTGCGAGCCGAGGACAACCCCGCGAGGTTCCACGATTGCGTCACGCTCGCCTGGATCTCCACGCCCTGGTTTGGCGTGGGCAACACACGGAACCCCGGCTGAACGTAGATCTGCGGGTTCTCCGTCATCCCCGAGATGCGTGCACCGAGCGCATGTTTCGTGGCCACGGCGCGCTCGGCGCCACGCACATCGGGCGTGGCAACGGACAGGCCGATGGCCTCATCAAACGAGAGTGTCTTCGCAGGCGTCGTAGCCGCGAGCACGACGTTCGCAGCGAGCGGAAGCGCGAGCCAGGAGCTCATGCGCGGACCCTAGCGCCGCGCCCCAGGCAAGATCCTGAGGGGATCCTGAGAGAACTCTCAGAAAGGCGGCGCGGTTCTCACTGGGGGGCGCCTCGCTGGGGCGTTGCCCCAGGCCCCACCAGGGGCTATCCGCCCCTGGACCTGGACCAGCGCAAGCGCTGGACTCGGGGTCGATGAACTGCGCGATGCGCAGTTCATCGAACGGGCCAGGTCAAGACCACGGGCGATCCTGCCAGCCAAGACGGCAGCGCTGACGGTTCAACGGGCAAGGCGATACCACCGGCCTGTGGGAAGAACTGCGCGGAGCGCAGTTCTTCCCCCTGAGGTCCAGGGCTGGCCCTGCAAAGAGGGGGCGGACAGCTTAAAAACCTTCCCCGCATCGACTGCGCTTCGCGCAGTCGATGCCCAGAGGTCCAGGGCTGGCCTTGCAAAGAGGGGGCGGACAGCTTAAAAACTCTCCCCGCATCGACTGCGCTTCGCGCAGTCGATGCCCAGAGGTCCAGGGCTGGCCCTGGTTCGGGTCGAGGGGCGAACAGCCCCCGCGGGGCCCGGGGCAGAGCCCCGGCGCGGCGCCTCCCGAATCACCGCGGCGATAGCTTCGCCAGAAACGACGCTGCGAGCCCCGAAAGAAGGCACGGCGCCACGCCGCCGCCGAAGACGCCCGAGCCTGCGAGGAACAGGCCTGTGACTGGCGTGCGCGTGCGGAATCCTTTGGGGCCCCATTGCGAGAGCGTCATTGCCGGGCCGAAAGGTGCTCCTGCTGTCGCGCGCGTTCGATCTGCGGCTGTGAGGGGCGTGCCGTAGGCCTGCACGACCACGTCGCCGACGAGCCCTGGATAGCGCGCGTCGAGCTCCTTCAGCATCCACTGCGCGAGCTCGTCGCGATAGGCTGCGTACGCGGGCCCGCGCTCGGCCTCGGGGAGCGATTGCCACTTGCGGAAGCGCGCGTGTGGCACGTACGTGAGCACGACGAGTGACGAGCCGCCTTCGGGCGCGAGCGCGCCGCTCGTATCCTTGAGCGAGGTCGGCGAGACGAACAGCATGGGCCGCGGCGGGAGTTTTCCTGTGAATCGCGAGGAAAAACCTTCCTCGACGTCGTAGGACGGATACAGCCAGATGTTTTGCGCGCCGAGCCCGTAGGCGCGCACGTCGCGGCGCAGGCCGAGCCATATCTGGAATACCGCCATCGAGGGCTCGATCACGGCCGCCTTGCGCCGGAGCGAGGTCGGCAGGTCTGCCGCGGGGACGAGGCGGCCCAGGGTGATCGTGGGATCGACGGCGGAGACCACGATGTCGGCCTCGATTCGCTCGCCTCCTGCGAGGACGACGCCTGTGACGCGGCCGCGCTCGGTTTCGATTCGCTCGACGAGGGCGCGTGTGCGGAACTGCGCGCCTTTTGCTTCGGCCGCGCGCACGAGTGCGTCGCGCAGGCCTCCGCCGCCGCCGCGCGGGAAAAACGCTCCGTCGCTGAAATGGGCCATGTAGAGCAGCGCTGCGAGCCCGACCACGCGCGAGGGCGGCAGGGCCCAGGCGCCGGATTGGCCGGCGAGCACTGCGCGCAGGCGTTCGTCGGAGGTGCTTTGCTCGATGAGCTCGCGCAGGGGCCGCTGGCTCCAGTTCAAGAGCGCCGGCACGCCCGTGAGTGCGACCAGATCGGTGAGGACGGGGCGACCGAGGATCCCTCGGGCGAGCGCGTCGTGCATCCGCGCGGCGCCGTCGAGCAGACCGAAGAAATGGCGGAGGCCCTTCGCCTCGTCCGGGAAGAGGGCGCCGAGGCGCTCGCGGTAGGCGGCGAGGGGCCGACAAACGCGGATGTCGAGGTCGGGAAATCGATAAAGGTCGAATGCGTCGGGATCGAGCTCGCAGAAGAGCTCGCTGGCGTCCACGCCGAGGGACTGGAGGACCTCGTGCACGAGCTGGCCGGGGCGGCAGGCGCCGACGTAGTGCAGACCCTGATCGAAGACGAATCCGTCCCGCGAGAACGGGGCGAGGTAGCCGCCGATCTCGGCGCCTGCGTCGAGGGCGAGCACGTCGAACCCGTCCTTGGCGAGGAAGGCGGCGGACGCGAGGCCGCCCGTACCGGTTCCGATCACGAGGGCGCGTCGCGTGGGGGCCATGATGCTGCGCGGAAGGGTACACCCGGTCGTCGACCGAGGCGAGGAAAACGAATGCCGCAGACGCGTGGAGACCACGGTGATGCCATGGTCTCCAGGGGGCGGGCATACTCCGCTCGCGCGCGAGCTTCCATGCGCGCGAGGCGCCTTGACAGGCCTTCCAGCGCGGCCTTAGCATCGCGGGGTTTCCGGAGATGAGCGGGGGGCGAATGGGCGGAAATGGTGGAAGAGCTACGAACGGGTGAAGCGGCGCAGGATCCTTATCGACGCCTCTTCGAGTTGTCCCCCGATCTCCTGGGGATCGCCAATCAGGAAGGTTATTTCCTGGAGCTCTCGCCCTCCTGGGAGAAGCTCGGCTACACCCGCGCCGAGCTCTGCGCGTCTCCGTTCCTTTCGTTCGTGCATCCGGACGATCAGGCGAAAACGATCGAGACTGCGGCCGACCTCGGCCGCGGGACGGAGGTCTTCACCTTCAAGAATCGTTATCGCTGCAAAGACGATTCCTACCGGTGGATTCATTGGACGTGCGTGCCGACCGCGGAGCGCATTTACTTCGTGGCGCGCGACGTCACCGAGCAGCACGCGCTCGAGGCGGAGCTGCGCGCGTCGCGGAACGAGGTCGAGGAGCGGTATCGGGAGCTCGAGCAGGAAATGGCCGAGCGCCGCCAGGCCGAGGCGGCCCTCCACGCGCAAAATGAGGCCGTGCGGGCGCTCTCGGCGCCGATCCTGCAGGTCGCCGAGGGCGTCCTGCTCCTGCCCGTCATCGGGCAGATCGACGCCGGGCGCGCGTCCATGATGATGGGCAAGTTGCTCGAGTCCATCGTGCAATCGGCGGCGGGCGTGACGATCCTCGATTTGACGGGCGTGGCCGACATCGACACGAATACGGCGTCGCACGTGTTTTCGCTCGTCCACGCGGCGAGGTTGCTCGGGAGCGAGTGCCTCGTGTCGGGCATCCGGCCGGCCATCGCCTCGACCATGGTCGAGCTCGGGATCGACACGAGCAGCTTGCGCACGTTCGGGAGCCTCGCCGCGGCGCTGTCGCACGCGCTCGGGCTACGAGCGCCTCGCCAGCGGTGACGTCCTCCTGCTAGGCTCGCGCCATGCGAGCCATTCGATTTCATGCCCTCGGCGGTCCCGACGTTCTCCGCGTCGAGGACGCGCCCGAGCCCGCGCCGAAGCCGGGCCAGGTCCTCCTCGCCGTCCGTGCCGTGGGCCTCAATTACGCCGACACGATGTTCACGAAGGGGCAATACTTCATCCGCCCCACGTTCCCGGCGATCCCGGGCATGGAAGCTGCGGGCGAGGTGCTCGCGGTCGGCGACGGCGTGACCGATGTCCGCGTCGGCGACCGGGTGATGGCGCTCGGCGATGGGGCGTATGCCGAGCGAATGGTCGCGCCGGCGTACAGCGTTTATCCGATCCCGGCGGGGTTGTCCTTCGAGCAGGCCGCGGCTTTGCCGGTGCAGGGCCTCACGGCCTACCACGTGCTCACGCTCTCGGGCAGGATCGCGCGTGGGGAGAAGGTGCTCGTGCACGCGGCGGCGGGCGGCGTGGGGACGCTCGCTGTGCAGATTGCGCGGCGGCTCGGGGCTTCGTTCGTTGCGGGCACGGTGGGCTCGGCGGCGAAGGCGGATCTCGTGCGATCGCTCGGCGCGGACCTCGTCGTGAATTATCGGGAAGACGACTTCGCCACGCAGATTCGTTCGGCCGTGAAGGATGGCGTGGACGTCGTGCTCGAAATGCTGGGTGGCACCGAGATGTACAAGCGGAGCCTCGCGTGCCTCGCGCCGATGGGCCGGATGGTCGTGTTTGGCGCCGCCACCGCGGACGTGCGCGGCACGGTGGAGCCGATCGGGCTCATGCACAAGAACCTGACCGTCACTGGGTATTACATGACGCCGCTCGTCAAGCGTCGCGAGCTCTGCGCGCCGCCGCTCGCCGAGCTCGCCGCTGCGGCTGCGGAGGGCGGGCTGCGCGTGATCGTGGGCAAGACGTATCCGCTCGAAGACGCGGCGGAGGCGCATCGCGACCTCGCGGGGCGCGCGAGCACCGGCAAGCTCGTGCTGGTGGTTTGAGGTCGAATCATTGCATCGACCGCGTTGCGGTCGATGCACCAGAGGTCCAGGGCTGTACCCTGCAAAGGGGGGCGGACAGCTACCCAAATTTTCCCCCGCATCGACTGCGCTTCGCGCAGTCGATGCCCAGAGGTCCAGGGCTGGCCTGCAAAGAGGGGGCGGACAGCTTTAAAAATTCTCCCCGCATCGACTGCGCTTCGCGCAGTCGATGCCCAGAGGTCCAGGGCTGTGCCCTGGTTCGGGTCCAGGGGCGAAGAGCCCCTGGTCGGGCCCGGGGTGAAACCCCGGCGCTACGCTGCGGAGCGGAACACCCCTCAGTGCGCTGCGCTGCCTGCGGGGCGCGGCGCAATTGGGCCTGCCGACGGCGCGCCTGAGGCGGCGGCGCTCGCGGAGGCGGCGGCGGCGTTCATCTTTGCGCGGACCGAGAGGCGCATCGCCACGATGGTGCCGGCGATCGCGGTGGAGGTGACCACGATGAAGACGACGAGGATTTTGCCCGTGGATCCGCCGGTCGGCCTCGACGTGGGTGTGGACGACGAGGGGCGGGGCGAGGGCGAGGGGGTTTCCATGGCGGGCCTTCTATATCGCCCGATCTGGGTCGAGGCAACGAGCGTGGGCGCTCGGCTCACTGCGATGGTGCGAGTTTTTCGGGGGTGAGTGGCTCGCCGCGGGCGAGGGCCGAGAGGACGGTTTCTCGTACGCGGGCGTCTGCGTCTCGGCGAGGGCTTGGACGGCGGGCGAGCGCTTGGAGGGGTACCAGCATCTGCGGGTTTTTCTGGAGGATCGGCTCGTTCCGCGCCAGGAAATCCCAGTAGAGCGCGGTGAGTGGACAGGTCTTTCGGGGGTCGAAGGGGCAGCCTTCGCAATAATCGCTCATTCGATCGACGTAGGCCGCGCCCGAGACGTAGGGTTTCGTGGTCATGACGTCGCCGGCGGCGAACGTCCCCATCCCGAGCACGTTTGGCTCGACGACCCAGTCGTAGGCGTCGGTGAATGCGATCCAGAACCAGTCGGTGAGCGCGCGGGGCGAGAGGCCGAGCAGTGTGCCGACGTTCGAGAGGATCATGAGCCGCGTCACGTGGTGGCTGTAGCCCTCGCGCCAGACGTCGCCGATCACGCGGTCGAGACAGGCGAGCCCTGAACGCGGGCCTCCCTCCCAGAAACATGCAGGCAGGGGCTCGGTTGCGCCGAGCATGTCTGGCAGGGCGGGCGCGTTTGGGTCGCTGAGGCCTCGGGCCATTCCTTCGGGCAGATCGGGCAGGATCCGGAACCCGTCCGTCTCGCGGTGCACGTGCCGCACGAACTCCCGCCAGCCGAGGATTTGCCGGACGATTCCCTCTTTGCTGCTGATCGGAATGGCGAGTGCCGCGGCTTCGCGCACGATCTGCGCGGGCAGGAGGCGGTGGAGGTGCAGCAGTGGCGCGAGACGCGTGTGGAAGAGGCTCGTCGAGGCCGAGGACATTGCGTCCTCGAAGGGGCCGAAATGCGGCAATGCGGCGCGTTTTGCCCAGGCCCAGAGCGCCTCGGCGTCGGCCTTCGTGGAAGGGAGCGCGCGGGGATCGAGGTGGCCCGGGTGATCGGCATATCGGCGCAGGATGAGCGCGCAGACCTCTTCCGTGATGGGATCCGGCTCGAACGAGGGCGGCGTGGGCGCTGGAGGTTGCCCGCGGAAGGGCAGGCGATTGTCCGTGTCGAAGCTCCACCGCCCGCCCTCGGGTTTGCCGTCGCGTACGAGGATGCCGGTCCGTTTTCGTGCGTACCGGTAAAACGCTTCCATTCGATACGGCGGACGCCCGCCCGTGGCTTGGAGGAAATCGTCGCGCGTCGTGAGCCACCCCTCGTGCGGAACGAAGCGGAGCGCGCCGTTTGCCACGGCGGGCGCGAGATCCACGCGGAGCTCTCGTTCGGCGGGCTCCATGCAGACGAGCGGGCCGACCTCGGCGGCGGCGCGCTCGACGGCCCCGGCATATCCGGCGTCGGCCACCACGTACCGGACGGCGACGCCGCGCCGCGCCTGCTCCAGCGCGAAATGGCGCATGTTCGCGAGTACGAGGGCGAGCTTTTGCTTGTGGTACGGCCGGCGCGCGGCCTTGCCCGGGTCCTCGACGAGCAGGACGCCCGCGCGCGCGGGGGGAAGATCCCGCAAGGGGCCGATCGCGTCCGAGAGCTGGTCGTAGGGGACGAAGACGAAGGTGCGCCCCCGCTCGTCCCGCGCGGCGGCGCGGAGCTCGGCGAGGAACCGCTTCATGAGGCTTGCGGCATGGTGGTGCGGCGGGACGTAGGGAGGCGACGAGGCTCGGTCAAGCTGCCTGGCGACGTCTTCCTTTTCGCTGCGAAACCGACTAGTTTGCCCGCATGCGTGGCCTCGTCGCCTGGCTCGTGTGTGCGCTCGTTCCTCCGGCTCTCCTCGGCTGCGGTAGCAACACCGACAAAGGCCCTGCGCCCGCTCCCTCGGCGACGACCACGCCGACGACGGCGCCTGCGCCGGAAGCGCCCAAGGGCCCGCTCTCGGTGGTGCTGGAGTCGAGGGATCCGATCACGTTCTCGGGCGTCGCCGAGGGCGTGGTGATCGCCGACGCGGGGCGCACGCGGATGGCGACGGCGGCCGTCGGGGCCGAGCTCGTCGAAATGCCGATGCCCTCGGGCCTGCCCGCCGAGGGACGAATCTTGCGATTTTCCGGTCGATGGCCGGGCTCGGTCTGGGTGCTCTTCGAGACGCCGAAGATCGAGAAAGAACCCGTCAAGAACCCATTCTTCCGCCTGGACCAGGCCAAAGGCAGCTTCAAGTCCTATGCGGACGACTGGAAGCCGCACCTCGCCGCCTGGTCGAAGAAGCGGATCCTTTCCATGTCGACGTCCTCGGGCAAGCTCAAGGTCAAGGCCATGGAACCCTACCAGGACAAACCATCGCCCGATTTGCCGAGCGGGAGGCTCGACGACGAGGCGTGCGGGAAATCGCTGCGCGTCGAGGACATCGCGGCGCTCGCGACCGGGGAGGTGTTCGCGTCGGGGCATTGCAAGGCCGGGGACGGCGCGAAGCACCACGTCGTCGTGCGCTGGGCCCCGCCGGCCGAGGCGAAGCCCGGCGAGACCACGAGCGCGGCGCCCAAGGCGAGCGCGAGCGTGGCGCCCGCCGTCGCCAGCGCGTCGGCCGCGCCCGCGGCGAATGCGGCGAACGACGCGGAGCTCGACGGCGGCGCGGCGGATGGCGGCGCGGCGGATGGCGGGGCCGACGGCGGCGCGGAGGAGGCGCCCGTGGGGGTCCCGGGCCAGGTGTACGTGCTTCCGGGCGTGCCGGCGTCGATGAAACACGTGGCCCTCGTGGCGCAGGGGCCGAACGACGTATGGGTGATCGGCGCCGAGGAGAATGGCAATGCCCACCTGCTCCGGCTCGAAGGGGGCGCATTCAAAGCGCAGACCTTGCCGAAGCTCGGCGCGCCCGTGCGGTCGCTCGCGGGGGCGGGCGACGGGACTTTGTGGCTCGTCACGGCCGACGCGATCTGGAAGCGATATCCGCCGGGAGAATGGGAGGAGGTCTCGCCGCCCGCGGGCTCGTTCGTCCCGGGCCTCGTTTCTCGGTGGGAGATGCGCGAGGTGTGGGCCTCGGGGAGCGATGTGTGGATCGCGGCGATGCAGAGCACGAACAAGGGCGAGCGGTACGTCGTGCTGCGGGCGCGGCCGGCAAAAGGGCTCGTGCGGTGGTGGCCCTGACGTGGCCTCCGGCTTGACGACGCCGGTCCGGGGGCGTTTCATGCGCGCCATGTCCAACCCGGGTCTCACCGAACTCATCACCTATCTTCGATCGAATCCCCCCAAGAGCCCGCTGCCGGCCGACATGCGCGCCTGGTTCGCGGCGCTCACGCAAGCCACGCCCGTGCCCAGCGATGCACGGCTCGAGCGCTCCGCGTGCGACGTGCCGGCCTTCTGGATCACGCCGCCCGGCGTCGATACGAGCCGCGTGATCCTGTACCTGCACGGCGGCGCTTACATTCTTGGCTCACCCGAGACCCACCTGGAGATGGTCTTCCGCCTCGCGAAATGCGCCGGTGCACGCGCGCTCTCCGTCGATTATCGCCTCGCGCCCGAGCACGCCTGGCCGGCTTGCCGCGAGGACGCGGTCGCGGCCTATCGATGGCTGCTCGGACAAGGCGTCGCGCCTTCCCACATCGCAATCGCCGGGGATTCGGCGGGCGGAGGCCTCACGCTCTCGACGCTGCTCGCGCTGCGCGACGCCGAGCTGCCCATGCCGAGCTGCGCGGCGCTCTTCTCCCCCTGGGTCGATTTCACGAGCTCCGGCGATTCCGCCAAGACGAACGGGAGCGGCGATCCGATGGTCGATCCGCGCGGAATGGCCATGATGGTGGGCGCCATTCTCCAGGGGAAGGATCCCGAAAAGAGCTCGCCGCTCTTCGCCGAGGTCGGCGGGCTGCCCCCGCTCTTCGTGCAGGTCGGCACGGCCGAGGTGCTGCTCGACGATTCGCGCAGGCTCGTCGATAAGGTGAAGGCCGCGGGCGGCGAGGCCGTGCTCGACGCGTGGGAGCACATGATCCACGGGTTCCAGGCATTCCCGACGTACCTGCCCGAGGCCACGTCTGCGACGGAGCGCGCCGGGGAGTTCGTCCGGGCGCGCCTGTTCTAGACGACGCCTACTAAAGACCCTCGCGGCTCACTCGATGACCTCTCCCCCCTTCTTCACGTCGTCCTTCGTGAAACGGCGTGATCCGAGCGTGATCGTCTTCGGGACCTTTTCCCCTTTCCGAATGCGAAGCGCCGTCTCGACTGCCTCGCGCCCGCCCGTCGGATACTGGAACGTCGCGTCCAGGATCCCCTGCTCGACGTAGCTCACGCCCTCGTGCGGCAAGGCGTCGATCCCGACGAACTTCATCTCTTTCTCGCGGCCTGCGGCCCGCGCCGCGAGGTATGCGCCGTGCGCGCCGGGATCGTTGTGCGCGTAGACGAGATCGATCTTCGGTAGCCGCGAGAGCGCCGAATCCATCTCCTTGCGCGCTTCGGGCTCGAGCCATTTCATGTCGGCCTCGAACGCGATCTCGATCTCGGACCCGGCGATCGCCTCGCGGAAGCCCGCGCTCCGGTCCTGGCCCGGCGTCGAGGTCATGAGCCCCTTCAGCTCGACGACCTTGCCCTTGCCCCCGAGGACCTTCTTGATCCATTCCCCCGCGGCGCGGCCGATCTTCTTGTTGTCCGCGCCGATGAACGTCGTGTACCGCTCGCCGAGCACGGCCCGATCGAGCACGATGACGGGCACCCCCGCATCGAAGGCCTTTCCAATCGGCTCGGTGAGCGGCTGGGCCTCCTTCGGGCTCACGAGCAGCACGTCGACCTTCGCGGAGGCGAGCTCTTCCACGTGCGCCCGCTGCTTCAGCGTGTCGTTTTGCGCGTCCTTGAAGACGACCTCGATCTCGGGGTGCTCCTTGGCCGCGGCGGCGATGTCGGCGTTCATCTGCACGCGCCAGGGCTCGCCGAGGTTGCATTGCGACATCCCGATCACGAACCGGGCCTTGTTCCCGCCCTCCCCCGCGGGCCCGCTCCCTTTCGATTCCCCCTTGCAGGCGCAGGCGAGGACGAGGAGGCCCAACGTGAACGCGCGACGGGTGAATGCAAGCATGGTTCGGGACATCTCCGCACGACCTCCGGGCGGCCCTCCGCGCGCCCCTCAGGAGTTTTTCTGGGCCACCGCCGCGACGATCACGATGGCGCCCGTGAGCATGAGCCGGCTCGCCTCCGGCACGGCGTTGATGCTGAGGATCTTGTCGAGATAACCAATGGTCAGCACGCCGAGCAGCGTGAGGCCCATCCCGCCGCGGCCGCCCTTGAGGCTCGTGCCGCCGATGACGACCATCGCAATGGCCGTGAGCTCGTAGGAGACGCCGGCCTCGGGGTCGCCCTGCTGCTCCTGCGCGGCCTGGCAAATGCCGGCGACCGCCGCGCAGACGCCGCAGATCACGTAGGCGAGGATCTTCGTGGCCCGCACGGGCACCCCGGACAAACGCGCGGCCTCCTCGTTGCCCCCGACGGCATAAAGATACCGGCCGAGCCTGTGGCGCGCGCACAAGAATCCCACGATCGCGGCAATGGCGAGGAAGACCAGCGTGACGGCGGCGACGCGGCCGCCGAGGACGGGCGCGTCGAGCGCGCGAAAGAGCGGCGGGACCTCGACATACCGGAGGACGCCATCCGGCCCGGGGACGGCCGTCGCGACCTTCGTTCCCCCGCTCGCCATCTTCGCGAGGCCGCGGGCAAAGACCATCATCGCGAGCGTCGCGACGAACGGCTGCACACGGGCAAACGCGACGACCGAGCCCGAAGCCGCCCCGCACACGGCGCCCATCACGAGCACGAGGAGCACGGAGAGCCACCCCGGCTCGCCCGCGTGAATGCTGAGTTTCGCGGCAACGACGGCCGAGAGGCCGAGGACGCTGCCGACGGAGAGATCGATCCCGCCCGCGAGGATGACGGGAAGCAGTCCACAAGCGAGGATCCCGACGACGGAAGCCTGCCGCCACGCGCCCTGGTGCGTGCCGAGGCGGAAGAACGCGCCTTCGGCGGGGAACATCACCCCGAGGGTGAGGACGAGGGCGAGCGAAAACAGGGCACGCGCGAGCGAGGAGCGGTGCCACGCGGAGGTTTTTCCAGCCGAACGCGCCGCCGGCACGTCCGGGCTGAGGCTCTTGTCGCTCACGCGCGCCCCTCGTCGTGGCCCATGGCGAGGGCGAGCAACGCGGCCGGCGTCGCCTCGGCCCGCGCCACCTCGGCCGCGATCCGGCCACGTCGGAGCACGAGGACGCGATCCGCGAGCGCCGCGATCTCCCGCGCATCCGAGCCCGCCACGAGCACAGCCGCGCCCCGAGCGGCGAGCGCGCGAAGCTTCGCGTGGATCTCGGCCTTGGCGCCGACATCGACGCCACGCGTGGGTTCGTCGCAAAGGAGCAAGCGCGGCTCGTCGAGCAGCCACTTTCCGAGCACGACCTTCTGCTGATTGCCCCCCGAGAGCGTGGCCGCGTCCATGGCGAGAGCCTCGGGCCGGAGGCCGACATCCGCCGCCATTCCGAGCGCCGCGCGCCGCTCACGCGCAGGGCGCAACAAGCCGAGCGGCGAGAGCGACGGGAGCGTGACGAGCGTCCCATTGTGCTCCGCCGTCATGCCAGGCACGAGGCCCATGCTCTTCCGATCCGCAGGGACGAACGCAACGCCAAGCGCCCTCGCCTCGCGCGGCGATCCCATTCGAACGGGCACAGACGAGATCCGCACCTCCTTGGCCCGCGCGCGCGCGCCAAGCGCCCCCGAGAGCCCGAGCAAAAGCTCACCCGCCCCCGCATCCGAGAGCCCAAACAGGCCAACGATCTCGCCGGCAAACACCACGAACGAGACCCGATCGACGAGGGGCCTTTCGAATGCAACGGAATCGACGGAAAACGCCTCGACCGAGAGCCGCTCCTCACGGGCCGGCGCAGGACGCGGGAGCTCCTCGGCCGCAAGGCTCCGCGGCCCGAGCATCCACGCGACGACCTGATCGAGCGGGACCTCGCCCACCCGCGCAGAGCCAACCACACGGCCATCCCGCAGGACCGTGAGCCGATCGGCAATCCGCTCGATCTCCTCCATGCGATGCGAGACATACACGACGGCAACGCCGCGCGCCCGAAGCCCAGAGACGAGCTCGAAGAGCCGATCGATCGCAGGCCCCGCAAGCGCACTCGTCGGCTCGTCCATGATGAGCACACGCGCACCACGTCCAAGCGCCCGCGCAACCTCGACGAGCTGGCGCTCAGGGAGCGAGAGCCCCTCGACGAGCATGTCAGGATCGAGCTCGAGGCCAACCTCACCGAGGATCCGCGCAGCAGAAGCGCGCTCCCGCCGGCGGTCGATCCACCCCAAACGACCCAGAGGCCGCTCGACGAAGAGGTTTTCCGCGATGGAGAGCGCAGGCAAGAGCGAGAGCTCCTGATGGATGACGGCAATCCCAAGCGCCCCCGCATGCGCCGGGGAGCGAGGACGAACAAGCCGCCCGTCGAGGAAAATGCTGCCCCCGTGATCCGTATGCACACCCGCAAGGATCTTGAGCAACGTACTCTTGCCAGCGCCATTCTCCCCAAGCAGCGCATGCACCTCGCCGGCATGGAGATCCAGCGATACACCGTCAAGGACGGTCGCCCGGCCAAACCGCTTGGTGATGTGCTCCATGCGGACGACCAGGCCAGAAGCTCGAGCAGGCTCAGCCATGGGGCCATCGGAAGGGTAGTGCGACGAAGGCCCGCACGGAAGGCCCGTCGGTCACAGTGCAGCGACGATGTCGCAATGCCCAGGGCGTAGCGCCGGGGTTTCACCCCGGTCCCCGACCAGGGGTTGTCCACCCCTGGACCCGGACCAGGCGCGGCCTGGACCGAAGGTCGATGAACTGCGCGATGCGCAGTTCATCGAACGGGCCCGTTCAAGGCCAGCGACGGGCCGGCCAGCCAAGACGGCGGGGCGGACGTCTCTGCTGAAGGCGGCAGCGCTGCCGTCTCAGCTGGCAAGGTCGCTCATGGTCTTGCCACGGGCCCGTCGTAGAAACCGCGCATCGCGCGGTTTCTACGCCCCCGGTCCAGGCCGCGCTTGGTCCGGGGTGCAGGGGGTGGACAACCCCCTGCTGGGGTGCGGGGCAACGCCCCGCTCCGCGCTCACGCAGCTTCCACGAGCGCGCGACCGAGTGGCATGACGACCTCGTCCATCGCCCGGATGAACGCGGCGCGGGCGTCTCCTCGGGCGACGTGCCCGTGGGCGGCGGCCACTTCGGCTGGGAGCGGCGGCTCTGGGGGCGGCGAGGGCAGACGGCTTGCGGCTTCACGGAAGGCTTGCGTCACGGCGTCGCGTATGGGTGCGCCGCCTGCGGCGATCGTGAAGGCGAGGACCCGGAATGCGAGCTCTGCGTGGCGCGCCTCGTCCTCTGCGATGCCTGTGAGCACGCGGCGTACGGCGGGGTCGGAGGCGCGCTCGGCTTGCTCGGCTGCGAGCACGGCGGCGAGCGTCTCGCCTACGGCGCCTTCGATCACGGTTCCGACGGCGAGGTCCACGAGGCTCTCTCCGACTGGGAGGGACAGCGCCTCGGGCAAACCTCGGGGTGCGATGGGCGCGCCTCGATAGGCTGCTGCGAGGGAGAGTGAGAGTCGGGCGTGCCGCACCTCGTCGAGGGCGGCCTCGTGTGCGGCGCGGACGAGGGATTCGTCGGCGCCGTGCGCGAGCAGTGCGAGGGCGAGGCGCGAGAATGCGGCGACCGAGGCGTGCTCGAAGAGACCGTCCCGGATCCAGCGCTCCGCGAGGGCCTCGCGTGCTTCGATGGACAGGCCTTCGAGGTTGGGCGCGAGCGCCTCCTCGGACCAACCTCGCTGCGCGGCTTCGATGGGCGCGACCACGGGGCCGTTTTCGGCGAGGAGCGGGCGGCCGATGGCGCACGTGGTCTCGATCGTGACGTCGTAACAGCACAGGCCATTGCCGCTCGGATCGGGCTTCGGGCCGACGTCGACCGAGCGCAGGCAGGAGCAGATGTCGAGGCTCTCGGCGACGGCGCCGTAGGCCTCCTCCTTCGAGGGGCACGACTCTCCGATGTCCGGAATGCATGCGAGGAACGACGATGGGGGCTGCCCCGTGCCGTCGCATACCGTCGTGCCTGTGGAGCTCGACGTCGCGGGGCCGGTCGTCCCGGACGAGCTCACGTCCGACGAGCTCGTGCCGCCGGCGCCGCCTGTTCCTGTGTCCTCGGTATCGACGACGACCTTCGCGCCGCATCCGACGAACGTGATGGGCGCGGCGAGCGTCAGCCCGAGCGCGGCCGCGACGCGGTGCGCGAGTGTCCTCCGAAAAATGAGCGAAGCGTCCATCGCTGCATGATACATGACGAGAACCGCATGCAACCCCCCCTGCTCGTCACGATCACGTTCAGCCACTACTGCGAGAAGGCTCGGTGGACGCTCGATCGCGCGGGTATCACGTACCGCGAGTCGGGGCACCTGCCCGGGTTCCACATGCTCGCCGTTCGCCGCGCGGGTGGCTATCGCAGCGTGCCCTCGCTCATCACGGACGAGGGGGCGTTCAACGATTCGACGGACATCGCGAAATGGGCCGATCGCCGCGCCCCGTCGGCGCACCTCTACGGGAAAACCGACGCCGAGCGCCGCGAGATCGAGACGCTCGAGGATCGGTTCGACGAGGACTTCGGCGCGCACACCCGGCGATGGGTGTACTTCCACATGCTGCCGGACAAGAACCTCGTGGTCCGCCTCTCGAACCAGCAAGCCGCGCCTGCGCTGGAAAAACGCATGCTGCCGTTCTGCTTCCCCTTCATCCGCCCCGTGATGCGCAAGGCCATGCGTATCACGGCCGCGGGCGCCGAGCGCTCGCAGCGCAAGATCGACGTGATGTTCGACGAGGTCGGCAAGATGCTCGCGGACGGTCGCCCCTTCCTCGTGGGTGACACGTTGACCATGGCCGACATCACCTTCGGAAGCCTCGCGGCGGTGGTCCTGGACCCGCCGGAGTACGGCGCCCCGCTCGGCCTGATCGACGCGCTGCCCCCGGAGGCGGCCTCGAACATGCGCAGATGGCAAGAGCTCCCCGCGGCGAAGTTCGTGGCGAGGTTGTTCCGGGATCACCGAGGCGCCCCAGCGCGCGCTTGACCGTCGGCGACCAGAAGACCGGTGCTGACGAGGCGTATCCCTCGCAGCGGCCCGCATGGTAACGTTTGAGGGCAGGCGCTCGCGGGCTTGATTTCCCCGTGAAGCGAGCCCCCGTTTCCCATGCCTCGCCGCTACCTCGTCCTCCGCACCGATCGCACCCAGCGCGCGTTTCTCACCCGCGAGCTCGAGCAAAGCCGCCTGCGCCAGGGCTTCGGATGGCGACGCGAGCACGATCTACGGCTCCTCTGCGAGCAGGTGCGCGCAGGGAAAAAGCTCACCGAGGAGGAAGCGAGCGTCTGGCGAAACAGGCGCCTGCTCGACACCGAGCCCGACGGGCTTCGGCCGGGCAACGTGATCATCCTGCCGAACCTGCTCGAGCCAGGCCGCTGGATCCTCGCACGCGTGAAGGGCGGCTACGAGTATGCGCCCGTCGTCGCGCCCGGGCGGGAAGGCCCGGATTACGGCCATATCGTCGCCGCCGATCCCATCCGCACGCCGAACGGGAAGGTCGGCGCCGTCGAGGCAGAAAACACACACGTCGACGCCGCGCTTCGCGCCACGATGCGCAACCCGTCGAGGATGTGGTCGATCGACGCACTCGGCTCCGCCGTGGAAGCGCTCGTCCACGCGATCGAGTCCGGCAAGGATACATGGACGCCCGACCCGGAGACGCAAAAAGCCGACGGATTCTTCACGGCCGTGCGCGACTCGGCGTGGAAGCACATCCAGACGAAATACAAGGGCCCGGAGCTCGCGCAGCTCGTGCATCAACTCTTCACGTGCATCTACGAGGGCGGGCGCGTCGAGCATTGGGGCGGCGCCGGGGAGAGGGGCACGGATCTCATCGTCTACACGCGAGATCCACTCGGTCTCGAATACAAGGTCGCCGTCCAGATCAAGCAAAACGACGGATTCCAGGACGACGAGCGCGCACTCGGCCAGATCGAGCAAGCCAAGGCCCTCCACAAGATCGACGCCGGCGTCCTCGTGACGACCGCCGAGGTGACGAGCGGAGCATTCGAAGAAAAATGCGCCGCACTCGAAGGCAAGCTCGGCATCGACATTCGCGTGATCGCACGAGGCGAGCTCATCGAGCTCGTGATGAAATACCTCGGCAAAGCCCGAATGGTGGTCCGCGAAGCGCTCATCGACCTCCTCCGCGCGAGCGCACCAAGCGCCGAGCCACGGGAGCACACAGCCGTCACAGACCGCGTATACGACGAGCTGCAACGTCTCCCCGAGCTCGAACGGCAAATCGCCGGGACGAAGGTAGCCCACCAGAACCGCGGCAGCGGCGTTCATTTGCTCCGGGTCGAATTGCCCCAAGAAATGCTCGGCGCCGTCGTCGAGCCCATCGCGCAAAGCATCGTGTCCTGCCTGCGGCGCATGGTCCCGAACGCAAAGTGCCAGCGCGGCAAACCAAGCGGCCCCGGCACGAAATGGCTCGTCGTGGATACGATCGTCGAGCTCGGTTGACTTGGGGCCGCCGCGCCGGGGCGCCGCCCCGGGCCCCGCGGGGGCTGTTCGCCCCTCGACCCGAACCAGCGCAAGCGCTGGACCCGGGGTCGATGAACTGCGCGATGCGCAGTTCATCGAACAGGCCAGGTCAAGACCGGCGACGACTCTGCCCACCAAGACCGCGGCGCTGACGGTTCAACGGGCCGGCAAGCATCGCGACGACTGCGCAGTCGTCCTTGCATCGGCGCGACGGTGCCGAGGACACGTGCACGGCGTGGGATGCACCGGTGCAAGCGCGGCTGTGACGACGTGATCGGCGCCCTTGCATCGACGCAAGCGTGGGCAGGAACACGGCAAGGGGATGCTTGGACCCGTGCAAGCGCTCCCGCGCCGCGTGCTCGACGTCCCTTGAACACGTGCAAGGCACGCCGTGCAAATCGTTCGGGGTGCCTTGCACGTGCGCACCCCCCACCGAGCGACTGCCATCGCGCGATTTGCGCGCGTGCAAGGCGCGTCGCGCGACTTCCGACCCGGCCGTTCGATGAACTGCGCATCGCGCAGTTCATCGACCCCGAGTCCAGCGCTTGCGCTGGTCCAGGTCCAGGAGCGGACAGCTCCTGGTGGGGCCTGGGGCAAAGCCCCAGCGAGGCGCCCCACCGCTGTTCACGATCACACACTCTCGAGGACCCAGGCCGTCCCCTGCCCTACCCTGACGTAGCGCATCGCGGCGAACCCCCCGTTCCGGAAATTCCCTGATCGGGTATCCTCCTGTCCGCCATGCCCGCGCCCTCCGCCCGAGAGCACGCCGAACGTCGTGTCGGCAGAACGCTCCGGGAGAAGTACCGCATCGAGCGTGTGCTCGGCGTGGGTGGCATGGCGACCGTCTACCTTGCGGTCCATCGCAACGGCCACCGGGTCGCGGTCAAGATCCTCCATCCTGACCTCTCCGCCAGCGTCACCCAGCGTGACCGCTTCGTCCGTGAGGGCTACGTCGCCAACTCGATCGATCACCCTGGCGCGGTGCGGGTCCTCGATGACGACGTCTCCGATGACGGCTGCCCGTTCCTCGTGATGGAGCTGCTCGAAGGGGAGACCCTCGACCAGCGGCGTAGACGCGCTGGGGGCAAGCTTGCCTGCCGCGAGGTCCTCGTCATTGGCCATGCGCTCTGCGACGCGCTCGCTGCTGCCCACGACAAGGGCATCGTGCATCGCGACATCAAGCCGGAGAACGTGTTCGTTACTTCCGACGGCACGCTCAAGATCCTCGACTTCGGCATTGCCCGCGTTGCCGACGAGGAGGCCGGGCCCGGTGGCGTCGCTGGCACCCCTGCGTACATGCCGCCTGAGCAGGCCCTCGGGGATCGAGGCGCCATCGACGCGCGCACGGACCTCTGGGCTGCGGGCGCGACGATGTTCACGCTCATCACGGGCCGGCTCGTGCATGACGCGAGCCGCGCGACGGAGCTGCTCGCGAGCACTGCGACCAAGCCTGCGCCGCGCCTCATCGACGTCGCGCCTGAGGTCCCGCGCGAGATTGCCCGCGTCGTCGACGAGGCCCTCGCCTACTCGCGCCATGACAGGTTCGAGGACGCGCGCGAGATGCGCGATGCGATCGGCTCTGCCCACATCGCCGTTTATGGCGAGCCCCTCTCCGTCGTCGGCCCCCGCAACAGCGGCAGCGCACTCGCGTTTGCGCCGTCGTCGTCGGGGCGCATCTCGCTTCAGCCCGCATCGGGCCGCGTCGCCGCGTCGCGGCCGCGGGCTGAGCTCGTCGAGACTGTGCTCGACGTGCCTCCGGGGAACGAAGGCACGCCGCGCCCGCCCTCGCTCGCGCCGGCGGCTGCGCCTGCCTTTGGCGCGCCGCAGAACACGGTGAGCGAGCCTGTCTCGTCGCAGCCGACCGAGCAGCGCCCCTCCCGGGCGCGCGCGTTGCTCATGATGTCGGCGGGCCTCGGCATGATCGCCACGCTCCTCGTGCTCTTCGTGGCGCGCGCGAACCACCTCGTGCTCACCAACGTCCCGCCGAACCCGCCGAACCCGGCTCCGCGCAGCATGTGCGTGACGAATGCCGACTGCGCGTCCCCGGGCGACGACAAGCACGCCATCTGCCGCAAGGATCGCGGCGTCTGCGTCACGCTCGAGACCGATCAGTGCCGCGTCCTCGCCGAGAAGGGCGACGCCGAGAACGACGGCACGATCTGGATCGGCGCGATGTACCCGCACGACGAGAAGAAGGGCACGCCGTACGGCTGGCAAGCCGCGCGCGCCGTGGAGCTCGCGCGCCGCGATTTCGCGAGCCTCACCGGCGGCCTGCCGCCCGCGAGCGGAGCGGGGAAACCTCGACCGATCGGGATCGTCCTCTGCGACGACACCGAGGCGGCCGAGCGCGCGGCCTCGCACCTCATCGACGACGTCGGTGTGCCCGCGGTCCTCGGCTTCGCGCGTAGCAAGGAGGTCCTCGACCTCGCGCACTCGCACTTCCTGCCGAAGGGCGTGCTCGCGTTCGCCTCGAACACCGCCTCGATGCTCACGGACATCGCGCATGCGCCGGACGATCCGCGCCTCGTCTTGCGCGTGACCACGAGCGCGACGATGTCGACGGGCGCGAAGGCCGCGTTCCTCGAGAACGTGCTCGAGCCGGAGATCCGAAAGCGCCCCGGCATCCTCCGGCCGGGGGAGCCCTTGCGCGTGGCCATCGTCCGCGTCGACAACGCCTCCGGCGTGAGCCACGCGGACAAACTCGTCTCCGCGCTCCGCTGGAACGGCAAGAGCGCCGCGGAGAACGGCGACGATCTGCGCCAGTTCGTGGTGAAGGACGAGCTCTCCGGATCGCAGACGGGCGACGCCGTCGCGCCCGTGATCGAGTCGATCAACTCGTTCGCGCCGCACGTCGTCTTCGAGGCCGGCGCGGGCGCGCGTTTCCTCGTCGAGCTCGAGCTCCGCTGGCCGAAGAACCTCCGCTTCCGGCCGCATTACGTCGTGTCGGGCTCGCTCGCGTCGGACGATTTTTCGAAGCTCGTCGCCGAGCGTCCGGACGCCTCGCGCAGGCTGCTCAGCGTCGACGCCGCGATGAACCCCGCGCTCGCGAAGTTCGTCGTCCACCACAACGAGATCTTCCCCGACAAGGTCACGCCGTACGACTCGACGAGCGCGCCGTACGACGCGTTTTACGCCGTCGCGTACGCCGCGCTCGCGCTCGGCGACGAGCCGATCACGGGCCGCGGCCTCGCGCGCGCCGTGCGCCGGCTCGTGCCCCCGGGTGAGCCGGTCGAGGTCGGCCAGGGCGGGATCTACACGGCGATCAGGGTCCTACGCGGCGGTAAAAATATCGACCTCACGGGCGCGCAGACCTCGCTCGACTTCGATCCGGAGACCGGCGACGCCACCGTCGATTTCGCTGTGTATTGCCTCGATCCGAAGCGCCGCGTCGCGGCCGAGTCGGGCCTCGTCTACCGCGCGAAGACCGGCAAGCTCGAAGGCGCGATGCGCTGTCCGTGACGGATGCGGCAAGCCGTTGCGCCCGCGGGCCTTGTGCGGATACCGTTCGGATCTTCCCGAGCCATGCGAAAACTCGCTTCCCTCTTCGCCTCGGTCCCTTCGGCCCTCGCTCTCTCGCTCGCGCTCTTCTCGGGTGACGCGCACGCGCAAACCGAGGCGTGGTCGGATCCGGATCCGAAGGGCGAGGGGACGCGGTATACGATCGACAAGTTCGGCTTCCGCGCCGGGGCCGAGTATCGCGCGAACCTGCTCTACGTGAACCCGATCGCGCTGAACAGCGACGCGGGCCGGCGCGTGAGCTGGATCGAGCACCGCCTGCGCCTCGACCTCGGCGTCGACTACCGCAACAAGGTGCGCCTCTACGCCTCGGCCGACATGCTCGACGGCGTGCTCTGGGGCGACAACGGCACGCTCGCCTCCGGTCCCAAGCCGAACTTCGGGACGAACATCAACGCGCGCAGCCCCAACGTCACCATTCCCTGCGTCGGCCTGCGCGGCACCGACCCTTTGAAGGCCGACGATTACGGCTACACGCTCTGCTCGGGGGAGCAGATCCGGTTCCGCAAGGCCTACGGCGACGTCGTGCTCCCGATCGGCCTGCTCCGCGTGGGCCGCCAGTCCGCGAACACCGGCACCGGCATCCAGGCCGCCGACGGCGACGGACGACCGAACCGCTTCGGCTTCAGCCGCCAGGGCAACCTCGTCGACCGCGTCCTCTTCGCGACCAAGCCCCTCGAAGCCTTCAAGCCCAAGGAGGAGCGCGACACCTCGGAGAACAAGGGGCTCATCCTCGCGCTCGCCTACGATCGCCTGGTCACCGACAGCGTGCAGCTCTTCGCCGACGACGTGCAGCAGGTCGACGTGGCCGTGCGCTTTCTCGCGCCGAGGCTCGGCTTCGCCCACGACGTCTTCCTCGGCGGCTACTACGTGCACCGCTGGGACGACGCGAACAGCTCCAGCATCAACAGCTTCGGCCTGAAGGCGATGGCCCGCGCCGGCAGCTTCCACGTCACGGCCGAGGCTGCGATGAACGTCGGATCGACGCGCGAGATTGCCCAGGCGAACAGCTACATCTCGAACGATCCCGTCGTCGATCAGCGCATCCTGCAAGGCGGCGCGCGCGTCGTCGCCCGCTACGACCGGCCGCTCTACACGGCCTACCTCGAGTTCGATTACGCGTCGGGCGACGCCGATCCGAACAACCGCACGCCGCTCACGCAGTTCGTCTTCGCCGAGGACGCGAACGTCGGCCTCTTGCTCTTCGAGCACGTCGTCGCGTTCCAGACCGCGCGCGTCGCGGCCGCGGGCACCGAGCTCTTGAACCGCCTCGGCGCCCCGAGCTTCCCCTCGGACTCGGTCTACAACCGCGGCGCCTTCACGAACGCGCTCGCGCTCTTCCCGCAGTTCGACATCCGCCCCGTCCCTGGCCTCACGCTGCGCGGCGGCGTGCTCTTCGCGTTCGCGGCCGAGCCCGTCGTCGATCCGGTGAACTCGCTGCTCGCCCGTGACGGCCTCACGATCGAGGACGACCTCGTGAACTTCGCCGGCGGCAAGCCCGGCAACTACTGGGGCACCGAGCTCGACGGGCGAATCTCCTACCGCTACCTCGATCACTTCCTCTTCGACCTCGAGGGCGCGGTGCTCTTCCCCGGCGACGCCCTCCGGGACGAGGATGGCTACGCGGTCCGCAGCGTCCTCGTCCAGGGCCGCACCACGTTCTTCTTCTAGGTCTCGCGGAGCACGGACATGCGACGTCTTCCTCTCTCGCTCCTCTTGCTCTCCCTCGCTGCCCCGCTCGGCGCCGGCTGCGAGCTCTACGATGGCCCTCCGCAGCCGAGCATCGTCGGCGCCGAGGACGGCGTGCTCGAAGACGCCACGGCGCCGATCGTCCTCTCGTTCTCCGAGCCGGTCGATCCCGCGACGCTCGACGTGGCGATCATCCGCCTGGAGACCGACGTCGAGGGCAACCTGCTCGACGAGGACGCGGATCCCGTGAGCGAGCCCGAGGAGTTCGTCTCGTTCGTGAAGGGTGTCGCCACGGGCGGCGAGGCCGAGCTCGTGGACGGCAACGCGACGCTCGTGATCAAGCCGAGCGCGCCGCTGCCCGTCGGGCCCAAGCTCGCGCTCGTGATCGAGAAGGGCCTCGCGGATGTCGCGGGCAACGTCACGAAGGTGCGCAAGCGCCTGCTCTTCGGCTACTCGTTCAAGCTCGACTGCGACAAACCCTCCACGGTCTTCCCGACCGGAAAATACTTCCTGCTCGCGGACGTCGAGAAGCCGCTGCAGACGCAGGTCCAGCTCTGGGCCGCGTTTTACGTCGACCCGGAGACGGGGCGCGTGCGCGGGCAGGCCACGAACGCCGATCGCGACAGGACCCAGGTTTGTCCGATGTCGTGCAAGAGCACCGAGGCCTGCCGGCTCCTGCCCGAGCCCCAGTGCGTCGCGCCCTCCGAGCGCGCGGGCACGCCGGACGAGCACTCGGATTTCGTGCCGAATGGGACTCCGCCGACGGGTTACTCGTTCACGATCGACGGCTGCGCCGTGGACCAGCCTGGCGGCAAGGTCGTGTTCGCGACCGCGCCCACGGACGTCGTCGTGCAGATCCCGCCGGTGACGCTGCGCAACGTGACGCTGACGGCCGAGTTCGCCCCGGACGCGAACGGCGTGCTGCGCGGCACGGGCGCGCTCGCGGCGGACACGGTGCTCATTGGCACGACGCCGAGCGGCAAGGGCGAAGGAAACCTCGTCGGCCGGATCGTCGCGGCCGACGAGGCGCCCGCGGACATCCCGGATCCGCCGCCGGCTCCGTGAACGGGCGGACCGTACGGTGTCCGATTCGTGACGCGGGAGCGGGCAGCAAACGCCGGGAAATTTGGTAGAGAGCCGAGACCATGACCACGACGCCCTTCGAAGCTCCCGAGGCCCCGGTGACACCGACGAGCGCGGCGGCGCTTCCGCCGATGAACCGCTGCATCGAGATGCCGCGCTTCGAGCTCGGCGAGCGGCTCACGCCGGAGCAGGTGGAGTTTCTCGACACGTTCGGGTTCATCCGCTTCAAGAGCTTCCTCTCGCGCGCGGAGGTCGGAAAGCTCGTCGAAGAGGTCGAGTCCATCGACGCGCGCCTCGTCGACGAGGGTCGGACGGTGATCAACGGCGTCCCGCTGATCATCGGCAAGCGCAAGGACGGCCGCGCTTTCGTGCAGCGCATGTGCTTTTCGTCGCTCTTCGGCGAGCGGCTGCACGCGTTCCTGCAGGATCCGCGATTCAAGGCGATCCTGGAGATCGCGGGGCCGGGGTATCGGATCGGCGAGCGGGAGCGGGACGGTCTCGTCATCAACCATTACCGCCGCGAGGAGGGATCGAGCTACAAGCGGCTCGGCTGGCACACGGACAGCCTGCGTGATCTCTTCTATTTCGAGATGCCGCGGCGCTACCTGAACGTCGGGTTTTACCTGGACGACTCGCCGATCGAGAAGGGCGGCGTGCGGCTGATTCCGTTCTCGCACAAGCAGGGGCTCTGGCCGATGCTGACGCGGAAGGCGCATTTCATGGATACGGACGCGGATCCGGCCGAATATGCGCTCGTGGCCGAGGCGGGAGATCTGACGATCCACGACGGCCGCATCTGGCATCGGGTCGCGGAGGCGAGCGCGACGGGCGACGCGAGCCAGCGGCGCGTGATGTACGTGCCCTTGATGGAGGGGCCCGAGAAGCTGAAGGACGAGAACAGCCCGACGCCCGTCTACTTCCGCCTCCGGCGATTCGCGCGGTTCTGAGGCGCTCGTGACGCTGCGGCACACGGATTCACCCGTTCGGCTCCTCGCGCGCGCCGCGGGGAGCCCGGGGGCGATGGCCGGGAAAATGGCCCGCCTCGGGAGGATGCTCGCAGCGTATGGCAATGGGCGCGAGCTCGACGCGCGGCTCGCGCTCCTGCTTCGCGCGGGGATCCTCGACGCGGCGCCGACGCGGATCCAGCTCGTCGTGGGCTCGATCGACATGCTGCGGTTCTGGATCTCGCCCGCGTCCTCCGAGTATTACGACCGCGTCGGCATCGATTACACGTTCCACCAGATCCTGCGTTTCCTCGAAGAGCCGGCGTCGCTCGCCGACCCGGTCGGTTTCTTCAGCACGCGGGACAACGTGATCGGCCACCTCATGCAGGTCGTGCACGCGAACCCGCGGTACGATCTGGAGCTGCTCATGATGTGGGAGGACGGGCTCGCGGAGCTCGAACGGCAGGTCGAATCGATGATCGCCGGGACGCACCCGCGCGGCGCGGCGATCGCGGCCATCGTGGAGGAGCCCGACTACCACGCGCGGCTGCTCGATTACACGCGCGACTTCCGCAAGGATCCGGCTGCGCCCCCTCCCCTGCGCTCGAACGTGGAAGGGAGCGCGCACTGGCAGGATCTCGAACGCACGTTCGGGTCGCTCCGGACCTCGATGCGGTACTTTTGCCGATTGCCGAAGGATCCGATCTCGGCGGCGCGGCACCTCCTCACGGTGAAAGAATTCCCGCGGCACCTCGGGGAGCCGAGGCCACGCAGCGACGAGGGAGAGGCGATTTCATGCCCATCGTAGCCATCGATCACGTTCAGCTCGCGATGCCCGCGGGGCGCGAGGACGAGGCGCGCGCATTTTACGGAAAGCTGCTCGGGCTCGCCGAGGTGCCGAAGCCGGCCGACATGGTCAAGCGCGGCGGCGCTTGGTTCGAGGCGGGCGCCGTGAAGATCCACCTCGGCGTCGAGGCCGACTTTCACCCGGCACGGAAGGCGCATCCGGGCCTGCGCGTCGAGGGGCTCGCCGCGCTCGTCGAGGGCTTGCGGGCCGCGGGCGTGCCGGTCGCGGACGGCCAGCCAATCGACGGCGTGAATCGGGTCTTCGTGGACGATCCGTTCGGCAATCGAATCGAGCTCCTGGAGCACACGTCGGGCTGACGTTCATTGCCCCGGGCGGGCGCACGTGCCCGGCTGCGCCCGCGGAATGACGCGCAGGTATTCGTACATGGCGACGAGATCCTCGTCGGACATGTGCCGGTAGAGGGCCCAGGGCATGACCTGGAGGATTCGAGCCGGCTCGTTCGGATCCTTCCCCGTGCGCATGGACGACACGAATTGATCCCGCGTGAGCCCGCCGGGCAAGCCGTTCGTGTCGGGCGCGAGGCTCGGCGCCGTGAGGTTTTGCCCCATGGGCACACCGCCCGCGAGGTAATGCGCGGCGTCGAGGCGACCTTGTCCGCCGGTGAACGGGTTTTCGCCGGGGGCATACGTCGGGCAGCTATGGCAATCGACGCAGCCGGACGCGGCGTTGACGTAATAACTCCCGAGCCCCACGACGGCGCGATCCGCGTTCGCCAGATCGAGCGGCACGGGCGCGATTTTCAGCCCGATCTCGGCCCGCGTATCGAGCGGCGCGGGCGCCTCTCCGGGCTCTCCGGTTCCCATCTCCTCCGAGGCGCAGGAGAGGAGCCCCGCGAATCCGAGCGCGACGAAATGTGACCATTGCATGGCGGACCGTCCATGCAAGCACGGCGCCCTCGCTTGCCGTGCGCGCGCCGCACGCGGGGGCGCTCCGGCTTCTCCAGATCTGATACAACGAGCTGCATGCACGCACGTCACGTCGCGGGCTGCGTCTTGCTCGCTCTGCAGGTGGGGGCCATCGTGGTTGCGCGATTCGTCCCCTCCCGATACTTCTGCTGGGCCCCGAACGACTCTTCCAGCGAATACCGAATCGAGGCCGTCGTCGACGGTCGCGCCCTCGACGACGCGGAGATCGAGCGGCGGTACCACATCGGCGCGGCGGGGGTCGAGTCCCGCTCGATGCAGCTCGTGCTCGACGTCGTGCGCGGGTACGAGGAGACGCGCGGGCGACAGGCGCCGGCGCGCGTCGTCATCCGGTATCGCGTCAATGGCGGCGAGCCGCGCACCTGGTCATGGCCCGCCTCGTGATCGACGGACTCGCGGCTCGCCTGCGGCAGGGCGGCGCGCTTCGGCCGGAGCTCCTCGCCCCGGCGCGGATCCTCGCGCTCCTGCTCCTCTGGTTTGGCTGGCCGGTGTCGGTCCCCGAGCCGTTCGTGCCCCTCCTGCCCGTCTTCGACATGATCGGCTCCCCCGCGGCCGTCCGCGCCGTGATCCGCGCGGCGGCGCTCGTCGGCGCGGCCGGCCTGCTCTTCGACGTACGCCCCCGCGACGCGAGCGTGCTGCTCGGCGCGGCCGTGGCCGCGAAGCTCCTCTCGTGTCGGCCGACCTATTACAACAACGAGGTCTTCGTCGCCGCGTTTTTCCTGATGATCGGCCTCGACACCCGGGGCCTCCGGCCCCCGCTCCTCCGCGCGCAGCTCGTCTTGCTCTATACGGGCGCGGGGCTCAACAAGCTGCTCGATCCCGACTGGCGATCGGGCCAGTTCTTCGAGGTCTGGACGACGCTCGAGCACCACACGGCGTACCTGCAATGGAAGACCCATTTGGCGCCGATGCGGCTCTCGTGGCTCTTCTCCTGGGCGACGATCCTGACCGAGCTCTCCCTGGCGGCGCTCTTCTGCCTCCCCCGCGCGACGCGCCCTGCCCTGCTGCTCGGCGTGGCCTTTCATTCGACGCTCGTGCTCTTCGCCGGGGCCACGTTCGGCTTCTTTTATTTCGCGCTCCTCGCGGCCTACCTTGCGCTCGCGGACGAAATCACGCCGCGGGTGCGCGCCCTGGCAACGGGCTTCATCGCGCTCGTCGGTGCGACGCTCACGCACCGCATGGAGGTCACGTGGGCGACGTACGTCCTCGCCGCGCTCGCGCCGGCACTCGCGGCCCTCGCGCTGCGCCGGCGGCGCGTCATCCCCGAGGCGTCCGAAAGCGTGGCGACGGAGCACTGACCAGCGTCATTGCGGCCTGCCCTGCGCGATCCAGGTCTCGACGAGCTGGATGTCCTCGGGGGTGACGGGCGGGAGCGCGAGCGGCATTCCGCGGACGACCGGATCGGTTTGTCCGGCCTCCTCGCGAACCCGGGCGAGCATGGCATACACGAGGCGCGGCGTGCCGTCGGGCATCGGCGAGAAGATGCTGCGGCGCTCGCCCTTGTCGTCGACGTAGCCGGCCTGGATGCCCTCGTATTCGGCGAGGTTCAGCCCGCGGGGCCGATAGCCGAACCCGCCCGTGTTGCCCGGCCCGCCATCGCCGATCGCATAATCGGGTTCGGCGTGGCAATGCCAGCAGGTGTTACGGAAGACGCGGCGGCTGACCTCCTCGTACGTCACTTTTCGGTCGAGCACGGGCAGGCGCGGCGGGATGATCTTTCCGACCTTGGGCGCGAGCTCGGCGCGCAGGAGGAAGGCCGCGAGATCCCGCTGCTCCTCGGGCGTGAGCGGCGTCTTCGGCATGAGCGTGTCGGGCTTCTGCGCTTTCGGATCGTCGAGCCAGCGGACGAGCTCGCCGGGGGCCATGCGATCGCGGACGTACCGCAAATCCGGCGCGAGCGCGCGGGCCATGCGCTCGCCTTTGCCTTCGAGATCGACCACGCCGGCCGGAAGGGCGGCGCGCGGCGCGCCCGTGTATTCGTGGCACTGGCGGCAGCCCTTCGCCTCGAAGAGCGCGCCGCCCTTCTCGACGCTCGCCCCTTCGAGCGCGACCGCCGGGGCCGGCGTCGCCGAGGACGTCAGCCACGCGGCGACGTCACGCGCCTCCTCCGGGGTGATGTCGAGGCGCGGCATGCTCGTGTCGAGGTGCGGGCGTACGTCGTGCGGTTCGAGCAGGAACTTTTCGATGAATCCGCGGCGCAACCGGCCGCCGATGCTGGCGAGCGACGGGGTCTCGCGGAAATGAACGATGCTCTTTTGCCACTTCGAGAGCGAGGACGCCGACGCCTGGTACGTGCCGGCGTGAATCTCCTGGTGGCAGCGGACGCAATCCTGATCGAGCTTCGGTTTTTCGAGGCCGGTGCCCTCGTGGCAGCGGTTGCACTCGAACTTGGCGACGAGGCCTTTTCCCTTTTCGGGATCGCCGGGCGGCGGCTCGGGCGTCTGGACAGCTTGTGCGAGCGTGGTCGCGCTCGCGGAGGGAGCGGGCGGAGGTGCCTCCGCGCGCTCGTCCTTGCGACAGCCAAGGAGGAGGAGGACCAGACTGACAAGGACGAGCGCGCGGGGCACGGAGGAAAATCCTTTCGAGCCGACTAGCTTTGGCCGCCCTGGCTCGTGGGCACCTGGCAGACCGAGCTGTCTTTCGCCATCGTGTTGCACCGCTGAACGGCAGCGTCACGGGCGGTCGTGTTGCCGGCCTCGTGCTGGAGGCGGCCGAGGGCAGCGTAGCCCTGCGGCGTGGCCATGAGGTCGCGGTCGGCAAGGCCCTGGAGCAAGGTGCGCGCCTCGTCCTTGCGGCCGTCGACCTTGGCAAGCGCCTCGCCAAGATCCGTGTCGACGGAAGGATCGTTCTTGCGCTGCTCGCGGAGCCGCTCGAGCGCCGACACAGCCCACGCGACGTTCTTGGCGCGCTGCTCGGTCGTCTTGCCGCGCCAGGTCGGGTCGAGGTCGATGCCGCCGTCCGCGCGGACGAGGGCAACGGCGAGGGTACGCTGGGCGCGCTGGAGCATGCCGTCCTTGCCCGGGTTGATGCTGCGAATCTCGGGGAACATGCGCACGATCGACTGAGCCGAGGCCACAATCTTGCCGTCACGCATGGTCTTCTCGACGTTCGCGAGGCCCTGGATGCGGTGGTCGATCTCGGGGATGAAGACGTCGCCGCAGGCAGCCGCATCGTTCGAGACAGCCGGAATGGCGGCAAGAGCAGCGAGACCGAGGGCGAAGCGAACGGCGAGACCCTTGATGGTGAGCATCGTAACCTCCTCCTACGTGGCGAGCGGTTCAACCCGGGTATCGGGGCGGGCGGTTCTTCTGTGACAACGGCCGGCGAAAAAAGTTTTGCGAGAAGTTCCGGCAGCGGCGAGCGCGGGGTTTGGGGCGAAGGGCGCCGAAGGCGACCCGCAGCCCCAAGCGTTGAACGACAAACGCGCCTCGCGGGCAGGATCTTTCAGAGCAGATCATCGAGGAGCCGCCGCGCCGGGGCGCTGCCCCGAACCCCGCGGGGGCTATCCGCCCCTCGACCCGGACCAGGGCCAGCCCTGGACCTCAGGGGGAAGAACTGCGCGCTGCGCAGTTCTTCCCACAGGCCGGTGGGAACGCGTTGCCGACGGAACCGTCAGCGCTGCCGTCTTGGCTGGCAGGGTCGCCCGCTGGTCTTGACCCGGCTGTTCGATGAACTGCGCAACGCGCAGTTCATCGACCCCCAGTCCAGCGCGGGCGCTGGTCCGGGTCCCGGGGCGGACAGCCCCGGGTGGGGCCTGGGGCAACGCCCCAGCGAAGCGCTTCCCAGGAAGAGGTCAGGCCGATGGAAGCGCCGCGAGCGAGAGGCGGGCGATGGCTGCGAAGAGGAGGTTTCCGTCGAGGGCGACGGCGTCGCGATAGAGCTGAATGCGCTCGGCAGGGTCGTCGACGAGGTTGCCGAGCTTGACGAGGAGCTGGGTGCGGACGTCGGGCTCCTCGGCGACGTCGAGACCGCGGCGATACGCGGCCCGCGCTTCGAGGGGCTTTCGCTGGGCTGCGAGCGCGTCGCCGAGGGCCACGTGGAGCATGGCGAGGTCGGTCTTCGCGAGGGCCTCCCGTGCGCGTCGGGCCTTCTCCGTCGGGTCGAGGTCGGGGCGGTCGAATTCGGAGAGGAGGCTGAAGACGGACGGCTCGAGGGCGCCTTGGGCGATCCGTTCGGCGAGGAAGCGGTAGGCGCGGCAGCGGAACCAGCCGGGGGCGAGCTCCTCGGTCTTGCGGAAAAGCTCCGCGGCCTCGACGGCGCGGCCCATGAAGAGGCAGGTGACGCCGGCCTGATACACGGGGGAAGGGTCGTGCCGATCGGCGAAGGCGCCGCGGCGGAAGGCTTCGAGCGCGCGGACGAATTCGCCGGCAGCGCCGAGGCGCTCGCCTTCCTCGGTGGCGATGGACGAGGCGCGGAGCTCGGGCCGGTTGCGCTCGTAGATGAACTGGACGGAGCCCTGGAAGCCGCCGATCTCGTCGAGCTCGGCCGGCTTGCCGTTCACGAGGGCAACGACGCGGCACCGGGGCTCGCCCGCGCGGACACGCTCGGCGCGGCGGCGGAAGGCGCGGGCCTCGTCCGCGTCGCCGAGGCGGTCGAGGATGCCGGCGATTCGCTCGGCCGTGGCGGCGGCCTCGGTGGTCTCGCCGAGGTAGCGGTGGACCTCGAAGAGGGAGAAGCGCGCGGCGAGGGCGCCCTGGTCGTCGCCCGACTCTTCACAGAGGGTGAGCGTCTGCTCGAAGGGCGCGCGCGCCTCGGCGACGCGGCCCGTGTGGAAGAGGCATTCGCCGAGGCGGCCGATGAGCATGGCCTGATGGCCGCTCTTGTGGCCCGAGGTCTCCGCGAGCGCGGCGCGGGCCTTCGCCTCGGCCTCGGCATACCGGCCCTCCGCGGCGAGGGCGTCGATGTCAGCGAGGGCCTGTTCGAGGCGTGTAAGGAGGGCCTGCGTGTCGTCGGGGACGGTGGTGAGGGCCGCGAAGAGCTCGGGTCGACCTCGCATCGCGGCCATGTGCTGCGCGACGGAGGTCATGCCCTGGATGTACCAGCGCAGCCGGGGGCCCTCGCGGAACGGCTCGGGGACGGTGCGCCAGCCAGGGAAGGCGTCGCAGATGGCTTGCTCGTTCGCCTCGCAGAGGGAGGAGAGGCGGTCGAGGTCGCCTTCGTCGACGGCGTCGAAGAGGGCCTCGCGGAGGGCGTCGGGGGAGAGCGGCTGCATCGGGCCGGCAAGGTAGTCGAGGGGGGACGGGAGCGGAAGCGGGTGCGGAAGCGGAGGCGGGAGCGGGAGCGGGAGCGGAAGCGGGAGCGGAAGCGGGAGCGGAAGCGGGGCCGGAAGCGGGGGCGGAAGCGGGGGCGGGAGCGGGGGCGGCGTGCCCGCGGAGGGGAGCGAAGAGGGGTCCCCGTGCGCGGAGCTCGGCTTGGAAGGGGTGCAACGCCAGATCCCTGCGCGCCGAGGTCGGCTTGGAAGGGGTGCAACGCCAGGTCCGCCCGCGCCGAGGTCGGCTTGGAAGGGGCGCAACGCCAGATCCCCGCGCGGGGAGATCGGCTTGGAAGGGGCGCAACGCGAGGTCCCCGCGCGCCGAGGTCGGCTTGGAAGGGGTGCAACGCCAGGTCCGCCCGCGCCGAGGTCGGCTTGGAAGGGGTGCAACGCGAGGTCCCCGCGCGCCGAGGTCGGCTTGGAAGGGGCGCAACGCCAGGTCCCCGCGCGCGGACGTCAGCTTGGAAGGGGCGCGACGCCAGGTCAGCGTGCGCGGAAGCCCAAAGCGGAGGCGAGAGCGTGCGCGGAAGCCTGGCTCATTCGCTCCAGTACGTCTCCGTCATCACGCTGAAGCCGGACACGGTATCGACGAAGATCGCGACGTTGTGCCCGCTCCAGGGATCATCCGCGTAGCTGAGATAGCAGCCCTTGAAGGAGCGCCCTGCGATCCGCTCGTCGAGGTTCGCGAGCCCTTGCGTGACGACGCTCGCAGGGAGCGGATTCCAGTGATTCGCATAATCGACCGTGCTCTCGACCTCCGCGCGCACCTCTGCTTCGTCGGCGAGGTTCGGTCGGATGCTCGCGCCATTGGGGAGGGAGCCCGGATCGATCCCGAAGCACTCGAGCCCATGGTGATAATAGTGATGCGTCCCCGTCGTGATCTCGAACCTGTCGAAGTGGCGGGCCATGGTCGCGCCGAAATCAGGGTGCGGCTGCGCGTTCACCGCCGCGATCAGGTCCTCGAAAGGATCGCTCAACGTCGCGGCGTTCCGGATGTTCCTGATGCTCACCGAGCTGATCCCCGCCGTGGCCGCGATGCTCTCGACCGTCGTGAAGGGTCGCAGGTTGAGGAGATTCGTCGCGCCGTTCCACGCGTAGGGCAGGATGTCGTGCAGCTCCGTGGAGCTGACGGAATTCACCAGCGAAACCATCCGGGCCGCGTCGTCCGCGGAGACAGCCAGATCGTCGACGATTCCGACGCAGCTCGCGTCGATGTACCCCTCGCTCCGCGCCCCGCCTTCGATCTGCTCGAGGCGAGCGGGCCCGACGAGCGGAACGGCGGAGACGTCCGAAAGCGTCACGAAGGGCGAAATCGCGCGATACCCCACCAGGTTCGATGCGACGTCGCTCGGCAGATACGCGTCCAGCGTCTCGAACGATGCCGCATTGACGAAGTCGATGATCCCCTGGCATTCCGGCGCCACATCGACGTCGGTCTCGGTGAGCGGCGCTTGCTGTTCCCCGAGCAGCTCCGATGGCTCCTGGGAATCGGCACCACAACCAACGACGACCAAGCTCATGGCAAGAAAGGACAGAGCGAGACAGCGCATTGAAGTCACCTCGTGGGAAGCAGGTCGAGGCGCCGAAGATAGCAGCCAATATCCCATTGGCAAATGACTATAATTTTCTTCGTATACGATGCAAGGAATCGAGCGAGCCGCGCTCGGCGCGCGGCAATCCGCGCTCGGCGCGCCTGGCTCACGGCACGAGCGCCGCGAGGAACATGGAGAACTCGTGTCGTCCCGGTGTCGTCGCCGTGGCTCCCATCCCGAAGTCGAGCGAGCCCTTGAAGACGCCGACCGTGACCAGCCGGCCGCGGCTGTCGAGCGCGGTCGCATGACCAACAGCCGCATCGGCGACGCCGCGAACCACGCGCGGGGGGAGCGCGGTTCCACGCGAATCGAACGTCTGGAAATAGGCCCCCTCGTCGCGGCGGAGCGTTTTGCCTTCGTCCGTGGTCACCTCGTGTGGGCCATAAACGAGGATCTCGCCGCTCCGCGCGACGACGACGTCCCTCGCATATTGAGAGAGGTCACGGCTGCCCGGCGTGCCCGCGAGCGAGAAGAAGCGCGTCGCGCCGCTTGCGTCGAGCGAGGCGACGAAGGCGTCGGCGAAGAGCCCCGCACCCTCGAGGATCGTGTCCCCGAGCGCGACTTGGCCCTCGACACCGCCGACGAAACCGGCGACGACGACGCCGCCGTCGGGCCCCATGGCGAGATCGTTGATCCGATGGTGATGTATGATCGAAGCAAAGGCGCGCGCCCAGAGCGCGCGGCCCTTCGGATCGAGCTTCGCGACCCATCCAATCTTCGGCGAACGCGCGTCCTCTGCGACGACGCCGTCGCCCAGATCGAGCGGGCTCTCGACGGAGCCGCCGATGGCGATGCCCCCCGTGGCGTCGACCGCGATCGACGTCGCCCACTGCTCCTTGTCATCGCCGTACGATTTGGCCCATCGCGGAGCGCCGTCTTGCGTGAACGACGCGACGAAGATGTCATTCAAGCCTCGGGCCGGCATCGGGCCGGTGCCGAGATCGAGCGCCCCGTCTCGATAGGTTCCCACGATCGCGATCTCGCCGGCCGGCGTGACGGCGACGTCGTAGATGTGCTGCTCCTCGGCCCCACTGAACTGCTTCTGCCACCGCACGGCTCCGCTCGCATCCAGGCGCGCGAGGAACGCGTCCGTCTTGTTGTTCGCCGGAAGGGCGCCGGCGCCGAGGTCGAGGGTGCCCAGGAAATGGCCTGCGACGACCCAATCCCCGCCGGGCGCAGCCACGATCGACGCGTGGTCCATTGGGCCAGCGGAGAAGGTGCGCGCGCCCGTCACCGCGCCGTCAGCATCAAACCACGCGAGGAATCCAGCCTGCCGCGGCGTTTCGAGGTGGAACCCACCGAGATCGCACTTGCCCTCCAGCAAACCGCTCACGGCGATGTGATCGTCTGCGCCGACCGCAACGGCCCAAGGCCACAAACTCGTGCAGTAGGCATGCGACCAGCCGACGGGCTTCGGCGGCGGCGGCGGCGGCACGTCCGTCCGCGCGACGGGGGGCGACGTCGGTGAGGCCGCCGAGCCCGTGCAACCGGCGAGGAGAAGCAAAAAGGCGAAAAGGGGCGAGCGCACGGCCGGGAGTGTCCTCCAAACACGCGGGCAACGCAATGGGTGCGGCGGTCAAACCGCCGGCCGGTCGTATCGGGGGGGGGCGGTCGAGCGCGTTCCCTCCCAGCGTGACCCGTGATATACGCGTCGACCATGATCGCTCCGGGGAACGACGCGGGAGAGCTTTCGTCGCAAGCTGGCGCATTCGACGCGGCCGACACGAGGCGCCGGGTCAAGGCGATCCTGCTCGGCTCGATGGGAAATCTCATCGAGTGGTACGACGTGTACGCGTACAGCGTCTTTTCGCTGTATTTCGCCGGCTCGTTTTTCCCGAGCAGCGATCCCGTCGCGCAGCAGCTCGCGACGTCCGTCATTTTCGCGGCTGGCTTCGTGGCGCGTCCGTTCGGAGGTTTGCTTTTCGGGCACCTCGCGGACACCCACGGCCGTCGCAATGCGCTCACCTGGTCCGTGCTTTTGATGAGCTTCGGCTCCCTGCTGATCGCCGTGACGCCCACCTACGCCAGCATCGGCATCGGGGCGCCCATCCTCTTGACGATCGCGCGCATCGTGCAGGGCATCAGCCAGGGAGGCGAATACGGCACCAGCGCGACCTACCTGTCCGAAGTGGCGCACCCCGAGCGCCGCGGGTTTTATTCGGGCGTCTGGTACGTGACGCTCATCGGCGGTCAGCTCTGCGCGACCGCGCTGCTCTTGTTCCTGCAGAAGCTCGTGCTCACGCCGGGCGAGCTCCGCTCCTGGGGCTGGCGCATTCCTTTCTTCCTCGGCGCGGCGCTCGCCGTCTCCACATCGATGATGCGGAAAGACATGCACGAAAGCGAGCATTTCGAGAAGGCCAAGGCGGTCGCCAGGAACGCGTCCGGGCTCGAGGTCGCGCTGAAGCATTGGCGGACGATGCTGCTCGTCGTCGGCGTCACGATCGGTGGAACGTCCGCTTTTTATACGTACACCACGTACATGCAGAAGTTCTTGAAGCTGTCGGTCGGGTTGACGGACGAGCAGACGACGATGGTCGTCATTCTGACGATGGTGGTGGCGATCGTCCTGCAGCCGCTCTACGGCGCGTTATCGGACAAGGTGGGCCGCAAGCCGCTGCTGATGGGCTTCGGGCTCCTCGGCACGCTCTTCACGTATCCTCTGCTCGCGTCGATTCACCGGACGAAGAGCGCAGTCGTGGCCACGCTCCTGATCTGCGCGGCCTGGCTCATCGTCAGCGGGTACACGTCCATCACGGCGATCCTCAAGGCCGAGCTTTTTCCGACGAACGTCCGCGCCCTCGGCGTGGGGCTACCGTATGCGCTCACGGTGTCGCTCTTCGGCGGGACGGTCGATTCGGTGGCCCTCGCGTTCAAGAACGCGGGGCACGAGACGTGGTTCTTCGGGTACGCGACGGCGTGTATCTTCGTGTCGCTCGTGGTGTATGCGTTCATGCTCGACACCAAGCGTCATTCACGCATGGAGCAGCACGCGTAAGGTTCACCGCGACATCTGCAAAGCCACGGCCATGCGGCCCCAAGGGGCGCCGCCTCCCCGCGGAAGCTCTTTCGGCAGGTGCGAGACGCGCCTTGCTCGCCGTGTCACGGCAGCGGGCCGAGGTAGGTCGCCGTCATCCCCTTCAGCAGAAACAGGTGCTTGTCGCTCAGGTCGGCGAACGTGCCTTGATTGACGACGATGTCGATCTCGGTGTCGGTCCAGCGGGTCGGCACCTGGAGGACGGACTGCGTGCGGTTCTCCCAGGCGGGCGCGTCTGCGAGCTCGATGCGCTCGAAGCTGAAGTCCAGGTAGGGCATGGCGTGACCGAGGAGCTCGCCCGCGTCCCCGTTCATGTCCACCGTGTTGGAGAGCAGGGCGTAGTCGATCTTGCCGCCGGTGCCGAGCCAGCCGGAAATCTCGCCGGTGTAGCCGCGCGAGGCGTCCGTGAGGATCTTCCCGTCGGCGTAGAACGAGATCACGTCGTTCTCGAAGTCGGCCAGGATCTCGTACCGCATCCAGGTGTTGTCCTGGTAGGAGGCCGGAGGATCGGCGTAGATGCCGGGCATGCCGTCATTGCTGCCTTCGGCGCGCGCCGTCAAGGTGCTCCCCTGCTTGGCGGCCCACACGTTGTGGTTGATGACGTTCGAATCGGTCCAATAAAAGCGGAAGTACTTCCCCGGTTCCTGCGTCGTCGAGAGGTTGACGTAGCAGGAGAGGTACATCTGCGGGTGATACTCGTTCTTGTCCCACACGTTCCAGTTGCGCAGGCGGTAATTCTGCGGATAGGCGTCGCGGATCTCCTGTGTGATGCGGCGTTCGAGCCACCGCCCCGACCGCGTCGGTCCGCCGGAGAGCTTCAGCGTGGCGCCGGACGCGGTGGCGGCGTCGTTGAAGTCCGTGGACGTCAGGATCGGGTAGATGCCGTCCAGGTGGGCGCGCCAGCCCTCCTTGGTGTTCTCCGCGGGCTCGGCCGATGGCGCGCTGTCGAAGTCGCTGAAGCGCGCCACGAGGTGGCGCTTGCCGAAGAAGCGGTGGTCGCCGGCATTGTGATCGGCCTTCGCGCCGAACCCGGTCCCATGGATGGTGTAATCGTCGCCGTGCTGGACATGCGTGTCCGCGCCCGCGCCCGAGCTACTCGACGACGCCGAAGAGGCGGTGTCGTCGCCGTCGCTGGGCGCGCAACCGCTGATCCACGAGGTGGTCGTGGCGAACCCGAGCGCCGCGATCGCGAGGGCGCTCCGCACCTGGGGGGAACGCTGCCATTCCATTGGTCGCTTGTGCATTGTCATGGTCGAGCCTCTCCTTGGGGGAGCCGTCACGGTTCAAGACCGTTCCTTCGGCTGTGAGGTTGCCTCGCCCGCGCGCGCTTGTGCTCTCGCAATTCTGCCAAGGGTCGTTGCAAATGGACGACATCCACCAGCCAATGGTCCCTGCGTGCGACCGACCTCCACGGTCTTGCCACCGGCCTGTGGAAGAACTGCGCGAAGCGCAGTTCTTCCAACAAAGGTCCAGGGCTGGCCCTGCAAAGAGGGGGCGGACAGCTTGAAACATTTTCCCCGCATCGACTGCGCTTCGCGCAGTCGATGCCCAGAGGTCCAGGGCTGGCCCTGGTTCGGGTCGAGGGGCGAAGAGCCCCCGCGGGGCCCGGGGCAGCGCCCCGGCGCGGCGGCTCGTGGTGCGCGGCTCGCGCGGCCGCTACCTCCGCGCGCCTACCCCGAGAGCAGCACCCGCTGGAAGCTCACCTGGATGCGGCTCTCGACCAGCCGCGCGAGGCTCTCCACCTCGGGATCCGTGAGCCCTCGTCGCTCGCGCAAGAGGCGCCTCGCCTCGTGGTCGAGCTTCTCGCGGATGGCCGAGAGCCAGCGCGCCGCCGTCGCACGGTGCACGCGGTACGTCACCCCGATCGTGTCAATCGAGAGCCCATGCACGAGGTGCATTCGCAAGAGCGTGCGCTCCCGCGGCGAAAGGCCCCGCAGCGCATCCTCGAGCGCCGCCTTGAACGCCGCGCGGTGCTCCTCCTTCAGCGCGTCGAGCTCCGGATCGTCCTCTGCCGCGAGCTCCTCGAAGAGCGGCGCATCCCCCAGCGCGAGCCGGTGATCCCGTCGCTTCAGGTTCAATGCCGTCCGCATCGCCGCGACGCGGATCACGCCCGCCAGATCCCCATGCGCCGCCGCCGCGAGGATCCGCGCCGGCTGCCCTTCCTGCGCCACGAAGAGCTTCTCCCGCAGGCTCTGGAGCGCCTCGTCGATTGCGTCCGCCGAGAGCCCCATCCGCGCGAGCGCCGCCCGCGCCCCGGGGAACGCGCGCGCCTCGAGCTCGCGCAGCGCCTTGCCGTCCCCGCGCGCGCACGCCAGCGCGAGCCACATCTCCACCGCCGCGCGCTCCGAAGGCGCGCTCGAGCCCGCCGCGTGCGCCGCGAGCTCGGCGCTGAATTCGTCCTCGGGGACCTCGATGCCGGGCCACGCCTCCCGCGCCCGCCGCACGAGCGCAGGGATCGCGCCGTCTTCCCGCAGCTCCACCACGAGGCTCGACATGCGGTTTCGAGCATAGCATCCATGCGCCGGTGACTTGCCCCTCCGAGATCACCCTGCTCGCATTCGTCAGAGGCAGCCTCCCAGGCGAGGAGCACACGCAAACCGAGGACCACCTCGACGTCTGCCCCGCTTGCCTCGCGATCGTCGCCGATCTCGCCCGCACCGAGCCGCTCACGCTCGACCCACCCCCGAGCCCGCCCGCCGGCCCGCTGCTGCCCGACGGCGCCCCCCGATACACGCCCGGCGCCGAGATCGCGCGCGGCGGGATGGGGCGCATTCTGAAAGCCGAGGATCGGCTGCTCGGGCGCCCCGTCGCCCTGAAGCTGCTCCGCCGCAGCGCCGAAGGGCTCGAGCGCCGCTTTCTGCGCGAGCAACGCATCACGGCCCGCCTCCAGCACCCGGCCATCGTCCCGGTCTACGACGCCGGCGTCCTGCCCACCGGCGAGGCCTTTTTCGTGATGCGCCTCGTGAAGGGCGAGAGCCTCGATCGCAGCGCGGCGAAGGCGCGCTCGTTCGAGGAGCGGCTCCGCCTCTTGCCCGCCGTGATCGGCGTCGTGGACGCGGTGGCCTACGCCCACGGCGAAGGCGTGGTGCACCGCGATCTCAAGCCCCAGAACGTCCTCGTCGGCCCCTTCGGCGAGGTCGTCGTCGTCGACTGGGGCCTCGCCCGCGAGCTCGACGCGAGCGCCGACCGGCCGAGGGCCTCGGCCGACGCCGGCGCCCTCGATCCGATGACCACGCGCGACGGCGAGGTGCTCGGGACCCTCGCCTACATGGCCCCCGAGCAGGTGCGCGGGCAGGCCGCCGATGCACGCGCGGACGTGTATGGCCTCGGCGCGATCCTCTACCAGGTGCTCACGGGCGCCCCGCCCCACGCCGGCCGCGGCGATTCGCTCTCGACGCGCGCCGCCGAGCACGCCCCCGAGCGGCTCGCCCGCCGCGTGCCCGACGCGCCGCCCGATCTCGCCGCCATCGTCGAGCGCGCCATGGCCCCCGAGCCCGAGGTGCGATACCCGTCCGCCCAGGATCTCGCCGAGGACCTCAAGCGCTGGCAAGCGGGCCGGCTCGTCGCGGCCCACAGGTACACGACCGGCGATCTCGTCCGGCGCTTCGTGCAGCGGTATCGGGCGGCCTTCGTCGTGGCGAGCGCGGCGCTCGTCGTGCTGCTCGTCCTCGGCGCCGTGGGCCTCGAGCGCATCTTCGCGGAGCGGGCCTTCGCGCTCGCGGAGCAGGCGCGGGCCGAGTCTGCCCGGGCGCGCGCCGAGTCGGAGCGGGCCGCCGCCGAGGCGCTCGTGAGCTTCATCCTGGGGGATCTGCGCGATCGGCTCGAGCGGGTCGGGCGCCTCGACGCGCTCGAAGGCGTCGCCCGCGCCGTGCACGACTACCAGGATCGCTCGGCCAGCGCCGAGGACGCCGCCAGCCTGCTCCGGCGCGCCGAGGTCGCGGGGCTCGCGGGAGATGTGGCCTTCGCGCGGGGCGATCTCGCGGGCGCCGAGCAGAGCTACCAGCGAAGCCGGGCCGCGGCGGACAGCGCGGGCGCCGGGGACCTCGGGGCGGCGGCGCGTTGCCTCGCGGCAGCGCGGCTCGGGGATGTCCACAAGCGCCGTGGAGAGCTCGATACGGCGACGACGCTGTACGAGTCCTGCGCGGCGATGGGCCGCGAGGGGGCGGGGCCGGAGCTCCGCGGGCTCTTCGTGAGGACGCACGTGGCGCTCGCCGAGGTGGCGCGCTTGCGGGGTGATCTGCTGGCGTCTCGGAAGCTGCTCGAGCAGGCGCGGCCGGCCGCGCTGGCGCTCGTCGCCGAGGCGGGCGGCCCGGCGTCCGAGGCTTCGCGGTTCTTGTTCTCGTTACGCTGCGATCTGTGGAAGACGCTGAACCTCTCGGGGGAGGTCCGCGCCGAGCGCGAGGAGGCGGTGGCCGCGCTGGATCTCGCCCGCGCCCGGGTCGCGGCGCGCCCGGATGACATGGTGGCCCGCTACGATCTGGCGAGCGCGGAGATGCAGGTCGGGGCGGCGGACGAGCACGCGGGGGAGCTCGTCGCGGCCGAGCCTTCGTATCGCGCGGCGCACGCCGGGTATCGCGCGCTCGCCGAGAGGGATCCGTCGAACATCGAATGGCAGCGGGCCGTGGGGGCGATGTCGGATCGGCTCGGGGCGCTGGCCATCGCGCGGGGCGACGCGGAGGCGGCGTTGCCGTGGATGCGGGCGAGCGACGCTTCGTCGGCGCGGCTCGTCGCATTGGCCCCGGACACCCTGGAGTGGCGGCGGGATCAGGCGGTGTCGGCGCTGGCGCTGGGAGATGTTTTGCGGGCTTTGCGCCGCGTGGACGAGGCCCGGGTCGAGATGCGCCGCGCGGTGGAGTTCTTGGAGAAGCTCGCGGAGAAGGCGCCGGATGCGCGGCGGTCGGAGCATGATCTGGGGGTCGCGCTGGGGCATCTGGGGCAGCTCGAGCTGGAGTCGAAGCGGCTCGAGGTGGGCCAGGCGGCGCAGCGGCGATCCGTCGAGCTGCTGAAGAGGCACCTCGCGGCGGTGGATACGCCGCAGAACCGGCACGAGGTCGCGGCGGCCCTGCTCATTCTGGCGGAGAACGAGCGGGGCCCGTCCGCGGCGGCG
This sequence comes from Polyangium sp. 6x1, assembly GCF_029946515.1. Classification (GTDB taxonomy): domain Bacteria; phylum Myxococcota_A; class Polyangia; order Polyangiales; family Polyangiaceae; genus Polyangium. Next base: position 73,223 of record NZ_JARZHH010000059.1, read on the forward strand.
CACGTCGACGAGGCGCTGGCGATCCTGCGGCCGATCGAGGCGACGGCGGAGGAGAATGCTGATTTGCGCGAGCTGTTCCAGGACGCCCGAAAGCTCGAACGGAAGGTGAAGGGGCGCCGCTGATCAGGCGCGGCGCTGGATACGGCGGCCGCGCGCCATGAGCAGGCCGAGGCCGAGGACGAGGAAGGCCGCGCGGTTGTCGTGGGCCGGACGGTCCCCCGGGACGCTGCAAGCGCAGCCGCCGGCGTCGGCAACGGAGCCGCCGCTGCCGCCGGAGCCGCCGCCGCTGCCGCCGGAGCCGCCGCCGCTGCCGCCAGAGCCGCCGCCGCTGCCGCCAGAGCC
>NZ_JARZHH010000005.1 GCF_029946515.1 Polyangium sp. 6x1
CTGGGGCTTTGCCCCAGGCCCCACCGGGGCTATCCGCCCCTGGACCCGGACCAGCGCAAGCGCTGGACTCGTGGTCGATGAACTGCGCGATGCGCAGTTCATCGAACGGGCCAGGTCAAGACCACGGCGATCCTGCCAATCAAGACAGCCGCGCTGACGGTTCAACTGGCGACGCGGTGCCAACCGGCCTGTGGGAAGAACTGCGCATCGCGCAGTTCTTCCCACAAAGGTCCAGGGCTGGCCCTGGAAAGATGGGGGCGGACAGCTTTAAAAATTTTCCCCGCATCGACTGCGCTTCGCGCAGTCGATGCCCAGAGGTCCAGGGCTGGCCCTGGTTCGGGTCGAGGGGCGAATAGCCCCCGCGGGGACCGGGGCAGCGCCCCGGCGCGGCGGGTCAGGGGCAGTTCGGGTTCGCGGCTTCGACGACGGCGCAGTACTCGGGGGCGCCGTCGCTTCCGCAGATCGTCTTGCACGTCTGGCAGAAGACGCAGGAGTCGAGGGCTTTGAACTTGTTGAGTGCGGCCTGCGGCGTCTGGAGGTCCTGGGCACACTTGAGTGTGCAGCAGCCGCCGTCGGTGCTGAGTGCGCAGTTGTCGTAGGAGCAGTCGGCGAGGGCCTTGCAGTCTGCGTCGGCGACGCAGGCGTCGGCGAGTGCTTTGCACTCGTTTGCGTAGGCGCCTGTCGTGTTGCTCGTGCAGTCGCTGCAGACCGAGTAGTTGCCGCTGCCGCCGGTGCCGGAGGAGCTGGACGAGCCGCCGCCTGCGCCGCCTGCGCCGCCCGAGCCGCCGCCTACGCCGCCTGCGCCGCCTGAGCCGGAGGAGCTCGACGAGCCGCTGTTCGAGGAGCTCGAGGATGGACCGTTGCCTGTGCCGCCGGTGCCGCCTGAGCCGCCCGTGTCGTCGCTGCATCCCACGGTCACGAACAAGGACCCGAGCGCTGCGAGCCCGAGCGCATAGAAACCAAGCCTCATCGATTGTCTCCCTTCCAAGCGTGAGCCACGCGCGTTCGCGCGGTGGAATGGAGACATCCTACCGCGGAGGCGTCTCCTTCGGGCGTGCGAACTCGTCCGAGAGACCCGACCACGGCAGCGGCGTGGCTGCGGACGACGCCGACGCGGGTGCTTCTCCGAGTGACCATGCCGTGAGCACGACGAGCGCCATCCATACGAGATCGGCGAGCAGCAGGTGCACGAGCTGCATGGCCACGGGCGCGAGGAGGAAGAGGTTCAAGAAGCCTGCGCCGATCTGCATGATCACGAGCGCTGATACGAGCCGCGCGGGCTTGAGGAGGTCCGGGCGTTGCGATGCGACGAACCCGGTCGCGAAGAGGAGGTACGCTGCCACCACGCCGGCCACGATCGGGTGGTAGACGCGAAGCTGCACGAAGACGTGCGCGGCTTGGGACACGTCGGCGGCGAGGCCTTCGCTCAACGTCTTCGCGGGGAAGAGCGTGTCGCCGAGGGCTGCGATGGCGCCGGTCACGCCGACGAGCACCACGCCGACGAGGCCGCCTGCGAGCACGTTCGTTGGCGCGCCCGAGGAGCGCCGTGGCGCGGGGCCGCCCGAGGCCCAGAGCACTGTGAGCGTCATCGATGCGACGAGCAGGAACGTGTTGATGAGGTGCGCGCTCATCCAGTAGGCACGCGCGATCGACGTGTCGCCTGCGACGCGCTCGAAGAGGACGAGGCCTGCGCCGACGGCTGCCTCGGTGACCATGAAGAACATGGACGCGGCTGCGCCGCGCCGCACTGCGTGCGCGCGTGGGAAGGCGCGGAAGGACCACACGAGCTGGATCAGCGTGAGCAGGAAGGCGATGCCCGATGTCACCCGGTGCGTGAACTCGATCAGCGTCTTCGCGCTGGCGGCGCGGGGGATGACCTCGCCGTTGCAGGTGGGCCAGTGGCTCCCGCAGCCTGCGCCGGAGCTCGTGGCGCGGACGTAGGCGCCCCAGAGGATGACGCCGAGGGTGACGACGAGCGTCGCCCAAGCAACACGCCTGAACCTGCGGGCCTGCGGATCTTCGGCGTCCTTTGCCCCGAGCACCAACCGACCTTGCGACATGCCCCCCGTTCTAGGGCCGGCCGGGCGTCGAGGCGAGCGCCTTTCATCCTCTCGACGCGCGAGCGGGGCCGCTTTATGCCTCTCAGGCCTCCATGAGCAACCTCACCCTGAGCGGACTCTTCGTGTACCCCGTCAAGGGCGCGCGCGGCATCGCCCTCGACCGGGCTCGGGCGCAGAGCCTCGGCATCGAGCACGACCGACGGTTCATGATCGTCGACCCAGACGGCGAGTTCCTGACGCAGCGCGAGCACCCGGAGATCGCGCTCATCGAGACGGCGATCGAGGGCGATGCGCTCGTCCTGCACGCGAAGGGGCACGGGCCGCTGCGCCTGCCGCTCCGCCCGGAAGGGCCCACGGATCGGCGCGTCCGGGTCTGGAGCGACAAGTGCCGCGCCGTGTTCGTCGGGGACGAGGCCGCTGCGTACCTGAGCGACTACCTCGGCCGGCGCGCGGAGCTCGTGTACATGCCCGAGGAGGCCGCGCGGCGTGTGGACGGTCGCTACGTGAGCCGCAAGGAGCGCGTCGGCTTCGCCGATGGTTTTCCGTACCTGCTCACCACGGAGGGCTCGCTCGCGGATCTGAACGCGCGCCTGCGCGAGGCCGTGCCGATGGATCGGTTCCGGCCGAACCTCGTGGTGCGCGGGGCGCCGCCCTGGTCCGAGGATGCGTGGACGACCCTGTCCGTCGGCTCGATCGTCTTTCACCTGCGCAAGCCGTGCAGCCGCTGCAACGTCATCACCGTCGACCAGGCGACGGGCGCGCGGGGCAAGGATCCGCTGGCGACGCTCGCGACGTTCCGGGCGCGCGCGAACCGTGTGTACTTCGGCTGGAACATGGTCGCCGAAGGGGAAGGCGAGCTCTGCGTGGGCGACGCCGTGACCCTGCTCGCGCGCTCGTACGACGAAGTCGGCTGAGGCGCCGAGGAAGACGACGATGCAGAGCGCGGCACCGTGGGATGCGATCGTGATCGGCGGCGGGCCGGCGGGCTCGTCCGTCGCGACCTACCTCGGCCGCGAAGGGCGGCGGGTTCTCGTGCTCGAACGGGAGCGGTTTCCGCGCGAGCACATCGGCGAGTCGCTCTTGCCGGGCGTGCTGCCGTACCTCGACGCGCTCGGCGCGCGCGAGGCCGTGGAGAGCGCGGGCTTCGAGCGCAAGGAGGGACAAACCTTCGTCTGGGGCCGCGATCGGACGCCGTGGGAGATCGACTTCCGCGAGCTCGACGTGCACCCGTACGCGTACTTCGTGGACCGGGGGCGCTTCGACGAGATCCTCCTGCGCAACGCGGAGAAGGTCGGCGCGACCGTGCGCGAGGGGCACGCGGTGACGCGCGTGATCTTCGAGAAGGGCCGCGCCGTCGGGGTGCGCGTGCGGGGGCCGGGCGGCGAGGAGCGTGACGAGCGGGCGCGGTTCGTCGTGGACGCGTCGGGGCAGAGCGCGCTCGTGGCGCGGAATGCCGATCTGCGGCGGGTCGTGCGTGGGCTCAAGAACGTGGCGGTGTGGGCCTACTGGGAGGGCGCCGAGCGCCTGCCGGGCCACAAGCAGGCGCACATCCTGACGACGAGCGTGCCTGAGGGCTGGATCTGGGTGATCCCGCTGGGCAAGCGGACGAGCGTGGGGGTCGTGACGTCGGCGGCGACGCGCGCGGAGCGGGAGAAGCTCGGGGCGAAGGCCTGGTACGAGCAGGTGCTGCGCGCGTCGGAGGCGGCGTGGCCGCTGCTCGAGAACGCGCGTCGGGTGACGGATGTGACGGGCGCGAAGGACTGGTCGTACCGCGCGCGTCGCCTCTCCGGGCCGGGGATTTTGCTCGCGGGGGACGCGGCTTGCTTCATCGATCCGATCCTCTCGACGGGCGTGCACCTCGCGATGACGAGCGGCTTCTGGGCCGCTGCGTGCGTGCACAGCGCGCTCGACGAGCCGCGCCACGAGCTGTTCCTGCGCCGCTTCTACGAGGAGACGTACGGCGCGACGTACCGGGAGCTGCTCACGCAGGTGAAGGCTTTTTACAAGGCCGCGGGGCGCAGGGACTCGATCTTTTGGACCTCAAAGCAAATCCTGCGGGTCGGCGAGGCCGTCGCGCCGGAGCTCGCGTTTTTGTTCATCACGGCGGGCCTCTTGCGAAACGCCGCGGTCGAGGCGCCGCATGACCCGGCCGCGCAGGTGCGCCGAGAGCTCGGGGAGCGAGCGAAGATCCCGAACGAAGAACCGAAAAAGCCGTTCTCGCCGGAGCTCCCGTCGGCGCGGTCGCGCTCGCGGATCGTGTCGCCGCCGCTCGTGTGGCGCGTGGGGGAGGGCGGGGCGGCGCAGCTCGTGAGCGTGCGGGCCGAGGGGCTTCGGCTCCGGCTCGTGCGGCACGAGCCGCGCAGCCTCACGGATCGCCCGCGGAAGAGTTATTTCGTGCTCGATCTGGTCGACGCCGGGCGGCAGCCGCTCGGGCTCGTGCTCGTCGAGGAAGGGCGCGCAGCCGGCGCGCCGCTCGCTGGGGTCACGCCGCGTCGGGCGGGGCGGCTGCTCGTCACGCTGGTGCCGTACCCCGTGCGACCGCACGATCCCGCGGTGCTCGCGAAGCTCGAACAGACGCTCGTGGGCCTCGTCGCGGCCGCCGACGATCCCGCGGAGCCCATGCTCCTGCGCCGCGTGCGCGCGCGGCTCCGGAAAGCGCTCCGTGCGCCTTCCGTGCTGCCGGCCGAGATCACGGCGACGCCTTCCCGCGCCTTCCGCGGCGGCGGCGTGGCCGAGCCGCCCATGACCCTCGTCTTCCGCGCGAAACACGCCGAGAGCGCCGTCCCGCGCGTCTACCTCCTGCTCGAAGCGCGCTTGCCGCCGGAGCTCGTCGACATCCCGATCCTGCGCACGCGCTTCTGCGATGTGTGGCTCCGGCCCGAGCGCGCGCGGGATGGCCGCCTTCTCAGCGACGTGCCCGAGGTCCGGAGCCTCCTCGCCGAGGCCTCCGCCGCGATCTGGGAAGCGACGCGCGCGGCCACGACGCTGCCCGCGGCCTTCGCGGCTGCCGAAGCGGCGCTCCGCGCGCTCACGCCGGCGGGCTACGCCTTCGAGATCTCGGGCCGGCTCGGGATCTCGGAGGATGGAGAGCCTGTCCCCGCTGCGACGGGCGCCACGGACGGCGCCACGATCGGCTGATTTTCCTGCACGAAGGCGACCGCCCCGAGCGTGCAAACCGGCCCGGGCTGGTTCAGCCTCGACGTATGGCCATCACGTGCAGGGAAGAAGCGATGCGCTGGGTGCATCGGTACGCGATCGGAGGTGCGGCGTTCGCGGCCCTCCCGCTGCCGATCTCGACGTCCGCGGGCCTCGCCGCCCTCGAGGTCCACATGTTCAACTTCATCGGCGACGTCTACGGCGAGTCCGTGGGCAACCTGAAGAGCCTCGCCGCGGGCGGCGGCCTCGAGGTCATGGGCGCGGGCCTCAAGTTCGTGGCCACGCGCGCCGTCTCGTTCGTCCCTGGACCGGCGGGCATCGTGATCCGGGCCGGCATCGCAGCCGTCGTGATCGAGTCCCTCGGCCGCGCGATCATCGGCCATTTCGAGCGCAAGCACCCCGGCAAGCTCTTTTCGGCCGCGGCCTAGGGCCTCCTTCGTACTAAGATCGCGCCCGTCGTGAAGGCGCTGATCAAAGTCGGCTACGCGTGCAACGAGAACTGCACGTTCTGCCACACGGCCGACATCCGCCACCTCGACGACACCGCCGAGCGGGTCGACTGGAAGATCGACCGCGCCAAGCGCCTCGGCGCCTCGATGGTCGTCCTCTCCGGCGGCGAGCCCACGATGCGGCCCGAGCTCTCGCGCTGGGCGCGACGCATCGCCGCGCACGGCCTGGATTTTGGCCTCGTCACGAACGGGCTCATGCTCTCGTACCGGAACGTCGTGGACGAGCTCGTGGACGAGTGCCGCCTCCGCTACGTCTACATGTCGCTCCACGGCGGCGAGCCCAAGGTGCACGGCTCGGTCGTCCGCGCCGACACGTTTCACAAGGCCATGCAGGCCATCGAGAACCTGCACGGCAGGATCCCCGATCTCACGATCAACTGCGTCATCACCACGGCGAACCTGAAGCACCTGAAAGGCCTCGTCGATCGGCTGCTCCCGTTCCCGGACCTCTGCATCAAGCTCTCGATGACGCAGCCGAAGGGCGCGGCGAACCGCGCCTTCGACGTCATCGTGCCCGACGTCGCCGCGTGCGCCGCGCGCGTGAAAGAGGCGATCGCGTACGGGCTCGCGCGGGGGACCGAGCGTGGCCCGCGGTTCGCCCACGACGGCCTGCCGTTTTGCCTGCTCCCGGGCCTCGAGCATCTCTACGACGACCTCAAGACGCACCGGTACGCGACGATGATCGAGGCCGACGAGGACGACTTCGTCCCCGTCGACGACGTGGCCAAGATCCAGCCCGAGGAGGTCTGCGGCGACTGCGCGCTGCGCGGCGCGTGCCCGGGCCTCTATCGCGGCTACCACGAGGTCCACGGCGCGAGCGCGCTCCGGCCCGTCAAGGATCGCCCCCGCGCGAACTCGTACAACTTCGTCCCCGAGCGTGATCTCGCGCGCCCGCCCGGCGCGCCGTGCCCGATCCGCGAAGGCGGCACGAGCCCCTACGATCGCGGCCGGACCTTGTTCCTGCGTCTCAAGGACCGCATGCGCCTCTTCCGCACCGAGACGCGCGACTTCTCCGACGAGGAGCTCTTCGCCACCAAGGAGAGCGCGGGCCAGCTCTACCTCGACGTCTCCACGAAGCTCGCCCCCGACGACTTCGCGAAGGACTTACGGAAGCTCCGCCCCGCGACCGAGTGCGAGGCGTGCCCCGAGCGCCCGCGCTGCACCGGCGCGTGGGAGCCCGTGCCCGTCGACCTCTTTACGCGGGATGATCGCGACGTGATGGAGATCCTCGCGAGCCTCTCGGGCCGCGTCCTCGATCTCGGCTGCGGCGAAGGGCCGTACCTCGAAGCGCTCGCGCGGCGCGCAGCGGAAGGGCACATCACGTACGTCGGCGTCGATCCCGACCCGCAGCGGCTCGCCGTCCTCGCGTCGCGCCACCCGTTCGCCCGCTTCGTACAGGGCCGCGCGGAGGAGCTCGGCGAGGAGCTCGGCACGTTCGACCACGTGCTCGCGCTCCGCAGCGTGAACCACCTCGAAGACCCGGCGCGCGCGTTCGGCGCGGCGATCGCGCGGCTCCGCCCCGGCGGCACGCTCACGCTCGTGGACAACGTCGCGTTCGGCCTGGTCCGCAGCCGCGCGCACGCCGCGCGCGCGGAGAGCGCACCCGAAAACCGCTTCGAGCATTACCGCAACGACGACGCGGCCCGTGCCGCGCGACGCCTCGAAGGCAAACCTCTGCGTCTCCTCGAACGCCGCGACGTCGGCCGCGAGACCAGCAATCAGTGGATGTTGCGCTACGAGCGCACGGGAGAAATGCCGTCGTGACTGCTTCTGTACAGGGCCCCCGCAGGCTCCCCGTCGTCTCGGCCGCCGACGCCGTCGAGACGGCCTTCGCCGACTTCCAGAACGAAGCCTTGCTCGGCGACGCGGAGGGCTCCGGCAAGACGCTCGCGCACGAGGCGGCCGCGCACGAAAAACGCAACTGGGTGCGCCTCTCCTACGATTGCAACAACCACTGCACGTTCTGCCTCGATTCGAATGCGCACGACGGCACGATGCGGGCGACGCAGGACATCAAGGTGCAGATCGTCGAGGGCCGGCGGCGCGGCGCCGATCGTCTGATCCTCTCGGGCGGCGAGCCGACGATGCACCCGAACTTCCTCGACTTCGTCAAGCTCGGGCGCCTCGCCGGCTACCGGAAGATCCAGACCGTGACGAACGGCCGCATGTTCCGCTACCCGGAGTTCCTCGACAAAGCCGCGGACAACGGCCTGCACGAGATCACCTTCTCGCTGCACGGCCACACGGCGAAGCTACACGACGCGCTCGTCGGCACGCCCGGCGCGTTCGTCGAGGAGGTCGCAGGGCTCAAGGCCGCGCTCGCATCGGGCCGGTTCATCGTCAACGTCGACATCGTCATCAACAAGCAAAACGTCCGGCACCTGCCGGAGATGCTGGAGACGTTCATCGGCTGGGGCGTGAAGGAGTTCGACCTCCTGCACGTGATCCCCTTCGGCAACGCATGGAGCGACGCGCGGCACCACCTCTTCTACGATCTCGACGGCAACCTCGAATACCTCCAGCAAACCTTCGCCTACGCGCGGAGGCCCGACATCCACATCTGGCTGAACCGCTTCCCGCCGCCGTACGCCGAAGGCTTCGAGGACCTGATCCAGGATCCGTACAAGCTGAACGACGAGGTTCGCGGGCGGCGCGAGGAGTTCGATCGGTACCTCTCCCTCGGCAAGAAGCTCATGTGCCGCGAGCCCGAGAGGTGCAAATACTGCTACCTGCAGAGCCTCTGCGACACCCTCGACGAGGTGATCGACGTGCGCAAGGCCGACGAGGTCGACGTGCTGCGCTACGCCAGCGACCCGCCGCGCGCAGGCAAGCTGCCAGAAGCACGCGCGGCGCGGATCGTCGCGGCAAACCTGGAAGAAGCCTCAGCACTCGCGGCGAAGGCAGCCCCAGGCGCGATCGAGCTGGAGCTCGCATCGTACGAGGGTCTGTCCAGCGCGCTCTCACCCGAAGGCCTGCTCTTTGGCAAGAAGCTCGCGGCGTGTTACACGGCCGATCCCGCCGCGATCGACCCGCTCCTCGAACTCCCCCGATCCTTCGAGGTCCGCATCTTCCTGACGAAGGAGACGGAGCCCGCGATCCGCAAGCTCGATCCCCCGCCGGAAAACCTCGTGCTCGTCCAGAAAAACTACGACCTCGTCTCGGACGCCCACACAAACGACGTCGACACGAAAACGTTTTTCAAGACGTACCCCCACGCCGTCCCCGTGGAGAACGTGCCCCCCTGCGTGGCAGGCCGCCCCGTGCGAAAGCCCGCGCGGACACTCGATCTCGCGATGCTCGGCGCCGACGCGCGCATCGACATGACAGCCTTCACGAAGCGATACGTGGCCGACGCGTTCTACACGAAGGCCCTCCGCTGCAAAGACTGCCGCGAGAACGCCTCCTGCCAAGGCGTGCACGTAAACTGGGTCCGCGCCCACGGCTTCGGCGCGCTCGCGCCGATCGGGTAGCCGTTTCGCTGGGGAGCCGTTGCGCTGGGGCTTTGCCCCAGGCCCCACCGGGGCTGTCCGCCCCTGGACCCGGACCAGCGCAAGCGCTGGACTCGGGGTCGATGAACTGCGCGATGCGCAGTTCATCGAACAGGCCAGGGTCAAGACCGCAACCGACCCTGCCAACCAAAACAGCCGCGCTGACGGTTCAACGGGCGACGTGGTACCAGCGACGGCTTGTGGGAAGAACTGCGCGGAGCGCAGTTCTTCCCCCTGAGGTCCAGGGCTTGGGGTGCCAAGAGGGGGCGAACAGCTTGAAAGACTTTGCCCGCATCGACTGCGCGAAGCGCAGTCGATGCCCAGAGGTCCAGGGCTGGCCCTGCAAACAGGGGGCGAACAGCTTGAAAAACTTTCCCCACATCGACTGCGCTTCGCGCAGTCGATGCCCAGAGGTCCAGGGCTGGCCCTGGTTCGGGTCGAGGGGCGAACAGCCCCCGCGGGGCCCGGGGCAGAGCCCCGGCGCGGCGCCTCAGCTCAGCTCAGCTCAGGGAACGAGCACGCAGCCGGTGAGGACACCTGCGAGCATCTCGCCGCGGGGCTGGCCTTCCCAGCCGCTTTCCCAGTGGAACGTCGGGGCCTTGAGCTTGCCTTCGACCGTGTACTTGCACTTCACGCTGAAGCGCGTGGTTGGCAGGGTGTTCGCGAGGGCGGGCTCGCTCCAGAGGCCGGCTGCGACGAACTGCACGTTGTCCGTCGAGGTGTAGGGGCGCAGCGTCTTCTTGTCGTCGCCTGCATCGCCCTTGCCCCAGGTCTTCGTGGGGGACTCGAAGCTGCAGTGCCGGCCGGCGACCTCGTCTGTCGCTGCGCAGTTGAGCTCGCGTTTGTCGCTTGCTACCAGCGTGATCTCGACGTCGACGGTTTGGCCGGTTTTCCATGCGGGCCCGCGTGGGCCGCCGCCGCCGCGTTCTTGACCGAGCAGGGCGAAGCCTGCGGCTAGCGTGCCCACGACGACCACGAAGAGCACCATGCTCTTGCCGAGCGACGCCGAGCTTGGCGGCGGTGCGCGCCTTGGCGCGGCCTTGCCGGCTTTCGGCTGCTTCTTCGCGGGCGCCTTCGTGGGGGCGGCTTTTGCCGCGGCGGGGGCCTTTGCTTCGGCTTTCGGGGCCTCTGCTTTGGCTTCGGCTTCGGGCTCGTTTTCGCCCTCGTCCTCGCCTTCGACCTCGTCCTTGTCCTCGTCCGGTTCTTTCTCGGCCATGGCGCGCGGACTCTACCTTCCTCTGCCCCGCTTCTCAAACCTTCTGTTACCCTCCGCGCCATGAGAGCGAGCCCCCCGCGCGCCCGGATTCTCGGCACTGGCCGCTACCTTCCTGCACGCGTCGTCACGAACGACGAGATCGCGGCGCATGCAAAGACCTCGGATGCGTGGCTCAAGGAGCATGTTGGCGTCGAGCGTCGCCATGTCGCTGCCGAGGGCGAGACGACGAGTGACATGGCCACGGCGGCGGCGCGCGCTGCGCTTGATGCGGCGGGGCTCTCGCCTGCGGATCTCGACCTCATCATCGTGGCGACGGGGACTGGCGACAGCCCCATGCCGGCCACGGCGGCCACGGTCCAGCAGAAGCTTGGCACCGAGCTTGTCCCTTCCTTCGACCTCGGGGCCTCGCATGCGGGCTTCCTCTATGCGCTTGCCGTCGCGGAGCAGTCGATCTCCGCGGGCGCGGCGAGCACGGCGCTCGTGGTTGGCGCGGATGTCCTCTCGCGCCGCGTGGATCCTGAGGATCGGACGACGGCGGCGCTCTTCGGCGATGGCGCGGGCGCGGTGATCCTCGGCGCGGCGGGGGAGGATGGCCGTGGGATCCTCTCGATGCGCCTTGGCGCGGATGGTGGGATGGCTTCGCTGCTCTCGATTCCGGGTGGGGGCACGGGCGAGCCGATGACGCTGGAGGGGCTCGCGGCGAAGCGGAACAAGATGCACATGGAGGGGCACGATCTCTTCCAGATCAGCGTGAAGAAGCTCCAGGTCGCGAGCATGGAGGCGCTCAAGGCGGCGGGCCTGCTCTCGGACAAACTCGACTGGGTCATCCCGCAGCAGGCGAACCGCAGGATCGTGGATCGCATCGCCGAGCGGCTCGGGTATTCGCGCAGCAAGTTCATCGAGAACCTCGCCGACGTGGGCAACACGGGGGCGGCTTCGATCCCGATCGCGCTCGACGAGGCTGTGCGGGATGGTCGCGTGAAACCCGGGCACAACGTGCTCCTTTGCGCGCTCGGGGCCGGCATCACGTGGGCGGCGTCGATGGTTCGGATGTGAAGCGTCGGTTCGGACGAACGACGCCGCTCGCGCTCGCGTCGGCCTTCGCGCTTGGCGCGCTCGTCTCGCTCGACGTCGGCTGCGGTGCGCCGCCGCGTGGCGTCGACTGGAATGGAAAGCGCCTCGCCGTCGTCGACATGCACTTGCACCCGGGCGACTGGGATCACGTCCCCGAGGACACGCGGAAATTTTTGGCCTCGCGCTTCCCGTTTCCGATCGGGCTCGATGCTGAGGCGGCGGCGAAGGGCTCGCTCTTGCCGGAGAGCATCCTCGGCGAGATCGACGACGCGGGTATCTGGGGCGCGGGCCTGTTTGCGATCTATGCCCCGCGCACCGTGGGGATCGCGTCGAACGAGCTCGTCGCCGAGGATCTCACGTTTGCCCCGGATCGCTTCTTCGGGCTTGCCTCCTTGCGTGTCGACCGGTGGACGACGGATCGGGACGCGGAGCTCGATCGATTGAAGAGCACGCTCTCGCGGCCTGGGTTCGTCGGGATCAAGGTGGCCCACGCGCATCAGCATTTTCGCATGGATGATCCCGCGTTTTTTCCGATCTACGAGATCTCGGCCTCCCTGGGCAAACCGCTCTATTTGCACACCGGGACGAGCCCGTTTCCGGGGACGTCGCAGGAGCCGGCCTATACGGATCCGGCGTACCTCGAGACGGCCATTCAGCAATTTTCCGGCGCGAAATTCATCCTCGGGCACCTCGGCTATGATTTCGAGGAGAAGCGCCACGCGGGCCTCGATACGTGCATCCGGCTCGCGAAGACGTATTCCAATGTGTTTCTCGAACCGTCGGCGCTCGGCTCCGCGTCGTCGGATCCGACGGGCGCGAATCTGAAGGAAGCCATGCGCCGCATGCGGGAGGCCGGGATCACGGACCGGATCCTGTATGGCAGCGACGGGCCGCAGAGCCCGGGGTTCGTCAAGGGATACCTCGAACGAACCGTCACCGCGATGAAGGAAACCGGATACACGGAGCAAGAAGCCGCCGACGTCCTCGCGAGGAACTTTGCGCGCGTGTTTGGCGTGACGATCCCCGCGGAGGCGGCGGAATGAGCATGCAGAGGGCCGTCATGCTCGGCGCCGTTTCGGCCACGATCTTCGGCGTTTCCGAGGTCGCCGCCGCGGAGCCACGCGCGCCGTTTCCCGAGCATGCGACGCTAGACGCCGTGGGCGGCAGCCCGGCGAAAGGGGCCTATGTCCTGTCGGCGCAAGGCGGCTGGCCGTTTTCGTTCCTGCGCGCGCAGGTGGGTTTGTCGGACCGGATCACCCTGCAAAGCGAGCTCGAATCGGCCGTCGGGCGCCGGTATCGCCCGATGCTGGGGATCGGCGTGCGGCTCGCGGACGCGGAACATGTGCGGCTGACGGGCGAATTCCTGGCCGGATGGCTTTTTCAGCGCAGCGAGGAGGTCCGGCGCGGCCCGAACGGCGAGCTCCGGTTTCGCCTCGCCATTCCCGTGCGCCGGTTCGTCCCGTACCTCGTGATCGGCACGCGCCACGCGTTCCTGCCGGACCTTTTGACGATCGAGCGCGCCTCGGGCACGGAGACGAGCTGGTCGGTACGGCACGAGTGGACGCCGTGGGCGACGCTGGGGCTCGGGTTTGCGATTTCGCGTGGGATCGGGCTCGATCTGGGCATCAATTATGGCTGGGTGGGCGCGCCGGAGACGATCGCGCTGCCGGGCGTGCACCTCGGGTTGCATTTCGGAGGGGAGCGATGAGCCGGGCCCGCCTCGTGTTCGCCGGAGCCCTCGTGTTCGCGCTCGCGGGGTGCATCAACGAGGAGACGCGCCTTTACGAGATCGAGCTCGACGGGCAGGTCGCCGTGCCGAGCGGCGCGCCGAGCGCGGGCGCCGTGCACCTCGAATTCCACGTGGCGAGGACGTTCGGCGAGGGCGAGCTCGCACATCCGCTCGGCGTCTTCGAGACGCGCACGGTGGCCAGTGTGGGGCCGGTGCGCGAGACCGTGCTTTATCCGCTCGACGAGGGGGACGGGCTCGTCGTGTATGGATGGCTCGACCGCGACGGAGACGGCGTCCATTGCGCGCCCGGACAAACCGAGGAGCCTGCGGGGCTCGTGGAGGTCGCGTCCTTCCCGGCGCACGCGCTTTCGTTTTCGCTCACCTTGAGCGCGCCGTGTGTGGGGCCGGAATCGCTTTATCCCTGATTCAAGCGCCCGCCTTCATGCAAGACGCGAGCTCCGCGAGGAGTTTGTCCGTCGCTTCGAGCCCGCTCGCGAAGACCTCCGTGTCCCGCGTTCGCCGCGACAAACGCATGTCCGGCGACAGCTTGTACGGCGAGCCCTTCGGCTGCACGAGCTTCATTACCTTCGCCGGATCGAGCGGCGTGTCGTCGCGCAGGTGGAGCGTCACGCCCTTCGCCGTCGCCTCGCACGCGAGCGCGCGGAGCTTTCGGAGCTCGGTCTTGAGGCTCATCAGGTGCACGAGCCTTCGCGCCTCGATCGGCGGCGAGCCGAAGCGATCCTCCATCTCGTTCGCGAGATCCTGCACCTCGTCCGGGCTCGATGCGCTCGCGAGCCGCTTGTAGAAGGACAGGCGCACGCCGACGTCGGACACGTAATCCTCGGGCAAGAGCGCGTCGGCGTCGAAGGCGAGCTCGGGATCGACCTCGTGGACCACGGGATCGCCGCGCAGCTCGTGGACGGCCTCGTCGAGCATCTGGCAGAACAGCTCGAAGCCGACCTGCGCCACGCTGCCGCTCTGCTCGGCGCCGAGGATGTCGCCCGAGCCGCGCAGCTCCAGATCGAGCGACGCGATCTGGAAGCCCGAGCCGAGCTCGGTGTGGCGCTCGAGCGCCTCGATGCGCGAGCGTGACTCGTCCGTCATCGCGTTCGCGGGCGGGACGACGAGGTAGCAGTACGCGCGCTCCTTCGAGCGGCCCACCCGGCCGCGGAGCTGGTAGAGCTGCGAGAGGCCGAACATGTCGGCACGATCGACGATCATCGTGTTCGCGCGCGGGATGTCGAGGCCGCTCTCGATGATCGCCGTCGAGCAGAGGATGTCGTAGCGGCCCTCGACGAAGTCGAGCATCGCCTGCTCCAGCGCGGTCTCGCTCATCTGCCCGTGCGCGATCGTGATGCGCGCCGAGGGGACGAGCTCCTGGAGCCGCGCGGCCCGCTCGTAGAGGCCCTCGACGCGGTTGTACACGTAAAACACCTGCCCGCCGCGGCCGAGCTCGCGCTCGACGGCCTCGCGCAGGACGTTCTCGTCGTGCCGCGTGACGATCGTGCGGATCGCGCGGCGCTCCGCGGGCGGCGTGGTGATGATGGACATGTCGCGCAGGCCCGTGACGGCCATCTGGAGCGTGCGCGGGATCGGCGTCGCCGTGAGCGTGAGGACGTCGACGTTCGTCTTCAGCGCCTTGATGCGCTCCTTGTGCGTCACACCGAAGCGCTGCTCCTCGTCCACCACGAGGAGGCCGAGCTTCTTGAAGTGGACATCCTTGGAGAGCAAACGATGTGTGCCGATGACGACGTCGACCTTGCCGTCACGCAAGGCCCGCGCGGTCTCGTCTTGCTCCTTGTTCGACTGGAAGCGCGACATGGCCCGGACCTCGAGCGCGTACGGGCTCATGCGGGCCTTGAAGTTCAGGTAGTGCTGCTGCGCGAGCACGGTCGTCGGGCAGAGGACGGCGACCTGGCGGCCCGAGGCGGCCACGCGGAAGGCCGCGCGGATCGCGACCTCGGTCTTGCCGAAGCCGACGTCGCCGCAGACGAGCCGATCCATCGGGCGCGCCGCTTCGAGATCGGACGAGACCTCGCCGATCGCGCGGGCCTGATCGGGCGTCTCGTCGAAGGGGAACGTGGCCTCGAACGCGGCGTAGTCGTCATCCGGCTGCGGCGTGGGCTCGCCGATCGCGCTCCTGCGCTCGGCGTAGAGGCGCAGCAGCTCGTCCGCCATTTTTCGAAGGCTCTTCTCGACTCTTGCCTTCGTCTTCGCAAACGTCTGTCCGCCGAGCCGGTCGAGCTTGGGCGCGCCTTCGCCGCCCTGAAACTTCTGGATCTGGTTGAGGCGGTAGACGGGCAGGTAGAGTTTGTCGCCGCCCGCGTACTCGACCGTGATGAGGTCGACGACCATGCCGCCGACCTGCTTGTGCACGAGCCCGTGGTAGCGGCCGATGCCGTGATCGGCGTGCACGACGTAATCCCCGACGGAGAGGTTGCGCAGGTCCTCGAGGAAGGGTCGCGCCGAGGCTTTTGTGTCCTTGCCGCCTCGCGCGGCGCGGCGATGTGCGCGGGCGCCGAAGATCTCTTCCTCGGTGACGAGCGCAAGGAGCTCCGCGGGCGCGACGACGCCACGCGCGAGCCCTCCGCGCACGACGAGGGCGGTGCGCGCCGCCTCGGGATCCTGCTCGTCGAGGATCGAGGGATCGAACGTGCCGAGGCGGGCGCGGACGCGGACGCCTTGATGACGGAGGAGCGTGACGAGGCGCTCGACCTGCGTCTCCGCGCGCGCCGCGACGACGATGCGCATGCCATGCTCCTGCCAGGCGAGCATGCGGCGCACGAGCGGATCGAGCGCACCGGTCTTGCCCCGGGAAGCACGCGCGGCCTTGATGGCGCGTTCGAGGTCGCCCTGATCGAAGGTGGCGAGCGAGGGCGCGTCCTCGGGCGCGACCTCGAAGCGCTCGAGGGAAGCAGGATCCGGCGCGTCCCCCGCGATGCCGGTCCGATGGAGCGCGACGTGCGTGCGGCCTTCGATCCACGAGGCGATGCCGCCCTCGGTCTCGTAGAACGCGTGGAGCGGGAAGTGCGCGTCGCGCGACTTGTGGGCGAGATCGGAGAGGGCGCGGCCGAGCTCGTCGCGCAAGGAGCGCGTGATCGCCGCGGGATCTTCGAGCACGACGATCGCGTCGTCGGGCAGGTACGAGGCGAGCGGCGCGAGGTCGAGGTACGCGGGGAGAAACCCTTCGGCCCCGAAGAACGTGCGACCGCTGGTGACGTCGTCGACGAGCGCGCGCGCCTTCACCGACGGGAGATCCACCGCGTCGCAAGCGGCCCGCGCGCGCTCGCGGGCGCGAGCCTCGTTTTCGGGCGTGAGCACGGCCTCGCGCGCCTGCGGGAGCCAGACCTCCTTGATGTCGGCGATCGTCTTCTGTCCTTCGGGATCAAACGATTTGATCCCCATGACGAGGTCGCCGTAAAACTCGATGCGCGCGGGAAAACTCGCGTTCGGCGGCCAGACGTCGAGCAGGGCGCCGCGCACGGCGAAGGTGCCGGGGTCCTCGACGAGGGGGCTGCGGACGTAGCCGGCCTGCGCGAGCCTGCGGATCAAGGCGTCGCGCTCGATCTCCTGCTCGGTGACGACGAGCTCGGCGTGCTCGAGGATCTCGGGTTGCGGGACGACCTTGCGGGCGAGCGCGGAGACGGGACAGACGAGCGCACGCCAGGGCAGATCCACGGCGAGGTGGAAGAGCGCGGCGAGGCGGGCCTCGGCGCCGCGGCGATCGGGGTTCACGTCCGCGTAGGGGCTCGACTCGTTCGGCGGAAAGAGCAGGACCTCGCCGAGCGTGGTCTTTCCGGCGTCCGGCTCTTCGGCGTCCGCGCCGGCGAGGAGGAACGATGCGTCGGCGTGCAGGGCGCGGGCGGCCTCGAGGTCGGCGGTGACGGCGATGATCTTCCGGCGCGTGGCTTTCGCGAGCGCGCGGAGGACGAGCGCGGTGGCGCCGCCTGCGACGGAGACGACGTGGAGCCTGGAGGCCTTCGCGCCGAGGACGCGTGTGGCGAGATCACGCGTGGTGGTGATCGGCCGGTCGAGCGGGAGCTCGTACGAGGGGAGGGGTTCGACCGGCACCGCGTCGGGGCGATCGAGCTCGACTTCGAGGGACTCGACGCCGGCGATCTCGCCGAGCGAAGCGCGGAGCTCTGCGCCTCTGGTTGCCTTTTCGGTCGCGGGCATCGTTCGCCGCGGGTGTAGCACGAAGCGCGCGAGGACTACGGCGCCGAGATGTACTGCTCGGCCACCCAATACTGCTCGCCGTTGCTCATCGTGACGAAGTACTGACCTTGCGCGATTTGCGCGACTGTCCCCGGGTACTTGTTTCCGTCCGACCACGCGACGAGCACAGCCGATCCGACGCCGGGTTTGGACAGGCTCCTGCCGAACGAATCGAGCGCGTGGCCAAGCTTGTCGAAGCCGCTCTTGAGCGCGCCGCCGACGGCCTTGGCCGCCTCGGTGGCCTCTTGCTCCAGGCTCTTCGGCTGTTGCTGCGCGGGAGCGGGCGCGGGCTCGGGCGCCGGAACGGCCGCGGGAGCGGGAGCGGGCTCGGGAGCGGGAGCGGGAGCGGGAATGGAAGCGGCAGCGGGAGCGGGCGCGGGCTCGGGAGCGGGCGCCGGAATGGAAGCGGCAGCGGGCGCGGGAACGGAGGCGGGCGCGGGCGCGGGTTCGTTCGCGGGGGCCGCGGGGGCCTCTGACGGTGGCGCGAAGGCCGTGGCTTGTGTGCCGATCAGCGTGGCGAGCGTGGAAATGGGTCGACGCTCGCCGCCGCGGTGCAGCCGCAGAAGCTCCTGCTCGACGGCGCAGACGTACGCGACGAACTTCTGCATGTCGCGAGACATCGCGGCGTTCCAGTGGAACGCGATCTGCGTGTAGCGGAAGAGATCCAGATCTTGCCGCGCGAGCGTGGACGAGAGGCCCGCGTGCATGATCTGCGCGGAGAGCTCGACGTACTCCTCGAACGAGAGCGCGGGCGCGGCGCCCTTGGCGCGGCCGAGCGCGGCCTGGTACGCCGGGACGAACCGCACGGCGACGGCGCCGCCGAGCGCGGGATCCTCGAGCCGCGCGAGCCAGCCCGCATGCGCGGCGAGCCAATCCTCCCGGGAGACGTTCTTCGATTGCACGACGCGGGCGCAGGCGTCGGCGTCGTCAGGGTGATCCGCGCAGAGGGCGCGAAGCTCGGCGTATTGCTCCAGCGAGAGACCGGCGATGGGCGCGAGGGGATCCATGCGCGCGGAGGGAAGCCGGGGTACGCCGAGGGGTCAAGGGGGAGCAAAGCCCCGTCGCGGCGGCGGACCCGACCTCGCAATGGTCCGGCGGTCCCCGCAATCGCGAAGAGCTCAATTCAACGTCTCGCCCCCGCCGCCCCCGCGCCCTGCCCCGAAAATCGCCTCCCAGTTTGCCCTGTATGCATCCGTCGCCACCTGCGCCGGGCCCGCTCGCGGCGGCTCCGGGGGCTTCGGGCTCTTCACGAGCACCTCGACGTCGTAGAGACGCTCGTGCTCTTTGCGAGGCGACAGTTTCACGACGTCGCCATGCACCGGCGCGCCCTCGCGCATGTTGCGGATCGCGCCGAGCTCCACGTTGCCCTCGCGCAGCCGGAGCACGTGGTAGCCCTGGCCGTCGGACATCGGGCTGTGGATCATCACCACGTCGTCGGCCGCCTTCTCCGGCGCGTCGCTCGTCGCCAAAGGCCGCTCGGGCGGATCGGGCTCGTCACTCACGAGGCAAGCTTGTCACGTTTCGGGCAGATCGCGAAAGCCGCGGCGCGCCCGCTTCGCTCGGGCAGGCCGGGCACCAGCGAGCATTACGCCCCGAGCAGGGCCGCTTCGTAGCCCGTGCTCATCGAGCCGTCCGCGTGGAAGATGCCTTGCGCCGTCGCCTGGTCGATGGCCTCGAGCAATCGCGCAAAGCGGGCGATGCCGCTCTTGCGCAAAAGGAGCGTCCCGCGGCCCCGCTGACGGGCGAGCTTGCGCGCGAGCTGGACGGCGCCGTGGCTGTTCGTCTCCGTCAAGATCACGATGAGCTGGCAGCGCTCCACGAGCCCTTCGAGCGACTGCGCCCCGCGGCCTCGCACATCGCCGCGGTGGTATTCGAGCTCGTGCCCGGCCGCCCTCGCCAGACGCTCCAGCTGCACCTCGTATCGCTCGACTCCCCCGATCCAACCAATGCGCATGGGGCCTCCTCGACGGCCACCCGCGAAGCACCTCGGTGCCGCCGGTGGTCGACTGTCCGCTATAACGGATGATCTAAGGTGCCGTATCGGAACTGTCCAGGGCTTTCCGTCGCCATCACGGAAATAAGTCCGCGATGGCGGAGCCTGGACCGAACCCCTGCGCCCTTTCGGGGGCGCCGGTTTCGTCCGCTGCTCCGGACAACCTCCGCCGGGGCGGTTTCTTCCCGCCCACCAAACTTGGCCCTCTTCCTCGCGGTGACTTAGTCGGGGCGAAAGCGAGGGAGCTGCGTGGAGCGCGGCAGGGACGGGTCTGTCCCGTCCCTATCCCTGGAGGATTGTCATGAGCATGCGAGGCGCAGAGGACTCCGCGGAAGGCACGAACGGCCGGGCAAACACGACGGCTACGTCGGGGACGCCGGATCGGCGCTCGGGCCACCACCACCGGGTTCACTTCGAGGCGCTGGTGGCCGTGGGCGAGGCCAAGGGGAGCGGCGGCTTCGAGGCCGAGTCGATCGACGTCTCGCCCGAAGGCATGCGCCTGCGCACGGCCTACCTCCCGCAGCTCGGCGACAAGCTCGTGTGCCGGTTCGAAGGCGACGCGGGCGAGGTGGTCGCCGACGGCGAGGTGATCTGGCGCCGCGAAGCGCCCCGCGGCGGCGAGTTCGGTCTGCGCTTCGTGGGCTTCGACAGCCCCGACGCCGAGGCGACGCTGCGAAGCCTCTGCCAGGAGCTCGGCGGATCGGCCGAGGGGACGAGCGGGATCGGCGCGATGGGGATCCCCGGGACGCGCGTGCGGCTGCACATCGACGGGCTCGGCTCGCCGATGAAGGCGCGGGTGCGGGAAGCCGCGGGCGGCGAGGTGCTCGTGGGCTCGAACCTGGAGTTCCTCAAAGTGGGTCGGTCGCTCGAGCTCGAGGACATGGACCACGGCGACAAGCGCTCTGCGATGGTCGACGCCGTGAAGGTGGAGGTCGATCCGTCGACGAAGGTGCCGCAGCTCGTGGTGTCGCTCCGGTTCGGCGAGGCGAAGGAGTCGAAGAAGGCCGCCGCCGCGGCGAAGGAGCCGGAGAAGGCGGCCGCGACGAAGGCGCCGGAGAAGGAGACGAGCAAGGAAGCGTCGTCCCTCGGGCTCGGCGCGCTCATCAAGCGCACGACGCCGGGCGTGGGTCCGGCCGGCAAGACCGAGGTGAGCGCAGGGAACGGCGAGGCCAAGGAGTCGAAGGAGAAGGAGGCTCGCGCGGAGCTGCTCTCGTCGTCGGCCGTGCCTTCCCGCGCGCGCACGCAGGAGATGCGCTCGACGCCGCCGGCCACGCGGCCGAGCGCGTCGACCGAGTCCGCGGCGCTGCGCACGGCGGACGAAGAAGAGAGCGACGAGGTCGCCGAGGCGAACGATCCGTCGCTGGATTCGCCGGCGGTCGGCGGTTCGAAGAAGGATTTCTCCGCGGCGCTGCGCGGGGCGACCGAGAAGGCCAAGGGCGCGACGAAGGCGGCGTTCGGCGCGATCGGTCCGGCCGTCGGCGGGATCGGCGTGCGCGCGAAGGGCGCGATGTCGGGTCTGTTCGCGGCGATCCGGAAGCGGCGCGGCGAGGAGGCCGCCGAGGCGACCGACGGTCAAGCCGCGCGGCGGACGACCGCAGCGCCGCCGACGGGCGCGCTGCGCGCATCCGGCAAGAAGCTCGTGCGCGACAAGGACGAGGCGGAGACGACCGAGGCGGCGCCGAAGGCCCGATCGAGCCGGAAAGCCGCGCTCATGGGCAGCGCGCTCGGGCTCGCGGCGGTGCTCGTCGTGGTGGGCGGGATCCGGCTGCTCGGGGCGTCGCGCGCGGCGCCGGCCGATCCGCAAGGGATGGAGGCAAACGCGGCGGGATCGGCCGCAGCGCTGCCCGCGCCGACGGCCGCGAACACGGCCGCGGGGGATCCGAACGCGGTGCCGAACGTGAACGTGCCGCTCTTCGGGGCGACGCCGCTCTCCACGACGGAGCCGGTGCCGGCGATGCCGACGCAGCCCGACGGGACGATCGCGCAGACGCCGCCGCCCGCGCCCGAGGGCGACGCCGCGCAGGCGAACGCCGCGGCGGACGACGGGGAAGGCGAGGGCGACGACGCGACGGAGACGCAAGGCGACGGCAAGCAGTTCGGCAAGGGCACCGTGCGGAGCCCGATCGTGCTGAAGCTGAAGATGGACGGGCCGATCGAGACGGTGAACGGCGCGGCGGGCGCGATGGGCTTCACGGTCTCGTTGCCCGGCCGGCGCGCGCTCTCGTCGGCGACGGAGCTCGCGCGCAAGGACAAGCGCATCGCCTCGATCAACGTGGTGAATAGCCCCGCCGGCGCGGAGATCAGCCTGCAGTTCAAGGACGGCGTGCCGGCGTACGTCGCGAAGGCGAAGGGAGACCGGCTCGACATCGCGCTCGGCACCGACGCGAAGAAGAAGGTCGCGAAGGCGGGCGACAAGAACAAGAAGAAGAAGGCCGCGGACAAGAAGAAGGCCGCTGCCAAGAAGCCGACGAAGAAGCCCTGAGCGACAGACCTCCCCAGATCAGCGCGGCGCCGGACGGGTTTCGGCGCCGCTTTTTCTTTCGTAGATGCACCACGCCCCGCCGCCGCGGAGCTTGATCGGTTCGGCGACGACGAACCCGCCGCGGAGCTGGGCGCTCGCGTGGAGAGCGCGGGACGAGGGCACCGTCGGGCTCTTGCAGTCGATCGTCGAGGAGATGATCACCACGTAGCGAGGGTCGCGCGCGAAGATCGCGTCGACGTAGCCCGCGCCCGTCTTGTTCGTGTAGCCGCCCGGGAGGCGCGCGATCTCGGGCGCGAGCAGGCCGAGCATGTCCACGATGGGAAACCCCGTCGCGTAGCCGACGTACCCGATGTCGGCGATGGCCACGGGCCCGGGTTTTCCGTGCGACGAGAGCCACGTTGCGGTGCGGCCGGCGGCGTCGTCCCAGAAGGCTTTGTCCCTGTCGAGGATGTCGCGCTGCGCCGCCCAGAGCGAGCCCACGCGCGCGGCGCCCGCGACGATCCCGAACAGCGCGACCGCGAGCGCCGCAGCCCGCTCCTTGCGCTCGGCGATGGTGCGCGCGGCGGCGTCGACGACGAGGAAGGCGAAGGGCTCGGCGGGCGCGAGGAAGCGGTAGTAGGGCATCCAGTCGCCACCGACGAGCAGCACGTAGAGAGCGAAGGTGACGGCGATGGAAGCGATGGCGATCCCATCGCGTCGCTTGCGCACGAAGAAGACCACGATCGCCACGATGCCGAGCCAGATCGCGGGCCCCGCGTGCATCACGTAGCGCCGCAGGTAGTCGACGCCGCCGTTCAGCTGCTGGTTCATGTCGCCCGTCTTCGCGGTGAGCGTGTTCGGGAAGAACCCGCCGTAGTAGAGGCGGCGGAACGCGAGGAGCGCGATCACGGGGACAGCGAACGTGGCGATGCGCGTGAGGCTCCGGCGGGAGAAAGGCCGGTCCGGATGCCAGACGTAGAGCAGGAGCAGGAAGAGCGGCGCCTCGGGGCGGGTGAGGGCCGCGAGCGCGAAGAGCGGACCTGACCAGGGGAAGACCTTCGCGTCGTCGTGCTCCTCGATCAAGAAGCGTTCGGTGCCGAGGACGATGAGCAGGAGGAAAAACGGCGACTCCAGGCCGAAGACGGCGTAGCCGGTCTGGAGGAAGCTCGAAGCGCAGAGCCACGTCGCGAGGCACGGCGACCAACGGAGCGGCGTGAGCCTCTGCGCGATGCGGTAGACGGGGACGAGCGAGGCGCACGCGCAGACGACGCCGAGCACCTTCGCCGTGATCTCGGGGCGCGCGCCGAGCGCCGCGAAGACGCCGAGCAGCACGGTCCAAAGGAAGTTCGTGTACCCCTCGACGCGCTCGCCGAGGTTGTAGACGAGGCCGTGGCCCTCCGCGAAGTTCCGCGCGTAGCGGAAGGAGATGAAGGCGTCGTCGATCGTGAAGCTCGCGACGCGGAAGGCGTTCACGACGACGAGCATCATGGGGAGGACGAGCCCGAGGATGAGGTGCGCGCGTCGGGAGAGCGGCGCGCCGCCGAGCCAGGCGCGCAGAGAGGCGAGCGCGCTGGGCGGGGGAGCCTCGGACAAGGCGGCGGGGGGGCCGTTTTCGCGGATCGACATCGGGGAGCGGCCCATACCTGGCCTTCGTCGCGGCGAAAAGCACGGCGACGCTTGCCAACACCGGGCCCGACGGTGGTATGGCCGTTGCGTGAAGAGGACGCCCGAGGGTCAGGAGCAAGCAAGCGACGTCGAGGCGGAAGCGGAAGCGGAAGCGGAAGCGGAAGCAGACGCGGAAGCGGAAGCAGACGCGGAAGCGGATGATCCGGAATCGGACGACGATCGAGACGAAGCCGATCCCGACGCCGCCGATCCCCCCTGGAAACGCACGCCTGCGGCGACGTTCCGCGACTGGGCCGCGGGGGCGCCTTTGCCGCGGTCCGTGCACCTCGTCCTCGGCCTCGTCCTTCCGGCGATCGTGATGCTCGCGAACGCGCGCCGCGTCCTGTCGTTCACCATCGACGACGCGTACATCTCCTACCGCTACGCCCGGAACCTCGCGCGGGGCCTCGGCCTCGTCTACAACGCCGGCGAGCGCATCGAGGGGTACACGAACTTCCTCTGGACCGTGATCCTCGCCGGCGGGATCAAGATCGGCCTCGATCCCGACGTCACGGCGAAGGTCCTCGGCGCAGCCTCCGCGGTCGGCGCGCTCGCCATGATGTACCGCCTCTCCGATCGGTTCCGACCGTTCGCGGCGCTGCCGTGCCTCGCGACGTGGCTCGCCGCGACCACCGTCGTCTTCTCCGGGTACGCCGTCTTTGGCCTCGAGACCGCGTTCTTCGTTTTCCTCCTGCTCGCGGGCACGTGGCTCTTCCTCCGCGAGCTCGATCCCGACGAGGCGAGCTCGGAGAAGGCGAGGTTCCGCTTCCCCTGGTCGGGCCTCGTCTTCGGCCTCGCCGGGATCACGCGGCCCGAGGCGCCTGCATTCGTCGGGCTGCTCATGCTCGTGCTCCTCTTCGGGCGCGATGCGTTCGGCACGAAAAACGCCGCGGCCCGCGTCTTCACCGCGCCGGGCGGCTTCTTCGGCAAGCAGAACATTTGGCGTGGCGTGGCGTTCGTCCTTCCGGTCGGGACGCACCTCGCCTTCCGACGCGCGTACTACGGCACGTTCGTGCCGAACACGTTCTCGGCCAAGACGGGCAACTGGTCCGCGCAGATCGACGGCGGCGCCGACTACGTCCGGAACTACATGAACCACGCGGGCCCGGTGTTTTACCTCGGGCTCTTCGCGGTCGCGATGGGCCTCGTCTGGCGTCGCCGCGAGCTCCTGGCGGCCTCTGCGATCGCGATCTTCGTGCTCGTCTACGTCGTCCTCGTCGGCGGCGACTGGATGCCGTTCTTCCGCTTCATGGCGCCCTTCGAGCCGTTCGCCTTCCTGCTCGTCTGCGTCTCGGCACGCGCGATCGTCGATCGAAGGAGCCGCGCCGCGAACCTCGCGCTCGCCGCGTTCCTCACCATCGCTTTCTCGTTGCGGGTCGGGAACATGCAGAGCGCGCAGCGGCAGATCGTCGAGAAGGAGCAGCGCTTCTGGACGATGGCGGCGGGCGGCACGGCGAAGTGGTTCCTCGAGAACGGCACGCCCGGCGAGATCGCGATCGGCGACATCGGGTACGTCGGCTACGCGACGGACTACCCCATCCTCGATCTGCTGGGCCTCGTCGATCCGGTCATCAGCAAGCTCGAGGGCGGTTACACGCGCAAGCTCGGCCCCGGCTTCCTCGATCGGTTCTTCGACAAACGCCCGGACTACTTCCTGCTCATCTCCTCGAACATCGACTGCAAGCACCCGTCCGTCCCAGGATCGCAGGTGATCTACCGCGATCGACGCTTCCTGCCGGCCTACGAGATCGCGGGCAAAGTGCCGCTCGACGCGGGCTTCGCGTGGTGCATCTACCGTCGCAAGGAGACGCTCGGCACGCAGGCGCCCTGATGCGTTCCGTACGAGCGTCCAGGCCGTACCTGACACGCACCTCGGGGTATCGCGATACCCAAACGAGGGGGATCCTGAATTGATCCCGGCGGGTGGCGTGAGCGAACCTCTTCGCTAGAGTTCCTTCACCGAAAGCGTGGAGGCGCCGCGTAGATCGCGCGGAGAACCTCCGGGGAGGAAAAGCTTGGGAGCGAGCGCTTCAGTGCATGCGAGGGGATCGATGCTCCGCGCGCACCGGGCGGCCGGGCACCATACGGGGCGTGTCCTGCTCGTCGAGGACGAGCCTGATCAGGCTGCGATCCTGGAGGCCGTGCTGCGGCACGAGGGGCTGGACGTCCTCGTCGCCTCGAGCGGCGAGCAGGCGCTCGAGATCCAGCACCGAACGCCCGCGGACGTGCTCGTGACCGATCTCAACCTCCCCGGGATGACCGGCATGGATCTCATGCGTCGGCTCACGCCTCCGACGGAGGACGAGACGCTCAAGGCGGCCACGCCCGCGCCCGCCGTCGTGGTCGTCACGGGGTCGGGCTCGGTGTCGAGCGCGGTCGACGCGCTGAAGCTCGGCGCGGCCGACTACCTGCAGAAGCCGCTCGATCCGGCGCGGCTCGTCTCGCTCGTGCGCGAGCTTCTGTCCTCGGACAACGTCCGCGAGGCCGAGGGCGAGGACGACGACGCCGTGGCCGGGCCGCTCGTGTTCGAGGGCATGGTGGGCGGATCGCGCGGCATGCGCGAGGTCTTCGCTCGGATCGACCGGGTCGCATCGACGATGGCGCCGGTGCTCATCGTGGGCGAGAGCGGCACGGGCAAGGAGCTCGTGGCGCGCGCGATCCACAACCGCAGCCCGCGCAAGAACGGCCCGTTCATCCCCGTGCACACGGGCGCGATCCCGCGCGAGCTCATCGGCAGCGAGCTCTTCGGTCACGAGAAGGGCTCCTTCACCGGCGCCTTCTCCTCGGCCGAGGGCAAGTTCGAGGCGGCGACGGGCGGCACTGTGTTCCTCGACGAGGTCGGCACGATGGACAGCGCCGTGCAGGTGAGCCTCCTGCGCGTCCTCGAGACCTACCGCTTCACGCGCGTCGGCGGCCGCAAGGAGATCGAGGCCGACGTCCGGATCGTCGCCGCGACGAACAAGGACCTGCTCGATCTCGTGGACGAGAACGTCTTCCGCGAGGACCTCTACTACCGCCTCAACGTCTTCACGATCACGCTGCCGCCGCTGCGCGAGCGCGTGGAGGACATCCTGCCGATCGCCGAGCGCTTCCTCGTGAAGTTCGCGAAGCGCTACGGCACGCCCGCGCGTCGCTTCTCCGAGGGCGCGATCCACAGGCTCTACGTGCACGACTGGCCGGGCAACGTGCGCGAGCTTCGCAACGTCGTCGAGCAGACGGCGCTCTTCGCCGCGGGTGAGATCGTCGCGCCGGAGGAGGTCCAGATCGGCCAGGGCCGCATCGAGCGGCGCACGGGCCGTCGCTCGCACCACGACCTCCAGGCCCAGACGAACCCGCCGCACGCGGAGCCGGAGCACCACGCGCCGCCGGCGCCGATCACGACCGCGCCGCCGCCGGCGATCGCGGAGATTGAGGGGCGTGAGCCTCCGCCTTCGCTCGTCGAGCCGCCGGCGTCGACGTCGGCGTCGTTTGCCCAGCCGCCGATCCGCGCGACGTCGCCGTCGTCGCACGACCTCGAAGCCCGCGAGGGGGATCGCGGCGAGCACCCGCTCGTGCTGCGTTTGCCCGTGGGAACGCGCCTCGCCGACGCCGAGCGCAAGCTCATCCTGCTGACGCTCGAAGCGGTGCGCGGCAACAAGCAACGGGCGGCGCGCGTGCTCGGCATCAGCCGGCGCGGGCTCTACTCGAAGCTCCAGGCGTACGGCGAGCACGTCGGCACCCACGAGGCCCCCGAGGCGCAGGAGGCCGAGAGCCCGCAAGACAGCACGGAGGAGGCGCCGGCGCCTGCTTCGGAAGAGGCGCCGAGCGTCCCCGGCGCCGCGGGAGATCTCGACGCGAGCCGCTGTCTCTCCTGATCGCTCCCTTGATCCCGCGTGCTCGAACCCTGCGGCGAGAGGCCTCGCCGGCTGGGTTCGTCCGCCGTTTGGCGAGATCGCTTCCCGACGCGGGTCGCTTTCGACACGCTGGCAAGCGCTTTTTTGGGTTGGGCTCCAAGAAATTGCACGTGGAGACGAATTTTTGGCAAATTCGAGTCTTCCTCGTGACTGATACGTCAGGAAAGGTCCGAAACGACAGGGCGCCCTGGTAGAGTCTTCGAGCGAAGACCGACCCGAGGTAAACAGTCGACCCTCCGAACCAGACGCGACATGAAGATCACCTGCCAATCTTGCCAGTCGAAGTACACGGTTTCGGACGAGAAGGTCCAAGGCAAGACCGTCAAGATCAAGTGCCGTAAGTGCGGCGCGACGATCCTCGTCAACAGCAGCGGGGCGACCACGACAAACGCCGACGCCGCCTCGGCCGCGGGCGCCGAAGAGGCGGCGACGGACGGCGGGTCGTACCAGGTCAACGTGGCCGAGGGCGATCAGCGAACGATGTCGCTGCAAGAGATCGTCCAGGCCTACAACAGCTCGGTCATCACCGCAGACACGTACGTCTGGGCCGATGGCATGGGCGACTGGCAGCCTCTCGGCCAGGTACAGGCGGTCGTGGACGCGCTCAACGCGGCCGCGCAAGGCGCGAGCGCGCCGCAGCCTGCGCCCGAGCCCGCGCGAGCCGCCGTCAAGAAAGACGCGCGCGGCGGAGCACGCGATCTCTTCGGCTCCGATGGCGCCTCCGACGTGTCGACGAGCGCCTCGGGCCTCGGCGGCTCGTCGTCGCCGGCACGCGCGCCCGCGCCCGTGCGCATCGGCGCCGGCAAGGAGGAGCAGTCCGCGCTCTTCTCGCTCAGCGCGTTGACGAACCGCGCGGGCGCTTCGTCGAGCTCGGCCGCGAGCAGCCTCGGCAGCCTCGGCGCGCTCGCGTCGACGCCGTCGAAGTCGACGAACACCGACGACTCCGGCCTCATCGACCTGAAGGCGCTCGCCGCAGGCGCGTCGGCCGCGCCGTCCACGACGTCCGCCGCGGCGAGCTTGCTCGGCGACTCCGGCGGCCTCTTCGAGCTCGCGGCGCCGCCCGTCACGGCCCCCGCAGCAGCTCCGATCCCGACGCCCGAGGAGACGAAGCCGCAGAAGAACCGCACGCCGCTCTTCATCGGCGTCGGCGCGCTCGTCGCGGTCGGCGCGATCGTCGGCGCGTTCATGGTCATGAAGGGCGGGCCGCCGCCGGAGCAGGCGACGACGCAGTCGGCCGCGCCTGCGAACACGCCGCCTCCGCTCGAGACCGCGCCTCCGGTGCCGACGCCTTCCGTCGCGGAGACCGAAGCGCCCGCAGCCAGCGCGTCGGTCGCCGCGAAGACGAGCGGTGGGACGTCGAAGGCGAGCGGTGGGACGTCGAAGGCGGGCGGCGGGACGTCGAAGGCGGGCACGGCGCCCACGAGCGGCGGTGGTACGGCGCCCGCGACCACGGCGAAGACCGCGCCGAAGGCGAGCTCCTGCGGCTGCGCGCCCGGCGATCTCATGTGCGCCATGCGCTGCTCTGCCAAGGGCAAGTGAACCCGCGGGCAGGGGGCTCCCGGCGCTCGGAGCTGCGGAGCCCCGCCCTCTCCCCTCTCGTTCGTCCTTCCAAACCTTCGATCGATCCACGCGCGTTTGTCCTCGTGGCGGGCGCGTGCCTCGTCGCGTGCGCCGCGCGCGCGCCCGAGCCCGAGCCCGTCGTGGCGATCGCCGGCGACGGGCCTGCCGTGATCGCTGCCGGAGGTTCCGAGCCGAGCGGCGCGACGTCCTCGCCGCGGCAAAGGCCGTGGGTGTGGGAGACGGACGAACCGCGCGCCCGCGCCCGCGCCGCGCGGGAAGGGGTGCCGCTCGTCGTGTACCTCTCGGCGGACTGGTCGGGGGCGTCGATCGCGATGGCGCGCGAGGTCTGGTCCGATCCGCGCATCCTGCTCCAAAGCACGCCGCTCGTGGCGCTCCGCATCGATCTGACGGAGGAGACGCCGGACGCCGAGCTCCGGGCTGCGCGGTACGGCGCGACCGCCGTGCCGATGACGGTCGTGCTCGACGCCGAGGGGCACGAGGCCGCGCGTCTCTCCGGCCAGTGCACGGTCGAGGAGGTCCTCGCGGCGATCCGCAAAGCCGCTGCTGATCCCTGACAGGAGAGCTTGTCCCTGTTTCGCGGGCCCGGGTATGATGGCGTGCCTTCCCCCGGTCCGATGCACAAGCCTTCATCCATCCAGCTCCTTGCCGCGTTTGCGGCGCTCACGATGGCGGTCGCCGGATGCGCCACCGAGGAGATCCCGCCTTACGGCGATCCGGCGAAGGTCGTGGGAGGCGCGGGGGCATCCTCGTCCTCCGGCGGCGCGAGTTGCATGGGGGATCCCATGTGCACCGTGAAATTCTCGAGCGACGTGCTCCCGATCCTCGAAACGAAGGGCAAGTGCGCGGACGCCCAGTGCCACGGCATGGGCGCGGGCACGCTCACGCTGACCTCGGCGAACCTCCGCGAGGAGCTGCTCGACGTGAGCGTGGCGGGGGGCGCGTACATCGCGTGTGACACACCGGAAAACTCGAAGATGCTCTGCAACTTGCGTGTCGAGATGGGGGTCGTGAAGCCGCCGAACTGCGGCGCGCTCATGCCGCAGGTCGATCCCGACGACACCGTCGACGACGCGCGGCTCAACCAGGCGGAGTTCACCATCATCGAGGAGTGGATCAAGTGCGGCGCGCCCGACAACTGATCCGCGCGATCCTGCTGCCGGCGGCCGTTTTCGGGCTCGTCGGGCTCACGGACGCCGGGCCCTCGTACGCGGGGGACAAGGACGCCGACGGTCTCGTCGCGGTCGCCGAGGCGATGAACGAGTTCGTCGAGGCCAAGTACGACAAGGCCCTCGCGCGGCTCGATGCGGCGCTCAAGGCGTGCAAGGGCAAGGCTTGCGAGCCGAGCGTGCGCGCCGAGATCCAGATGGCGATCGGCGTCATCCAGGGCGCGGGCCGGAAGAAGCTCGACGCGGCGAAGAAGGCGTTCGAGGGGGCCCTCAAGGAAGACGCGAACGTCAAGCTCGACAAGCAGTGGGCGACGAAGGAGCTCGAAAAGACCTTCGCCGAGGCGCGGCAAGTCCTCGGTCCTGCGCGCCCGCCGCCCACGAAGCAGCAGATGGCCGCGGTCACCACGGCGCAGGCGGCGCTCGCCCAGAAGGACTGGAGCGGGTGCATGCAGACGCTCATCGCCGAGATGGCGACGTCGAGCGAGTTCGCCGCGGGCAAGCTGATGCTCGCGAAGTGCCAGGACGCCGGCGGGCTCCTCCTCGAAGCCGCGGCGGACGCGCAGATCGCGGCGAAGTACGCGGAGGAAGAGAACAACCCCGGCGTCGGGGACGAGGCGAAGGCGCTCGTCGAAAAACTCCAGACCGACACGCCCACGATCACGTTGCAGATCCCGAGCTCGTGGAGCGAGGTCGAGATCAAGATCGACGGCGTCGTCGTCCCGGCCGACAAGGTCAAGCAGCCGATCCCGCACAACCCGGGCAAGGCCACGATCGAGGCCAAGGGCAAACGCGGCAAGTTCCCCGCGCAGTACAAGACGACCGAGGCCTTCGATCGCGGCGAGCAGATCACCGTGAACGTCGATCAGGGCGGGTCGGGCGGCAACAACAGCGCGGTCTTCCAGTGCATGCAGGCCGCGCGCACGCCGGCCGACATGCAGCGCTGCATCGACACCGGCGGCAAGGGCCGCGGCTTCACGCTGAAGGCCGGCCTCGAGACGATGTTCTACACCGACACGCTGAACACCACGGTCGTGTCGCCTGCCGCGTACATCTCCGGCGAGAACCCGACCGCGGGTTGGTCGGTGGGCGGCAGCTTCATCGTCGACGTCGTCAGCACCGCGTCGCCGGACATCGTGGCGACGGCGTCGCGGCGTTGGAACGAGCGCCGTTACGCGGGCTCGCTCTCGGGTGACTTCAAGGTCGGCCCCGCGAAGGTCGGTTTGAACGGCGCGGTCTCGATCGAGCCGGACTACCTCGCGCGTAGCGTCGGCGTCGCGGTGAGCACCGACCTCAAGAGCAAGATGGTTACGCCGACCCTCGCGTACAACGTCGGCTTCGACGTGCTCAGCCGCGCGGGCACGCCGTTCGAGGTCTTCAGCGAGGACATCCTGCGGCACACGATCGACGCGGGCGTCTCGCTCGTGATCGATCCGAGCATGATCGTCGTCGCGGGCGCCACGGCCGAGCTCGTCTTCGGCGACACCTCGAAGCCGTACCGCACGATCCCGATGTTCTCGGAGTCGGTCGCCTCGCGCATGCCGCTCGGCGCGACGCGCCAGGTCGTCAGCCAGAACCGCTTGCCGTTCGCGCCGCTCGAGCAGCTCCCCACCGAGCGCAGCCGCTTCGCGCTCTTCGGGCGTGCGGCCAAGCGCTTCGAGAAGACCACGATCCGCGGCGACGAGCGGCTCTACGTCGACACGTGGGGGCAGCTCGCGAGCACCACGGACGCGCGCTTCTTCCTCGACGTGAACGACGATTTGCGCCTCGGCAGCCACCTGCGCTTCAACGTCCAGTCGTCGGTCGACTTCTGGAAACGCGCCTACGTCGCCACGCAGAGCGCGACGGGGTGGAACATCCCCGAGTACCGCACGAGCGATCGCGAGCTCGGCGCGCTGATGGGCTTCACGCTCGGCGCGAACGTCCGCTACGCGCTCGCCCGGGTGCTCTCGGCGCAGCTCCAGGTCGAGGGCCTCTACAACCAGTACTTCGACCACATCTACGTCTTCAACCGGTTCGGCTTGTTCACCGCCGCGACCCTGGAGCTGGAGGTCGATTGATGGTCGCCGTGTCGTACGGGCGAAGGTTCGCCGCGCTCTCGCTCGCCGTCGCGCTGGGCGCCTTGGGTTGCAACGGCAACGACCCCATCCCGCAGGAGGTCATCGACGGTTTGCCCGCGGAGGTGGGGTCGCCGAGCGCCCTGCACCGGCCGGGTCAGCCGTGTTTGTCCTGCCACTCGACGTACGGCGCCGCCGCGCCCGCGTTCGCGATCGCCGGCACCGTGTACAAGGAGAACGCGATGGGCGCGCTCGCGGCGGCGCCCAACGTGAAGGTCGAGATCTTCGACTCGGCCGGGCCGTCGCGCTTCGCGTGCACGAACGCGGCCGGCAACTTCTACATCGAGAAGGACAAATGGTCCGACCTCACCTTCCCGCTCAAGGTGAGGGCCGGCCAGCGCAGCATGAACTCGATCATCGGCCGCGAGGGCTCGTGCGGCGCGTGCCACAAGCTGCCCTCGGACGACAGGCCCGACAACGGCGCGGGTCGTGACTCGGCCGGCGTGGTGCTCGTCGACGATGGAGACACGGATCCCATCTGTGGTGGAGGTGCGCCGTGAGGCGGAACGTGCGTGAACGGCTCCGGGCGGCGCTCGGCTTTCGCTCCCTCGCGGCGCTCGGCGTCCTCGTGACGGGGCTCGTCGGCCTTGGCTTCGGGGCTTCGAGCTGCGTGGGCGAGGAGGGGCTCAAGGCGTACGGGTGTCCGAACCCCGCCGTCTTCACGGCGAGCGTCTCGCCGTACCTCGAGCGTCGCTGCGGCACGCTCGACTGCCACGGCCAAGCGACGCGCCCCATGCGCATCTACGGCCAGCTCGGCCTGCGCCACCCGGCGGAGAACAATGTCTCCGGCGGCGCGTCGACGACGCAGCTCGAGCTCGAGGCGAACTACGCGTCCGTGTGCAACCTCGATCCCGCGGCCATGCAGCAGGTCGTCGACGATCTCGGCTCCACGGCCGACAAGCTCCTGCTCGTCAACAAGGCGCGGGGGCTCGAGCGGCACAAGGGCGGCAAGATCGTGAACGAGCAGGATCCCGGGGATCTGTGCATCCTCGGTTGGCTCGGCTTCAAGGACGCCGCCACCGTCGCGGCCTCCTGCGCCGCGGCGATCGAGCCCCTCGAGTAGGGGATCCCGCGAAGCGATCGCGGGAAGTACCACCCGAGGCCCGAGACGTGCCAGAATGGCCCCGCGGCTTTCCTCGACGCCGCCACGATCCGAAACATGCGACCTGACGAAATTCGCCCGGGCGGCCTCGTGGCCGGGAAGTACCGCATCCGGACCATTCTCGGCCGGGGGCACGGGGTCCTCGTCGAGGCCTTCAACACCGAGTTCGACCAGCGAGTCGCGATTCGCATCCTGCTCGCCGGCCAGACCGACGACAAGGAGCTCGAGCGCTTCCGGCGCGAGGCGCGCACGCTCGCGAAGCTCGAATCCGAGCACGTCGCGCGCATCATCGACGTCGGCACGCAGCAGGACGGCACGTTTTACCTCGTCCGCCAGTTCCTCGAAGGCACCGACCTCGCGACGCACGTCAAGACGCGCGGCCCCTTGCCTTTGCAGGAGGCTTGCCTGCTCGTCTTGCAGGCGGCGGAGGCCGTCGCCGAGACGCACGGGCACGGCATCATTTTCCGCGAGATGCAGCCGCAGCACCTCTTCGTGACCACGCGCGTCGGCGGCGCGCCCTTCCTCAAGGTCATCGATTTCGGCACCGCGAAGCTCATGCGCGACGTGGCCGCGCCCATGGCGGGCGAGATGACGGCCACCACGATGCTCGGCCTCTCGCCCTACTCTTCGCCGGAGATCGTGCGCAAGGCGAAGAGCATCGACGTGCGGGCCGACGTGTGGTCGCTCGGCGCGATCCTCTATCACCTGCTCACGGCGCGCCCGCCCTTCGAGGGCGAGATGGCGATGCTGATGCTCCAGATCACGAAGGAGGAGCCGCGGCCCGTGACGCAGCTCCGCCGCGATCTGCCGCCCGAGATCGAGCAGATCCTTGGCTGGGCGATGGCCAAGGACGTCGACGGCCGCTTCGCGAACGTGCACGGCTTCGCGCATGCGCTCCGGCCGTACGTGACGGCCGAGGGGCAGGTGATCATCGATCGCATCGGCGCGATCACCCACGCGGCCAAGCAACGCAAGAAGACCGGCTCCGTGCCGCCTCCGCCCTTGCCCACGCCTGCGCCGCCCCCGCGTGCGTCCGCGGGCGGTCAGGTGGTCGAGCTCGAGATCGAGGACGAGGAGTCGGTCACGCGCATCCAGAGCTCGGCGGCCGCGCTTGGCGAAATGGAACGGACCATGTTCCTCGCCGGCGACTTCGTCCCGCAACCGCCCGGGCCGCCCAAGGATGCGAAGGCATCCACGCCGGGGACGGTCCCGTTCCCGCCTGCCGGCGGAGGCCCTGTCTTCGGGGGCGCGGCGAGCGGAATGGGGCCCTCGGTGCTCGGTCCTTCGGGCGCGCCGGACGCGGGGATGCGTCCGCAGCAGAGCTCGTGGGCCGCGGGGCGCGCCGATCCGGCGACGCCGCCCGGGGCCGTGATCTCGCCGCCGGGCACGGGGCCGGCCGGCGCGATCGTCGAGCCAAACCCCTTCGCGCCGAAGAAGGATCGACGCGTTCTGTTCGGCGGGCTCGCGGCCGCGGCCGTGCTCGTGCCCGTGCTCCTCGTGCTCCTGCTCGTCGGGGGCGACAAGAAGGGCGGCGAGGGTACGACGGCGGACAGCGCGGCCCCCGTGGCCGTCGCGCCGCCGCAATCGACCACGGCCGCGCCGGCGGCCACAGCGCCGCCCCCGGCCACGACCGAGACCACGCCTCCGCCGGCGGAGGATCCCGTCGCGGTGAACGCGCCTCCGGCCGGGGATCCGAATACCGGCAAGGCGCCCGCGGGTGGCAATGCGGGAGGCGGCAGCGCGCCTCTCGGCACGGCGACGAGCGGTGGCGGCGCGACGCCGAAATCCACGGCGACGGCCACGAGCACGGCGAAGGCGCCTCCCACCGCCACGGCGACGCCGACGGCTGCGCCTGCGGGCGGCGGCAACGGCACGCTCGTCGCGGTCGCGGTCGGCGGCACGTGTGCGTTTTCGGTAAACGGCGCCTCCAAGGGCACGACGTCGACGCTCAAGCTCTCGCTCTCGCCCGGCACCTATTCGGTGAGCTGCAAGCCCGCGAGCGGCGCTACGAAATCGAGAAGCGTGGCCATCAAGGGCGGCGAGACCGCGATGGCGATGTTCAAGCTCCAGTGACGGACGGCGGGGCAGCCGCGATCGACGCGCTGCCCGCCCATTGCACCGACCTTCGCGAACACGGACCCGGCGCGTCACGACGCATTGCGGTGAACCCATAGCCGCGCTGCGTGATCGTGCCTCGTTTCGACTGCGAATGAATGTACGCAATCCGCTTCCGCGAGGCCTTCGGGAACGGGGTTTTCGCGAAACTTATGTGTTGACGCACCGAACCGCCCTCGTTTAAATAAGCGGCTGGTCCATCGCGTGACGGCGTCGTGGGGAGAAGCATCGGGAGTGGAGCATGCGTAATAGCTTTATCAAGTCGATTCTCGTTCCGTTGACTGCGCTCGGCCTGGCGGGGCTTTTCGCTCAGGCATGCAGCGGAGGAGAGAACACGAACACGGGGTCGGGAACCCCGAACGGCTGCATTCCCGGGACGAGC
The DNA here is from genome assembly GCF_029946515.1 of Polyangium sp. 6x1. Classification (GTDB taxonomy): domain Bacteria; phylum Myxococcota_A; class Polyangia; order Polyangiales; family Polyangiaceae; genus Polyangium. The sequence goes on from NZ_JARZHH010000005.1 coordinate 35,920, forward strand.
GTCGCATGCGTCTGTACGGACGGGCGCAACGGCGCGCAGAGCTGCAACGCCGAGGGCAATGGCTACGGGTCGTGTGATTGCAACGGCGGCGGCACCGGTGGCAGCGGCGGCAGCGGCGGCGGCGGCGACGACGTGACGTGCGTGCCGGGCGGCTCGGCGGAGGTCCTCTGCGGCAATGGCACCGTCGATCCGGGCGAGGAGTGCGACGACGGCAACTGCGAGCCCACGGACGAGTGTTCGGACAAGTGCAAGAAGCCGTACTGCGGCGACAAGATCGTGCAGCCGGGCGAGGACTGCGACGACGGCCAGAACGAGGTCGGCGACATGTGTCCCAACGACTGCAAGCTCCCGGACGCCGGCACGGACGCCCCGATCGATCCCTGCGTGGGCAAGGTGATCTTCTCGGGCTTCGCGGCGGCGCCGTCGGGCCCGCAGTGGGCCTTCGGCGGCAGCGTCGGTTATGACGGCGGCACGAAGCAGTGCCAGGCCATCGGCGCGGCCGGCGTCTGCGATTACGAGCAGCTCAAGGAGATCTTCACGAACCCCGCTGCCCACCCGGTCGACATGACCAAGCTGGCCACGGCCGTGCCGGCGGGCACGACGATCACGGCGTGGGTCAACCGCACGACGCCCGAGACGGTGAACGGCGTCGTATCGCAGCCTGGCCCCGGCGGCACTTGCAACAACTGGACGTACACGACGAACCACCTGAGCGACGGCGAGTACGTGACCATCACGAACACGGCCGGCGCGGTCTCGGGCACCTTCACGCTCGACAGCGACACCGTGTACACCACCGATCCGCAGGGTCACGCCCAGGCCGGGCTCGATTGCAATGGATCGATGCGGTACATCCCGTGCTGTTTCCCCATCTGCCAGAGCAACTGAGAAGCCATCCCGGCGAGGACCGGTCATGAGCGCACGTCGCCCGATCGGACTTGTCGCGCTGCTCGCCCCGGCGGTGATCCTCACGGTCGCCGCCGGAGGCGAGGCCCCGATTCCTTGGCCCCACGGAGACCCGCCCTCCTCGATTGCCCTGCAAGAAATGGTCGGCGGCGCCGTCGAGCTCGCCGATCGCGAGCGGCTCGAGGAGTACCTGGAGGCCTTCGAGAAGGGCGAGGACAGCGAGCACATCTTCGTGCTCCAGCCCCAGATCGATCTCGGGACCTACGACCTCGACGCGCTCTTCCGCTTCGGCGACGCCTTCTTCGCGCACGAGTTCCGCGGCGAGGACGGCTACGGGGACAAACCCTATCCCGCGCTCCAGCGTGTGCACGCAGGCGTGCGCGGCGGGCTCGACACGTATTCGTGCGCGGGTTGCCACTCCGTCGGCGGGCCGGACGGCGCGGGCGGCCCCACGCAAAACGCGTTTCTCCTCGGCGACGGCGACCGCGCCTCGTCGGCGAACCAGCGGAACGCGCCGCACGTGCTCGGCCTCGGGTTCGTCCAGGCGCTCGGCGCGGAGATGACCTATCAGCTCGGACAAACTCGGAGCGCCGCGCTCGCCGAGGCCGCGGAGAAGGGCATCGACGTCACCGCGGCGCTCGAATCGAAGGGCGTCTCGTTCGGCAGCCTCACGGCGCATCCCGACGGCTCGCTCGATACGTCTGCGGTCGTCGGCGTGGATCGGGATCTCGTGATCAAGCCGTTCGGATGGAAGGGCGACATCGCGCGGCTCCGGCGCTTCGCCGAGGACGCGGCGCGGATCCATTTCGGCATCCAGTCGCACGTGCTCGCGCTCGGGTGGCAAACGGAGCCCGACGTGCCGAAGCTCGGCCCGGGGCCGAACTGGTGGGATCCCGATAACGACGGCGTGCAGCGCGAGATCGAGGAAGGGATTCTCACGGCGACCGCGGTGTACATGTCGATGCTGGAGACGCCGGTGATCCTGCCGCCGCACGATCCGGCGCTGCGCACGCGCTGGTCGAACGGCATGGCCGTCTTCGAGGAGGCGGGCTGCGCGAGCTGCCATCGCCCGGAGCTGCCGATCGCGCACGTGCTCTGGGACGAGTGGCCCGACACGACCGGGGGGCCGCCCGTCGAGGTGAACCTCGTTCGCGACGGGGATCAGCCGCGCAGCACGAGCCTGGTGAGGCTCTACAGCGATCTGAAACGGCACGACATGGGCGAGGCGCTCGCCGATCCGCACGACGGAGCCGGGGACATTCCGCGCAGCGTCTTTCTCACGCGCCCGCTCTGGGGCCTGGCCGAGACCGCGCCGTATTTGCACGACGGCCGCGCCGCGACGATCCCCGAGGCCATCGAGGCCCACGGCGGCGAGGCCACGGCCTCGCGAGATGCCTTCCGCGCGCTCGATCCCGAGGACCGGAAGGACCTCCACGTCTTTTTGCTCTCGCTCACGCGCGAGCCGAAGGTCCACGTGCTTCCATGAGGCGCTCGCTCGTCCTCTCGCTCGTGGCGACCACGCTCGTGGCTTGCGCGCTCGATCCGACGCCCACGCCGACGGCCCAGAAAGGCACGGCGCGCGCGCTCGGGGTGTACACGACAAACCTCGATCCGGACCTCGAACGGCAAGCGTATGACGCCCTCGCGCGCGACGCGCAGAGGCGCGAGCATCGGTTCCTCGACGCCGCCGATCCCGGCCACCTCGCGCGCTCGATCCGCGTCGAGCAATCCGACCTCGAAGCGGGCGCGCATTCGCCCGAAGAAATTTTCCAGCTCGGCGCGCAGATCTTCCACGCCACGTTCACGCTCGAGATGGGCTACGGCGGCAAGGATCTGCCGCACCTCGCGCGTTTTCACGCGGGTCGCCGCGGCGGTCCCGACGCCATGCGGTGCGATTCGTGCCACTGGCGCGGCGGACCCGGCGGCGCGGGCGACGCGGCGGACAACGCGTACCTCGACGGCGACGGCGATCGGCAATCGAGCGCGCTCGCCCGGAACCCGCCTTCGCTCGTGGGCGCGGGCCTCGTCGAGCTCGTCGCCCGCGAGATGAGCGCCGAGCTCGGCCGCGCGCGCGAGGCCCTCGTCGCGCGGGCGAAGGCCGAGGGCAAACCCGCGCGCGGGCCCCTCGTGGCCAAGGGCGTCGCGTTCGGCGAGCTCGAAGCCCGGCCCGACGGCCGCCTCGATGGAACGAGCGTCCTCGGCGTCGACACGGATCTCGTGGTCAAGCCCTTCGGCTGGAAGGGGCATTTCGCCTCGCTCCGCGACGTCGTCGAGGACGAGCTCAACGTCCACCACGGCATGCAATCGACGTGGCTCGTCGCGCACGGCGACCCCGCGCGTGTCGGCGCGTTTGGCGGGACAGACCCCGACGGCGACGGCATCACCGACGAAGTCCGCGAGGGCCAGGTGACCGCGCTCGTGCTCTTCCTCGCCATGCAGGAGGTGCCCGTCACGGATACGCCGGTGGATCAGGATCACGTCGTGGCCCTCGGCAAGGGCGAGGCGCGTTTCCAGGCGCTCGGCTGCGCGACCTGCCACGTCCCTTCGCTCACGCTCGAGAGCGCCGTGTATTCGCTCCCGAGCCGCGAGGGCGGCGCCCCGATCCGCGTCGATCTCCAGAAAGACGCGGCGCTCCCGCGCATCGCGCCGCCGTTCGACGGAGGTCCGCTCCGGCTTTACCTGTACAGCGATCTCAAGCGGCACGACATGGGCCCCGGGCTCGCCGAGCGGGAGGCGGATCGGGCGGTTCGTCCGGGCACGTTCCTCACGCGCCCGCTCTGGGGGATCGCGCGGAGCCGGCCGTACTTGCACGACGCCCGCGCCCCGACCCTCGAGGACGCGATTTTGCTCCACGGCGGCGAGGCGCAGGCCGCGCGCGACGCGTTTGCCGCGCTCTCGGAGCCCGAGCGCGGCGAGCTGCGCGTCTTCCTCACGTCGCTCACCCGGGCTCGCCGGCTCTCGGTTCCATGACACGCGCGCTTGTGGTTTTGCTCCTCCTCGGCCTCGGCGCACTCGGATGCGGCGAGGTCGAGGTCGCTTGTGACGATCCCGTCGCCTGCACCTGCGGCCCCGCGCGCGCGCTCCCCGACGGCGCGTGTTGTCCGCCGTGGACCGTGGCGGAGCCCGGGGGCGTTTGTCGCGGGCGCGCCTGGACGTTCCCGGCGCCCGGACAAACCTCCGGCGGGCCCGCGGCCGCGCGCGTGTCGGCGTCGATCGACAGCGCGGGACGCGCGATCTTCGTCTGGGAGCAGGCCGGCGCTGCGCCGGGGTCCCGCGTCGTCGTCATTGGCGAGGAGGGGAGCGACGGGTCCCTCGCGCTCCGCATGCCGAGCCTCGCGCTCCCGGGGTTTGCCGCGGCACCCACGGTCGCGGCGGGCGCGGCGGGAGACGCGGTCGTCGCGTGGTGGCAGGTCACGGGCGCGTCCACGGGCCACGTGTACCGGAGCGAGCGCGCCGTGGACGGCGCCTGGATCGATCCTGCGAGCGAAGCCGAGCACGTCTCGTTCGGGGAAAAGGGACACGAGTCGCACCTCGCCGCGTCTCGCTCGGGGGAGATCGTCCACGCGTGGAACCAGTGGTACGACGGCGAGCACTACGGCATCGCGATCCAGCGTCGCGCGGGGCCCGATGCGGCGTGGGAGGGGGCTGCGTCCGAGAAGGACGTGGTCTCGCCGCCGTCCTTTTTCTCGAATGCGCCGCAGGTCGCGGTGAATGCGCGCGGCGATGCGATCGTGTCCTGGTACCAGTCACCCGGCACGGATCTCATGACGTTCGCGAGCGAGCGCTGGGGCAAGACGGGCACATTTTCCCGGCCCGGTGTCTCCGATTTCCTCTCGGCGAAGGGCGCGCCGGTCGACAGCGACGACGTGGCGAACCCGAAGCCGGCGCTCGCCGAAGATGGCCGCTCCGTCGTCGTCTGGACGCAGGAATCGGGGCAGGGCGGCCTCGCCGTGTACCTCGCGTCGCGCGACGCGAGCGGCGCGTGGACCCGGCCCGCGGACCTCTCGGATTCGCTCTCCCGGCGCGACAGCACGTGCCGGGACGTGCACGCGGCGTTCGACTCGCTCGGCTTCCTTTACGTCGTCTGGTCCGAGGACGTGGGCGCGGGGCACATCGTAAAACTCGCCCAGCGCGCGCCCGACGGCGCCTGGATCCACCCGGGCGACGAGCCGCTCGTGCTCTCGAGCAAAGGCGCGGTCCAGGCGATCACGCCCGTGATCGCGACCGATCGGGACGGCGGCGTGATCGTCGCGTGGAGCGAGCAGATCGGGGAGCTTTTTCAGGTCACGGCGCGGCGGGGCAGCGCGGCGGGATTCGGGCTGCTCGAGGTCCTCTCCCCCGCGGGGGAGGACGCGTTCACGCCGTACGTGACCCTCGGCGGCCCCGGCGATCGCGCGGTGGTCGCCTGGATCCAGGGCGATCCGAGCGTCGCGCGCGTCCTCGCCGCCACGCTCGATTGAGCTCGTCAGGGCTGCGCTTCGGCGCCGTCGCCGAGCGCGTTCGACGCGTCGCGCCCGCCCCACACGAGGATGCGCGCGCCGGTCCATACGGCCGTCGCGTCGCGCCGCGAGCTCAGCCCGGGCACCTCGGGGATGGGCTCCCAGGTCCCGCCGTTCATGCCGGGCGTGAAGCGCCCGCCGTCGCCGAGGGCCCCGGTGCAGTTCTGATCGTTGCAGCCTCCCCAGACGACCATCGAGGACCCGGTCCAGACGGCGACGTGCGCTCGGCGCGCGCTCGGCGCGCCCGTCGTGGTCATGGACGACCAGGTGCCTTGCGCGCCGCCCGCGGGCGCGAAGATCCCGCCCGTGTCGAGGTAGGGCCCGCCGTTCCAGCCGCCCCAGACGAAGATCTCCGAGCCCGACCACACGGCCGTGTGGGATTCGCGAGGCGATGCGGCGTTCGTGTTCGAGGTCTTCGCCGTCCACTGGTTGGCGGACGGCGAGTACGTCGCGCCGTCGGCGAACCAATCGAAGAAGTCCATGCCGCCCCACACGACCATGTGATCGCCGGTCCACGTCGCGGAGTGCTGCGTGCGCGGGATCGGCGCGCCCATCGTGGGGGTCGCGGACCAGGACTTCGTCGCGATGTGGTAACGGGCGCCCGACTGCAGCGCCTGGTGGGTCTCCGAGGTGCCTCCCCAGACGACCATGTACCCGCTCCCTGCGACGGCCGTGTGCCGGATGCGCGCCGCGGGCGCGTTCATCGTCGGCAGCGCCGTCCAGGTATTCGTGTCCGGGCGGTACTGCGCGCCCGAGTTGACCGTCCCGTTCGTCGAATACCCACCCCACACGATCATGGACTGGCCCGTCCAGACGGCCGTGTGCCCGAAGCGCGGGGAGGGCGCGTCGACGGTGCTCATCGGCGTCCACGTCTTCGACGCCGGATCGTAGAGGGCGCCGTCGCCGAGCAGCGGATCGGGGCCGTTCCGCTCGCCGCCCCAGATGATCATGTGCGTGCCGGTCCAGATCGCGGTGTGGTTGAAGCGCGGTGAAGGCGCGTTCTCCGTGGGCAACGGGATCCACGAGAGGCAGGAGCCGCCGAGCGCCGTGTGCGAGACCTGGCCCGTCTGCGGATCGCAGGAATCCGTCGTGCAGGGATCGCCGTCGTCCGTCGCGACGGGCGTGGGCACGCACGCGCCCGCCGCATCGCAGGTCAGGCTCTCGACGCAGGGCGGGGGCGTGCCGCACGACGCGCCCGCCGCGAGGGGCGTGGAGACGCACGCGCCGTTCGTGCAGGCGTCGGCGGTGCAGGGGTTCTGGTCGTCGCAGTCCGCCGGGGTGCAGCCACCGCTGTCGGGCGCGCCGCCGCCTGATCCTGCGTCCGGGGCGTCCGTGTCGTCGGGGATGAGATCGTAATCGATCTCTGCGATGAGCACGCAGCTCGTGACCGACGACGCGGCGAGCGCGGCGAGGAGCGCGCTCGCGAGGGCGAGCGACGCGCGGCGGGGAGACATCCCTTTTCGCTACCAAGGATGCCGTCGATCATCAAGAACTCCTTCCCATGGCGGAAATAGGGGCGCATAATCCGGATCTGATCTCCCTCGTCCTCGATCCTCGAGACGAGGCGAATCGAGGCGAGGGCTGCGCGGATCGATGCCCGTAGAGGCGCGCCCTCGGCTTCCCGGGCCTCCCCGGGTGGAGCTGCATCGATCCACCCGGATCACCCTCGATCCTTGTTATGGCAGCGAAAACTTCTCGTGAAATCGGAACCTCGAGCCGCTCCATTCGGGGGTTGCTCCTGTCGCTCGGCATTGTGGTCACGATCGCGGGGATGAGCGCGTGTTCGAGCAATAACGCGGAGGGCACGTCGGACGGGGCTGGCGCGACCGTGGGGTCCGGGGGCATGGGCGGGGAGGGCGGGGCGCCTGCGGGGCCGACGCCGTACGAGCTTTTCCTGAAAATCGAGCCGGATCTCGTCACGAATTGCAACATTTGCCACAAGAAGGGCGGCTCGGCGCCGGCGCCGTTCCTCGCGGGGGCGACGCCCGAGGAGCGCTACCAGACGATTACGTTCTGGCCGGGCATCGTGACCTCGGCGCCCGAGCAGAGCATTCTGCTCACGCATCCGGAGTCGCCGAACCACGGCGGCGGCGAGGCGCCGAAGATCCCGGAGAACGTCAAGCCCGGCGTGCTCGAGTGGCTCACGGCCGAGGCCGAGGCGCTCCCGCCGTCGAACCCCGCGGACATCGGGCCGAGCGTGCGTCCGTTCCGGACCTTGCCCGGCGGCGCGCTGAACACGGTCTACCTCGACGCGCTCGGCGCCGATTTCGAGTACATGTCGATCGCGTTCTTCGCCGAGACGCTCGGCGGCTCGAGCGACGCGCCCACGATGCTCCGCTTGACGAACATCACGGTGCACCCGGTGGTCGACAAGCCGCTCCACATCGTGCACCCGCTCTTCACGGTGTACGTGCCGGGACAACCGGGGGATCCGGATCCCGTCGACAGCTTCTCGAACCTCGACCAGACGTTCACGCTCGGCGGGGAGAACACGCTCGGCACCGGGGAGCTCGTCCTGACGAACTGGCAGAAGGGGGCGTACCTCGGGATCGCGTTCGAGCTCATCGAGGTGTACGGGGGCAACGCGGGCCCGGGGACGGGCTGCAACGATCTCGTGAACTTCCAGCAGAACGTCGTGCCGGCCATGCAGACGTGCATGATGAAATGTCACGGCGGGGCAAACCCGCAGGCGAAGGGCACGATGGACCTGTCGGAGCTCAACGCGATGATGCCCACGGCGGCTTGCCAGGAGGTACGGGCGCGCATCAAGCCGGGCGATCCTGCGGCGAGCCAGATCCTGCAGGTGACGGATCCGGTGCAGGCGATCGTGCACATGTACAAATTCGACGGTGATCTGAACGCATACAACGCTTTCAAGACCAAGGTGGAGCCTTGGATCATGGCGGAGCAGCAATGACAATGAAATGGGGCAAGAGAGCGTGGACCGGGACCGCGCTGATTGGACTTTCTTTGGTCCTTTCTGCGTGTAACCCGGACGATCCCAACAAGCTCCTCGGCGGGGCGCCCGCCAATGGGGGCAAACCCTGCCCGCCCTCCGCGAGCGGCGAGGGCGGATCCACGGCGTCGTCCACCGTCGGGAATGGCGGATCGGCCGGCGGCGATCCGACGACGACGAGCGGCGGGGAGACGACCGGCGCGGGCGGCGGCGTGAAGACCGTGCTCGACGAGCGCGTCGTCACGTACACCGAGGCGCTGCGCACCGCGAGCCTCAAGCTCGTCGGCAAGCTGCCGAAGAACGAGGAGATCGAGGGCGTCCGGAGCGCCGCGGATCCGAAGAAGGTCTACGAGACGCTCGTCGACCAGTACATGACGTCGCCGCGGTTCGCCGCGGTGATGATCGATTACTGGAAGAACACGTTCCGCTCGGGCGCCATGGCGGCGAACGAGGCGCCGAACCGCAACAACGCGCCGCTCTTCGCGGCGAAGGTCACCGTCGAGGGCGGCGATTATCGTCAGATCTTCACGGCGATGAGCGGCACGTGCCCCACGTTCGACCCGGCGACTGGCACGTTCACGCCCGTCGATTGCGCGAACGGCCCCGCCGCCGCGCCCGCGGCCGGCGTGCTCACGGACGCGGGCCTGATGGCCCAGTACGCGAGCGCGCTCGCGTTCCGCCGCGTGCGGTTCATCCAGGAGACGTTCTCCTGTCGCAAGATGCCGGCCGAATACCGGGGCACGCCGGAGCCGAAGGGCGATGGTTTCTATACGTCGCCCTGGCCGTTCGAATCGATCGGCGGCGCGGCGAACGGCGGTCGCGTCGACTTCCTCGATTATTCGTCGACGATCTGCGCGAACTGCCACGGATCGATGAACCACCGCGCTCCGCTCTTCGCGGCCTATGACGACGCCGGCAAGTACGTCGAGCCCGCTCCCGGAATGGACGGCATCCTCGAGTTCGCGGCCACGGTGCCGATCGAGGGCAATCCGAAGGTCAAGCAGAGCGATTATCTGCCGCCCGGCGAGACGACGGCGTTCAAGTTCGGCGCGCCCGCCGCGAACCTCCTCGAGTTCGGCCAGCGCATGGCCGCCGACGACGAGGTCGCGCGGTGCGCGGTCGTCCGCGTCTGGAACTACGCCATGTCGAAGGGCGACGCGGTCTACGATCTGGCGGATGTGCCCGATTCGGTCATCGGCCCGCTCGTCACGCAATTCAAGACGAACTACAACCTGCGCGAGATCATCCGCGCGTCCTTCGTCCACGACGACTTCGTGAGGTATTGATCATGGCACGGAGCTTCCTCGGCTGGGCGCTGCCCGGCCTGTTCTTCACGATCGGCTTCGGATTCGCTGCGTGCCTCGGCACCCAGGATCCGATGGGCGAGGACTGCGTGCCGTCGGCGTCGGGCCCCGGAGCGGGCGGCAATGGCGGCGCGGGCGGCGCGGGCGGCGCGGGCGGCGGCACGGCCGGCGCGGGCGCGCAATCGTCCGGTGATCCCGAGACGAGCGAGAATGGCAGCAACAACTTCCACCACCCGATGGACCCGACGCAGGCGGGCCAGGACGATCCGTTCGACATCCTGAAGAAGCGCGCGGCCGAAGGGCCGCCGGAGATCCGCACGCGGCTGCATTCATGCAGCAAGCTCACGTATGCGGCGCTCGGCGATCTGCTCACGTCGCGCGGCGTGGATCTGAACAAGACGGCGGCGGCGGGCCAACCCCCGACGGCGGGCCAGCTCTACAAATCGGCGGCAACGAAGGATTCGCTCGGCGTGGCGAACTTCGACGCGCGCATGGGCGAGTCGTATTTCTATACGATCTCGGCGGCCGCGAAGGTGCTCGACATCTTCATCCAGGCCGCGCCCGAGATCATCCAGAACATCGAGAACGCCGAGGAGTGCAAGATCAGCGGCGTGGGTAACCCCATGTTCGACGCCGCCACGGGCAAGTGCGTCTACAACTCGCTGAGCTGCCTCATGGGCCGGCCGGCGAGCGAGGACGACATGGACCTCTGCAACCTGATGATCGAGCAGGCGAACAAGGCGGATCCCAAGGATCTCGCGAACAAGCGCGCGCTCACCGTCGCTGCGTTCCTGAGCGCGGCGCACACCTGCGAGTAGGAGAACGGGCCATGGCAAACTACAAACTCAAGGATTTGCGCGGCCCTCAGCGCCGGGACTTCCTCCGGCTGATGGCCGCGGCGGGCGCGGGCTTCGCGCTCGAGCGCTCGCGGCTGCTCAATTTCATCGCCGACGAGGGCGGCACCGCGCTCGCCGCCGAGGCGTGCGGCGAGACGAACCGCCACGTCGGTATCGTCTCCGGCGGCGGCAATTTCTGCCTCTGGCAGCTCATGTGGCCGCTGCCCGACGTCGCGGCGGCCATGAACCCGGCCTTCGCGTACGACTCGATCGGCCAGGGCTTCATGACGAACTACGTCGACGAGACGTCGTATTTCAAGTCGGGCCCCGCCGACCGGCCGTTCTATTATGGCCCCGACGCGCCGTTCGTCGACCAGGCGACGCAGGCGGTGGTCCGCCCGATGAGCGCGTTCCTCGTCGCGGATACGGCCGTGCACCACCGAAAGCCGCTCCGCCAGATCACGATCGACGGCGCACTCCCGGGCAACACGAACAACAGCGGCGACGGCGTCGTCGGCAATAGCGTCACGCTCTTCGCCGCGATCGGCGCATTGCAACGGACGACGACCTCGATCCTGCCGTCGATCGGCGTCGCGCCCGCTTCCATTGGCTCCGCGCCGGGCGCGCCGACGCTCTCGGTCGTGCCGAGCGCGGACTCGATGGTCGACCTGTTCAACAGCGCCGCGTCGAAGGCGATCCTGCTCGCGCAGGAAGACAAGTCGATGTTCGAGACCTATTACAAGGCGATCCTCGGCCTGCGCGAGGCCGCCGGGCGCCCGACCTGGGCGCGCGAGCTCGACATCTCCAAGAAGGCCTCGAACCTGATTGGCCGAAACCTCGCCGCGCAGCTCCAGCCGACGGCCGCGGACCTCGCGTTTTACGGGGCCACCGAGGTCGAGGGAATGGCGGCGGCCATGTTCTTCGGTGGTCAGAATGGCAAGGACAGGCTCCTCAACCTGGCGAAGGCCCTCATCATCACGAAGAAGGCCTTCTCGCTCGGATTGACGAACCAGGTGGTCATTGGCGTCGTGCCGGAGACGGGCGGCGGCATTTTCACCGATCCGCACGAGACCTTCGCGCAGCTCGCCGCCGCGCGCATGGTGACCAAGTATTACGGCATGTTCCTCGACCGGTTCTATCAGGACCTCGCGAGCGCGCCGGATCCGGCCTGCACCGCGAAGAACCTCGACAAGACGGTCATCACCACGGTGCACGGCGATCACCCGCACGATCCGCTCTCCCGGCCGGCGTGGCCCGATTCGACGCCGGGCGGCGCGAACTGGATTTACGTGATGGGCAACGGGTACATCCCGGCCGGCTGGCACGGTCATCCGAGGACCGACAACAAGGCCATGGGCATCGACCCGACCACGGGCCTGAGCACCGATTACAACGGGATGAAGTCGGTGCACGCCGCGAGCGCCGCGATCCTCTACGCGATCGCGAACGGCGACATGAAGAAGGTGACGGAGTTCTACAAGGGCTCCGCCATCACCGCGCTCGTGAACAAGGTGTGACCGAAACACCTGTCCGATGACGTCGGCCGCGGAGCGATCCGCGGCCGAAGTCTTTTGTGGCGTACGAACGTCGAAGAGCCCGCTGACGAAGAAGTGTAAGGTCGATGTCGGCCCGGACGTTCTGCGGAGGCGAGGAGGAGCGAATGAAGCGGAGCATGGTGGGTGTTGCGGCATTCTTTGCCGCGGGGGTCGGGCTCGGGATCGGATGCGCGAGCGGGCCCGTGGTCGTGCAAAGCAGTGATCAGGCCGCCGAGCCGCTCCCCTCGCAGGCGAAGACCGAGCCCACGCCTCCGCCCCTCACGACCCCCACGGGGCCCGAGGTGGCGACGGGCCCATCCGAATGGGGAATCGTCGGACCCGCGCCCGCGCCGACCGTGAACTACCCGAACGTGGTCGCGAAGGTCGAGTCGATGATCGGCGACCGCACGGTCGTGGCGGGGGCGCAGCGCCGTGGTTTGTCGGTCATGAACGTGATGTGGGAGGACACGGGCCGGGCCCAGGGCTCGTCGCTCGGGCCGAACATCTCGGATCTGACGCTGCAGGTGCGCTATCGCGACGAGAGCGGGGACCTTTTCAAGACGGCGCTGATGCCGGTGATCCGCTTCCCGAATTTCACGGACCGCACGGGCGACATCCCGGCGGATCGGTTTTTCGTGCGCGTCGGCAACCAGAAGGCGGACGGCGGGTCGATCGAATCGGTGCCGCTCAAGGACGTGCTCAAGGACATTCGCAAATTCGCCAGCGTGCCGGGCTCGATCCTCGGCAGCGGCAACCTGCTCGCGCCGCGGGACACGCATTTCCTGGTGAGCGCGCAGGCCGTGTTCTTGCCGATTCCGAAGACGGGCAAGGCCGAGTTCAACCCGGTCATCTTCAATTACCAATCAGCCCCGAAATCCCCCGCCGTGCTCACGCTCCTCGTGACGCGCGAGGGCACGAGCGTCAGCGTGATCGAGAATCGCAACGAGGACATGGGCGCACGCGGATGGGGGCAGGAGCTCTATTTCAACAACAAGGGCCAGCGCTCCTCGTTCACGGCCGAGCGCCGGAGCGACGTGAAGGCGCGAATCGAGGCGCAAGGCGGGCCGAAGACGGAGGCGGACAAGAGCGCCCTCGCAAAGGGAGCAGACGTGCTCTTCCTGGTACAAGTGCCGCTGGTGCACGCGAACCGCGGGGTGCTCGGCGGTTCGGTGCCGACGGTCCCGAAGCAGTCCGGCGGCGGGACGTCGATGCCCATGGCCACAGCCACGGCCAAGCCGTCGAAGGTGTTCGACATGAAGCCCACCGAGGAGAGCGACGTGGAGCAAGCGGTGCTCGGCCACGGCCCGAACCTCGGTCCCTACAACGAGGGGCGAAACCTCAAGCTCGTACGGGATCCCAAGTTCCCGATCCGCGTCACGGTGCAGTTCTACAAGGCCACGAGCAACGGCGTCGTGGACGAGGCAGATCTCGACGGGATCTCCCGGTCGATCGGGAGCGTATACGAGCACGCCGAGTTCGTCGGCTCGCTCGTAATGCCGGAAGGAGATCCGCGAAGGCCAACCGCATGGCAGACGATCCCAGGGGAGTGGTTCCCCTGGTGAGCGTTTCGCTGGGGCTTTGCCCCAGGCCCCAGGAGGGGGCTGTCCGCCCCCTCCACCCCGGACCAGCGCAAGCGCTGGACTCGTGGTCGATGAACTGCGCGATGCGCAGTTCATCGAACAGGCCAGGTCAAGACCGCAACCGACCCTGCCAACCAAGACGGCCGCGCTGACGGTTCAACGGGCGACGTGGTACCAGCGGCGGCCTGTGGGAAGAACTGCGCGGAGCGCAGTTCTTCCCCCTGAGGTCCAGGGCTGGCCCTGGTTCGGGTCGAGGGGCGAACAGCCCCCGCGGGGCCCGGGGCAGCGCCCCGGCGCGGCGTCCTCAGCTGAGCTTCAGCGCTTCCTCCACCCATGCGCGCGCCTCAGCCGCGAGCATGGACAGTCGCTCGGCGTCCCACGTCGCGCGTGGCAGGGGCACTTCGCGGCGGGTCACCGTGTTCCGCGTGTCGAAGAGGTCGCAGAAGGACAGGAGCGCTAAGGCTTTGCGGAATCGATCCACGGGCGCGTGCTTTTCCGCCTCGCATAGGTACGTCTCCGCGAGCCGCGCGAAGCCTTGGACCTCGTTGGCTTCCCACACGAGGGGTCCGTCGAGGATCTGCCGCGCCGCGTCCGCGTCTCCTCGCGCGAGCGCCTCGTCCGCGGCGGCGATGGCACGCACGTAGTCCCGCAACGCGGCTTGCTTGGGCGTCCATGACCTCTCCTCCCCGAGCGGCACGCAGAGCGGGAGGAGCTGCTCGGGCTCGCACGTGCCCTCCTTGCACGCCGCCGACCGATCCAGCGCCTCCAGCGCTGCCTCCGGCTCGCCCAGCATCAGGAGCGTGATCCCACGCAGGTGATGGAAGTGCTTCACGTCCGCCTCCTCGGAGAGCTGCGAAGGGTCGATGCCGTCGAGCTGAGTGAGCGCTCCTCGCCAGTTGGCCGCACAGGCGAACGAGCGCGCGAGCGACAGACGCACCCGCGGGTGATCGGGGAACTTCGTGCAGGCGAGCTCGTCGATGGCTCCGGTCGCGTGCTCGCCGAGCGCGAAGAGTGCTGCCTCGAGCGCCAGGAGCTCGTCGGGACCGGCCTTGCTCTTTGCCCACAGGAGGCGGCGCTTCAACCCTTCCTTTCCCTCCTTCCGCAGCGCGCGCTCCTCTGCGATCGCCGCCGCGAGGTGCCTTCCTGTCGGCTTGTGGCAGAGCAAGCGCCTCGCGTAGAGAGACCTCACGGGCAGGCTCGGCAAGTAGAATGCCCTGGTGGTGTGGCCCTCGGGGACCTTCGGGGGCTTGGCGTCGAGCGGCACGATCGTCGGGCGGCCCTCGTGCACCACGAGGAGCGCCGCGCGGTCGGCGCCAGGCGTCGCGAGCAAGATCGAGGAACGCGGCACGCGCACGCGGTACACGATGGAAGGGCCTGCTTGTCCGTGGCGGAGGCCGAAGAGCAAGGGACCCTCTCGCTGCATGTCGAACAGCACGAACCACATCCCTGCCGAGGCGCTTCCGACGGCGGTTCCTTCGTAGAGGCCCGTCACGCCGTCGAAGAGCTGGAAGGGCCCCGCCCCTTCCGCGCCCACCTGGACGAACCCCCACAGCGCGCCTTCGGGTTCCTTCGGCCCGTCGTCGGTGCCGACGACGCCGACGACGCTCTCGCCGTCGGGGCAAGGCGCCACCGTGAGGGAGAGGAGCGCCCTCGGGATCGGCGCGCCGGACGGCGTGCCGCGGGGCGTGTAGAACGTCGTTCGCCCGATGTCCTTCTCGTTGTCGGCCTCCACGACGACGACGACGCGCGGCGCCGAGAGTCCTTCGACGCCCTGGATGTGGACGCGCGGGAAGCCGTGCTCGGGGATCTCGCGGACGAGCCGCAGATCCTGGAGGTCGAACACGCGGATGACGTTCGACAGGTCGCGCGAGCTGCGTATCCGGAGCCAGAGGTAGCGCCCCTCCGGGCTGACGGTGCCCTCCTCGATGCGCAGCTCCGGCAGCGTGTCCTCGAAAATGCCCTCTTCGAGCGTCGGCACGACGGCGCCGTCGTTGCGGAGGATGTTCGGGCACCATGCGAGCACGGTCCAGTCGTCCGTGTCGATCTCGAGCACGCCTCCGTGCCGTCCCGCGAGGATCAAGCGATGGCCTCGGAGCGCGAAGGTCACGACCTCGAGGGGCCTCGGCGTCCGCAGGAGCACGCGCGCCCGGAGCGCGCTTGTCGCGACATCGATCACGCGGACGAAGACCCACGGGCCCCTCGTCGTGGGGACGATGAGCACGACCTCCTCGCGCTCGTCGCGCGTCCGCACGAGCATCGTCTCCCACTTCCACCGCGGCAAGACCCGTGCGTCGTGCAAGATCGCCAGAGGCCCCGCTGTGACGCCCTCTCCCTCGAACGCCTCGACCTGCACTGAAAACGCGCGCCGTACCTCCGCGCGGATCTCCCCGCGCACGGCCGCGAACCGCGCCGCTTCCTCGCCCTCCAGACGCGCCGCGAGCTCCTCGCACACGGCGAGTGCGCGCAGGGCATCCCCCTCGCGCCGGAGCTGATCGAGCGAGACGGCGAGGGCTTGTCGTTCGAGCTTCCGCTGCACCTCTGCGCGAAACCCATCAAAGAGCGAGGCCTCGTCCTCTGGCAGATCCTTTCGTTGGACCTCGCCGAGGATCTTGTTCGCTTGCGCGACGTCGCCTTCCACCATCGCCCGCCGCGCAGCCTCGACGCGCGCCGTCGCCACGCGCCGACGTTCCTCTGTGATCGCGACCTGCGCGCGCTTTCGTACGTCCTCCGCGGGCCCGAAGCCGTGCAGCACTTTTTCGTGCGCGTCGACGAGATCCATGGCCGTCTCCGGCGCTCGCTCGGCGATCTCCGCGGCGCGGTGGAGCGCCACGATCGCGGCTACGGCTGGCTTCACCTTCGCGCTTTCGCCGGGAGGTGCGATGACATCCACCCACGCGAGCAGCTTCGATTCCGCGCGCTCCTTCACCTTGCCGCGCCCCGCGGCGGGCAGCGCGGCGTACGCGGCGAGCCCCTCGGCGAGCGCACCCGTGCCGATCGTCCGGGCGATCGCCGCGGCGTGCGCTTCGTCTTCCCGCGCGCGGGCTTCGGCGAGCTTCTCGGCGATCCGTCGTTCCGCGGGCGCTGCCTCGTGCTCCGGCAGCCCGAGACCCTTCGCCGCTTCGAGCAGCGCGACGGCTTGCTGAGGCTCGCCGCGATCGAGCGCGTCGCATGCGTCCTCGAGCTTTCGCCGCGCCTCGTCCCGCTTCCTTTGCTCCTCGATGGCGCGAAGGATCCTCCGGGCGACCTCGCTCTCCGGGTGGTGCGCGAGGAGCTCGCGGGCTCGTCCTTCCGCGCCCTGGAGATCACCCTCCGCGAAGAGCCGCGAAGCTTCCGCTTCTGCGGGGCCTCGTGTCGTGGCGCGCGCCTTCGCGAGTGCGGCCGCGAGGCCGACGAGCTCCGGGTGTGTCACGTCGAGGGCTCGCGCCCGCGCGAGATCGTCGGCGGCCTCGGCGAGGTTCCCCGCGGCGAGCGCGGCTCGTGCGAGCGCCACGAAGACCTCGGCGACGCGCGCCGGGGGGGCCTTCGTGTTCGCGGCTGGGAGCAGGCGAAGGGCGCGGTCGCGGTCTTCGAGCCTTGCGGCGGCGAGCGCGAGGAGGAGGCGCACGTGGACCTCGGCGAGCGTCTCTGGGGGGAGCGTCTCGCCGAGGTCGAGCGCCTCCTTGTCTGCGCCGAGCGTGGCCACGAGGAGCGAGAGGAGCGCGCTTGCGGCTTCCACGTCGCCGCCGCTCCGGGCGAGCGCCTCTTCGAGGTGTGCCCGGGCGAGCTCGTAGTCGTACTCCGCGAGCGCAGCGTCGGCCGCGCGGAGGAGCTCCGGGACGTCACGGACGCCCCGCGGTTCGTCCGCGCCTCTCGGCGCGCGCCCATCGCCTTGCCGTGGCGCGGCCTTGCGTGGAGCCTCCGGGGTCGGGGGCACGGGGGATGCTGTATCGATCGCGCGCTGGACGAAGGACCGCGCGTCGTCGTCGAGCTCTGCGACCACGGCGTGGCAGGCGTCGAGGCCGGAGGGGCGATGGTGGAGGAGGACGACGCCGGGCTCGTCGGGCTCGGGGCGGATCTCGATGGCGTCGCGGAAGTGCGTGACGAGTACGCTCTGGAGGCGGCTCTTCAGGGCGTAGCGCCGCGTGGTCTCGCGGCGATCGAGGCCGAGGCCGGTGGGGTTGACGTCGCGGATCAGGGCGACGAGCTCTCGCGCTTCGGGGCGCACGCGGCCGGTGATGACGTCTTCGGGGTCGAGCGAGACGGCGCGCTTTTTCTTGTCCTTGGCCATGGGCGGGGGAGGCCTGACGGCGTGTGGGTGGGCGATCGGAGGGCGGTACGGTCCCTCGCGTCAAGGCAACTTTGCAGGAAGGTCGCGGCGCTCCGCAGGAAGGAAGAGCGATTGTGCAGGGAGGGTTTTCCCACGCCCCCGGAGCGAACCGCACTTCCGTGGGAGCGAACCGCACTTCCGTGGGAGCGAACCGCACTTCCGTGGGAGCGAACCGCACGTCCGTGGGAGCGAACCGCACTTCCGTGGGAAGGTAGGCGTGTGTTGTAGCTTTCTTTCCCTCGGGGTGCGGGAAGGGATGCCGCGCGTGCCGGAACGAACGGCCCGGCCGCGGGGGGCGCCGCCTTTCGCGAGTGCTCCGCCGCGCGATGCGCCATTGCATCGACCACATCGCGGTCGATGCAAAGGTCCAGGGCTGGCCCAGCAAAGAGGGGTGGACGCTACAAAAATTCCCCCGCATCGACTGCGCATCGCGCAGTCGATGCCCAGAGGTCCAGGGCTGGCCCTGGTCCGGGTCCAGGGGTGGACAACCCCTGGTCGGGTTCGGGGTGAAACCCCGGCGCTACGCCCTGACGGGGGGCACTTCCTCAGCCGACGAGCCGCTCCGCGATCTGCACCGCGTTCAGCGCCGCGCCCTTCCGCAGGTTGTCCGCGACGATCCACAGGTTCAGCGCGCCCGGCACCGCGAGGTCATCGCGCACGCGGCCAACAAAAACATCGTCGGTGCCGGCTGCCTCGCGCGGCTGCGGGTGCTTTCCCGGCGCGTAAGGCTCGTCGAAGAGGCGGATGCCCGGGGCGCGGCGCAAAAGCTCGCGCGCCTCGGCCGCCGTCATTGGGCGGTGGAACTGCGCGTGCACGGCCTCGCTGTGGCCCGTGACGACCGGGACGCGCACCGTCGTCGGCGTCACGCCGATCTCCGCGTCGCCCAGGATCTTGCGCGTCTCGTTTACCATCTTGAGCTCCTCCTCCGACCAGTCGGGCAGGCTCCCGGCCTTCCAGTCCATGAGGAGGTTGCCCGCGAGCGAGCCGGGGAAGACGTTCGCCGTGGGCTCGGCGCCGGCCGCGAGCTCGCGCGTTTGCGTGATGAGCTCGTCCATCGCCGCGTGGCCCTTGCCGCTCGCGGCCTGGTACGTGGAGACGATGACGTGCTTCAGCCTTGCCGCGGCGTGGAGCGGGCCGAGCGCGACGACCATCTGGATCGTGCTGCAGTTCGGGTTTGCGATGATGCCCTTCGGGCGGTTCTTCGCTGCGTCCATGTTCACCTCGGGCACGACGAGGGGGCAGTCGGGATCGCCGCGCCACGCGCTCGAGTTGTCGATGACCACTGCGCCGCGCGCGGCCGCGAGCGGGGCGAGCTCGCGCGAGGCGGCGGCGCCGGCGCTGAAGAGCGCGATGTCCACGCCGTCGAAGGCCTCCGCGCGGGCGACCTGGATCTCGAGCTCACCGCCGCGGAAGGGGACGCGGCTGCCCGCGGAGCGCGCCGAGGCGAGGACGCGCACTTCGGTCGCCGGAAAGCGCCGAAGCTCCAGGGTCCGCAACATCTCCCGCCCGACCACGCCCGTGGCGCCCACGACAGCAACGACACACGACATGGTGCCGCTATAGCGCTCGGTCCGCGGTCGACGCAAGAACGCTGCGCCTCGGCGGGGCGCGCGCTAGCATGGCTTCCGTGATGCGAGGCTCTCCCCGCGCTTCGTCGTGCCTCCTCGCGCTTCTTGCGCTCGCGCCGCTCACGTCGCTGACCGTGACAGGCTGCAAATCGGGCGCCTCGGGTCGCGCGGCCCAGGGGTCCGCGCCGCCCGCGGCGAACGCCGGTGCCGTCCCGGAAAAACTCGTCCCGATGGTCTCGCCGTCGCGGCTCGTGCCCGATGTGCGCGGCGATCGCGGCTTCGTCGCGTACGAGGCGGGCGCGCGGCGCGTGCTCGTCGATCGCATGCGGCTCCTCGTGCGCGACGACGGGACGACCGAGCGGGCGAACGAGCTTCTGCCGCTCGGCCACGTGAGCGCCGTGGCGCTGCCGAGCCGGCTCGGCGGGGGGTTCGTCTTCCACGCGACGTCCGGCGGCGGCACGCAGCTCTGGCGGGCCTCGTCGTGGCTCGGAAAACTTCGGCCGCTCGTGCAGTTCTCGTCGACGACGAGCGATGTCGTGCCGGGCTTCGACCGGCTCTACCTGCGGCTCTCTTCGAACGGAAAGCTCGTCGCGGTGGACGCCGAGTCGGGCGAGGTGCGATCGCTCGCGCCGCTGCCGCCCGCCGCGGCGTATGGCGGGCTCGCGTTCGCCGATGGGTTCACCGGGGTCGTCGACGCGGATCTGCGCGGCGTGCTCGCCACGTTCGACGCGGGCACGACGTGGCGGCCGCTCCAGCTCCCCGAGCGCCCCGCGGCGATCTCGGTGGTGGGCGGCGAGCCGACGATGTTCGTCGCGGGCGGCAAGTACGTGCTCGATGCGCGCGGCAACCTGACGTACCGCGCGAACCAGGTCGCGACCGACGACGAAGGCGACGCGAGCACGCCGGGCGCGCCGAAGGGCCCGTTCGGGAAGAAGGTGCTGCGCGCGGCCGTGGAGGACGGTTTTCCCGACACGGCGCGCACGGCCGTCGTCGCGCGGGCCGGGGCGCTCGCGCGGGTCTCGCTCGACACGGCCGCGATCGTCGACCTGAATCTCACGGCGTTCCCCGAGCGCGAAGCGAGCTGCCACGCGGTGCGCCTCGGCGCCTCGTACGGGTTCGTCTGCGGCGAGCGCGAGGGGCCGACGAACGTCTACGCGTTCGTCCCGCCGCTCGCGATGCAGAAGGTCCTCTCGTTCAAAGGCCCGCGGTTCGTCTCGGCGAACGGGGCGGGCGCGCTCGTGGTGCGCGGGACGTGCGAGGACAGTGCCGATGAGGCGAAGAGGCCGGGCGCGAAGGCCGAGGCCGCGAGCGCGGCGAGCGACGCGGGCACGCGCGTGTACTGCGTGCGCGCGGCGAGCGGGGCGACGCGCGAGGTGCGGGTGAAGGGCGACCTCGGGGTCGAGCGGGTCGTGGCGCTCTCGGACGAGCGGGTCGCGATCCTCGTGCCCCCGCGCGCGGGCAGCACCGGGCAGCTCACGATCCTGAAGGGCGCGGAGATGACGAACGTGCCGCTCGTGCTGCCGCAGAAGCCGCGCAGCGTGGCGCGCGAGCTGCGGCGCGGGATGTGGCTCGAAGGGTTCGAGGAGCGCGAGCCCGGCGTGCTCGGCGGCTGGGTGGAAGCAGGCGGCCCGGTGATCGGCGTGCGCGTGAAACTCGACGGCACGGTGACCGCGGGCGAGGCGCGCGACAACGAGAACGGCGTCGTGATCTCGGGCCGGTTCGCGCTGTCGCCCGGCGAGGGCGGGCGCGCGGCGGAGTCGATCGACGGCGGCATGACGTGGAAGGTCTTCGACCTGCCCGAGCACGACGTCGAGCCGAGCGACGCGCCGACGCGCGCCTGCGGGCCCGTCGGGTGCGTGCTCGCGGGCTGGGTCCGCGTGGGCTGGGGCAAACCCGCGATCTCGGGGGATCTCGGCGCGGCCGAGGCGCCGCCTTCGCTCTACGTGTCGATGAAGACGACGCCGACGGTGCGGATGACCTGCGCGCCCGTGGGCAAACCCGTCACCGAGCCGCTCCCGGACAAACCCGCGAAGAAGGAGGCCGCGGCTCCGCCTGTGCCGCCCGGGTTCGGGGGGTTCGGCGGCTTCGGCGGCTTCGGGCGCGTGCCGCAGCAGCCGCAGAAGACGCCCTGGAGCACGTTCCGCAACCTGCCCGCGCCGACGCTGGAGAAGGACGAGCTCGGGATCGACAACGGCGCGCCTTACGACCTCGTGAGCCTGCGCGCGTACGCCTGGGGCAAGAAGGGCTCGGACTGGTCGCGCACGGGACACTTCCTGGTGCGCTTCGACGATCGCTTCGATCCCGCGGGCGGCGTTCGCTCCACGGCGACGAGCGCGCCGCCCTGGCCCGACGAGACCTCGACGGCCGAGGGCATGGGCGTCGGCTCGTACCCGCTCGCGTCGTGGGGATCGTTCCTCGATCCGACCGGGCGTCACGCGCTGGCGCACGTTTGTCGGGGAACGAGCTGCTCCTTGCTCGCGGCGAGCGAGGGGCAGCCGGTGCTGCTGCTGCGGGACGCGGCGGGGCGCACGACGGGGTTCGCAAGGCCGCTGCCGCAAGGCGCGGTGCGCCTCGGCGAAAGCTGGTTCCTCCTCGTGCAGGGCGCGGCCTACGACATGGTGGCGCTCTACCGCGTGGATCTCGGCGTGCTGCGTCTCGTCACGTCGTTCTACCGGCCGAGCCCCTCGCGGTACGCGATGCCGGAGCCGCCGCGGCTCGTGCGTCGCGCGCTCGGGACGGGCCTCGGCCTGCTCGTGACGAGCATCCCGGAGCCGGGCGATCGCTTCGGCGGGATGTACGTGCACCCGGTCGATCCGGAGACGGGCGCGGTGGGTGAGCCGATCGCGCTCGGCAAGCGAGACCTCGGCGGCGCGTTGCCGCCGCGCTGCGCGGAGGGGCAGGACGGCTGGGTCATGGACACGTCGCTCGACGTGCCGCCCGCCGTGGAGATTCCGGACGGCCGCGCCGCGCTCGACTCGATGGAGATGCGGCTGCGCCTCGATCCGGGATCGGTGTGCGTGGAAGGGATCGCGGCGCGCCTCGACGGAACGTTCCTGGCGGAGAAGGACGCGAAGCCGCAGCCCGCGGACAAACCGGTGGCGACCGGGGCGGTGCCGCTCGCGGCAACGGAGCGCTCGACGGGACGGCGGTGGAATTTCGCCTGTAGCCGTCGCTGAGCATGGGTCTCATTGGGGAGCCGCCGCGCCGGGGCGCTGCCCCGGGCCCCGCGGGGGCTGTTCGCCCCTCGACCCGAACCAGGGCCAGCCCTGGACCACTTGGGGAAGAACTGCGCGATGCGCAGTTCTTCCCACAGGCCGGTGGGACCGCCTCGCCAGTCGAGACGTCAGCGCGGCTGTTTTGGTTGGCAGGGTCGGTAGCGGTCTTGACCTGGCTTGTTCGATGAACTGCGCGGAGCGCAGTTCATCGACCACGAGTCCAGCGCTTGCGCTGGTCCAGGTCCAGGAGCGGATAGCTCCTGGTGGGGCCTGGGGCAAAGCCCCAGCGAAACGCCCTCTCGACGAGACCCATGCTCAGGGCTTTTTCGCGACCACGATGTACTGGTCGGGCAACGTCTCCGCGATGGCCTCGCCCTTCAGCCCCACAGCTTCGAGCTCGGCGATCATGGCCTCCGGCGTGATGCGGTGCTCCTTCGGCGGGCCCTTCGTGGCCTCCATCGTGAAGTCGACGATGACGAGCAAGCCGCCGGGCTTGAGGCCGTCCTTGATCTTCGCGGCGTAGTCCTTTCGTCCGTCGATGTGGTGCCACGTGTCGACGATGAGCACGCGATCGACTGTGCCCTGCCCGAGCCCCGGATCCGAGAGCCCGACCTGACGCGCTTCGACGTTGTCGAGCTTCTCCTTCACCGCGCGCTCGCGCAGGTAGCGCACCATGTCGGCCTCGAGGTCGAGGGCGAGCACCTTGCCGCTCGGGCCGACGGCGCGCGAGAGGTGCGGCTCGAAGTAGCCCGTGCCTGCGCCGATGTCCGCGACGACGAGGCCCGGCGACAGGCGCATCGCGGCGACGACCTCGGCCGGCTTCTGCCACGCGTCGCGCGCCGGATCGTCGAACTCCTTGGCCCAGTCCTCGGCCTTCTCGAAGCGATGCACGAGTGGACCGCCGTGCCCGTGATGCCCGCCGCCATGCGCGTGATGGGGTTTGCCGGGGGGGGCATGCCTCGCCACGAGCTCGTCATGCGGCATCGTCTCCGCCGTGCTGTACACGGGCTTCGGAGGTTCGCTCGCGCAGGCGATGACGGGGAGCAGGAGGAGACAAAGGGAGGGCCGCATCGACGGATGCGTTAGCACGCCGCCGGTTCCCCGCCTGGAGGAAAGCGGGCGGTGAAGGCGCGGTGGACTTCGACCGCTGGATCGTCGGACAGCGCGAGATCCCGCTCGCGGTAGCCGGTCCCGATCGAGAGGACTGTCACGTCGCGGCGCTCGACGCGGAACCGGATGCGGAAGTCCTTGTGCGCGAGGAGCGAGGTGCCGTCGGGCAGGACGCGGATGCGGCGGTACGGGTGCGGCTGCGGGCCGAGGCGGAGCGTGCGCGTGACGGGCGCAACGAGATCGATGCCGTGTTCGTCCTTCAGGTACGCGGCCTGCTCCGCGGCGTACGGGCTCCACGCGACGGAGAAACCCGGCTCGGGATCGGCCGGGGCCTCGGCCGCGCTCGCGCTCTCGTTTTCGGCGGCGAGCGGCTCGAGCCAGCCCGTGCGCGCGCCGGGGCGCGCCTCCGCGTAGGGGATGTAGGGCTTGATGTCGAGCACGGGGCTCTCGTCGATCATGTCGACGTCGCGCACGTGGATCACGAGGCCCTCGACCGAGACGAGCCGCACGAGCGAGAGGCCGATCGGGTTCGGCCGGTGCGGCGAGCGCGTGGCGAGCACGCCGCGACGTTTGCCGGCGCTGCGCGGGGGCAAAACCTTGGGCCTCCAACCTTTGTTGAGGTGGAAGAGGAAGACGACCCAGAGATACTCCCAGCCTTCGAGATCGCTGACGGCGTGCTCGAGCCCGAGGCCCGAGGCGAGCTCGATGCGGCCCTCTGCGCCCTCCGAGACGTGCGGCTGGCGCGGTGTGCTCACGCGATCGGGGAAGGGCGTGCGCAGGATCCCGATCGGCGTGAGCGAGATCGGTTTTAGGCGGGGATCGTCGGGTGGTAGCAATGTGCTCGGGGGTTTGGGGGCGTAGCTCGGCTGGTCCGAGCGTAGCCCCCAAGCGTAGACCACCAATTCACTCGGTCCACATCGACTCGGTCTCGCCCATCGTGCGGTACTTCGTGTCGATGTGGTTCATGAGCTCGAGCCACCACGACTCGAGCTTCGCGCCGCTCTGGAGCGGGCTCTCGCCGAAGAACGTGCCGCGGATGCACTCGGCCTTGCCATCCTTGCCGACGCGGCAGCGGCCGTCGACGAACACGAGGATCATCTTCGGCAGGCGGCTCTCCATGCTGTCCGTCGGCGCGTTCATGAACGTCTTGATCAGCGTCGCCGCCGCGACGAGATCCTTCGGCTCCTGGCCGTAGCCGTGCAGCGCGAAGACGACCGGGTAACGCCGCTCCTTCTGGTCCTTGTGCGCGTAGCCGGGCGGGAGCGCGACGCTGACCGGGCCGACGCGGCCGGACGCTTCGAACTCGAACGAACAGGCGCCCTGGACCTCGCACGGCTCCGCCTCCGGATCCGCGTCGTCGTTGCTCTCCAGCACGAGCGAGCGCAGCTCCGGATCGGGCCAGCGCGCGCCGATGAAGTAGAGCGCGCTCTGCAGGCGGGCGACGAGCTCGTTCGCCGTGCCCACATGCTGCCCGCTGCCGCTCTCGATGTCCTCGGCCGTCGGATCGAGCTTGCCGTACCGCTGGAGCACGATGCCGGGCAGATCCTCGTAGGGCACGCGCGAGGGCGCGTAGCTGTTCAAGCTGCCCGGGACGAGCTCGGGGTGCTGCGTGAAGTCCGAGAAGTACGTGACCGCGCGCTTGCGCGCGCCGAACGCGCCCGCGAGGTGCTGCGCGCTGACGCCGAAGTTGAAGAGGTCGCGCGTGCCGCCGTCGGTCCACACGTCGATGCGCCGCAGCGCCGCGTCGTCGAGCTCGCCGCCGGGCGGCGCGTCGCGCGTGATGCGATGCACGATCGAGTGCGCGTCGCGCTCCCAGAAGCGATCGAGCCCGCTCGCGACCGTGAACTTTCCGTCGCCCTCGCCGACGTCGTAGCCGTCGCCCTCCTTCTGCCAGCCGCCCGGAGGCTGCTGCTTCGTGCTGGGCACGCCGTCGAGGCCGACGTCCTGGAAGGGCTCGCCGTCGTCGAAGCGCATGTTGCGCTCGCTGCCGGTCGGGTTGTACTGCGCGTCGTAGTCGTCGCCGGCCGGATCCTCGTTCACGCCGGGCATGTAGCCAGGCTCCATCGCGCTCGGGATCCCGTCCTTGCCGACGTCCTCCCACGGCTCGTGGCCGGCGCGGATGATCGGCTCCATCTCGTCGCGAACGCCGTTGCCGTTGTAGTCGACCGCGAGCGCGAGCTCGAGCGGGGAGTTGTTGCCCTCGGCGGTCCACCAGTTCGCGTACGGCGTGCGCTCCTCTTTCTGCGGCGAGCCGTCGCAGACCGTGATCACCGGGAAGGTGCCGTCGGGGTTGAACTCGTCGTCGAAGTAGCCCGTGAGCGTGAGCGGGTGCGCGCAGCGCTCGATCGGGCAGTTCTGCGCGAGCTCTTCCTGCTTCTCCTTGTCCGGCCCGTCGAGCGGATCGACCCAGAGCGTGCACTCGTCCGTCGGACGACCACCGGTCTGGCTCGCATCGTCCGGACGAACGCCCGCGGGCAGGTTCTCCGCGCCGGGCGTGAGGTTCTCGCCGTTCGGGTTGCCGAACATGACGGCGAGGTCGCGGAAGATCTGCACGTAGGCCTCGCGGCTGAAGCTGCCGCCCGTGCCGCTGCGCGGGTACTCGAACCACCACTGGTTGAAGACCTGCGTGTGCTCGTACGGATCCCGCGGCGGCAGCTTCCACGCACACTTGCCGGGCGAGCCGTCGATCACGCCGATGCACGTCTCGTCCGCTGCGCACTCGGCGTTCGTCTGGCAGAGCGTGGGCTCGAGGTTGATGTCGCCGAGGACCGTGCCCTTCGCGATCGGCCGGAACCCGCCGACGTAGTGGCGCTTGACCGCGTCGAGCATCCACGTCCAGTCGACCGGTCCGCCGAGCGGAGCGAGCGCGTCGAAGAGGTTGTGGTGGCGCATGCCGAACATGGCCGTGCCGCCGCCGCCCATCGAGACGCCGAGGATCGCGCGGTGCGTGAGCCTGCGCGGGAAGGCGTTCGTGCCCGCGTCCGCCGACACGACGGCCTGGTAGGTGCCGAGCCGCGGCGCCATGAACGAGAGCGCCCATCCGTCGCCCATCTTCACGATGCGCGCGTCCGCGACCGGGACGACGCGCGGCTCCTTGAAGGCCGGGCCCGAGTACGAGACCGCGAGGTGCCGGAGGCGCGCCTTCTCGGGCAAACGCGCGGGGTTCAGGGGGATCGTCATCGGCACGTCACGCTGGAACTTCGAGGTGACGGGGCCAAACGTGACCGCAGGGCCGAGCGGCTCGTAGCCCGACGGGAGCTTCGCGTCGCCGCACGCGATCGTCGCGTCGAACTTGGGGACGCTCCAGAGGTAGCTGCCGCTGTTCGGCTCGCTCGCGCGCTCGGGCAGGCCAAGGCTCGCCGCGGCGAGGCTGCCCTTCGCGGTGATCGTCTTGCCGCCCTCGACGGCGCCCGTCGCGCCGTCGCCGGCCGCGCAGGTGAGATCCGCGGTGCCAGCCGTGTCGAGGACCTCGACTTCGAGCGTGGCCTCGGCCTCGGTGCCGTCGCCGCGGGGCAGGAAGGCCTTCAACGTCGCGCTGCCGCCCGTCTTGCCCGCGAGGACCGCGACATCGACGCCGGCCTTGTACAGGTCGAGCGTGTCGCCCTTCGGCGCGGGCGTGATGTCCGCGCTCGAGGTCTCGAAGCGGATGGCGGTCTTCGTGCAGAAGTCGGGCTCGGCGACGACGCGGACCGACCGCGACGCGCACGTCGCGCCGTCGGCGCATTTCGCGAGGAAGACCCGGCTTGGTTCGAAGCGGAGCTTCACCACGTCGGGCGACGGCGCCGAGCAGAAGTCACCTGGCCGGAGCGTCGGATCCGTGCCGCCGGGGTTGGTCCCCGGCGTGGTTTCGGTGGTGCAGCTCGGCGCGGCGACGGCGCCGATCGCGCCGAGCAGCGCGAGGACGAAGGCCGCGCGTGTGCGCGTGGAAGAAAAGCCCCCTAGGCGAGCGGTCGTCATGGGGTCGAGAGGATACCGAAGGAGGCGGACGGAAGGGGAGCTTCACGCGAACGAGGTCGCGCGAGGCTCGTGTCGTCCGGATCAGGGGGAGGGCGGGGCCGGATCGGGCGGCGGTTCGGCGGGCATCTCCTCGCCGAGCCCGGGGAGCACGCCCGTGATCGGAGCCTTGCCGAGGGGCGCCACGATCACGCCGTCGGTGACGCTGCCGAGCCACGAGCCCTCGAGCGAGACGGGCACGGCGACGTCGTCGACCGTCGTGCCGGCTGCCGCGAAGATCTGGAGGAGGCCGATTTTTCCCTCGATGGCAGAACCATCCTGGGCGGCGTCCCAGCGCGCGGTGAGCGCCTCCTGGCAGAGACCGGCGAGACAAGCGGCGTCGCAGGCGCCGAAGCTGCCGAGGGCCTGGCCGAGCGCGTCGCAGGCCGCGATCGTCGCGAGCGCATCGCCCATCGTCGCGCCTTCGGGCGCGCCTTCGAGCGCCACGCTCTTGCACGCGCCGCCCACGTAACGCGTGGGCAGCCAGAAGATCTCGCCGCTCGTGGAGAGGTTGTCGCCCGGCTCGGACGCGATCTTCACGAGATGCGTGCCCGGCATGCCCGCTTCGTCGGCCGGGACGACGCCGAAGCGGCTCGGCGAGAACGTGCCGTAGCCGGGGACGGCCGTGAGCGCGGTCAAGCGCCCGGCGAGCTGGCTCGGCGGAGCGGCGATGCCCTTCTGCAGGAAGCCCTCGATCGCCGCGCGCAGCGACATCGGCTGCGCGGCGAGGTGATCCTTCGTGATCGTGTCCCAGCCGCTCGCCGCGCGGGCCTCGGCGAAGTTTGCTTCCTCGAGCTCGGACACGCGCGCGGCCATCTCGTCGAGCAGCACCGAGGCCATCTCGACGTCGGCCGGCGCGAACCTGTCGCGCAAGCTCTTGCCCGCCGCGTCGAGCATCGAGAGGAACGGCGCCTGCGCGGGCACGAAGTCGAGCGTGACGTCGAGGTCCGTCTTGCCGACGACGATGGGTTTGTCGATGACGTTGACCTTGAGCGTATGCGTCGTGCCGGCGATGAGACCACTCGCCGTGGCGCAGCCCCAGGCGAAGTGGCCGGCGCGCACCGAGACCGCGAGCGTCGGGCCGACGGGCGCCTTGTCCACGAGGAGCGGCGCGTCGACCGGCGCGCTGTTCACGAAATCGGCCGGGGCACCCTCCGGCAGGAGCGGCGCGACCGCCTCGCACGTCGAGCGCGGCAGCACGCTGACCGTCCACTCCGTGACCACGCGTTTGCCCTTGTACTGGGGCACGACGTCGAGCGTCGCGAAGCCGTCGCCGCTCACCGTCACCGGGAGCTCGGCCGAGGGGCCGTCCTTGATCCACGCGCGGAGCCGGTAGGTCGTCGCCTTGTTCGGCGCGCGCATCGTCACGGTCGCCGTGCCCTTCGCGTCCATCGGCGCGGCGACGCGATCGAGCGTCGCGTCGAGCGAGTCGCCGAGCAGGACGAACCAGACTTCGTCCGAGGTCGGCGGCTCCGTTCGCACCGTGATCGTGGCGAGCTCACGCATGCCGAGCGAGAGCGGCCCCTCGTTCGTGAAGATGAGCTGGTTCTCGGGAGCCGGCTCCACGGGCGGCGACCAGGGCGTCTCCGCGGTCCTGTCTTCACTCGGGGCGCAGCCGAGGAGCGGTGGCCCCGCCGTGGCGAAGAGGACAAACCATGAAAGTCGGGAAGGAAAGCGCATCGGAGGCGAGTTTACCCCGGAACGAGGGCGGCGGCGACCTCTCTGCGCACGATCTTGGGTGGTTTTTCAGGGCGGAAGGGGCACCCGGTCTGTCCGGACGTGCGCGAGAGCGCCCGCGGCGGGCAAACCCGGAGGCGTCGCGGCCTTGCCAGGCAGCCCGGGCGAAACCAGGAGGCGCGCCGCGTTCCCGCAGAGGATCAACGTCTCGCCGAGGACGAGCCCCGCCGCGGCGAGAGGGCTCAACAAGCCCGCCGCGCAGAGCGGAATGACGGCGGCGTTGTAGACGACCGAGACGAGGAGGCTCTGCCGGACGGTCGCCCGCAAGGCGCGGGCGAGGTCGACGAGCCACGCGATCGTCTCCAGGCGGTCGTCGCAGAGCACGAGGGGCGCAGGCACGGCCACGGGCAACGCGCCGGGCGCGACGGCGAGCGAGACGTCCGCCGGGCACTTGTTCGCGCGGTCCTCCTGGCCGTCGCTGATGTGGAGGACACGCGCGCCGGCCTGCTGGAGATCACGCACGTGCAGGGCCTTCTCCGCCGGGCCGAGGCCGCCGAGCGCCGGCACGCCGAGCCGATGCGCGAGCGCGAGCGTCGCGTCGGGGCCGTCGCCGCTCACGAGGCGGCAGCCGAGCCCCCGCTGGAAGAGCGCGCGGAAGGCCTTCTCCGCGCCCACCCGCGGCGGATCCCAGAGCTCGAACCAGGCCTCGACGATCCCGTTTCGCCGGACGCACACGAGGCTCGCGCCCTCGCGCGCGTCCGTGGGCAGCGCATCCCCCGGGCGCGCGGCCGAGACCTCGATGAGCGCGCCGCGCGCCCGGCCGACCACGCCGTCGGGGCGTACGTCCGCGGCCTCGTCGAGCGCGCCCGGGCGCACGCCGGCCACCACGAGGTGATGCGCGATGGCGCGGCCCGCGCGGTGCGTCGCGCTCGCCTCGAGCGCGGCCACGTCTTCGAGGATCGAGATGTCCGGGAAGTCGCGCCAGGCGAGGCGCGTGACCCGCGGCGTGCCGAGCGTCACGGTGCCGGCTTTGTCGAAGCAGGCGACCGTGGCCGTGGCGATCCCTTCGAGGGCCGCCGGATCCTTGACGACCACGCCGGCCGCGCGCGCCCGGAGGACGGCGATGGTCCGCGCGGCCGGCAGCGCGATCAAGAAGGCCGCGGGCGAGGCGCCGATGAGCACGGCGATCGCCGTGAGATAGCCGTCGGGGTGGAACGGGCCGCGGCCGAGCAGCGCGTGCACGACGAACGCGAAGCCGGCGAACGAGACGGACGCGACCGACAGGGCGAGCGACGCGACGTGCGCGAACGACTTTCCGCTGCGCTGCCGCGCGTCGCGCTCGATCCGCAGGGCGGCGCGATGCACCTCGGCGTCGGCTGCGGCGGCGATCTCCGAGCAGGACGCCCGCGCCACGCGCCCCGTGACCTCCCCCGAGAGCAGACGCGCGCCCGTCTCGACGATCTGCCCCCCGGCTCGATCCACGGCGTGTCCATCCGGCAGGGCCACGCGCGCGGCGCCCTCGAGGACGATGTCCACGGGCGTGACGTCGCCTTCGCCGAGGCGCACGCGGTCGCCGGGCGCGAGCAAGGCGCACGCGACGCGCTCGTCCACGCCGTTCGGGCCCACGCGGCGCACGCGGGCCTCGCGCGTCGCCGCGGACTGCGTGAGGCCCCGGAAGGCGCGCGTGAGCAAGGCCGTGTGCGCGTAGAGCCCGAGGATCGAGAAGCCGAGGATCGCGCCGGACGCCTCGAACGCCGCGAGCGAGAGCCCGTCGAGCTCCAGTCCGAAGCGCGTGAGTTTCTCCAGGATCGACGCGGCGCGGCTCGGGTCCGCGACCATCGCGAGGATGCCCAGGGCGAGCGCCAGCGTGGCGCACGTCAGCGTGACGACCTCGGTGCCGACGACGCCGCGGCGCGCGAGGGCGCGGGCGCGGTGGAAGAGGGGAGGGCCGGCCACGGCGAAGAGCAGCAGCGTGAAGCCGAGCTCGACCCAGGCGATCTCCCGCTCGGGGGCGCGCGTGGGCCGCCACGAGGCGAGGGCGATGAGGTTGGCGAGCAGCGCGACGACCAGGCCGAACCGCCCTGCGTCGAGGCGCGTCCGCTCGCTCGGCGGTGCGCCCACGGCGGTCGTGAGCGTGAAGCCGCGCTGGGCCATGGCGGAGGCGATCTCGCGCTCGCTCGTGACCCGCACGTCGTAGATGGCCTGGGCGATCTCGCCGAAGAAGCCGACGGACGCCGCGCGGACGCCGGGCAGGGCGCGCAAGGCTTGCTCGGCGCGGCGGGCGCAGCTCCGGCAGGAGAGGCCTTCGACATGGAAGGTCGCCTCGTGCTCGAACGCGGGGCGCCCGCGGCCGCCCTCGCGCCCGGGGCGGGCGTCTCCATCGACCAGCGCAGTGGGGAAGGAATGATGCATCGTCACCGCGGACCGGAGTCGCAGCGTGCGCTAGCGAACTTCGGGCCGCGGGCGATCACGACCGGCGGGCAACTCGTGCACGCGGCCGCAGGCGGTAACACCGCGTAATTGCGGAAAATCGCGAGGGAAAGGGAGAAGGTGGAGGGCCGCCGCGACGGACGTCGGCGGGGCGGGGGGATCGACCCTGGCGGATCGTTACTTCTTGTAGATCTGGGCGGCGGCGAGGCCGGCGCCGCGCGTCGCCTTCACGATGACCTTGCCGGGGCCGCCGATGGGCAGCGGGTTCTTGAAGCAGCCGTTCGCCTTGCCGCCGAGGATGGCCGTGGCGCCCTGGCCGTTGCTCTGGGCGAGGACCTGGGGGGGCAGGGGGGCGGCGCTGAGGACGAGCTGCACGTCGAGCTGCTGGATGCCGACGCCGGAGGCGATGACCGAGTAGCACTTGCCGGCCTCGATGTTGATCGCCTGCTCGAGGACCTGGCCCTCCTGGAACTGGGCGGCGAAGGGCTGGCCGTCGGGCTGCATGCCGGGGGCCTCCGAGGCGGCGAGGCCCTGGAGCGCGAGCGTGGCGACCTGGGCGGCGGCGGGGGCGATCGGCGTGGCCGGGGCGCCTGCCGAGGCGCCCGCGCCCACCGTCGGCGCCGGCGTCGGGGTGGTCGCGGCGGGCGTCGGGGTGGGGGCCGGCTGCTGGTACTGGTTCGGGTTGTAGGAGCCCGGCTGCTGCCCGGCCGCGTACTGGTTCTGCTGCGACGGGTCGTTCGGGTCCGGGGTGTCGCTGCCGCCGCAGCCGACGGCGAAGAGGCCCAGCAGGGCCACGGGGAGGATCATCGAGAGGCGCATGGGTTGGCTCCTTGGAAATCTATGCTGCCGTGGTTCGGGTGCGCGGCGGCGCCGCCGCACCTCGGAAGACGCTCGGGGCCGACGCTGCGGCTCACCGATGCTTGGGCGTAAGACGGGCCCAGGCGTCCGCTACTTACACCGGATTCGTGCTGTGAGGGGAGGGGTTTGGAGGCAGAGTTCGTCGCAGAACTTTGCTGGGGGCCTGTCCCGGATCGACGGGCCTCTGCCCCCCGGGTTTCACTTGGGCTCCTCGATGCAGCAGCCCGTGAGGCAGTAGAAGCCGAAGTTGCAGGGCTCCTGGCCGGGCAGGCCGCAGGGCTGGACGTCGGCAGGGCACTGCTCGGGCGGGCTGCCGCCCATGCCGCCACTGCCGCCCATGCCGCCCATGCCGCCGTCCGGGGGCGGCGGGAAGCACTCGGGCGGCAGGGTGTCCTTGCCGATGCAGAGCTCGCACTTGCCGCATTCGTTGAAGCAGGCGCCCTTCACCTGCGTGCACGGGGCGCAGGCCTTCGGATCGTCGAGCTTGTCGAGCGTGCAGGAGAAGCTGCCCAGGCCATTTTCGGTGCCGAGCCAAACCGGACCGTACTCCTGTCCTCCCTTGTAAAGGACGCAGCAACCGAAGCAATCGCAGCCGTTCGGCGTGAGCTCCGGACAGATTTGCTTGCAGGTCTCGGGCTGGTCGTTGAGGAGCTCGTTACAACTGAGGGGCGTGCCGGGCGTGTTCGCGTTCTGGTTGTATTTGCACTTGTCGCCGTTCCACCACTCCGGGTTGTAGTCGGGCGCCGTGGAGAGCGGGTCGCACTGGTGGTTCCAGTAGCACTCGTCATTGCCCGTGCCGGAGTTCGAATCCCAGAAGCAATCCTGAACGCACGCCGCGCCGGAGCCGCCGGGGATGCTCACGCCGAGGCCGGTCTCGCTGTTGTCGCAGGGGCCGAGGCACTCGGGATCCTGCCAGTCGATGAGGCCGTCGCCGTCGTTGTCCATCGTGTCGCCGCACTGATAGACCTGGTTGACGCACGCGGCCGTGACGAACCCGCCGTCCGGGCCCACCCAGCCATCCGGCCCGGCGTCGGGGATGTTGCCCGTGCCGCCCGTGCCGCCCGCGCCGCCCGTGCTGCCGCCGACGCCGCCCGTGCCGCCCATGCCGCCGGTCGCGATGCCGCCGCCGCTCGCGCCGGAGCCGCTGGGGCTTTGCGTCTGGGGTTCGTCGCTACAGCCCACAGCAATGACGGCTGCGAGGAGGGGGCTCGCGAGGAGCAGGACCATTGCGCTCTTGGAAAAGGACGGCATGTAAAGTCTCCTTGCCTGAAGCTCTGGCTCCGGGGGGCTCGGGTTCCCCGGGCCGTGTCCACGGACGAACGACGTGCAGGCACAATGCACGAGGCGCGCCAGCAGCGCAAGGCATGGGAAAGCGCCGAAAAGCCGCATTTCGACGGGGACGGTCACGCGGGGGTGGTTGCACGAGTGACCAGGTGTTGTCGTCAGTCGGGATCCGCCGACCTCGGCGCGCGCGAGGATCAGACGAGGAGCGAGAGGCCGGTCCAGGTGAGGTGAACCGTCGCATGAGCGAGCATTGCAGATTCCAGGCTGCGACGGAAATAGAGCCAGCCGAAGGCGACGCCGGCGATTGCATTCAAAACGACGGTGCGGGCGATCAACGGGGCCGTGAGCGGAAGGCCCTGCCCGTGGACGGCGGGCAGGTGGCCCGCGCCGAAGAGGAGGGCGGTGAGCGCGATCGTGACCCACACCGTCGCCGTGGTGGGGCTGCCCGAGGTCCGGACGATCTTTCCAATGGCCCAGGCAAAAAACGTCGCGAGGCCCCACCGCATCAAAAACTCTTCGGTGAGCCCGCCATAGAGCACGCTCGTGATCACGGTCCACGCAGTGCGTTTCTGGAGAATGCGGAGGCCCTGGCCGGCTTCGCCCAGGGTAGGGAGCATGAAATGGTCGAGGGCCAGGACCACGAGCGCGGTGAGGATGCCCAGGCCGACGGCGATCCGCACCTGGGCGCGGAATCGCGGCTCACCTGCGGGCTCGCCGGCCGCCCACGCGGCGACGTGGGAGCGCAGGTGCAAGGAGGGCGCGAGGCGAACGCCCGTCGCGACGGCCAATGCCAGGAGGAGCAGGGGCTGGATCATCGACGCCGCCACGAGCACGGGCAGCGGCGGCAAGGGCGTGCCGCTCAGCGTCAACTGCCGGAGCTGCGGGATGGTGATGGGGAGCAGGCTGAGGACGCCCAGAGCTCCCAGGCCGAAGAGCACGCCGAATTGTCGCCACGAACGCTGAGGAGCTGCCATATCGCCTTTCTGGGGCGAGCGGGCGTTCAGCGCAAGACTTCGACCCCACGCGCCGCGAGGCGATCGAGGACGGCGGGGTCGTCGACCGAGCCGAGGCTCACGTCGAGATTCGCGAGCTTGGGGAGCGCTTCCAGGCTCGCCGCGTGCGTCCAATCGCCGCTCAGGGTGAGATCCGTGAGATTGGCCAATCCTTCGAGGGGGCGGAGATCGCGGAGGTCGTCGAAAAAGCCGTGGCCGTCGAGGTCGAGCGTCTCGAGGCCCTCGAGCGCGCCGATGCCTGCGAGCGAGCGGAGCGCATAGGTGTCGTCCTCGCCGCCGGTAGAAACGCCGGCGCCGCTCTCCATCATCATGTAGATCTCGTTTCCGCCGTCGAAATCGAGCCGATCGAGCTTCGCGACCTTCTTGCGATCGAGCTTGATCGCATGCAGCCGGGCCATGGCCGCCCGGAGCCGAACCGTATCGTCGTCGCCCTCGATCCCTTCGAGCTTGGCCTCGACCCGCTCCGCGCTCACGGCCTCGGCCTCCATCAGCGCGCCGAGCACGGCAATGTGCAGGCCGGGATCCGGGAACACGATGCGGGTCTCGTCCTTGTCCGCGGCCTTCTTGGTCGCGGCTTTTTTCGTGGTCATTACGGTGCTTTTTCTCAGAAATCGTATGCCCGGTGCGCGCGGAAGCACTCGAGCGGCGTCGGGAACCAGCGCAAATGTCGAAAAGCCTCCGGGATGTCAAGCTCACAGCGCGGATCCGGCGGGCCCTCGACGGGGGCGCTCGCGAAGATCGACCGCGCTTCGTCGAGGTACGCGGCGAGCGCGGTCTCCGGCTCGCTCGTGCGCATCGACCGATATTCGAGCTCGCCCCCGCGATAGGTGAGGTCGTTCAAGCGGAGCGCGGGCCGCGGGCGCCCGGCGACGTGCGTCCATTGCCCGGTCTCGGCGTCGCACCGGTACATGGGGAGCAATTTCCACCCGTCGTTGGCGATCAGGTGGATCGCGGCGACGATATAGAGGAAGACGGTCTCCGTCATGAAGCCATCGAAATGGACGCGGACCCAGCCAGGCCGGAGCACGCCGCAGCCCGCCTCCACCGCTTCGGCGAAAGCCACGGGCGGCTCGGGGGCGATGCCCAGGATGGAGCCGCCGTGCGGGCCCAAGGAGGCGCCTTCGCCACGCGCCTGGATGCCGAACAGATCGTTCAGCAGGGCCACGACGAAGCGAAAGTGGAGGAATCGGTCGAGACCGTGGCGAACCACGAGCGATACGATCGACCCTCGTTCGAGCTCCGGAGGGCCGAGCACCTGGAGTTTGTCGTTCGTCCGAAACGACGCGATGGCCCGCTTGACGAAATCGTTCTCGCGGGCGCGGATCGCGGCCGTGCCGATCGCCGCTTTGAGCTGGAAGACCAGGCCCGCGCGGATGGATTCGAGGATGGCCGGCGCCGCCGCCTCCTCGCGGGCAGACGTCTCGTCATGAAAGAGCGAGCGCTTGGCGACGAGGACGCCGGGCGCGCCGGGCCCGCCGATGAATCGGTGCGGCGCGAGGAACACAGCGTCTTTGTGCGCGAGCGGGCCCTCCACGCCCGGGCCTTCCGGGTTCATGCGGATATCGAGGGAAGGCCCGGCCTCGGCGTAGTCCCAGAAAGAAAGCGCGCCGTGCCGGTGGAGGAGCGTCGAGATGGCGACGTCGTCCGCGAGGATTCCCGTCACGCGGGACGCCGCGGAAAAACTGCCCATCTTGAGCGGGCGATGGGCGTACGTTTCGAGCGCCGCTTCGAGCTGCCGAAGATCGATGCGGCCCTCCGCGTCCACGTCGATCGTCACGACGTCGGCGATGGATTCGCGCCAAGGCAGCTCGTTCGAAGGGGGCTCGTAGGCCCCGAGGAACACGACGGGGCGCTCGTGCTCCGGGATCCGGTCCCGCACATGATACCGAGCATCGAGCTCGCGCGGCAAAAGGAGCCCGAGCGCCCGGACCAACGTTTCGATCGCGCTCGTCGCGCCCGAGCCGCAAAAAAGGACGATGTCGTCGCTCCCGCCGCCCACGCTCCGATGGATGATTTCACGCGCGTCCTCCCGCAGCGGCGACGTCGGCGCGCCCGCGCCCGGAGACGCGGCGAGCGTATTCGCATAAAGCGGCATCACCTCGCTGCGGAGAAATGCCTCCAGGAAGCCGACGGAGCGGCCAGACGCCGCGGGATCGGCATGGACCACGCGCCGCGGGCCGAACGGGCCCACGAGGACGACGTCGTCGCCGAGCACCGAGGCGCGCACCTTCGCAAAAAGAGCCTCCTTGTCGGAGGGCGCCTCGCGCGGGGCCGCCGGCGCGCGCGCCTCGTCCGCGGCGTCGCGCGGCGCGGGGGGGACGTCGAGCACGGTCACGAGGCCCTCGACGAACCCGCTCATGCTTTGCTCGACGAGGTTCTCCGCGCCGCCCACGAGGCCCCGCGTCGTGCTCGCCATGGCCATGCGGGTCAGCGTCTTCGTGGTCATCGTGCGCTCGTCGTCCGCGCCCACGACCAGCGCCTGCGTCGCGCGCCGGACGATACGCGCGTCCGTCTGCTGGAGGGCGTCGATGAGGTCGCGGTTGACGGCCTCGACGATCTGGAACGCCATGGCCAGGTCGGACGTGATCAGGCGCTCGAGCGTCTCGGGCGCGATTTCGAGCAGGACCACGTTCTCCCGCGCGACGCACGTGACCCGCTGCAGGCTGCCGTCGAGGAGCGCTTCCATGCCGAGCGTCCTGCCGGGCCCGAGCACGGCGAGGTGCGTCCGCCGAGCGCCCGCGCGCACGGTGATCTCGACGGCGCCGCGCGCGAGGAGGAAGGCCGAGCCCGAGCTCGCGCCCTCCGCGAGAATGGTTCGCCCCTGCGGCACTTCGCGCTCGACGAGGACACTCGCGACATCTTCGAGCTGCCTCGCGCTGAACGACGCGAAGAACGGCAGGACGCAGAGCAACGGCTCGATGTCCGGCGAAAGGGGGCGCGCCTCGCCGAGCTCGTCGGCCGGGCGGTCGCCCGACCCGCCCGCGACCGTCTCCGCGAGCCCGGTCATCTCGCGGGTGAGGCAACGCAGCTCGTGGCAGAGGTTTTTCGAAAGCCGCCGCAGGACCTTCAACGCGGCCGGGTGGCGCGCGTGGCGCAGGCGCTCGAAGTCGGCGATTTCGAGCGTATGGCCCGACGCGCGCCGCACAGCGGTGACGGTGGCCGCGCGGGCCAACCGCTGGTTCAACGCGAGCTCGCCGAGCACGCCCCCCGGGCCGCTCTCGCCGACGAAGATGCGATCGTCGGCCGGCGTCCGGATCGAGACCGCGAGGAGGCCGTCCGCGACGACGTAAAGCTCGTCGGCCGGCGCGCCTTGCGCGCAGAGGACCTCGCCGGCCTCCACCCGAAAAGGCCGCATGCGCGCGGCGATCTCGCGGCGCTCGTCGCCGTCCAGATCGGCGAAGAGCGTCGTTGTGCCGAGGAGCGCGGCGATCGCATCGGGGCCCTGCGTCTTGCGCGAGGTCACGCCGGACGCGATGGGCTCGGCCTCGGCCTCCGGGAGCGCGGCGAGCCGGATCCCGCGGCGCACGGCGCCCGCGAGCTGCTCCCATGCCTCGCTCCACGCCTCGGCGAGCTCGTCATCCATGCGGCCGCCCTCGGAGAGATCGAGCTCTGCGCGGAGCGCCTCGCCAAACGAATCGATGTGCGCCTCGCGGACGCCGTAAAGCACGTGCCGCGCGCCGAGCTCTTCGAGCATCGCGTGAAGCCCGTGCGTATCGCGCAAGCAGGCGACGCTCGCGGTCAAAGCGGTGACGAGCTTGCGCCCCTGGCCAGACAGATCCAGCGGGAACAAGGGCCGCATGTCAGGGTGGCGCTCGAACAGGCGCTCGTAAAACCTCTCGGGGAAGCTCGATCGCGAGAGCGCCCGCCGGAACATCATGCGCACGAGCTCGGCCTGCCGCTCCGACGGCGAGGCCGCGGCCTCGGGCAAAAGGCCAAGCGCGCGCATCGTCGCGACCACGCCTTCGAGCGCAGCGACGAGGGCGTCGGCCGACGCAAAACGCTTCGCAGGATCCTTTTGCACGGCGCGGTCGACGGTCGCAGCGAGCTCGAAGGGGATATCGGGGCGAAGCGAGGCGATGCTCGGCAGGGGCTCTTTGAGGATCGCCTCGACGAGCTGCATCAAAGGTCGTTTGGGCCCGTACGGCGGCGCCCCTGCGAGCAGCTCCCAGAGGATGAGGCCGAGCGCATAGATGTCGCTCGCGACGCTCGCAGGCGCAGCCCTCCACAGCTCGGGCGCGAGGTAGCGGGGCGTGCCAAGGATATCACCTTTTCGGGTCACATCGCCGGAGGGCAGGCCCGCATTCGCGACGAAGCGCGCGATGCTCTCGGGGCTCGCCTCTTCGAGCGCGGGCCGGGAAGGCAGCTTCGCGACGCCAAAATCGATGAGCTTGCCAGCGCCCACGCGCGTGCGCATGACATTGGCCGGCTTGAGGTCACGGTGGAGGACGGAGGCGTGATGCACCGCGGCGAGCCCGCGCGCCACGTCGACGCCGAGCGCGAGGACCTCCTGCCACTCGATCACGCCGACAAGCGTATCGAGGCTCTTTCCAGCGACGAGCTCGTACACGATGTAAGGCTGCCCGAGCGCCTCGCCGCTGCGATACACCGCGACGACGTTCGGGTGCTCGATCCGCCCGAGCGCGAGGGCTTCGAGGCGGAAGCGCTCCCGATCTCTCTCACTCGGATGCGCACCGCGGATCATTTTGATGGCAACGT
The DNA here is from genome assembly GCF_029946515.1 of Polyangium sp. 6x1. Lineage (GTDB taxonomy): Bacteria > Myxococcota_A > Polyangia > Polyangiales > Polyangiaceae > Polyangium. Next base: position 75,706 of record NZ_JARZHH010000005.1, read on the forward strand.
GGCGATCGAGCGTGAGATCGAGAGCGCGCCAAACCTCGCCCATCGCGCCTTCGCCGAGCCGCTCGAGGAGGCGATAGCCGTCGAACTCCGTGAGGCACCTCGGATCAACGGACGCGGACGGGGGAGAAGCGTGGCCCGATTCGAACACGCCGCGATGGTAGGCGAGCGCGTGAGGCGAGCAAGGCGAAATCGGCGCGGAAAGCCTGCGGTGTCAGCTGGGCCGCGGCCTCACGCGTCTCATCGAGGAGGCGCCGCGCCGGGGCGCTGCCCCGGGCCCCGCGGGGGCTGTTCGCCCCTCGACCCGAACCAGGGCCAGCCCTGGACCTCTCGTGGAAGAACTGCGCTCCGCGCAGTTCTTCCAACAGGCCGTTGATACCGCGTTGACGATTGAACCGTCAGCGCTGCTGTCTCGGTTGGCAGGGTCGCCCGCTGGTCTTGACCCGGCTGTTCGATGAACTGCGCGTAGCGCAGTTCATCGACCCTCCGTCCAGCGCGGGCGCTGGTCCGGGTCCAGGGGCGGACAGCCCCGGTGGGGCCTGGGGCAAAGCCCCAGCGAAGCGCTTCCCAAATGAGACGCGTCTCAGCGCGGCGCCTCGAGCAGCGTTCCTTTCCGCGAGATGCGGACTGCGCTTGGGCCCCCTGGATCGGAGAAGTGGAGCTCGGGATAGCCTGATTCCACCTTGATCGTATGTACGGAACGGGTCACGGGGGCCTTCGTGACGAGCTCCTTGATGCCTTCGGGCGCGTCGAGCGTGAGCGTGAGCTCATTGCCTGCGTCATTCGACGTGGCGACGAGGACGGCGCCTTTGGGCAGGACGATGTATGTGACGCCCCCCGACCTCGTCACGTTTCTCCACGCGCCTGCCGCGCCTGGGGCCACGGGAAGCCTCACGGACGCGGCGATGATGCTGCCGGATTCGATGTGCTGGGCGAGCACCGTCCCATCCTCGGCCATTTCGTAGTCCCAGTACCCCGCCGTGGGGGTGTCGACCGATCCCTCGCGGAAAAACATCCCGGATGCATCGCTCACGAAGCGAGCTTTGCGACAATCCAGAATGACGAGACCGCGCAGGCTCTCGATCGAGAGGGGGTCGCACCCCTCCGGCGTCGGGCGAAAGAGGAGCGCCCTCGTGCTCCAGTGAAAGATGCCGATCGTCGGCCCGCGGAGAAGGGGGCCTTTTTCGCACGGTCCGTTGACGGGCCGTTTGCAGAGCGCGTCGTCGAAGAACCTGCCGACCAGGCTGGAGGCAGGGTTGCGTGGGACGATCCCGCGGAGTTTTTGGATGCAGCGGAGCCCTTTGCAGACGGGCCGGGCAGGCTGGCTCGGTGGACCTGCGAGGGAAATCCCGGACACGGTGGACGGGTCCTCGGCGGGCACGTCGAGCCATTTCATGCCTGACGGGCCCAGGACACCAAACTTCGCCGCGCCTGGCTTTTCGGGCGCGGCGGCGAGAACGTCGCCCTCCCAGGGGAGCAGCGTATTCATCATCGCGCCCTGGAACATCGGGTCGAACGAGACGAACTCGGCCCCTTGGATCTCCCCCGGCAGGGTGAGGGACGCGAATGTGCGTCCGTCCTTCGTGAGGACGGAGGCCTGCTGGGCTTGCCCCAGGTCGTTCCGCTTCAGCGCATGCAGGATGAACCCGCCCCAACGCAACGGAGCTTCGAGTGCACGGCGAACCGGCTCGACCTTGCCCTTGGCGTCGATCGTGGACCACGTCTCGGCGGGTTTTCGTCCGGCAGCGGCAGCGAGAATGACCCCGTCGGCGCGCACGAATGCGTGGTCCACCGACCCCTTCATCGGCACCTCGACGAAGGTTTTTCCTCCGTCCTTGGATTGCACGAGCACGCTGCCCCGCGCTGCGACGACGAACATGCCTGCCGTGTCGAAGATCCGGTCGATTCCGACCGCGGGCGTCAGTTTTCCCGCGATGAGGTCGTCGACGCTCGCGGCACGGAAGGGCGCGTGATTCTCGTTCTCGGCGAAGACCTCGCCGCTCGCGACCACGCCGACGAAGCGTACGCCTTTCGGGACGAGGCCGCGGACGCCATCCTTCGTGATCACGAGCTGGCCCACGCGCGATTCGAGCACGATGGCTCCGGGCTCGATGGCTTGGGCGCGCAGATCGCCGAGAATCGGGTTGATCGGATGCATGACGCCATTCACGCGAGGCGAGGCTTCCCAGAGCGCGAACCGCTTGCTGTCGCGCTCGAGCCAGGGCGCTGCCTCTGCCGCGCGCTCGATGTGGATGGGCGCGTCGGGATCGGGCGGCGGCTCCGGTGGGGCCGAAGCCGTGGCGGGCGGCACGTGCACGCCGTCGGGCGCGGCGTGCGGAGGAGGTGGCGACGCCGGGGGCGTCGGGCCGCAGGCGACGAGCAGCACCGCGAGGAGGGAGGATACGTGCAAGGGGCGGTTATGCACGGGCCGGAAGATTGCACAGGATAGACCCGATTGACAGGGCTTTCGAGACGCCGGTCTCGTGCGGATGGGTCCATCGTGCGACGTCTTCGCGTACGCTCGTGTCAGCGGCGGGAGGCGAGTGAAAAATGGAGGATTCCAATGCGTATACACCTGTTGTGGAGCATCGGTTTGTCACTGCTCATCGGGGTCGGCTGCGACGGCGCTTCGAACCCTGATGCAACGAGCGGAGGTGGAGACGGAGGTTCCGGAAACGGCGGCGGAGGAAACGGCAGCGGAGGCAGCGGAGGAACGTCGGACGACCACGATCCGCCGACCGCGATCTTCGCGTTGGCCCCGCCGGCGTACTGGTATGTCGACGCGGTGCCGCTCTCGGCCGTCGTCGCCGGCGACGACGTCACCCACTACCGTTACGCCATCGACGACGGCGCCTTCAGCGACGAGCAGCCGGTGGCGGCGCCGATCTCGATCCCATCCGTCGCGGCCGGCAAGCGCACGCTGAAGATCCTCGGGCGCGACGCCGTCGGCAACTGGCAGGTCACGCCGACCCAGGCGAGTTTCCACATGGCCACGACGGGCCCGGAGTCGACGGCGTGCAAGCTCGTGGCCGACGGCGGCACGTGCGACTTCATCCTCACGACCTCGAGCGGCTTCTATGCGACCCCCAAGCACTTTTACGACGCGAATGGCGACGGCACCCCCGACTACGAGAAGCTCCTCGACATCAAGCCGGGCTCGAAGGTCTGCCTCCAGGCCGGCGCCTACGACACGCTGAACATCCGTGGCTTCGAGGGCAGCCCGGAGGCGCCCGTCACCCTCGTGAACTGCGGCGGTCGGGTCGACTTCGCGCACAGCCACGCCAATGCGGCCCTGGGCGTGCTCGAATCACGCTACGTGCGCATCGTGGGCGTCGGAGACGCGGCGGAGCCGTATGGGATCACCGTTGCCACCTCGGGCAACCAGGGCGCGAACGGCCTCGAGATCACCGACGGCTCGTCCGACGTCGAGGTCGCCTTCGTCGAGGTCAAGAGCGCCGCGTACGCGGGAATCGTGGCCCGCACCAACGTGAGCTGCAAGTGGCACCGCGCGTCCTTCGTGCAAGAGAACACCTTCCTCCACCATAACCACGTGCACGATACCGGAGGCGAAGGGTTCTACATCGGCGGCTCGCATTGGGGCGCTCCGGAGCTCGTCGAGAGCGGCAATGCCCAGTGCGGCGTCAACGCCGGCAATGGCACCATCGTGTGCGAGAACGACTGCAAGTTCGAGCCCGAGCTGCACGGGGTTCGGATTTACGCGAACCGGGTGGAGAGCACCGCCGCCGACGGCATCCAGGTCGGCAGTGCGTGGTCGGATCGCGACGGCACGGTCGATTACGACACCGAGGTCTACGACAACGTCGTGATTGCCGGGGCCACCGGCGACAGCCCCTACAACTCGGGCGCCCTCGACATCAACCCCGGGACGTCGGGCCGGGTGTACCGCAACTTCGTCCGCGGCACCGACGCTTATGCGGGCCTGTTCATCGCGGGTCCGGGCAACATCGACGTCTACAACAACGTCATCATCACCGCGACGGACGTGGGCCTGGTGATCCAGGACAATGACGCGGGCGCGAAGAACGGGCCGTTCCGCATTCTCAACAACACGATCGTCAACGACGGCCCGCACGGCATCTACATGTACCACACGCACAGCCAGGGGAACCTCTGCCACAACAACCTGCTCCTCCGCGCGGCCGAGGCCATCCACCTGCTCAACGCCAGCGTCGACTGGAAGGCGTCGAGCAACGTCACCACGGGCAGCCTCGAGAGCCACTTCGTGAACGCGGGCGAGGATGACTATCACCTCCTCTCGACGTCGAGCGCCGTCGACGCCGGGACCGACGTGTCCAGCCTGGGCCTCACCACCGACTTCGACAAGCTGCCCCGCAAGGTCGGCCCGTACGACGTCGGAGCGTTCGAATACAGGCCGTAAGCGCATTGCCGCCGATCACGTTCGATCGGTTTCTGATGGCAGGCCGCCGCTGACACTGCCGCTACCGCTGCCGCTCCCACTTCCGCTCCCGCCTCCGCTCCCGCTCCCGCTTCCGCAGCCGCTCCCGCTTCCGCTCCCAAACCCGCTCCCGCTACGTAACCCCCCGACCAACCACATCTCCCCCGCCTCTGTCCCCGGCCTACGGCGAAGACGTACAAGATTTCGGCCGAGAGGCAGCATCGACGGCGAGAACAAAATGATGGTTACAGCTCTGGGTTTTGCCCTACAATCCACAAACATGACAGGGTTGAGATATTTCGTACTGACCGTTCTCGCGGCAGCGACGGCCGCCTGTGACGCCAGCCGCCCCTCGGTGGCCACCCCCGCGTCGCCCCGCCCGAGCCCCACCCCGGTGACGGCGCCAGCCCCCCCTCAAAAGCACGTCACGCTCGGCGACGTCGGCCTCGACCCGACCGCGCTCGATCGCACCGCCGACCCTTGCCAAGACTTCTATCAATACGCCTGCGGCGGCTGGCTTGCCAAGAACGAGATACCCGCCGACCGCACCCGCGTGGGTCGCAATATCGAGATCGTCGAACGAAACCAGAACGCACTCAGAAGCATTCTCGAGAGCGCTTCGTCGCAGGCGACCGACGACCCGGCGCTCCAGGCCGTCGGCACCTTCTACGGCACGTGCGTCGACGAAGCGGCGCTCGAGGCCGCCGGCACCAAGGGCATCGACCCCCTCGTAAAGAAAGTGCGCGCGGTGCGTGACCTGCCTTCACTCGTCGCCGCCGTCGCCGAGCTGCACAGACACGGCATCTTTTCGATCTTCGTCATCGGCAGCGAGCAAGACGCGAAGGACGCGACGCGCGTCATCGCCCGCCTCGACCAAGGCGGCCTCGGGTTGCCCGACCGCGACGACTACCTGAACGAGGACGCGCGGTCGAAAGAGATTCGAACGCACTATCTCGACCACGTCGGCCGCATGATGCAGCTTGCCGGCAAGAAACCCGCCGATGCAAAGAAGGCCGCCGACGACGTGATGGCAATCGAGACCGCGCTCGCCCGCGCCTCGAAGACGCGCGTCGAGCGGCGCGACCCGTCCGGCATGTACAACAAGGTCGACGGCGCAGGGCTCGCGCGCCTTGCGCCCACGTGGGGCTGGAGCGCCTACTTCAAGGGCCTGGGCTTCGAAGGCCTGCACGAATTCAACGTCACCGCCCCGGGCTTTCTGCAGGGCCTCGAGCACCTGCTCGCGTCGACCAAGCCGGCGGCGTGGCAGGCCTACCTCGAGTGGCATGTTCTGAACGCCACCGCCGACGCGCTACCAAAGAGGTTCGACGACGAATCGTTCACCATGTGGCGGTTTTTGAGCGGCCAGCAGAAGCAACGAGACCGCTGGAGGCGCTGCGTGACCGCCACCGACGCCGCGCTCGGCGAGTCGCTCGGCCGGTTCTTCGTCGCCCGCCACTTCGCCGGCGAGAGCCGCGACGTCGTCCGGCAGATGATCGTCGCCATCAGCGAGGCCTTCGACGAGCGCTTCGGCGAGCTCGACTGGATGGACGGAAAAACCAAAGAGCGCGCACGCGAAAAGCGCCAGCAGATAGCCTACCTCATCGGCTACCCGAACACGTGGCGCGTCTATGATTTCTCTCTCGACAAGAAGGTGCACGCGGCCAACGTGCTCGCCGGCAAGGCCTTCGAGGTGAAGCGCCAGCTCACCAAGGTGGGCAAGCCCGTCGACCGCGAGGACTGGCAAATGAGCCCGCCCACAGTGAACGCCTACTACGACCCGCAGCTCAACCAAATGGCCTTCCCGGCGGGCTTTTTGCAACCGCCCTTTTTCTCGGCCCGCTCTAGCCTGGCCGTCAACATGGGCGCGACCGGCGAGACCATCGGCCACGAACTCATCCACGGCTTCGACGACGAGGGCTCGCGGTACGACGGCAAGGGCAACCTCGCGTCGTGGTGGGAGCCTGAATCGCGCACGCGCTTCGAGGCCAGGGCGCAATGCGTCGTCGACCAGTATTCGGCCTACGAGCCCCTGCCCGGCGTGAAGATCAACGGCAAGCTGACCCTCGGCGAGAACATCGCCGACATCGGTGGCCTCAAGCTCGCCTTTCGCGCGTATCGCGCCCTGCGAAAGAGCGCAGAAGAGCGCATTTGGGCCGACGGGTTCGACGAAGACCAGCAGTTTTTCCTGTCGTTCGGCCAGTCTCAGTGCACGAAGTGGCGTGAAGAGCGGGCGCGCACGCTCTTGCAGACCGACCCGCATTCGCTGGCAGAATTTCGGGTCAACGGCTCTGTCACGAACATGCCCGAGTTCGCCCGCGCCTTCTCCTGCGCCGAGGGCAAGGCCCTGAACCCCAAGCAGCGCTGCGACGTCTGGTGAGCCGCACGCGTAGGGGCCGCAGCAGGCGGGGGCGCCGCGGGCAAGTGCCTATGGGAGGCACTTCGTGCCCACGACGTACTGGCCGTCCCCCTGGAGCACGCCAATCGTGAGGGCACCCGAGGCGGGATCGATGATCATATCGGCGCGAGAGCCTTCGGGGATGGTCCAGGGATCCGGGGTCCCCGTGGTGGGATCGATCAGCTTGTGATGGCTGGTCAGGCCCCAAGCTTTGCCTTTGTAGGCGGCGAGGCTCAGGACATAATCGTTCTCTGTGAGCCCCGGGACCGGCGTCGTCGTGAACGCTCCGCCATTGAAGTTCGTCAGGGTCGCGAAGCGATTGTCCGCGGCGACGAAGAGCGAGGTGCCGTCGGTGGCCACACGGCAATCGTACGCAGTCGTGCCCTGCTCGACGCCCCAGTCCTCCTGGTTGTAGTTCGCCAGCATCGGCACATACCCCGAGCCGATGACGCAGGCGATGACCTCGTTCCCCCTGCGCACGGCGTTGCCCGCGTACGAGATCGACGACTCGTAGAGCTCCTGCGCGGACCAGCCGTTCTCGGACCCCACGAACAGGGTAATCGCGGCGTGCTCCATGCCGTAGACGTTCGTCTCGCCGGGGTACTGCCCCTCGATTGGCGCGAGATGGTAGTCATTGTAGAGGTCGCTGCCCGGCTCGATCATCGTGTCGGTGGGCCCCTTGCCGTCGTCGCAGACAAACTGCATCGTGCTCGTGCTCACGCTGCTATCCACGAAGACCGCGCAGACGGTGCCGTCGCTGCGGGAGAAGTGCTTCCCCTGAAACCCCGTCTGCTCAGAAGCTTTCGGCGCGAGCAGCACCCGCTCGCCGCCCGCGCGCACGAACTCGAGCCCCGCGTCCGTGGAGAGCAGCGCCGTGACCCCCTTCTTGCTCGTAGAAAGCGAGAATCCGTCGCGCACATCGACGGCCCAGGGCGTGAAATCGCTCTCCTTGCATACGTTCATCCCCGGGCCGCTACCGCCCCCACCGCCTTCACCGCCTTCACCGCCTGCACCTCCCCCGCCGCCGGCGCTCTTCCCCGAGCATCCGAGCGCGGCGACGATCATGCAAGAAGCGCTCGCCAAGAGCGCGAGCCGCGCGTTGCGGGTCCTATTCATCGAGCTTCGCGTCGTTTTCAAAGGATCACCTTTCAAGAAAGCACGGGTCAGGGCAATGCCCCGGTGCGCGGCGCCGCTTCAGCAAACGTCGTGCCTCGGTGCAGCGGCCCTGTTTGCCGGGCAATCGGCACCCTCACGCCCGCCGCCAGGGGGCGCAATGAGGACTTCTGTTCACACGAGGGCGGGTTGGATGGGTACGCTGGAGGGCGGGCTCCGGTATGCAATCGGCCTCGCGCCCGGTACGAGCGCCCTTCGGAACGCTCCCCGAGGCTCTCGCGCCCGGCGCAAGCGCCCTTCGGAGCGCTCCCCGAGGCTCGCGCGCCCGGTACGAGCGCTCTGCGGACCGTTCCCCACCGCTCTTGCGCCGGGCGCAAGCGCCCTGCGGACCGTTCCCCACCGCTCTTGCGCCGGGCGCAAGCGCCCTTCGGAGCGCTCCCCGCCGCTCCTGCGCCGGGCGCAGGCGCCCTGCGGACCGTTCCCCGCCGCTCTTGCGCCGGGCGCAAGCGCCCTGCGGACCGTTCCCCGCCGCTCTTGCGCCCGGCGCAGGTGCCTCCAGAGCCGCTCCGACCCTCGCATGTTCCCCATGCAGCTCCGATCTGGAGCGCTCCGCTCCAATTTGGAGCGGTCACCGCTCCATCCTGGATCACCCCTCGCGGCCGGCCCCTCGTTTCTCCGCTCGTCCCCGCTTGGCCAGCGATTTGCTGTGTCCCTCGATCGACCCGCATCGCGACATGCCGTCGCGACGGCCACAGCGAGGTTTCCCGTGCCCACGTCGCATACCCCCGCCCGCCTTTCCCGTCTCGAAAAAGCCACCATCAGCCGTGAGCTGCATGCGCTGCTCTCCGCGCGCGCCCAGACGGGTCCCGCGGAGCCCGCGCTCGACGCCTTCATCCCCGAGCTCGACCTCGTCGCCCTCCGCCTCGACGCGCATGTCGGCGGCAAGATCACGGCAAGGGCCGTACGCGTCGCCAGCGGCTGCCGTGTCGAGGAGGCCGACGCCATCGTCGACACCTGGACCCGCCAGATCGAGAGCTTCCTCCTGATCGCCGGCCGCCACCGCCGCAGCCCCCACGCCCCTGCCGCGCGCGCCTTGCACCAAGCCGCCTTCCCGCATGGCATTGCGTTCATCGACGACCGCGTCCCCGACGAGAACGCAAAGGTCCGCGCCGCCCTGAAGGCGCTCGCCGCCCCGGAGCACGTGGAGACGCTCATGCATCTGTCGTTCCCCATGGCCTGGCTCGACACGCTCGAGGCCGCCCTGGCCGAGAGCGACGCCGCATTCGCCGAAAAGAACTCGGCCCACGGCCGGATCGATGAGCACGTCTCGCTCGGGAAGGACACGGAGGCGCAATGGCTCGACGTGGTCTTGCGCCTGCGCAAATACATCGACTACCGCGCCGCGACCGCGGACGCGAACAAGCGCGTGGAGTGCCAGGCCCTGATCGCCCCCCTGCGAGACGCGCTCGACCGCGCCAAGGCCGCCGCCGAAAGCCGCGCGACGCGACGGGCAAAGAAGCACGCGCCCAAACACGAGCCCGAAGCGGGCGCCGATCGACCGTAAAAAGGTTTTTCTCTCGGCGCGCCGCGGCTCCCATCGCCGGGCCCCCCCGTCCCGCACGCGCTGCCGCTTCCGCTGCCGCTCCCGCTCCCGCCGACGCAGCCGCTTCCGTTGAGCGTGAAGGTGGGGCGCCATCGGTCGATTACAAGGTGCCACCGTAGCGCCCACAGACTGGCGGAGCTACGATATTGCATCGAGGGGAGCGTCATTGCCCGAGACGATGAAGCTCGCCCAGTAATATGGATGTGCACGGTCTTGGCGCCCCAACATTTCGATCTGCACCTGGCGCAACGCCTCACCGCGACCGATCCCGGCGAGCAGCTTCTCGTAATATCCCTCCATCAGCTCACAGGTTGCCGCATCGTCGACGCCCCACAAGCTCATCACCTGCGTCTCTGCGCCGGCCATGACCATCGCGTGCCGGAAACCGTACACGCCGCCATCTCCAGTTCGCAGGTCCCCCAGGCCTGTCTGGCAAGCTGAGAGGACCACGAGCTTCGTGCCAGTCAGATCGACGAGCGAAAGCTCCAAAGCCGTCAGGATGCCGTCATCCTGATCGCCAGGCCCTCGATTGGCTCCGGTGAGCGCGATGCCGGCGCGAAGGAGGGGGTCTTCGATCAGCGACATCGGCCGCGCTCGCCGATCGGCCACGTGCGAATCGGCGTCGAAGTCGCCCTGACGAGGCGCCTCATGCATGGGCCCTCCCGTGACGAAGAACCCGTGCGTCGCGATGTGAAGGATTCTTGGCCCTGCAAGCATTGTAAAGGCGCCTTTCGTCGCAGTTGCGCCCGTGATGAGCTTCGCGCCGGGAATCTTTCCTGCAATGGTGCGTCCCTCGCGAGCGGCGAACTGCAGCGGCCGAAACTGAATGTCTCGCGCTTCGCCGGAGAGCTCGCCAGGGGAATTGCCCTGCGCGGCATGGTCGTAGTCCGGCGCAGCGATCACGACCGGGCCTTGTCGCGATTCGAACTGGGTCGCGATGCGCAAAAGGTCACGGCCGCTCGTCAGGTAGCTCAGCGCATGACGCTCGACGAGGTAGCGCGCATCCTCGTCGATGAGGGCGCCGAAGGGCAAGAAGTTGAGCACCCCGTCGGGGCTCAACAGGAGCCTATGAATCGAGCCCAGCAGACGGCGGATCGGTTCCATCAGCAGACGGTCGAGATCACGGGCGCGTGCCCGATGCTCTGCAACGGCCGTGTCCATGACGTCGAATTCGCGCGCGGTGGGCTTCGTTTCGGCGGCGGGATGTCGAAGCGACGCGTGCAGCGCCATGACCGCCATGTCAATGGGCTCTGCTTCGCCCAGATCTGCCCAGCCGATTTCGCCGTGCCGATGCAGAACGAAGGCCACATAGCGGTTTTCTACCCACCGCTCTGCGTTCGAGTCGAGCGTCTGGTAGTGGAATAGCTCGACGAGAGCGGCCCCCTCGGGGATCGCAGCCTGCACTTCCGCGATCGTGACGGGCTGCCGCTGGCCTCGGAGCTCGCCGCCGCGACGACTGATATCCGCCTCGAGCCGCTGGCGGGCCTCATCGAGGCGACGGAGGGTGCTTTGGTCGTCACGAAGCCCCCTATCCCCTGCTGCGCGCCATGCGAGCGCGCTGTACTGGGCGCAGATGGATTTGAGTTGGTCGAGTCGCTCCTGATCCGCGGGCCCGATGTGACGGCGCAGCGCCGAGAAGCTATCGGTCAGCGCACCGAGCACTCGGCCCTTGCGATTCAAGATCGTGGTCAGCGCCAACCGCTTCGCATCCTCGTCATTGGGCGCAAAGTGGCGAAGAAAAGAGATGACGACATCGGTGCTCGCTCGCATCTTGACCATGTAGGCCCACTTTTGCTGTTCCGCTCCGATCGGGATCATGACCTCCACATGACCATCTTGAATCGCCGCTGCTCGCGCCAACGTTTGCAGGGCCCTCGAACGTTCACCCGTTGCCATGTGCGCCTTCGCGAGCAACATGAGCGTGGCGCCGACATCGGGGTGCTCCGGTCCGAATACATTCTCCCGGATGGCGAGCGCACGTTGATAGAGCGGCTTTGCCTTGTCGTAGTCTCGGGTCAGATCGTACAGGAACCCAAGGTTGTGAAGCGCGAGGGCGACATCGGGATGCTCCGGCCCGAGCTTCGTTGTGATGGCGAGCGCGCGTTGATAGAGCAGCTCGGCGCTCGCGTATTCCCCTCTTTTCTGATGTATCGATGCCAGGCTCATGAGCGACGAGGCGACATCCGGATGCTCCGGCCCCAGCACCTCCTCCCTGATGCGAAGACCGCGGTGTATGAGCAGCTCGGCCCTCGCGTAGTCCATTCTTTTGTAGTACACGAGCGCCAAACCATTCAAAGCGCTCGCCACGTTGGGGTGATCGTGTCCCAACGCCACTTCCGCGATATGCAGAGTCCGCAGAGAAAGCCGCTCTGCATTTGCGTAGTCGCCTTTGTCGAAGTGCAGCAAGGCGAGACTGTTGAGCACGCTGGCAGTTATGGCGTGCTCCGGCCCCAGCACTCTCTCGCTGCTGGCGAGCGCGCGCTGGAGGAGCAGCTCGGCCTTGTCATACATCCCTCTCTTGCTGTAGAAGACTGCGAGATAGTTGAGAAAGCAGACGATGTCCGGGTGCTCTGGCCCCAGCTTCGACTCCTGGAGGGGGAGTGCGCGCAAAAAGAGCGGCTCCGCCTTCGCGTACTCGTGTTTCGCCTTGTAGAGCTCCCCGAGGCCGGCGACCAAGTCGGCGAGACGGGGGTGCTCGGGTCCCAGCGCCATCTCCACAATGGCGATCGCGCGCTGATAGAGCGACTCGGCCTGCGCATAGTCGCCTATTTTGTGATAAAATGTTGCCACGCAGTAGAGTGCCTCGCCGAATTCCGCGTTCTCCGGGCCCAGCGCTGCCTCCGCGATGGCGAGCGCATGCAAATACGTCGACTCTGCCTGGGCGTGGTCCATTTTCGCTTCGTGCAGTCGCGCGATGTCGGTCAACGCAGTGGCCACATGACGATGGACTGGCCCGAACGTGCTCTTCACGAGGGCGAGGAGATTGTCCGCCAGCGGCATGGCAGCATCATACTGTCCCTCATCGTGGAGACGATCGACCTCATTGCGGAGCACGAAGATTTCTTCGAGCGCACGACTGCGCTCCTCCGGATACCGCGGCTTCAGGATGGATACAGCGCGCTCGACCAGCGGCTTCGCCTTGTCCCCCTCCCCTTGGAACTCATAGAGCACCGCGAGATGGTTGAGCACGTTGGCCACGGCTGGGTGCTCGGGTCCCGCCGTCTTCTCCAGAAGCGCGAGTGCTTGCTGGTAAAGCGATTCCGACTGCTGGTAATCTCCTGTGGTCCTGTAGAACCCAGCGAGTCTGATCAGCGATTGGATCACGTCCGGGTGCTCGGGACCCAACGAAAGCACCTGAAGCCCCAGAGCGGCCTGATAGAGCGGCTCCGCGGGACCGTGCTCCCCCCTGTCGTCGAACCGCTCCGCGAGCTCATGCAACGACGAAACCCCCTCGCCTGGGCCCACCCCCAGCGCGGTCTCCATGATCGCCACCATACGGCCGGCGAGGTCGTTCGCCTCGTCCAACTTCCCGGAGGCAACGAGGCGGTCCCCCTCGACTTGGAGCTCGGCGACCTCCGCCCACGCACGCTTCAATAACTCCGCATCAAAAGTAAGCGCCATCCTCGTCCTCCGGATGTACCCATCGTCCGCGCAATCGTCACCGTCAGCGTCAGCCCGTAGCACACACAACCTCCGTGCCACCGCCGATTCGACAGCTCCGTGCCAACACGTCATCGCATACAGCCCCCCCTCACGCGCCAAAGCGCCCTCGCACGCGTCAGCATCCTCCGCTGACGCGTCAGCCAGCTCGTGCTTCCTGTTCCCGAGACAAGTCCCAATACGCGCGGCCATCACGCACGTCCTGCCCCCCTTCCTCGAGCGGTGACACGTCAGCGGTCCCGTCGACGTCACCCGCGCGCGATTGACGCGCCAGCCGCCCTTCACAGCCAAACCCGCTCGAGCTTTTACCCGCCATTCCCACCGCCCGAGCGTTGGCCCGGTTCCTGCAACTGCTGCCTCCGACACCGGAGGCATACGATGAATCCTGCGCATACCTTGGGCAAAGCGATGATGACGACGGGCCGATGGACGGCAGCGGGGCTCGGCTTGGCCTGCCTCGCGCCGGCGATGCTGGGTTGCGGGCCCGTGGACGAGATGGTCGTCGAGGAATGGGAAGAGGTCGAGGTACGCGGCGGCTCCGACGTGGTGAGCGAAGAGGAAAACGTTGCCGAGGCGACGGAGGCGCTCACCTCGGTGGGCTTCTCGACGTTCGTCGGAGGAACAGGAGGCATCTCGGGCGGCATACCGGCGGTGGACCCGGCGGGGAACGTGTACGTGGCGGGCACGGCGTCGATCATCAATAGCAGCAACCTTGATATCTTCGTCGCCAAATACAGCCCCAGCGGCGCGCTCTTGTGGACGGCAACATTCGGCGGCTCCTACAGTGAGGATGTCCGTGATATCGCGGTGGACAACGTGGGATGCGTGTACGTGCTCGCAAAGACCTATGTGCACCCGTCGCAGACGATCGTCGTCGCGAAGCTCAACGCCGCGGGCAATGCGCTCGCCTACTACAGCCGGTTTGGCGGCAGCGGAGAAGACCGGCCGTACGGAATCGCCGTGGATCCCGCTGGAAATGCTTACGTCGCAGGTAGTACGCTTTCGGCCGATTTTCCTGTGACGCCCGGGGCAATACAGCAAACGCTCCGCGGGGACATGGATGCATTCGTCACGAAGCTGAATGCGGCGGGCTCGAGCCTCGTGTACTCGACCTACCTCGGAGGTAGCGGCTCCGACGACGGCATGGACATCGCCGTCGACGCGGCCGGTTATGCATACGTCGCCGGGGCTACGTACCCTCCGCCGAATGGCGTCGGGCTCCCCTTCCCGACGACACCCGGCGCATATCAGAGGACCTACGGTGACCCCACGTTTGGCGGGGATGTTTTCGTCACCGAGCTGATTCCCAGCGGCTCGGCGTTTTATTACTCGACCATGATCGGAGGCAGCGGCTCCGACGTCGGGTACAGAATCGGGGTGGACAGCGCTTACAACGCATACGTGGTTGGGATTTCGGACTCCACCAATTTCCCCACGACGCCGGGCGCGTTCCGCGGGGTCAAGAAGGGGCTTGCCGATGAATTCGACGTATTCGTGACGAAGGTCAACGAGCCAGGCAGCGCTATTTCGTACTCCACCTGGGTGGGGAGCGGCCCGGGCCGCGAGATTCCCTTCATCGCCGTGAGCAGCAGCGGAAAGGCGTACGTCTCGGGGATGACGACCTCGTCTAGCCTCCCCGTGACGGCGAACGCGCTTCAGAAGACGTACCGTGGCGGCTCCGCCGACGGATTCTTGATGGAGCTGAATGTCTCGGGATCGGCGGCGGCGTACTCGACGTATTTGGGCGGGAGCGACCACGATTCTCTGTACGGCGTCGCTGTCGATAAGTATGGAAACGCCGTCGTGGCTGGTTGGACGGATTCCGCGAATTTCCCCGTCTATAACGCCGCGCAGCCGACCCCGCCCGGCGCCCCCTGGGGCGGCTTTCTCACGAAGTTCCTAGGCCCCTGACGCTCCAACGAGCAGCCGTTCGGCGAGTTTCCGCTCGGAACCGGCCGGAGTACCACCCAACCATCGCGCGCATCGTGCCAAAGGCGCGCCGATTGCCGAGCTGTTCATCGATCATCCCTGACGGCCGCCCCTCTCCGCCACGGCGCCCGCCACACCTGGCAAGGCCCATGGCCCATCCGGCGCTCGACCTACCCCCTCCTCAACAGCGGTACACAATCAGATCCCGATTACCGCTTCCGCTTCCGCTTCGGCCTCCGCTTCCGCTCCCGCTGCCAGATGACGGCCATATTGCAATGCAGGGGCGCGCCTTGTGGTTGATTCTCGACCTCGAGCCACTTCACGACGCGGGTCGTGGTTGATCCGCCCCTCCTCGATCGGTATGGAGACCGCCATGCGTACCCTCGGCTCGTTTGCCATTTCGATCCTTCTCTATGCCTTGATCCCCGGATGCGGCGACACGAACGCGGATCCGCCTTCGTCCACAGAAGGAAGCGGGGCGAATGGCGGCACGGGCGGCGGCGGCGGCTCCGCGGGGGAAGGGGGCGCGGGCGGCGCGGGCGGCGACGCCGGCATGGGCAGCGTGTGGGGGACCTTCGAAAAACCCTTCGCGGCGGACTCGTTGTGGAACAGCCACCCCAAGAACCCCGTCCTCGGCGACGACCAGATCCCGCCGACGAACAATCCGGCCTTTTACCCCGTCGTGGCCGGAGGCGCTTACTCGACGACCATCTTCCGCGCGTCGGAGAGCGACCCGTCGATGCAGGTGCTCGGCAAAGGCGGCGCCGCGGGCCCGAGCTGCCCCGACGTCGGCGGATCGTGCGCCCTCGTCATCCCCCACTGGCCTGCCTCGGTCGAGGGCGCGTCGGGCAGTGATGGTCACGCCGACATCGTCGACGAGAAGGCGGGCATCATTCATTCGTTCTGGCAGCTCAAGAAAGACGCAGCCGGCGCCTGGACCGCGGCGATGTATTCATGGTCCCCCCTCGCCGGCTCGGGCTGGGGCGACCCCGCGCATTTCTCCCAGGGGGCGCGCGCTTCCGGCGTGTGCACCGCCGCCGGCCTCATTCGCGTGAGCGAAGCCGACGACGGGGAAGAGATGTTCCACCACGCGCTGGCCTTGTCGCTGGACGGCACCGCGATGAAGGCCGGTTTCGTTTTTCCCGCCACCCTGGAGGACGGCGACAGCGCCTCGGCCTACAAGGGGCAGATCCCCATGGGCTCGCTCCTGATGCTGCCGCCGGACTTCGACACATCGAAGGTCACGTCGCCCGGCCTCTTGAAGGTCATCAAGACGCTCCAGGTCTACGGGGCCCGCCTCGTCGACCGAAACACCGATACGCCTTTCGCCATCTACGTGGAGAACGGCAGCAAATTCACGGTCTCGACGAAGCCGCCCGGCGAGTGGGACAGCGTGGTGGCCAATCAGCTCTTCGACATCGCCCACGCGCTGCGCAGGATGGAAAGCTCCGACGGGTTCATCGACGGCGACGGCAAGGAATTCGTGCCGAACACGAACCTCAATCGCATGTCGATGCGCGGCCCCTGGAACGGAAGCGGCGGGTCCTTCGACTCCTGGCAGCAGGCGCTCGTGTTCGCGAGCACGGACACGGCCATCAAGCTGGAGCATACGAATGCCACGTGGGACTACCGGGTGAGCTGGGCCCCGTGGACGGCCGGGGCGAGTTATCGGCTCACCGTGGTCGCGAGCGGCGGGGCGAAGCTCAACATGCAGTTCAAGGACGGCATGTACAAGACGATCCTCGAGACCGGCAGCCTGGGCGACGGCGAGAGCAAGAGCTTCCTCATGCCCGCAGACAATGGATATCCGATCCTCATCGCGACGAGCGGCGTCGGTCAGGCGTCGACGGTACGGGGGATTCTCGTCGCCGAGTGAGGCGTCGAGTTTCGCATTGCCTGTGAGCAGAAGTTGCGGCTACATGGAGACATGAGCTTACCCGTGCGATTCATTGCCGCCACGATCGTCACCCTCCTCGTGCAAGGCTGCGGCGCTGGGGGCGGTGACGGTGGGAGCGGGGGCAATGGCGGCGTCCCCGATCCTCCTCCCGGCACGCCCCTTCCGGGCGATATCGTCGACTCGACCGGCGCCGTCGTGCCGGAGGCCTATCAACAGCTCGCGACCCAGCTCAGCACCGAGGTCGGCATCGAGTACCGATACGGCCCTTCGTCCACGGCTTACCACCCCACGCCCGAGACCATGCCCACGTGGTGGCAGCCGCCGAGCCAGCACTTCCCCAACGACGGCAACGGCAATGGTTGGTACTGGGAGGTCGGTGGACCGGTCTCCCAGCCGGGCGAGCTCGACGATTACTCGAGCAACCAGGGGCAGGTGCTCTTCGTCGCCGACGACACCACGAAGGTCGGGGTCAGCGACGTCACGACCCTGCTCATGGGACGCAATACCTTCTCGGAATCGCCCCAGTTGCCCTGGGTCTACTACGGCGAGGGAGAGGTCGACGTGAACGTCGTCCTCTACCAGCAGATGAATGAGACGATCGGACAGCCCATCGCCGCCGGCCGCTGCTTCGGGAACTCGGGATGGTGCGCGAACAGCCTCATCGGCTACCAGAACGGCGTCCTCGCGACGAGCGGCTCCAACACCGCGAGGACGATGAATCTCCTCAAGCTCGCCCCCGGCAAGGTCCCGACCTCGATTGCGATCACCAACAGCAGCGAGTTCGCCCTCGTGACGGTCTGGGATACGGTCGAGGTCAAAGGGCAGGTGGCGGTCATCGCTCTCGGGCCCTCGCAGGAGGGCTTTGTCGCGGACACCTTCGAATGGCCCGCGACCTACCCGGGCTTCCGCAACCTGGGCGACATCGGATTCGCGAAGATCCTCGGCTACGTCGATCTACCCGGGATGGTCGCGCCGACCGAGATATCCGCCTCGTCGGACTATAGCCCTCCGCTCGACGACCAGCAGGGATGGCTGTGCAGCCCGGCGGGTGACGATTGCCGTGTCCTCGCGAAGAACCTGCCGCTGTCGGACAGCGCGAACCGCGCCTCGTTCAGTGGTAGCGGGCCGAACGCCCACCGCTATTCGAAGGCCGGCGTCGCCGTCATCATCTCGAAGTCGGAGAAGAAGGCGCTCTTCCTCGACCTCGAGCCGCTCTTCGCGAAGGTCCAGAGCATGTACTTCGGCACGCAGGAGGACTTCGACAAGACGCAGCCTCCGAGCATGGACGCCGACAAGTGGCCCTACGCATTCAGCGCCGCGCCCGACTTCGCGCCGACCGTGATCACGACGATGACATTTGCCGAGAAGCCGACGGCGGTGCGAACGAGCCTCATCAGCAACGAGCGCGCCTGGGTCGCGACCCAGGACGGCACGCTGCACATCATCGACGTCGCAGGCTACGGCAAGGGCACAGGGACGACGCCGGCGTCGATTCAAGAGGTCGGCACGGTCATCGTCGGAAAGAACCCCACGAGCATCGCCTACGCGAAGCACGACCCGGCCGACGGGTCGCGCAAGGACGCGGTCATCGTCACCTCACGGGGGGACCGCAAGCTCGACTGGGTGAACCTCACCGACACCGGCGGGACGGTCGTGCGCACGTTGACCGACTCGCGGCTCATCGATCCGATCTGGTCGGAGGACAACGACAACCACGGCACCGAGAGCTACATCGTGAGCATCGCCGATTACGCCGGCAAGCAGCTCGCGAACTACCGCTTCGGCAACGTGATCTTCTGGACGAATACGGACATGAACGCGAGCGTCCCCGCGGCCTGCCAGTCCTCTGCGCCCTGCAAGATGGGAGAGAGCGGCAACGACCCATTCGAGTTCGGCGGGAGCTTCGCGACGGCCGGCAAGCCGTTTCAGTTCACCGGCGCCAACACGCCCTGAGCCGAACGTCGAGGCACCGCGTGCCCGGCGCGACGGAACCTTTCAACGAGCGCCTGAACGTCGCTTCGAAGGGGCCGGCGCTGGGCTTCCCGGGGGCGCGCTCGAGGCGCAGACGGGCGGCCGCCATGGCGCGCGTTGTCAGGCTTCGAGGATTCGAGCCGGAGGGTTTACGGGCTGCACGCGATGGCGCTCGTGAACAAGGCGCCGTTGGGGTCGCCGTGAGCCAGGAAAATGCCAGCCTCGCCGATGGCCAGCCCGACCGTGCTTCCCGTGCCGTTGCCGAGCCCGAGGGCGGAAGAGGCAACCTTCAGCTTGCGACTCACGGTGAGCGTGGGCGAAAGCTCGAAGTACTGGAGGGCTCCTGCCGCGGGGTCCTCGCTCGTGAATGCCAGCGAAAACCCCGCCTCCGTGCCGACGAGCTCGGGCCCCTGTTCATTCTCGACATCAATGGAGAGCTTGCCCAGATCCGCGCCGTCGGCGAGCCCCGCCACGCGTAGCTCGACGTTCCTGGTCAGGGGGCTGAGCGATTTGACGTTCGTCCAGCCGAATGCCAGGTGGCCTTGAGAGACGGCGACGGTCGAGGTGTCCTTTCCTTCACCGCTCTGTGCGACCACGCTCGGCCCGAGGTTGCCGGTGGCGTCGAGCTTCGACCAGGCGAGGAGCGTTCCTGCGGTGACGAGGTAGACGTCCGTGCCCACCGTGACGAGATGAACGTCGAAATCCTTCGCGTCGACCGTGACCTGCGTCGGTCCAAACACCATTTTGCTGTCGTCGTAGCCGGCAATCCAGAGCGCGTCGCTCTCCGCGCCGGCGGTGAAGGCGTCGATGACCCAGGCGAGATACGTGATGCCGTTCGCCACGGCGACGGCGGGACGCTTTCGATTCGCACTGTTCGGGATCGACTCGGTGCGCGTCGTCGCGCCGCTGTCGTCGATCCAGCGGAGCGTGGTATCGCCATAAAACGACGAGGTGGCGAGCACGACCCCGCCGCCCGGAGCCGCCGCGACATCCAGCTCTCGGGCGAAACCGTCGATGTGCACCGAGGCACCGGAGGGAGCGGCCTTGGGACCGAGCTTGGCCCAATGCGTCCCGTTCTTTCCTCCTCCGCTCATGGTGGCCACGTAAACGAGCGCGCCGGAGCCATCGGCACCGAGGACCATCTGGGGCAAACGAAGGAAGCCCGACGCGCCCGGGACCGCCGTCGTCGCGATGGAGCACGCAGCGCCGCCGCTGCCTCCTTCGCCGCCGCTGCCTCCGACGCCGCCGCTGCCTCCGGCACCGCCGCTACCCGCCCCGCTTCCGCCATCCCCCGCACTCCCACCACTCCCACCGGCGCTGATGCTGCTGCCACCGGAGCCTCCTTCGCCGCCGGCGCCGTCACTCGGGTTCGGCTGCGAGGAGCAGGCCGTCGTTAGAAGGAGGAAACAGGGAATCCACGCGCAAGCAATCGTTCGCATCAAGCCGCTCCGTGTCGATGTGTCGACATTGGTGAAAAGGTTCCAGACGAGGGCCGGCGCGCCTTGCGAGGCGCGTGCCAGGACCACAGGAAGGGGAGATTCAGGGGGGAGCGTGAACGGGAGCGGACACGGACGCGTGAACGGGAGCGGACACGGACGCGGAAGCGGGAGCGGGGGCGGGAGCGAAAGCGGAAGCGGGGGCGGGGGCGGGAGCGGGAGCGGAGGCGGGCTGCCGTCACGCGGGCGTGAGCATTGGCACTGGAAGAAGGGGATTCCGAAGTGCCTCGATTTCAGCATCAGCGGCGGCGGGGAGCGCCGTCCGCTGGCTTATGTTCGGCGGCGTGTTCGTCCTCCAAAAAAAGCACATCACCGCCACCGATGCGTGCTGCTCCCAAGCCGCGAAGCACTCGATACGCGTCCGTCTGGAGCCGGATCTCTTGCCCAGTGAATGGGAGCCCAAGAAGCCACATCACCGGGAAGTTCCACCAACGCCACTTGGACAGGTCCGCAGTGAATGTAACCGACAAGGGATGCTGGCCCTGCCCTCTGCGCATCGAGAGTGCAAAGCTGGCCCTGCCACGACGGCAGATGAGCTCTGCTTCGCGTGCGTCGCTCTGCCACTGCGGTGGGCGCTCCACGCGAATCCCCGCGCCTTGCAATGCGTCAAGGATCGCGTCCAACGGACCATCGTCCATCTTCAGCATGAGGGGACACGACATCTTCACCTCCACCCACGTTCCGTCGGTTCAGCGGCGAGCCGCGCAGCGGACCGGTTGTTGGACGCCAACACCGGAGTTTCTCAACGCTCACGTTCTATGGGATTCTCTCGGGAGGTCTGCTGCCCGAGCTGTTGGGCGAGCCCGATGAGAATTCCTTCGGGACCCCGGATGTAGCAGAGCCGGTAGATGTCTTTGTAATTGACGACTTCATCGACCACCGTCGCACCGAGCTTGCTGAGCCGGGCGAGGGTGTCGTCGATGTCCTCGACGCTGAACATGACGCGCAGGTATCCGAGCGAGTTCACGGGGGCTGTGCGGTGATCGGACGCGATGGCGGGGGCGTCGAAGCGCGAGAGCTCGAGGCGGCTGTGGCCGTCGGGGGTGCGCATCATGGCGATCTCGACGCGCTGGCCGCGCACGCCGGTGACGCGGCCGGCCCATTCTCCTTCGATGGGCATGCGGCCTTCGAGGGTAAGGCCGAGCTCGGTGAAGAATGCAATGGCGGCATCGATGTCTTCCACCACGATGCCGACGTTGTCCATACGCTTGACTGTCATGGTGTCTCCTTGGCGTCTCACGAGCTTTCGATGAGCCGCAGATGTCCGCGCGTCGCACGCGTAGCACGGGCATCCCTCGGATCCATCGGCTTGTTCGGCGGCTCGTCCCGCTGCTTCCGCTTCCGCTCCCGTGAAAAAATGCTCCAAAATGGAGCGGCGAGGCCCCAAAGCCAGGTCCGAGCAGGCGGGAGCGGTCATGGGGAGGCCCCAAAGCCAGGTCCCTCCGGTCGGAGGGGTCTTTGGGGAGGCCCCAAAGCCAGATCCCGCCTGTGGAAGAACTGCGCATCGCGCAGTTCTTCCAACAAAGGTCCAGGGCTGGCCCTGGTTCGGGTCGAGGGGCGAACAGCCCCCGCGGGGTCCGGGGCAGCGCCCCGGCGCGACGGCCCTGCTCCCGCCTCCTCGCCCCGCTCCTCCCCTTACGCTACGTTGTTCCCGCCATGAGCGACGTGCGTCAACGGATCCAGGAGATCATCGATCAGAACCGCGTGGTCCTCTTCATGAAGGGGACGAAGAGCTTCCCGCAGTGCGGGTTTTCTCAGCGCGCCGTGCAGATCCTCAAGTCGGCTGGGGCCGAGTTCCTGGACGTGAACGTCCTGAAGGACCCGGACATCCGCCAGGGAATCAAGGAGTTCTCGAACTGGCCGACGATCCCGCAGGTCTACATCGACGGGAAGTTCGTCGGCGGCAGCGACATCCTGCTCGAGATGCAGTCGTCGGGGGAGCTTTCGCAGATCCTCACGCCGAAGAACTAGCGGTCTCATCTGGGGAGGCGCTGCGCTGGGGCGTTGCCCCAGGCCCCACCCGGGGCTATCCGCCCCGGGACCCGGACCAGCGCCCGCGCTGGACTGAGGGTCGATGAACTGCGCTCCGCGCAGTTCATCGAACAGGCCAGGTCAAGACCAACGACGACCCTGCCTACCAAGACCGCGGCGCTGACGATGCAACGGGCCCGCCGCCAGCGTGGAACGCACCTTCATGGTCTTGCCACCGGCCCGTTGGAAGAACTGCGCATCGCGCAGTTCTTCCACCAAAGGTCCAGGGCTGGCCCTGGTTCGGGTCGAGGGGCGAACAGCCCCCGCGGGGCCCGGGGCAGCGCCCCGGCGCGGCGCCTTGCCATGACAGGGGCTTTAGAGGCGCGCTCGCTTCAGCGCTGCGGCCAAGACCTCGTCGAACATCGCTGCCGTGAGCCGCCCCGTCTGGGTGTTCTGCTGGCTCACGTGGTAGCTCCCGAACAGCCACGCCCGACCCCCCGTGCCGCGCGGGTCCGGGATCTCTCCGCGCGCACCGTGGGCGAATGCAGGCACGGTCGAGATGTCCCCGTGCTTCCTCGCGAGCGTCAGGACGGCGTCGTAGCCGGTCTTTCCGAGCGCGAGGTACGTGCTCGCCCGGTCGAGCAGCGCGAGCTCGGCTTCGAGCCACGGGCGGCAGTTCGCGAGCTCCTCCGGCGTGGGCTTGTTCTCGGGCGGCGCGCAACGGCACGGGGCCACGATGAAGGCGCCCGTGAGCTCGAGGCCGTCGCCGCGGCGGACGCTCGTCGGCTGAGATGCGACGCCCGCTCGGTGAAGCGCGGCGTAGAGGAAGTCGCCCGAGCGATCCCCCGTGAACATCCGGCCTGTGCGGTTGCCGCCGTGCGCGGCCGGCGCGAGGCCCATGAGGATCAGCTTGGCGTTGGGGTCGCCGAAGCCGGGGATCGGGCGGCCCCAGTACGTCTCGTCCCGGTAGGCGCGGCGTTTCACCCGCGCGACCTCTTCGCGCCACGCGACCAGACGATCGCAGCGGCGGCACTCGACGAGCGCTTCGTGCAAGAGCTCGAGCGAGCGCCGCTTCTCCGTCACGACACCCCGCGCACGCTCGGCGGTGCGCTCTTCGGCGCGCGCTCGGACGCGGGCGTGCGCGCGTCGCGCAGCTCCTCGCCCACGATCATTCCGGACACGATCCGATCCATCACGACGTCGAATCGCACGCGCTGGAAGCGCGCGCCACTCGCGAGCCAGTCGGTGTGGCCGCCGGCGCCCGGGAAGTGGCCGACGATGTCGAGGTGGTCCGCTTTGCCCACCCAGACGAGGTCGCCCCAGATCTGCGAGGTCAACGGCACGACGCCGTCGTTTGCCGTCGCGGGCAGGGCCTCGCCGAGCATCGCCTTGAGCTTCGCTTGCGCCGACCCGTCCGCCGCCGCGCACGGGTACCGCTCGTCGAGGCGGCTCGTGAGGTTGTAGAGCGCCGTGAAGATCGTCGCGCTCATCGCGCTCCACGGCGAGCGGAGCGCCGCGATCCAGTCGCGCACCGCGTTCGAGGGCGCATACGTCGCGACACACTGGTAACGCACGCCGGGGCGATCCTCGACGCCGGCCTGGAAGAGGTCCATCGCCTCGGGCATGAGCTGCACGATCGCGCCCTGATCGCCGCGGAGGAGATCGAGCCAGGTGCGCAGCTCGCGGCTCGACGCTTCGTCCAAGACCTTGGCCACGGCGTCGACGGCGCGGTTGATGATCTCGAGCTCGAAGTTGCCGATCGAGAGGCGGCCGAACGCGGCGACGAGCGCGGACGTCGCGGCGAGCGGAGGCGCGCCGAGCTTCAGCGCGGTCACCGTGAGCGCGGAGATCGCGTAGAGCATGCGCTGGCCGCTGACGGTCGCGAAGAAGGCCGCGAGGGGCGTGCCGTAATGCGGCGTGTTCATCGTCGTGATCGACGAGAGCCGCGGGAGCCACGCGAGCTCCTTGCGCGCGACGCCGGGCAGGCGCGCGGTCGGCGAGGCGACGAGGCGCGCGTCGAGGCCGCCCGTCGAGTGGCCGATCACGTGGATGGGGCCGTCGTCATCGCCGGCCGTGGCGGCGACCATGTGCGCGAGCTTGGCCGCGCGGCGGCAGACGCTGGCCGTCGGGTGGACGTCGCAGACGAGGACCTTCGCGACGCGGCCGCGCTGGCGGAAGCGCTCTTCGAGCGCGACGACGAGGTGCTCGAAGTACTCGAACGAGGCGAGCCGGGCGAACCCGAACATGCCGGGGGAGAGGTAGATGCGAACGGGAGGCGACACGGCCGGAAGGGTAGCTTAGGTGCGCGCAGGTCGCCGCCTCGCCAGCACGAGCGCGAGGCCCACGGCGAGGAGAGCCGCTGCGCGCCCGCCTTCGCGGCCCTGGCCGGCAGCCCGGCAATCGCAGCCGCCGGCCGCTTCGAGGGGCCGGGGGAGGCGGGCCGCCTCGCAGGCCTCGAGCGTGAGCGGGGTTTTCGCCTTGAAGGGCGTGCCCTGATCGAGCTTGGTGTCGAGGCTGCCCGTGTTGCGGTTGTCGTGGTGGTAGCTCTCCCAGGCGATGACGCCGTCGGTGCGGCCGCGCGTGTGCCAGACGTGCAAGAAGCCGCTGCGCGTGCCGGCCGCGACCTCGAGCGTGCCGTCGCCGTCGAGGTCGCCGACGGCGGCCGTGGAGGCGATCCACTGGCCCGTGAACTTGGGGAAACCCGCGGGCTCGCGGCCGCAGCCGTCGTAGGCGTGGAGGAAGTAGCCGCCCGATCCGGTGATGACCTCGGGGTAGTCGTCGCCGTCGAGGTCGGCGATCGCGTGGTTGTTGAAGAACGTGAAGTCTTCGAGCAGGAAGGGCGAGCCGGGGAGCATCGCGCCGGTCTTGCCGCTCCAGACCGCGAGCAGGTGCTCGCCCGCGCCCGCGCCGCCGCCCTGGAGCGACTGCGCGAGCGAGAGGGAGCCGCCGGAGGCGACGATGTCGGGGACGCCGTCCTGATCGAGGTCGCCGACGGAGGGGCTCGAAAAGAGCGGGAGCATCGTGTTCGGCTGGGAGGCGCGCGTGAGCGGGCCGAAGATGCTGGAGGGATCGAGGCCGCGGATCGTCTTCGTGGGATCCGCGGGGTCGGGGCGCACGGGCAGGGCGTTCGCGGGCGGCGCGCCGAGCGAGCTCTGGCCGCCGGGTTCGGCGGGCACGACGAACGGTAGGCTCACGTTGCCGTGCGCGACGGCGGCGAGCTTGCCGCCGAAGCGCGCGAGCGCCGGGGCGTTCGGGATGCCCTCGGCGACGAGCGGGAAGAGCTCGAAGGAGCTGAGCGTGACGGGCCAGCCGGCGACGATGGGGCCCTCGGGGGCGAGGGTGCCGCGGCCATCGACGACGGTGATCGCGCCGAACTGGCCGCTCGTGCCGAGCCGCTCGTTCGAGCCGAGGACGAGGTCCATCACGCCGTCGCCGTTGAAGTCGGCGACCGCGGGCGTCGTGAGGATGCGGCTCTTCGCCTTGGGGTTGTGCTCGGGGTCGATGCGGATCTCGACGGGGAAGCCGGGCAGGGGTGCGCCGTCCGCGTCGAAGACGTGGACCTTGCCGTCGAACGCGGCCTGCACGATGTCGAGGCGGCCGTCGAGATCGAGATCGACGAGCACGGGCGAGGCGAAGGCGCCGCGCGTGATGCGCTGGTCCTCGTCCATGCAAGGGCCCGCTTGCGGAGGGAGGTCCTTGCCACGCGGGCACGAGGGGATGCGCGGCAAGCGGCGCGGGAACCCTTTGCGCACGGAGCCGTCGGGTTCGAGGACGTAGATCGTGCCGGCGAACGTGGAGGCGACGATCTCGACGATGCCGTCGCCGTCGAGGTCGGCGATGGCGGGCGCGTTCATGAAGCCCTCGCGCGCGAGGCCCGGGTCGACCTTGCCGGAGGCGTACGCGGGCGCGGTGATGTGGCTCGGTGTGTCGCTGTCGGGCGGGGCGGTGAGGCCGTCGATGGTGGTCGTCGAGAAGGGGAAGCCGGGGAAGGGGACGGGGCCGGCCTTCGTGAGGTTGAGGACGTGGATCGCGCCGCCACCCGTGGGGACCACGAGCTCACGCACGCCGTCGCCGTCGAGATCGGCCATCTTGGGGCTCGCTTCGAGGCTGTCGCCGAGCCAGACGGGAAAACCGCGCGCGAGGTCGGGATCGCTGTGCACGTAGTAGGTGCGGCGCATCTCGCCGGCCACGTCGCCGACGGCGCCGCCGTAGTGCGCGACGGCGCGGACGCGCACGGTGATCGTGTGATCGTTTTCCCCGAACGGGCTGTCGACGTCGCGCGCGTGGCTGACCGTGACGTTGCGGACGTCGAGGAGCGCGAGGGGCTCGGCCGTGCCGGCGATGAAGGTGGGATCGAGGTTCACGCGCCGATCGAGGACGTGGTTTTCAAAATCCTCGTCGAGCGGCTGCACGCCGCTCGCCCACTCGACGACGTAGTCGTAGGCGTTCGCCCGCGGCGCGGAGATGGTGCCGCGGATCTGGATCGGGCCGTCGACGCGATCCGTGTAGAGGACCTCGAACCAGCGCGGCGAGACGATGTCGACCGAGGGCGGGATGCGGCCGTCGCGGATGGCTTCGAGCGCGCGGCTCGCGTTGACGCGGCCGTAGCCGAAGCGCTGATCGAAGCCGGGCTGCGAGAAGCGGTAGATCGAGTCGGGCTCGCGCGACGCGGGGATGTCGATGTCGTCGGCCGTGTGGAAGAAGATCGACTGCGCTTCGCCCGGCGAGAGCTCGGGCACGGTGTTGTACTGGAGCGACGCCGCGTAGAGCAGGCCCGCGATGCCGCTGAGCTGGCCCGTGGCCTCGCTGGAGCACGAGGTGCCCGAGGCGGAGAGCAGGTTCTGGCCGCCGTAGTTCGAGCAGGGGTGGAAGTCGACGAAGCTGCGTGAGGTGCGGGCGCTCGCGCCGTCGTACTGGATCGCGTGCACGGGCAGCGTGTGGTTGCTCGCGGCCGGCATGTTGTGGTGGCGCGAGTTCTCGTCGGCCATCGAGGTCACGACGAGGACCTTGTTCTCGTACGCGTAGTCGAGCGCGGCCTGCGCGAAGCGCGTCATGTTCAGCGTGCCGAGCGCGCACTGCACGACCTTCGCGCCGCTGTCGGTCGCGTACACGACGGCCTCGCCGAACGCCTGCACGTCACCGATGAAGCTGTCGCCGACGCGGAGCGGGAGGAACATGCACCGCGGGCAAGCGCCCGCGAGCCCGATGCCGTTATCGGCCTGGGACGACGAGTCTTCGGCCTCGCCCGTGCCGTGCCCGTACCGCGTGTCGTCGTACGGGTCGTTGTCGTTCTTCATGAAGTCCCAGCCCGAGATGTCGTCGATGTAGCCGTTGCCGTCGTCATCGATGCCATCGGAGAAGGCGAGGATCAGATCGCCGGCGTCGAGCACGCCGTTCGCGTTGCGATCGGAGGCCGGCAGCGGCATCGAGGTCGCGTAGTCCGAGACCGAGAAGACGCCGTCGCCGTTGCAGTCGAAGCCGGCGAGCTCGCCGTCGCCGCCGCAGGGGCTACCGCCCGTCTGGAAGGGCTTGTGCGTGAGGAGCTCGCGGCGGTTCAGGTACGCTTTGTCGACGAGATCGGGCTTCTCCCAGAAGATGCCGCTGTCGGTCACGGCGATGACGACGCGCGGATCGCCGATGGAGACGCGCCACGCGCGGTCGATGCTCATGCCGGAGGCGACCTCGTCCGCGCGGCGGACGACGCCCGGCGCGGCCGGCGGCAGGAACGAGTAGTAGTTCCACTGGCCGTCGCGATCGTCCGCGAATGCGTAGCCCGGATCGTTCGGCCAGTTCGCGGGATCGGCCATGTCCGCTTGGGGCGACGGAGGCCACGTGGCGGACGCGGATTGGGGCGCGAGGGCGCTCGCGAGGGCCAGGGCGGCGAGCAAGCCGCCGCGCCACGAGGGGCGGTACGTTCGCATCGTCTCCTCATCGGCCTCGCCGGCGCGGTTTCTCGCGAGGCCGCGTAAGTGTGTGTGCGCAAAAAGTACGGGAGAAGGAGTGGAGAGCAGCTAGATGTAGCAGCCGATGGGCGAGGAGGAAACGCGAGGGGCAGGGGGCGTGGATCTGCGTGGCATCCCACGGGTGGACCGTGTCCTCGCGAATCCGTCCCTCACACAGGCCAAGCAGAGGCTCGGCGTCCCCGCGTTGACGCGCCTCGTGCGGCGTTCGCTCGACGAAGCACGTGAAGCCGTGCGCGGCGGCGCGCCGTGTCCCTCCGCGGAGGAGGTGGCGCTGCGCGTCGCGGCGCATGCCGAGCGAACGCTCGGGACACGCGCGCGGCGGGTGATCAACGCGACGGGCGTCGTGCTGCACACGAACCTCGGGCGCGCCCCGCTCGGCGCGCGCGTGGCCGAGGCGCTCGCGAGCTCGGCGTCCGGGTACACGTCGATCGAGATCGATCTCGCGACGGGGAGGCGCGGGCGTCGCGGCGCGTTCGCCGAGGATGCGCTTTGCGAGCTCTCGGGCGCGGAGGCAGCGCTCGTCGTGAACAACAACGCCGCGGCGGTGCTGCTGATGCTCGGCGCGCTCGCGGCAGGCCGGCCCGTGGTGGTGTCGCGGGGCGAGCTCGTGGAGATCGGCGGAGGTTTCCGGGTGCCCGAGGTGATGGCGCGATCGGGCGCGCGGCTCGTCGAGGTCGGTACGACGAACAAGACGCGGATCGCGGACTACGCGCGCGCGCTCGACGCGGCGCCGGATGCCGCGGCGATCCTGCGCGTGCATCAGGGCAATTTCCGGCAGGTGGGCTTCGTCGAGCGGCCGGAGCATCGGGCGCTCGCGGCGCTCGCGCGCGAGCGGAAGGTGCTCTTGCTGGAGGATCTCGGCGGCGGCGCGATCGTGGATCTCGGGCCGCTCGGGCTCTCGGGAGAGCCGAGCGTGCGGAGCTCGGTCGAGGCGGGATCCGACGTGGTTTGTTTCAGCACCGACAAGGTGCTCGGCGGGCCGCAGGGCGGGGCCATCGTGGGGCGCGCCGATCTCGTGGCGGCGTGCCGGAAAGATCCGCTGGCGCGCGCGCTCAGGCTCGGTCGGCTCCCGCTGGTCGCGCTCGAAGCGACGCTCGCCGCGTACCTCGAAGACGACCTCGACGCGATCCCGACGCTGGCCGCGCTGCGCGCGCCGCTCCCCGCCGTGCGCGCGCGGGCCGAGTGGATCCAGGGTGAGCTCGTGCGCCTCGGCGTGACGTCGTCCGTCGTGGAGCTCGGCGGCGCCGTGGGGGGAGGGGCGTGCGCGGAGGAGCCGGTGCCTTCGTTCGGCGTGGCGCTCGAAGCGACGGGCGGTGCGCTCGCGGCGATCGCGGAGCGCCTGCGCACAGGGGATCCGCCGGTCCTGCCGCGCGTGCAGGAGGGCCGCATCCTCTTCGACGTGCGCACGCTGCTCGACGGCGAGGACGCGCCGCTCACGGCGGCGATCGTTCGCGCCGTGAACGGTTGATCGTCAAACGATTTCGAGTTTGTCGTTTGGCGCCGGGATGACGATCGAGCCGTGCCCTCGGTCGCGCATCTTGTCGGCGAGGACGCGCTGCGGCTGGGGGTCGCCGTGCACGAGCGCGATTGTCCCGGTCGTTCCCCGCGCGCGACAAGCGTCCGCGTAGGCCACGAGATCCCGCTGATCGGCGTGCGCGGAAAAACCGTTCAGGACCACGACGTCCGCGCGGCGCTCGCGCTCGACGCCGAAGATCCGGACCCGCGCGCGCTGCTCGACGAGCCTCCGGCCGAGCGTGTGTTGCGCCTGGTAGCCCACGATCAGCACGGTGTTGCGCGGATCCTCCACGCCGTTCTTCAGGTGATGGAGGATCCGGCCGGCCTCGCACATGCCGCTCGCCGAGATGACGATCGCGCTGCCTTCGCCGCCGAGCTCCTTGCTGCGCTCCTTGTCCTCGACGTACTCGAGGTCCTCGAAGTCGAACGGCGTGTCCGTGCCGCGGAGCAGCTCGCGCGCCTCGGCGTCGTAACACTCGGGGTGGAGCTTGAAGACGTCCGTGATGCGGACCGTCAGCGGCGAGTCGACGTAGACCGGGACGCGCGGGATCTGCCCGGCCTTGCGGAGCTTCTTCAGCGCGAAGATCACCTCCTGCGCGCGTTCGAGCGCGAACGAGGGGATGAGGACCTTGCCGCCGCGCGCGACGGTCCGCGTGACGACGCGCGCGAGATCGTCCTCCATCTTGTCGACGCCGTCGTGCAGGCGATCGCCGTAGGTGCTCTCGGTGATGAGGACGTCGGCGCCGTCGGGGACCTCGGGATCCCGCAGGATCGGGCGCCCGGCGCGGCCGAGATCCCCGGTGAAGACGAGGCGCCGCTTCTTCCCGCGCTCCTCGAGGTCGAGCACCGTGATCGCGCTGCCGAGCACGTGCCCCGCGTCGAAGAAGGTCAGGCGCACGCCGTCGGCGATGGGGATCGAG
The DNA here is from genome assembly GCF_029946515.1 of Polyangium sp. 6x1. Taxonomy (GTDB): domain Bacteria; phylum Myxococcota_A; class Polyangia; order Polyangiales; family Polyangiaceae; genus Polyangium. The sequence goes on from NZ_JARZHH010000005.1 coordinate 106,553, forward strand.
CGGTGGTAGGGGACGGAGACGAACCGCGAGATCGCGTCGAGCACGTCCTCTTCGCCGTAGATGGGTTCGACGAGCTCGTCCTCGCGGCCCTCCCGCACGGATTGCTTGTTCAGGTAGCGCGCGTCGGCCTGCTGGATCGCCGCCGCGTCGCGGAGCATGAGCGCGGCGAGATCACGCGTTGCCGGCGTCGCGTACACGAGCCCGTCGAAGCCGTTCTTCGCGAGCATCGGCAGCGCGCCCGAGTGATCGATGTGCGCGTGGGAGAGCACCACGGCCGAGACCTCGCGCGCGGGCACGCGGAGGCGTCGGTTGTACTCGAAGGACTCGCGCCGTCGTCCCTGGAACAGGCCGCAGTCGAGCAGCACGGTGGCGTGCTCGGTGCGGACGACGTGCATCGAGCCGGTGACGGTCTGCGCCGCGCCGACGAACTGGATGTCCACGCGGCGACTCTACAGCGTGTGCTGGAAGAAGCCCATGATGCGGCGACCGACGCGGTTGCCGAAGGGGTGCATCTGCGGCGCTTCGTCGGCGAGGCCCGCGAGCGCGTTGTAGACGACGAGCGAGACTTCGCCGGTCGTGCTGGCGATCGGGAAGCGCCACCCGATGCGCCCGTTCAGCAGGGCGTAGCCGGGGACGTCGAAGGTCTGCACCTGGATGCCCGAGAGCGTGGCGACCTGCTCGGCCCAGGTCTGCGCCGACTGGTAGTGGAAGGTGATCTCGCCGTCGATGCCGGGCTTCGTGCGGAGCTGAACGCCGGCGTTGATCTTGTGCCGGCTCGTGCGCTGGTCGGTCGGCGCCGTGCAGCCGTCCGGTAGCTCCTGCGACGAGGCGTTCAGCGCGTAGTTCGCGAAGAGGTCGAGGCCCTCGATCGGATAGACGCGCGTGCCGATCTCGCCGCCGAACACGTTCTGGATGTCGCAGCGGTTGAGCCACCCGCCGAAGCCGACCGTGTAACGGCCCGTCTCCGGGTTGAGCCCGCCGAGCCCGTCGGCGCGGTTCGCCAGCGTGAGCGGCCGCTCGCCGGCGAGCGCGATCAGGTCCGTGACGCGGTTGTAATAGGCGGTCGCCTCGAACTCGAAGCGATCGCTCATCTGGTTCAGGTAGCTCGCCTCGGCCGTGATGATGCTCTCGGGCCGGAGGCGGAAGGACTGGTCCTCGTACCGCTTCGTCGCCGAGATCAGCTCGGCGCCCGGGAGCTGGAGCTGGATCGGCAGGTCGAGGTACGACTCGAGGAAGGTCGTGTTGCGGAAGGCGGTCGAGCCGCTCACGCGGATCGACTGGAGGTCGGTCGGCTTGATGATGAGCGAGCCGCGCGGCGAGACCTTCACGGTCTCGAGGTAGGGCACGTAGTCGGCGCGGCCCGAGACGACGAGCTGCACGGACTTGCCGAAGCGCAGCGTGTCCTGGAGGAAGAGCGAGCCCCAGTTCTCGATCGGCGTCTCGTCCTGAAGGTACGTCCAGGTGATCGACTTGAGGCGATACGCCGCGCCGCCGCGGAGGCTGTGCTCGACGGACTTCGGCCACGTGACGTCCTTGAAGAAGTTGAGCTCGGCGTCGACGACGTTCTGGTTCGCCTGGCTCGGGAAGAGCGTGTGGCCGTAGTAGTCGTGGTTCGACGAGGTCTGCGCCGTGACCCGCGCGTAAAAGACGCGCGCGGAAAAGTTCTCGGTCTTGAAGAGCGCCGTGATGTCGGCGTTGTCGAAGCGGGCGCGGTAGTCGTTGAACGGGCCGATGCCGTAGACGTCGATGTCGCTGCGCGCGAAGCCGCCGCCGACCTGCAGCTCGCGGTTGTTCTTGAAGCGCTGCGCGAGGCGGATGTCGACGCGCAGGTTCTCCGCGCCGAGGTTCTGGTTCGGATCGAAGACCTGGATGTCCGTGCGGCCGTCCTGCACCTCGCGCGTCCACCGCGGGTAGCGCGTGTAGCCGACCGAGGCGCGGTAGCCGAGGTCGCCGTCGCGCCCCGTGGCCCACGCGGATCCGTAGCCCTGGCCGGTGTCGCCGTAGCCCACGCGGAAGCCCGTGCGGCCGTCGCCCGGCGCGATCGTGATGATGTTGACGACGCCCGCGAACGCGTTCGCGCCGTAGAGCGCGGAGCCCGGGCCACGCACGACCTCGATGCGCTCGATCTGGTCGACGTCGATCGAGAGCGTCTCCCAGAACGTCGCGCCGAGGATGTCGAGGTACGCGGGCCGCTGCCCATTGATGAGCACGAGCAGCTTGTTCGCGAGCCGGCTGTTGAAGCCGCGCATCGAGACGCTCGTGTCACCGCCTGTGATCTGCGCGACGTCCATGCCGGGCACGCGGCGCAGGAGCTCGGGGATGCGCGTGATGCCCGAGAGGCGGATGTCCTGCCGCGTGATGATCGTCGTGGAGTTCGGCGAATCGAGCGGGCTCTGGGCGCCGCGCGAGGCCGTGATGACCGTCTCGCGGTAGACGTCCTCGTCGCGCGCCTTGCCGACGATCTTGTTGACGTCGGCCTGCGCCTGCGCGTCGCCGGTCTTGGTGTCGCCGGGTTTTGCGTCGCCGGGTTTTGCGTCGCCGGGCGTCGTATCGCCGGGCTTCGCGTCGCCGGGTTTGGCATCGCCGGGCTTCGCGTCGCCGGGTTTGGTGTCGCCGGGCGTCGTATCGCCGGGTTTTGCGTCGCCGGGTTTGGCGTCGCCCTCGTTCGGCTTCGGCGGCTCGGTGGGCTTGGCCTGCTCGGCGCGCTGGAGCGCGAGCTTCTCTTCGAGCTGCTTCAGGACCTGCGAGGCCTCGGCGCGATCGGGCGGATCGGACGCGACGTACTGCTTGTACGCGTTGATGGCCTTCTCGAGGTTGCCGGCCTCGGCGTGCGCGCGCGCGATGTTGAAGAGGACGTTCGGGTGCGGGAGGATTTCCTGCGCGCGCTCGAGCTCCTTGATGCCCTCGGGATAGTTGCCCTTGCTGATGAGCTCCATGCCCGCGCGGAAGTGCCGCCGCGCCTCGGTGCGCGCGTCGGCCATCGCGGGGCCCGCGGCGAGCGCGGTGGCGAAGGCGAGGGCGAGCGCGACGAGCGTGCGTGTGCGACGCGAGCGTCGTGGTTCCGTGGGGGAAGAGGGCGCGTCACGGTGGGCGGATGAAGGCTCGGACGACATGGCGGTTCCTCGGGGGCAAACCGCACTCTACACGAGCCCGCACCACGCCTCACCGCCATTTCGGCGGGCGGCGCGCGTCAGTAAGGATTGCCTTTGTAAGGATCCGGCTTGTAGTTCGGATCCTTGTTCCCGCCGGCCTTCGTCGTGGCGGGCGCGGTGCGCACGGTGCCCGCGGCGGCGTCGAGCGTGACCTTCACCTTCTCCTCGACGACCGTGACCTTGATGGTCTTCGACTGGTAGCCCTTCTTCGACAGCGTGAGGCTGTGCACGACGTCGGCCGCGGCCGCGGCGCCGCGGAACGTCACGTCGCAGGGCGTGCCCCCGCAGAGCGTCTCGTTCCCCTCCATGACGCTCGCGCCGGAAGGATCACTCTCGATGTGCACCACGCGATCGCCCGGACGCGCGGGCGTCTGCGGCGCCTGCGTGGCCGCGGGCGGCGGCGTCGTCGCGGGCGAGGCGCTCGTCGCCGTCGTCTCGCCGGAGCCGCGCGTCTGCGTGAGCGTGATGATGATGCCCACGAAGCCGAGCACGAGCACGCCCGTGATCAGCATGAAGCGCCGCTTGCCGCTCTGACCGTTGAGCGCGTCGGGGTCGGGCACGGCCATCGGCTGCGAGGCCGTGAGCGGATCGGCGAGCGTGTTCGGGCTGCTGAAGCCGAGTGCCGCGGGGCGCGCGCCGGAGAGCGAGAGCGACGTCGAGGGGCCGCTGTCGCCGGGCGGACCCGAGGGCCGCCGCAGAGGTCCCGAGAGGCCCGTGTCGCCGGGCGGGAGGCTGTCCATGCTCCGCGCGCGCCCGAACGCGCCCGAGTGCGCGAAGGACTGGTACGGCCCCGTCATCATCTCCTCGGCGCCGCCGCCGCAACGCTTCAGCGCGCTGAGGAGCTCGTCCATGGACCCGAAGCGGCGCTGCGGATCCTTCTCGAGACAGCGGAGGACGATCGCCTCCATCTCCTCGGTGATCGCGAGGTTCGGGTTGTAGTGGACCATCGGCGGCGGCGGGTCGTTCACGTGCGCCATCAGCGTGCCGACGCCGGGGCCCTTGTCGAAGGGCACCTTGCCGCAGAGCATCTCGTAGAGCATCACGCCGAGCGAGTAGATGTCCGTGCGCGCCGAGACCTCCGCGCCCACGATCTGCTCGGGCGCCATGTACTTCGGCGAGCCCATGAACAGGCCTTGCTGCGTGAGGTCCTCCGCCTCGCCCGTGACGTCCTTGACGAGGCCGAAGTCGAGGACCTTGACGTTGTCCCGTTCGTCGCCGTGTTGCGCCAGGAGAACGTTGCCCGGCTTGAGGTCACGGTGCACGACGCCGATCTGGTGCGCCTCGCGCAGCGAGCGGCAGATTTGGCGGGCGATGTGGCACGCGCGGCCCTCGGGGAACGGGCCTTCCTCGCGCAGCACGCGGTGGAGCGTCTTGCCGTCGACGAACTCCATCGCGATGTAATAGATGTCGTCGCTCTGCCCGTAGTCGAACACGGTGACGGTGTTCGGGTGCGTGAGCTTCGCGGCGATCGACGCTTCGAGGAAGAAGCGCTTGTGGAACTCCGGATCGCGGTCGCCCTCGTACTTCGGGGAGAGGACCTTGAGGGCGCAGATGCGTCCGAGCGGCGCTTGCTCGGCCCGGTACACCTTGCCCATGCCGCCGCGGGCGATGACGCCGACGATCTTGAAGCGACCGCCGATGGTCATCCCGATGAGGGGATCCGGCGCGGCCCCCTTCGGGTCATCGACGCCCTCGGCCAGCTGGTCTTGTCGGGACGCGCCCATATGCGGAACCTGGGCCATCGGGTTTGGATCCTCGGCGAGCGGCGGCCCCCAAAGGCACGCTCGCGTGCGCGGAAAAGTCTGCCTTTGGCGCGCTCTTGTGTCAATTGTGCTGACTGCTCGCCCCGCCGAGAAGGGGCGAAGTGGTCAGCCGAGAGAGGTTCGTCCGGGGGGGGTGGGCGTTGAAGGAACCACCTGCCCCGACGCGGGTCCCGGGCCCGGCGGCGGCGTCGAGGGGTTGATCGGCGCACGCGGCACCGAAGCGGGCGCGTCCGTCGCGGAGGCCTCGGGCACGGTGATTTCCATCCCGACCCCGCGCGGCATGGGCGCGGCCTTGGGGATCATGGGCACCTGCGCCGAAGGCGGAGTCACGGCGAGCATCGCAGGCGTGCTCACCTTGCGCGGCATCAGCGGGCGCGTGTCCGAGCCCTCCACGAGCACGCCGTCGACCTCCATCATGAGCGTCGTGGAGGTGACCACGATGTGCCGGCCGAGGCGCTTGACGAGCAAGACCGCGCGCGCGCCGGGCGCCCAGCGCGGCGTGACGCGCACCCGGTCCGACTCCTCGTCGACGAGCCACCCGACGAGCTCCGAGCCCACGAGCTGCGACGACGTCGCGGCGACGAGCTTGCCTGCCGCCATGCGATACCGGCTGTTCTTCGTCTCGAAGACCCGATCGCCAGCCACGTCGGGACGCAACCTTCCCTCCAGGAAGGCGTCGATGCTCATGCGGACGACGCGATCTGTGTCGGGCTCGAGGAAGTTCATGACGCCTCCCATGGGGGACCCCATCATGCGTCGATTATCACGCCCCGCACGGAGATACATCCCCGGCGCGCGGGCCCCGAGAGACCCCCGGCTCCTTGGTTGGGTCGGCTGGTCTCTCGGGCTACCACGAGCGCCGGGAGGAGGCGTTCAGGGGACGCGGGCCACGACCGCGAAGACCGTCTTGTCCATGTCTCGTTGGCCGACCACCCAGAGCCGATCCTGGTCGTCCGTGAAGAAGGGGAGGGACGTGCCAGGCGTGGCCGCCGAGAGGAACACGCCTGGCGTGCCCTCGGCGATGACGGCTCCGTTTTCCACGCGGTAGTGCTGCGCGACGACGTCGAGCGCGTCGAACGTCGTCCCGTCGACGGGCTGGAACGCGAGCACGCCGGCGTCATCGGTCGCAGGCGAGATCGCCGCGAGGCTGCCTGCGTATCCCGGCAGCGTGAAGAGCGACGCGCCGGTGGTGGCCCCCGTGCCCCGCGCGACCTTCTCCGCCGCGTAGCCGCGCGCCTCTTGATCGCCGTTCGCCTCCGACATGATCGCGAACACGTTGCCCGCGCGATCCGCGGCGATCGGTCCGGACGCGACGCCGAACGTGTCGACCGCGAGCGGCGCGGCGCACGACATGTCGTCGCCCGGCACGAGCCGCGGCATGGCCGCATCGGTGCCGCAGGCGTCGGCCGCGTAGAGCGCGTTCGTCTTCCCGCCCGCGTCGTCGACGGCCGAGATCCCCGAGTAAAGCAGCCGCCCGAGCGTCCCGTCGCCCACGCCGACGCCCGCGTAGAACCCGTTCACCGGGTAGCGCGTCGCGACGGTCGTGCCGTCGATCAGGACGATCTCGCCCGTGAGATCGCCCGCGGTGTACGAGACGGCCGTCCATCCGAAGAAGGGCAGATCGATCGCTTGAGCTCCAAGGAACGTCATCGCCGGGATCTTCGCGTCGATGTCGTTCTTCGCGATCGTGAGCTTGCCCGTCGCGCCGTCGGGGGGCGTGAGGCGCTCGATCGTCACCGCGCCCGGAGCAGGCGCCGGGCTCACGGCGACCGGGCCGCCGTGGCTCCCCCACGTCGAGGGCATGCCGACGACCGCATCGGATTCGTACAGCCCGACGACGCAGAACCCTGCGTCCTTCACCGTGAAAAGATCCGCGTACGTCGAAGGATCGAGGCACGCGCTGTCGCCACCACCAGCGCCGCCGCTGCCGCCGCTGCCGCCACTGCCGCCCGTGGCGCCGCTACCGCCGCTGCCGCCGTTGCCGCCGCTTCCATCCGATCCGTCGCTGCACGCGACCATCATCAAGCTCGCGCCGATCGCGAGGGCGAGCGCGAGCCGCGCGCTCTTCAAGCGTTTCGATTCGTCGTTCATGATCCTCTCCGCATGGGCGACACACCCGCGCCCTCGGGTCTCGTGGGCGGGATCGAGCGATCCCGCCGGGGAGCGGCGCCGAGGTGGGCAGAGACGGAGAGACACGATGCGAGGGCCCCCCCGCCGCATGCTCCACCCCGGAGACCGCGGTCGGGCCTCGACGCAGCAGGTTTCCTGGCTCCCGGATCGTCCTCGGGCGGACCTTCCCGCGCGTTCGCGCCTCGCCGGCTCACTCCAGCGAGGCGCTCTGCGCGCAGTGGATCTTCCGCCTTCGTCCCCGGCTACAGTGGCGGGGGCCGCGCCGGCATGTCACCGGCTTCCCTGTTGTCCGGCGCGCGCGTCCGGCGAGCCTTCGCTCTCCACACGCGCGCGCCCACTGCTCGAGATCGGCGGTCCCCACGACGAGCGTCCCGGGGACCGCAGGGGCGGCGTAGGCGATGAACGAGCGTGCAGTCAAGAAGAGGTTCATCGACCGGAGCGCTCGTTCCCTCGGTGGCCTCACGGGCGTGGGGCGGCGACCACGGGGGGGCCACAAAGGGGCGTGGAGGGGGGTACGTGCGAGAGGGGCGACGGGCCACCCGGGCCACGTGGTGGGCCCGGACCGACCCCAAAACCCCGGAAAACGCTTGTCCGCGCGGGAAGGTTTTCGTTCTTGAAAAGGACTCGTTGCGCTCTCGCCCGAGATGGACGACGCTTGTGGGAAACCAGCACCGTCTCGACCCACTGGGCAACGAGGCGGCTGACCCTCTTCTCGTCGTGACCAACAGAACTCCTCCCCCCCCGATCACTCCCGGAACGGTCATCAACGACCGATACGAAATCCGACAAAGCCTCGGCAAGGGTGGCATGGGCGAGGTTTTCCTCGCATTCGACCGATCGACGCAGCAAGAGGTCGCGCTGAAGGTCGTGCGCGAGGAATCGCGCATGCCCGGCGACGACGAGGCGCTGCGCCAAGAGCTCTTGCTCGCGCGATCGGTCGCCCATCCCAACGTTTGCAAGGTCTTCGATCTCGCCCCGAGCCTCTGGGGCCCCATCCTCGTGATGGAGAAGATCGCCGGACAAACCCTCCACACGCACATCCGGAAGAAGAAAGCGCAAGGCGGCTACACCGCCGACGAGTTCCGGAAGATCGCGGCGGAGGTGTGCAGCGGCCTCGCGGCCATCCACGCGCAGGGGCTCGTGCACGGCGATCTGAAGCCGGGCAACGTGATGGTGAGCGAAGGCCGCACCGTCATCCTCGACTTCGGCTTCGCGCAGGAGCGCGCCCGCGCCTCGGCGCGCAGGCCCGGGGCGCCCCCGGACGGCGGCACGCCGAACTACATGTCGCCCGAGCGCCTGCGCAACGGCGGCGCCAGCGTCGACGACGACGTCTACGCCATGGTGCTCACGCTCTGGGAGATGTGGACCTGTCGCGTCCCCGAGCCGGGCTACAAGCCGCGCGCGCGGCCCATGCGCCAGCAGATCATGTTCGACGTGCCCGCGGGTCTCGCGACCGACGAGGTCAAGCAGATCTTCCGCGGCATGAACGAAGATCCGACGATGCGCCCGCAGGCGCGTCACCTCCGGTTCTTCAACCCGACGCAGCTCACGACGAGCCCGATCCAGCTCCCGCGCGAGCGCCTCGAGCCAGGGCCTCCGCCGGGCCGCGCCCAGACGGCCGCGTTCACGCCCGGCGCCCAGTCGCTCCTCATCACGTACGCGACGAACGCGCCGGAGATCGTCGGGCAGATCCTGCCCCTCGACAAACCGATCATGACGCTCGGCCGTCGCGCCGATCAGGACCTCGTGATCCCCGAGGCCACGGTGAGCGGCCAGCACGCGCTGCTCCGTTGCCAGTCGGGCTCGTGGACGATCGAGGACCTCGGCAGCACGAACGGCAGCTACGCGGAGTTCGGCTTCGAGCGCAAGAGCCAGATCACCTTCATGCACAACGGCGAGGTCCAGGTCGGCGAGTGCCGCTTGAAGCTCGTCAGCTTCGGCCCCGAGTCGCCCTCGCACAAGCGCGCGCGGCAGTACCTCGCGAAGCGCGACGGCCTCACGGGCCTGCTCGTGCGCGAGCACCTCATGAAGGCCATCGACGAGGACGGGCTCTTCGCCGAGTGGGCCGAGGTGAACGTGCAGGTCGCGCGCTACGAGCTGCGCGGCCCGAACCGGCAGGTGAGCGAGCGGCCGACGATCCTCGAGATGCTCGCGCTGCGCAAGGCTGCCCAGCGCGTCGTCGACCTGACGGAGATGCTCATGCTGAGCCTCACGCCCGTCGTCGCCGGTCGCACCGGGCCGCTCAAGTTCGTGGTCTCGATGGTCGGTCACTCGCTCGAAGAGGCCCGCCACGTCGTCGAGCAAGTCCTCTCGCAGGTGCAAGGCACGCTGCCGGACTCGCTCGAGCTCACCGCCACCATCGTCAAGGGCGAGCCGGGTCGACCGGCCCGGACCCTCCTCGATTAACCCCGTGTTCTCCCGGTGAAGAGCATCGGCCGACGATGATCAGGCCCCCGCTGTCGTCGAGCCCGCCGTCGCAGCCGTCCCCGTACCGCTACCTTGGTCGCGGCGGGGGCGAGCGGCCGGTGCGCATGCAGATCATCTTCGCGCTCGTCGCGGGGATGATCCTCGTCGCCGTTCCTTTGTATCTCTGGCGCGGCCCGCGGCCCGACTCGATCCCTTCGGCCGACGCTGCCGTCGCGGACGCAGGCACGCCGCTCGACGCGAGCGCGCCCGTTTTCGTGGTCGACGCGGGCCCGCCGCCGGTCACGCTCTCCTCGTTCACCACGATTCGTTGTGAGAACCCGGGGCCCGGGAAGACCCCACCGGAGCGGTGCGATCACGTTACCTTCTTCGAGGACGGCCTCGCCCGTGCCATCCGCGAGAACACAGCGTGCGCGCCCACCGGAAAGTCACAGACCACCGTGAGCTTCGTGATGGAGATGGACTTCCGCACGAAGAAGACGAACCTCTTCGTCGGCAAGTCGTCGAGCATCAAGCGCGAGAAAGCGAAGGAGCTCCTCCGCTGCGTCAAGCGCGCGATGCCGAAGCCCGACTGGCCCACGATCCCGCACCAGTACGTCCGCTACAAGGTGAACGTCGTCGCGACGTATCCGCCCGCGGACAAGCTCTCGCTCTAGCCCTCGCGGCGCTCCTCGTTTCGTCGTTCTCCTCGTCCCTCGCGAAGGCGGCCGAGGAGAGCGACGAACCACCGCCGCCGCCCGCGTACTCGCCGTACGAGCGCGAGACGATCAAGGCGGTCCTCGCGGCGCAGGGCAAGACGGCCGACGAGTCGCCCGAAGGCAAGACCATCGAGGCGGTCGACATCGTCACGCTCGACGTGATCGAGCAGCGCGATCCGGTCCCGAACTTCCTCAACATCTTCCACGCCACGACGCGCAAGTACATCGTCCGCCGCGAGGTCCTCCTCGAGCCGGGGCAACCGTACAAGCAGGAGGCCGCCGACGAGACGGGCCGAAACCTCCGCAACATCCCGCAGTTCTCGCTCGTGCTCGTGTTCGCGGCACGCGGCAGCACGCCCGATCGCGTGCGGCTCGTCGTCGTCACGAAGGACGTCTGGAGCCTGCGCGTCGGACTCGGCTACCGCTTCGCTTCCGGCCGCCTCGAGTATCTGCTCGTCCAGCCGAGTGAAGAGAACCTCTTCGGCACGCACCACTCCGCGCTCGTGCAGGCGTACTTCCAGCCCGAGACGTACGCCCTCGGCGCGCGCTACTCGATCCCGCGCGTCGGCGGCAGCCGCATCCTCTTCAAGGCCGAGGGCAACGTCGTGTGGAACCGCGAGAGCGGCAAGCCCGAGGGCTCCTTCGGCTCGTTCAACTACGGCCAGCCCCTCTACTCCACCCGCGCCGAGTGGTCGTACCTCGCGCAGATCGCGTGGCGCTACGAGATCGATCGTCGTTACGTCGGAGGCCGCCTCGCCGCCTTCGACGCGAAGTCCACCGAGCAGGACGACGCGATCCCCTTCCGCTACCGCGCCGATGTCCTCGCGGGCTCGTACACGCTCACGCGATCCTTCGGACGTCGCAACAAATACGACGTCAGCGTGGGCGCCGAGGTGAGTCGCCGCGTCTATCGCCAGGACGACCTCTCTCGATACGCGCCTGACGCCGCGCAGGAGTTCGTCGCGTTCGCCGTGCCGCGCAGCGACACGCGCATCGGCCCCTTCGCCCAGGTGCGCGCCTACTCCACGCGGTTCATGCGCGTGCTCGACTTCAACACGCTCGGCTTGCAAGAGGACATCCGGCTCGGCCACGACCTCATCCTGCGCGTCTACCCGGTCTTCGCCGGCATCGGATCGACCCGCGACTTCTTCGGCGCCACGGCCTCGGCGAGCTACACGGCGCCGATGGGCGACGGCATCGCGCGCGTCTTCGCCGAGACCGTCGTCGAGATGGAGCCGGAGCGCATCGCGGACGCCTCGCTCGAGGCCGGCGCGCGGATCCAGTCGCCGCGCACGGGCGTTGGCCGCCTCGTCCTCGACGCCCGCCTCCTCCGTCGCTTCCGCAACTACATGAACCGACGCTCCGTGCTCGGCGGCGACACGCGGCTCCGCGGCTACACGACGCTCGCGTACATCGGCGCCGACGTGCTCTCGTACAACCTCGAGTTCCGCGTGCGCCCCTTCCAGCTCTTCTCGTTCCAGCTCGGCCCGGTCGCGTTCCTCGACGCCGGCGACGCCTTCGACGGCTTCGAGGAGATGCGCATGAAGCACTCGGTCGGCGTGGGCTTGCGTGCCGTCTTCCCGCAGCTCGATCGCTCCGTCATGCGCGTCGACTGGGGCTTTCCTTTGACGCGCGAGTTCGCCCCCGAGGGACCGTTCCCGGGGCAGGTCGTCCTCACGTTCCAGCAGGCGTTCCTGATGCCGCAGGTCCCGCTGCGCGCGAGCGACTTCTAGCGCTGCGCGGCCGGCGCCGATCGGATCCGCGCGACGTGCGCGTCGAACGACGCACGGAGCGACGCCGGTACCGGCTCCTTCTGGAGCGCCTCCAGCGTCGCCGCGCGATCGAGACCTGCGTGGATCGCGTGCCATGCCTGCTCGAGCGCGCGCCTTCCGCGCGTCACGTCGTCCATCGACGCGACCTCGTCCTTCGGCGTTCGGAGCGGCGCGTCGGCGCGTCGCGCGTGAAACGCGATCGCGGCCTTCGAGCGCGCGCGATATCGCCCCGCCTCGAACGTCGCGACCGAGAGGAACGCGGGCCGGATCGGATCGTCCGCGGACACGGCGAGCCGACCCACGAGATCGAGGTGTCCGTCCTCGTCGACGTCGGCGACCTCCGTCGGCACGAGCGACATCTCGACCTCGTACTGCGCCGAGCCCGTCGGCAGGATCTGGTGCACCTCGAGCGCGCCACCGCTTCCGCGCAGCACCACGTCGAGCGTTCCATCCCCGTTGAGATCCGTGAGCGCGCGAAACGCGCCATCCTCGTAGCCGCCGCTCGCGCCGGGCACGAGCGCGGGGACGAGCTCCGTCGCGTGCTCACTCGCATCGCGTGGGCCCACGGCCAGCACCACGCCGTGCACCGTGGCGGCTCGCACCGCGAAGGTCTTTCTTCCGAGGATGTCGACGCCTTCGTATCCTCGCACGACGACGGGGCCCCCTCCGCGCGGCAGTTTGGCGCGCATCTCCGACGTCTTTTGCAGGTCGAGGGGCCGGATCTCCGCGTCGATCGTGGAGAGCTGCGCCTCGATGTCGGGCGCCGCGGCGAACGCCGTGATGGGGGGCATTTCTCCGCCTCCCCAGGGCGAGACCTGGTGATCCGAGGTGCACCCCGAGAAACCGATCGACGCCACGAGGACGAACAACCGCGCTGCCTTTTCTGCTACCGTTCGCCCTCGCATGCGCCTCTTGATCGCCGACAAGATGGACACCCAGGCACTCGAGGAGCTCCGCATCCTGGGTGTCGAGATCATTTCCCGCCCGGAGCTTACCAAAGAGACGTTGCCTGCGGCCCTCGAGGGCATCGGCATTCTCGTCGTCCGTTCGACGGAGGTGACGGCGCGCGCCATCGAGGCGGGCCGCCAGCTCAACCTCATCGTGCGCGCGGGCGCTGGCGTGAACACGATCGACGTCGCCGCGGCAAGCGCGCGTGGCGTCTACGTCGCGAACTGTCCCGGCAAGAACGCGATCGCCGTCGCCGAGCTGACGATGGGCCTCGTGGTCGCGCTCGATCGCCGCATCGTCGACGCGACGACGGATCTGCGCGCGGGCAAGTGGGAGAAGACCCGCTACGCGCAGGCGGAAGGGCTCTACGGCCGGCGCATCGGCGTCGCGGGGCTCGGCGCCGTGGGTCGCGAGGTGCTGAACCGCGCGCGTGGCTTCGGCCTCGAGCCGCATGCCTGGTCGCGCTCGCTCTCGCAGAACAAGGCGCAGCGGCTCGACGTCGGCTTCGCTCGCAGCCTCGAAGAGCTCGCGTCGCGCTCGCACGTGCTCACGATTCACCTCCCGCTCGACAGCCGCACGCGCGGCATCGTCGGTCGCAGCGTGCTCGAAGCGCTGCCGGACGGGGCGATCGTGGTGAACACCGCGCGCAGCGAGGTGATGGACTACGAGGCGCTCGAGGACGTCATCGCGAAGAAGGGTCTGCGTGTCGGCCTCGACGTGTTCCCGAACGAACCCGATCGCGGCACGGGCACGATCGAGCCGCGCATCTTCGGCAGGGGCATCGTCTACGGGACGCCGCACATCGGCGCGTCGACCGAGCAAGCGCAGCGGGCGATCGCCATGGAGACCGCGCGCATCATCCGCGCCTTCATGACCGAGGAGACCGTGCCGAACGTGGTGAACATCTGCGCCACCTCGCCTGCGCGTTACGTCGTCGTGATTCGCATGCTCGACAAGGTGGGCGTCCTGGCGAACACGCTGAGCGTGCTCAAGCGTCACGGCATCAACATCGAGGAGATCTCGAACACCGTCTTCGACGGCGCGCTCGCGACGTGTACGAAGATGCGCGTCTCTGGACGGCCGAGCGACGCCTGCATGAAAGAAATCGCGGCGTTCGACGAGGTCCTGCACGTGGACGTGGTATCGTTGCCGAACCTCGCCTAGCGAGGCCACGCCTGCCCACCCGGAAGGCCGCTTCACAGCGGATTTTCCTGGGCTTTTCGTTCGTGCGCGGTGGGCGTCCATGCCCCCTTGCGTATCCGCCCAGGTTCGTTTAGAGTCACCCCGACAAAACTAGGCGGATCCGCGGAGCCGGATTCCCAAGTTTGGGAATCGGCTCTTTTTTTTTTCGCTTGGGCCCTCGCGCAGCGGGCGCCCAGTCGAAACGGTCCTCCGCCGCGCGGGGCCTCGCGCCCGTCCTCTCAGGCATGCAGCAAGCGTCGAACGAGCAAACCAGCAACAAGACCATCGATTTCGACCGCATCCGCGCGGCCGTCGGCCCCGTGCTGGGGGCGCATGGCGTGGTGCTCGTGGATGTCGAGTGGTTCACCGACCAGGGGACCTGGACCTTGCGCCTGACGATCGAGCGCGAGGGGCTGCAGGACTCATCGGATCCGGCTGGCGGCGTGTCGCTGGAGGACTGCGCCGACGTCTCGCGGGACGTCTCGACGGCGCTCGACACAGAGGACGACGTGATCCCGCACCACTACAGCCTCGAGGTGTCCTCACCCGGGCTCGAGCGGCGCTTGAAGAGTCTTACGGATTTCCAGCGATTCCGCGGCAAATTGGCGCGTGTGAAGCTCGCTCGGCCGGCGCCCGACGGCCAGAGCCTCCTACGCGGCGAGCTGGCGGAGGCGCCGGACGACAAGATCGCCGTCGTCGTCGACGGCAAGCGGATCGAAGCGCCTTTCGCGGAAGTCGTGGAGGCGCGTCTCGTGTTCGAGCTCGTGACGCAGCCGAAGAAGCAGAAGAAGAGCACGCGCGCGGGCAAGTCGAAGCAAAGCGGTAACCGGTAGTTGAGATCAGGAGAGCGAGCAGCCATGGCAACGATGGGAGCGGCGCCCACCGTCGATACGAGCCTCGGGGCGATCCTCGAGCAGGTCGCGAAGGAGAAGGGCATCGACCGGAAGATCCTCGTCGAGACGATCGAGGCGGCGATCTTGAAGGCGGCCCAGAGCGTCTTCGGGCCGACGCGTGAGCTCGAGGCGCGGTTCAACGAGGACAGCGGCCAGGTCGACCTCTTCCAGTACATGACCGTCGTCGAGGACGTGGCCGAGCCGGAGCGCGAGATTTCGCTCGCCGACGTGGAGAAGCACAAGCTCGACGCGACGCTCGGGGAGGAGCTCGGCTTTCAGGTCTTCTGGCGTCCCGAGGACGCCGAGAAGGCGCGCGAGCAGGACAAGGAGTTCGGAGACATCCTGAAGCTCAAGGCCGGGCGCACGACGTTCGGCCGCATCGCCGCGCAGACGGCGAAGCAGGTGCTCCTGCAGCGCGTCCGCGACGCCGAGCGCGACCTCATCTTCAACGAGTACAAGGACCGGAAGGGCGAGCTCATCCGAGGCATCGTTCGCCGCTTCGAGAAGGGCAACAACATCATCGTCGACATCGGCAAGACCGAAGGGATCCTGCCGTTCCGCGAGCAGACGCCGCGTGAGACGTACCGTCCCGGCGATCGCATCGTCGCCTACGTGAAGGACATCGATCGCGAGGCGCGCGGGCCGCAGGTGATCTTGTCGCGCTCCGATCCGCGCCTCGTGGAGAAGCTCTTCGAGGCCGAGGTGCCCGAGATCTACGAGGGCATCGTGCGGATCGTCTCGGTCGCGCGCGAGCCGGGCGCTCGTTCGAAGATCGCGGTGACGTCGCGCGACGCGGACGTCGATCCGGTGGGCGCGTGTGTCGGCATGAAGGGCTCGCGCGTGCAAGCGGTCGTGCAGGAGCTTCGCGGCGAGAAGATCGACATCGTGCCGTTCGATCGGGATCCGGCGCGGTACGTCATCGCGGCGATCCAGCCGGCCGAGGTGCACAAGGTCATCGTCGACGAGGCAGACGGGCGCATGGAGCTCGTCGTGCCGGACGAGAAGCTCTCGCTCGCAATCGGCAGGAAGGGCCAGAACGTCCGGCTCGCCGCGCAGCTCACGAACTGGAAGCTCGACATCATCAGCGAGTCCAAGTTCAAGCAGATGGAGGAGGAGGCGATCCACGCGCTCCAGCAGATCGACGGCGTGTCCGAGTCGATCGCGAAGTCGATGTACCGGCTCGGCTTCCGGGCGCTCGAGGAGGTCAGCGAGGCGGCCGCCGAGGAGCTCGCGGCGATCCCCGGGCTCGGCGGCGCCGAGGTGGCCGAGAGGATCAAGGCGCAGGCCGATACGACCATGGAGCGGCTGCGTCAGGAGCGCATCCGAGCCGCGAGCATGCGGACCGAGGCGCTCACGGATCGCGAACGATTGATGTTCATTCGCGGCGTCGGCGACCGGACCGTGGGCCTTCTCGAAGAGGCGGGCTACAAGACCGTGGAGGACATTCTCCGCGAGGACGAGGACCGGCTGGCCATCCGGACGGGCCTCGGCATCAAGAAAGCCCGGGCCATCCGGCAGGGGGCGCGGGACTTCGTGGAGAGCGAGCAGAAGGTGCTCGAGGCGGGCCGCGCAGACGCGAGGCGCGCCGCAGTGGCGGCTTCGACAAAGCAGGCGTAAGAGGGCGCGGCTCGCTCTTCGTGAACGAGCCACACCGAGAGAACGAAACGGACGATGGTGGAAGCACGGACAGACACAGCACGAGCGACGCCGCAGGCGGACCGGGAAGGTTCGTCTCGGGTGCGCACGTGTGTCGGCTGCGGAGAGCGGGTGGAAGTCCCGCGTTCCGGGGCGGCTCCGTCCGTGCTCGTCCGTCTCGTGCTCGGCCCCGGCGGCGAGGTCGCGG
Organism: Polyangium sp. 6x1; assembly: GCF_029946515.1. Lineage (GTDB taxonomy): Bacteria > Myxococcota_A > Polyangia > Polyangiales > Polyangiaceae > Polyangium. The sequence continues at coordinate 123,358 of NZ_JARZHH010000005.1, forward strand.
TGGACGCGGCGGGCGGCGGCTTCGGCCGCGGCGCGCACGTGCACCCGAGGCCGTCGTGCGTCGAGAAGGCGGCGCAGCGGGGGCTCTCGCGCGCGGCCAAAGGCAAGGTGAGCCTGCTCTGGGACGAGGCGCCCGAGCAGCCGGGCGAAGAGGCGGCGTCGGAGACGGCGCCGTCGGGCAAGCTCGTCCCGCTCGACGCGAGCTCGCTCTCCCGAGCGATCGTGCGCGGGCTGGACAGGCGGGTGCAGGGGCTCGTGGTCGCGGCGGCCCGGGCGCGCAAGGTCGCGCTCGGGGCGGATGCGGTGACGGGCGCCGACGTGCGGGACGAAGCGGAGCTCATCGTGGTCGCGACGGACGCGGCTGCGGGATCGGAGCTCTCGGCCGTGCGTCGGGCGGTCTCCGAGGGGCGCGCGGTCGCCTGGGGGACGAAGAAAGTTTTGGCTACGTTGTGCTCTGCCGCTGCGTCATCGAAGCGCGCGGAAGGGCTCGCCGTCGTGGCGATCAAGGATGATCGGATCGCGGCGGCGCTCCGGGAGGCCGTACAAGCGGCCTCCGCGCTCGCTGCATCACCCGTCGAGGGTGCGGCGGCGGGCCGCAAGCGCCATGATGCGAGGCGCCCCGGTGGTACCGGGCAGGAGTCCAGGTCCACGCCGAAGGATGCGGGCGGCGGGATCGAGGGTGATGGGGCGCGGTCCGGTCAGGATCGTCGTGCGGACGGGTGAGTCGGGTTTGTCGTTACTGGAGCGAGGTGCATGAGCAAAGTTCGGGTGTACGAGGTCGCTAAACAGCTCAACATGGATCAGAAGACGCTGGTCGCGCTCTTCCAGTCCATGGGTATCGGCGACGTGCGCAACCACATGAGCGCGGTCGAGAGCGATGTGGTGGAGCGCGTGAAGCGCCATCTGGAGCGGCAAAAGGCGCCCGAGGTGGTCGAGGAACGGATCCGTCCGACGGTCGTGAAGCGCCGTGCGCGGGGCGCCGAGGGCGAGACCTCCGGCCCCGAGCCGACGACGACCCCCGCACGTGCCGCCGCTCCTGCCGTTCCGCCCGCGCGCGCCTCCGCTCCATCCGCCGCTCCCGCCCCGACGAGCCCGACGTCGACGGCGACGACGCCCGCCGCGCCGAGGACCGCGCAAGCACCGGCGCCGGTCGTCGAGGCCGCGAAGCCTGCTCCCGCGCCCGCTCCCGAGAAGCCCGCAGCGACGCAGACGGCGCCCGCCCAGCCGGTGGAACGTGAAGCGAAGGAGGCGCGCGAGGTTGCTCCGCCTGCGCCGCCCCCCGCTCCGGCTCCGGTCGCGGCTGCGGAGCCCGCGAAGCCCGTCGCCGAGAAGGCCCCGGAGGCGCCCGCGCCGAAGCCCGTGGAGGCGGCTCCCACGCCGCCGGCCGAGGCTCCGAAGCCCGCGCCTGCGCCCGCGGCCGTCGCCGAGGCCCCGAAGGCCGCTCCGGCCCCGGTCGAGCCCGCGCCCGCTCCCAAGGCGGCCGAGCCCGCGCCTGCGCCGAAGGCAGCCGAGGCGCCGAAGGCCGAGGAGCCTGCCAAGCAGGTCGCAGCGCCTGTCGAGGCCCCGAAGGCCCCGCCCGCGCCGCCGGCTGCTCCGGCGACGACGCCTGCGCCGAAGGCGGCGGAGCCTGTGCCCGCCCCGAAGGCGGCCGCCGAGCCGCCGAAGAAGGCCGAGGAGCCGGCGAAGCCTGCGCCTTCCGAGGCGCCGAAGCCGGCGGCGGCTCCGCCGCAGCCGCAGCAACCGCAACGGGCCGGTGGGGCGCCGCAGGGGCCGTCGAAGCCCACGACGCCGCCTCCGGTCACGACGCGCTCGCCCGCACCGGGCCCGGGTCGTACGCCGCCGCCGAGCGCGCCGCCTCCGGCTCGCACGGCGCCTGCGTCGTCCGTGCCGCCGGCGCGCAAGCCTTCGGACACGCCGTCCTCGGTCCCGCCGCGTCCGTCGTCCCCGCCGAAGACGGGCATCGACGTGTGGCAGGGCCGCCCCGGCGTCCCGATGCCGGCCGCGCAGCGCACGAGCACGCCGCGCCGCACGACCTACGATCCGCGCGCCCAGGCGCCGCAGCCGGGTCGGCCTGGCACGGGCTTCGGCCCGCAGGCGGGTCGTCCGGGGGCACCGGGCGGACCGCGCAGCGGCCCGCAGCGTCCGGGCATGGGCGGCTTCCGGGGTCGTCCGGGTGGGCCTCCGATCCAGCAGCGGCGCGGCCCGGCGCAGGTCTCCACGCAGGAGATGGCCTCCCACAAGAAGGTCGTCAAAATCGAGGAGCAGGTCAGCCTGCAGGCGCTCGCCGGCAAGATGAGCGTGAAGTCGACCGATGTTCTCCTGAAGCTCCTCAGCATGGGGATGACGGGCGTGAACATCAACTCGACGCTCGACGCCGACACCGCGAAGATCATCGCGAGCGAGTTCGGCTGGAGCGTCGAGGACGTCGCGGTCAGCGAGACCCAGACGCTCGAGGACGCGACGCGCGTCGAGTCCGAGGCCGATCTCGACTTCGAGGCCCGGCCGCCGATCGTCACGGTCATGGGTCACGTCGACCACGGCAAGACGTCGCTGCTCGACCGGATCCGCAAGGCCAGCGTGGCCGAGGGCGAGGCGGGCGGCATCACGCAGCACATCGGCGCGTACCGCGTCGAGACGCCGCGTGGGACGATCGCGTTCCTCGACACGCCGGGTCACGAGGCGTTCACGGCGATGCGCGCTCGCGGCGCCTCGCTGACGGACATCGTAGTGCTCGTGGTCGCGGCGGACGACGGCGTCATGCCCCAGACCAAGGAGGCGATCTCGCACGCGCAGGCCGCGAAGGTGCCGATCATCGTCGCGGTGAACAAGATCGACAAGCCGGGCGCGGATCCCGACAAGATCAAGCGCGACCTCGCGAACCTCGGGCTTCAGCCGGAGGAGTGGGGCGGCCAGACGATGTTCATGCACGTGTCCGCGAAGACCGGGCAGAACATCGACCAGCTCCTCGAGTCGATCATCCTGCAGGCCGAGATCCTCGAGCTCAAGGCCTACCCGAAGCGCCGCGCGAGCGCGACGGTCATCGAGGCGCTGCTCGATCGCGGCCGCGGCCCGGTCGCGCGCGTCATGATCCAGGACGGCACCCTGCGCACGGGCGACATCATCATCGCCGGCAGCGTGTGGGGTAAGGTCCGGGCGATGACGGACGAGCTCGGCCGATCGGTCGGGAGCGCGGGTCCGGCGACGCCGGTCGAGGTGCTCGGCTTGAACGAGGTGCCGAGCGCGGGTGATCCGGTGCACGCGGTGAAGGACGCCAAGACGGCGGAGGAGATCGCGGAGACGCGTCGCAAGAAGGCGTCGAAGTCGCTCATCCCGCAGAGCTCGGCGGTGTCGCTCGAGACCCTCACCTCGCGCCTCGCGGAGATCGATCAGCTCGAGCTGAAGCTCATCGTGAAGGGCGACGTGCAGGGCTCGGTCGAGGCCATCACGCATGCGCTCTCGAAGCTCTCGACGCAGAAGGTCAAGGTCACGATCGTGCACGCGGGCGTCGGTGGCATCACCGAGGGCGACGTGAACCTGGCGGTCGCATCGAAGGCGATCATCGTCGGATTCAACGTCCGGCCTGCGGGCAAGGCCGCCAGCCATGCCGAGACCGAGGGCGTCGAGATCCGGCTCTACAACATCATCTACAACGCGGTCGACGACATCCGCTCCGCGATGGAAGGCCTCCTGCCTGCCACGAAGGTCGAGAAGCAGCTCGGCCGGGCGGAGGTTCGTCAGGTCTTCCGCGTCGCGAAGATCGGCACCGTCGCCGGCTGCATGGTGACGAGCGGACTCGTGAAGCGGACGGCGGAGGCGCGGCTCATCCGCGACAGCGTCGTCGTCTGGACGGGCAAGCTCTCGGGCCTGCGCCGCTTCAAGGACGACGCGAAAGAGGTGGCCGAGGGGTTCGAGTGCGGTATCTCGCTCGAGAACTACCAGGACCTCAAGGAAAGCGACGTCATCGAGTCCTTCGAGATCGAAGAGGTCAAGACGAAGCTCACCTGAGCTTCGGGGTGACCGCGGACCCGGGTAGCGCCGGCGAACGACGATGTTTGTTGGTGTGTTGAGGCTGAGGTTGGATGTGCCCGGGGCGCGGTCGCTCAAGGACAAACGGAGCGTCGTCCGCTCGTTCAAGGAGCGGGTGCAAGGACGGCTGAAGGTGGCTGTCGCGGAGGTCGGGGTTCTCGACGATCCGCGGCACGCCACCCTCGGGGTCGCGGTCGTGTCGAACTCGCACACGGTCTGCGACCAGATGATCTCGAGCGTGGTGAGCATGGCCTCCACGCTGCCCGACGCTCTGCTGGCCGATCGGGCGAGCGAGATCGTGAGCTTCGGCGAGGGCGGTCGGGGGGTCGTGGGCGGGATCGAGCAGATGCTCGGCGAGCTCGACCACGACCACGACGACGACGACGAAGGGGAATCCGCGTGAGTGGACAGGGATTGCGGTCGGCTCGGGTGGCGGCGCGGGTCCGAGAGGAGCTCGCGGCGCTCTTGCGGGACATGGCGGATCCGCGCCTCGCCGGTGTGCTCATCTCGCGCGTGGAGATGACCGACGATCTGCAGACGGCGCGGATCTTCGTGCGGCACGAGCTCGGCGCGGCTCCGGGCGAACCAGAGCGCCGGTCGATGCTGAAGGGGCTCGAGGCGGCCGGGGGACGGCTCCGGCGCGACGTCGGCAAGGCCGTGCAGCTTCGCCGGGCGCCGGATCTCAAGTTCATCTACGACACGGGCCAGGACAGCGCGTATCGCGTCGAGGAGATCCTGCGCGAGATCCGGATGGACGACGAGGGGCGACAGAAGGGCTGACGCGGCGCCTCGGACCGTCGAATGAGGCTCACCGCAGCGGATGCCGTGGTATTCTCCGCGCCGTGAGCCTTTCGGCCGGCGCGATCGTCGGTACCAACGTGCGTCTGCTTCGCCCGCTCAAGCGCGGCGGTATGGGCAGCGTGTGGCTCGCAGAGCACCTGACGCTGCGCACGCAGGTCGCCGTGAAGTTCATGTCCGAGCGCCTCGCGCAGGACCAGGAGTACGTGGCTCGCTTCACGCGCGAAGCCATGGCGAGCGCGCAGATCAAGAGCCCGAACGTCGTTCAGGTCTTCGATCACGGCATCACGCCCGACGGCACCCCGTACATCGTGATGGAGCTGCTCGAAGGCGAGGACCTTCGCATGCGGCTCTCGAAGATCGGCACGATCGGGCTCGACGAGGCGGCCACGGTCGTCGTGCACATCGCGCGCGCCCTCTCGAAGGCGCACGGGCTCGGCATCGTTCATCGGGACATGAAGCCCGACAACGTCTTCCTGTGTGATCAGGACGGCGAGCTGTTCGTGAAGCTGCTCGACTTCGGGATCGCCAAGCACGCGACGCCCGAGGGCGAAGGCCTCGACGGCATGACGGGCACGGGCGCGATGGTGGGCACGCCGCACTACATGAGCCCCGAGCAGATCCTGAGCGCGCGGCGCGTGGATCATCGGGCGGACCTGTGGTCGGTGGGCGTCGTCCTCTACCGCGCGCTCACGGGGCACGTGCCTTTCCAGGGCGAGACGCTCGGCGCCGTGTGCATCGCGATCGAGCGCGGCAGCTTCGTGCCGCCGAGCCAGCGGCGACCCGGGCTCATGCCGACGCTCGACGCGTGGTTCTTGCGGGCGCTCGCACGGGATCCGGCGCAGCGGTTCCAGTCGGCCAAGGAGCTCGCGGATGCGTTCCTGTCGGCGCTCGCGGCGGGCGGCTATGCGCCGCCGACGTCGCCGTTCCGGCTGGAGACGACCGCAGTCCCGCGTTCGGCCCCGACGGCGCAGCCGCCGGGCAGCTTGACGCCGCTGCCAGGGAGCGGCGCTTCTTCCTCGGGCGCTGCGTGGGTCTCGGGCGCGACGCCGCCGCCGATGATGGGCACCGGTCCCGCGGTCGCCACGCCTCCGCCGGGTCAGCTCGCGGAGTCGGCGTTGCCCACAGGCTCAGGGCGGTATCCCTCGTCCGTCGAGCCGCCGTGGTCCGCAAGCGGAGCTGCCGCCGCGCCGCCGCCGCTGCAGACGTTCCACGGCTCCTCGGTCACGCACGCCGAGTGGAAGAGCTCGTCGCGGCGGCGCGCGCTCGTGACAGTGGTGTCGGGCGCGCTCGGCGTCGTCGTGCTGATCCTGATCGTGATCGTCGTGCTCACGAAGGGAGACGGGACCGAAGCTGAAAACGCGGCAGCCGCGCTCCCGACCGAGGCGACGCCGAAGCCGACCACGCAAGCCGCGTCGCCAGCGCCCACGCCCGAGCCCGTCGCGACGCCAGCCGCGACGCCGATCGAGCCCGCCGCGACGCCGCCCGAGCCCGTCGCGACGGCGCCGACCGCGACGGCGAAGGCATCCGCAGCGCCCGTCAAGCCGACCTCGACCTCCATCTCCACGGGGAAAACGAAACGTGATCGTGGGTTCTGACAGGGCACGCAGGCGAGCGCGGAGGACGCTCGTCGCGTGGCTCCTCGGCGTCACGACGATCCTGGCGGCAGACGCCGTCGCGCTCGCGCAAACGAAGACCGAGCGCGACATGGCGCGCGCGCTCATGGACGAAGGCGACGCCAAGGTCGAGAAGAAGGACTTCGCCGGCGCACTACGCGCCTACCGCGCCGCGCACGCGATCATGGGCGTGCCGTCGACCGGCATCGAAGTCGCGCGCACCGAGGAGAAGCTCGGTCACCTCGTCGAGGCCCACAAAGCCGCGCTCGAGGTCACGCGCTTGCCCGTGAAGCCCGGCGAGCCAAAGCCATTCACCGAGGCACGCGAAGCCGCGAAGGCGCTCGCCGCGCAGATCGAATCGCGCCTCCCAATGCTCACCGTCGTCGTGCAAGGCGTGCCCGAGAGCGCGCCCGTCGAGGTGAAGATCGACGGCACGCTCTTACCAAGCGAGTCCGCGCGCGCAGCGCAGCCGGTGAACCCAGGCAAGCACGAGGTCTCCGCGGCAGCGACGGGGCTGCCGCCCGTGTCGAAGGAGATCGAGATCGCAGAGGCGCAGCGGCTTCAGGTCAAGCTCGCGCTCGGCGACGCGGCAGCGGCAGACGACGGCAGCGACAAACCCAGTCGGCGTCTCTCACCGCTTGTCTACGTGGGCTTCGGCGTCGGCGGCGCCGGGCTCATCGCAGGCGCCGTGACAGGCGCACTCTCGCTCTCGCGCGCAGGCACGGTGGAAAATCTCTGCCCCGCAGGCACGTGCCCGACGCAGTCCGCACTCGACGAAGCTACGCCCGTGAACGATTCCGCAAAGACGCTGGCCAACGTCTCCAACGTGGCCTTCGCGCTCGCCGTCGTCGGCGTGGGCGTCGGCGTCGCGGGAATTTTCCTCTCGGGCGGCGAGCCCAAGAAGAGCCCGGAAGCCACCTCCGTGCGGCTCAACATCGGGCCAACGGGAGTTGGGATCGTCGGTCGGTTCTGAGGGGAGCGTAGCGCCGGGGTTTCACCCCGGACCCGACCAGGGGCTCTTCGCCCCTGGACCCGAACCAGGGCAAGCCCTGGACCTCAGGTGCATCAACCGCGATGCGGTTGATGCAACGGTTCGTGCTGCAAGTTGAGTTCAGCGCAGGAAGCGAAGCGCGAGCAGCACGCCTGCCACGACGATCGCGAGCGCCGCGACGATCGCGAGGATCGTCGTCTGCTGTTTGCCCTTCTCCACCTCGACAGGCTTGTTCTGCGCTGCTGTGGTCGCGCCACGCGCCGCGCCGCTCGTCGAGCCCGCCGCAGGACGCCTTCGCCACGGAACGGGCGCGCGCAGCGGGCGCACGCCGCCGGGGCCAGGTGGAGGGACCGAGATGCGCTCCTCGGGCAGCGGCGCAGGCGGATGCAGCGGCGCAGCAGCAGGCAGGTTGCTACGTCGCTCGGGCACCACGGCAGGCTCAACGGCGCGCGGCGGTACGTTCGAGGTGCGCTCGGTGCGCTCAGCGCGCGCGGGCAGGGCAGAGGTCCGCTCGGGTTTCGTCGGCAAGGCCGAGGTGCGATCGGTGCGGCCAGGCAGAACGGAGACGCGTCCCTCGCGGCCAGGGACGATCGAAGGTCGATCCGGGTTCCGGCCCGGCAGCGCAGAAATCCGATCCGCGCGGCCCGTCCCTCCAGACGACGTGGGCCGCTCGGACCCCGTGCGCGTAGGGCCCGAGGGGTGCTCCGAGGGGACACGATTCGCAGCGGGATGCTCGGACGGGCTGCGGGCCGCCGCGGGATCTTCGACGCGCGGACCCGAGGGGAACGTCGCGTCGAGGATCGGATCCGGCGGCAGCGCGGAGGTGTCGCTCGGCGGCTTCGGCGCGCGCATCGCCGACGTCAACGTCGCGTCGAGCATCGGATCCGGCGAGGACGTCGCCTCTTGGGGCTTCGCGGGCTGCGAGGCGGCCATCTCGGGCCGCGCGAGCGTCGGCGGCTCGGAAGGCCGATACGGGATGTTCTCCAGCGTCTTCGGCGGCTCGCTGATGGTCGTGGACGGCTTCGTTTCCCACAAGGGCGCAGGCGCGATCGCGGGTGGAGCTTCGGGCAGCGGCAGCGGCGGCACCGCGCTCTTCCGCTGCGCGCGCATGAACGGCATCGGTCGCTCGAGGCGACGCGTCGGCGTGTCCGGCGCCTCGTCGTCGTCGTCCGGCATCGCCTTCGGCAGCGCGCCTCGCGGCAGCGCATCCACGCGCATCGTCGCCGGCTCGTCGTCCACGACGGGCTCCGGTGCCTTCTGCATCCTCGGCACCGTCGGCATCACGTCCGTCGCGTCCCAGCGCGGGCGGATGTTGCTCGCGGACAAGCCGTCCGCGACGCGCTCGAGCTCCGCAGCGAACGTCCGCGCGGTGGCGAAGCGCTCCACGGGCTCCTTCGCGAGCGCCTTCATCACGATCGCATCGAGCCCGGCCGGCAGCGCCTGCGCCGCGTACCGCGACGGCGGCTCCGGCACCTGGAACGCGTGCGCGCGCGTCAGCTCGAGCAGCGTCGTGATGTGCTCGAACGGCCCGCGCCCCGCGAGCAGCGTGTAGAGCACCATGCCCGCGGCGTAGAGATCCGCGCGCCCATCGACGGGCCGACCGCGCGCTTGCTCGGGCGAGAAGAAGCGCGGCGTGCCCATCGCGACGCCCTCGGCCGTGGGGAACGCGAGCGGCAGGGGCGTGCTCTCCCCCGTCACGCTGATCACCTTGGCGACGCCGAAATCGAGCACCTTCACCAGGCGGCGCCCGCCGTCGGGCGCGTCGCACAGGAACAGATTGTCGAGCTTCACGTCGCGATGCACGACGCCCGCGTCATGCGCGGCGGCGAGGCCTGCGAGCGTCTGACGTACGACGTCGATCGCCTCGGCCACCGGGAAGAATTTTCGCTGCTCGAGCTCCTCGCGCAGGTTCCGCCCGTACAGCCGTTCCATCACGAGGAACGTCCGTCCTTCGGCCGTCTGCCCGAAGTCGGTCACCTGCACCAGGTTCGGGTGCGTGATCTTCGCGAGCGCTTGCGCCTCGATCCGCATCCGGTCGACGAAGTCGGCGCGGCTCGCGTGCCGCTCTTGCAGGAGCTTCACGACCACGCGTTTGCCGAGCGCCACGTGCTCGGCCTCCACCACGTCACCCATGCCTCCGCGGCCGAGCGGCGCGATGAAGCGGTACGGCGTTCCGTCGAGCAGCGTGGGTTTGTAGCCCTGGGGAGCGGCCGGAGGATCCGACGGGCCGATGGGGTTCTGGGCCGAGGTCACGGTCTCGGGGGATAGTACTTCGTTCTGGTCCGCGCGGGGGTGGAGAGTCCGTGCTCGGTTTTTGTGACCCGGACGCCTAGCAGGCTGTCGAGAAGCGCCGCGAGCGCTCTGGAGCTAGGGAGGAGGACGCAGGAATACAAGCGTATTCCGAGGACGACGACCGACGATCCAGGGCGCGCAGCAAGCTTATCGACAGCCTGCTACGTCACGAGCGCCTGAACGGCCGCGGCGAGGCCGAGCAGCGCGGCGAACGCGATCCACACGAGCCCCGGGCCCCAGATCTGCGCGGGCGCGTTCCGCCGCGCGCGCTCGGGATCCCGAGGGTCGTAGAGCACAGTCACCTCCGCGCCGATGCGCGCCTCGTCGCCGGACGACCGCGTCCGCTCGATGACCTCCACGTCGAGCCCGTCCTCGGTGCGGAAACGCAGCCGCGGCGGCGGCTCTTCGTCGTCTGCCTCGGTGGAGGTGTTCACGACGACGCGCGCCGTCGCGATCTTGCCCACGCGCACGAGCCGAGCGGCCCGCGCGATCTCCACGAGACCTGCAAGCGCGGAGATCCCTGCGGCGATGGAGATGCCGACGGGCGAGAACACGCGCCGAGCTTAGCCGAGGTCCTTGATCACGGCCTCGGCCGCGTTGTGGCCCGCGGCGCCGATCACCGCGCCAGCCGGGTGCGCGCCGGCGCTCGCGAGGTACAGCCCCGGCACGCCGAAGCGATACGGCATCCGTTCGGAGAAGCCGTAGCTGTTGTCCACGTGGTGGATGTGCCCGTACGTGATGCCGAAGTGTCGCTCGATTCCCTTCGGCGACAGCGCGAACGTGTCCTCCACGAGCTCGGTCGTTCCGGGCGCGAAGCGATCGCAGATCGAGAGCAAGTGCTTCACGTAACCCGGGAGCGCGTCGTCCCAGGAGCGCCCGTCCGCGAGCTCGTAGGGCACCCATTGCACGAAGAGCGCGGCGTTGTGGCGGCCCTCCGCGTCGCGCAGCGAGCCATCGACGGCCGTGTGGATGTACCACTCCATCGACGGGAACTCCGGCAGCCGCCCCGCCATCGCGTCCGCGTGGGCTCTTCGAAGCAACGCGAGCACCTCGTCCTCGTCGGGCAGGAGGTGGATCGTCGCGCCGTACTGCCCACGATCCTCGGGCAAACACGCGAACGTCGGCAGCGCGCGCAGCGCCATGTTCACCTTCATCGTCGTGCCCGGCCGCTGCACCTCGTCGAGGCGCCGCGACAGCGCCGCGGGCAGCTCCTTGCCGACGAGCCCGCGCGTCCGGTACGGGTCCGCGTTCGAGACCACGACCTTCGCCGCGATCCGCGATCCGTCCTCCAGCAAGACGCCGCTCACCGCGCCGTCCGTCACCTCGATCGACGCGACCTTCGCGCCTTCGTGGATCACCGCGCCCTCGGCGCGCGCCTTCTCCGCGAGCCGCTGCGACACCGTGCCCATGCCGCCTTCGACGACCATCCACGTCCCGCCTCCGCCGGGCAGGCGGCACATGTTGTGGACGAGGAAGTTCATGCCCGTGCCGGGTGAGTCGTAGCCGCCGGAGAGCCCGGAAAAACCGTCGGTCACGGCGTACATCGCCTTGATGAGATCACTCCGGAAGCCGAAGCGATCGAGGTAGTCGCTCACCGGGCCGCGGCAGAGATCGACGAACGCCTTGCGCAGCGCGGGCCGCACGTACCGCTCGGCCGTCTCCTCCAGCGAGAGCGGCTCTTCGAGCCACGTCGGCGCGATGTCGTCGCGGATGGCGGAGAGCTCCTCGTTCAACGCGACGTTCGCGTTCCAGTCCGCCTCCGAGAAAAACTCCGAGATCTGCCGGCGCATCGACGCCGCGTCGGATCCGAACAGCAAATATCGGCCGCTCGTCGTGGGAAGGAAGTAGTGCGGATCACGCCGTTTCATCGGCAAATCCACGCCGAGCTTCGTGATGAGCTCCGGCGGGATCAGGCCGAGCAGGTACGCGCCGGTCGAGATGCCGAGCTTCGGAGCGCGGGAAAACGGGAATTCAGTCTTCGTCGCGCCGCCGAGGGTGGGTTTTTCTTCCAGGACCAGAACCCGAAGCTTCTTCCGAGCGAGCAGGATGGCCGCCGCGAGGCCGTTGTGCCCCGCCCCCACGATCACGACGTCGGCACGCTGTTCCATGCGGATCTCGTTAACCCGCGTGCTCCCGTTTGTCCACGCATCACGGGGCTCGAGAGCCCTGGATCCAGCCCGGCAAAACTATCTTACGCACAGCGTCGAAGCGTTCGCCGCGGTTTACCCGGCCTCCGTGAAACCGTTAATGTCGCGCCATGGCAGGCGAACCCGACGACGAAGGCCAGGGCGAAGACGAAACGAAGGACCCGGCCGAGGGCGAAAAGCCCAGCGAGACCGACGCTTCGGACGGCACGAAGGACGCCGACACAGCCGAAGCGCCTCCGCCTGACGAGGGCGCGAAGACGAGCGCGGAGCCGCCGCCCGCGGGCGCCGCGTGGGGCCTGCCCTTCGTGCGACTCGAACGAGCGCTCACGTGGTTCGAATCGCGCCTGCTCTTCCTGGTCCTGCTCGCGCTCGTGTTCTCGCTCGTCGCCTGGATCTCGCTGCGCGGCATGGCCTCGCCGGTGCAAGCGGACAACGCCGCCGGGACGGTGTTTCGCGCGCTCCTCGGCGCGGCGCTCCTCGGCGCGCTGGCGCGGTTCGGCACCGCGCGCGCGAAGATCAACGACGAGACGAAGCGCGCGCTCGTGACGATCGTGGCGATGGCCCTCGGCGCGGGTGTCGCGCCGGCGTGGCGCAAGGTCGGCGTCGATCACTTCGACGCGATCCTCAACTGGCTGCAAGAAGGCTCGGCGCTCACGCTCTTCGGCGGCCTGCGCGGCGTCGCCACGCGGCTCACGTTGCTCGTCGCGCTCATCGGCTCCTCCCTCGCCGCCGCGCGCTCCAAGCACATCAACATCGATGTCGTCCTGCGCTTCATGCAGCCGAAGCTCCGTCCCTTCGTGCACATCGCGGGCGCCCTCGCGACGGCGGCCGTCTGCTTCACGGCGGGCTTCGGCTTCTTCGACTACGTCTCGATCGAGGGCTTCGGCCAGCGCAAGGAAGCGCCCCTCGCCGAGAAGGTCTCGGGCGTCGCGCGCGCCTCGTCGCTGCACCTCTTCGTGCTGCGCAAGCAGGCGGCGCTGGATCTGCGGGCCATGCCGTCCGTCGTCTTCCGGGGCGTCCGCTGGGACGATCCTTCACGCATGAACGGTCGCGCGTGGAACACCTGGCTCGACGAGGCGGGCTTCGCCGAACGTTTCACCGCCGAGGAACTCGCGAGCATGAAGGCGCCGCCGAGCGCCGGGGACGAGCCGCGGGTCGCGATCGTGAACCTGCCGAACGAGAGCGCGCGTGGCCTGCTCGTGCACGACATGAACCTCATGTGGATCGTCGGGCTCTGGATGATCGGCCTGCGCGTGCTGCTCCGCGCGCTGCTCGTCGCGGCCGGCCACGCCTCCGTCGAGCCCGACGCCGAAGAACCAGACGAGGACGACGCGCCCCATGCGCCGGCGACGGCGGGGGAGGCGGCGCGATGAAGTCCTGGGTGATCGTCATCATCCTCCTCACGCTCGTGGGGATGCCGCTCTTCGCCGTGATGGGCGGTATCTCCATCCTGTCGTGGCTCGGCTCGGATCTGCCCGATCAGCGCTTCGTGCGGTTTATCGCGGCGAACGTGCTGGAAGACAAGTTCTCGAACTCGCCCATCCTCGTCACGATCCCGCTCTTCACGTTCGTCGGCTACCTGATGGCCGAGTCGAAGACGCCCGATCGCATCGTGCGCGCTGCATCGGCCGTGCTCGGGTGGATGCCCGGCGGCCTCGCGATCGTGTGCATCGTGGCGAGCGCGTTCTTCACGACGCTCACCGGCGGCAGCGGCGTCACGATCGTGGCCATCGGCGGCCTGCTTTATCCAGCGCTCCGACGCCAGGGCTACTCGGAGAAGTTCACGCTCGGCCTCGTCACGACGGCAGGCGCGATGGGCCTGCTCTTCTTCCCAAGCCCGCTCGTGATGGTCTACGCGTTCCTCGCGGGCGTCGACGTCACGCGCGCCTACAAGGCCACGTTCCCGCCGGGCCTCTTGCTCATGGTGCTGCTCTGCGGCTACGCGTTCTGGGAGGGGATCCGCTCAGGCATCCCGCGGGCGCGCTTCGACCTCGACGAGGTCGGCAAGGCCCTCTGGCACGTGAAATGGGAGCTCGCGACGCCGCTCCTCGTGGCGGTCGGCCTCACGACGGGTCTCATGGAGCTCGACGAGAGCGCGGCAGCCGCGGCCGTCTACACGCTCATCGTGGAGGTCTTCGTCTACAAGGACCTCACGTGGCGCAAGGTCGTCAAGGTCGCGCGCGACGCGATGACGCTCTCCGGCGCGATCATCATCATCCTCGCCATGGCCACGGCCATGACGAACTACATCATCCAGGAGCGCATCCCGCAGGCGATCCTGGAGTGGTTCGTCGCGCGCGGCATGAACGCGGCCTGGCAGTTCATCCTCGTCCTCAACATCTTCCTGTTCATCCTCGGCATGCTGATGGACGCGTTCAGCGCGCTGCTCGTCGCGCTGCCGCTCCTCATCCCGCTCGCCTCGACGTTCCAGGTGAACCCCTTCCACCTCGCGGTGATGTTCCTCCTGAACCTCGAGATCGCCTACGTGACCCCGCCCGTGGGGCTCAACCTGTTCATCTCGAGCTTCCGCTTCTCGCGACCCATCGTCGACGTCTACCGCGTGGTCTTGCCCTTCGTCGCACTGCTCGCGCTAGGGCTCGGCCTCGTGATCGTCGCGCCGTCGCTGTCGAGCTTCATGATCGCTGGGGACGTCGCGGACGCGCGGGCACAGGCCGCGAAGAGCGGCGTCGCACCGCGCGAGGCATGGCTGCTCGAATGCGTGCAGGAGGACACGAACAACCTCAAGCCGTGCAGCAAGGAAGACATCGCAAAGTGGGGCCCAGACGGGCAGGGGATCGCTGCGAAGGAAGCCGAGAAGCCAAAGCCCACAGGCGACGTCGTCCCCGCCATGGACAGCGGCCCAGACGCAGGCACGAACGAGATGGATGATCTCCTGAAGGAAATGCTCGGCAGCGACGCAGACGCAGGCGCGCCCGACGCAGCAGCGCCAAAGGCCGCAGATCCAATGGACGATCTGCTGAAGGAGATGCTCGAAGCCGGGAAGGACGGGGGCTAGGTCTTCGGGGAGCGTCGCGCCGGGGCTCTGCCCCGGGCCCCGCGGGGGCTGTTCGCCCCTCGACCCGAACCAGGGCCAGCCCTGGACCTCAGGGGAAGAACTGCGCTCCGCGCAGTTCTTCCCACAGGCCGTTGGTACCGCCTCGGCAGTTGAACCGTCAGCGCTGTTGTCTCGGCTGGCAGGATCGCTCGTGGTCTTGACCTGGCCCGTTCGATGAACTGCGCATCGCGCAGTTCATCGACCACGAGTCCAGCGCTTGCGCTGGTCCGGGTCCCGGGGCGGACAGCCCCGGGTGGGGCCTGGGGCAAAGCCCCAGCGCAACGCTACCTGTTCAAAATCCGCACTCGCGCATGCGCACCTTGCTCAGGTAGCGCGCGGCGCGGCGCTTTGCGACGACGTTTGTCAGGCGTTGCTCGGGGAACACGTCGCCGGCTTCGACGACGTCGGTCAGTGCTTTTACGTAGCTGTCCTTGTCGCCTTTCAGGCAATGGTATTTCGCGGCGTACTGCACTTGCGTCAGGAGGTTTTTGCCTCCGTGGATCGCGAGGGACTGGTCGAAGTGCTTCTTCGCGTCGTCGAGCTCGGCCATCGCGGTGCGGGCGTGGTAGGCGCCGAGGATCGTGTGACCGCTGCCGTGCATGTACTTGGGGTCGAGTGCGACGGAGCGTTCCATGAGGGCGACGCCGATCCATAGATCGCCGACGGCGGCGGCGTCGTCTTTCAGGATGTTCGTCTTGCTGATCCAGGCGTAGCCGGCCCAGAAGAGGGCGGGGGCGTCGCGCTCGGCGTCCGTGAATTGCGCGGTGTAGGCGCGCATCGCGTCGTCCTTCTTGCGCGCTGCTTCGAAGCCTGGGTGATAGATCTCCAGAAGCTGCAGCGCGTACTGGAGGCCTCGGTCGTACGCCGCGGCGGCGCGGTTTTTCAGGTACAGATAACGCGCGCCTTCGAGGCCCTCCTCGTCTTCGGCTTGTTCGAGCTCGTCCTCGGTGAAGGCGAATGTGGCGCTCGTCCAGGTCTTGGCCAGAGCGAAGAGCGCGACCTCGTTGTCCGGGGCGAGGTAATGCATGCCCTCGAACTGGCCGATGCCGTTGAACGCGACGACCTTCGCGACCTCGTAGTCGGTCATCGTGTCGATCGCGGCCGAGGCCGTGGCTGTGGCCTCGATCTGGCCTTCGAGGAACATCTTCTTGATGCACCCCGTGCTGGCGAGCGAGAGGGCGGAGAGTGCGAGGACGGAGAGGGTTTGGAGGGGACGCACGACGCGGATGGTACGTCGTGAGCCTGTCGCGATTCAATCGACCTACCGCGGGAATGCGGCTGCGTTTCCCCCGTCGACCGTGATGACGCAGCCCGTCGTTGCTTCGGCCGTGGCGAGGTAGAGGAAGGCTTGCGCCACGTCGGCGGCGGTGGTTTCGCGCCGGAGCAGGTTTGCCCGGAAATATTCATCCACGCCGACACCACGTGCGCGTGCGCGGGCTTCGAGCATGCCGCCGGCGAAGATGCCTGTGCGGATGCGATCGGCGTTCACTGCGTTCGAGCGGATGCCGTAGGGCGCGAGATCCACGGCGTACTGGCGCGTGAGCGCGACGAGCGCGGCTTTGGGGATGGCGTAGGGGCCGAAATCCGGGCCTTGGTTGAATGCGCTCTTCGATGCGTTGAAGAGCAGGGCGCCGCCTGCGCCTTGCTGGATCAGGACGTCGGAGGCGAAGCGCGCCACGTTCTGGTGGCCGAGCAGGTTCACCTCCAGCGAGGCGCGCAGTGCGCTGTCGCCTTGTTCTCCGTGGATCGGCCCCTCGAAGGCTGCGCCTGCGTTCGACACGACCACGTCGAGCCCGCCGAAGCGCAGCGTTGCTTTGCGGATGGCTGCGCGCACCTCGTCCTTCGAGGTCACGTCGCAGGGCAGCAGGAAGATCCGATCGTCGTGGGCCTCGAGGAGCGGCTTCGTCGCGCGTTCGAGGGCTGCCTCGTCTCGATCCGTGAGCGCCACGTGTGCGCCTGCGGCGAGCAACGCGCGCGCTGTGGCGAGGCCGATGCCGGAGGCTGCGCCCGTCACGAACGCCACGTGCCGATCGAGCGGTTTGCCCTGGCCTGCACCCTTCTTCAGCTTGGCTTGCTCCAGGCTCCAGTACTCCACGTCGAAGATGTCGAGCTCGCTCGCGGGCTCGTAGCCGGCGTTCGCCGTGGCTTGCTCGATCACGCCCGTCGTGTGCTCGTAGATGTCGGCCGTGATCTCGGCGTCCTTGCGCGTCTTGCCCACGGTGAATGCGCCGAGGCCTTCGATGAGCAGCACGCGCGGCCACGGGTCGAGCTCGCGACGATCGCCGGGGCGCGCGGCCGAGCAGCGGCGGAAGTAGGCCTTGTATTGCTCGGCGTAGGCCGTGATCGCGGCGTCGAGCGTGGCCTTCGTCTTGTGCCGATCGTCGGCGTTGAGCGGCGGCAGGAGCAGCGGCTTCGGCTTCGTGCGCAGCACGTGATCGGGCGTGGCTGGACCCTTCTGCGTGATCTCTTCGAGATCGTCGCGATCGCAGAACGAGACCATCTGCGGGCTCATGCGGAACGAGCAGATCCAGCGCTCGCCGGAGGCGCGGGCGAGGGCGCCGCGGATCATCGGCGCGAGGCGCGAGCAAGCGTCGGGCGAGGGGCTCGAGATCGTGCGACGCGAGATCGCCGTGGCCTCTTCGACCCAGCGCTCGGCGCGCGTCACGTTCGCGATCATGCGCTCGTAGCTCTCCATCGCGCTCTCGCCCCACGTGAAGATCCCGTGCTTGTCGAGGATCATCACGTTCGGCTCGCGTCCGGCGCGGGTGAGCGCGCGCCACAGATCCGCGACCTTCTTCGCCAGCGCGAAGCCGGGCATCACGTAGGGGATGAAGAGCACGCGGTCGCCGAAGACCTCGCGCACGAGCTGGTTCGAGTTCGGCTGATCGACGATCGCGAGCACGGCGTCGGCGTGCGTGTGGTCGATGAACTTGAAGGGCAGGTAGGCGTGGAGCAGGGCCTCGACGGAGGGCGTCGGCGCGCTCGGCTCGAGCATGTGCGAGCGGAGGAGCGAGACCATCTGCTCGTCGGTCATGCTCGGCAGCTCGCAGAGCCGCCGGAGCTGCGCGAGCCGGCAGGCGGGGAAGCCTTCGGGCTCGATCGCGCCGAGATCCCAGCCGCTCCCTTTCACGTAGAGCACGTCGGTCGTGTCGCCGACGAGCTCGGTCACCCGCGTCTTGACGGACGTGTTGCCGCCGCCGTGCAGGACGAGGTCCGGGTCCTGACCGAGCAGGCGCGACGTGTAGACACGCAGGGCGAGATCCTCGCCCCAGCGCGGGCCGAACGTCTCGACGAACTGGGCGGCTTCTGCGGCGCGGTACCGTGATTCCACGCCGCGTCCATACCACGGGAGGGAGGCGGCACGAACGAGGTCGGGGCCGCCTTCGGCTGGGTCCGATCGAACGGACAAACCGCGGCGCGCTGCGGCAGGGCGCGCCGCGGAGGTCCTCCGTCAGTACCGGTAGTTCTCGGGCTTGAAGGGGCCCTCGACGGGCACGCCGATGTAGTCGGCCTGGTCCTTCGTGAGCTGCGTGATCTCGACGCCGAGCTTGGCGAGGTGCAGTGCGGCGACCTTCTCGTCGAGCTTCTTCGGCAGGAGGTGCACGCCGAGGGGGTACTTCTCGGTCCAGAGCGCGATCTGGGCGAGGACCTGGTTCGAGAACGAGGTCGACATCACGAACGACGGGTGGCCCGTGGCGCAGCCGAGGTTCACGAGCCTCCCGCGGGCGAGCACGATGAGGCGCTTGCCGTCGGGGAAGATGAAGTGGTCGACCTGCGGCTTGATGTTCTCCTCTTTGATCTCGGGGTTCGTCTCCAGCCAGGCGATCTGGATCTCGGAGTCGAAGTGGCCGATGTTGCAGAGGATCGCCTCGTCCTTCATCCGCAGCATGTGCTCGCCGCGGACGACGTCCTTGCAGCCCGTCGCCGTCACGAAGATGTCACCGACGTGCGCGACCGACTCGAGCGTGCGCACCTCGTAGCCCTCCATCGCGGCCTGCAGCGCGCAGATCGGGTCGATCTCCGTCACGATCACGCGCGCGCCGAGCCCGCGCAGCGACTGCGCGCAGCCCTTGCCGACGTCGCCGTAGCCGCAGACGACCGCGACCTTGCCCGCGAACATCACGTCCGTCGCGCGCTTGATGCCGTCGCCGAGCGACTCGCGGCAGCCGTAGAGGTTGTCGAACTTCGACTTCGTGACGGAGTTGTTCACGTTGAACGACGGCACGCGGAGCAGGCCCTTGCGGTGCATGTCGTAGAGCCGGTTCACGCCCGTCGTGGTCTCCTCGCTGATGCCGCGCACCGGATCCGCGCCCTCGAAGAGTTGCGGATACTTCTCGTGGACCATCGTGGTCAGGTCGCCGCCGTCGTCGAGGATCATGTTCGGGCCTTTGCCGCCCTCGAACGCGAAGAGCTGCTGCTCGATGCACCAGTCGTACTCCTCGAGCGTCTCGCCCTTCCAGGCGTAGACGGGCACGCCCGTCACCGCGATCGCCGCGGCCGCGTGATCCTGCGTCGAGTAGATGTTGCAGCTCGTCCAGGTCACCTCGGCGCCGAGCTCGCGCAGCGTCTCGATCAGCACCGCGGTCTGGATGGTCATGTGCAGGCAGCCCGCGATGCGGGCGCCGGCGAGGGGCTTCGACTTGCCGTACTCGGCGCGCAGCGCCATGAGGCCGGGCATCTCCTTCTCGGCGATGCGGATTTCTTTGCGGCCCCAGTCGGCGAGGCTGAGATCGGCGACCTTGAAGCGGGGTTTTTCGCTCATCGTGTCCTCTTGCTGTTCTCGGCGGTCCCTTGAATCCCCTCGCTGTGCCGACCGACCAGGAGCTGCCAGACGAGGTGCCTGTCCGGGCCGTCTCCCTGCCAGGCGCGCGGGAGACGGCGAATCGATACGTCCCGGAGACCAGCATCCGCGGCCATCCGCCGCAGGGTCTCGGGATCGAAGCCTTGCCAGAGATCGGCCTCTTGCTCGCAGAGGGCCTGATCGTCGTGCGCCTCGTAGTCGAGGACGCACACCGCGCCGCCGCTCGGGCGCGCGAGGTCTTTGAGCGCAGCCATCGCGCGCGCGGGCTTCGGCGCGTGGTGGAGCACGCGCGCGGCGAAGATCACGTCCGCGCCGCCAACGTCGCCCGCCCTCGACAGGACCCGCTCACGCAGCGCAGGCGCGTCGTATTCGCCCTGCACGAGCTCCACGTTCGCGAGCTCGCGCCGCCGGATGCGCTCCTCGGCGAGCGCGAGCTGCGCTGCGGAGCGATCCACCGCGATGACGTGCTCGAAGAGCGGCGAGAGCACTTCGAGCAGCGCGCCGTCACCCGTGCCCACGTCGACGGCGAGAGCTCGATGCGGTAAGAGCGGCGCGAGCGCGGCGAGATACGCACCGAGCTCGAGCGGCGGCCCTGGCCGCAGCGGCTTACCCCCGCGCGCGAAAAACTCCCGTGTCGCGGCGTCGCGACCGGCGATCACCTCACCGATCCGCTCCATCGTCCCGTCGGCCTCGCAGGCCGCGGTCCCGGCGCGCACCGCGTCGGCGACGACTGGATCCGTCGCGGCCCCCGGCGACAGCCGCAGCAGCGTCCACGTGCCTTGCTTGCGCGCGAGCAAGAGGCCCGCGTCCCGGAGCGCTGCTGCGTGCCGCGAGATCTTCGGCTGACCTTCGCGGAGCAGCTCCGACAGCTCCCCGACGCCGAGCTCCTCGGCTGCGGCCAGCGCGAGCAGCCGCGGGCGCACCGGATCGGCGAGGAGCCGGTAGAGCTCCCACCGGCTCGCGGCGTCCGAGGGCAGACGCCCGCTCGGGCCCGTCGGGTCGTGCATCACGGTTCTTGCTATATGCGTTCATGCGCATGCATGCAAGAACGATCCGTCCCGAGCTCCAGCTTCGATAATCACTTCAATAACGACGCCCGCTCCGGTCCCTCTCACGCCTCCGTTTGGTGCGTTATCCCCCGAATCCCTTGACCGCCCGCTCCATCCGCCCCTCTTCCGCGCGGCTGAGCAGGCCGACCGCGATCGTGCTCATCCGCTCGGGGCGGAATACGCGCTGGGCGGCGTCGCGCACGCTTTCGGTCGTGACGCTCGCGAGCTCCTCGTGCCTCGCCATTGGCGTCCGCGCGATGCCCGCGAAGGCGGCGAGGCCGTAGAAGCTCGCCACGGCCTCGGCGTCGTCGAGCATCGCCTCCACCGACCAGAGGTGACGGTTCTTCGCCTTGTCGAGCTCCTCGGGCGTGGGCCCGTGCGACGCGAGCTCGTGGACGAGCGCGAAAATCTCCTTCAGCACGACGGTGGCGCGCTCGTGCGCCGCGCCCGCGGCGATGTCGACGACGCCGTCGTCCTCGTACGCCTCGAACATGCCCGAGACGTCGTAACAGAGGCCGAGCCGGTCGCAGATGCGCTCGTACAGGCGCGTCGACATGCCGTCGTCGAGCACGCGCAGGAGCATCTCCACGCTCGGCTCGAGCTTGTCTTTTTCGCTCACCGCGCGGAACGCGACGCGCAGCTCCGTCTGGCTCGACTGGTTCTCGATGAACGAGAACCGCGGCTTCTTCTGGCCGTTCGGCGGCGCCGCCGCGCTGATGCGGTTGCCCTTCGGCATCGAGGCGAAGGCGCGCTCGGCCGCCTTGAGCACGCGATCTGGATCGAGGTTGCCCGAGAGGCAGAGGACCGCGTTCGCCGTCGTGTAATGCCGCGCGTGGTGAGCGCGCAGCATCGATTCATCGAAGCGCGCGAGCGCGTCGAGGCCGCCCGTGATCGTGTAACCGAGCGGGTGGTCCTGGTACATCAAGGCCCGCGCGAGGTTGTCGGCGTCGATGATCCGACCGTCGTCGTCGAGATCTTCGAGGATCTCCTCACGCACGATCCCGCGCTCGATCTCGAGATCCGAGAAGCGTGGCTCCGTCGTCACCTCACCGAGCAGGGAGATGACCTGCTCGAAGTTCCGCGGCGGCACGGAGATGCTCATCACGCCGTGATCCACGTAGGTCGCGGCGTAGAGCGTGCCGCCGAGCCGCTCGAACGCGAGGGCCTGCGCGTGGGCGGACGGGAGCTCCTTCGTCCCCCGGAAGACCATGTGCTCCAGGAAGTGGGAGATCCCGTTCGTCTTTTCGGTCTCGAAGCGAGAGCCCGTGCGCAGGAAGAGTGCCGCGACCGCGCGGTGTACGCTCGGCTGCGGCACGATCACGAGGGGCAGCCCGTTCGGGAGGACGAGGTCGTGGTGGATCAGCATCCGCCCTCACGAATGATGCATTCGGAACCGTTCCGCTACTCGCCGATGTCCTCGGAGCCGTCCTTGGGGGGCTTCGCTTCCGTCGTGAACTCCGCGCCGCCGAACTTGATCTCCGTTCCGAGCGTGTTGCGCAGGCGCGAGATGTAAGCGACGAGCGCGTCCTCCTGCTTCTCCTCGCGGAACTGGGCCATGAAGTTCGGGCGATCCTTCTCCCACTCCTCCTTCGAGGCGGGCTTCTTCTCCTTCAGGACCATCACGGCGTAGCCGTTGAAGAGCTGGACGATCTCGTCCGCGGCGTCGCCCGGCTTCTCCAGCTTGAAGGCCTGCGTCGCGGCGTTCGATCCCGGCATGATGCCGGGGATGGGGCTGCCCGAGGCGTTGAAGGGGAGGCTCGACTCCACGACGGGGCGCTGCGGGTGCTTGCGCACGGCCGACTCGACGGCGGCCTCTTCCTTCTTCGCCTCGTCCTTCTTGTCGTCCTTCTTCTTGTCGTCCTTCTTCGCCTTCTCGTCCTTCTTGGCGATCTTCGCCTCGAGCTCGGAGAGGTAGGTCTCGACGGCCTGGTCGAGCGTCTTGCCGCCCTTCACCGCGGCGAGGATCGTCTTCGCCGCCTCGGCCGCGAGGCGCTCGGTCTCGAACCTGAGGTAGAGGTCCTCGTCGACCTCGGCGCGGCCCACGGCCTCGGCTTCGAGGTCCTTCGCGACCTTGTCGACGAGCACGAGGTGATAACCGAACTCGCTCTCGACGACGTCCGTCACCTTGCCGGGCTCGGCCTTGAGCATCGCGTCCTCGAAGGGCTTGACCATCTTGCCCTTCGTCACGCAGCCGAGCAGGCCGCCGCGTTCGGCGCTGCCGTCCTCGCTCATCGCGCGCGCCACATCGGCGAAGCTCTCGCCCTTGTCGAGCCGCGCCTTCGCCTGCTCGATCTTCTCCTTGGCCTTCGCCTTCGCGTCCGCCGGATCGGCGTTGTCCTGGTCGATCTTCGCGAGGATGTGACGGGTCACGCGGCACTCGGGCAGGTACGAGGACTTGCGCGAGTTCCACGTGCGCTCCTCCTCCTCCTTGTTCAGCGCGACCCACGCGTCGATCGCCTTCTGCGACTTGTCGGCCACGAGATCCGCGAAGAAGCGTTTGTCGAGGCGGACGTAGGAGACGGTGGCCGTCGACTTGTCCTGGTTGTACCGCGCGTACGCCTCGGCCTCGCCCACGACCGCGCGCGAGCGCACGAGATCACGCATGCGCGCCGCGATGATCTCTTCCTTCTGGTACTCGCGGAACTCCTGCGGGCTCATCTTGGCGACCATGCGGACCTCGCGCTCATATGCTTTGAGGTCGAACTTTCCGGTCTGCCGATTCTTGACGTTCAGGTACCGGATCATCGGGCCGCCGAGGCTCATGTACGCGGCGCCGCGGGGATCGACCACGCGGCCGTCGGGCATCGTGACGGGCGCGAGCGGCATCGAGACGTGCATCCGACCCGAGGTGAGCTCGGCGTTGAGCTCGTCGTCCGAGATCGTGATCCCGAGCCGCTTCGCGTCCTCGTTGAGGAGCTGCCGCTCGACCAGGCCCTCGGCCGTGATCTTGCGGAGGTTGCGCTGCCGCATCCACTCCTGGTCGGCGCCGCGCGGGGCCAGCATGCGGTACGAGGCCCAGTAGTGCCCCGAAGAGATGCAGGTCCCGCGGATCTCCACGGCGCACCTCGCAGACTCGACCATCTGCTGCCCCGCGTTCGGCCGGAACTGGACGATGAAGACGAGGGCGATGGCGATGACGGCGAAGCCGCCCAGGATGCTTGTCAACTTGTTCACGTGCTCGAGCTCCGCATCCGGCGTGGCGAGGTCAGACGCCTCGCAGGGATCAACCGAGGCCCCGGCATAGCACGACTTCACGAGAGAGGGGCCGGAGGAGAGGCCCCAATTGGCCACGTCGAACGGCTCGACCGCCCGGCGCGTGATGAGTAAGCTCCGGGTCCCATGGCCACACCGAAAAACATGCTGCCGGATTGCGGGCTCTACCTGACGTCGCAGCCGCTCCCGGGCAACGAGCAGAAGGTCCCTGCCAACTCGATCGTGTATTTCCACAATCACTCGGACAGCGGCCTTCCTCAGGTCATCGCGCCCGACCACAACATCCACAACCGCTGGCATTTCCACGGCCCCGGCATCGAGTTCCGCGGCCTGAACTGGGCGGGCACGTTGAAGAAGCTCACGCCCGAAGGGTTTTACACGCTGCGCCGCGAGCTCACCTTCGACGGCGGATCCTGGCCGAAGGGCGCGATCGTCCAGCTCGGCTACACCCGCGAGGGCGAGCCGATCCTCTTCATCGGCCGCGTCCGCTCCCGCCTCGACGAGAACGACCTCTTCTTCTCGGACAAGGGCCTCAAGCTGAAGCGCGATCAGCTCAACGTCCTCGAGCCCGCTCCCGTGTACCAGGAGCCCGACGACGGCTCGAGCGGTCACGCCCCGAACGCCACGCACTGAACCGCAGGCGGACCCAGCCGGAAAGGCCGTACCCAGGCTGACAACACGAGGCTCGCTGCTACGCTCCCGAGCCTCGTGAAACGCCGTTCTTTGACGCCTACTCTCGATCCTCCTCCGTCCACGGTCAGACTCGGCCGTCGCACCTCGCCGCGCCGTCCGTTCTCCGAGCGGGTGGTGTTCCGTCGGGGGGAGCGGGAGGTGCAGGGCTTCGCGCTCAACATCAGCCTGGGCGGTTTGCGCGCGATCCTCGACGAGTCCGTGGGGCTCGGCGACTGCTTCGAGGTGCTCCTCGGCGACGAGGGCTCGCGATCCGGCCGGGTCGTCTGGATCCAGGAGGAGCTCGGCGGCGCGATCGTCGGCCTCGCGTTCCTCGAAGGCGCGGGGACAGCGCGCGAGGCTGAGCCGCCCCTTGACGTTTCTTCACGAAGTTGCGAGCCTTGGGCCCGGTCCAAATAATCTGGGGGGCCCGGAACGATCGGACGATGCCGACGCCGGCCGAAGTCAAAAAAGCTTTGATCGCCGCAGGGTTCGAGGTGTACCGCACGCGCGGTGACGTCGTGCACGTCGCCGAGCGCGCGCGGGAGAACCTCATCATGGACTCGGGCGTGCGCGTACACGCCGGCGAGGTCGCGGTGGGCCTCGTGCTGCGCGCGCAGCGCAGCGATTTCCCGCACGACCCGGACGACGAGATGTTCGAGCGCGCGCGCGGGCTCGCCGTCGCAGCGAGGGAGCGCGGGTATCACGAGGTCGGAGCGC
This sequence comes from Polyangium sp. 6x1, assembly GCF_029946515.1. GTDB lineage: Bacteria > Myxococcota_A > Polyangia > Polyangiales > Polyangiaceae > Polyangium. The sequence goes on from NZ_JARZHH010000005.1 coordinate 148,734, forward strand.
AGATCACGCGCCTGCCCGATCCGAGCGACGAGGAGCGCACGCTCGACAGCTGGTTCGAGGTCTCCTTCGAGAAGCGCGTGGCGGGGCTCGACGAGGCGATGGCCGAGGTCGGCTTCGCGCTCTCGCTCGAGAAGGCGGCGTCGCGGACGTAGTGAGCTACGACGACGACGACGTCGAGGCCGACGAGGGGCACGAGACAGCAGCGAGGGAAGGGCGTGCGCGCCGGCTGCTCGGGCCGAGCGGGCCACTCGCGCGGGCGTTCGAGGGCTACGAGGATCGCGAGGGGCAGCTCGCGATGGCCGACGCGGTGGAGCGCGCGCTCGACGAGGATCGCGTGCTGCTCTGCGAGGCGGGCACGGGCACGGGCAAGACGCTCGCGTACCTCGTCCCGGCGATCCTGAGCGGCCGCAAGGTCGTGATCTCCACGGCGACGAAGGCGCTCGAAGAGCAGATTTTTGCAAAGGATCTGCCGCTCGTGGCCGATCACCTCGGCCTTCGCGTGTCGGCCGCGATCGTGAAAGGGCTCGGCAACTACCTCTGCTTGCGGCGCATGGACGAGCTCAGGACGAGCCCCGAGTCGCACCACGACGCGGGCGTGATGCGCTCGCTGCCGGTCGTGGAGGCGTGGGCGCGCGAGACGGAGGTCGGTGATCTCTCGGAGCTCGTGACGCTCGCCGAGTCGGATCCGATCCGGCGCGAGGTGTGCTCGTCGAGCGAGACGCGGATCGGATCGGCGTGCCCATTCTTCGAACGATGCTTCGTCACGCGCATGAAACGCGAGGCCGAGGAGGCGCGCGTGCTCGTGGTGAACCACCACCTCTTCTTCGCGGATCTCTCGCTGAAGCTCGGTCGCGGCAACGTCCCGGGCGCGGGCGCGTTGCCTCCGTACGACGCGGTGATCTTCGACGAGGCGCACGAGCTGGAAGACATCGCGACCGAGTTCTTCGGGACGCGCATCTCCGGCTCCCGCGTCGACTCGATGCTGCGGGACGCCGATCGCGCCTTCATCGCGAGCGGGCTCGCCGATCGAATCCTCGGGCGAGGGGAGGGGACCGCGATCGTGGCGCTCGTGCGCGAGGCGGCGGATCGTTTCTTCGCCGCGGTCGCACGTGTCGCCGGCGAGGACGCGCGCGAGGGGCGCGTAGAGCTTCGGCGCGAGGTGTGGGCGGGCGAGCTCGTCGATACATACCACCACCTCGACGAGGCGCTCGAAGCGCTCGCAGGATATGCGTCGGCGCACGCGATCACGGAGGCCGTCGCGCTCGTGGGGACGCGCGCCGAGACGTTGCGCGCGGACGCGGCAAAGATCGTGGACGGCAAATCGAACCAGGTGACGTGGGTCGAGGTGCGCGCGCGCTCCGTGTCGATAGGCGCGTCGGCCGTGGACGTCGGCTGGCTCTTCCGCGAAGGTATTTTCGAGCGGATCAGCGGCGTGGTGCTGACGAGCGCGACGATGACCGCGAAAGCAGGAGACTTTCGTTTCTTGCGCACGCGCCTCGGCCTCGACGAGCGCGTCACAGTGCCGGTCGACGAGCTCGTCGTGCCCTCGCCCTTCGACTACGCGTCACGCGCGCTGCTCTACACGCCGCGAGATCTGCCGGAGGTCTCGGATCCGACATTCCTCGCAGCATCCGCAGATCGGATCGTGGAGCTCGTGAACATCGTAGGAGGTGGCGCATTCGTTCTTTGCACCTCCAACCGTTCCATGGTCGCGCTCGGTCGCGCGCTCGCAGGCCGCGTGCCGGGGCCGCTCATGGTGCAGGGGCAGGCGCCGAAGCGAATGCTTCTCTCAAAATTCCGCGCAGCCCACCACGCCGTCCTCGTGGCGACAATGAGCTTCTGGGAGGGCGTCGACGTGCCCGGAGACGCACTCCGGCTCGTGGTGATCGACAAGATCCCGTTCGCCGTTCCCACGGACCCCGTGGTCGTCGCACGCTCACAAGCGATCGAGCAGGCAGGGCACTCCCCCTTCGCGACGTACACCGTGCCGCAAGCAGCCATCACGCTGAAGCAAGGCTTCGGCCGGCTGATCCGCACGCGGCAGGATCGAGGCATCGTGGCGATCCTCGATCGACGCGTGCGAACACGCGGCTACGGCGCGCTCCTCCTCGACGGCTTGCCCCCAGCCGCGCGCACCGAGCGCATCGACGAGGTGAGAGCCTTCTGGTCGAAGCTTCTTGCGGAAGACGCCGCCGAGTCTGGCGACTGAGGTCTTCTCGGGAGGCGCCGCGCCGGGGCGCTGCCCCGGGCCCCGCGGGGGCTATTCGCCCCTCGACCCGAACCAGGGCCAGCCCTGGACCTCAGGGGGAAGAACTGCGCTCCGCGCAGTTCTTCCCACAGGCCGGTGGTACCGCCTCGCCGATCGAACCATCCGCGCTGCTGTCTTGGTTGGCAGGGTCGTTGCCGGTCTTGCCCCGGCCCGTTCGATGAACTGCGCATCGCGCAGTTCATCGACCCCGAGTCCAGCGCTTGCGCTGGTCCGGGTCCAGGGGCGGATAGCCCCTGGTGGGGCCTGGGGCAAAGCCCCAGCGAGGCGCGTCACAGCACGCTGAACGTGCGGTGCCCGAGCGTCACGCCGAGGGAGGAGACGCCGGAAGCGATGTTGGTGAAGCGCACGTGGCTCCAGTTGTTCGGGGCGGGGATCTCGAAGCCGTTCAGCGCGTAGAGCGAGCTCTTCTCCCAGCGGATGAGGCTGAAGTCGTCGATGAAGACGCGCGCCTCGCCCATCGCTGGGGGTGAGGTCCTGAAGTAGAAGCGCGCGCTCGTCGCGGTCGAGGCGGCTGTGACGTTCACGACGAACTGCGTCCAGCCATAGGTGCTTGCGGCTTTTGTGTACGAGTCGGTTGTGCTCAGCGTTGCGCCGCTGTCGCTGTACATGCGCGTCGTGAGCGTGAAGGGGCCCGCGTTGTCGCCGCGGATCCAGCCTGTGATCGTGAGCTTCGAGCCGCCGGGGAAGGAGACGCGGTTGTTGTTGTAGACCGTGATCTCTGACGAGTTCGACGCGTTGCGGAGCATCACGAGTGCGCCCATGCCGCTGCGCACGACGCTGTTCTCCACGTAGCGGACCGTGCTCTGGTCCCACGCCGTCCCTTCGCTGAAATCGCCGTCGACGTCGAGGTCCTCGAAGTCGCCGTTGATGAGCAGATCGCGGCCCCACTCGACGGTCGCGCTTGCGCTCGACTTCACGTACGAGAGCGAGTCCGAAGGCGCGTTGCGTGTGAAGGCGATGGGCCCGGTCGCCTGGCTCGTCACGGATACGTTCTGGGACTGGTTCGTCGTCGACGTCGTGTATTGCGAGGCGGAGCGGAGTGCGACGATGCGGTGGCCTGCGGGGAACACGACTGCGCCGGAGAGCCCGTCCATCGCGTTCTGACCGACCGGGCTCTTCGGCAGGTACGTCGAGAGGTGCCCGAAATGCCGCCCCGTGCGCGCGAGACCCTCGCCTGCGACGAGCTTCGGCACGTAGCCCTCGATGCTGATCGGGATGAGATCCAGCCGCGCGACGTCGAAGCCGCCGCCTGCGAGCACGTCGACGTCTGCGACCGCAACGAACGACTGGAAGGTCTCGAGGACGTCCTGATCGAAGAGGAAGTTTCCGAGGGACATCAGCACGAAGCGCGGCGTCCCGCTCGCGCTCACGAGGCCGATGCCGTGGGCTGTGTGCGTGTGGTGCGCGACGACGATTCCTGCGCCGCGGTTCACGAGCGACACGAACTTCGAACGCATCGAGTTCGCTGGGTACTCGCTGTACTCTACGCCGCCGTGGATCATCGGGATCGCGAAGCGCTCGGGCGTCTCGGCGTCGATGAATGCGTTCATGTTCGAGGCTGATGCCTCGAGCGCGCCGGCTTTGCTCGGATCGCGGGCGACGAGCAGGTAGTCGAGATCCGACGAGCCGTCGGAGACGAGCTCGCTGAAGCCGAGCAGCGACATCGGCACGTTGTTCAGCGTGCGGAAGATCGTGGTGGCCTCGGCGTTCGTCTCGTTCGAGCCCACGCCGCACCAGTCGAGCCCCGCGTTCGAGACGTGGAGCATCGAGTCGGTCACGCCGGTCGTGAGGTAGTCGAAGATGTGGTTGTTCGCGAGGCTGACGCCGTCGATGCCCGCGTATGTCAGGCCCGCGAGCGTCTCGGGGTACGAGAAGAACGTGTAGTCCTTGTACGGATGCGGCGTGGTCGTGTCCGAGGTGACGGGCGACTCGAGGTTCACGACCGTGTAGTCCGCGGAGGAGAGGGCGTCGCGCATGTAGGCGTAGAGCGCCTGCGCGTCGGCGGCGCGGCTCGCGGGGCGGATGAGATCGCCCGCTTCGCCTTCGATGCCGTCGGCGTCGAGATCGGTGAAGCGACGGCCCATCATCGTGTCGCCGCCGAAGAGCAGGCGCACGCGGCCCGTCTTCGTCGGGTTCATCGCGATCGTGCCCGTGCTCGTGATCGTCTCGCTCGTCGGCCGGTGCAGGTCGACGGGGACGATCTCGCTGTAGTGGCCGGAGGCGGTGATCTTGAGCAGCACGTTCCGGCGCTTGAGGCCCGTGAGGGTGAAGCCGCCGGATGCGTTCGTGGTCGTCGTCTTGCCCGCGTTCGCCACGCCATCGCCCCACGCGAGGACGGTCACCGTGGCGCCCGAGAGGGCCTGCCCCGAGCGGTTCTTGACCGTGCCGCTCAGGCTGATGAGGGTCTGCGCGTACGTCGTGTCGAACGTGGCTTCGCTCGTGTCGAACTGGTACGGCTGCGCGTGCGCGACCGCCGGCGCGAAGGCGCTCGCGGCGCCGAGCCACACGATCCCTGCCCGAAGGTGTCTGCCAGTGATGCGGGTCTCCGCCATGCTCCGCTCCGTCCCGTCGTAGAGGGGTTTTCCAGGGGACCGGAGCGCGCTCGCGGCGATCGAGGGGCCGCATCGACGCGGAGCGCTCGCGGGCCCCGATAGCAAATTTCAGTGTTTTCTCGTTAGGCCGAGCCCGTCAATCGTTCGCGCGGAGAACCCTCGTTCAGGAGGCGCGCATGCTACGGCCGCACGCGAACGGGCGTCCGTTCACGCAGCACGGTAGGAATTTTGTGGACTCGATGAAAGGAGGGACGGAGGTCAGGCGCGCAGCTTGGCGCCGAATTTCGACTCCACCGCAGCGACGACCGCGTTGTGGTGCTCGTCGACTTCCTTGTCGGTGAGCGTGCGTGCGCGCTCGGGGTCGGTGGCGGCGCGCGGATCGCGGTAGACGACGTGGAAGGCGAGCGAGCGGTGGCCCGCGGGGACGCTGCCGCCGCGGAAGAGGTCGAAGACCTCCACGGACTCGCAGAGCTCGCCGCCGGCTTGTCGGATGAGCTGCGCGACCGCGCCGGCCTCGGCCTCGTCGGGCACGACGAGGGAGATGTCGCGCGTCGCGGCGGGCAGGGTCGGGATCGGGCGGTACTGCGGCCGCGCGGCGCCGACGTCGGCGAGGGCGCGGAGATCGAGCTCCACGACGACCGCGGAGCCGTCGAGGTCCAGCTTGTCGACGACGTCGGGGTGCAGGACGCCGAACGCGCCCACGACGCGCCCCTTCACGAGGATCTGCCCCGCGGCGCGCGGGTGCAGGTACGGCGCGCGCGTCGCCTCGGGCTGATGCGCGACGTCGGCTTTTTCGTGGGTGACGCGCTCGACGATCTCGATCGCGACGCCCTTCGCGTCGTAGACGTCGACCTCGGCCGGCTTTTGCAGCGGCGAGCGGCGGTAACCGGCGAGCACCGCGGCGAACGAGGGGGCCTCGTCGGCGAGCGGCGCTCGAGCGGGATCGGCGAGGAAACGCGCGCCGACCGTGAAGAGCCGGACGTCGGGGACGCCGTGCCTGCGGGCGCGTCGCACCGCTTCGAGCAGGCCCGGGAGCAGCGACGTGCGCATCACGGAGCGGTCCTGCGTGAGCGGGTTCAAGAGGCGGAACGGCGCCGGCGGCAGGCCGAGGGCCTCGATCTCCTCGGTGGAGACGAAGCCGTACGTGATGGCCTCCGACAAACCGACGGAGACGGCCGCGCCGCGCACCCGGAGCGAGAGATCGAACGCGTGGCGCGGGGGCTGCGGTCGGAGCGCCGGGAGCACCGTCGGCACGGTGCCGAGGCCACGCACGCGGACGACCTCCTCGACGAGATCCGCCTCGCCGGCGATGTCGGGCCGGTGCGAGGGCGGGACGACGTCGGCGTATGCTTGTTCGCCCTCGCCGTGCGTGCCCTGGACCTCGAAGCCGAGGCGCGTGAGGATGTCGGTTGCTTCGGGGAGCGGGACGTCCGTGCCGAGCAGCGCGTTCATGCGCGCGACGCGCAGGCGCACGGGCTCGCGGGCCGGGATCTTCGCGCCCGCGAGGATCGGCTCGCGCGCCGCCGCGCCACCCGCGAGCTCCGTGAGGAGCGTGGTCGCGTAGGCGAGCGCGTCTTCGAGTGCGCCGTGATCGACGCCGCGTTCGAAGCGATGGCTCGACTCGGTGTGCATGCCGTGCCTACGCGCGGTGCGCCGCACGCCGCGCGGCGCGAAGTAAGCGCATTCGAGCAGGACGCGCGTCGTGTTCGCATGAATCTCGCTGTTCGCGCCGCCCATGATGCCCGCGAGCGCGGTCGGGCCCTCGGCGTCCGCGATCACGAGGTCGTCCACGTCGAGCTTCCGATCCTCGCCGTCGAGCGTCTTCAGGGCTTCGCTTGCGGCGGCCCGGCGCACGATGATCTGGTTGCCGCGCACGTCGTTCAGATCGAACGCGTGCATCGGCTGGCCGTACTCGAGCAGCACGAGGTTCGTCACGTCGACGACGTTGGAGATCGAACGAACGCCCAGGCTCTCCAGCCGGTAGCGCAGCCACGTGGGCGAGGGGCCGATCGTCACGCCGAGCACGAGGCCCGCGCCGTACCGCGGGCAACGCTCGGTGTCGTCGATCCGCACGGAGACGTGGCGCGACACGGTCTCGCCCTCGGCGAAGCGCGCGGGGGCCTTCGGCGTGGGTCGCTTCCACGGCAGGTTGAAGAGCGCCGCGACCTCGCGGGCGACGCCGATGTGGCCGAGCGCGTCCGGACGGTTGGGGGTCAAACCAAGGTGCAGGATGTAATCGTGCACCTCGGGCATGGCTTCGCGAAGCGGCGTGCCCGGCGCGGCGAGGCCCTTCGGCAGGATCAGGATCCCCGCGTCCTCTTCCTTGCTCGCGACCGCCGAGAGCCCGAGCTCGCGCTCGGAGCAGAGCATGCCCTCGCTGACGACGCCGCCGATCTCGCGCGGCGTGAGCGTCATGTTCACGGCCGGCAGGTGCGCGCCGAGGGGCGCGAAGGCCACGAGCCCGCCCGGCTCGGGCACGTTCGGCGCGCCGCAGACGATGCGCTGCTCCGCGCCGCCGCGGTTGATCGTGACGAGCTTGAGCTTCGGCCGCGACGGGTGCGGCTCCGCGGCGAGCACCTCGGCGACGACGAGCGTCTTCGTGCCCTCGCCGAACTCGGTGATCGCCTCGACCTCGATCCCGGCGTGCGTCAGACGCCGCCCGATCTCCTCGGGAGAAGCATCGAGACCGGGGATGAGCTCACGAATCCAGCGGTAAGAGGCCTTCATGACCCCTGCGGCCTAAAACGCATGGAACGTCCGGTCAAGCTTTCTCGACCGGGCCTACAAAACGACGAAGGCTCCCTCTCGCGAAGGAGCCTCCGTCTGTCCGGGACCTACCGGGCCCGATTCATTCGAGCTCGGGGGGCGCGTCGTGGCCGTGGCCGTCGTCGCCTTCGCCCTCGGCCTTCTTGTCGTCCTTCTTCTTGTCGTCGGACTTCTCGAACTTGGCGCGATCCGCCGTGGCCCAGTCACCCGACCACGAGGAGATCACGTAGACCGTGCCGTCCCCGCCCTCTTTCTGGGCGAAGCGGCTCGATCCCTTGCTCGTCTTGCCGACCTTGACCGTGATGTCGCCGGCGTTGTCCTTGAGCTTGATCTGGACCACGCCGCCGTTCGTCTCGGCCGCGTCGAGCCCGGCGTCCGATTTCTCGTCGCCGAAGTCCTCGGCGGTCAGGGACTTGTATGCGCGGAGCATGTCCTTGACCTTGGCCTCGTCGAATTTTTCCCACTTCTTCTCGGGCTTCTCGAGCTTCTTGTCCTTGTCGCGCTTCGCGTACGAGCCCGCCCACTTCTCGTCGTTCTTCGAGAAGCTGAACTGGCCGTTCGCGTTGGTCACGGACACCTGGATCACGTTCGCGTCCTCGAACTTGAGGATCGACGTCTCGCGCCAGTTCTTGACCTCACGCGTGTAGAGGAAGTTCGAGTAGCCGCCGACCACCCACACGCCGTCCTTGCCGCCGACGCGCGCGAGCTGGCCACGAGAGCCGCTCTTGCCGAAGTAGGCGTCGAAGATCTTGCCGTCGCCCTTGTAGGCGAGGACATGGACGCCCTTCTCGTCGTCGAGCTCGTACTGCTTGTAGGTGCCCGTGCCGCGGTCGATGCTCTCCTTGACCTTGATGTCCTTCAAGTTGTCGAGGAGCGACCGCACGTTCGAAGCGTTCGCCTTGGCGGGCACGGGAGCCACGAGCTCCCATGCGTCGCCCTTCTTCTCCAGCGTGACGCTCGACTTGTCCGCGTTCTTGATCTCGATCTTGGTGATCGCCTCGACGTCGTCCTTCGAGGGCGCGAGGCTCGGGAAATCGGCCGTCGCCGCGGTCGCGGAGTGGGCCGTGATCTCCTTCTGCTTCGTCTGCCTCGTGGCGTAGAGGCCGCCGCCGAGGGCCGCGAGGACGCCGATCGCCACGTAGATCCTGTGCTCGGTCTTCATGGATCTCCTTCGCTTCCGTCGTCAGTCGAGTCGGATGGAACCCCGCGCGTTTTCGCGCCGCCACCAGCGGAAGAGGCCGAACGCCGCGAAGAGCAAGGGCCCGAAGAGCGTGAGCGACCACTGCACCCGCGTCTGCGTCTTCTTGCGCTCGAGGCGGTACTCCTCGGACTTCTTCGTCGCCGTCGCCTCGTCGTCGGTCGCGTCGATCTTCGGCGCCTCGATGTTCGCGTACGTGAGCTTCGGCTCCTGGAGGAGCTTGGCGCTCGTCGCGATGAGGTCGCTGTCGCCGCTCATCCAGTCGAGGACGTTCTTGAACGCGAGGATCGTCGCCGTCAGGTAGTTCTGGGCGTACGGCATCGAGAGCATCTGCAGATCCTCGTCGCCGCCCATGCCGCCCATCATCATCATCTGCGGCGGCATCGGGGGCGCGTTGCCCGAGCGCGCGTAGGGGTTCGCGAGGAACTGCGAGGCGCTGATCACGAGCAGGCGGCTCTTGTCCTTCGACTCGGCCGGCGTCTCGATGCCCTCACCCGCGCCGCCGAACGCGCTCTTGATCTTGCCCTCGAGCGTGACGGCCATCGCGCGCTGGCCGTACTCGCCCTTCGGCTTGGCCTGCGCGGAGAACTTGAGGTCGATCGCGTCGGAGGTGTCGATCGTGCTGCGCGGCGTGGAGCGAGCGACCACCTTCAGCTGCGCGCCCGGCTGCTTCTCCGGGTGCGGGACGACCGTCGACGGGAAGGGGAACGCGAGCTCCTCGATGCGGAAGAAGCCGGCGAACGACGAGTCGAGCGTCTGCTCGGCCTCGCTGAGGCCGTCGACGTGCTGCGCGTGCGCCATGCCGTAGCCGATGATGCCGATGACCTGGCCGGTCTGCGTCGGGACCGCGATGCGGACGGGGCGGCCCCAGTCCATGATCGCTTCCTTCTTCATCTCGACGCCGTAGCCGTCGAGCAGTTTGTCCAGGCCATGGAGGTTCAGCTCGGCCTTCATCGCCGCGTCGGAGGCCTTGAGGTTCACGGCGCCGGCGATCACCACGACCGACTTGTTCCCCTCCATGAGGAACTGATCGATGCGGCGGAGCTCCTTCTCCGTGTAGTCCTTGCCGGGCTGCGTGATGATGATGCCGGCGAGCTCCTTGTTGATCTCGGCGTCGCCGTTCTGCAGGTCGACCTCCTCGATCTTGTAGAAGGGCAGCGCCTGGTCGAGGATCCCCTTCATCGAGGGACCGCCGCCGCGGCCGGGCTGCGCCGCCACGAGGTTCGTGTCGGTCAGCTTGATCTCGTCCTTGCCCGTGATGACGCCGTACTTCTGGTAGACGTTGTCGGCGCGGTCGCGGATCTCCCGGATCTTGTTCGTGATCCAGAACTCGAGGCCCTGCGACTGGTCGGCCGACAGGATCGGGATCGCCTCTTTCTCGCTGCCGTACTTGAAGGCGATGCCCATGAAGCCGCGCGTGATCGTGGCCTGATCCTGGCCCGTCTCGCTGCCCTCACCGAAGGCCGCTTCCTGCAGGCCCGCTTCCTTCGCGGCCGTGCGCTGCTCCTCGGTCTTCGGCTCGATGAGCGTGTACTTGAACTTGCCGCCGCCGGCGTGTTCGTACTCGTTCATCAGGTCGACGAGGTCCTGGATGAAGGCCTCCTGCTTGGGACCGCCGCGCGTCACGTAGACGTCGACCTGCAGGTCTTGCTTGAGGCCTTCGGCGACGAGGCGCGCCGAGCCCTTCGACAGGGTGAACCGCTCGTTCTTCGTCACGTCGACGCGCTTGTTCTGAATGAACGCGATGACGTTCACGACGACAAGGATCGCCGCGACGAGGACGAGATAAACGCCGGTAGCCGCTCTGGCCTTGGTCTTGCGTTCCATGGCCTTCCTCCTACGCCCACTTCCGACGCTCGAGCGCGCGGAACGCCGCCATCAGGCAGCCCACCGCGATCGACGCGAAGTAAACGATGTCACGGGTGTTGATCATGCCCTTCGCGAAGGGCACGAGGCGGGTGTCGAAGCTGATGAACGAGATCGCCTCGCGCAGCCAGGGCGTCGGCATCTTGTCCGCCACGCTGCCGACCATGTGAAGCGCGAAGAGCACCACGAAGGTGATGAAGAACGCGACCGTCTGGCTCTCGGCGAGCGCCGAGATCAGAAGGCCGATCGAGACGGCCGCCGCGCTGTAGAGCAGGAGGCCGAGGTAGCCGGAGTAGACCGGGCCCATGTCGAGCGGGCCGAGATCCCACGGCTTGAAGAACATCATGAGCGGGTAGAGCAGCGTCGAGGCGACGAGCAGGAGCACGAGCCCCCACGCCCCGAGGAACTTGCCGAGGATCACCTCGTGATCCTTCACCGGCAGCGTGATCAGCATCTCGAGCGTGCCCGAGCGCTTCTCCTCCGCGAGCAGGCGCATCGTCACGACGGGGATGATCAGGAACGACAAACCCCGCGGCGCCTGCGCGAAGATCTGCACGAGCGAGGCCCGGTCCTGCTGCCAGAAACCGCCCCCGAACTCGAAGAACACGAAGCCCAGCAGGATCAGCCCGAGGCAGATCACGACGTAGGCCAGCGTCGAGTCGAAGTTCGAGCGGAACTCGCGCTTCGCGATGATGAATGTGGTGCCCATCGGCGTTCAGCCCTTCTTCTTCTTGTCGTCCTCGTCGGACTCGTCTTCGTCCTCGTCCTCGTCGGACGCGTCCTCATCGGACTCGTCTTCGTCGGACTCGTCCTCGTCCTCGTCCTCGTCCTCGGCAGCCGCTTCGGCCTCGTCCTCGTCGTCCTCGACGATGGGACGGCCGCGATCGCGGCGCTCGTCGTTCTTCGTGAGCGCCTTGAACACGTCCTCGAGCTTCTGCGCCTCACGACGCATCTCGAGGAGCATCCAGCCCTTCGACACGATGAGCTGGAAGATCTCGGCGCGGATGTCGCCGTCCTGCGCGCCAGCGAGCTGGAAGCTGTGCGCGCGATCGTCCGTCGGCAGCTCCAGGACGCTCGTCACGCCGGGCAGCTTTTCGAGGGCCGCTTGCACTTCCTCGGCGGTCGGCGCCTTCTTCGCGGGGCCTCCCTCGAAGACGCGCTTCTCGTGCACCTGGACCACGTAACGGACCCGGCCGCTCTTCGCGCGGATCTCCTCGAGCGGGCCGTCAGCGACGATGCGCCCCTTCGAGACGATGATCGCGCGCGCGCACGCCTGCTCGACCTCGGACAGGTTGTGGGTCGAGAGGAGGATCGTGCGCTCCTTGCCGATCTCCTGGATGTACTTGATGACCTCGGCCTTCTCGTTCGGGTCGAGGTCGCTCGTCGGCTCGTCGAGGATGAGAATGGGCGGGTCGTGCACGAGCGCCTGGGCGAGGCCGACGCGCTGCCGATAGCCGTGCGACAGGTCGCGGATGTCCTTGCCGAGGCTCGTCGCGAGGCCGCAGACCTCGACGATGTTCTTCATGCGCTTCTTGAACGTGGACGTCTCGAGCCCACGCATGTCCGCGACGAAGCTCAGGTACTCCCAGACGCTCATTTCCCCGTAGAGGGGCGCGCGCTGGGGCAGGTAGCCGATCTTCTTCCGGACCTCGAGGGGATCGTCGAATACGTCGTAGCCATGCACCCGCGCCGTCCCGCCGGTGGCGGAAATGAAGCAGGTGAGAATACGCATCGTCGTGGACTTGCCGGCGCCGTTCGGGCCGAGAAAGCCCACCACCTCCCCGCGGTGGACCTCGAAGCTCACCTTGTCGAGTGCGCGAAACGCCCCGTATCGTTTGGTGAGCCCATTGGCCTCGATCATCACGTCGGTAGACAATCCGACCTCCTTCGGTAGAGCGCGCACCTACGCGCCCTTTGTCGCTGCACGGTAAAACCAGATGAGGGCCCGCCAGAGCCGCACGGCGGCGCCCCTCGGCTCGGGATCACGCGATCTTTCGATCTGGCCCGAGAGAACGGCGCGCATCCTAGCGGTGGGCGGATCCGTGTCAACGCCATGGTGACGTCGATCGCGCGGCCCAAACCCTCGTCGAACGGCTTTATTCCCGGTCCGGGGCGTAGTTCGGCTTACGCGATCCGGCCAACGGACCGCGGAAGGGGTGAGGTGCGGGAAAGGGGCGGCGGGGCTGGAAGACGCGGGCGGCGCGGAAGCGGCGGGGAGCGCGGAGGGGAGCGACGTCGGGACGGACGGGCGAGAGGCGGGGGGCGCGTGGTAGCCTCCGGGGTCTTTCTTCGGCGCAGCGAGCGGCGAGCAGGAGGTTCCTTCATGTCCCTTCGAAAGCAGTGGTCTTTTCTCGGTACGAGCGCGGCGTGCGCGCTCGGGCTTTGTGTCGTCCTCTCGGCGGCGTGTCGAGCGGAGGAGAACAACAACCCCTCGGGTGGTGACGGCGGCAGCGGCGCGACAGGGGGCGCGGGGCCGGGATCCGGCGGCGCGGGCGGCCAAGGCGGCGCCGGCGGCGCGGGGGGCTCAGGCGACGGCGGCGGCGCGACGTGCGACGGCAAGGAAGTGACGATCGAGCAGATCACGAACGCGAAGGCGGCAGGTTCGGTCGGATCCGGGACGCCCGTGAAGGTGAAGGGCGCCGTCGCCATGAGCTCCAAGTTCCTCGTGTCGCAGAGCAACGCGGGCAACTGCCTCTGGGGCGTGTTCGTGTCGGCGCCGGGCCTGACGGAGACGCAGGCGTACTCCGGCGTGATGGTGCTGGCCTACGGCGTGCCCGCGGCGATCCCGCCCGGCGGCAACAAGGCGTACTGCCCGAAGCTGTCGAATTACAAGGAGGGCGAGCCGCTGCCGGGCGACGCGATCCCGGACGACGTGAAGCCGGGCGACGTGCTCGACATCACGGGCGTGGCCGATTCGTTCCTGCTCGCGGCCTGCGCGAACGAGATGAACGGCAGCAAGGTGCGGCAGACGCAGATCGCCTTCACGTGCGCGGTGGAGCGGACGGGGACGGCGCCCGTGCCGGCGCCGCACGCGTTCACGGACCCGGCGGACCTCCTGAAGCTCGCCTCGCCGACGGACACGGACTTCCACAACGCGTGGGGCGGCGTGAAGGTGCGGGTTTCGAACGTGAAACCCGTTCCCCAGCCAAACCCGGCGCCGATGGGGATGGGCGAGGTCGTGGTCGGCGACTACGGCCTGATCAAGCTGCAGGACTCGAACCTCGAGGTCGGCGACAAGATCTATTACCGCGGCTACGAGCAAAACGATTGCTACGCGGCGCCGGCGTTCTGGGACGTCAATATGACGTTCAATGCGATCGACGGCTTCAGCTACCTCAACTATTGCACCTGGGGCCTGCAGCCGAACAACAAGTGCGCCGATTTCGATCCGAAGAGCGAGGACTGCGGGAACCTGACCTGCCAGTAGAAGGCTCGAGACCAAGCGGCCCTCGGCGCGCGCTCGTCGCCGAGGGCCGGCGCGTATCTCTTTCGCCCACGCCCCACTTCCGAGTACGCTCGGCGCATCATGGCCGCCCGCCGTACGATCGCCGCGACAAGGCCGAGCCCCTCGCTCCAGGCGCTCCTCGGCCTCTCGGGGCTCCTCGCGCGCGGAAAGGCCGGCGGCCTGCTCTCCGAGGCGCTCGCGCTCGTCCTCGAAGGCGTGGGCGCCCAGCGCGGCGCCGCATACGAGGCCACCGCGGACGGACTCGAGCTCGTGGCAGACGTGGGGCTGCCCGCGACGTTGCGCGCCTACATCGGCACGTTCCCGAGCTCCGAAGTGCCCTGGTTTCCAGCGCAGACGGCCGCCAAAAAAAGGCGCGTCACGACGGAGATGGACGCCGGCGCGGCGCTCGCAGGGCGGATCGATCCGGAGCTCGTGAATGGCGCAGGCTGGAGCACGATCCTCGCCGCGCCCATCATGATCGGCCGGGACGTGCTCGGCGCGCTGGTCGTCGCCGCGCCGTCGGCGGAGATGCTCTCGCCCGAGGCGCCGTTCGTGCTGGAGACGGCCGCGAACATGCTCGCGATGTCGATGGCGCACGAGAAGGCGCGGGGGCACGCCGGGGCCGTCGCCGCCGAGGAGGGCAAGCCCGCGGCAGGCATGCACGAGCGGCGCGGCGCGGACGCGAAGCTCGCGCGGCTGGCGATCCTGGGCTCGCTCGCGGCGGGGTTCGCCGACGAGATGCGCTGGCCGCTGTCGTCGCTCGGCACGCAGCTCGAGGAGCAAGAAAAGCTCATCGGCCACCTGCGCGTGCGGTTCCCCGGCGTGGCCTCGGCGCTCGACGATCTCGCGCGGATCCAGGACGAAGCGACGACGGCGCTGAAGTTCGCGCGGACGGCGGGGACACGGCTGCTCTCCGCGCTGGAGGATTCGAGCGCGAAGCCCGTGGATCTCGAGGATCTGGCGCACGAAGCCGCGGCCCTCGTGGAGCCCACGGCGCGCGCGCGGAGGGTCGATCTGCTGGTGACGGCCGTGCACGCGTCGTCGCCGGTCGTCGTGGGGAAACGGAGTGATCTCGGTCAGCTCCTGCTGGCGCTGCTCACGAACGGCGTCGACGCCTGCGCGGCCGCCGCCGAGGCGAATGCGCTCGCCGGCGAGGAGGCGCAAAAGCCGCTCGTGTGCGTGACCGTGACGCGGGACAAGGAGCACGTCGTGGTGCGCGTCGAGGACGCGGGGCCAGGCGTGCCGCCCGACGTGCGGGCCCGCATTTTCGACCCGTTCTTCACGACGAAAAAGGAGTCCCTCGGGCTCGGGCTCACGCTCGCGCGGCAGGTCGCCGTGGCGCACGGCGGGACGCTGGAGCTCGATCGGTCCGATCTCGGCGGCGCGCTCCTCAAGGTCGTGCTGCCGGCCGCGCCGGCGGGCGTGTCGGTGGCCCGCGACCGTCCGCCGCCGCCGTCCCGGCGCAAGCCGTTGTTCGACGCTCGGAGCTCCGGGTCGCCGGACGGCGCCCTGCGCCAGACGCCCTCGTCGCCCCCGGACGGCCCGGGCACGGCCCGCGACGGCTGGACCTCCGCCCCCAAGGCGATCGAGCAAAGGACGTCACGAAGGCCCGTCCGCGCGCCGCTGCCCGTCGGGAACGCGCTCGTGGTCGCCGCAGATACGGATGTATGCGCGCCCACGCAGCGGGTGCCGCGGACGCCGTCCGGGACGCAGTCCGCGCAGACGCCGAAGGTCCCGGCGGTGGTGACGTCGCACGGGTCGAAGACGACGCCGCGCGTGACGATCGTGTCATCACCGAGGCCGCAGGATTCGTCGCAGATCGTGACGCAGAAGGTGCCGCCGAAGGTGGCCCGAACGAGCACGACGCCCGGCGGGAGCGTGGTGCCGACCGCGCGGGTGCCCGAGGCGCCGCGAAAGGCGCCGCGATCACGCCGGCCGAAAGAATCGCCTCAATAACCCCAGACGTATTCGGCGCGGAGGAAAGCGCCGATCATCTGGTCGACGCCGCCCTTCGGGCCGAAGAGGAGCACGCCGTAGCGGCCCGTCGCGCCGAGGGTAAAGCTGCGGCTGACCTGGTAGTCGAGGCCAAACGGGACGGAGAGGCCGAGGCGGCCGCTCGTGCAGCCAGTCTCGCCGGCCGCGCCGCAAGGGTCGAGCGCCGAGACGGCGTATCCGCCGGCCATGACGCCCACCCACGGGACCCAGCGCAGGACATCGAGGACGTACCCGACGCCCACGCCGCCGCCGGCGAGGATGACGGGCGGGGCGCCAGGGGCGAAGCTGCCGTCGACCTGGACGAGGAGGTTGAAGGCGTCCGTGAGGCCGTACGTGCCGTGCAGGGCCACGCCGAGGCCGTGGAGCGAGGTCGCCGTGGTGGGAATGCTCCCGCCGGGCAGGACGAGGGAATACCCGAGCCCGCCGCCGACGTGCCACTGCCGCTCGTAGGCCTCGGCCGCGGGCGCGAAGGCGAGGATCGACAGAATCGAAGCAAGGAGCAAAAGCGCGCGGGTCCGTCGCATCGGACAGAGCGATAGCACCTTTTACAGGTCGAGGTGCCGCGCGAGCTCGAGCCGCGTCGGATCCGAGGCGACGCCGCGCAGGAATCGATAACGCGCCTCCCAGCGCGTCGCGGCCTCGGCGTCGCCGCGCATGCGCGCCGCGTCGGCCCGAGCGAAGGCATACGAGCGGAGCGAGAAGCGGCGCAGGTCGAAGGCCGAGACCGCGTCGAGCCAGATCTCCACGTCCCCCTCGGAAGGCGCGAGCAGGCGCCCCGCGAGCGCGAGGTGCACGCCGAGCCAGGGCGGAGCGTCGCCACGATCCCGCAGCGCCGCCCAGCGCGCCGCGTGGCGCAGCGAGGGATCCGCGCCCGCGAGGCCGACCCAGCCGTCGAGCACGCGCGCGACCCGCGCCGATTGCGCGATCGCGTCGCCGGCACGGTACGGCTCGAGCGGATTGCCGAAGCCGATCCACGAGAGCGCCACGCCGGCCTCGACGTCCGCCCACGAAGGCGGCGGCGCCGTCCTCGCGCCGAGCGCGGCGAGCTGCCAGCGCGCCCGCGCCGCGAGGAGCACGTCACGGCAAGCCTCGGCCCGCGCCTCCGCGCGTTCGGCCGACGTCCGCGCCTCCTCGCGCTTGCCGAGCGCCATGGCGAGTTCGGACCGCTGGAGCGCGACCGCCGCCGGGATCCGCGGATCGGAGGCGGCCTTGCCCGTGAGCTCGTCCTTCGCAGGTGCGTCGTCCACGGCGAGCTCCGCGAATGCCTTCTCCCGATCACCGGCGAGCCGGAACACGTTCGATCGCACGAGCGCGCGTCCATGCGGCCCGAGTCCGAGCGCGGTCGCGGCCTCGTCCGCGGCGTTCGCCCCGGAGGCGGCGTCGCCCTCCCGCGCGAGCGCCGCCGCCGCTTCGAGCCAGAGCGCGCCTCGCGCCGCGACGAGCGCCTCCGCCGTCGCGCGGTGAGGGCCCTCCTTGGGCGCGCGGAGCTTCGCTTCGAGGCCGAGCACCCCGCGGGCCGCCGCCACGAACGTCGCGCCCGGGACCACCGGCGCAGGCTCCGCGTCGCCGAGCACGGGCCGCCGCTCGGCGAGCCACTCGGTCGCGGTCCACGCGATCGGCGCGGCGAGCGGATCCTCGTCCTCGCGCGCGCGCGAAAGCCGAGCGACCTCGTCCGCGTCGAGATCCGCGCCCGCCGCGATCATGGCCGCGAGCAGCGCGACGCGCGCGCCCGGTCCCCGCGGACCCCGCTCGAGGAGCGACCTCGCGGCAGCGAGGGCCCCCTGCACGGGCTCGGTCGCCTCGCCGTTCGCGCGCGCCGTCGCGAGGCGCAGCCGGAGGAGCGCGCGTTGCTCCACGGCGTCCGCGCCTCCTGCGTTCGGGTTCTCCGGCATCGGCGGCGGCGATGTCCCGACGCGCGCGGCGCAGGCGACGAGGAGCGCGCGGACCTCGCCGAAGTCCCGCGACATGCCCTCGTACCGCCGCGAGGCCCGATCATCCTGCACGAACGGCAGCATCTCGAAGCCGCGCTTCGGATCATCGCCGGCGCCCATGCAGAGCATCACGGCGATCGCCGTGCGGTGGTCGTGATCCCGCGGATCGTAGTCGGCGTATTTCCGCGCGAGGGCCTCGGCGCGCTTCGGATCGGCTTCGAGCAGCGCCGCGCGTATCGCCGCGATCCGCACGCGGAAGTCGAGCCACGTCTCGCCCCGCGCGAGCAGCGTGCGTCGATCGCCCACCGCGTCCGCTTCCCGCCCGAGATCCGGCGCGCCGACCGAGGGGCCGAGCTCGTCGAACACGAGCCGCTGCGAGCCGCTCTTCACGACCGCGGCTTCGAGGTCGAGCGCGTCCGCCGCCTTGGCCAGGCGCTCCGCCGCCCCCGCGACGGCCGCTTCGACGTAGTTCGCGACGGCCACCCGCGCGTTGAGCTCCTCGGCCCGGTAGCGCGCGCGGTTCGCCGTCAGCGGCAGGCGAGCCGGCAGGAGCATCCATTCCATCGGCTCGCGGCAGGTCAGGAGGTCGGGCGCCTCGGGCGACTCGAACGACCCGAGGCACGCCTTCGCCTCCCGCGTCCCGTGGGCGAGCATGAGCTCCGGCACCGTCACGAACGCGGCCGCTCCGGTGGCCAGGACGGCGACGCCGGCGAGCGCGACCGTCTGCGCCTTGCCGAGCTTCTTTTGCCGCGTCGCGCCCATGTGGCGCCCTTCTTAGCTGATTTTCGGTCGGCGCTGCACGGGGAGCGATCCGTCCGGGGCTTCTTTCACGCCGCGTGTGGGCGTCAGATCACCGTCGACGCGACGGCGATCCCGGCCGCGATCGAGCCGAGGCCGGCGAGCATTTGCAGCCGCGGGCCGAGGGACGGGGCGACGCGGGTGAGCGAGCGCATCGGCCAGGCGACGAGCGCGGCGATGAGCGCCATGCCGATCACCGACGCGAGCCCGAAGACGCCGACGAAGATCAGCGCCGCCGTGCGCGCTTGCATCGTGCTCGCGACGAGCAACGTGAGCGCCGCGGTCCCCGAGGCGCCGTGCACGAGCCCGACCAGAAGGGGCCGCTTGACCGTCTTCGGAGGCGCGTCGTCCTCCGCTTGCTTCTGCCGGCGCGACACGAGCGCGCCGATCCCGAGCCCGACCAGCATCACGGCGACGGCGATGTCGAGGGCGAGGGCGATCGAGGGGGGAACGGTCGCGCCCGACGCGACGAGCGCGCCGCCGACGAGGACCATCACGGCCCCGTGCCCGAGCCCCCAGAGCGCGCCGGACCAGGCCGCCCGTGCGACCGTGCCGCCGCGCGCCACGAAGGTGCACACGGCTGCGACGTGATCTGCCTCGAATGCATGCTTGAGCCCGAGACCAAGGCCGAGGACGCTCGCCGCCACGACGGACATGGCGGGCACCGTAGCACAGCCTCCGGCGTCTGTGTCACGCGGGGTTTGGGGCGAAGGGCGCCGTGAGGCGACCCGGAGCCCCAAGCGTAGACCCGATTTGGGGCGAAGGGCGCCGTGAGGCGACCCGGAGCCCCAAGCGTAGACCCGATTCCGCACGCTCGCTTCACCAGGGAGGCCGACCCGAGGGCGGGGGCGGGGGAGGCTTGGCCGGGAACGACAGGCCGCAGTCCTCGCAGACGACCGCGATGTCGAGCCCATCGAGGAAGGGGTTTTGCCGGCGCTTCGGAGGCGTCGCCCGACCGCCGCAGCGCGGGCAGCGATCGACCGACGACGGGTCGATCGACGCCGGAGCGACGGCGACCTGGGGAGGCGGAGGCGAAGAAGCAGACCCCACGAGTCACGAGGATCGCATGAAGCGTGCTGTGCGGGAATCAGCCGGCGGCGGGTTTTTCTTGCTCTGCGGGGCCGGAAGATGCTCGGGCCTGCCCCGAGAGCGCGGCTTCCAGATCGGACACATCGGAGATGTCCTCGACGCGCGGGACGGAAAGTTCGAGCCCGCGCGAAAGGATCGCGTGGCATCCGAGCGCGAGGTCGCGCACCGAGGGCGCGCGGCCGACGAGCTCCTCGATCGACGTGACGCCGTGGTCGCGGATCCCGCACGGGACGATCATCCCGAACGCGCCGAGATCCACGGACAGGTTGAGCGCGAAGCCGTGCATCGTGACCCAGCGCGAGAGGCGCACGCCGATCGCGCCGAGCTTCGCGATCTCGCTGGCCCACGGCGCGCCAGCCCATTCGGAGGGCTTTTCCCGGTCGACCCACACGCCGATGAGCCCGTCGACGACGCCGGACTCCACGCCGAGCTCGCGCGCGAGCAGGATCATCACCTCTGCGAGGGATCGGACGTAGCGGCGGACGTCGCATCGATCCGGCTTGAGATCGAGGATCGGATAACACACGAGCTGACCGGGCCCGTGATAGGTCACGTCGCCGCCGCGACCGGTCTGCACGAGATCGACGCCGCGCTCGGCGAGCAGCCCTTCGCCGAGCAGCACGTTGCCTGCATCCGCGGCGCGGCCGAGCGTCACGACGGGCTCGTGCTCGACGAGCAGGATCAAGTCTTCGATGTGCCCGTCCGCGCGGAGCGAGACGAGGTGCTGCTGCAGCGCGTGGATGGGTTCGTAGCGCCTGCGACCGAGGAAATACGCCTTCGCCTGCCGTTCGCCCACTACTCCGGTACCTTGTCTCCGGCGCTGCGCCGCTCGTCGCGGTAGCCCTCGATGTTGTCCGTGAAGTTCGCGGCGACCTCGGGATCGAACTGCGAGCCGGAGCAGCGCTCGATCTCGGCCACGGCGACCTCGTGCGGCAGCGCGCGGCGATAGGAGCGATCACTCGTCATGGCGTCGTACGTGTCGGCCACGGCGATGATGCGCGCGATGATGGGGATCTCGTTGCCCTTCAGCTTGAGCGGATAGCCGCGCCCGTCCCAGCGCTCGTGGTGCAGGTGCACGCCCGGGATGAGCGGGTGCAAGAACTTGATGGGATCGAGGATGTCGCGGCCGAAGACCGGGTGCTTTTTGAAGACCTCGTACTCGTCCTGCGTGAGCTTGCCGGGCTTGTTGAGGTTCAAGACGCAGCCGATCTTGCCGATGTCGTGCATGAGCGCGCTCTGCCGGACGATCTCCACCTCGTAGGCGGAGAGGCCGAGCCGCTTCGCGAGGAAGACGGCGTAGAGCGCGACGCGATCGGAGTGGCCCGAGGTGTAGCGATCCATCTTGTCGATGGCTTTCGCGAGGCCCTGGATCGTCTGCTGGAACGTGGCCTGCAGATCCTGGTAGAGGCGCGCGTTCTCGATCGCGGCGGCGGCGCGCGAGGCGATGATGCTGAGGAGCTTGCGTTGCCCCTCCTCGAAGCGCCTGCCCTTCGAGAACGAGCCGAGCGCGATGAAGCCCATGAACCGCTGGCCGATGCGCAGCGGCACCGCGACGATCGAGTAGAGCGGCACCTCGGGCGGGGCCGAGAAGAACTTGAGCCCGCGCGGCCCTTGCTCGAGCAGCGTCGCCTCCGCGCGCAGGTGCTGGGCGATCTTGTCGTGATCGAGCACGCCGATCGCGGCGTCCTCGGGCAGCGTCGGCCCGCGGATGTGTTGCCGCTCGAAGAGCCCGCCCTCGCCGTCGTCGAGCCACGTCGAGACGAGATCGCTGCGCACCTCGGAGAGGCAGCTCTCGGCCACGGTCTCGAGCACCTGATCGAGCGAGAGGCTCGCCTGGATGGCCTCGCTGACCTTGTACAGCCCGAGCGCCTCGCGCAGGCGCAGGTTCTCCGCCGCCATGCGCTGCTTCTCGAGCCCACGCTGCACGACGTGGATCACCTCGTCGAGCTTGAAGGGCTTGAGCACGTAGTCGTACGCGCCGCGCTTCATCGCGTCGATCGCGGTCTCGACCGTGCCGAACCCCGTCATGATCACGGTGAGCGCGTCGGGCGCGGTCTTGCCGATCTCGTCGAGCAGCGCGATGCCGCCCATCTTCGGCATCTTGAGGTCGCTGATGATGAGGTCGTAGTGCGACTTCGTGAGCTCCCCGAGCGCGGCGGAGCCGTCCTCGGCCGTGCGCACGATGTAGCCCTCCATGCCCAGGAAATCCGCCAGCATGTCGCGGATGACCTTCTCGTCGTCGACGACGAGGATACGCGGGCGCTCTTCCGTGAGTTGGGACGGCACGGCCCGAGCCTACCAGATGTCGTGAAACTTTTCGGGCGAGATGAAGGACCGCTCAGTCGTCGTCGGAGACGATCGCGTGGCGGATCGTGCGGGGCGATTCGTCGAGCTCGGGCACGTGCTCGGTCGGCGCTTCCGTGATGGTCGGCGAGGGGAGGCCGCCGGGCGGCGCGTACGAGGGCGCCTGCGCGTGCGCGGCCGGCTGCGCGTACGACGGCGGCGACGCGAACGAGTCGGGCGACGCGTACGACATCGGCTCGGCGAGCGAGTCCGGCGGATACGAGGGCGGCGGCGGCGAGAGCTCGTTCGGCATCGGGCCGATCGCGGGCTGCGATCCACGATCGATCGGACGCGGCGGCGGGAGCGGCGCGCTCGCCGGCTCGCCGGGGAGCATCGACGAGGCCCTGTTCTCGCCGAGCGCGTGCTTCTGCTCGAGGAACTTGATCACGGACGAGCCCGTCGCGCGCTCGAGCGACGCGCGCAGGTCGCCCGGCAGCGTCGACTCGATGAGCAGCTTCGCGCCCGTGCGCGGATGCACGATCTCGATGCGGATGAGGTGCACGAACGAGCGATCGAGGCCGTGCTTCTCCTCGAAGTAGCGGTTTGTCGGCACGTGGCCGTAGCGCTCGTCGCCGAGCACCGGGTGCCCGATCGCCGCGAGGTGACGGCGGATCTGGTGCGGCCTGTGCCCGTCGGGGATCACGCGCAGGATCGAGTGACCCGAGGCCACGGCGAGGCGGCGGTACCGCGTCCGCGCCATGTAGCTGCGCCCGCCCTCGCGGAGATCACGCGCGATGGCGCCCTTCGTCGGCGTGACGCCCTTCGCGGCGACGAGGTAGATGAGCCGACCGCTCGTGGCGAGCGCCGTCGTCCAGAGCTGCCGCGCCACCTCGTTCCGCGCGAAGATGCAGAGGCCGCTCGTGCCCGTGTCGAGCTTGTTCACCACCTTGAGGTTCGACACGCCGGGCAGCCGTAGGCAGCGCTGCATGAGCGAGCCGAGGTACTCCGGCTGGTTCTCGACCGGCTCGTGCGGGCCCTTCTCGACCACGATGACGTCGTCGTCCTCGTAGATCACGCGCGGCTGCGCGGGCGGCGCGCGCTTCAGCACCGCGACCGTCTCGACCTCCTCCGTGAGAGGGATCATGTCGATCGGGATGAGCTCGCTCGACGTGTAGCCGAGGCGGCTGAAGTGATCGAGGTCGCGCGCGAGCGTGTCGGGATCACACGAGACGTAGATGCAGAGCGGCGCGCCGAGGCGGGCGATCGCCTCGCGCGCCGCGGGCGAGACCCCGCGCCGCGGCGGGTTCATCACCACCGCGTCGAACTTCTCGTTGTTCGCGAGCAGCGAGTTCACCACGTCGGCCGCGTCGCCGACGCGCGCGTCGAGCTTGCCGAGCCCCTGCGCCTCCGCCGCCGAGCGCGCGTTCTGCACCGCCGGCGCGAACGACTCCACCATCGTCACGATGTTCTTCGCGTGCGACAGCGCGATCGAGATCGCGCCCGATCCGCCGTAGAGATCGAGCACGCGCGGCTGCCGCCGGTTCGTGCCCGTCTCGTCGATCAGGAGCTGCATGTCGAGCGAGGCGATCTCGCGCGTGATGAGCGCGTGCACGCGCGACGCCTGGCCGCGGTGCACCTGCACGAACGAGCCGAACGAGGCCACGTGGTACGTCGGCCCGATGCGATCCTCGGCGTGCGGCACGCCGTCGAGCACCATCGTCTCCGGCCCGAGGATCTGCGGCGCGTCCGCCTCGTGCAGGTTCGCCGCGATCCCCACGACGCGCGGCAAGAGCGCGCGGATCGCGCGCCCCGCCTCCTTGAGCTCGTCGCGCGAGGGCACGCGATCTCGCTGCAGCACGAACGTGAGCAGCACGCCGACGCGGTTGCCTTGCGCCGTCGTCGTCGTCTCGGGCAGCGACGTCGTGCCGGGCATGTGCACCTCGCGCAGATCGATCGCGCGGAGCACGCCGCCGCCGTGCGGATCGTACGGCAGGAGCAGCCCGCGGGCCTCTGGCGGCGGCGACGCGATGAGCCCGCGCAGGATCGTCGTCACCTCCGCGAGCGCGGGCGCGAGCACGCGGCAGTTCGGGATGTCGATCACGTCGTGGTTGCCGGAGCGACCGTAGAGCCCGATCCCGCCCGTCGACGACACGATGAGCTTCGCGCGACCGCGGTAGCCCACGATCTGGTCGCCGGGCACGACCTGGCGCGTGTACAGAAGCTCGAGCGCCGGGTAGTGCACGATCGCGCTCACCACGCGTGCCCGCTTCGTCGTGAGCTGCTGGGCGTAATCCATCCCGATGAGCGGACAGCCGCCGCATTGCTCGGCGTGCACGCACTCGATCATCGTCGACGGGATCTCGCCGGCTCGTAGGGTCCGACGCGTGGGATTCGAAAGAATACCCCGCCCGGTACCTGCGGCCCCGGGGGTGCCATCGGGACCATTCGGCCCGTTTTTCCCTGCGCCTGGGTCCATCGGCGATAGATTACAAGCGTCACTCGGGGACGTCGAAGCAGGAAAACTCGCGGCCCATCGTTTTCTTCATCGAGCGGGGAATCTCACCACCGGACGGTCGGGGCCGGACCCGGGGTTGGCCTCGGCAGCCGCCGGACGAGGGCGGTGGTAACTTTGTCGTCACGGCCGCTCGGGGCCGCGTAGGATGCGGAGCGGCGAGGGCCGTGGCTGCCCGCGCGATCGACCGAGCCATGCCGAAGAGGCGTACCAGCGCCGCAGGTCGCGACCAACGAACAGGCCCCGATCGTCCTGGGCCGACGTGGATCCGCGGCCTGCTCGGGGTCGGCCTCGCCGCTCTTGCAGGGTTTTCCTCGACGCCTGCGCTCGCTGCGCCCGGGGACGCACAGGCCCAGAAGGGGATCGCGCTCGCCCGGAAGGGGGAGTGCGGCGACGCCGTCCCGCTGCTCGAGGAGGCCGAGGGCATCCGGCACCGGCCCGAGACCGCGGTCGCCCTCGCGAGCTGTTACGAGATGGCGGCCGAGCTCCTCCAGGCGAGCGCCCTCTACGGCGTCGTCGCCGAGGAGCCGCCCGATCGGACCCACACGCGCGGCGACCGCGCGGCCATCCAGATCGCCAAGCGCAAGCTCCGCGACGTCGACGCCCGCATCCCCACGCTGAGCTTCGTGATCCCCAAGGGCTACGAGGGCGTCGTCATCACGATCGACGGCGAGCCCGTCGATCCGCCGACCGATCCGCAGAAGGTCGATCCCGGCGACGAGCTCGCCGTCGTGATGAAGGCCAAGGGCCGCAAGGAGCGCAAGGAGACGATCACCCTCGAAGAGCGCGAGCGCCGCGTCGTCACGCTCGATCTCGCGCCGCTCGGATCCGCCTCCGCGCCCGAGCCCGCTGTCCCTTCGAAGGAGCCACGCCTCTGGCTCGGCGTGGCGTACCGCGGCTACGTCATACCGCGGTTCGCCATGAACATCTTCGGCGACGGCGGACGCACCGTCGTCGCGCCCGGCGGAGCGCTCAGCCTCGTGCGCACCTCGGGCAACCTCGACATCACGTTCACGCTCGGGTACGCGGCCTTCTTCCTGCCGCCCACGCCCTTCAAGGCGCGCGGCACGCCCGACACCGAGTACGAGATCGTCGAGGCCGATCTCTCCTCGCTGCAAGCATCGTTCGAGCTCGTATGGAATTTCCCGCTCGATCGCCGGCAGCGCTTCCGCCTCCGCGTCGGTGGCGGCCTCGGCGTCGGCTACACCTTCCTCGGCGACATCCACCGCACGCAGGCCTACCCGCCCGGCTTCGCGCCCGGGGATCCGTACACGTACCGGCCTTGCACCGCGCCGAACGATCCGCCGGGCAGCTTCCGTTACTGCAACCAGCTCGACAAGGACCTCGACCATTACGGCGGGTACGTCGAGCCGAGCTGGTTCGACGGCGGCGCGCGGCCGCTCGTCTACCCGTGGATCGTCTTGCCGCGGATCGGGATCTCGTTCCGGCCCACGCCGCGCGTCTCGATCGATCTCGACGTCGCGCCGAGCCTCTCGGGGATCCTCACCGGCCTCGGCGTGCGCGTCGGGCTCTGATCCTTCGAGCTCCAACGAATCCGAGCGCCACGAGCGCGATCGCCGGCGCCGCGTGCCCCGCCTCGCTTGCACCGGTCCCGCGACGCACGCTGCAGTCGCCTTCCGTCTGCTTCGCCGCGCACTCCGGCGAGAAGCCGTGGCGGGGCAGGGGATTGCAGCGCGCCGTGTCGACGACCTCTCCCGTCGGCGGGTACGCCTCGCAGATCGCCGCGATGTCGTCCGCCGCGAGCGTGCGCGGCAGGACGCTGCCCGACGTGTAGTTCGGCCACATCGTCGCGCTCGCGTCCTCCGCGTGCGCGAGCCCGAGGAAGTGCCCGGCCTCGTGTGTCATCACGGAGAGCAGATCGGTCTGCACCTCCTCGAGGTTGTCCGACGTCGTGAACGGGAAGCCGTGCGTGTTGACCTCCATGTCCGCGTCGTAGATCTCGCCCGTCCTCGTGTCGAACGTCACCGTCGTCAGCGCGATGTTGTGCGGCCCGTCGGGGTGCGTCCACGTCGCGTCGCGGAACACGACCACGTTCGCGTTCCCTGCCTTCGGGTTGTACTCGACTCGATCACACGCGACGGGCCCGAGGTTCTGCACGTGGATGTTCGGCGGTCCGGGCAGCTCCGTCTCGCAGACCGGCTCCTCCCACGCCCGGAACGACTCCTCGACGACCGCCAGGGCCAGCGGGTACGGCACCTCCTCGGAGCCGTCCACCTGCACGCTCACGCCCACGCAAGGCCTCTTCCAGAGGAGAGGCTTGCAGGCCGGGTCGTCCCACGGCGGCGGCCCGCAGAGCTGGCCCTCGGCGCACGTCGAGGCGCGGCAGTAGGCGTGTGCGTCCGGAGCGGCGCCCATCACGAGCGCGATCCCGACCGCGAGGACGAGACGAGGCGAGGCGCGCATGCCGGCTCCTCCGCGCTAGGGGGTGAGGTCGATCGGCCTACCGAGCTTGCGCGACAGCACGGCGCTCACGGTCGCCCAGAATTCCGCGCCGTCTTTCGAGGCGGACCAGCTCGTCCCTCCTCCGCGCGGGTCGAAGTGCCAGGCGTTCCGCTCGGCGGCCATCCAGATTTGCCGCGCCGCGCGGTGGCTGTTGATGACGTACCGGGTCCCGTCCTGGAACTCGACCGTGAGGACCCCCATCTGCAGATCCACCTCGATCCCGTCCAGGTCGCCGAGCGCCCGCTCGAGCTTGCGCAGCGTGTCGTCCGCGGCGCGTTCGAAGTCCCGTTCCGAGATGCCCTCGGTGCTCATGGGTCGAACCTACCTCGGGCGGCGTCGACCGCCAAGCAGCCGCGCCCCGCTTTCGTTTGGCCTCGGGATTGACTAGGATGGCGAGTCACCCGAGGACGCCTCAGCGCATGCCGGAGACGAAGAAGATCACCCCCGGCCAGGTCATCGCCGGCCGGTATCGCGTGATCCAGGAGATCGGGCGCGGCGCGGTCGGCTCGGTGCACCTCGTGCAACACGTCCATACGGACGAACAGTTTGCGCTCAAAGTGCTGCACGACCCGGCCGCGGCGAGCCCCGAGAAGATCGCCCGCTTCCGCGTGGAGGCGCGCGCGCCCGCGCGGATCGACAGCGATCACGTCGTGCGCATCACGGACGCGGACGTCGCGCCTGAGCTGAACGGCGCGCCCTTCTTCGTGATGGAGTACCTCCGCGGCCGCGACCTCGGCGCCGAGCTCGACCTGCGCGGCACGCTGCCCGTCCCCGAGGTCGTGCTCTACATGCGGCAGGCGGCCCGCGCCCTCGACAAGGCGCACGCCCTCGGCATCGTCCATCGCGACCTCAAACCGGAGAACCTCTTCCTGATCGAGCGCGAGGACGGCGTCCCTTGCATCAAGCTCGTCGACTTCGGCATCGCCAAGCTCACGGGCGACGCGGCCACCATCGCGCAGATCGTCTCGCGCACGCAGACCGGCCGCATCTTCGGCACGCCGCTCTTCATGTCGCCCGAGCAGGCCACGGGCCGCGCCTCGCTCGTCGGATCCGCGACGGACGTCTGGGCCCTCGGCCTCGTCACGAACCGCCTCCTCACCGGCCGTGATCACTTCGAGTCCGACACCGTCGCCGAGCTCATCGGCAAGATCGCGTATGACCCGATCCGCCCGCCGAGCGAGCTCGGCACCACGCTCGGGCCTGCCTACGACGCGTGGTTCCTCCGCTGCTGCCATCGCGAGATCGGCCGACGCTTCCGCTCCGCGGGCGAGGCCGTCACCGCGCTCGCCGCGGCGCTCGGCGTCGAGGAAGGCGACGCGCTCATCGACGCGGTCATCTCCTCGCGACGCGCGATCGGCACCCTCGCGTACAGCGAGACCATGCGCGCGCCGCCCTCGGGGCGCGACTCCATCGACATCCTCCTCGACGCCCTCGAGTCGAAGGGCCCGCCCGCGCCGTCCGCGCCCGCAAACACGCCTGCGCTGCCGGCGATCAAGCCTCCGCCCGTCCCCCGGCTCCCGGCCACGCTCTCCGATCCGGAGCTGCCCCCGCACCTGCGCCCGCCTCCGCCGAGCACGAGCGCGGTCGTGAGCTCCGCCGACGTCGCGGCGCGACCCTCGCTCGAGATCCCTCAGGTGCCTCGCGCCTCGCGTGGCTCCGTCTACGTCGGGCTCGCCGTCGCCGCGGCGCTCGCGGCTGGTCTCGTGCTCGCCTTCGTCTTCGTTCAATCGAGCGGCACCGACGCGCCCGTCGCCGCGACGAGCGCCTCTCCCGCGGCCTCGGGCGTCCCGTCGTCTGCCCGCGCGAACGTCACGCCGCCGCCTTCGCCCTCTGCTTCTGCCCTCCGCCCGGCCTCCTCGGTCGCGCCGGCCGCCTCCGCCTCGGCCGTGCCCAGCGTCTCGCCCCGGGGCACGTATCCCCGCAAGGATCCGCTCTCTGGCCGCCACTAGGATCGACATCGCTTGCGCCCTGATCGCCTCGTCACCGTCCTCGTCGTCGCCGGCTACCTCCTCGCGCTCATCCTCGCGGGCACCTACGTCACCCGGCGATCGAAAGGCTTCTCCGACTACGTCACGGGCGGCGGCAAGATCCCTGCGTGGATGCTCGCCCTCTCCTTCATGGCGAACTTCGTCAGCTCGAACTCCTTCGTCGGCCACGCGGGCAAGAGCTACGAGGTCGGGCTCGGCTGGTGCGCCGTCGGCGGCTTCCTCGTCGTCGCCTGCGCGCTCTCCTTCCACTTCTTCGCCCCGCGCTTCGCCGAGTTTGCCCGGACGAACGGCACCCACACGCTCCCCGATTTCTTCGAACGCCGTTTCGGCTCTCGCCCCCTCGCGGTCTTCGTCCAGTGGATCGTCGTCGCCACGACCCTGCTCTACGTCCTCGCCGTCTTGCGGGGCACGGCCCTCGTCGTCGCTTCGGGCATGGGCCTCTCGTACGAGGCGGCGCTGCTCGTCGTCTACCTCGTCACGATCCTGTATTGCCTGCTCGGCGGCCTCTGGGCGGACGTGCTCACGGACGTCGTGCAATCGGTCGTCTTGCTCGCGGGCGCGGTCCTGCTCTTCGTCGCGGTCGTCACTGCGTCGCCCGATCCCGGCGCACCTCCGCCTCCGCCGGTTCGGCCCCTCTCCGTCGCGCAGCTCGTCGCGGTCGGCCTCTCGGGGGCGGTCAAGCTCGTCGCCGATCCGAAGCAGGTCATGGTCTTTTATGCCTTCGGCGGCGCCGCGCAGGCCCGCCGCTTCCGGCACATCGCTCCGCTCCTGCTCCTCCTCGTCCTTGGTTGCCTCTTCCCCGTCGGCTACCTCGCGCGCTCGCTCGTGCCCGTCGTTCGTGACGCCGACGAGATCGTCCCGCAGCTCGTCTTCGAGCGCGGCCTCCTCGGCGCGGCCTTTGGCCCCGTCTTCCTCGTCGCGCTCCTCGCGGCTTCCATGTCCTCGCTCGACTCCGCGTTGCTCGTCGTCGCCTCGTGCCTCGAAAAGCACGTCGTCGCCCCGATCGTCCGGCGTGAGCCGAGCGAGCGCCGCACCCGCGTGATCCTCTTCCTCGTCGCGACGGTCGTCCTCCTCCTCTCCTTCCGCCCTCTCGGCGACATCGTCTCCCTCTCGACCCTTGCGGGCGCGCTCCTCGGCGCCTCGCTCCTGCCCCTCCTTTGCGTCGGCCTCTTCGTCGCCGCGCCGATCCCGCCGCGCGTTGCGCTCCTCTCCCTCACGCTCGGCCTCGTGGGGGCGCTCGCGGGCAAGCTCGGCCCGAAGGCGCTCGGCCTCCGCTCGCCCTGGCTCCAGGACATCTTCGTGGGCCTCCTCCTCGCGACCGTGCCCCTCGTCGTCCACTGGGCGAGGCGCCCGCGCGCCGCCGTTTCCGTTCCCGGCTGAGCCGCCCTCCGGCCGCGACGCACGGAGGCGTGGCCCGGACGAAGACCGGTTTTTCGGGGACATACAAAGCGTGCGAAAATTCGAGAAAAGCCGAGGATCCTCCGTGGAGTTTCCTTTTTTTGCGGGTCAGACTCTTCCCCGGAACATCTGATTTCTTTCTGGG
Source organism: Polyangium sp. 6x1 (assembly GCF_029946515.1). Lineage (GTDB taxonomy): Bacteria > Myxococcota_A > Polyangia > Polyangiales > Polyangiaceae > Polyangium. Next base: position 179,432 of record NZ_JARZHH010000005.1, read on the forward strand.
GGGGGGCTTAAATGAACACGAATCGAGCATTCGTGGCGGCTGCCGTGCTCATGGCATGGGGAGCGCTCGCCGCGTGTAGTAGCTCGGATACGATCGAGCAGAGAACGGGCCCCGGAGGCGCGCAGGACGAGGCCACCACGACCTCCGGCGACAGCGTCGGCGCGGCGACCGTGGGGCCCGGCGGCGCTGGTGGAATCGGCGGCGCTGGAGGCGCGACGCCCGGATCTGGCGCAGGCGGCGCGGGAGGTGAAGGCGGAAGCGGAAGCGGCGGCGTCGCTGCAGGCGGAGGCGGAAGTGGTGGCGTCGCCGCGGGCGGAAGTGGCGGCGAAGGCGCAGGCGGAAGCGGAAGCGGAAGCGGAAGCGGAGGCGGAGGCGGAGGCGGCAGCGTCGCTGCAGGCGGAAGCGGCGGCGACGGCGGAAGTGGCGGCCTCGCCGCGGGGGGAAACGGCGGCGCCGGTGGAATCGATCCCACTGGCGGTGGCGGCTTCGGCAGCGCTTCCGCTGGCTGCTCGGGCGAATTCGACTGCAACGACGGCATCGACTGCACCGTCGACGCATGCGTCGCTGGCGAATGCAAGCATGGGCCGGACAGCAACAAATGCTCCGACGGGAAATATTGCAACGGCGTCGAGGTATGCGACCCAAAATTCGGCTGCGTCGACACCTCCGATCCTTGCGACGACGGCATCGATTGCACCGTCGATGCCTGCGACGAGGCGATCGACGCTTGCACCTACACGCCGCACGACGCCCTCTGCGACAACAAGATCACCTGCGACGGCGTCGAGACCTGCCATCCCATCCTCGGTTGCCTGTCCTCCGCGCCGCTCGACTGCAACGACGGGCTCCCTTGCACCGACGACTACTGCGATCTCCTGGCGGACGCCTGCAAGCATCACCCGAACGACGGCAAGTGCGCTGACGGCCTGTTCTGCGACGGCGTGGAGACCTGCGACCCGATCCTCGGCTGTCAGGCGGGGACGCCCGTCGACTGCAACGACGGCGTCGCCTGCACCGCCGATGCTTGCAACGAGGCCACCGATTCCTGCGACGCCGTCCCCGAACACGCATCCTGCGACGACGGCGTGTATTGCAACGGCAAGGAGACCTGCGGCGCCGGCGGCTGCATCGCAGGCAATCCCATCATCTGCGACGACAACCTCTCCTGCACGAGCGACGCCTGCTCCGAGGCCGAAGGCGGTTGCATCTTCACCGCGGTGAACGCCGCCTGCAACGACGGCCTCTACTGCAATGGCGTCGAGACCTGCTCGACCGCGGGCCCCGCGCCCTCTGGCTGCGTCCCCGGCACCTCGATCTCCTGCCCGGCCGATAGCGTCGCCTGCACCCTCGAGGCCTGCGACGAGGCGATCCTCGGCTGCAAGTCCACCGCCGACAACGCCGCGTGCGCCGCCGGCGAGCTTTGCATCCCCGGCGCGGGCGGCTGCACCACGGCCATGCCTTGCGTCACGGCCGCCGATTGCGACGACGGCGACGCTTGCAACGGCACGGAGACCTGCGACGTCGTCTGCAAGGCCGGCACGCCCGTGAGTTGCAACGACGGCATCGCCTGCACCATCGATTCGTGCGTCTCGATGACCGGCGCGTGCATCCACACGCCGAACCACGACGTCTGCAACGACGGGTGGGCCTGCAACGGCGTCGAGACGTGTGATCCGGGGCTCGGCTGCGCCCTCGGCACGCCCGTGATTTGCGACGACGGCATCGCCTGCACCTACGACCTCTGCCACGACCCGGGCGGCACCTGCGCCCATTACGCGCAGGACTACATGTGCGACGACGACGTCTTCTGTGACGGCGCCGAGGTCTGCGATCCGTTCCAGGGCTGCATCGAGGGCGAGCCCGTCACGTGTAGCGACGGCATCGCCTGCACCGCGGACGTCTGCGACGAGGTGCTCGATACCTGCAAAGGAATCCCGGACGACTCCCTCTGCCCCTGCAACCAGACGTGCGACGCGGAGCAGGGCGGCTGCGGCAATTTCTGCAAGGTCACGACCTGCCAGGGCAAGGTCTACGCCTGCGGGGATTGCGTCGACAACGACGGCGACTGCAAGACCGACTCGGCCGACGATCAATGCCTCGGCCCCTGCGACAACACCGAGGACAGCTTCTACGGCGGCATCCCTGGCCAGAACAACTCGCCTTGCAAGAGCGATTGTTACTTCGACGCCGACACCGGCTCCGGCAACGATGCGTGCTACTGGAGCCACAAATGCGACCCGCTCTCGGTCGCGCCGAGCTACCCGCCCGAGGGCAGCCAGTGCGCGTACAACCCGAACGCCAGCATCCCCGGCTACAGCGGCACTTGCAGCATGGCCGCGCAGACGCAATCGGCGCTCTGCGACACCTATTGCGGCCCGCTCACCCCGAACGGATGCGATTGCTTCGGCTGCTGCTTGCTCCCGTGGGTCGACCACGCCGTCTGGCTCGGCTCCGAGAACCCCTCCGGCACCGGGAGCTGCACGCTCGACAACGTCGACGATCCGTCGAAATGCAAGCCCTGCACCCAGGTCCAGGCCTGCGACAACCCCTGCGAGACCTGCGAGATCTGCATCGGCAAGCCCAACCTGCCGCCCGAGTGCGCCGAGCAGCAATGCGCCCCGGGCGCCGACAAGTGCGGCCTGCCGGGCCAACCGTCCTGCCCCGACGGACATACCTGCATCACGGGATGCTGCGCCCCGATCCCGCAATGAGCGCGCCTCTCCCCGCCGCTTGCGCAACCTGATCGAATGAGCTTGCGCGAACTGCGCAAACGCTGCTTGCGCAGTTCGCGCGCCGTGAAACCCGCCTCGCCCCGGACCTCCTCATTTCCTCCCGAGAATCGCTGCCGCGCGCTCGTGGCACGGTCGCTGCTCTTCGGCCCCTCGAGCCCGCGGGGCGGGCTCGAGGGAGGTCCACGTGAGACGGCCGAATCGAGTTTTTCTCCTCTGCGCGCCGGCCCTCGCCATGGCGTTCGTCTGCTTCGGCAGCGAGGCGCTCGCGCAGGGCAATGCCACCATTCAAGGCAAGGTCATCAACGCCGCGACGAACCAGCCGGTCCCGGACGTCGCCGTCACGGCCACCTCGCCCGCGCTCCAGGGCGACGAGATCGCCGTGACCGACAAGGCGGGCAATTACCGCATCCCGAGCCTGCCGCCCGGCGACGGATACGTCATTCGCGCCGACGGCGGCACGAGCTTCCGGCCTTATGCTTCCAAGCCCTTCACGCTCCGCGCAGGCGGCACGGCCCTCGTCCAGATCCAGATCATCCCCGAGGTCATCGATACCGGGATCGTGATCGTCGTGGAAGGCAACGTCCCCGTCATCGATTACACGACCGGCGTCAAGACCAGCGTCGGCCCCGAATTCACCCGGCGCGTCCCGACGAACCCGCCGACCGGCAAAGGCGGCGCGACCCGCTCCTTCGAGGGCCTCGCGACCATCGCCCCCGGCACCTTCACCGACACGTACGGCGTCGCCGTCAATGGCACGACGTCCCCGGAGAACGGCTTCATCATCGACGGCCTCTCCGCCAACGACGCCGCCTTCGGCATCCTCGGCACGCCGCTCTCCAGCGAGTTCGTCCGCGAGGTCAACGTCATCACGGCCGGCTATTTGCCCGAATATGGCCGCTCGATCGGCGGCGTCATGGATGTCGTCACGAAGAGCGGATCGAACGAGTTCCACGGCTCCTTCTTCAGCGCCATCACGCCCGGCGCGCTCGAAGGCCGCCGCACCCTCATTCCTCGCGAGGGCAGCACCATCCAGACGAACCCGAGCCTCGCGACCATCCAGGACATCGGCTTCGAGCTCGGCGGGCCCATCCTGCGGGATCGGCTCTGGTTCTTCACCGGCGCGAGCCTCGCGATCCAGAAGACGCGCCTCGATCGCACGCTGAACAAGCTCCTCTTCGTCGAGAACCCGGACGGCACGCCGGCCGTGGACTCCATGGGAAATCCCATTCCGATCCGTGATCCCGAGACCGGATTCCAAGAGACCGCGCTCCTGCCGGGCACGCAATCCACCCATTACGCCACGAACCGCACGTACCAGTACATCGGCAAGCTCACGTGGAAGGCCCATCAGGACCACACCGTCTCGCTCTCGGTCTTCGGCGTCCCGCAGACCTCCGGCGGCAACGGCGATTATCCGTTCAACCTCCAGACCGGCGGCTCTTCGCCGAACCTCCAGGGGCCTTACGCGGCCTTCGGCGGGATCAACGAGTCGTTCACGAACAACGTCGTCCTGAAGACCGCCTCCTCTTTTGCCGAAAAGAAGTATCTTCTCGACACCACGATTGGCTGGGTCCACGGCTCGGTCGTGCAGGCCGCCGCGGATGGCAGCGGCGTCGGCGACATCGGCTCGCCCGGCACGATGGCGGGCATCCCCAACGTCGCGTGGCGAAGGTCCACCGGCGGGCGATATCCGATCACCGAGTTCGAAAACCTCCCGGAGGCAGCGCGAGAGCAATGCGCGCCCGGCGGCAGCGCGGAGATCGCCTCGCTGTATTGCCCCGTCGTCAACTACTTCACGGGCGGACCGGGCATCCTGCGCAAGGCCACCCAGAACCGCATCCAGGGCCGCGCCATTTTCACCGCGATCGGCAGCCTCCTCGGCCAGCACATCCTCAAGGCCGGTATCGATTTCGAGTTCCTCGATTACACGAGCGCCCGCGGCGTCAGCGGCGGCAATGCATTCCGCGAGACCTCGGACGGCGCGTTTTTCCTCGACGCCCGCCGCTTCGGCTTCCTCGAGGGCCCCGATCGCCCCGTCTTCTTGAACCAGTTCTCCACCACCTCGCGCTCCTATACGGTGGGCGGGTTCGTCCAGGATAGCTGGAACATCCTCGAGCGTGTCACCCTGAACCTCGGCGTCCGTTACGACGCGCAGGTCGTCACCGGCAATGACGGCCGCATTGGCATGACGCTCCCGAACCAGTGGTCGCCCCGCGTCGGCGTCATCTGGGATCCGAGCCGAAAGGGCCGCGCCAAGATCTTCGGCAACTTCGCGCGATTCTACCAGGCCATCACCCTGAACCTCGTCGACCGCTCCTTCCCCGGCGAGCTCCAGGTCTACTCCCTCCGCGGCTCGAACGTCTGCAATCCGCGGGATCCCGCGCAGGTCCACGGCGCCTGCGACGACCCGCAGAACCTCACCACGATCACGGGAAACACCGATCCCACCCGGAAATTCGGCGCCACCGGCTCCGATCGTGTCCCCGTCGATCCGGACATCGAGCCGCAGTCCTCCGATCAGTTCGTCATCGGCGGCGAATACGAGCTCTTCACCGGCGCGAAGCTCGGCGGCGCGTACACCCACCAATCGCTCAACCATGCCGTCGAGGACATGAGCCGCGACGAGGCGAACACCTACTTCATCGGCAACCCTGGCCAGGGCATCGCCAAAGACTTCCCCGAGGCCGTCCGCGATTACGACTCCTTCATGATCTTCTTCGAGAAGGCGTTCGCGAATCGCTGGCTCGCGCAGGCGAGCTACACCGCTTCCTATCTGCGCGGCAACCTCGCCGGCCTCTTCCGGCCCGAGACCCAGCAGCTCGATCCGAACATCAACTCCGATTTCGACCTCATCTCGCTCCTGCCGAACCGCGAGGGCCCGCTCCCGGGCGACAGGACCCACTCCATCAAGGTCTTCGGCGCCAAGGAGTTCATCCTGCCCGGCAACATCTCGCTCAGCGTCGGCGGCAGCTATACCGCCCGCTCGGGCACGCCCATCAACGTCCTCGGCTCGCACCCGCAATACCTCACCGGCGAGGTCTTCATTCTCCCGCGCGGCGAAGGCGGACGGACGCCCTGGGTCCATTCGATCGACACGAACGTCACCGCGGGCCTCCAGCTCGGCAAGGACAAGACCGTCACGTTCGGCGTCGACATCTTCAACCTCTTCAACTTCCAGACCGTGACCGGCGTCGATTCGAATTACACGTTCGCCGACGTGCGCCCCATCGCCGGAGGCAAGATGGACGACCTCCCGGCGGCGAAGGGCAAGCTCGTCTACTGGGACGGCCGGCCCTTCAACGACGTCGACAAGAACCCCAATTTCGGCAATCCGAACGCATTCCAGCTCCCGCGTCAGGTCCGCTTCAATGCGCGGGTCACCTTCTGAACGCCCCGACGAGGAGACGAACCATGAAAAAAGGTCATTCCTTCCTCGCAGTCCTCGGCCTCGGCCTCGGCCTCGCCTCGTTTGGCGGCGCGTCGTGCTCGCAGCCCCCGATCCAGTGCGTCGTCGGGCACGGGAACTTCATCGCGAAATACACGCTCGTGGAGGGCACGGGCTCGTGCGCCGACCTCGTCGGCGAGAAGATCGGCCTCTCCACGTTCCTCGCGCCGAATGCCGATCGGACCCTCGCCGATTACGACAAACGCAGCATCGCCGTCCAGTCCGACACCTTTGGTGGCCTCGTCCGCGAGCGTGAGGGGCTCGGGGCAGGGGAGGACGACATCCCTTATGCGCTGGGTGCGTACACGACAAACCCCGACGAGCGGGATCTCTGCTTCGCCGGCGGCGCGGCCGGAACCTCTGCGCTCGCGCCCGCCGAGCTCGACCTCCCGGAGGCCGAGGTCATGGACGCCATGGGAAACCCCGTCACGCTCCCCGCCAAGCGACTCCGACAAACCTGGGAAAACCTCTCTGTGTACGTCACCGCCGCCGCGCCGGGCACGCAGGTGGTCGGCTCGATGAAGTACGAGGACCTCATGGAGGGCTGCTCGGCGACGTACACGTTCGTCGCGCTCTTCCCGGCGGTCCATTGCGCGAAAGCGGACGCCGACGGCAAACCCACGAACGAGCCGGACGACGCGCTGTGCGATCCGAATGGAAATGCCGCCGAGGGCCGCACGCCCTCCGGGATCAACCCTGATTACCGCGTGAAATGTGATCCCACGCTGCTCTATTGCGTGCTCGACGAGACGCCGCGCGCCGCGCCCTGATCCTCAGGCGCCCGCGTCGAGCCCGAACGGCCCGACCTTCCGCGGCGCGGGCGAACGCTCCCGCGCCGCCCGCGCTTCCGGCTCTTCGAGATCGCGGCTCTCGGCGAGCGCGTAGATCGCCACGATCTCCGCCATGTCGAACACCCGATCCTGCGGCGGATTGAGCAGCACCTCCAGCCGCTCCCGCGCGCGCTCGTCCGTGACCCGCCGCTCGATCGCGATCGGAATCACCTGCCGCGACGCGAGCGCCTCGCGCAGCTCGTCGAACCGCATCACGCCCTTCTGCTCCGCCGCGCGCGGGCCTGGCTCGAGCCGCACGATCTCTTGCCCGTACTCGCCGAGGATCTCGTCGTAGAGCGCGGTCACGCCCGGCACGAACGCGCTGTGCACCATGAAGTAGTTCTTGATCCGGTCGGTGCTCACGAGCGAGAGCCGCAGCCGATCGGCCGACGCGAACCCGCATTTCTTCGCGTCCACGAGCCTCCGCGCGTGCTCGCCCTTTTGCACCGAGGCGAACTCCGCGAGCACGTGCAGCCGCTCGCCCCGCGCGAGCTCACCGCGCTCGAGCGCCCCCACGAACCGCAAGAGCCGCATCGTCGTGCGCGCGTCCCGATCCACCGCGTCGGGCTCGCTCAGGAAGATCACCGCGCCGACGGGCCCGCCCTTCCGCGCGCACTCCACCGCGAACGACGCGAGATCGTGCCCGCGTTGCGTGTACACCGTCACCCGCCCGCCGTGCTCCAGCGGCATCGTCACGCCCTCGCGCCCCGGCGGCGGCACGTCCCGCTCGATGCCGATGCCGAGCGACGCGAGACGCGCCGCGAGTGGCATCCGCTCGTCGCCGCGCTCGCCGAGCACGAGCGTCGCGTCCACGCCGGGCATGAACCGCGCGAGCTCTTGCACCATCGCCGGCAGCGCCGGGCTGTACCCCACGACGAGCACGCGCGAGAGCAGCCCCCGCGCCATGTGCGCGTCCTCCGCCCACGCGCAGACCTCGGGCCGCGGCGGCGTCGCCGGACGATCCGCCCGCGTGATCCCGCGCCCCATCACGAGCTCCCGCCCGTACTTGCGCAGCGGCGCGTACGTCGCCGTGACCCCGATGATCCCGCGCAAGAGCTTCGTCGGGATCTTCCCCGCGCGCGCCCCGAGCTTCCACGCGCCCGAGCCCTCCTCCGGATCGCGCAGCGGATTCAGCCATTGCTCCAGGTCCGCCACGGGCACGAGCCCCCGCGTCCGCTGCGGCGTCGTCTCCCCCAGGAACACCCCCGTGAGCAGCACACCGCGCTCCTCGTACGCCGCCCGCGCGAGCCGTTCGAACGAGACAAACCCGTCTTCGCCGCCGAGCGCCTCGATCGCCTCCGCCTCGCCGGGCTCGACGAACATGTGCGTGTAGAACTCGGACCCGTCGGCCGTCATGAGGTCCGTGTACAGCGCCTCGACCCCCGGCGTGACCAGGTGCTGACACAGAAAAAGCCCTAGAAATCGCGGCATGTCGAGCGGGAACGTATGAGGTCCACCGATCGCCATCACGAGCGCGCGGTTCTCGCTCTCCACCACCTCCACGAAGACCTGCGCGTCGTGGTTCTGCGCGCGGAACGACGCGAGCGTCATCGTCGTCACCGCGTCCGCGTCAGGCCCCGCGTCCGCGCGCGACAGCAGGATCGCGCGCTTCGCCGTCGCCGCCGACACCCGCCCGAGCGCGTCCGGATCCCAGCCGTCGCCCTCGCGGTACATCACCCACCGCATCATCGGCTCGTAGAGATACCCGGGCGGATCCTCCGTCGTCCCGAGCAGCGCCATCCGCGGCAGGGCGTGCCTGCGTGGCATCGCCCCGCGCCCGAGCAGCCATTGCAGGATCTCCGCCGGCCGGAAGAAGCTCCGGAGGATCCGGTTCCGCTCGTAGAGCCGCGCGAACTCTCGCACGAGCATCTCCGCGTCGTGCACCGGCCCGATCACGAGCGAGTGCTCGTCGTAGTCGACCGTGCGCCGCCGCTCGGCCCGCACCACCTGATCGACGATGTTCGAGCCGATGCCGATGATGAACGACACCACGAACACGCCCACGATCGTGAGCCCGAGCGAGAGCACCGCGATCGGCGCGGGCACCTTGATCGTCCCGACCAGGTTGTCCGCGCTCTCGAGCTGCCGGAACGCCCACCACACCCGATCGATGAAATCGGCGTCGGCTGCGAGCCCGCTGCCCGTGTAATCGTAGCGGATCGCCAGGTGATCCAGCACCACGGCCGCGCCGAACGCGAGCGACCAGACCGCCACCGTCACGAGCCCGAACTGCTGGAGCTGCTCGCGCCGCGTCACGATCGAGTACACGTCGGCCGCGAGCTCGCGCGCGAAGCGGAGCAAGAGCAAGAGCCGCGCGAGCCGGAGCGAGAGCAGCGGCGCCACGTACATGGGATCGCCGATCTGCTCGAACGGCAAGAAGCTCAGGAGCGCGAGCAGATCGACGACCAGGAAAAACCATTCGAAGCGCCGGATCTCCTCGCGGGGCCTGCGCAGCGCGATCCAGCGCAGGGCGAGCTCGATCGTGAAGACCGCGAGGAAGACGGGCCGGAGCGCGTTCTCCAGCCGGGGCAGGGGCAGGAGCGAGACGAGGATGCAGATCGCAAGCGCGATCTTGACCGGACGTTTGTCGAGCAGCGCGGCGACGCGGCGGGGGAGGCTCGGTGCCCGAGGGGCCATCGCGCCGCAGCATAGACCCCCGGACGGCCGCGTTTCCAGCGGCCTCCGCGCGCCTCCGTCAGGACGAGAGGAGCGCTTCGCTCGTCGCTTCGAGCTTCTCGCCCGTCGCCTCCACGACTTCGAGCGCCCGCACGTCCTCGCTCGCCTCCGCCGCGTGCGCCGTGTCCGCGAGCAGGTACGCGCGCCGGAGCGCCGCCACGTGCGCGCCGATCCGTTGATCCACGCGCCGCGCCACCGCCGCGGGCGCGTCCGCGAGCGCGCCCTTTCCTCCGGCGCGTGCTCGTTCGAGCCGCGCGCGCGCCTCGCCGAGCCGCACGAGCGCTTTCCAGCTCGCGCGCACCTCGCGCGCCGCCGCCGCATCGAGCAGCCGTTCGTCCACGTGCCTCCGCAGCGCCGCGCCTTCCCGCAAGGCCGCGCCCGCTTCCTCGCCACAATCCTCTGCGAGCCCATCGAGCGCGTACGCCACGGGATCATCCGCCTCCACGAAGAGCGGCAGCGCCGCGAGCACGGCCGCGACCAGCGACGCGACCACGCGGATCGCCGGCGACCCGCTCCCGTACGCCGACGTGATCGTCCCCGCGAGCGCGCCCGCCACGAGCGCGCCGCCCACGTGCGCGAGCCGCGCCGTCCCGGCCTTCACCCGCGTCGTCCGCTCCGCGTACGCGAGCGCCACGAGCGCTGCGCCTGCCGCGGCCGGCGACGTATTTCCCACGAGCGCCGCCGACAGCGCGCCGAGCGCCCCGCCTGCCGCGGCGAGGCCGTCGAGCGTCGCGCTCGCGGCGAGCGAGAGCAGCACGCCGAGCGCGAGCAGCGCGATCGATCCCGTCACGAGCCCGAGCCGGCCCGCGAAGGGCCACAAACCGAACGCCGCCGCGGCGGCCACGAGGAGGGCGAGCTTGCGCATGATTCCTTGCATCTCCAACGGGTTTGTCGTTCAGTACGCCGCCGCGCGGCCGAGGTTCGAGAACTCCTTGTCGGCCATGCTCCGCGCCGCCGCCTTTGCGCCCGCGCTCTTCGGCGGCGCCGCGTGGATCTCCTTCTTCGCCCGCTCGTAGGCGTCCACCTGCGCCTGGATCGCCGTCGCGGCCGGCGCCGGCGCCGCCTCCGCCGCGGCCTTGAGCGCGCCGATGTTCTCGTCGACGATCCGCTGCGCCGCCTGCATGTCGCCCTGCTCCAGCGCCGCGGCCGCTTCGAGCTGCCGGCTCGACGCGAGCGCGCTCGTCGCCTCCGCGAACGCTGCCCGATCCACGCTGCGCTCCGCCTCCCGCGCGTCCGCCGTCCCTTGCAGATCGAGCGGCGACAGCGCCACGCGCGTCCGCTCGCCGCCCACGAGCGACCAGCCCACCTCGCCGCCGATCGCGAGTTTTTCCCCGGCCTCCGCGTTCGCCGCGAGCTCCACGACCACGCGCCGCTCGTCGCCCGCGAAGAGCGATCCGATCCGCAACGTCACCTCGCGCCCATCTGCTTCCGTCCGCGCCTCGGCCCCGATCGCCCGGACGAACCGCACGCCCTCGGGCAACACGAGCCGCGCCTCTGCCGCCTCGATCGTCGTCGCGGCCGTCTCCTCGAGCTCGCGGCGCAGGAACGTCCGGAGCGCCGCCCCATCCTTCACGAACGCGAAGTTGCCGCGCCCCGCCTCCGCGACCCCGCCCATGTACCCCGGATCGAAATCGAGCCCGATCCCGAGCGACGACACCGTCACCCGATCTTCCGTCGCGTCCCGCGCGATCCGCTCCGCCTCGATGCGCCCGCCGTCGAGCCCGTCGCTCACGAGCACCACCCGCTTCACGCGCCCCGGCGACGCATCCGCGAGCGACCCCATCCCTCGCGACAGCGCGGGCGGGATGTTCGTCCCACCGCTGGCCGATAGCTCCTGCACCATCCCGAGGAGCCGCTCCCGCACGTCCCCCACGCGGGCGATCGGCAGCAGTACCTCGCTGTCCGAGGCGTACCGCACGAGCGTGATCTGATCGTCGTCGCGCAGCTCGCGGACGAGCTCCGCCACCGCGTCCTTCGCCTGCTTCATCTTGCTCTCGGTCATCATCGAGCCCGACGTGTCGAGCACGATCGAAAGCGCGAGCGGCGCCCGCTCCCGCGCGTCCGACCGATCTGCCCCGATGCGCAAGACGGCCGAGATCCGCGCCTCGCTCCCGCCGAACACGCGCGACTGCGTCAGCGTGATCGACCCGCGCGCCCCGCGCCCCGAGAACGTCGCGCCCGCGCCGCCTTCCATCGGGCTCGCGAACGCCATGTTTGTCCGCGCGCCGAGCGGCGCCCTGTGCAGGATGAGCCCCCCTGCGCAGAGAGCGAGCAGGCTCGCCGCGAGCGCGCGGCGCGTACGAGGGACACGGAGCCACCGGTTCGTCATGACACACTCCTCCCGGCACACGCCGGACGCCCGGCGCGTGGAAACACCGCCCTCGGGCGCTCGCGAAGGGGAGCGCGTGGGGCGACGAACGTCAGCGGCGCACGACTACGGACGAGCGGGCCGTTCGGTCTAAATGACGTAGCGTCACGTTTCGAGACGTGCGAGAGTCCCGACCGATCGAGGGAAACAGATGAATCTCAGTGAACCGCTCAAGCAGCGTATCGAGGCGCTCGTTCGGTCCGACCGCGTCGTGCTCTTCATGAAGGGCTCGCGTCGGTTTCCGCAATGTGGGTTCTCGAGCTCCGTCGTGCAGATCCTGAACGAGGTGCTCCCGAGCTACACGACGGTGAACGTCCTCGAGGATCCCGAGATTCGCGAGGGCATCAAGGCCTACGCGAGCTGGCCCACGATCCCGCAGCTTTACATCGACGGCGAGTTCGTCGGCGGGGCCGACATCGTCCGCGAGATGCGCGAGAGCGGCGAGCTCGCGCAGAAGCTCGGCGGGGCCGCGGGCGGGGGCGAGGTCAAGGCGCTGAAGATCACGATCAGCGAGACGGCCAAGCGCGCGTTCACCGAGGCCGCGGCCGACGCGCCGGGCGAGCTGCTCCGCTTCGAGGTGAGCCCGCGCTTCGAGTATGGCCTGTTCTTCGGGCCGCGCGCCGAGGGCGACATCGAGGTCGACGCGGGCGGCCTCACGGTCCTCGTCGACAAGGCGAGCGCGCGCCTGGCGGACGGCGTCTCCATCGATTTCGTGGAAGGCCCCGAGGGCGCCGGCTTCAAGATCGAGAACCCGAACGAGCCGCCGCGCGTCCGAAACCTCTCCGCGCGCAAGCTGAAGGAGATGCTCGACGCGGGCGAGCGCTTCGAGCTCGTCGACGTGCGCACCGACAAGGAGCGCGCGATTGCGCGGATCGAGCCGGCGAAGCTCCTCGATCAGGCCGAGCTCGCGCGGCTCGAAGGCTTGCCCAAGGACACGCCGATCGTCTTCCATTGCCACCACGGCGGTCGCAGCCGTTCGGCGGCCGAGGCGTTCGTGGGGCGAGGTTTTTCCAAGGTGTACAATCTCGAGGGTGGCATCGACGCCTGGTCGGTCGCGGTCGACCCCTCGGTTCCGCGGTATTGACGAATCTGGGAGGAAGCGCGCGTGTCGTACCACATGACCACGTTTCAGGGCTCGATCCCCGCGGCGATCGAGCAGGCCATCAAGGAAAAGATCAGCGACGCCGTGGTGGAGGTGCAGGGCGGGGGAGGGCATTTCGAGATCTCCGTCACGAGCAAGGTCTTCGCCGGCAAGAACACGCTGGAGAAGCACCGCATCGTCCTCGGCGCGATCGCGCACCTCATGGCGGGGAACGACGCCCCCGTGCACGCCGTCGACAAGCTGAATACCAAAGTCCCCGCGTGACGAGCCCGGTCCCTCTCTGCTGCTAGAGTGGGCCCCAATGCTCCGAAGCGCCCTCCTCGTGGCGACCCTCGCGCCCCTGGCCCTCGGCTGTGGGGCAGCTCCCGCGCCACCCACGCAATCGCAAAACCCCGCCGATTTCGTCCTCCTCGGCGGGGCTGTCCGCACCCTGGATCCGGCGCGCCCCGAGGCCAGCGCCGTCGCCGTGCGGGGCGATCGAATCGTCGCGGTCGGCACCGACGCGGACGTGCGCGCTTTCATCGGCCCGGAGACCCGCGTGGAGCGGCTCTCCGGCGGCGCGGTGATCCCCGGCCTCGTCGACGGACATTGCCATCTCCATGGCCTCGGCGCCGCGCTCGAGAGCCTCGACGTCCGCGGCAAGAAGAGCCCCGAGGACATCGCCCGCCTGGTGGCCGTCGAAGCAAAAGGCCGCGCGCCGGGCGAATGGATCACCGGCCGCGGCTGGGATCAAAACCTCTTCACCCCCGCCGCCTTTCCCACGCACGACCCGCTCGACGCGGCTTCGCCCGATCACCCCGTCGCCCTCGAGCGCATCGACGGGCACGCGCTCTGGGCGAACGCCGCCGCCCTGCGCCTCGCCGGCATCGACGCGAAGACCGCCGATCCCCCGGGCGGCCGCATCCTGCGTGATTCCATGGGCGCGCCGACGGGCGTCTTCATCGACAATGCCATGGACCTCGTCACGGCGAAGATGCCCGGCGAGCCGCCCGCGGTCATCGAGCGCCGCATCCTGCGCGCCGCGGAGCGCGCTCTCTCGCTCGGGCTCACGGGTGTGCACGAGATGGGCATCGGCGACGCGACCGTCGCGGTCTACCGCAAGCTCGCGGCCGAGGGCCGGCTCCCGATCCGCGTGTACGCCTATCTTGCCGGTGGACCGAGCCTCTCCACGTTGTCGCAACGAAAACCCGACGTCGACCCGCAAGGGACGGCCATGTTCGTCCTGCGCGGCGTAAAACTCTTCGCCGACGGCGCCCTCGGCTCCCGCGGCGCCGCATTGCTCGCGCCGTACGCCGACGAGCCGAAGAGCGTGGGAATCTCGATTGCAGACCGAAAAACGCTCACCGACGCGGCGCGCATCGTCGCCGACGCGGGATTCCAGCTCGCGGTGCACGCCATCGGCGACCGCGCGAATCGCGACGTCCTCGACGCCTACGCCGCGCTCGGCGAGGGCCGGGCCCGCGCGCTGCGTTTTCGCGTCGAGCATGCGCAGGTCCTCGCGCCCGAGGACATCCCGCGCTTCGCCGCGCTCGGCGTCCTCGCCTCCATGCAGCCGACCCACGCGACGAGCGACATGCCGTGGGCGCCTGCGCGCCTCGGCCCCGACCGCCTGCGCGGCGCGTATGCGTGGCGCTCGCTCCAAAACGTCGGCGCGCGCCTCGTCTTCGGCTCGGATTTCCCCGTCGAAGAGACCTCGCCTCTCCTCGGCCTCTGGGCCGCCATCAGCCGAAAAGACCCCTCGGGCGCGCCGCCGGACGGCTTCATGCCCGAAGAGAGCCTCACCCTCGACGAAGCGCTCGCCGCCTTCACCGCGGGCCCGGCCTACGCCTCCTTCACCGAGGCGACGCACGGCCGGATCGCGCCGGGCTACGTCGCTGATCTGACCGTCTTTGCTGGCGCCCTTGCGGCGGATCGCTCGCTGCTCGACGCGAAGATCGACCGCGTGATCGTGGGCGGCAAGGTGGCGTTCGGCGCCGCGATCCCGAAACCGGAGGCCCCGTGACGAACCTCTTGCTTCGCGTCCTGCTCTTCCTCGCCCTTGGATTCGCGCTCGGCTGGGCGCACGCGAAGGCCGTGACCGAGGGCGAGCGGATCCACCGCGAGACGGGGGAGCGCGCGCGCCCCACGGTCATCTTCGTCCTCCGCCTCGTCCTTCTTTGCGTCGCGTTTGGCTTGATTGGCAAATCGGGCTCGATGCCGCTCCTCGCGTCCCTCTGCGGGTTCGTCGTGGCGCGATTGGTTCATCGTCGTACAAACGGTGCGCCGCCGAATTGACGCTCTTTCTGCCATCCGGATCTCGGCACGGACACCGCGCAGCATCAGCGCCCTCGTGCAGGCCGCGCGCCAAACGCTAGTTCGTATCCTTCGCCGAGAGCGCGTCCTTCGCCATGTCCTCGTAGGACATGCGCCGGGCCCGCGCGAGCTCTGTGTCGTCGTATTGCCGGGCCATGAACTCCTTGCCCACGCCCCCGACGCGGCCGAACAGATCCCCGAGCAGCCGGCCCGTGATCGGGTGATCGACCCCATCCTGCAGGACCCGCAAGAACCGCGTGAACGGCCGCCGCGGCGTCTCCTCCTTCCGGCCGAGCAGCTGCATCCGCTTGAACGCGTCCCGCAGCCGTTTGCCCTCGGGATCGACGAAGTTCATCGGATCGAGGAACACGTCGCGGATGAACGGATGCGCCGAATGCATCATGAACACAAACGCCTTCGCACCCCGCGCCCGCTCCGCGATCGAGAGCTTCGTCTCGCGCTCGGCCATCCGCCGCTCGTACGCCTCGGACCCGTAATACTCGGCCATGTAGTAGTCGATCGCGATGTGGCGCGACTCGTCGCGGTTGATGAGCGTCATCGCCTCCTGGCTCATCTCGTCGTGCACGAAATCGTTGATCGACCGGAGGAGCGCGATGTCCAGGATGAGCTCCCCGGCCACGATGTACGCGTTCGCCACGTCGTCGCTCAAATAATGGATCGCGTCCACGAAATGCGGCGCGAACGCCGTCAGGCTCGGGCTCTGTCCGTACAGCTTGTAATGATGCACGTCATAAAAATCAGCGAGCATCTGCGCCGCGTGCGCGTGGCGCACCTCGTCGACCACGAACGACCGGAAGATCGCCTTCAGCGTCGGATCCTCCACGCGCCGCTCCTGCTCGCGGAAGAGCGCGCCCGCGAGCCGCTCGATCCCCGACATGTCCGTGAAGAGCTGCACGATCGCGATCTCGTCCTCCCGCGACATCGCCCGAGGCTTCCGGGTCCAGTCGAGGTCGCCGACGCGCCACTGATCACGCCGGCAGTTCTCCAGCATCCGTTCGAGGTCCATACCCGCCAGGATACCCGTCGTTATCAGCCCCGTAAAGCGCCCGACCGAGGACGCACACGCGCCCCGGGCACCACGCTTGCGTTCGTCGGAGCATGACCCTCCCCCGACCCATCGAGACGACCCGAACGGATCAAAAGACGCCCCCCGGTCCGCCCGAGCGACCCGAGGCCCCGCCCGTAGAGGAGCCCCGCATCCGCAAGGGCCCCATCGAGGAGCCGCCGGCGCCAAGCCCCGTCCCCGGCGAGCCGCCGCCCGAGCCGCCCATCATCCGGGATCCTCCCGCGCCGACCCAGAAGCCGAACGAGGTGATCCGGGTCGCCTGAACGAAGCGCGCACGAGCACCTTGATACTGCGGATGTCCTTCGGGCATCATCCGGTCCCATGCGCACGGGAGACGTCGTTGACGGACGCTTCGCCATTCTGGAGCGCGCCGGCGTCGGCGGCATGGGATCCGTGTACCGCGCGCTCGATCGGCAGACGACGAAGCTCGTCGCGATCAAGGTCCTCCACGCGCCAGACACGACCTCGCAGGCACGCTTCCTCAAGGAGGCCAAGGCCCTCGCGGGGCTCGAGCACCCGCACGTGGTCCGGTACGTGACGCACGGCATCTCGCCCGACGGCGAACCCTACCTCGTGATGGAGTGGCTCGAAGGCGAGAGCCTCGATCGACGCCTCGCCCGCGAGCCCCTGCGCCTCGAAGAGAGCCTCGACCTCGCACGCCGCATCGCCGTGGCCCTCGGCGCCGCCCACGCGCGCGGCATCGTCCACCGCGACGTCAAGCCGAGCAACGTGTTCCTCGTCGACAGCGCAATCGACAAGGTCCGCCTCCTCGATTTCGGCATCGCCCGCCTCGACGACGCATCGAGCGGCCTGACCCGCACCGGCAACGTCCTCGGCACCCCCGGCTACATGGCGCCCGAGCAAGCGCGCGGCGACAAACGGTACGTCGACGCGCGCGCCGACGTGTTCTCGCTCGGCTGTCTCCTCTACGAATGTTTGGCGGGCCAACCCCCTTTCCACGGCCCGCACCCGATGGCCATCATCACGAAGCTGCTCGCAGAGGACGCCCCACGCCTGCGCGCGAGCCGGCACGACGTCCCCGAGGCCCTCGACGCCCTCGTCGCGCGTCTGCTCGCGAAGGAGCCCGGCGCCCGCCCCGCAGACGGCGTTGCCGTCGCCGCCGCGCTCGACGCCCTCGCCAACATGAAGAGCGTCGAGCCCCCGCCGCCCTCCATCCGCTCCCGCGCATTCGCAGACATCTTCCCCTCAATCCCGCCCTCGTCCCCGCCCTCGTCCGACCCGACGCTCGGCATGGCAGCCACGATGCCAGGCCTCTCCTCGTTCCGCGAGCTCTCGGAGTCCTCAGGCCAGCGCCCCTCGTCCCCGCCACCCGAGCCCCGATCGAGCCGCATGGTCGATCTCCCACCACCAAGCGTCTCCCCAGCGAGCGATCGCCGCTGGTTCGAGCGTCTGCCGCGCCCCGCAGGCCGGAGCCCCTTCCGGGTGAAGGGCATCGCCTACAAGGGCATGCTTCACTACGTCTCGACGCGCCTCGACGGCGGGATGGCAACACTCGCGAGCTCGTTCCGCGATCCCGTGCTGCGCGAATACCTCGCCCAGTCCTTCCTCGCGTCAAGCTTCTACGATTTCTTCCCGCTCGTCGCAGCGAGCGCCGGGTGCGCAGCACTCGCAAACGTCCAGCTCGAGATCTTCGCGCAAGGTCAGGGCCGCGCGCAAGCCAAGTACGACGCCGAGCACGCCTACCGCTCATTCATCCAAGGCCGCTCGATCGACGATTTCCCCTCACGCTTCCGTCTCATCGCGACGCGCTATTACGATTTCGGCGAATGGGAGGCAAACTCGTTCGCACCAGGCACGATCACCTTCGTGCAGCGCGGCATCCCAGCGTGGGCCATTCCCTGGTACTCCCCGCTGCAATCCGGCTACATCTCGACGCTCGTCGACCTCGTCTCGAACAAGCGCGCATCCGTGACCGTCTACCCAACCCGCCGCGACGGCGTGGTCGAAGGCATCCAGACGGTCATCCTCGAAATGGACGTGTCGTACTGAAGTCCCCCAGGGCGCGGGGTCTTGTCGCGAGCCGTTTCGCTGGGGCTTTGCCCCAGGCCCCACCCGGGGCTGTCCGCCCCGGGACCCGGACCAGCGCAAGCGCTGGACTCGTGGTCGATGAACTGCGCTCCGCGCAGTTCATCGAACGGGCCAGGTCAAGACCACAGGCGATCCTGCCTACCAAGACAGCCGCGCTGACGGCTCAGCGGGCGACGCGGTACCAGCGGCGGCCTGTGGGAAGAACTGCGCGGAGCGCAGTTCTTCCCCAAATGGTCCAGGGCTGGCCCTGCAAAGAGGGGGCGGACAGCTTGAAAATCTTTCCCCGCATCGACTGCGCTTCGCGCAGTCGATGCCCAGAGGTCCAGGGCTGGCCCTGGTCCGGGTCGAGGGGCGGATAGCCCCCGCGGGGTCCGGGGCAGCGCCCCGGCGCGGCGCTTCTACCCGAGAACCCGTCCCACGAAGAACGGCCCCATCTGGCTGATGAACTCGCTCGTTTGTCGCGTCTTTCGCATCGTTTGCACGATGTGCGACAGCGGGTGCAGCTCCTTGCCTACGAGGCCGATCACGAATTCGTTGTCGCGCGCGTCGAGCCCGTGGCATGCGAGTCGGATGTCGTGGGCGAAATCCTTTGCTCCGTAGGCCTTCCCGATGGTCCCGTGCTCTCGCAGGATCGAGCCTTGCTCTCGCGGCTCGAGCTTTGCGAAGGCCCCGCTTCGGCGCAGCGGGTACCACACGGCCCAGGGCCATGCCGGGTTCGCTACGGTCTCCGCGGGCCGCCGGAGCAGCCAGTATTCGAGGTCTTGCTCGTAGCCTGTCGAATAGGTTCGTCCGAGCATCGTCATGTCGGGCCGCAGCGACACGGTTTGCCCCGACTCCACGAGCGCTGGCCGCACGGCCTCCACGAATGCCGCGGGATCCTCGCTCCATGTGAGCAGCCCGAAGCTCTGGGGATCGTTCACGTCCTCGTACACGACGGCGCCTACGCCCTTGCTCGTGATTGCGGCGCGGATGGCCTGCGCGTGCGTGCGGAGCTCGGATAGCTTGGAGAGACCCGGCACCTGGTAGACCAGGAGCTGCATGAAGAGCCGCCGATCCATCGTTTGCGGCTTTCCGTCGCGCGGCGCGCCGCGCTCGCTCACGTCGATCGAGGGGAGCTCTTCGCTGCCTTGCCCATGGCCGTGTCCGGCGGGCCGTCCGCCCGGGGTCGCTTCGCTCATGTTGCAAGGGCTACCTGCCTCGGCGGCGCGCTGCAAGGCCGGATCGCCCGGCGCGGCGGCGCCGTGATAGAACTGGGCCTCATGGATACGAGCACGCTCAAGGCGGCGCTCCTCCCCGAGCGCGACAACCTCATCGCGACCTTGCTCGTCGAGATTCCCAGGGCTGTCCCGTTTTACGGCACCTTTCCGCAGAGCGCGCAGGTTGCCATGGCTTCCCGGCTCGTCGACATCTACCTCGACGCCCTCGACGAGGTCGACGCGCAGGGCCTGCGCACCTTCGGGATCGAGGTGTTTACGCGCAGGCAGGAGCAGGGCGCTGCGCTCGTGGACGTGCTCGCGGGCGTCACGGCCGGCCGCCGCGCCTTTGCCCGCCTCGCCTTGCGCGCCCTGCCCACGGCCGAGCTCGCCGGGGAGGCCATCGAGCGCGTCGAGCTCGTGTCGGACGAGTTCGTGAGGACCGCCGTTGCCGTCTACGAGCAACGCCGCGACACCGAGCGCCGTGCGTTCGAGGTGCTCGAACAGCGCTACCAGGACCTCTACCAGCGCACCCCGGCCCTCATGCACTCGCTCGATCGCGACGGCCGCCTCACGACCGTGAGTGATCGCTGGCTCGACTTCCTCGGCTACAGCCGCGATGAGGTCCTCGGCCGCCGCTCGATCGAGTTCGTCACCGAAGAGACGCGCGCGCGCGCCCTCGCCGAGCATTTCCCGCAGCTCCGGCGCGAGGGGCGCGTCGACCTCGCCGACGCGCAGTTCGTCAAGAAGAGCGGCGAGATCGTCGACGTCCGCCTATCGAGCGTCGTCGTGCGCGACGAGCGCGGCGAGCTTCAGCAGATCCTCGCGGTCTTCCAGGACGTCACGGCCGAGGTCCGGGCCACGCGTGCGCTGCGTGAGAGCGAGGAGCGATGGCGTGGCCTCACCGAGCTCGCGCCGCTCCCGCTCGCCGTGCACAGGGCCGGCGTGTTTCTCTGGGTCAACGAGGCCCTCTCGCGCCTCCTTGGCCTGCCGCGCGAGGAGCTCGTCGGGATGAACGTCATGCGTATCGTGCACCCCGACGATCGCGAGCTCCTCCTTTCGCGCCTTCGGCAGAGCCGAGAGAGACGCGTCGCGCTCCCGCCGATCGAAGAGCGCTACGTCCACGCGGACGGCACCATCATCTACGCGGACGTCGCCGCGCGGCCTGTCCTCTTCGAGGGTGAGGAGGCCACGCAGATCGCGGTCGTCGACGTCACGGCGCGTCGACACGCCGACGAAGTGCAGCGGCAGAACGAGGCCCAAGCGAAGGTCATCGAGGCGCAGGAAGAGACCCTCCGCGCGCTCTCCACGCCGCTCATCCCCATCGGCGACGGCATCCTCGTCGCGCCGCTCATCGGCCGCATCACGGGTGAGCGCGCGACGGGCATCCTGGAGACGATCGCCGCGGGCGTGGTCGCCCAGGGCGCGCGCGTGGCGATCGTGGACGTCACGGGCGTCCCCGAGGCCGACACGTCCGTCGCCGAGGCGCTCGTCCGGGTCGCGCAGGCCATCCGCCTCCTCGGCGCCGAGGTCGTCATCACGGGCATCCAGCCCTCGATCGCCCGCACGCTCGTCGAGATCGGTGCCGATCTCGGCAGCCTGAGGACGCGCGGCACCCTCCGTGATGGTATCAAGTATGCGCTCCGGGGGTTCGGGGGCGCGGCTCGGCCTGGCCGGGCGGAGTGCGCCGAACGCGGATCTTCCGGCAGCGGACGCGCATGAACACGACCGATCTCTTCCTCTCGCTCACGCCGCACAAGGTCCTCGAGGCCGTCGAGGACGCGGGCTTTCCCGTCAATCCCCTCTGCTACCCGCTGAACTCGTTCGAGAACCGCGTCTACGAGGTCGAGCTCGAGGACCGCTCGCGGCTCGTCGCCAAGTTCTACCGCCCGGGCCGCTGGAGCCCGGAGCAGATCCTCGAAGAGCACCTCTTCCTCGCGGATCTCGCCGAGGCCGAGGTCCCGGTTTGCCTCCCTCGAACGCTCCGCGGCGGCGGCACCCTCGGCACGATCGATGGCATCTCGTATTGCCTCTTCCCGCGCATGGGCGGCCGCGCCCCGGACGAGCCCGACGACGACCTCCTGCAGCGCCTCGGCATGCTCGCCGCGCGGATCCACAACGTCGGCGCTGGGCGACCTGCCGCGCACCGCGTCCGCCTCGAGGCGGAGACGTTCGTCCGGCAAAACGTCGTTTTCCTCCGCGAAAAGGGGTCGATTCCTTCGCGCCTCCTCCCGCGGTACGAGCGCGCCGCGCGCGTGATCGCCGACTTCGTGGACGAGGGCATCCACGGCACGCCTGTCCACCGCATTCATGGCGATCTGCACCTCGGGAACTTGCTCCTCCGGGACGGCGTGCTCTCCGTGGTCGATTTCGACGACATGGTCGTGGGCCCGGCCGTGCAGGATCTCTGGTTGCTCCTGCCGGGGGAGGGCGTCGAGGCGCGCATTGCGCTCGAGAGCTTCCTCGAAGGGTACGAGGCCCTCCGTGCGTTCGATCGAAAGAGCCTCCGCCTCGCGACGCCGCTGCGTGGCCTGCGGCGCGTCCATTATGCGGCGTGGATCGCCCGCCGCTTCCACGACCCCATCTTCCCGCGCACGTTCCCCCATTTCGGCACCGAGGCGTACTGGGAGGAGGAGACGCGTGACCTCGAGCAGATCGTCCGCATGATCACCGAAGAGCGTGGGGGCTTCGAGGCATGACCGCGTACGTCGTCTTCGATTTCGAGGCGATCCTCGACAAGGACAACCCGCTCCCCGAAGGCGCGGATCCGGACCGTGTCCCGGCCGTGCCGCACCTCGCCATCGTCTCGGGTGCGATCCTCGCGCTCGTCGTGGAGAGCGGCCACGTCCGCGTGCAGCCGCCGCGACTGCTCGGCGGCCCCGCGGGCGGCGACGAGGCGGCCATCCTGCGTGATTTCGTGGGCATGGTGGGCGAGCGCCGCCCGGTGCTCGTCTCGTGGAATGGCCGCGGCTTCGATTTGCCGCTCGTCATTGCGCGCTCGGTGCGCCACGGCATCGTGGCGCCGTGGCTCTGGGATCGTGATTTCGAGGATCGTTACCGCGGGAACAAGCACGTCGATCTGCAAGACGCCGTGAGCTTCCGTGGCGCCGGCCGCGCGGCGCGCATGGCCTCGTTCGCTTGCCTTTGCGGCTGGCCTGGCAAGGTCGGCGTCGACGGCTCCGACGTCGAGGGCCTCTGGGCGAAGGGCGCCGAGGGCCGCGAGGCCGTGCGCCACTACAACCTCGCGGACGTCGCGTCCGAGGCTGCGATCCTGCTGCGCCTCCTCGTTTGTCGCGGCGACCTCACGCTCCACGAATACCGCGACGCCGCCGGCGCGTTGCTCGCGCACGTCGACGGGGACGAGCGCCTCGCCGTTTTGCGCCCCGAAATCGATCGCGAAATCTTCTTGCTTGCGGCTGCCGGCGATGCGGAAGGCGACGGGCAGGGCGAGGTCTCGCCCACGGAAGCCGAGGCGCCCGCTCACGCCTTCCGATAATGCTCCACGCTCTTGTACCGCATCGCGTACGCGCCGAATGCCAGCGCGAAGAGGAACGCGAAGCCGGCGAAGAAGAACATCTGGAATGCGGTCGTCGATAGGCCCGTCTGCGCCGTGATGGCGCTCGTCAGCCGCTCGTTTTTCATGCCCGCGTTCACGATCAGCACCCAGAGCCCGCCGACGGTGACCGAGAGCGACCAGAAGCTCATCAGCGTCCCCTTCATTTTTGCCGGCGCCTGGCTGTAGGCGAATTCGAGGCCCGTCGTCGAGACCAGCACCTCGCCGAGCGTCAGGATCGTGTACGGCAGGAGCTGCCAGAGGATCGAGACCTGCTCGCCTGCGTCGATCCAGCGCTGGATCACGCCGATCACGATCCACGACACGCCTGCGATCGCGATGCCCGCCGTCATGCGCCGGAGCGGCGTCGGGTTCAGGCCGGCCTTCCGGAGCAGCGGATACGTGACGGCATTGTTGAAGGGAATGAGCAGCATCACGAGCAGCGGATTGATCGCCTGCATCTGCGACGCTGTCTCCAGGATGCTCCACCCGGGCAGCACCATGGCTTTGCCCTGGATGATCCACGTCGAGGCTTTCTGATCGAAGAGCGACCAGAAGGGCGTGACGAGGGCGAACACCACGAGCACCTTCAAGACCGATCGCACGCCCTCGACGTCCTCGTCCGGGTGCTCGCCCTGCGCCGCTTCGAGCGAGAGCAGCACGCCTGGGCCCGCGAGCACGAGGAAGGCCACGATCGCGAGGCAAAACGACGCGACGAATCCGAGCGTGGGGATCAGGAAAAACGAACCGACGAAACCGAGCACGCCGAGGCCCGCGAGCGCGCGCCCCGCCCCGCGGCCTTTTTGCAGCGCCGTCCATGCGATGCTGCCGAAGGAATGGGGATCGGCGGGGGAGGGGGGGACCACCACGTATTCTTTGCGCCCCATCCAGAAGATGAGCGTCGCGATGAACATCAAGATCCCCGGGATCCCGAACGCGATGCTCGGCCCCCAGTGCTTGAGGGCCCTCGGCATGAGCTGCGAGGCGAAGAACGAGCCGAAGTTGATCACCCAGTAAAACGCCTCGAACACCACGCGCGCCAGGTGCTTGTTCGTCTGGTCGAACTGGTCGCCGACGAACGACGACACGCACGGCTTGATGCCGCCCGAGCCGAGCGCGATCAGGAAGAGGCCCGCGTAAAACCCCGTCTTGCTCCCCTCGAAGAGCGCGAGGAAGCCGTGCCCCACGCAGTAGAGGAGCGAGAGCCAGAAAATCGTCCGATACTTGCCGAGGAAGCGATCCGAGATCCACCCGCCGAGCAGCGGGAAGAAATAGACCCCCATCACGAAGATGTGGAAGACCTCCTTCGCGGCCCCGGCCCGCTCCTTCTCCACGAGATCGAGCAGGAGATACCCGATCAGGAAGTCCGTCAGGATGTTCCGCATCCCGTAGAAGCTGAAGCGCTCGCACGCCTCATTTCCGATGATGGACGGGATCGACTTCGGGTACCTGGCGGGGAGGGCCTTGGGGTCGGCGTTGGGGATCGCGGGCCCTTCCGAGACTTCGGTCGTCATCGTGCGCGGCGCTCATCCTTCCGGGGATCGCCGCCCGAGACAAGCACATTCGATTGCAGCGCGCGGTAGCGCTCCCAGAACACGTCGTTCGGCTCGACGCCCTGTTCGTCCCGGCTGAGCTCGGGCAAGAGGCGCTCCAGGAAATACATGTCGAGCTCGCCCTTGCCCTTGACCGACACCGCGCCGCGCGCCGAGAGCTCGAAGAAATCCTTCACCCGATCGTACGTCGTGCGCGAGAGGTTGATGCGCCAGAGCTCCCCCGACGACTCCATGCGGCTCGCCGTGTTCACCGTGTCGCCCCACACGTCGTAGGCGAATTTCTTCGCGCCGACCATGCCCGCCATCACCGGCCCCGAGTGCACGCCGATACGCACGCCCTGGAAACACGCGTCGTGCGCCTCCACGTCGCGCCGGATCCGCAGCGCGAACAAGCACGCGTCCACCGCGTGCGTCCGCGTCGGCGCCGGCAGCCCTGCCGCGGCCATGTACGCGTCGCCGATCGTCTTCAGCTTCTCCACGCCCGAGCGGTCCGCGATCGCGTCGAAGCGGCAGAAATACGCGTCGAGCGTCGCGACGAGCGCCTCGGGCGGCATCGTCGCGGCCTTCGCGGTGAAGCCCACGAAATCGGCGAATACGATCGTCGCCTCCTCGTGGAACACAGGCTTGACCGAGCCCTCGCGCGTGAGCTCCCCGGCGATCGGCGCCGGCAGGATGTTGCAGAGCAGCGAGTCGATCTTCGCCTTGTCCCGCACGATCTCCGCGGACTGGTGCTGGATCGTGCTCCCCTTGGTCCAGCCTTGCCGCCGCAGCCGATCGCTGAGGTGCACGAACACCCCGGAGACCAGGGCCGCGGCGCTGAGGTCCTGCAGCGCATAGCTGCGGTCGGGCCCCTCGAAGTCCATGCCGGCGAGCATGCCCGTCACGCAGAAGACGAGGATCGCCGCGAGGAGCATGCCCCACGCGTAGCGCCGCCGGACGGGCGCGAGCGGCGCGAGCATGAGCACGAACATGAACCCGCCGAGGTACGGGCTCTGGCCGCTCGCGAGCCCCGTGATGAGCCCGGTGGCGCACTCGAGGCTCATGCAGAGCGCGAAGAGCGCGCGGCTCGCGTGGCGCTGTGCCGCGGGGAAGAGCGAGAAGACGATCGTCAACGCGCCCGCGAGCGTGAGGCTCAGGCGCAGGGGCAAGAGCGACGGCAGCTCGGGGTGCAGCGCCGCGTCGAGCCGCAGGTACGGCAGCCACGCGAGCGCGCAGATGAGCCCGGAGACCCGCAGGATCTTCCACGACTGAAAGGCGAGCTCGGCGTCGAACGTCTCCGGGTAGGCGCCCTGGCGCTCCCCCGCGCCGAAGAGCCACACCATGGCTTTCTCCGCGCCCGCCATGCTTCGACCCTATCAAGCCGAGGGCCGCCTCCGCAACGACCTTCGCGCGTCGACTTTCTCGTTTGGCAGGGCAATCCCCCACGGCCATTGGGGGCCGCTTCGCTGGGGCTTTGCCCCAGACCCCACCGGGGCTGTCCGCCCCTGGACCTGGACCAGCGCAAGCGCTGGACTCGGGGTCGATGAACTGCGCATCGCGCAGTTCATCGAACAGGCCGGGTCAAGACCAGCGACGACCTTGCCAACGCGGACAGGCGCGCCGACGGTTCAACCGGCGAGGCCCGTCGAAGCGTGAGGAGCCCCCCATGGTCTTGCCACTGGCCTGTGGGAAGAACTGCGCATCGCGCAGTTCTTCCCCCTGAGGTCCAGGGCTGGCCCTGGTTCGGGGCGAGGGGCGAACAGCCCCCGCGGGGCCCGGGGCAGCGCCCCGGCGCGGCGCCTCCCAGCTGAGACCCATGTTTGGAGAGCCGACGTGGTGGAGGCTTGACAGCCGCGGTGCATCCGTCTTCTTTTGCGCCCATGTCGCGAACCTCGCTCGCCGTCCTCCTCGCCGCTGTCGTCGTATCTGCTGGGTGCGGCGCGGGCACGCCGGTGTATCCGCCTCGCCCGCCGGCCACGCCCGGTGAGCCCGTCTCCGATCCGGTCCCCTCGCGCGTCGTCGTGCACGCGACGATCACCGGCGCCGCGCTCCAGCGCGAGCTCGAGACCGCGGTCCCGCGCACGGGCGACGGCACGTTCCCCATGCTCGGCAACGAGCGCAAGTACACCTGGACGCGCGGCAACATCGCGGTGCGCTTCAACCAGGGCCGCATCGCGCTCGATCTGCACGTCGACGCGAACGCGGACATGCCCATTGGCAGCCTCGACGTCCCGCTCGAGTTCTCGATCCTCGCCGAGCCCGTCGTGACGAGCGAGTACAAGGCGAAGCTGCAATCGCTCGAGGTCAACGTGAAGAGCGATGACCGCGTGATCAAGGCCGCGGACGCGGCTGCCGACATCCTCGGCAAGGTCAAGGCGGCGGTGAAAGAGAAGCTCGAGGCATTCGAGTACGACCTCTACCCGACGCTCGCCGAGGCGCACGGCCGCCTCTCGCGCCCGATCGAGCTCCCGCTCGGCGACGCGAACGGCTGCGCGGCCCTCCAGGTCGTCTCCGTCGAGGCGGGGCCGACGGTCCTCGCCGGCGGCTTCGAAAAAGACCTCGCGCTCGTCGTCGCGCCTTCCGTGACGATCCCCTGCGCCCCGCCGAACCCCGACGCGAAGCTCCCGCCGCTCGCGAACGTGGCCACGCTCCAGCCGGGCCCGTTCACGGTGACGGTGCCGATCGTGGCGAAGTACGACGAGCTCGCGAAGGCGATGGGCCTCGTCTTCACCGACGGCAAGTTCTTCTTCTCGAAGGAGCACCCGAAGATCTACATGGAGAAGCCCGAGATCTACGCCGCGAAGGATCAGCTCGTGCTCAAGCTCCACATTGCGGGGCACGTCGACAACCCCGTCAGCTTGGACCTCGACGGCGACCTCTTCATGACCGGCCATCCGACGGTCGTGGACAACGAGCTGCGCATCCCCGACCTCGAGCCGACGATCGAGACGAAGAGCTTTCTCTTCGCGCTCAAGGCCTCGATGGATGCCGACAAGATCCGGGATCAGGCGCGCGACGCGCTCAGGCTCGACATCGGCGAGCGGCTCAAGTCGGTGCGCGACAAGCTCTCGAACGACATCTCGTTCGCGAGCGGCCAGGGCTGCATGAAGGCCCAGGTCCACAAGATCGAGGTCAGCAGCGTGCACGTGCACGGCACGTACATGCGCGTCTACGTGACGACGAACGCGAGCTCGTCGGTGTACATGCCCTGTCCGTGATCCACCTTCCGTGGTAGGGAGGTGCATGCGCGCCTTCCTTATCGCGACCCTTTTCCTCGCTGGTTTCTCCCTCTCCTGCGCGTCGGCGGACGACGGATCCATCGGACCCGAGCCCCGCCCCGAGCCGACGAAGCAGACCCCTGCGCCGCTGCCCCCGGAGTTCGTGAAGCTCGGCGAGCCTTGCCCGCCGCCGGAGCAGCCGACCTACGAGAGCCCGGCCATCGGGTGTGGGAAGGACGGCCGCGTCGGGCTCATCGTCGCGCCTCGCCGGCTGCCCCTCCCGGAGGGCGCGCAGAAGCTCGAGGGCTCGATGGGCAAGGTGCAGGTGTACATCGAGGAGGATCGCGTGTGGGTGCAGGGGACGTGCGTCTGGTGCCGGTCGTTCACCGAGCAGACGGGCATCGCGGCGCTCGCGTACGCGACGGACGCGCAGCTCATGCAGCTCCAGATGCAGGCGGAGCTCACGAACAAATCGCCGCTGCGCGACGCGAATGCGTGGCGCGCGGCGATCGCGGCGTGGGAGCCGAGGAACTGACCCGTCAGGGTTTTCCGAGGCCCCTCTTCCGCCGCGACCTCGCCGGTGGACATGCCCTGTCGGTGACCCCACCTTTCGTGATAGGTAGGTCCATGCGCGCCTCGTTCGCCGTGGCCCTCTTCCTCGCTGGATCGTCTTGCGCGTCGGCGGATGGCGGCTCCCTTCGCCCCGAGCTGCGCCCCGAGACGCCGGAGGTCGATTCGTCTCTGCCCCCGGCGTTTGCGGATCTCGGCAGGCCTTGCCCGAAGAAGGAGGACTGGCCGAGTTCCATGAGCCCGTTCGACAGGTGCGGGAAGAACGACCGCGTCAGCTTCGCGACCATGTTTGAACGGATACCCTTACCGGACGGCGCGCAGAGGCTCGTGGGCTCGAGGGGCAACGTGTTCGTGCTCATCGAGCGCGAGCGCGTGTGGGTGCAGCGTACATGCGTCGACTGCCGGGTAGAGACCGAGGAGACGTGCATCCTGCACCTCGCGTACGCGACGGACGGTCAGCTCAGGTGGTTCCAGTTCATGGCGGAGCTTCCGGACGAACCGACGCTGCGCGACGCGGAGTCGTGGCTCGCGGCGGTCACGACGTGGGTGCCGAGGAAGTGACCGTCAGGGCTTTCCGAGCCCCTTCAGCCAGCCATTCACGTGGACAGAGATGTCCGCGCCCGTCTCGGCTTGAATCGTGTCGATCATGTCCTGCATGCGGGCCGCGCGGTTCTTGTAGGTCCCGTAAAACTTCGCCATCGCCGCGTCGAGCTTGTCGCGTCCGACCTGGGCCTCCACGGCCCGATAGAAGAACGCGCCCTTCATGTAGGTGATGTTCGACCACAAAGGGTGCGTGATGAGGTCGATCGCATTGCACGTGTCCAGCATGAGGACCGTGTCCTCGTTCTGGATCGCGTCGTCGAGCCTCGTCTGGTAATCGCTCCAGATCTTCTCGCCCGCGGCCATGCCCGCCGCGGCCTCGAGCCCGCGCGCCGCGAGGTAGGAGGCCGTGCCCTCGGACAGCACGAAATCCTCCCAGCACGCGATACGCACACCATTGCCGAACCAGCCGTGCGCCGCCTCGTGCGCGTGCACCTCCGGATCGTTCATCGCGTCGCGCGCCACGTGCCAGTACGGGTGATGCTCCATGCCGCCGTACGCGCCCGGGCCCCAATTCGCCGAGACCGACGCGACCTCGCCGCCGAACGAGTACGAGCCGTACGTCGTTTCGTACCAATCGAACACGGCCGCGAGATCCTTCGTCCCGTCGGTCGCGGCCGCCTCTTCTCCGGGCAAGTGGTAGACGCCCACCTTCGTGCCCGCTTTTGTCGCGCCGAGCTCGATGTGCGTGTATTCGCCGATCGCGAGCGCCGGCATGTACGTGGGCGCGTCGGCCGGGATCTCGGCGGGGAAGACAGCCTGTTGGCCCATCGGCACGCCTGCGAGCGCGATCTCGAATTTCACGCCCTCCGAGGGCACGGACTTGCAGGGAAACAGGTTCCCGCAGAAGCGCGGCCACAGGAACGTGAGGCCCTCGGCGAGATACCCGTCGAAGTTCTTCTGCGTGGTGAACGTGTACTTGACTCTCAGCGTGGTGTTCTCGGCGCTCTCTTTCACGCCCACGTCGAGCCTTCCCTCCGCGACCGCATATTCGAGCGGCCCGCTCACTCCCTCGACGCTCTGGACGACGAGCCCCTGCACCTCGAACGACGCGCCCGGCTTGTCCGCGGGGGAGAGCTCGATCGTGGCCTCGCCCGTCATTGCCGTGACGTCCAGGGCGAGCCCGGTCGAGAGGATGTCGCGGTCATCGTTTCTCGTCGGCGCGACGGGGATGGAGCCGCCGCCGCTGCCGCCGCTGCCGCCGCCGCCGCCGCCGCCGCCGCTGCCGCCGCTACCGCCGCTGCCGCCGCCGCCGTCACTGCAGCCGGCGAGAAGAATCACGGATATCGAAACACAAGCGAGCTTGAAGAGATGCTTCATCCCGTCAGGGTACGTGCCTCGCGGCGCGCGCGTCAATGGCGCTGGCCCGGGGCATTTTGGGGGCGGGCATTGCTTCTTTGACCTGCTCGGCCGACCGGGTGGCCGGGATCGCCGGCTGAGCCGATGTGCCCGGTGAGGCACGCCATCCCCACCGGTTCCTTCCTGGACCTGCTCGAACCCCCGAGCCCACCCCCCTCCGAGCAGGTCGGACCTGCCCGAACACCCGAGCCCACCCCCCTCCGGGTAGGTCGGAGAAGGCCGTAAGGGGCTCTCGAATGGCCTCGCGAACAGGCCCGTGAAGCTCGCTCGTGCCTCGTGAATGCACCGCGAGCAGGTCGGAGACGCCCGGCTCGGGCGCGGGGTGGCACCGGGGACGTCTTCGGCTCTCGTCGCGCGTGCTGGCGGGAGGTGACGCGGGCAGGTGGGAGCAGCTCGCCGGGAAAGGCGGCGGGAGAGGGGAGCAGGTCCGAGGCGCTACGGGGTGGCGGCGGGCGCCTCGGTCGCGGGGGGCGCCGGGGGAATCTCGGGCGAGGTTTTGCCCTTTTGCGCGTCGGCGGCGCTCTTTTCGAGGAGGTCGAGGTAACCGAAGACACGCGCGTCGAGGTCTTTGGGCAGGCTCGGATCTTCCTGGAGCTCCAGCGCGAGGTTCTTGCGAGTGCGATTCAAGAGGCCGACGACCTCGCCGCGGAGGCGGGCTGCGTCTTTGCGGGTCTTCGTTTCGAGGTCGGCGCGTGCGCTGAGCAGCGAATCGATGGCGACGCCGGCATGCAGGAAACTATCGGCCCAATCGTGGAGGGTGCCGCCGCCGGCGACGGGGAACAGGGCGAGCTCCGATTGCAGGCTCGTGAGCGACGGCTTTCGGTCCATGGCGGCCTTGGCCTCGGCCGGATAACTGGCCCCGAGGTCTTCGAGGGTGGGAATGAAAGCGGCGCGGATTTTCCGAGCGGCCGCGCGAATGTGCTCGGGGATGTCGGGGTGACGGTCGTAGGCTTCGAGCAGGTGCCAGACGGCATACCCGAGGGCGTCATGGCGGACGTCGGCGGCGCCGAGATCGTCGGCGAGGGGTCGGCCCGCGGCAATGGAGGGGAGTTTTCCGATGGCGTCGCGCTTGGCGGTGAGGAGCTTGGTGCTGGCGGCGCCGGAGGCGAAGCTCACGAGAGCGGCTTTTCGATTCGTGAGGAGATCGTTCAATCCGACGAAAAGAGCGACAAGGGAGATATGACGCATGGGGGTGGGACGTTACAGGGGTAGGAGGGGAGGGTGCAAGGGAGATCGCTCCGCGTTCTTACGTCCCTGACCGGGCGACGTCATGGCCGCTGTGATCCTGGCGATGGGGGCGGGCCGTCCTGGGGGAGGACGGCCCGCTGTTCGCCTCAACGGTGTGTCAGCCGGTGCAGGGTGGCGATGATGTGGTCGAGCGTGTCGCGCAGCTGGGCGTCCACCTCGTCCACGTATCCCAGTGCTTCGGCCACGTCCAGGCAGGCGCGCACCTCGGCGGCCGAGCCCATGGCCGTGTGCCACCGTGCTCGTTCGTTCCGCCCCAACGAATATGCGCCTTCGTGCAAGTTCAGCGGCACGCTCGTGGCGGCGCGCCGTAGTTGATCGGCCAGATTCGGATCCTTCCTTCCGATCTTCTCGATGACCGGCCGCAGCCCCCGCAGCATTTCGATCGTGACGCTGTAGATCTTGAGAGCCATTGCTTCCTCCTTCCCCGACCGGGGACCCCCGTCCTCCGCCCGCGCGCGGAGGGTGGCGCAAGGCTGCGCAGCACCGCGCGGAGCCGCGCGGAGCGCGAAGCGCGAGCACGGCGAGCACGGCTTGGCCTTGCGCCACCCGAGCACGCGGGCATGCTCGACCCCCCCGGACGAAGCGCCTTTGAATGCGCCTCCCGGCAGCGGAAGCGGCAGCGGCAGCGGCAGCGGCAGCGGCAGCGGCAGCGGCAGCGGCAGCGGAAGCGGCAGCGGAAGCGGCAGCGGAAGCGGAAGCGGAAGCGGAAGCGGAAGCGGAAGCGGCAGCGGAAGCGGCAGCGGAAGCGGCAGCGGAAGCGGAAGCGGAAGCGGAAGCGGAAGCGGAAGCGGAAGCGGAAGCGGAAGCGGAAGCGGAAGCGGAAGCGGCAGCGGAAGCGGCAGCGGAAGCGGCAACCGGGATCTGATTGTGTACCGCTGTTGAGGAACGCCTCGGCCAGGCGCACCCCTCCTGGTCATTTCGCAGCGATTGCAAGCCTCGCAGCCGCATCTGTGCTCACGAGACGGACGTGTGGAGGCAAGAGCTTGGCAAGTGTGAGGAAGGAGTTCTGCAATGTGAGCCCTCCATCGCTCGTCATGTAGACCCAGGTGACCGTGCCCTTGGGGTAGCCACCGAGCTCGTCGGCCATTCGTTGTGGAGTCAGGCGATATTGGTCCGTGTCGCTATCGACGCCTCGCCATTCGCGCGGCCGGAACAAGGCGAGCTTGGCTCCGTCTGCGCCGGTCAGCACTTCAAAGAATTGGTCCTCCGGCCACCACGTGAATGCTGGTAAGAGATAGGGCACGTTCATGGGGAACACGCCACGAATGGAGCCTCCTGCTGTTGCGTATTTTGGCAAGAAATGATCCTCGGCATCGTGCCAGGTCCCCAACCAGTCCCAATGGACCACACCCGTAAGGCCGAGGATGCACGCGTCCTCTTGCGTCGCTTTCACGAATACGTCTTGCTCACTTTCGGCCAACGACGATGGATACGCGTAGAGATGCCCGCTGGGTGGCAGGACGAAGTAATCCTTGCCCGTGCGATGGCTCTGCTCGTAATACCAACCGAGCAAATCGGGAGCGAGAGAGGTGAGATGCGGAGAGATACTCCACGTCAGCGGTGGACAGGCATCGGGCTTCGCCTCGCAATCGGCGATCCGTTGCTGGAACCAGTCGTGGCGCGTGGTCATGAGGTATTGAATGTTGTCGCCATCCCCGACGACGAACGCAACGTAGGTCTTGTTCGGGTCGTAGGTCAGAGATTCGGGCTCATTTTGCACGACCGCACCCGATCCCGTTATCGGAGGCGTGCGTGTGGTGAAGAACGAGAGATTGCCTGCCTCGCTGGCGACGGCGCCCATGTTGCGGGAGTCCAGGCAGAGTGTTTGTGCCTCGTACAGATACCCGCCCGCGACATTCCACGAATTGTTGTACCCATACACGCCGAGCGGCGTTGCCCAGTTGCCCGCGTTGACGATGCTGCTGAGTAGCTCTTTCTCTGGGTTCCCGTCGACGCAACCATTCACGAGAAAAACCACGAACAGTCTCTGTGAGAAAACGAAGTCCACGAGCGCAGGTTTCATTTCCTGCGTCATCGCTGGAGACGCGTTGTCTTGAGGATCTGGTTCGTACCCGGGGTTGAGCATCGCCAGGCCAGTTGTCTGCTTGGCGTACGTATCGAAGACGTACTTGGTCGCCAGTGCTGGGGTGTTTTTATCCGAAAATTCTGCGATCGCGTCGAACGCGGGGTTATCACAGAGAATGTTCAGGCTGCCGTCCACGGGCACTGCGCCGAGCGCCGCAGCCACGGTGAGAATGTTCGGGAGCAGCGATTGTTGGCTTTTGTAGTCGTAACGAACGCACGCGGGGAAGGTCGCGGCGCAAGAGTCGAGGAATTGTTGTGCGTCGAGGGTCGCGGTTGGGACGGCGCCGAGATCGTTCAGCCACGTCATATCGTGCGGATCTGCGTCGATGTACACCGACCCGCCTGCGCTGCGATTATGCAGCCCGGCGCATGCCTGCAACGCGAGCGCAACTGGCGGCGGTGTGCCGGGCTCGACGTGCACCACCGTAAACGGCCCGGGCAGAGGCTTCGGCACCGATGTGTCGTAGGGGGTGCACGCGGGAGGAGGTGGCTCTGCGGGATCCGGCGTGCTGCAAGAGGAGGCGAGCGCCCCGCACAGCGACAACAGCAGCGGGGCAGGCACTAACTTTGGATTCAGCATGATGGTCACCTTTCCTTGGATTCATCATGCTCCTCCGCGGCGCATGAGGGTCGTGCGATGAGGTTGCACGCTTCGATTTGTGCATCCGAGCAGCTGGTCAGTTTGTCGTCTCTTGTTTTGGGTAGAGGAGGAGTGGTTTCCCCTTCATTCTATTGCTTTACCCGGGATCCACGTCGACCACACGCGGGCGAGATCACGATCGGTTCAAATGAACCTCGCGGTAGCGGCAGCGGAAGCGGAAGCGGAAGCGGAAGCGGCAGCGGCAGCGGCAGCGGCAGCGGTAGCGGAAGCGGTAGCGGAAGCGGCAGCGGAGGCGGAAGCCGGTACCGCTCAACTTTGATCACCCCGCGACAAGGACGGTGAAGCGCATACGCCGAGCCCATGGCCGCCGCCCGGGCCGCGCGGGCTGCGGTCTCCACCGCGGAAGCTTACCGGCCGAGCTTGTCGTGGGCTTCTGATTCGCAGCGATCGAGGCAGGCGTGATTGATCTCCACGCAACGATTCTCGCATGCGTTGTCGTGGCGACAGCGGTTCTGGCAGTACAGCCCTTCACGCTTGCAGTTCGCCGCGCACTGCTCCATGTCGCGCACGACGTGCTGCTCTTGCTTCTGGCGCTCGATGCGCGCGTTGTTCGCTTCGACCTGGGCACCGAGGCGGCGCTCATTCTCGGCTTGATACCAGGTGACCAGCTCGGGGCTCATCCATGCCATCTCGCCCTCGGGCGACAGCGCGTTCATGTTCTTCCGGCACGTTGCGATCATCGCGAGCTTGTCGTCGTCGTTGTGCAACACAGGGACCGTCTTCGCGCACACCGGGCCGACGAGGTCGGGCCGGTTCTGCTGACCGTACGCTTCGATCAGCGCCTTGCCCGCGATCTCGTTGGGACCCATCTCGAACGACCGGTGGTACTCGGCGTAGGCGTCCCGCGGCTTGCCGGAGTCGAGGAGCAACGTCGCGCGCCACGCGACGAGCGTCGGCGCGTCGACCCCGGCCGTCGGAATCGCGCGATCGATCACGGAGATCGCGTCACTGGCGTTGGTCGCGCCGAGCTCGGCTCGCTTGCGGTAGTCACCGGCCTTGTACGCCTCGTGGACCGCGGAGGCGTATTCCTGTGCCTGGCGCGCGCCGGGGATGCGGGCCTCCTCCTTCGCCGTCCGCACGCGTTGCATGCGAGCTTTTGTCGCGGAGTGGCCACAGGACACGAGAAGCAAGAGGGGCAGAGCACGGAGAAGGGCACGCATGGTGGATGGGTTCCCAGTTATCTCGACTGAGGTCCGGGAGGCAAGCCCTCCGGTGTTCACATTCGCGGGAAGGAGCATCTGGCCGGCTGGCGAGGGCTCGCCTGGCGCTCCGGGAGCCAGGAGGGAGCTCGCCGCGAGGTGCGGGGATCGCGGCGGCTGTAAATGTTCTACCGCGTCGCGTGAAGCCGAATGGCGCACTGGTCGATGTGCGCGCAGCATTGCGAGGTTCGGAGTAGCGGTAGCGGAAGCGGTAGCGGAAGCGGCAGCGGAAGCGGCAGCGGCAGCGGCAGCGGAAGCGGCAGCGGCAGCGGCAGCGGCAGCGGCAGCAACGCTCCGCTCCTCCTTCAAATCCGCAATGAGCCTCCTACGT
Source organism: Polyangium sp. 6x1 (assembly GCF_029946515.1). Lineage (GTDB taxonomy): Bacteria > Myxococcota_A > Polyangia > Polyangiales > Polyangiaceae > Polyangium. The sequence continues at coordinate 215,562 of NZ_JARZHH010000005.1, forward strand.
CCGAATCACTTCGCGAGGCAGGCGTCGAGCTCCGTCTTGCAGACCACCCCCGGATCCTGGTCCGGGCCGGCCTTCTTCAGCAAGCAACGCAACGCATCGGAGAACTCCCGCGAGACCGCGGCGTCGGAGCTCGTCACGCAGGGCGTGATCTCCTGGCCTGCGCTGAGGGCCTGCTGCACGCAGCCGAACGACTCGGCGCACGTCGCCTTGCCATTGCCCACCCACTCGGCGCCGATGAAGTTCGGCTGGCCGGCGACGTCGGGCTCGGCGCGGCAATGCGCCGTCGCCGGGTCGGCCGGGTAATACGAGCCGAGGATCATGCACATCTCGTCCGTCGAGCGCGGCCCCTCGAACACGTCCCTCGTCTCCGCGTTCGAGTAGTCACACCAGTAATCGAACCACGCGCCGGCCTTGACCTTCAGACCCTCGCCGAAATCCTTGACGGTCACGTTCTCCCACTCGGTGCTCGTATAGAACGGATCCGCCTGCCCGACGATCGACGCGGCATACCCGACGCCGCGCGCGTGCATGTGCGATTGCACGTTCGCGATCGTGATGTCCGTGTGCACCGGGCATCGCATGCGCGCGCGGCCCTGGGCCTGCGCCCCGACGTAGATGAAGGGATTGTAGATGAAGAGGAGGTCGCCCTCCGTCTTCACCTCGGCCTCGGGGACCGTGTAAAGGTTCACCCGGACCTCGGGCTCGATGACGTTCATCGAGGCGTTGATGTAATGCGCGTTCATGAGGAGCACGGCGCCTGGGCGCACCTTCATGGCCACGCCCTCGGGGAAGCGCAGCATGGAGTCGCCGTCGGCGTTCTGCGAGCCGGCGACGAGCTTCTCCACCTCCCAGCCGTCGGTCGCACCTTCGGAGCAATCGAACACGCCGCTCGTGTCGACGACCGTCCCGTCGTCTTTCTGGGTCGGGATGTCGTCGTAGCTCGTCTGGAAGAGCAGGAAGTGGTGGCTCCCCTTCGAGTAGCGCACCTCGTCACGGTTGACGAAGAGCCCCTCTGCGGGCGCCTTCACGAACATGCAATGCTCGGCCTCGGTGCCGGGGTCGAGCTTCGTGACCATCTTGAATTGCACGCCTTTGCCCGCTTCCGGGGGCGCGAGCAGCTCGTGCCCAGGTTGCCCGGGTTCCGCGGGCTCCGAGCCGCCACAGCCCATGAGGGCCGGCAGGGCGAGGGTGAGGGACGGGATGGCGGTCTTGAAGAAGAAGTTGCAAAGATTCATGGATGTCCGTGTGGGTGACCGGTGGTTTCCCGGATCGCGAAGAATGGGTGCCCGAGAGGACGCTTGCCCCTCTGTTCCCGGTCGCGGGAAAAACGTTCATCGGTCTCGCAACAGGCCGCCACCCGTCACCGTCACACTTTCCCCTCTCCCCCCCATACATCCGCATGCGCCGCATTCTCCTCGCCTTCGCTCTCCTCGCCGCCTGCCGCCCCGAGCCCCCGCCGTCCGTCGTCGCCGCCCCTGAGCCCGTGAGCACCACGCTGGCCCTTGGCCGCGCCTTCTCTTGCCTCCTCACCGCGCGCGGTCAGGTGCGCTGCTGGGGCATGAACGACGCCGGACAGTGCGGCGGCGACGGGCTCGGCGGCGTGCTGGCCCTCGCCGCCGGCCCCGAGCACGCCTGCGCCGTGCAGGAGGACGCCCTTTGGTGCTGGGGGAAGAACGATCACGGGCAGCTCGGCGACGGTATCCGCTCCGAACGCCCGAGCCCCGTCCTCGTGCGCGCCATGGGCCGCGCCGGCGAGCACATCCAGCACGCCAAGACCCAGCCGGTGCTCACGCGTGACAGCTCGTGCTTCTTCTGGTCCGAGGAGTATTCAGGCTCCTTCGCGGCGTGCACCGGCGCGCACCACGATATGGACATCTTCCGCCTCACGGGACGCGGCCCCGCGCCGCCGTGCCCGACGGGGACGCTTTGCTCCAAGGTATACAGTGCGAGTGGCGCTGCCTTCGAATCGGCGCTGTGCACGCTGAGCGACGTCAACGGCGTGCCACGCGTCGCCTGCCCGTTCGGGCCGCCGAACCTCGCACCGCGACAGCCCGAACGCGACTTCGGATCGCAGGACGACGGCAAGACCGTGCACGTGCTCGCGCTGGGGCGCGATTTCGCGTGCGGGCTCGGGGAGGGCGGCGTGCTCTGCTGGGGGAGCAACGCGCGTGGCCAGCTCGGCCGGGGGGCGCCCGCCGCCACGAGGGATCCGCTGCCGGTCGTCGGAATGGCGGGCGTGGTGGCGCTGTGCGCGGGCGCGGAGCACGCGTGCGCGCAGAAGGCCGATGGCCGCGTGCTTTGCTGGGGTGACGGGCGCCGCGGGCAGCTTGGGACGGGTGATTCCGTGACCGCAGGGATGGCGGTGGAGGTGCCCGCCGCGGCGGGCGCGAAGGCGATCGGCTGCGGCGAGGCGCATACCTGCGCGGCCTTCGCGGACGGGCGCGTCGTGTGCTGGGGCGCGGATGAATCGGGGCAATCGAGCGGCAGCGGGAAGGGGCCCATCGCGGCGCCGAGGGAGGTGGTGTTCTCGCAATGACACCCAAGAGCAAACTCCCGCCGCCGTTTCCGCGCTGCGACGGTTGCCTGCCGCGCGGGACGCGTGGTAGGGCCCAGATGATTCGGCCCATGCACTCCTTGCGTGTCCTCGTCGCCGTCCTGCTCATGGCTGGCTGCAATTCCGCAAGCCAGACGAACCGGTCATCCCCCTCGTTACCCCCGACCGCGGCGCCGGCATTCGTGGATGCCTCCGCGAAGCCCCGTGAGATTGTCGTGGAGCGAGGGACTGTCAGGAGTGAGAGCGGCGCCGTTGTGCCTTACGAGATCGGCACCTTGTATGTGCCCGAGAACAGGCGAAACCCCGGCAGCCGCCTGATCGGCGTCGGCTTTGCCCGCATCAAGGCGCCTCAGCCCACGGGCGCGCCGCCAGTGTTCTGGCTGCCGGGGGGGCCCGGTCTCAGCGTGCTTGGTGCATTCACCGAAGAGGCTGAAAAGGGCCGACTGCGGTCCTGGCTGACCTTCGGCGCCGTCGCTGACCTGGTCGTGATCGAACAGCGCGGTTATACGCGTCGCGGCGAAATGCTCGAGGCGACCAGCGAAGCCTTGCCCTTGGATCAGCCTGGTTCGGCCCGCGCGGAAGCCGAGGCCATGCGCGCGCTCGCCAGGGCGGCCATTGCCGCGAACCCCGACAAGGACCTCTCGGGCTACGACATCGGTGAATTCGCCGCGGACGTGGACGACCTTCGCCGGGCGCTCGGTTATGACAGGATCAGCCTGTTCGGAGGGAGCTTCGGCTCTCAGTGGAGTCTGGCGGTGATGAGACTCCATCCCGAGATCGTCGCGCGCGCGGTGCTGTCGGGCGTGGAGCCGTTGAACAATGGCTATGACATGCCCTCGCACGTGTTCGCGGCGCTGCAGCGTATCGCTGACGACGCCGACCGTGATCCTGGGCTCGCGCCTTATCTGCCCGCGGGCGGATTGATGGGAGCCGTGCGCGCCCTGCGCCTCCGTTTCGCCGAGGATCCGGTGCGCGTGCAGGTCGACGACGAGGCCGGACGAAAGCGCACGGTGGTTCTAGGGTCGGAAGACCTTCAGCTCGCCCTGCTTTCGCATACGCAGGAAGGCGAGCGATGGCCGGCGTTCCTCCTGTCGCTCTATCACGGGCACTACGAAGCCTGGGCACGCGAAGTCATCGAAGAGCGCCAGGCGAGCAAGACGAAGCTGATCGGGCCCCTGGTCGACAGCAGCCTGGGCGTCACGGCCGCCCGCGAGCGCGAGCTTCGGAGCGATCCGGCCGTCGAGATGCTGGGCACATGGAACTTCGAGTCGAACATCGCTTCCGCGCCCGATTGGCCGACCCGCGACATGGGTGATGCGCTGAGAGAGCCGGTCGAGAGCGCGATCCCGGTGTTGTTCGTGCACGGCGATTGGGATACCTCGACGCCGATCGAAAATACCCGGAGCCTGCTGCCTCATTTCCCGAACGGCCATGCGATCTTCGTCCATCGCGCCGGCCACGACGGCACGTTCTACCAGCTTCGCGAAGACCCGGCGGCGAAGCAGGCGGTCTATGAATTCCTCAGGACCGGCAAGAGGGAAAACCTCCCCGTCGAGCTGGCGTTGCAGGTGCCCAAGTTCGAGCTGCCACCGTTTGCCCCACCCGCGCGCGACGGGAAAGGGAAAGAGCAGGGGCGCAAATGAATCCTGGCGAAGCCGGCGTCATCGCTTGCTCGCTTTGGGGGCCTTGATCGGCAGGTACCCGAGAACCGCCGGCTCGAGCGCGTCCCAGCGCGCCGCGTACGTGGCCCCGATCTTCGCGGCGTATTCATAAGCCGCGGCGCCCACGGCAAAGGCGCTCGGCAGGGCAAGCGGGACGCCCGCCTTGTGGTGCTCGTTGCCCACGTCGAGCACGGCGCGCCCTCGCGTCCAGCGGAAATGGGCGCCCGACACCGACCGATACAGCGCCGTGGCTCGCACCTGGAAGGAGAGCCCGTCGCGCGTGTACGTGAGATCGAGCTCGCCCCCGTCCGACTTCACCTTGTAAGCGGCGTTCGGCTCCGAAAAACCATTCGACCGCAGCGTGGCGCCGATGTCCCGCTCGATCGCGGCCACGAACGGCGCGAAGACTTCGGTGAGGTCCCGCAGCTTGCGATCCCGGGAGACCGGCTCCGCGAACACGTTGAAGCTCGTGACGACACACGCCACCTCGCCGGCAGCGTCGATGCCGAAATAGGTCGCATACGTCCCGTCACCGTCTCCCGAGCGGAACATCATCACGTTTTCGCCCGTGCTCCCGTGGGGCCGATGATCCACCCACCGGCCTCCATTCGCGCGGAGCTCGGGGGACACGACGTCGTAGTAGCTCCCATACGAGGGCCCCTGCGCCTTTTGGCGCGCGGCGTCCGCATCGCGGAGGTGACGCAGGGCGACCTCGTCGGCGAAGCAGCCGAGCCCCGCGTCGACGGGATAACCGAAGAACCGCAGCTCGCCGAGCGTCGCCGCATTCTGCCCGGCGAGGGTGGCGAGCTCGAAATGGTCGATGGCCGCGCTCCGCAGGCGGATCTCGGCGAATCCGATCACCGATCCCTCTTTCGCGATGAAGAGATGAACCGGGTATTTCCCCGGCGCGAGGAGGCGCTCGAACGCGGGCCGCTCGGGCTGCATCATCGGATCGCAGGCCACGAGGCGCCCCGTGGTGATCACGATCTCGCCGGCGTGAAGGACCTCCTTGACGCCGGCGGCCTTCTTGCCGGCGAGGTGGGCCGTGCGAATCGGAAGGAACGAGCGGGGGAGCGCGTAGCGGGGTTCGTTCATGGGGCGAAACCTCAGCCGTTCGCGGCGGGGACCGTCGCGAGCGCCGCGGCCACACGTGCAATCGCCGCCGGACCCATGCTGAGCCGCGTGATCCCGAGCCCGACGAACGTCGCCGCGAGCTTCGGATCGGCCGCCGCCTCGCCGCAGACCGACACGGCGCGCCCCGCGGCCCGACCCGCTTTCGCCACCCGATCCACGAGCTCCAGCACCGCCGGATGTCCCGCGTCCGCGAGCGCGGCGAGCCTCGGATGACCTCGCTCCGCCGCGAGCGTGTATTGCGTGAGATCGTTCGTCCCGATGCTGAAGAAATCGACGTGCGGCGCGAGCCGATCCGCGAGGAGCGCCGCCGCCGGCACCTCGACCATGATGCCGAGCGGGACGGGCGAGAGGTAGGGTTTTCCCGCGGCGTCGAGCGCGCGCGCGGCCCGCGCGAGGGCCGCCTTCGTGGCTTCGATCTCGGAGGCCGTCGATACCATCGGGATCATGATCCGCACCTCCCGGCCTCGCCCGGCCCGGAGGATCGCGCGGAACTGCGTCTCCAGCAGTTCGGGCCGATCGAGGGAGAGGCGAATGCCGCGGAGGCCGAGGTACGGGTTTTCCTCGGGGGGAACGTGCAGCCAAGGCAAACGCTTGTCCCCGCCCGCGTCGAGCGTGCGAATCACGACGGGCGCGCCGGGGAACGCGGCGAGGACCTCGGCATACGCTTCCGTTTGTTCGTCCTCGCCGGGCGCGTCGCTGCGGTCGAGGAAAAACATTTCCGTGCGAAGCAAACCGATCCCGAAGGCGCCTGCTTCCTTGGCCGCGCGCGCCTCCAGCGCGCTCGCGGCATTCGCCCAGAGCTCGACCGTGGGGCCAGAGGGAAGGGTGACCTTGCCGTGAAAGGTCGCCGCGGGGAGCCGCGCCGCGTGTTCCTCGGCGCGGCGTCGTTCGAGATCGGCCGTGAGATCCGGGGCCGGGTCGATCCACACCTCGCCCGTGGCGCCGTCGAGGCCGAGGCGGGCAGGGGATTCGGGCAGGTCCTTCAAAATGGATGCGGCGCCGAAGACCGCGGGAATGCCCGCGCCTCGCAGGAGGATCGCGGCGTGCGAGGTCGGTCCGCCGCGCAAATCGACGACGCCGAGCACGCGGGCGGGATCGAGGCGCGCGGCTTCGCTCGGCAAGAGCTCGTCGGCGAGGAGAATGGCGGGCGGGCCTTCGGGAAGGACGGCCGCGGGCGCGGCGCCGAGCGCGCGCAGGACGGAAAGCTCGATGTCGCGCAGGTCGGCGATGCGCGCGCGCATGTAGGCGTCGTCCGCGTTTGCGAGGGCCATGGCTGCGCGCTCGATCCCCTCATGGAAAGCGGAAGCGGCATTCTGGTGATGGTTCGCGATGAGATCGCGGGCCGTCTGCAGGATGACGGGATCCCGGAGCAACGTGGCGTGCAGGGTCGCCATGTCGTCACGACCGAGCGAGCCGCGGATCTCCGCATCGACCTTGTCGAGGGCGGCCGTGAGCCGATCGCGCTCCGCGGGGGGATTCTCGGTGAAGGAATGCGAGAAACGGATCTCGGCGCGTTCCAGGCGGACACATGGGCCCACAGCCACGCCTGGGGCAATGGGGATCCCGCGATTGTTCGTGGTCTTGTCAGGCGCAGGCGGCGGGGGCGCGTCGGGCGTCGTGCCGAACGTGCGCACGAGGGCTGCGACGGCGCGGACGGCGGCCTCCGCCTGCCGCCCCGAGGCGGCGATTCGCAGAACATCACCCCGCCGCGCCTGGAGCCCCGCGAGGAGGACGACGCTGTCCGCCGCTCGCGGTCCCTTTCCGTTCGTTCGATTTTCGATCGCGACCTTCGCGTCGAACTGGGAGGCACGGGACACGATCCGCGCCGCAGGTCGCGCGTGCAGGCCGTGCTCGTCCCCGATGACGGCGTCCTCCAAGAACACGTTCTCCGCGCTCTCTTCGATCGGCGCGGGGGCGGTCGCAGGTGCGGTCTCCCCGAGCTGCTCCTCCTTGGCCACGAGCCCCCGCCGCGCCTCGGCGGCGACCTCGTCGAGTGTCCCGCCGCCCGCCGCGCGTACGGCTGCGGCAACCGCGCCCTCGACGAACGGTCCCGACGAGAGGCGCGTCTTCGCCGCGATCGACGCATCCACGAGATCGAGCGCGGTCTCGGCGCTCAAGAGCGCGCTGCCGAGATCCATCAACACGACCGCGCCTCGCTCGCCGGCCGCGCGTTCGAGCGCCGCCACGATGGCCATGGCGTCGGTGCCGAGCTCCTCGCCCGCCTCGCCGACGCCCGCCGCGCATTCGACGAGGACCACGTCGCCCGTCATCTGCGTGGCGAGCGCGCGTGTCGCCTCGGCGAGCGCACGGCTATGGGAGACGAGGACGAGCCCGACCGTCGACTTGCTCATTCCGCCGCTGCCTCGGCGAGGCTCCGGAGCAGGAGCCACATCGACGTGGCGCCCGGATCCTGATGGCCCGCGCTCCGCTCTCCGAGATAACTCGCCCGTCCTTTGCGCGCCACGATCGGAATCGTCGCCTCCGCGCCCTGCCGCGCCGCCTCGGCCGCCCGCCCGAGCGCCTCGGCGAGAGAAACGCCCTCGGCGCCTTCGAATGCGCGGATCGCCGGCCCCAGCGCGTCCACCATCGTCTTGTCGAGCGGCTCGGCCTTGCCGCGCTTCTGGATCCCCGCGAGCCCGGCCGAGAGCGATTGCAGGATCGCCCCCCGATCGAGCTCCGCTTTTCCTGCCGATACCTTCGCCGCTTCGAGGAACAAGGTCCCGTAGAGCGGTCCGCTCGCGCCGCCGATGGTCGAGAGCAACGTCATGCCCACGGTCTTCAGGATTGCGCCGACATCGTCCCGCGGATGCCCCGCGAGCTTGCCTCGCACGGCCGCAAAACCCCGGGCCATGTTCGCCCCGTGATCACTGTCGCCGATGGCCGCGTCGAGCTCCGTCAGGTATTTTTCATTGTCCCCGATCAGCCCAGCCGCGCGCTCGATCCACCGGGCCACGGCGTCCCCGTTCAATACCTCGCTCCCCACGTCAAACCCCCCAGCGCAGCGCCGCCGTGTGCACGGGCGCGTCCCAGTACCGGACCATCTCCTCGTCGACCTCGAGCAGCGTGATCGAGACGCCCGCCATTTCGAGGGACGTGATGTACGGCCCGACCAGGCTCCGCACGACCCGGAGGCCCCGCGCCGCCGCGATCTCGTGCGCCTTGCGGAATACCACGTAAAGCTCCAGGAGCGGCGTGCCGCCGAGGCCATTGACGAAGAGCAGCACGTCCTTTCCCGCACGGAACGGTAGATCGTCGAGGACAGGCTCCATCAACATCTCCGTGATCCGATCGGCGGATTCGATCTTCGCGCGCCTTCGGCCAGGCTCGCCGTGGATCCCGATCCCGACCTCCATCTCGTCCGGCCCGAGCTCGAACGAGGGTTTTCCCGCGTGCGGAACCGTGCACGGCGTGAGCGCGATCCCCATGCTGCGCCCGTGCTCGTTCACGCGCCGGCCGAGGGCCGCGACGTCCGCGAGCGCGCGCCCCGCCTCGGCCGCGGCGCCGCAGATCTTCTCGACGAGCACCGTGGTCCCGACGCCGCGACGCCCCGCCGTGTAAAGGCTGTTCTGCACGGCCACGTCGTCGTTCACGAGCACCGTCTCGGTGGATATCCCCATGTCGCGCGCGAGCTCGCCGGCCATCTCGAAATTCATGACGTCGCCGGTGTAGTTCTTGACGACGTGGACGACGCCCGCGCCGCCGTCGACCGCGCGCGTGGCTTCGAGGATCTGATCGGGCGTGGGGCTCGTGAACACCGCGCCGGGACAGGCGGCGTCGAGCATCCCGCGCCCGACGAACCCCCCATGCAGAGGCTCGTGCCCGCTGCCGCCCCCGGAGAGCACCGCGACCTTGCCCCGCACGGGCGCATCGGCGCGCACGAGGAACGCCGGGTCGACGTGGACGCGGAGGAGGTCCGGGTGCGCGAGGGCCATGCCCGCGAGGGCCTCCTTCACGAGATCGGAAGGCGCGTTGAGGAGCTTCTTCATCGGGCGGAGGATACCGAAAGACGGGAGCATCCCGCGAGGGGAAAAGGAAGAGGCCGAGGCGGGAGCCGAGAATGGCGACGGCGAAGCCTCCATGCGAGCGGCCTGCGCTGGGAGACACTTGCCGTTCCGCCTGGCGACCGCACGTTCCGGGCAGGAAGGGGGGTTCATGTTCAAGAAGTTCATTCGCTCTCTACTCGTCGCTTCCGTCTTTGGTGCGGGGCTCGCCGTGGTGGCGGTGCCGTCCAAGGCTCGGGCGGACATCCCGGCGCCGGAGCCGGAGCTCAACGACGAGGACCTGGGCGGAGCCGAAGGCGCCTTGACCGAATCCGAGGAAGACGTCGACGAGTCCGAAGAAGCCCTGAGCACGCAATGGCACAATCGCTACGATCGTCGCCACGATCGTTACGATCGTCGCCACGATCGCTATGATCGCCGCTACGATCGCTACGATCGTCGTCACGATCGCTACGATCGTCGCCATGATCGCTACGACCGTCGTCACGATCGCTGGGATCGTCGCCACGATCGCTGGGACCGGTGGCATTGAGACCATTCGCGCCGTATTGAGCATCGCAAGAGGGACAGGTGAGCCGCCCGCCGGGTTTTTCGGCGGGCGGCGCCTTTGTGTCGGCGAGCATGACGAGCCATCCGCCTGAGGCTGCACTTGCCGTTCCGCGCCGCGAACCGCACGTTGCGGTGAAGGAGGGGGAATCATGGCTGCTCATCTCATTCGATTTTTGCTCGTGGCTGGCGTCGCCGGTGCAGGCGTCGCCGTGATTGCGGCGCCGCTCGCGGCGCGTGCGGATATCCCTTCAGGGGAGGACGAGCCGAGCCTCGTCGAGGAAAACGTGGACGCGCTCGTCGACGGGTCCGTGGACGAGGAGGTCAACGAGAACGTGGACGAGGGGAGCGCCGCGCTGGGGACGCAGTGGGATCGCGGCGGCAGGGATCGCGGCGGCAGGGATCGCGGCCACTGGGATCGCGGCGGCTGGGATCGCGGCCACTGGGATCGCGGCCACTGGGATCGCGGCCACTGGGATCGCGGCCACTGGGATCGCGGCCACTGGGATCGCGGCCACTGGGATCGCGGCCACTGGGATCACGGCGGCTGGGATCGCGGCCACTGGGATCACGGCGGCCGGCATCATGGCGGCTGGGACCACTGAGGTTTTCCGAGGAGCGCCGCCCGCAGGGAGGACCTGCGGGCGGCGCTGGGAGGAACCACCATGCGATCGACACCGCGCCGATGGCTGCTCGTCCTGGTCGCCGCCCACTTGCTCCTCGTGACGCTGGGAGCGGCCGGCGTGGAGCTCGGCGACGTCGGGCCCATCGGGCGGCTCCTCCACCATTACGGACTCGCCTCCGGCGCCGAATGTGAATACGACTTTTTCACGTCCAGGGATCATGGCCAGCTCGTGCTCCACGTGGACGTGATCGACGCCGAGGGCCGGCGGAGCACGCGCTCCCTCGGCACAGGGGCGAGCCACGAGGCCGAGATCCGCGTCGCGCACATCGCGGACGCGTTCGAGACGGCCGATCCTGAGCTCCGGCGCGAGCTGGCGAAGTCACTCGCCGCGAAGATGTTCGACAGGCACCCCGAGGCGCGCGAGGTCGTCGTGCGCGTCGAGTATTTCGTGGCCGTCTTGATGGACGAGCACCGGAGCGGCCGCGAGCCACGAGTCACCCAAGTCTACGATGCGAGGTTCCGAAAGCCGCAAGCGCGGCCGGAGGCACGCCATGGAAGCGCCGATCCTGGATGACTCGTCCCCGAGGGCCGGCGCGTGCCGGGCCCTCGACGTGTTCCTGTTCGCGCCGGCCACGGCAAGGCCCCTCGCGGCCTTGCGGATCGGCCTCGCCTCGGTGCTCCTCGTGCAGGCGGCCGTCGTCCACGCGGAGTTCCTCGATTGGTTCTCGCGCGACGGCCTCTTCCAGGGGAATCTGGCCCGCGCCTTCGGCCCCCTGTTCGGGCCACGGACGGGTGATCTGCTCGCCTGGTTGTCCCCGCTCGGCGTCGGCGAAGTGGCGGGCCTTCGTGCGATCGGCGCCGCCTACGTCGTGGCCCTCGTCATGCTCGGTTTCGGCCTCTTCACGCGGGCCGCCGCCGCGCTCGCGTGGTTTCTCCACTGGACGCTGATGAACAGCGCCGACCCGCTGAGGTACGGGGTGGATCTGTATGCGCACATCTTTCTGTTTTACGCGATCTGGGTCCCGGTCGGTCGCGCCGCTTCGCTCGACGTCTTCCTCTTGGGTGCCTCGCGCGCGCCCACGGCGGGGGCGCGGATCGGGCTACGGCTCATGCAAATGCACCTGTGCATCTCGTATTTCGCGAGCGGCGTGGAGAAGGCGGCGTTCATCGACTGGTGGAACGGAGAGCTCATCTTCCGGGCCCTTTCGTTCCCGGGGTATCGCAGGTTCGACATGTCCTGGCTCGCCCATCACCCCGCGCTCGCACAGCTCGCTTGCCTTGCCACGCTCGCCATCGAGATCGGCTATTGCGTCTTCATCTGGCCGCGTCGCACGCGGAGGCTCTGGCTCGCGGCGGTCCTCGGTCTCCACCTCGGAATCGCCATCTTCCTCGGCCTCCACTTCTTCGGCATCATCATGTGCGTGCTCAACATCGCGCTTTTCGGGATCTCCCCCGAGCCGCGCGGCGATCAGGCCGCCTTTTTCGCCGGAGCGGCGCCGGGCGAGAGCTCGACCTTGACCCAGCCGGGCATGCGCCGATCGAAGGCCTTGTAGGCGTCGATCACGGAGACGAGCGGCTCGCGGTTCGTCAGGATCTTCGTCGGATCCACGACGCCGCTCGCGACGTGATCGAGGAGCTTCGGGATGTACCGGCGATGCGGACAATTCCCCATGTTCACCGTGAGGTTTCGCATCATGGCCATCCCGATGGGGAACCATTTCATCTGCGGCGGATAAACGCCGACGATGGACAGCGTCCCGGCCTTCGCGAGCGCCTCCACGGCCCAGGTGAGCGCCTGCGACGGGGCGTCGCCCGGGTGCCAGTTGTCGCCGTCCTCGTTCGTCTTCGGCGCCACCTGCTCGAGCATTCGCTCGGCTTCCTTCTTGTCCTCGCGGTGGACCTTCGCCGGCCCCGCGTGCGGCCGGTTCGCGTCGACGCCCACGGCGTCGATCGCGCGATCCACGCCGATCCCGTCGGTCAGGCGCAGAATGGTCTCGACCGGGTCCTCCTCGTTGTAATCGATCACCTCGGCGCCGAGCGCGCGCGCCATTTCGAGGCGCGAGGGGATCGTGTCGACCGCGAGGACCCGATCCGCGCCGAGCATCTGCGCGCTCACGATGGCGAAGAGCCCCACCGGGCCGCAGCCGAACACGGCCACGGTGTCGCCCGGCGTGATCTCGGCGATCTCCGCGCCGAAATACCCCGTGGGGAAGATGTCCGAGAGCAGGATCGCCTGATCGTCGCTCACGCCGTCGGGTAGCTTGACGAGGCCCACGTTCGCGAAGGGGACGCGGGCAAACTCGGCCTGCAGCCCGTCGAACGGGCCGCTCTGGATGGGCCCGCCGAAAAACGCCGTCCCGGCCTGCTTGCCATTCGGGTTCTTGTCGCACTGCGATTGGTAGCCAGCCCGGCAATACGAGCAGGCGCCGCAGGCGATGGTCGAGGCGACGACGACGCGGTCGCCCTTCCGCAGGTTCCGCACGTCCTTGCCGAGCTCCTCGACGATACCGACCCCCTCGTGCCCGAGGATCGTGCCCGGCTTCATCCCGGACATGGTCCCGCGGACGAAGTGCAGATCCGTCCCGCAGATCGCGCTCGCCGTCAGGCGGACGATGGCGTCCGTCGGCTCCTTGATCTTCGGCTCGCGCACGTCATCGAGCCGGATGTCTCCGACTCCGTGAAACACGACGGCTTTCATGCGACCTCCCCCTCGGAAGGGCCCTAGCGCCAGCGCCCCGCCTTGCCCAGGGACGAATATGCCTGGGATTGCTCGTCTGCTCTTCACGCGCGCGCTCGTTTGCTCTATGACGTAGCCATGAGCTTCGTTGCACGGTGCGTAGGGGTGGTGGCGCTCGTGGGCGCTTCGTTCGCAGGTGTGGCGCGGGCGGACGAGGTCGCGGCCGAGGTCGAGACGGACGCCGCCGAGATTCAGCTCAAGAATGGCAGCACGATGCGCGGCACCATCGTGAACGTCGAGCCGGGGCAGCGCGTCATCGTCATCGTCGCGGGGGAGCAGAGCGTCATCCCCTGGAGCGAGATCGCGAAGATCGTGGGCGGTCCCCAGGGCCCCGCCGCGCCCGCGCCGCCCGCGTCGGCGGCGCCGCTCGCGCCCGGGCCGGGCGTGCCGCTCGTCCACATCGAATCGAACTGGCCCGAGCTGGAGCTCGCGCGGATCGAGGGCGAGGTGGGCGGCGGGTACCAGCAGCCAGAGTTCGTTGGACCCAATACGATCACGAAATACATGTGCCGGGCGCCGTGCGATAAGCTCGTGGACGGCCGGGACGGTCATCGGTTCTTCATCAGCGGCCCCGGCATGTTCCCGACCTCGTCCTTCCGGCTCGATGACCTGGAGGGCCCCGTGACTGCGCGGGTCAAAGGCGTCAGCTTGGCGCGGTTCACGGGAGGCATCCTGCTGACGACGCTGGGCGTCGTGCTCGGCCTCGGCGGCACCATGTTCACGGCCGCGAGTTTTACAATGGACACGACCCCCACGCCCGAGAACCCGAATCCGGCGCAGGACGTCCGCGCGGTCCGCACGATCGGCCTCGTCACGCTCGCCATGGGCGCCGGGTCGCTCGTCGGTGGGATCATGCTCCTGTCCGAGGGCCGCACGCGGATCGAGCTCGTCAAGGGGCAGCGCGGGAGCACGGGCGTCGTGCTGGAGAACGGGATTTTGCGGTTTTGACGGAGACCGCGTCGTAAGCTTCGGCTTGTCACCCAGGCGGACCGGCTTAGGTACGCCTGGGGGCATGACCATGAAGAACCTGTTTCCGATTCTCGCGCTTGGTCTTGGTCTCGTGACGGGCTACGCGGCGGAGGCCTCGGCGCGGGATCCGGTCATCACCCAGCATCCGCCGCCGCGCGTGCCGGCGGTCAACGTGGAGCCGTTCCTCGGCGCGGGCTGCGTCCGGAGCGACGACACGCTGGATTGCTCGGCGTCCCCGACGATCCAGCAATTCGGGTGCCTCGGAAATACCCTCCAGATCGTCGAATCGCTCGGCGGCCTCGCGCCGCGCGTGGCCATCGCGCAGTGCAACGCCGACGCGCGTCGGGGTTCGCCCGAGGGGATCGTCGACCTCGGCTGCATGCTGCCGCAAAAGCGCCGTTATCTCCTTTCGACGGGCGGCGGGCGCTTCGAGCTCATCGACACGGCGGCGGACTTCATCGACCGCTTCTCCCCGGTGACCTCCCAGGCGGAGGCGCTCGGCTTCGCGGTCGCATTGACGACGGCGAACCCGGAGTACACGATCGACATCAACGACGGACGCGATTTCCTCGTGGATCATATCGAGACGACGAACGTCCGGCGTACCCGTGGGGGATACCGGGTGCGGCTCTTCGATATGGAGCTCTGCGGATGCGGGCAGCACCCGACGTCGGCGGTGGACTATTTCGTGCCGAACAGCGGGCGGGTGAGGGTCGCGGACCGGGAGGAGGTCTACCGGTTCTCGGGCTTCGTCTGCATCGATTGATGCCCCGCGAGCTCGTAGGCCCGTAAGAATGGATCGTATTCTTCGTCTTCGCCGTCGCCATCATACCCGTGGAACAGCACCCAATCGGGACCGAGCGCGCGCAGATCGACGGTCCCGTCCGCCGTCCAGCCGCACAACCTCTCTCGGTCGTCTCCGTCGACCGGCAGGCGGAGGGCAAGGGTGAAGCGCCCTTGGTGCAGCGCGAAGATCCGCGCGGTGCGCTCGTGGGCCATGATGTTGCAGATGTTCACCGCGCAGCGCGTCGCGTCGGGGCAGGCACGACCGTATTTATGGAAGAAGAGCTGGCCCCCTTCATCGTAGGGACTTCCATCCGTGCCCGCCTCGAAAGAGGTGACGTCCTCCGGACTCCGGAGCTTTAAATGCCGCAGAACGGTCGCGTTGTCGGGCTGCGCGAACAGGGCTTCGACGGTCAACATCGGGAGACGCACGTCCTACCACCGAGCACGGCGCGAAGCTCGACCATCGTGTGGACAAGGGCGCGCCGATCGCCGATAGTTTCGGGCGGCCCATGCACAGGACCGCGCTTTTTTCATCCGTGCTCCCGCTCGTCGTGATGCTCGCGGGCGTCGCGTCGTGCAAGAAGGACGACGCCCCGCCGCCCCAGCAGGAGCAGCCCAAGGCCCCGCCGAGCGCGGCCCCCGCGGAGCCCGCGGGGCCGAAGGGCGTGCCCACGCTCGTCCTCGAAGAGTTCTCGCCTCCGGGCAGCAAGCCGGAGGTCGTGTTCGGCGTCGAGGGCGCGATCGTCGTCACGCACAAGCAGCGCGTCGGCCGGATCGTGGGCGACGGCGTCGAATGGTTGAAGGAGACGATCCCGCCCGAGATGGGCGCGGTGCCGACGGTCATCGATTCCGTGCAGGGCCGGTGGCCCGACGCGATCGACGTGCTCTACAGCAGCGACAGCATGCGGACGCCGTCGCCCTCGTACATTCCGCTGACCGGGAAGGGGACCAGCAAGACCTTCGGCTTTGGTGGGAGCCCCGCCGCGATCAACGGCATTGCCAGGCTCGGGGAATCGGTCTTGCTCCTGGGATGGTCGTACGGTTATGACGAGGGGATCTCCCTCTCGACCGTCCGCGGGCCCAAGCTCGATCGAAAGCAGCAGATGCCCACGGAGGCGGGGTGCAAGCCGGGGGAGATCGAGCCGAACGAGTTCATGCCGATCCGCCCCGCGATCTGGGCGAGCACGATTGCCGCCTCGAAATCGGGCGTGCTCGTCGCTGTCGGCCAGATGTGCAACACGCGAGGGCCGGCGCTGGAGGTGTGGGAGGAGAACGCGCCGAAATCGCGGTTCATCGACGTGAAGCCCCTCGTGAAGGACATCGGCTACTGGCCGCAGCTCCTCGGCGGCAAGGAAGAGGTCTGGCTTTATGCCGGCAAAAACAATCCGATCCTTCAGCTCAAGGGCGGCGAGCTCACGGCGCTGCCCCGGACCGAGGCGCCGCCGACGCTCGCGTTCGTCTCGACGAGCGGCGTCTTGCACGTGGTCGCGGGGCCCTCGCTCGAGCGATGGGAAGGCGGAAAATGGGTGGAGATCGGA
This sequence comes from Polyangium sp. 6x1, assembly GCF_029946515.1. Classification (GTDB taxonomy): domain Bacteria; phylum Myxococcota_A; class Polyangia; order Polyangiales; family Polyangiaceae; genus Polyangium. Next base: position 232,113 of record NZ_JARZHH010000005.1, read on the forward strand.
AAGCTCTCCTGGCCCAGGATGTTTCGCACGGTGGTCCTCGACGGCGACGCGATGTGGGCGTCCGCCGAGGGCAAGGTGTTCCGCGTCCGCGAGGGGAAAGGCTGGTCCTTCGGGGACGATTGCAAGACGCCGTTCGTCTATCTCTACGACGTGAGCCCGGGCAACGCGAACAACTTCACGTTCCCGGGGACCCGCAAGGCCCTCGCCACGTTCCCCGGCGTCGCCGACATTCGATTGGTGGAGATCCACGAGGGCGGGCGGCGGCTCGGCGTCGTGGTGAAGAGCCAGGAGCAGGGCGAGGCCCTCATCACACACGTGCGGACCACGATGAAGGACGAGAACCCGATGCTGATCTGCCACGCGCCGACGAAGCCGCGCGTCATCGAGATCAACGACGGGAAATGAGGCCCATGCTCCCTCTCAAGCGACATCCCACCCGTTCGCATGCGAGCGCCGGCAAACCCTCCGCGGAAACCCCGAATTTCGTGGCGGGCAAGAGCGTCTACGTCGCCGACGTCGACGATTACGATCTCAACCGCACCATGCTGTATGCGCTGGGCGCGAAGGGCGTGACGAACAAGCTGATGGCGACGGCGGACCTCATCCTCCACGGCGGGACCGAGGCGCCGCAGAAGGCGCGCGCCAAGTACCCCTCCGCCAAGATCGCGCGGACCTCGGCCATCCTGCCCTTGTTTCACCACGAAATACGGTCCTTCAGCGAGCTCGTCCGCGCGCTCCAGCGCCACGGTTTCACCGTGCGAAACCCGAGCGACGAGGGGGACGCGATCTTCGACCACTTCGAGCTTTCGCTCGTCGACGATTCGCTTCACGAGACGCTCTTGCATTGGCTCCGGAGCTCGGAGTTCATCCGCAAATTCGCGCGAAAGCAGCACTTTCCCATCGACGTCCGCGAGGAAGGATACATCGATTTCACGATCCCGGACAGCGGCGGTGTGACCTGGTATTACGCCTGGAACAGCGACGCGTGGAGCCGTGTCCACGCGCTGCGGGGCGAGGGCGATTACCCGCTGGACATCAAGGGCCATCAGCTCCTGCGCGTCGAGCCCTTGGTGTGGACGCAGAGCACAGGGCTCTACTTTCACGAATATCCGTGTCTCGACAGCATCACCGGCCTGTTCATCCAGGCGGGTGTCGATGCTCGCACCGGCATGGTGAACGGGACGGCGATTTCCCGCGTGTGGACGTAGCGTCGTCGACGCGAAAACTCGCTCGATCTTTCGGAAATCGCGGGAAGGCTACTGCGTCCGCACGATGATGTGGAAGCCGAACGGCGTCTCCACGATCTCGCTCGTCTGTCCCACGTTGAGTTTGTCGACGGCTTCTTCGAATTCGCGGATCATCGCGCCCCGAGGGAACGTGCCGAGATCGCCGCCGCGTTGCGCGGCGCCAGGCTCGTCGCTGTACTGTGCGACGATATCGGAGAAGCTCGCCCCCGCGCGTAATCGCTTGCGCGCCTCCTCTGCGCGCGCGAGCGCCTCGCTGCGGGTGCGCGTGACGTGGGCCGGCGCGCGCTTCGAGCCCGCATACATCACGATCAGGTGCTTCGCCCCCATCTTCGGCGCCGTCGCCGAGGCCGCAGGGGGCGCCGGGGGCGCCGGCGGGCTCAGCGGAGGCGGGGTCGTCGCCACGAGGGGCACGGGCTTCCGGGCGTCGGCCTTCAGGGCGCCGGGGGCGATCGGCTCGGCCGGTTTCAGGGCCTTCTCGACGTATCGCTTGAAGACGCGGAGGGGTTGCGCGCCGCTCACGAAGGAATCGTTGATCACGAAGCCCGGCGTGCCCGTGATCTTGAGGCGATCGGCCAGCTCGAAATCGGCCTGGACCACCTTCCAGTGCGTGCGCGCGTCGAGCGCCGCCGAGAGCTTCGCCACGTCGAGCCCCGCCTCGGCGGCCTTGCGCTCGATGGACGGGCGGCTCAAGCCCTGCTCGGATTGATCCTCCCAGAGGCGCGCGGAGAAGGCCCAGAAGCCGGCCTCGCCTTTTTGCCGGAAGGCCTCGACGGAAGCCTCGGCGGCCAATCGCGCTTGCCTGTGGAACACGAGCGGCAAATGCCGCCACACCACGCGGACCTTGCCCGGATAGGCGGCGATGAGCTGATCGATCTCCGCCTGCGCGCGCTTGCAGAAGGGGCACTGGAAATCGGCGAACATCTGAATGGTCACCGCCGCCCCAGCCGGCGCGCCCTTGCCCGGGTTGTCCTTCGTGGGCGCGGGGGCGAGGATCCTCTCCATGGCGGGGGGGCCCTTCCCGTCCTTCTGGAGGGCATCGTAGATCTTCGCGGCCGGCGTCCCCTCGGCGACGAGCTTTTGGGCCTTCGTGATCTCCTCGTCGATGATCAGCTCGAACTGCTCGCGGGGCTGTGCTCCGATGAGCCGCCTGCCATTGATGAAGAAATGAGGCGTGCCCGACGCCTGGAGATCCTCGGCGAGGACCTGATCCTGCTCGATGCGCGCCGCGTGCTTGTGGGATTCGATCGCCTTCTTCACGCGCTTCACGTCGAGACCGAGGGCGAGCGCGAGGTTTTCGAGATCGGGATCCGCGAGGCGATCCTGGGTGTCGAAGAGCGCCTGAAACGCCTTCCAGAAGGCGGCCTCGCCCTTTTGCGCGCCGGCCTCGATGGCGAATTCGGCGGCCGCCTCGGCGCGCGGATGCATGGGCAGGGGGTTGTGCTTGAAGACGATGCGCAGTTTGTCGCCGTACTTGGCTTCGAGCTCGGGGAGCGTCGCGATGGAGCGCTTGCAGAAGGGGCACTGAAAGTCGCCGAACATCACCACCGTCACGAGCGCGGTCGATTTTCCGCGCGCGGGGGAGCCGTCGAGCGGCACCTTCCAGACCGTGGTGTCCGGCGTCCGGTCAGGAGGAGGGGGCGGCGCAGGCGGCGGGGTCCTGTAGTTTTGCTCGGAGCGTTCGGCATAGATGTGCTCGGGGGCGAGGCCCGCGCGCCGGAGCGCAGCGATCTCCTGGAGCTCGGCGTCGATGATCCCCTGGTACTTCGTGAGGGGATGGGCGCCGGTGACCAGGATGCCATTGATGAACGAGGCCGGCGTGCCCGTGACGCCGACTTTCTTGGCGAACGCGAGGTCCGCGTCCACGGCCTCGGCGAAGCGCTGCTGCTCGAAGGCGTCCGCGAAGGCCGAGGGGCTCACGCCGCTCTTTTCGGCCCATTCCGTGAAAAATGGGGTGTCGAGGGAACGCTGGTTTTGGAAGGCGAGGGCGTGAAACTTCCAGAATGCGCTCGCGCCGCCGAGCCGCAGCACGGTCGCGGCCGCGAGGTGCGCGGGACGCGCCTGGTTGTGGAAGGGGAGCGGCTTGTGTCTCCAGACGACCCGCAGCTTTTCCGGCCCGTATTGCTCCTGCAGGAGGGCCAGCGTGCTCATGAGCCGCGACGTGAATGGGTCTTGGAAATCGCCCCAGATGACCATCGTGACGGGGGCGAGCGCGTTTCCCCAGATGGGATCACTCGGCCCGACGGGGACGGCGGTGCCGGGGTCGGGGAACGCCGCCGTGCCCTCGGCCGCGCCCTCGGCGGCGAGCTCGTCGCTGGCCACGGGCATGGGGCGGCGCTCCGGGTTGTCCGGGCGAACCGTCACCGCCGGTTGCACGGGCGGCGGGGGCGCGCAAGCAGCGAGCAGGATCAGGGCTGTCGAAACGAACGCCGCGCGGCGCCGTCCACGTGCGTGGTTCATCGAGACTCCTCCATCGGGCGCGCGGAGCCTACGCGAGGACGGCCCTTCGGGGAAGGCCATGGTGAATGTTCGAGCTACGAGGCGGTCGCGAGGGCCCGAGAGCACGTGACTCGAACCGCGATCCGCTTTATGGTGGAATCCCGAGGGGGCGCACCGCGCCCGCCAGCAAGGAGCTTCCGTGGAATTGAAAATTGCCCTCGTCGCTGGAGCCGTCGGCGCGCTCGCCGGTTGTGCCGGGTCGTCTTCCAACCACCCGGCGGACGCCGAGCCCGAGCCCGACCCGGCCGCGGGCAACGCCGCTCTCATGTCGCTGGACGAGAACATGGCCCGCCTGCGCGCGCTCGCGGTCTTTGATGCAGATCACGTCATCTTTGATATGCCCGGTCATTCTGTCCATTGTTATTCGGTCTGCAAGCATCGCCAGATCGCTGCATTGCGCGTGGACAAACTGGCCGACGTCGCCGAGTCCGCCGTGAAGACCCCCGCCCCCCCGGACGCCTGCGCCGAGGCGACCATCGAAAAGAACCTCGCCGCGCTGAATGCGCTCGGGATCGTGGAGGTCCGGGGGCTCATCAAGGACGAGCCCAAGAACAGCGCCAACTGTTATCAACCCTGCAAGGACGACGGCCCGGCGGCCAAGGACCTCACCTGCGAGCGCGCGGGGAAGCTCGCGAGCATCGTGAACGCGGCCAAGGATCTGTGAAGCCCCGATTTCCCGAGGTGAACGGGCGCCTCGGGCTGGGCGTCGGAATGGACCTCCCGTGGGGCGCGCCCGTCGGGTTCGCCCACGAGCCCGGCCGCGGGGATCACGTGACGGATCCGGTCGTGCGGTTTCTTTCGTCCCATGCCGGAGCCTTTCGGTACCTGTTCACGTCGTTTCAGCCCCGAAGCCGAAATCACCTCGATCCGCGCGAGTACGTCGACGCCTACGACGACCTGTTTGCCCGCATTCCAGCGTTTTCCGTGCGCGCCCTCCACCAGACGACGTTCAACCTGGGCGCGCTCGAAGCCTACGATCGCAGCCGGATCATCGATTTCACGAACGCGCTCGTCGACCGGTACCATTTCGCGTGGGTGAACGAGGATCTCGGGCTCTGGTCGATCCACGGCCGGCCGTTGCCGTATCCGCTCCCGCCGTACCTCACGCCCGAGGGGCTCGACGCGGCCATCCGGAACACGGCCGAGGTGCAAGAAAAGCTCGTGGCGCCGCTCTTCGTCGAGTTCCCCGGGTTCTCGGACGGGACGAGCTTTTTCGTGGGCCAGATGCACGCGTATGATTTCTTCCGGGCGGTCGTGGAGGAGACGAGGTCGCCGGCCACGCTCGACGTGGGGCACCTCCTTTCCTATCAATGGCTGCTCGGCAAGCGGGGCGAGGCGCTGTTCGGGGAGCTCGAGCGGTTGCCGCTCGACCATTGCTTCGAAATTCACCTCTCGGGGTGCGCGATCGACGGCGATTCCTTCATGGATCATCACCACGGCGTATTGCTCGACGAGCAGTTCGAGCTCCTTCGCCGCCTCCTTCCACTTTGTCCGAACCTCTCCGCGATTACCTACGAAGATCCGAGGCTCGACGCAGAAGGGCGGCTCGCCCCCGAGACCGTCGCGAGCTTCGAGCGCCTCCGCGCCGCCGTGGACGCGTGGTTGTCATGATCTCGCTCGATCAGGCCCTCGACCGGCTTCTGCATCGTCGATCGTACCTGGAAGCATTTCTCGCGGGACGCGTATCCGAGCTCGGCGTGTCGGAAGCCGATCTGCGCGCGCTCCGTTCCATCGACCCCGCGCAGCTCCAAAGGACGGCTGAACGCGTGCGCGCGGACGTCCTCCATCGCAAACATCGGGGAAGCGGCGGGCTTCTGTCGCTGTATGCGCGCACCATCGATACCTGGAGGGCGGCGCATCCAGAGGATCACGAGCTCGCCGAATTGATGTCGCTGTTCCTGGAGTCGCCGGCATTCGATGCGTATCGCGAACATCCCCACGCGGGCCCCGGGGTCTGTCTGGAAGAGGCGTTTTTCCGGTTCTGCGATGCGCGCAAGATCGGCGATGGCGCGATCCTGGAGGCCGAGTTTCTCACGGCGATGATGAAGGCGCTCGTGATGAGCCCGCGCCCGGATTTCGCCCTGCCCGCGGAGGTTCACGCCGTCCCGGAAGGGTATTTCGCGGTGGGCGAGCGGGCTGGGCCCACGCTTTATGCCGCGGCGCGCGGGAGGCTCATCCTCGGGCCGATCACGCCCTTCCTCGCGGATCTGCTGCGAGCGGCCGAGGATCCCGGCGAGATCGCTCGCAAGCACCACGTCGCCATGCCGGTCCTGCGAGCGTCGCTCGAGCACCTCGCCGAGCTCGGCCTCGGCCGCTGACGCGCTATCCCGTCCCCGCCGCCTCCTTCAGCTTCCCGCGGCCGACCTCGGCGAGGAGCTTCTCCAGCGCCGGGAGGCTCGGCGGCTTCGCCATGTGCCTGTCGAAGCCCGCTTGCTTCGATCGCTCCACGTCCTCCTGCAAGGCATACCCGCTGAGCGCCACCAGGTAGACCGACCGCAGCTTCGGATCCGCGCGCATCGTCCGCGCCACGCCATATCCGTCCATCCCCGGCAGGCCGATGTCGCAGAGCACGACGTCCGGCTCGAACCGCCGCGCCTTCTCGATTCCCTCGGGCCCCGCGAACGCCACCTCCACCACGTGATCGCCCATGCCGAGCGCTTCGCGCAGCGTCTCGGCCGCGTCCACGTTGTCCTCGATCACCAGGACCCGCCGCGCCGGCTCCCTCGGCGCGTCCGCCGGCGCCGCGGCGCTCCTCCGCAGAGCCGCCTTCGCGAGCGGCAGCCGCACCGTGAACAGCGCGCCCTCGCCGAGCCCCGCGCTCTCGGCCGTCACGGTCCCGCCATGCATCTCGCTGAGCCCCTTCACCAGCGAGAGCCCGAGCCCAAGCCCCCCGCGGCTCCGATCGATCGTGCACTCCGCCTGCACGAACGGATCGAACACGCGCGGCAGCGTCTCCAGCGGAATGCCCGCGCCGTCGTCCCGCACGCGCACCACGGCCGCTTCCCCCTCACGCCTCGCCGACAAGAGCGCGTGCCCCCCGCGCGGCGTGAACTTCACCGCGTTCGTCAGCAGGTTGCCCACGACCTGCGCGAGGCGCGTCGGATCACCGTCGACGCAGAGCGAGGTGGGCTCCACCTCGACCTCGAGCTCGACGCCCGCCTGCTCGAACGTCGGCCCGAGATCCTCGGCGAGGCGACGCACGAGCTCGCCGAGATCGACCTCTTCGCGCTGGAGCTGGATCTTGCCGCGCGAGATGCGCGTGACGTCGAGGAGATCGTCGATGAGCCGCGTCATGTGCGTGACCTGTCGCTCGATCGCCGCGTGCGCCCGCTGCGCCTGCGGTCCTCCCGGCGGGGCGCGCTCCAGGATGTAGAGGCCGTTGCGGATGGGCGCGAGCGGGTTTCTGAGCTCGTGCGAGAGCATCGCCAGGAACTCGTCCTTGCGCCGGTCCGCCTCGCGCAGCGCAGCCTCGCTCTCGCGCAGCGCTTGCTCGGCCTCCTTGCGCTGCGTGATGTCCTCGAGGATGCCCACGGTCCGGATCGGCTTGCCCGCGGCGTCGCGGATCATCCGCGCCGCGGCGTGCACCCACATGATCCGACCGTCCTTGCGGATGTAGCGTTTCTCCGCGCAGTACTCGTCGACCTCGCCGCGCGCCATGCGGCTGAACTTCTCCCAGTCCTCGTGGCGATCGTCGGGGTGCGTCATGTCGCGCACCGAGCCCGAGAGCAGCTCCTCGCGGCTGTAGCCGGTGATGTCGCAGTACCGGTCGTTCACGCGGAGGATCCGGCCCGTCGCGGGATCGACCTGGCCCATGCCGACGATTCCCATCTCGAAGAACGCGCGGTACTGCTCCTCGCTCTGCCGGAGCGCCTCCTCGGCTTGCCTGTGCTCGGTCACGTCGCGCGTGACCACGATCGCGAGGATCTGCTTGCCGTGCTCGTCCCGCACGGGCTCGCCGCTGAAGCTGAAGTACCACGTCTGCCCCGTGTCGAGGCGCCTCGCGTGCAGGCGCCAGCCCGCGAAGGACTCGCCGCGCAGCACACGCGAGAGGGGCCACTCGTCGACGGAGAGGCATCGGCCGTCGAGATCGGTGAGCTCGAAGAACGCGGCGAAGTGCGCGAGGCGGATCGGCCTCGCGCTCGTGAAGTTGTACCGCGACGCCTCCGTGCCGTTCACGAGGATCGCGTTGGCCTCCATGTCGAAGACGACGATGCCGTCCGGGATCGCCTGGAAGACGGCTTCGAGCTGCGCGCGGCTGTGGTCGGCGCGGGCCGCGGTCTCGCCGAGCGCCACGACGAGCTGCCGGCGCTCCTCTTCGGCCCGCTTGCGCGCCGTCACGTCGCGGAAGAAGACGGCGATGCCGCCCTCCTTCGTCGGGTACACGTTCACGTGCGTCCAGAGGTCGAGCGGCGCGTAGTACGCGTCGAAGTCGACGGGCACGCGCTCGCGCATGACGCGGTGGTACTCGCGGAAGTAGGAAGAGTGCGGGCCCGCGATGGAAGGGAAGACCTCCCAGATGATCCGCCCGAGCGTCTCGCTCCGCGGCATCTGGCTCAAGCGCTCCTGGCCCGGGTTGACGAAGACGAAGCGGAAGTCCTGGTCGAGCACGAAGCAGGCATCGCCGCGATCGAGCACGTCGAAGGCGCGCGCGAGATCCTCGGCGTCGTGGCGCGCGTGCTCGTGCTGCTCGTGGATGTCGAGCGCGAAGCCGGACCAGTCGACGACGGCGCCGCGGTCGTCGAGGCTCGGCGCGCTCCGGAGCGAGAACCAGCGGTAGACGCCGTCGTGCCGGCGGAGGCGGGCATCGACGACGAACCGCCCGCCCGAAGCGAGCGCGCGTCCCCACGCCCGAGCGACGCGAGCTTGGTCGTGGGGGTGCACGACGCGCTGCCAGCCGAGGCCGTGGTGCTCCTGCGCGGGCACGCCGGTGTACGCGACCCACGAGGCGCTGGTGAAGTCGCAAGCGCCGTCCGGCCGGCACGCCCAGACGAGCCCGGGCAAGCTGTCGAGGATCCGTCGACATCGGCCCTCCGTGAGGGCAGCACCTGCACGAGGCTCGGCCATGGCTCCATCGGCACGTGGGGCCACGCGGACGTGATCGCAAGCAGGCGCGGGGCGGAGCGGCGGCTGCCCGCGCGCCTCGGGCGAGGCGGGCTTGGCCCTTCACGTTCGGCTCGCGTCGGGGCAAACTGCGCGGCCTCTTTGGAGCCGAGGAAGGAGCGGTGGCGCGTGAGCGAGGCACCCGGGATCTGGTTCGTGTATCGGTCGCACTACGAAGGGCCGCTCTCGCGTCGCGTGCGGCGCCTCGACGCTCCTTCGATCCTCGCGTGGTTCGCCTCGAAGATGGCTGACGCCAAGAAGGCCAAGGAGCCGCAGAGCGTCTACGAGGACGAGCTCGGCGGCTACGTGTACGGGTTCGGCACGGTGTTCGAGGCCGTCGCGGAGCACGGGCTCGTGGTGCCGAAGTCGACGGCCGAGCTCGAGAAGATCCTTCGCAAGCACCTCTACGTCGAGGGAGGTCCTGAAAACACGCGCATCGACGAGCACTCGCTCCGCGTGTTGACCGACGACGACGAGGTCATGCTTGCGTACTTCTTCTTCGACGACGAGGTCGCGCGCAAGCAGCCGGAGCGGGTGTCATGGCTGCTGCACGAGGAGCCGAAGCTGCCGGAGGGCGATGCGGACGGCCCGTTCACGCCGCCCTTCGAACCGGAGCTCATCCTGCCGCGCGGCGAAGGCGAGGGGACGACGTACGCCTGTCTGCTCACGTCCTACGACGGCGAATCGATCCCGGGCCAAGCCGTGGCGATCCCCGGCGTACGCTTGCCCGATCTCGCGTCGCACCTGCGCACCGTGGTGCCGACGAAGAAGCCGGCATCGTGGTCGAAGGAGTGGCTCGACACGTGGCCCGTGGAGCTCAGGCTCCTGCGTGCGATGATCGAGCCGGGCCAGATCTCGATCGCGCCGGCGCTCGCGAAATGCGCGGCGTATCCGCTGCGTGAGGTCGTCGTCCAGACGAACCACACCCTGCTCGGCGTGGGCGCGCATCACAACGCGGAGGGTGAGTTCTACAAGGTAGGGACGGCGTTCGAGCGGGGAGGGGATCCCGCGAAGGCGATCGTGCAGGTGGGCAAGCACGCAGCGCTGTTTTGCCCGCACACGTCGAGCGCGTTCGGCCACGAGCAGTGGATCCTGTTCGACGACCGCTGGGCTGCCGCGCATCCGGCGCTCGCCGCTTCGATGTTGCGTTACGCGCACGGATGGGATCCGCTCCGCGACCCCACGCGGCCGTTGCCGGTCGAGAGCGAGGCCGAGAAGCAGGAGCGCGCCTGGAAGGAGGCGCTCGCCGGCCGCATGGACGAGAAGGCGACGCCGTACCGCACGACGGCGAGGTTTGCCCCCGGCGACCTCGTGGAGCACACGAAGTTCGGGCGGGGTCTCGTGCGTCGCGTGGCCGACGGGAAAATCGAAGTGATTTTCAAGGACGGAGTCAGGCTCTTGGCGCACGCGATGTCGGGGTGAGGCGAAGCGCCGAGACCACCGGCGCTCCCGCTTCTGCTTCCGCTCCGACCTTCGCCCGTTTGGCGAGGGTAGCCAGATTGCTGGGCGCTCGCTAGCATCGGCCCGCGCAGAGCAAGTTGATGAAGAAGGAACACGTCACGAAGACCGCGCCCCGGTGGTTCGATCCATCCTCGCCGGTGAGCATCGCCATGCGGGACGCGCGTGTGTCCCGCCGCGACGGGCGTGGGCTCATGTCGCTCAGCGAGGCGCGGCGCCTCGTCGAGCCGGCCGAGGTCTTCCGCAAAGGAGAGGGCCGTTCGGCCGGAGGGACGATGGTGTTCGAGAGCGACCGCGTGTGGGCGGCGCTCTTGTCGCTCGAGGACGCGGCCGAGTTCGTGAAGCACGGGCAGCGCATCCGCTGGGAGTTCCAGGTGCGCGGCCGCGACAACACCGCGCTCCACGATCGTTACGGAGACGGGATCCTGCCCTGGATCGAGAGCCGCATCGAAGGCGACGGCGCGCTCACGAACGTGCCGTGGTGCGTCGTGCCGTGCCTGCTCGCGATCGGGACGCGCGAGGCGCTCGAGGTCGCGCTGCGCGCGCGATCGGTCGTGGAGCTCGCGGGCACGGGCAGCGAGATCGAGGCTGAGGACAGTGATCTCGCGGCCGACGCGTCCGCGCCTTCCGAGGACGACGGCGACGACGACGAGGACGACGACGACGAGGACGACGACGACGACGACGATCCGGGTGCCGACGAGGACGAGGACGAGGAGCGCGCCCACGCCGACGCCGCCACGAAGGACGACGGCCTCGACGTGGCGCGGCGGTGGATGACGCGTCATCCGGACGCCTACGGCGCGCTCGCGACGCTCGCGGACGAGGGGAACACGCGCGCGGCGGAGCTCTTGCGGGATCGCGCCGCGGCGCTCGGCGGCGTGGTGCGCGAGGCGATCGAGGCCGCGCTCGGCGAGGAGGCCGCGAAGCGGATCGCCGAGCAGTTCAACCTGCCGCGGACGCGTTTGCCCGAGGAGGTGGAGCGGCTGCTCGCCGAGTCCGAGGCGATCGACGAGCCGCGTGGTCCGCTCTGGAGCATCGCGGAGCTCGACGAGGCCGCGCGCCGGTTCGATCTGCCGATCTGGGACAACGCGAACTACACGACCGCGGCGATGCGGATCACGGGGTACGCGTCGCAGAAGGGCGACGCGCTCGTCGTCGAGCAGATCCTCCACCACCCGGGATCCGGCGTGCTCGCGTGCTGGGAGCTCTCGGCGTACGGGCCCGGCGCGGGCAAACGTTCGGGCCGCGACGACGAGCTCATCGACGCGGCGCGCGACGAGCTGCAGAGCGTGGAGATCGACGCGGACGACTACGTCGACGGCATCACGAACCAGATCGTCCTGCTCGGCGAGCGCGACGAGAAGGGTCGGCCCACCGCGGGATCCGACGGTCCGCGCATCGTGCCGCTGCCGCTGCCGTCGGACGACATGAGCGTGCACGTCAAGCGCGCCGCGGTGCGGCAGAAGGGCGATCCGCTGCGCGCGAGTTACCGCCTCCCGCGTGCGTTCGCGGCGCTGCCGGAGGCCTCGCGCGAGCCGCTCCGGCTCGTGACGCCTGCCGAGGCGCTCGTCGTGGATCTGTGCCGCCGGCATCGCGACGCGATCTTCGCGGCCGATCGTGATCTGCGCGTGGCCGCGGCGATCCCGCAAGGCGCGACGCGGCTCTTCTCGTTCGACGATTTCGAGCACGTCGCCGCGGGCGAGCCGGCGTCGCGCTCGATGGATCTCGTGGCGATGGTCGAGGCGCTGCGCGCGCGGCGCAAGATCACGCGCCTGCCGGGCGTGGCGAACGCGCGGCCCGAGTGCTGGATCCCCGGCGCGGCCGAGCTTCGCAGCTATGCGGGCGGCGACGCGTGGGCCGAGGGCGATGATCCGATCGAGCCGGAGACGCCGGCCGCGGGCGTCGGCGTGACGCCGTACTGGAGCCTCACGATCGCGCGCGGTTTTCCGCATGGCGTGTGGCTCTTGCACGGCGCGGCGCAGAACAAGAAGGGGCAGGCGGAGCAGGCGATCCTGCACCTCACGAACGCGTCGTCGCCCGTCGTGCGCCTGTTCTGGCCGCGCCGGACGGCGTGCATGTGGGCGCGTGTCTGCGGCCTCGCCGAGCGCAAGTGGGTGACGGGGGATCGCGGCGTGCTCACGGCCTCGAAGAACGATCGCATGCTCTACGCGGCCGAGGCGCGCAAGCTCGTGGAGAACTTCGTCCTGCGGCCGTGGAGCGTGCCCGCGCACGTGGGCACGGAGTTCGTGCTCTTGCTGGAGGCGCTCGTCGGCGGGCGCGAGACGGTCGAGGCGTTCGTCGCGGCCCTCGGAAAGCTCTCGCCGGAGGCGTGGGCGTCCGACAGGGCGGCGCTCGCGAGCGCGATCTTCGAGCTCGGCTTCGTCTTGCGTCGCGTGGAGGGGCCGCGCGGCCCGCTGCGCGAACGGCTCGCGCCTGTGTGGCGGTCGGGACAAACGGGCGAGGCGCCGCGCATGCTCGACCTCGTGCTCCACGGCCGCGCAGGGGCCGAGCGCAGCGCGCGGTGCGAGCTCGATCTCGCGCACGTCGCGAATGATCCGACGTGGGTCCGCGACAAACTCGTCGATCGCAAGACGGCGGCGTCGGCGCCCGACGTGTTCCTGGTGTCGCTCGCGGGCGAGGAGATGCTCGGCAAGTACGAGGCGCGCATCCCCAAGGTGACGGACGCGGCGTGGGTGGGCAGTCAGCTCGCGCGGCTCGCGTCGGCGCGGGTGGTCGGGATGGCGCTCGCGCTCTACGCCGATCGGCCCGAGGCGCGCGCGGCGATCTCGCAGGCCCTCTTCGAGCGACCGGAGATCCGCGCCGAGATCGAGGCGAACCAGCGGGGCCCGCAAGCCAAGATCGCGAAGGCGCTGCTCACCGCGCTCGACGAGCGGGACGAGCGCGCCTACGCGCGGCGGCAGGGCGCGCCGGACGACGAGGAGGACGACGACGAGGAGGACGACGAGGACGAGGGCGACGACGACGAGGCGTAGCCGTCAGGGCGCTCCGCTCAAAAACTCCTGCTCCAGCAAGCCGTAGATGGCCGAGTCCGTGAACTTGCCGTCGTGGAACCAGTTCTCGCGCATGAGGGCGTCGCGCTTGAAGCCGAGCTTCTCGAGGACGCGTCGCGAGGCCTGGTTCTCCGGGTCGATGGTCGCTTCGACCCGGTGCAGCTCCATCTCCGTGAAGCCGTAGCGAAGGATGGGCCGGAGCGCCTCGACCATGAGGCCGCGGCCCCAGTACTCGGGCGCGAGCTCGTAGCCGATCTCCGAGCAGCGGTGCGGCTTGTTCCAGCGCCAGAAGCCGCACGTCCCTGCCAGCTCGCCGGTGTCCTTCAGCGAGAGGACCCACCGGATGGCCGTGACGTCGCGTTGCGCGTCGAACACGGTGCCGAGGAGTTTCTCGGTCTCGGCGAGGGTCGCGTGCGCGGCACGGCCGAAATACCGGACCACCTCCGGGTTCGACTGGATGCGGAAGATCGCCTCCGCGTCAGCCGGGACGAGCTCACGCAGGACGAGGCGGGGTGTTTCGAGGGTCGGAAACGGCGTGAAGGAGACCATGGGGGGCGAGGAGGCTCCCACCTTTCCGTGACCCCAGCAACGGCGCCGCGTCGGCGTTGCACGATCGCGACGCGTGCTGTTGCACGATTGAAAGTCTGCCCGGAAGAACCTGTCTTCAAATGCCCGGATCGACGCTGGAAAGGTGTTGGCCCAGCGCGTGCAATGTCCATGGGCAGAGCGCCTGCTCCGGCCGCCCCCCCCCGCCGTAGAGTAGGCGCTCTGCTTTTTGTCTCCTCGACAGCACGCGCGAGCGCGGGCGGGGCGAGAGCAGGTCACACTTCCGAGCGCCCGTTCGACACGGCGAGGATGCGGAAGGAGATGACCATGCGGTGGACCCTCGCGCTTCTCGGTTCGCTCTCGGCATGCACGGCGCTCGGACCGACGGGCGCGGAGCCTCGGCGGGACGCGGAAGACACCAGCGCGCACCCCGATCCTGCCCGCCCGCTTCCCGTGGCGAGCGCAGAGGCCCGCGGGCCGGCGAGCCCGGCACCCGCGGGCGCGGCTCTGGCGGACATCTTCGGAAAGTACCCGTGGCTCGAGGGCGGAGCCGCGGGCATGCCGGCACCGGTCGACACGCTCGAAAAACGTTTCGCGCCCCCGCCCGGCTTCACCCGCGTCTCCCTCGCCCCGGACGGCTTCGGCGCGTTTCTGCGCACCTTGCCGCTCGCCGCAAAGGGCACGCCGGTCAAGTCCTACCGCGGCGACGAGATTCGCGCGGACGGGCACCCGAACGTCGCCGCCGTCGTGGCCATCGACGTCGGCAAGGCGGACCTCCAGCAATGCGCCGACGCAATCGTCCGGCTGCACGCGGAGTGGCGCTGGTCGCGCGGGCACCGCGACCATGCGTACCGCACGGCGAGCGGCACGAAGCTCGAATTTCAGCGCTACGCCTCGGGCCAACGGATCCGCGCCTCTGGCAATCGGATCGAGCTCGTCCCGTCGGCGAAGCGCGCCGCTCCGACGCACGCGCTCTTCCGGACCTGGCTCGACGACGTGTTTGGCTGGACCAACACGGGCGCCCTCGCGCGGGACGGCGAGCGCGTGGCCCTGGGAGAGCTTCGCCCCGGCGACTTTTTCGTGCTGACGGGCGTGCCGTTCGGCCACACGGTCCTCGTCCTCGACATGGCGAAGGACGCGGCCGGGCGCCGCGCGGTCCTGCTCGGCCAGAGCTTCGTGCCTGCGCAGAACGTCCACGTGCTCCGCCCCGAGCCCGCGAGCGTGTGGTTCGTCCTCGACGAGGCAGCGGGCGCGATCACGACCCCGTTCTGGGATCCATTCCCGTTCGATTCGCTCCGCCGTTTGCCCGAGTAGGACGGCGCCGAAGGCGGCCCCAGAGGAGCGCAAGGGCCGACGGAATGGCGATCCATTCGTAGGCCGGGGGGCGTTCGCCCATTCGGCATCCGCAAAGAGCAGCCGGCGGCGGCGTGGTTTGCGGAGGCGTTTGCGGCGGCGGAGGCGTTTGCGGCGTTGTTTGCGGCGTTGTTTGCGGCGTCATTGGCGGCGGATCCGGCGTGACCAACTCGGCCTTGCAGGCCCGCGGCCGCGCGACGAGCCAATCGAGCAGGCTGTCGGCTTTCCCTTTCGCGCCGAGCGCCCGCCACTCGCCGGCGTGATCCTTGCCGGGCAAGAGGTCCCACGTCACGTCACGCGAGCAAGCGGCGACGCGCTCGTGCAGCCCCCGAGCGAGGTGGTGCAGCGGGTTCCGGTCGCCAACCAGAAAATAGGCCGGCGGCGCGCACGTCGGATTCGGCTCCGGCGCGCACGCGCTGTCCCGCGGCGGCATGCCCCCGCCGACGAACACCACCGCCGCATACCGCGCCCCGAGCCGCGCCCAGTTCCACCCGAGGAACGACGCGCCCCCCGACCACCCCGCGATCCACACCCGATCCACGTCGATCCCGTACTCGCGGCCGATCGCGTCGATCTGCGCCTCGATCCACCCGGGCGGGTCCCCCTCGGACCATTGCCAATAGCTCCCGACCCGGCATCCCTCCGCCCTCGGGCACATCGGCGCGAACAGCGCCACGCCGCGCGCGGCGGCGGCCGCGACGAACGGCGATGAATCCCGCTCCACGAGCGGCGTCTTGCCGCCGGGCGCGTCTCCATGCAGCACCACGAGCAGCGGAGACTTCGTCGCTCCCTCGGGCGGTGGATCGAAGAGGCACCCTTTGCAGGGATATCCCACGCGGCGACGCGGGTTTGCCCCGGCCGCACCTCCGGCGAGGACGACGAGCGCGAGCGTGGTGGCGGCGAGGACGCGGGCCTTCCTCATGCAGCCGGCCGAGGATACCTGATCCGCGCGTCCCCCTGGGGCGCCGCGATCACTCGCCGTTCAGCGTGTAGAGGTAGGCCGCGATGTCCTTCGCTTCCTGCTCGCTCACGCCGAGGGTCGGCATCTTCGTGCGTGGATCGAGGTCGGTCGGGCGACGGATCCACTTGATGAGGCTGTCCGGGGTGTTCGGCGCGACGTGCGCGATGTCGCCCCGGTTCGCAAAGCCCCAGAGCGGGTGCGACTCCTTGCCGATCGCCCCCTCGACGCCCGGGATGAGGTGGCAGGCGCCGCACGCGTACTTCTTGATCGCCGCGCGACCTCGCTCGGCGTCCCCGCCGGCCACCTCGCGCGGCGGCGCCGGCTTCGACTTGCACGCGACGAGCGCCCCGGGCGCGGCGAGCGCGAGGAGGAGCAGGAAAGACCGATACCGTCGTGACAAAACCACCAGATCTCCCGTGCCGCCTCGGTCATCTGCGACGAGGCGCGCCTTCGATAGGGGCCCCGAGGACGGCCGGCAAGCTAGCACGAAGAGGTGGGGACGGAAGGCAGGCCGTGCCGGTCGATTGAGCACCTTCCAATCCGCTGGCTCGTTCGCGCGCGGATGCGGAGAAAGCTGCCATGCTTGCCGCATGCTCGACCTCCTCCGCCGTCGCCCTGCGTTCCGGCGCCTCTGGGCGGCTGGTACCATCTCGCTCGTCGGCGACTGGCTCGCGTTCGTCGCCGTGAGCCGGCTGGCGCTGGACCACGGCGGAGGCGAGATCGCGCTCGTGGGCGTCTTCGCGGCCCACTCGCTCCCGCACGCGTGCCTGTCGCCCATCGCGGGGTTCGTCGCCGACCGGTTCGACCGGCGCCGCTTGCTCGTCGGCATTCCTCTGGTCCAGGCCGCCTTCACGCTCGCCATGGTGCTCGCGGCGGCGCGGGGCGAGCTCGTGGCGCTCCAGGCCCTCGTGCTCGTGCGCTCGGCGTTCACGGCCTTCATGGTCCCGGCCGAGACGGCGGCGCTGCGCCACACGGTCGAGCCGCCGGAGCTCCTCCGGGCGAACGCCATCGTCTCGGGGACGTGGAGCGTCACGTTCGTCGCGGGCATGGCACTCGGCGGCGTGCTCGCCGCGCTCGGGCCCGTGCCCGCGATCCTCGCGGACACGTTCTCCTTCCTCCTCGCCGCGTCGATCGCCGCGGGGCTTCCTCCCATGCAGCCCGAGGGGGCCGGGGCGCCGCCGGCCGCCGGCGTCTGGGGGCTCGTACGGGCCGTACCGCGGGATCTCTGGGATGCGCTCGGGCATGCCCGCGCGCGACCGGCGCTCTTCCGGGCCGTCTTCTCGAAGGTGCCCGCGGCGCTCGCGGGCGGCATGGGCTGGGTCACGCTGAACCTCGTCGCGGATCGGGCGGCGCCGTTTGGCGAGGCCGCCCTTTCTCTCGGGATCTTGCAATCGGTGCGAGGGGCGGGGACGGGCCTCGGCCCGCTCGGCATCTCGCTCTTCACGCGGGGGAACGAACCCGGGCGGGGGCTCGAGCACGCGGCGGCGCTGACCACATTCGCGGGCATCGTGGCCTTTTCGCTGGTGCAGCCCTGGCCCGCGCTTCTGCTCGTCGCCGTGCTCGTCTGGGGGATGGGCGGCGGGAGCAACTGGGTGCTCACGAGCGCGTCCCTCCAGCGCCTCGCGCCGGACGCGATGATCGGTCGTCTGTCGAGCATCGACGATCTCGCGACCACCACGACGATGGTGGTGGGCGCCCTGATCGCGGCCTTCCTGTGCCAGGCCTCCTTCTCCCTCCAGGCGATCGGTGCGATGGCGGCGGGGGCGGGCCTCGTCGCCTGGATCGCGCTGTCGCTCCGGAGGGCGGAGGCCCCGCTCGCCATCGACAAACCCGCCCTCGAACGCGGATAGGCTTCGCCCCTAGCAGGCTGTTGATAAGCTTGCTGCGCACCCTGGATCGTCGGTCGTCGTCCTCGGAATACTCTCGTATTCCTGCGTCCTCCTCCCTAGCTCCAGGGCGCTCGCTACGCTTCTCAACAGCCTGCTAGTTCAGCGGCCTCGCGGGCCGCTCCGTGGCGAGGAACCTGAAGCGACCATAAAGCGTCGGGCCTTGCAGGTCCGCCTGGCTCATGGCGAGCACGCCCATGCCGATGTCCTCGAAAAGCAGGACGACGCCGAGCCAGCCCGCGAAATAGAGCATTCCGTGCGAGAGGCGGTGCTCGCGCAGCCGGTAGAGCTTCATCTCCTTGACGTGGAGCGGCCGGGCCGCCATCTGCTCCGCCATGGGCACGAGCGCGCCGAGGAGGGGCTGTTCGTCGATGCGGACGCCCTTCGTCAGGATGTGGAGATCCGTGCCGAGCTGCTCGAAGAACGCGTCCATCACCTGGCCGAAATCGTCCGCCTGGACGAGTTTGTCCTTCACGTTCGACACGAGGGCGCGGAGCTCGTCGGCTTCGGGCCCGTCGAGGGGAGTGGAGCGTCCGGACGAACCCCGGGGGGAGGGGGTCACAGACGGGGGACGACGGGGGGGACGGGGAGGTTTCATGGTGCTCGCCTACCGGGATCGGGTTTTTCTGGAACGGACCTCGTCACGCGCCGCGCGGCGCGATCGAGGCTCGCGCCCGTCCATCGACCGGAGCTTTACCCCAGTTGCGTCCTTTCGTGATTCTTTTTCGAACGGCCTCGAACGATTTCACAGTTCCGCGGAAAAACCAGGCGCGCGCCCCATGTTTGGCACGAAGAACCGAGCGGCCGGGGAGGGGGACGCGCCGGGGGTTGGGCCGGGGCGCGCCTCGCGCCGCGGGCCGGGAGCAGGGCTCATCGTGCGCAGCTCGTTCCCCCCTTCTGCGGGACTTCTGGTAACCTTCGCGCCCACATGGACAGCGCCCCCCCGAGCCTCGCGACCCAGATCGCGCGACAGCGCGTGGGGCGCGTGCTCCGCGACAAGTGGCGCCTCGAGAGCGTGCTCGGGACGGGCGGGTTCGGCGCGGTCTACGCCGCGACCCACCGCACGGGCAAGCGCGTCGCCATCAAGATCATCCACCCCGAGCTCAACGCGATCGCCGACGCCCGCAGCCGCTTCCTGCGCGAAGCCTACGCCGTCAACGCCGTGAGCCACCCGGGCATGGTCTCGATCCTCGACGACGACGTCGACGAGGACGGCTGCGTCTTCCTCGTGATGGAGCTGCTCGACGGCGAGACGCTCGAAGCGCGCCGCCTCCGCAGCGGCGGCAGCCTCGACTTCGAGGACGTCCTCTCCATGGCCGATCCGATCCTCGACGTGCTCGCCGCAGCCCACGAGAAGGGCGTCGTGCATCGCGACCTCAAGCCCGAGAACGTCTTCCTCCTCCGCACCGGCCAGATCAAGCTGCTCGATTTCGGCGTCGCCAAGCTCCGCGAGGCGCCGCGCGGCAAGGCGCTCACCGTGAACGGCATCGTCATCGGCACGCCCGCCTTCATGCCGCCCGAGCAGGCCCGCGGGCAGTGGGAGCTCGTCGACGAGCGCTCCGATCTCTACTCGGTCGGCGCCACCCTGTTCACCCTGCTCACCGGGCAGCTCGTCCACGGCAACCTCACGCCCCAGGAGTCGCTCGTCGCCGCCGTGACGCAGCAAGCGCCCTCGCTCGAGACCGTCTCGCCCGGCGCCCCCCGCGCCCTCGTCGCGCTCATCTCCCGCGCGCTCGCCTTCGACCGGAAGGACCGCTTCCAGACCGCCCGCGAAATGCAAGCCGCGGTGCGCGAGGTCTACCACGAGCTCACCGGCGGCCTCGGCTTCACGGCGCCCCACGAGGCCCGGAGCGTGCCCTCCACCGACGAAGACGAGACGACGCAGACCGGCGGCGACGACGAGCCGACGGCGGTCCTCTCGCGAATGCCCCAGCTCGCGCTCGGGCGACGTCTCCCCTCGACGACCGCGCGGAGCCCGAGGCTCGTATCGCCGGACAGCGAGCCGACGATCGTCGGCGCGCCGCCCTCGATGACGCTGAAGCGCAGCGTGAACGGGCTTCTCGGGCCCGATTCGCGGGGGCAGCGGCTGGCATCGATCTTCGACTCGGCCGATTTCGGGGATCAATCGCAGCTCTCGGAGGAGATCGCGAAGGCGACAGCCGAGCTCAATGCCTCGGCGGCGGCCGCAGCAGAAAAGAAGAAGGCGCCGGCGGCGGCCGCGGGCCCGGAGCCCGAGGAGGCCACGATCCCCAACGTGAAGGAAGAGCCGGCAAAATCGGCCGATCCGAAGAGCGCCCAAGGCGCGCCCCGGGCCACGAATCCTCCCCGGACGTGGATCTACGTGCTCCTCGTGCTCGCCCTCATGGGCGCCGCCCTTGGGTGGGCCCTGCTCCGTGCGAAGCAGCGTCGAGCCGCGGCGGCTTTCGGGCTCGGGGCGGCGACGCGCGTCGAAGCTTGCTATGCTGGGTCGTGGCCTGGCTCGTCGCCCTGGGACTCGTCGCGTTTGTCGTGGTCGTGATCGTCTCGGTAGAGCGCACGCGCCGGCTGCTCGTCGTCGAGGCGGAAGGCGGGAAGGTCGCGCGGCTCTCCGGCCGGGCACCAGCGGATCTCGCCGCCGACATCGAGGACATCCTCGCTCGATCCCGCGCGACGGGGACGATCGTGCTCAGGCTCGAGGGCGGACGCGTGGTGGTTCGGGCCGAAAAAGGAATCGACGAGACCACGGCGCAGCGGCTGCGCAACGTGGTCGGGCGGTTCCCCGTGGCCCGGCTGCGCACGGCGCGGCGTGTGGAGCGCAGCGGGGCTCGTTAGCAGGCTGTTGAGAAACGCCGCGAGCGCCCTGGAGCTAGGGAGGAGGACGCTGGAATCCAGGCGTATTCCGAGGACGACGACCGACGATCCAGGGCGCGCAGCAAGTTTATCAACAGCCTGTTAGGGGATGCGCGGGGCTTTGCCCCGCACCCCAGAAGGGGGCTGTCCGCCCCCTTCACCCCGGACCAAGCGCGGCCTGGACCGAAAACGGAAAAACCGCGCAGCGCGCGGTTTCTCCGATGGGCCCGTGGGAAGACCACACCCGCCTCGCCAGGGGACAGGGTCGCCCCGGCGATGCGATATCGAATGCCTTTTCAGGCCTTCTCGAGGAATTTCCGGACCTGCGACTCGATCGCGCTGCCAGGCACCACGAAGGGCTTGTCCGTGATGTCCACGGCGAACGCCTGGCCCGTGATCGTGTAGATGCCCTTCACCGTGCCGGCCGGCGTCGGCACCGAGAAGTCACCCTTCTTCTCGTCACCGCCGAACTTGCCGCCCGCCTTCTCGATCGCGCCCTTCGCCTTCGCGATGATCTCGACTGCGGCGCCGGGGAAATTGACCGAGAAACTGTGCTTTGCCATGTCGTATACCCCTCTGGTTGTGCGCCGCAGGGAGCGTTCTCCCCCTCACGGCAGTGGCGACCCTAATCCGTTCCCGTGACGAAATCCAGACCGAACTCCTGCTCTTATCGAAGTGCTTCGATAAGAAGCACTAGGCCTGCGGTCGCGGCTTGCTCCGCTTCTTCTCGGCCTCGAGCGTCTCTTCGAGCTTCCCGCTGCCCGTATCCACGACCTCGCGCTCGTACCAGGGCCGCGTCGCGTTCTCCCGGAGACGGTAGGTGAGCCACACGCCGAACAGCAGCGGCACCACGCTCCAGGCGAGGTGGTGGACCGTCAGGTGACCCCCGATCGTCGTGTTCGAAGCGAGCGCCCCCTCGACGAGCCGCACCGGCAAGATCTGGCCCTCGTGCATCCACGCGAAGTCTTCCTGCTCCACCTCGTCGTCGACCGAAACTCCCTCCCGCGGCGAAAGCCATACCCGATAATGGTGCGTGATGGTGTCGTCGCTCTCCGTGACGTAATGGTCGAGCTTCTGAATGGTGGCCGTCGTGTCCCTGCCGGCCCAGCGCCGTATGTGATAGCCGAGGAACATGATGTGAAACGCGAGCGCGCTGAGCACGATCCACATCGCCCAGCGCCCGTGGAAGCGGGCGCGCTCGTGGAAACGCTCCCCGAGCGGCTGCGACGAGAGCAGCATGCGTCCACTGCGCGGCGGCCGGAGCACGAACCCCTCGCGCCCCGATCGGTAGGCCGCCCCCGGCTGCGCCTCCGGATCCAGGGCGCGCGAGAGTACGCCCGAGGCATACACGCCTTCGCCGGGGGTGAGCTCGGCGTAACGCGTGCGGGACTTCAGGTCGACGCGGACGAGCCCGTCCATCTCGTCCACGAGGAAGACGTCGTCCCGCGGCTCGATCCGCACCCGATCGCCGGACGCGAGGCGCAGATAAAATGGCGCGACGAGGACCCGCCGATTCTTTTCGGTCCACTTGTGCGACCACACGCCGGAGCTCTCGGACTCCTCGCCCTCCTGATCCACCTCGACGCGGACCGTGGTCTCCGACCCCTCGGCCCGCTCGACCTTGCCGAAGAGCATCGCCTCGCCGGGGACGAGCGACCGTTCGCCGTCGAACGAGGCCTCGGCGGCCCGCGCCTCCGCGCGCTTGCGGGTCCGCGCGAGGAGCGCGGCCGCGAAGAGCGCGAGGAAACCCAGCGTACCCACGCCGTCCACGAGCAACGACGAGAACAAGGGGCCGAGGTGGTTCTCCGACATGAGATCGGACATGGCGGCGACTCTACCACACACGCGAGCCGAGCCGCGGCCTTGCTGCGCCCGGAAACCCCCTTGACACCGGCCACCTCGGGGAGTTTGCTCCTCCCTCGCCTCCGAGGCGGCCCGCGGGGGGCACGTCGGGGGGCGAGACACGCTGCGGAGGAAATCGCAATGGTGTACGTGCCGCCCAACCAAGAAGGCTCCAAGGTCTCGTTCAAGTCCCGCTATGGGAACTACATCGGCGGCGAGTGGGTCGCCCCGGTGAAGGGGGAGCATTTCGAGGACATCTCCCCCGTGACCGGCCGGCCCTTCTGCGAGATCCCGCGCTCCTCCGCCGAGGACATCGACAAGGCGCTCGACGCCGCGCACGCCGCGCGCGCCGCCTGGGGTCGCACCTCGCCGACGGATCGCGCGAACATCCTCAACAAGATCGCCGACCGCATGGAGCAGAACCTGGAGAAGCTCGCGGTCGCCGAGACATGGGACAATGGAAAGCCCGTGCGCGAGACGCTCGCGGCCGACCTGCCGCTCGCCATCGACCATTTTCGGTATTTCGCGGGCTGTATTCGTGGCTCGGAGGGAACGATCGGCCAGATCGACGACACCACCGTCGCCTACCATTTCCCCGAGCCGCTCGGCGTCATCGGCCAGATCATCCCCTGGAACTTCCCGCTGCTCATGGCCGCGTGGAAGCTCGCGCCCGCGCTCGCTGCTGGAAACTGCGTCGTCCTGAAGCCCGCCGAGCAGACGCCGGCCTCGATTCTGCTCTGGGCCGAGATCGTCGGCGACCTCCTCCCGCCGGGCGTCGTGAACATCGTCAATGGATTCGGCTTCGAGGCCGGAAAGCCGCTCGCGTCGAGCCCGCGCATCGCGAAGATCGCGTTCACCGGCGAGACCACGACGGGGCGGCTCATCATGCAATATGCCTCGGAGAACCTGATCCCCGTCACCCTGGAGCTCGGCGGCAAGTCGCCGAACGTGTTCTTCGAGGACGTCTTCGCGCACAACGACGATTTCGCGGACAAGGCGATGGAAGGGTTTGCCATGTTCGCCCTGAACCAGGGCGAGGTCTGCACCTGCCCGTCGCGCGCGCTCGTAAGCGAGAAGATTTATGGCCAGTTCCTCGAGCGCGCCGTCGAGCGGACGAAGAGGATCAAGCAGGGCAACCCCCTCGATCCGACGACGATGATCGGCGCGCAGGCGTCGAGTGATCAGCTCGAAAAGATCCTCTCCTACATCGACATCGGCAAGAAGGAGGGCGCGAAGCTCCTGACCGGCGGCGATCGCGTGCGGCTCGGCGGCGATCTCGACAATGGGTATTACGTCGCGCCGACGATCTTCGAGGGCACGAACCGGATGCGCGTCTTCCAGGAGGAGATCTTCGGGCCGGTCGTGAGCGTGACGTCGTTCAAGGACGAGGCCGAGGCGCTCGCGGTCGCGAACGACACGCTCTACGGCCTCGGCGCCGGCGTGTGGACGCGCGACATCAACACGGCGTATCGCATGGGCCGCGCGATCCAGGCGGGCCGCGTGTGGACGAACTGCTATCACCTCTATCCGGCGCACGCGGCGTTCGGCGGGTACAAGCAGTCGGGCATCGGGCGCGAGACGCACAAGATGATGCTCTCGCATTACCAGCAGACGAAGAACCTGCTCGTCAGCTACAGCCCGAAGGCGCTGGGGTTCTTCTGATGGAACCGACGGTCCCGCCGCGCGTCATGGCCACGGAGGCGGCCATTGGCCTCATCCGGCGGCTCATGGCGCGCCACGGCCCGCTCATGTTCCACCAATCGGGGGGCTGCTGCGACGGCAGCGCCCCGATGTGCTACCCGCGCGGTGAGTTCAAGGTGGGCGAGCGGGACGTGCTGCTCGGCGAGATCGAGGGCTGCCCCGTGTACATCGGCGGCGCGCAGTTCGAGCTGTGGAAACACACGCAGCTCGTGATTGACGCCGTCCCGGGTCGCGGGGCCGGCTTCTCGATCGAGTCCCCCGAGGGCATGCGATTCCTCACGCGGTCGAATGTCTTCGGCGGGGACGAGCTCTGCGCGCTCGACGCCGCCGGCGTCAAGCGCGGGCCGCAAGGCTGAGCACGGCATACCGCTCGAAGAGCGCCCGCAGCCGGTCCGCCTCCGTGCGGAACGGTTTCCCCCCCTCGAAAAGCCCCTCCACGGCCCTGTCGAGCGCATCGTGGGCCTGCGCCAAACCTGCTGGCATCCCCCGCAGATCGTAAAGCTCGCCGAGGCTCTTCCCGCCGAACGTGTTTCGCGCGTCGAGCACCCCGCGCGCCGCCTCCTCCACGCGGCGGCGCCCCTCGGCGTCGGCCTCGGGGAACGGGAACGTGCAATACGTCAGGTGCGGCGCGATGCTGATGTCGCTCTTCATGCGCCCGCCGACGGCGCGCACCCAGGCCATGAACATGCTCGATTGCAGCATGCCGAAGAGCCAATCGTCCGCGCCGGGGAACGTGATCAGCTTGTTGCCGGCGATCACGTCGGGACCGAGGAACGCCGCGGGGATCACGCGGCGGTTTTCGGACGACACCTCCGGGAGCGCGAGGTAACGAACCGCCGGCTGCCGGATCTGCGTGAAGAGCCACGGTTTGTCCGCGAGATCCCGCACCGATGGCGTGCGCGACGCGAGGCGCACGCGACGCACGGCCTCGATGCGCTCGCGCAGGAGCGGGGACGCCGCGCGCTCCTCGGGGCTCACGCCTTCGAGCCAGAGGCAATGGCGCGGCTCGTCCCAGAGAAACTCCGACGCCTGCAGATACCGGCGCACGTAGCGCCGAGCCACGGGATCGGCCATCACGGCGGCGTGATCCGCGGGCTCGACGACGAGGTGGCCGCCGTCGGTCGGCTGGCTGCCCTTCGTGCCCGCGGGATAACCGGCTCGGAGCGGGGTTTTTCGTTTCCGCAGCACGACGTCCGGCCCGTCGGCGAGATACACGTTGATGTTCGACGCGCTCCTTTCGACGGGTTCGCCCCGCGGATCGGGGTACTCGAAGAGCCGCCGCGCGCCCGTTTTTCCGCGGGAAAAACCGAGCACCACCACGTGGACGTTCGCCTTGCCTTTCGCGTCGCTCGCCCAGGGAAAGGTCCGGTGCGCGAAGTCGATGCGATACCCGTACCGGCGGAGCAGGGGGCCGAGGCACCGCGCCTGCTCGCCCTGCGTCAGCGAGTTCGTGGTGACGAACGCGAATCGGACCGGGTGGCTCGCGCCGTACGCGATCGCGCGGGCGAGGAAGGCCGCGGCATAATCGAGCCTGCCGGCGTCGAGCCCGCGCGTGTCGAGTTGTTCGAACGCGAGGCGGCGATCCTCCTGCTGCGCGGGGCTCATCCAGGCCATGCCCACGAACGGCGGGTTTCCGAGGACGAACGACGCGCGCTCGGCGGGCAAGACCCGGTTCCAATCGAGCCGCAGCGCATTGCCGACCTCGACGCGCGGCTCGTCGCGCGGCCCCACGAATTCGAGCCCGCCGTGCTCGGCGGACGCGGCCTCCTGCTGAAGCACGCGTTGTGCGGCATTCGCGGCGCGCTCGTCGATCTCGATGCCGTGAAACTGATCGAGCCTCACCCGGCGCGGCAGGACCGTGCCCCGGGCGCGGAGGCGCGCGAGGGCTTCGATTTCGAGCCTGCGTATTTCTCGGTAGGCGACCACGAGAAAATTTCCCGCGCCGCACGAGGGATCGAGGAAGCAGAGGCCGAGGAGCCGCTCGACGAAGGCGCGGAGCGCCGCTGTCGTGCGCGCCGCGGCGAGCGACGCTTCGAGCGCGTCGAGGAAAAGCGGCCGGATCGTGCGGAGGATGAACGCCTCGTTCGTGTAATGGACGCCGAGCCGCCGGCGCTCCGCGGCGCTGATCGTCTCCTCCACGCGCTCGGGCGCTCGGTTCACGGGCGACATGATGTTCGTCCGTCCTGCCGTGCGTCAAGGCGCAGCGCGGGGAGGGCAGCGGAAGAAATCGCTGGCGCACGGGAGGCGAATGGAAGGATGCTGCGCGCGCTCATGCAACGCGCGCGACTCTCCCTGCTGCTCCTTCTGTTCACCGCTGCCTGCGGGGCCTCGTCCGAGGCCACGAAAGAGCCGACCACGCCCGCCTCCGTTTCGTCTTCGGCGAGCACCGACGCGGCCGCGGAACCTTCGGCGACAAACGGAGGTGTCCTCTCGTTCGGGTGGAAAGTGCCCTGCCGCGTGCCCGTCGAGCGCGTCTCCGAGAAGAAGGGCAAGGGCGCGAAGATGCGCTTCTTCGTCGCGGCGCGCCCCACGAAGGACGGCGAGATCGAGGTCCGCGTGGAGGACCCCGAGTTCCTCGTGATCGACGGCGAGGACGCCACCACGCCCGAGGCGCAGGAGAGGCTCGCCCCGATGATCCCGCTCCTCAGCATGCCCGTGCCGATGATCATTTCCGCCGAAGGCGCGTACGTGGAGGCCCGCGGGCTCGATCAGGTCATCGAGCGGATGCTGGCCACGCCGGCGATCGCCAAAAGCCCGAAGCTCGTCGCGTTCATGGAGCAGGCGCTCCGCTCGCCGCAGATGCAGGCGCAGCTCTCCTCGTCCGCGGGCGATCCCTGGAATGCGTGGGTCGGCACGTGGATCGCGCTGCCGAATTCGGCGGGCGAGGTCGTCGAGGCGGACGACGAGGTCCCGGCCGGCGGCGACAAGATCCCCGTGCGCCTGCGCTTCGAGCACCACGGCAAAGCCAAGGGCGACGACGCGCTCGTCCGCGTATCGATCACCCAGACCCTCGCGGGCGAAAAAGCCGCGCAAGGGCTCGCGAACATCATTCGCGCGATCGCCGGGCCTCATTTCCCGAATGACATGCCCATTGAAAATATCCACCGCATCACCCGCATCGAAGCGGAGACCGATCCGCGGACGCTCCAACCCCGCCACGTCCGGTTCGAGCAGACCGTCGACGTGACCATGGGAGGAAAACCGCACAAGACCCGTGAGTTCAAGGACGACACGTTCGACTGGTCCCGCGCCGAGGGGTGTCGCTGACCCCTGCCGTCCCACCGGCCGCCATGATAAAAAGCGGCATGCGAAACGACGGGAGACTCTCCGCAATCCTCCTCACGGCCGCCTTGGGCGCCGTCGGGTGCACGGCCGAGGAACGACAGTTCGCGAACGTCTGCGACACAGCGCTCCTTTGCGATGATTTCGAATCGTTCGCCGTGGGTGACAAACCCGGAGGCAAGTGGCGCACGGTCGAGGTGCAGGGTTCCGTCGTCGTCTCCTCGGAGAACGCCCGGAGCGGCTCGCGCGCGGTGAAGGTCACGGCGAACGCGACCAGCATGGGCGCCGATTTCCGCACCGTGATGCTCGCGCTCGACGACACCTCGGTGCTCCCCCCGGAGGGCAACGTGCTGTATGGCCGGGCGATGCTGTTCGTCGAATCCGTACCCATGCAACCGGGGGGCATCGGGCTCGTGACGGGGCAGGGGCGTGTACCCGGACAGACCTACAAGGCCTATTACCGTTATGGTATCAACGATCCGGTCCTCGACGAGAAGACGGGCGCGTTCCTCGGCAGCGAGCTCCAGGCGTTCTACGACACGCCCGAATATTACGACGATCCGATGAGCGCGCCGCACACCGCGTGCTGGGCCCATTCGAACGACAACACGGTCATGCCCGTCGGGCGCTGGACGTGCTTCGAATGGAAGTTCGACGGGAAGGAGAACGCGATGCAGCTCTCCCTCGATGGATACGGCGTGCCCGGCCTCGCGGTGAAGGAGACCGGGGACGGCTGCACGAACCCGGATACTCCCGCGGCTCCCTGGCTCGCGCCGCTCTTCTCCGAGCTCTACCTGGGGTGGGAGTCCTATCTGGCCGACGAGGCGCGCACGATCTGGATCGACGACGTCGTCCTCGCCACGCAGCCGATCGGTTGTCCCGAATGAACGTTACTTCTTGCCCTTGAACGTCCAGTCGTAGGAGATGACCGTCGCCTCGTTCTTCGTGGTGCCCGTGACCTCCATCGAGAGGGCGCCCGTGTCGTCGAAGTTCAGCGTCGCCGAGAGCGGGAGCTTGCCTTCCCAGTTCGCCACTTTGACGTCACACGTGTTTTTCACGACGATGAGCTTCGGCGTGGACGCCTCGCCCTTCATCTCGCAGGACGCGAATTTCACGACGTAGTTGCTGCCCTCCTTCGCGACCGTCACGGTCGCGTCGGGCACCTTGCGCGGCGGCGACTCGTTCTTGGCCACGTCCGCCGTCTGCGGCACGGCGATCTTCACCGTGCCCGACTCCGTGGCCTCGCCTTTGTACGTGCCCGAATAATCCGTGCCACAACCGGCCGCGCCGAGGGCCCCCACCACCAGAAGTCCGAAGAGAAATTCGTGTTTCATCGTGCCTCGCTCGATCGACGGAAGGCCCAAGCACTTTGCGTGCCGGGCTCGCTCGTCGCCCTACATACACCAAACGGCCCGGGCTTTCATCCGTTTGTGAGGGACGCGGCCCAGCGCGGCGCGCAAGGCGCGCGCGTCGGCGCAACGGATGCGCGTCGGGGGTGCCTTCGTCGTTGAGTCGAGCGCGCGCGATCTGGTAGGTAAACGAGGGTGAGCTTCAAGGAATACGACGACCACGACGCTGTGGGCCTCGCCGCGCTCGTGAAGAAGGGCGAGGTGAGCCCCGCCGAGCTGCTCGAGGAGGCGATCACGCGCGCCGAACGCGTGAACGGGCGGCTCAACGCGATCGTGATCGGCATGCACGTCATCGCGCGTGAGCGGGCGCGCGGCGAGCTGCCGGACGGCCCGTTCCGCGGCGTGCCTTTCCTCATGAAGGACATGGCCTGCGCTTATGCAGGCGTGCCGCTCCAGGCCGCGAGCCGCCTTTATCGCGGCAACGTCCCTGCCCATCACGCCGAGCTCACCGAGCGATTTTTGCGCGCCGGCCTCGTCGTGTTCGGCAAGACGAACTCCCCGGAGTTCGGCATCCTGCCGACGACGGAGCCCGAGCTTTATGGCCCCACGCACAACCCCTGGCGTCTCGGCTACTCGCCCGGCGGATCGAGCGGCGGCGCGGCGGCGGCCGTCGCGGCGGGCATCGTGCCCATGGCGCACGGCGGCGACGGCGGCGGCTCGATCCGCATTCCGGCCTCGTGTTGTGGTCTCTTCGGGTTCAAGCCCACGCGCGCGCGAACGCCGGTCGGCCCCGACGTGAGCGAGAGCTTTTATGGGTTCGCCACCGAGCACGTCCTCTGCCGCACCGTGCGCGACAGCGCGGCCGCGCTCGACGCGACGGCTGGTCCCGAGTCGACCGCGATGTACCACGCGCCCGCGCCGTACCACGGTTTCCTGGAGGCGCTCGGCGCGCCCCCGGAAAAACTCCGCATTGCCTTCACGACCGAGCCGCTCCTCCACGGCGCGGACCCGCACGCGGACAACCGGCGCGCCGTCGAGGAGACGGCAAAGCTCCTCGAAAAGCTCGGCCATCACGTGGAGCCGGCGCGCCCGCGCTTCGACGCGCGTGAGTTCGCGAAGGGGTTTTTCCTGCATTTCAGCGCGCTCGTCGCCGCCGAGATCCGCGCGGCGGAGGCCTTCCTCGGCCGCCCGGCGAAGCGCGAGGACGTGGAGCGGACGACGTGGCTCTTGAACCTCGTCGGCCGGAGCACGGACGCGGGGACGTTCGTCTATCATCGGAAAAAACTCTTCGAGGTGCAGCGCGCGGTCGCCGGGTTTTTCCAGGACTACGATATCCTGCTGACGCCGACGATCGGCAGGCCGCCCGTGCCGCACGGGACGCTGCTCGCGAAGGGCCTGGAGGAGGGTATGCAGGAGCTCGTGGCGCGGCTCGATCGTCCGGAGCTCTTGCGGCTGCCGCGCTTGCTCGACATGGCCGTGGAGCGCGCCTATGCGTTTTCCCCGTTCACGCCGGTCTTCAACGTGACGGGGCAGCCCTCGGCGAGCGTGCCGCTCCACTGGAATGCGGAGGGTTTGCCCATCGGGACCATGCTCACGGCGCGTTTCGGCGAGGATGCGCGCCTCTTCCGGCTTTGCGCGCAAATCGAGGAGGTCCAATCCTTCCGGGCGCGGAGGCCGCCCGTGCACGCCTCCGCGTCCCCGGCGCTCGCGTGACGCGCGAGCCGTGATCTCCGGCGATCTCTCGCGAATCGCGGGGGCGGGGGCCCTTCAGCCGGGCGTGAAGAGGACCGGATACACGACCGTGGTCTCCTTGGTCGCCGCGGGGAACACGAGCGTCTGGCCGGCGTCACGCATGCACGTCTCCATTGACTGGATCGCGGGCGAATCCGCGGTGGCCTTCATGCTCACCACGTGCCCGTCGGTGTCCACCTTGAAATCGAGCGAGATGCGACCCTGCGCCGCCGGATTCGTCTGGAGGACCGCCTCGTAGCAACCCCGGAACGCGCCGAAGTGGCTACGCACGACGGCCTGGATCTCCTCGGCTTCGAGCGACTCCGGGACCTCGACGCTCGTGGCCTCGAGCGGCAGCTCGTCCATGCCGGCGAGCGTGGTCTCGACATTGTCGAGCTGGGCGAAGCGCGGCGCAGCGATGAGGATCACGGGCGGCGCGCCAGAGCGCTTCTTCGCGGCCACGAGGCCCTTGCCCTTCCCGAGCATGGCCTTGATCTCGGCCGTCGGCAGCGGCAGCTCGGCGTCGTACCGCGCGGGGATCTCGCCTCCTTCGAGATCGTAATAATAAACGACGAGCGCGGAGGCGAGCTCGGCGCGGGCGCGGACGATGCCGATCCACGAGGTCTCGCGGTTCGTGGCGCTGTCGACGCTCACCTCGCACGTCGGGCACGTCTTCTCTTTTTCGGCGCGAATCGCGCCACCCACGTTGAACGTGCCGATCCGATCACTCGAAAAATTGCGGTCGCCGCCGAACGCGAGCACCCGCACGCGATATCGGCCGCCCGCGTCCGGCGAGAAAAACTTCGCGAGGGCGCCCGCGAAGATCGAGACCGGAGGCTCGGCCGGGGTGAGGCGGCGCTTCGGCGTGTCCTCGCTGCCCGTGAGCAGCTTGCGGAGGCGTTTTTCGGCCTCGGAGGACAGTGCCCATTCGCGATCGCCCGCATGCGTGGCGAGGAGGTTCTCGACGGCCGTGATCGCGCCCTCCGCGTCGCCCGTCGCTTCGAGCGCGCGGCTGCGCACGAGCGCGGCCTCGTCGCGCTCGGTCACGGTGGCGGCAGGATGCGCGAGCGCCGTATCGATCTCGACGAGCGCCTGCTTCGGATCCTCGCCGCGGTCGAGCGCGCGCGCGACCCGCTCGATACGAAGCGCGACCGACGCCTCGCCGGCCGGCGCCGCCTGAATGGCCGGCGCCTCGGTGCCCTCGGGGCTCTCCCCCGCGCAACCGAGCACGAACGTCGAAACCAGAACAAAACCACGGCCGAATTGCTTCATCATGATTGGATCCTCCGTTATGGCTGCCATCGCGGCGCCGTCTGGAGACCACTATGCGGCGTGTTCCTGTACGAAATTTCTCCGCCATGTCACCGTTCGGTCACCGGGCGCGGACGTCAGTCGCCGCCCGCGCTCGGGGTGCGGGTGAAGCGGTACCCCGCGCCGCGCACGGTGACGAGGTGGCGAGGGTTCTTCGGGTCGTCCTCGATCTTGGCGCGGAGGCGGTTGATGAAGTTGTCGACGGTGCGATCGGTGCCGAAGTAGTCGGCGCCCCAGACGGCATCGAGGATGCGTTGCCGGGGAAGCAGCGTGCCCTCGTGGCGCAGGAAGTACCGGAGCAGGCGCATTTCGAGCGCGGTCGTCTCGATCGGCTGGCCTCTGCGGCTCAGCGTGTGGGCGCGGAAATCGGCGGTGACGTCGCCGATCTGGAGGACCTCGGTCTCCGCATCGACGCGCCTGCGCCGCCGGAGGGCCGCGTCGATGCGCGCGCAGAGCTCGGCCACGCCGAACGGCTTTACAATGTAATCATCGGCGCCGAGCCGCAGGCCCCGGACCTTGTCGGGCTCCTCGCCCTTGGCCGTGACCATGAGAATGGGGACCTCGGGGTCCGCCTCGCGGAGGCGCTGACAGACCTCGAACCCGTTCATCCCAGGGAGCATCACGTCGAGCAGGACGAGGTCGGGTTTTTGCGCGAGCGCGGCCTCGAGGCCGTCCTTGCCGGTGCCCGCGACCTCGACGCGGAACCCCTCGGATCGCAGGGTCTTCGTCATGGCGAGGCGCAAGCCGAGGTCGTCCTCGACGAGGAGAATGGTCTCCTGCCGCCCCGCGGTGTGTCTCGTGGTCATGTTTTCCTCCCGGGAAAAACCAGAATGAACGCCGCGCCGCGGCCGGGCTCGCTCTCCACGCGCGCCGTCCCGCCGTGCGCGCGCATCACGTGCCGGACCAGCGAGAGGCCGAGGCCGCTGCCCTCGGTCTCCCGGCTCAATTTGTCGTCGAGCCGCTCGAACGGCTCGAAGATGCGCTTCTGATCGCGCCGCGAGATGCCCGGGCCCCGGTCCTCGACGCGGATCGTGATGTCCTCGTCCGTGTGACGCACGACGACGCGATAAGGCGCCCCAGCGGGCGCGTATTTGCGCGCATTGTCGAGCAGGTTGTCGAGGGCGAGGCGGACGAGCCCCGGATCGACGTGCGCGGAGGCCGGGGCGTCAATGGCGCGCTCGATCGCGGGGACATCGGGGAAGCGCTCCTCGAAGGCGACGATGGCCTCGTTCGCGACGTCCGCGAGATCGGCCTCGGCGCGCACCGCGGCGAGCCGGCCCTTGGCCATGCGGCCGAGCGAGAGCATCCGCTCGACCGTGTCGCCGAGCCGCTTCGATTCGCGCGCGAGCGCCTCGAAGACCTCGTGCTGCTCGTCGGGCTCGACGCGTCCGCTTTCGAGCAGCTCGGCGAGCATTCGTACGGAGGAGACCGGGGTGCGGAGCTCGTGCGAGACGGCCGAGACGAAATCGACACGCAGCTCGCTCGTGCGTCGGGCCGCGCGCATGCGCGCCCATAACAAGGCAAGGAGGCCGAGCGAGACGACGACCGCGCCCCCGCCGATGGCGGCGAGGACGCGGCGGCTCTGCGCGGCGCGTCGATCGATCGCCGTGCGATCGGCGGGGACGACGTGCATGGCGAGGCCAGGCGAGAGGAGCGTCGTTCCGCGGAGGTCGCCGAACGACGATACCGTGGGAGCAAAGAGGGCGCGCTCTCCTGGCTGCATGGCAGGGAACCCCGCGTCGAGGGAGGCGGCGAGGGATTCGCCGTGCACGACGAGGCCCGCGAGCCGGCCGTCGTCGAGCGCGCGGAGGACGAAGATGGCGCCCGGGGCGCGAAACCGCAGCATGCCGGCGCGATCGGGGCCGCCGCGCAGGGCCGCCGTGGCCTCCTCGCTGCGCAAAGCTTCGAGGATGCGGCCGCGCGTCGAGGGAGAACCCTTCAATGCGAGGAGCGCCCGGGTCCGCAAGGGTTCGCCGAGGGCGACCGCCGTCGTGATCTCTTCCCGCGCCGCCTCGCGCTCCCCGGGCGAGAGCGAGCTCGCGTGGCCCTCGATCCAGGAGACGAGCGCCGGGGCCTCGCTCTCCGAAAGATGGGAGAGCGCGACGACGGGATAGAGGTACCGTCCGCCGGCGCCGCGGATGTCCGGACAAACGTCGAGCAGCTCCTTGCGGGCGGCCTCGCGCTTGTCGGAGTTTTTCGTGGTGGTGAACGTGGCGGCGAGGGTGTTGCAATGATCGGCCGAGGCCGGCGGGCCGGCGCTCGCGGGGGGCGCGGCCGGCAGGGCGAGGGCGCGGTCGCGATCGAGCAGCACGGGCGCCGCGAAGGGCGGGGCGATGCCGGCGAGGACGCGCTCGGCGTCGCGGAGCTCGGGGCCGAAGCGCGCGGCGGCGAGGGCCACGTCGGCCTCTGCGAGGGCCTTCTCGACGCGGAGGCGGAGGCGCTCGGCGCTGAAGTCGAGCGCGCTCTGGGCCTCGCGCCGCTGCGCCGCCTCCTCGCCCTCCATCGCGCGCAGGCCGAGCACGCCGACCGCGATCGAAGGCAGGAGCGCGAGCGTCACGAAGAGGAGGAGATCCCGGAGGCGCGCGGCGCGTTCGGTCAGCACGAGGCAGAGGTTCGCATGGAAATGTCACGGCCGTGTCACGGCGCGTCGCGCTCGCAGGCGGATGTGGAGATCGTTGCGATGCAAAGCAGCGTGGCGACGCGGCGCATGGTGACCGGGATGGTACAGCGGCGAATGGCGCGAGGGAAGCGGGAGTCCCGTGGAGGGGCCTTCAACCGTCCGCGCTTTTCTTGTATTCTTGACCGTTGCCTTTTCCAAGGAGTGTCCATGACGAAGCTCGATTCCTGCCCCGGCGGTTCCGTCGACTCTCTCCGGCTCGGCCTCGCGACGCTCGTTTTCCTGGTCCCCCTTTCGGGTTGCCAGGATCTCACGTCCGGGCCCGAAGGTGCTGTCCCACTCGAAAGCGCGGCCGTGGTGGGGAGGAGCATCCCGGTGGTCGCCGAGCCCGCGCCGCCGTCGCTCACCCCGCCTGGCGGCACGATCTGCGATCCGTACGAATGGCAGCCCTGTTATTACGGCCCGCCGGGCACCGAGGGCGTCGGCATTTGCACCGGCGGCTACCAGGAATGCTCTGCGACGGGGACCGAGTGGTACGAGTGCGACGACGTCCGGCCCCAGGTCGAGGTCTGCACGAACGACGTCGACGACGATTGCGACGGCGAGGTCAACGAGGGGTGTGTCTGCCTGCCCTGGGAAAAGGAAGAATGCTGCGTCGGCGAGGGCCAGAGCCTCGTCTGCACCCCCGGCGTCCGGCCCTGCTCGATGGACGGCCTGTCGTGGGGGGAATGCGTGCCCGTGGGCCTGACCTGCGCCGATTCAGCGGGGCCGTCCGGCACGCACAACTGGAGTTTTGGCTATGGCGACACCGGCCAGACGTTCGGCAGCGCGGTCGAGACCGACGGCGATTGCAACGTATACGTGACGGGGACGTTCGACGGGACGGTCGATCTCGGCGGCGGGCCGGTCACGAGCCTGGTGAACCTGGGGCGGTACGACATGTACCTCGCCAAGTTCGACGCGGGCGGCCATCACGTGTGGAGCAAGTTCTTCCAGTACCCGAGCGGGACGAGGTCGTCGAGCGGCTTCACGAGGGATGGCGCCGGCCACGTGATCCTCACGGGCTCGTTCCAGGGCGGGATCGATCTCGGCGCGGGCCCGATGGTGAGCGCCGGAGGCAACGACATCTACGTCGGCAAATTCGACGGCGCGGGGAACCTGATCTGGGGTCGCCGCTTCGGCGGAACGGGCCACGATTTCGGCGGGTCGGTCGTGACGGACGCGGCCGGCAACATCTTCCTCTCCGGGCCCTATGACGGCACGCTGGATTTCGGCGCCGGTCCCATGACCTCGACCGGGTTCCGCGATGTCTACCTCGTCAAGCTCGATCCGAATGGCAACACGCTCTGGAGCCGCTCGTACGGCAATGCTGGGAACAACTCCGGCATGGGCCTCGTCGTCGACGGCGCGGGCAGCGTCCACGGGAGTTTTACGTTCTCGGGCACGCTGAACATCGGCGGCACCTCGTACGTGAGCGCCGGCAAGTACGACTTGCTCCTTTTGAACGTCGACACGAACGGCAATGTCCTCTGGAGCCGGCGCGTCGGCGGCACGGGGGACGAGGGCGGCGGGCCGCAGGCGATCGACGCGGCGGGGAACGTCTATTACAGCGGGAGCTTCGAGAACACGGTCGACTTCGGGGGCGGGCCGCTCGTCTCCGCGGGCAGGACCGACAGCTTCCTCTTCAAGCTCGATGCCAGCGGCAACCACGTCTTCAGCAAACGTCATGGAGACGCGGGGCTGCAGAGCGGCGGCGACGTGAACCTCGATCAGGCCGGGAACGTGATTCTCTCTGGATCCTGGAACGGCACCATGGACTTCGGCGGCGGCCCGGTCACCGTGTCCGACACGAACGTCTTCGTGGTGAATCTCGATTCGAGTGGCAACCACCTCTCGACGCGGCATTACGGGTTCGGCTCCGCGTCCGACCTCTCGGTGCATCCGAGCGGCAACGTCGTGATGACCGGCAACCACGTGAACCTCCTCGATTTCGGGGGAGGCTCGCTTCCGCCGTCGCAGAAGCCCCGAGGCTTCCTCGCCTCGTTCGTGCCCTGAATCAGCCCTCGAAAAGGACCCGCCGCGCCGTGGGGAAATCCTCGCCCGCGGCGCCGCGGCGGGCCGCGAGGGCCTCGGCGAAGAGGCCTTTTTCGACGAACGCCTGAACGTCCGCGAGCGTGGCCCCTTCCGAGGGGGCGAACGTCAGGAAATACGGCTTCTCCCCGGTCTTGACGCCGAGCTCGGCGCGCTCGATCACGTGGCGCAGGAGAGCGAGGGCGTCCTTGGGGAGGCGGCCGCGCCCCTCGACCTTCTCGAACATCTCGGTCCAGTCGAGCGAGGACGAGCCGCGGAGCTGGGAGAAAACCAACTCATACGCGCTCTGGAGATCCGGGTTCCAGCCGATGGCGTCGATCGCAGCTTCGAGCACGGATTGGTCGTCGCCCTGGATCAGCATGAGCTCGGCCTGGGCGAGGCGGAGTCGTCCCTTGAGGTCCGGGTCCTTCACAGCCTGGGAGACTGCGCGGAACGTGGAGGGATCTGCGCGCTCGATCGCGACCTCCTCGTTCATCGCCCGCGCGGCCCACGCGAGGAGCTCCGCGGGAAGATCCGGATTGTCGGCAAGCGCCGATTTTGCGATTTCGTCTTCGTCGGCCGTGTCGTCGTCACGGAGTCGATCGAGGAGAGATTGGGCGTTCATGGGGCGGAGCATACACGGGGCGAGGTCGAGAGTCTGCCCGGGTCTTGTGCCTCGGGCGGTAGGGCTGTAGGCTCTGCGACCATGCGGTTTGCCGACGAGATCCCTGCGTGGCTACAGCTTCATCGCCGCCTCGTGTCCCTCCAGGACGAGGTGGGGGCCATGAACGCCATCGTCTGCGATCTCTCGGGCAGCCTGCTCTGCTACGGTCTGTCGAGGCGACCCCAAACCGGGCTCGCCGCGTGGGAGGCTCCTTCGTTGCGGCTGACGGAGCTCGAGCTCCAGCGCGAGCTCTCCACGCTGGGCGAGATGTTCGCGCGCGTGCTGCGAGCGCGCCCGCCCGGCAAGGACAGACCCGGCGCGAGCTTCACGGTCGTGCTGGCCGACGACGAGCCGTTCGTCTACGCGCAATCGTTCGCCGGCGTCTACGTATTGCTCCTCTGGTTCAGCGGTCCGTTCACGCCGTTCCCGGTCGCCCCGCGCGTCCGGTCCGCGCTGCCGTCGATCGAGGCGCTCACGGTGATGCTCCCGCCGCCCGAGGGGCCGAGCCGAGAGTCTGGGGCCATGCGGATGCGGGGGTGAGCGGCGCGATCTGCCCGCGATGATCGCAGGCGGGCCGTTCCGTCCGCGACCGCCTCGATCCGAATTCGATCGTGAGCCGCGCGCCGGCTGTTGACGGCCGTACAGGACCGCTGTTATCTGGTCCTCCAGAATGAAGCGCGTCAGGCCGACTCCGCTCCCGATCACGTCCCTCCTCGTCCGCGCCGGGCAAGCCGCGGCGCTCACGGCGGCGCTCTTGCCGGGGTGCAGCGCGGATACCACGGGCGGAGGTGGCGAGATTCCGCCGCAGGCTCCGGATCCGACGTCGAGCTCGACGGGGCCGGGCGGGGGCGGAGGCGCTGGCGGCGTCATTGCACCGCAGCCGGGGCCGGGCGGGGGAGGGGGCGTCGGCGGTGCCGGTGGCGTCATTGCACCGCAGCCGGGGCCGGGCGGGGGAGGCGGCGCAGGCGGAGCAGGCGGAGGGGGCATCGGCGGCGCAGGCGGCGCCATCCCGCCTCAACCCAATCCGACCGGCGCAGGCGCCATGTCGCCGCAACCGCCGGAGGCCTGGTAAGCCATCGCCGATGGGCGGTCTCTCTCGGTTCAGGACGCGCGGCGTCCCTTCTCCGCAAGAAACGGCGCGGCCTCGACGAGCGGCAGATAGGCTCTCCGCCGACGCGCTCGATTGGATCGTGCTGAACCTCGCGCGTGGCATGGAGCGCCGCGAGATTGTCGCGACGCTCGCCGGGGCAGGCCTTCCCGTGGCGGTGGTCAGCCGCGCGCTCGATGAGCTCGACCATTCGCAGATCACGCCGGCCTATGTCCGCGCGCTCGACGAGCGCGCCCGAGCGCGCGAGACATGCAGGCTCCCAGAGTTCGTCCGGGGAGATGCTCGCGCGCTCGTGGAGGTCTCGCGGTGCCCGCCGGCCGACGTGTTTCATCGTCAGCACTGGATCGGCAATGCTCCGCTCGTCGTGCGAGGGTTCGTGGAGCAATGGCCACGGCCCCCGCGCTTTCGGTTCGAGGACCTCCGGCGACGGTTCGCCGACGTGGAAATCGAGGTCGCCCGCGGTCGAACCAAGCACGCGCGCCCCGACCTCGAATTCACGGAGCTGCGGGCAAAGATGCCATTCGGGGACTACCTCGACCTCGTCACGACCGCGGTCGACGACGACGCCTACCTCGTCGCGCGCAACCGAGCCTTCGAGGACACGGCGATCGGGCAATTGCTGGAGGAGATCGAGCTGCCCTCCGATCTCTTCCCGCCGCCGCGCCGCGGGGCCATCTCCTTCTGGCTCGGTCCCGAGGGCACGCACACGAAATTGCACCACGACGCGACGAACAACTTCTTTTGCCAGATCCTCGGCAAGAAGCGTGTCGCCTTGGTGCCGCCCAGCGCGACGATGGTCGCGGATGCGGCGACGGGTTTCTACGCCTCGCATACGAGCGACGATGTTCGTCGCGTCCACCCCGAGCTCGTCCACGAAGTGGAGCTCGCGCCGGGCGATGCGCTTTTCCTCCCGGTCGGCTGGTGGCACGAGGTATGGAGCTTGTCCCCGAGCCTTTCGCTCGCCGTCGTGGGCTTTCGTTGGCCGAACAGCTACGATTACCGGCCCGGGCGCCCCTTGCACCAGCGCGAATCGCTCGGTTGAGCAGGCGAACCGAATATCGCGATCATTCCTCCTCCACGCGCGAACCCATGGCTTACCTCGTTCCCCTCTTCCTCGGCATTTGTGCGGTGCTTGCGATTGTTCTTGCGCTGCTCTCTCGGAACGGCATGCACGCGGCATTCTCGGCCTTGGCCGCCGAGCTCGCGCGGCGCGGCATTCATTTTCGAGGAATGATACCGGCGGGTGCATGGACGACGGTTCCGCCGACGGCCCTCGACCTTCCACAACGAGGGATCCTGCTCGAGCGTGCCGACGGGCTCCGCGCGTCGCTGTCTCCGAATGCGACGCAGGGAGCCGCCACCGTGCCCGGTTTTGGCCCGATCGCTCCGATGCACACGCTCGTCGAGGTGGATTCCGCCTTGCCCGACCAGATGATCTGCGCGCCCGACCGCGCGCAGGGGGCCTTCGGACCGTTCCCGCCAGCCCCGTTGCGCACGGGCCATCCCGGATTCGATCAGCGGTTCGCCATTTACGCCCGCGTCGAGGAAGGGAACAGCTACCGGCCGGCTCCACCGAATCCTGCGCCGTGGGCACGTTCGGCGGCCGCGCCGCTCATTTTCTCCAATCTCCACACGCTCGGCTTCGTCGCGATGCATGTGCACGGAGGTCGCGCGCGGATCCTCTTCGCTCCCCTGCCGGTCGACGGGATGGTCTCGGCGATGGATACGGCATCGATGATCGCCGGCGCGCACGAAGCACGACGGCCGGCGCCGATTCCGACGCCGCTGCGGACGGGGTCGCCGCCGAGCGTCGTGCTCGCCATCGTCTTCTTTGTATTTCAGGGGTTCGGGATACCGCTGCTCCCGCACGTCACGGAAACGGGCCTCGCGCTCGCGGGAAGCGAGATCGCCTGCCCGAACGGCGGCACCTTCAAGAAGGGCTATCGGAACCGGTCGGACCAATGCAAATTGCCGAATGGCAAGAGCTACGCCAGCGCCTCGGCCTATCAGGCCTGGCAGTTCGCTTTCTGGAGCGCGTATAACCTCGCCGTGCTGGGCGCCGGCTCTGCGCTCTACTTCCGTCACCGCCGCAATAACGCTCTCGCCATGACGAAGAATCTCGCGACCTGAGCGGGCACTACCTCGCCACGCGGCCTGCCGGGACAGGAACGCACCGAGGGTCACACCTCCCTTGCGTGTCGCGCCACCCCTCGTTCCGGGATGACAACCTGGAAGTCGAATCGAACGCCGACGAGAAAGGTTTTCAATGGATAACCCGCGCGGTGGTGCTCCGGTTGACGGGCGGGCAGCAAACATGGTAGAGAGAGCGGCAGGGAATCTGGGTGTATTTGTCCCAGGCGCAGATTGAGGTTTGGGTATGGGAATCCTCAAGAAATGCCCGAAACGACGGTTGTATACATGGCCGCTCTGGGCGCCGCGCCCGGCGCCTCCCGGGCATCTCGCCTCCGCAGCGCACGGAGGCTGCTCATGAGCTTTTTTCGCAAATGGTTCGGCCGGAGCGGCGCCGACGCAAAGCCGCCCGTTGTGGCGGCGCCGCCGGCGACGGCGCCTGTGCCGGCGCAGGCAGCGCAAGAGCCTCGTGTCGCCTCTACCATCGTCCAGGGCCCGGGCGGCACGTCCGGCTTTTTTGAGCGCGCGTTCGATCTCGGTTCAGGCACCGTCGAGCTCCGTTATGCATTCCGCGAAGATCTCCCGGCGTGGATGGATGGCGTGAGCGTGCCGCTCGTGCCCGGCAAGGGGATCCCCACGCACACCTACGTCACGCTGCGCGCCATGAAGCAGCTCGGGATAGGGCTCGGCGAGGCGCGCGCCTTCAAGCTCTGCGCGATCCACGAGGTCGAGTCCATCGTGCACCTCGACTGGCTCGCCGCACGTCACCCCGGCAAACCGCTCGGCGAGCTCGCGATGGAAACACATTCTTTCAAATATGCGGAGACCCCGATCACGCAATCCGGGCACCGGGTCGTCGCGGCGCGCGTCGACGCCGCCCGCGCCGAGCGCCGCCCCATCGGCGATCTCATGATCCATTACGAGCGCATGGCCGGGGATCCGGCGATCCTCCGGGGCAAGCACGATGCGGTCCTCCTGCGCTACGAGCGCGCTCGCACGGACACGATGCTGATCGGGTACGATTTGCTCATCGAGGTGAAGCCGTGGAAGTAAGCGAGCTGCGGCTGGTCCACGTCGTCTCGCGCGGCTCCCCGGGCGAGCCGGTGAAGGCGTTCGCGGAGGGCCTCCGGGCCCGCTCCACGGCGCACGAAATCACCTTGATCGACGGCCGGGAGGCGCTTTCCGGCGTCGACGTCACGGGGGCGCCCACGGTCCTGCTCAACGCGGATCGCGCCGAGGTGATGGAGCTCCTCGCCCGCTCCTCGCTCGTGGCCGTCATTGAAAAATACGCTCTCTTCGCGTGGTGGAAGCACCGCGGGAGGCGGAAGGGCGCGTTCTGGATTCATGGGCTCGCCGGCGTCGCGCGCGGGCTCGGCCCGGACATCATGGAAAGCCCGCTTTACCGGACGGACTCGCATTGCGCGTTCGGATCGGAAGAGAGCGCGGGTCTGCCCGATTTGCTGGCGCGTTATCTCGAGGGGCTCGCGCGGAAAACGTGATGGATGGAGCGGAAGACCCTCCCACGGTATCTCGGACTCCATGCGCGGTGAGGGGGATCGAGGCCGAGGAGCGGCGCGCCACAGCACCACCCGCAGCCCGTTCTCCAGCGTCACCCGCCCTGCGTGTAGGAGCGCCTGCCGCCGCATCGAGGGGTGCAACGAAGGGTCAGGCCTCGGGTTCGTGGCAAACCACTTCGATGTTGTGCCCGTCCGGACCAAGGACGAAAGCTGCATAGTAGTTCGCGTGATACTGAGGGCGCAGACCAGGCGCACCATTGTCTTTGCCCCCAGCCTCGAGAGCCGCGCGGTAGAAGTCTTCGACTTGCTTGCGATTCTCGGCCGTGAAGGCCAAGTGGAGATGCGTTGTCTTCTCCTCGATTCGGCGGATGCACAGCGAAGCATTGCTGCCGGGGCGACAAAGCTCGACGCCAAGCGGCCCCTCCGAGACAATGGCTACGCCGAGGGGTTCGAGTGCCTCGAGGAAAAATGCCTTGCTCGCGGCATAGTCACTGACTCCGAATACGACGTGATCGAACATGCGTCTCCCCTACCGGCAGCCCGCAACTTCTCCACGGTGGCGCGTTGCCACCCAGAGATCCGACGTAGGCGTCAGGGTTTGCGGGCTGCAACGGACTTCTTCATTGCGACACCCAGGAGCAATACTCGACGGGCGTGGGCGCGGGACCGCATCGGCCACCGAGGTTCGCGCCGAGCTTGAACACGTAGACCCTGCCGTCCTGAGACACCCAGCCCGCCTCCAGGTGATCCCAGGCCCCACAGGACCCGCCTACGTCTCGCGTCGGCACAGCCGCAGAGCCCATCGTCCCCGGGAGCCCTTGCGTGACGAGCGGCAGCTTGGCGTCTCCGGAGCGCGTGCGCCGCAAGAGCTCGACCTCGTCGCCCTCGCCCACGAACTGGAACGCGACCGCGTTGAAACGCAGCGCGTGTGGATCGACGGCGACCTCGGAAGGGCCGCAGTCTTTGCCGCCGATCTTTCCCGGGATCAGCGATTGCCAGCGGCTCTTGTCCAAGGCTCGCTGCGCCTGCGGGCGACGGGTGGCCCGTGCCGACTGGGCCGAGAGCGTGAACACGGCCTGCTTGTTCGTTCGGACGTCGAGGATGGCGAGGTGCAGGCTGCTTTCTTCCTCGATGGTCCATCGCTCGTCGAGAATGGCGATGCTTCGACCATCGTCGCTGATCGCCGGGAATCGCCTCGCGACCTCGGGTTCGACCGTGGTCGTTCCATCGGGGCGCTTCTCGAAGCGGAGCGTGACCGGCGTGAACGCCGCGTCGACCTTCGGCGCTTCGGTGTTACACGTTCCGTCGCTCGAGGGGGCCCGAGGAGCGTCCCCGTCGGGCGGGCTCGGGGCAGCGCTCGCTCGTGGCGACGGGATGCTCGACGGCGACGGGATGCTCGACGGCGACGGGATGCTCGACGGCGACGGCGCCGCGCCGCGACACGCCGCGACCACGCCGATCGAGGCCGTGAACGCAGCCTTCGTCCATGGAGAGATCATGGTGCAGTCTACCTACGCCTCGGCGATCTACTTTTTCGGCTCATATCGCAGCGCCACCGCCCCCGAGCGGAACTCCAGCCGGCCCACGAGCTTCAGGTCGACATGCTTGGAGAGCCCCGCGAACAACGTCGGCCCATGGCCGGCGAGCCTGGGCTGCACGATGAACTCGTATTCATCGATCAATCCGAGCTCTGCCAACGCCAGCGGGAGCTTCACGCCCGCCACGTACAGTCCCTTGCCCGACTCCTGCTTGAGCTGCTGAACGGCCTTCCCCAGATCCCCGCGCAGGAGCTCCGCGTTCCAATCGACCCGGTCGAGGGTGCTCGACACGACGTACTTCTTTGCCGCGTGGACCGTCCGGGCGAAGGGTTCCATCCAATCGGTCATCCAATCAGGCCTCACGCCCGTCTCCGCCGGCGGCCGCCACGCGGCCTCCATCATTTCGTAGATGACCCGGCCAAAAAGGAGGGCATCGGCCTGCGCGAGGGTCTCGGTCGCGTGACGATGCATCTCTTCGTCCGTGGAGCCTGCACGATGATCGTAGCACCCGTCCAACGTGACATTGATGGAATACCGAAGGGGTCGCATGACGTGCTCCTAGTTCCAGTTGTCGATCTTGAGGTCGTCGGGAGACGGCGTGCCCCGACCGGTTTCTGCCAGCGCCCGGAGACTCAAGAGGAACGTTGCCCACTTCATGCTGCAATGGGCGGTGAATTCGACCGCTTCGCGCCAGTTCCGGTGGCCGAACACCAGAATCGTGTACTCGCCCTGCTGGGACAGGTCGAAGGTCAAGTCGGTGCCGATCCATTCCGGCGGCCCGTCCGTGAAGCGCCAGTGCACCGTCGTGTTCGGATCCACCTTCGTGACGTCGAAGGCAATCTTGCCGATCTCCTTCCCGGCCGAATCGGTGAAGCGCGCGGTCATCGAACCCCCGAGCCCGGAGGTCCCGGTCGTGTCTTGGGCCCACCAACCCGCCACGCCAGCGACGGTCGATAGGGCCTCGGCGACACGCGCGACAGGCGCCTTGATGCCGATTCTGTGAAGGATGTCCACCATGATTTCCTCACCTCCTTGCTGATTGGGTTTTGGCGACGCAAAATTCATCAACGCCCGGGCACCGGCACGCACCTCGGCCCGCTGCACGGCACGTGCACCGGGATGCAGCACTCCGCGCGCGAGGGGCCGAGCTCGACGTCCGTCACCTG
The DNA here is from genome assembly GCF_029946515.1 of Polyangium sp. 6x1. Lineage (GTDB taxonomy): Bacteria > Myxococcota_A > Polyangia > Polyangiales > Polyangiaceae > Polyangium. The sequence continues at coordinate 277,029 of NZ_JARZHH010000005.1, forward strand.
CACCGTCAGGTCGGGCAGCGCAATCGTGCCCACCGCGGTCCACGCGCGCCTCTCGGCGCAGGCCGTGTGGCCCTCGGCCGGTGGGGGATCGAGCGCGAGCGCGCGCGACAGCACGCCATCGAGCGGGAGCGATACGGCGCCGTCGTGCGCCTCGGCCTCGATGCCTGTCTCGGTCTCGATCAGCGCCGCGAGCTCCGGCGCTCGCAGAGCGCCCCGTGTGATCCGCGCGAGCTCTCCGCGCGCCCACGCGTGCGCCGCGGTGCCGTCGCCCCACGCGCCCGTCGCCGGCGCGTCCACGTGGATCGACGACGGCGCCGCGGCGAACGGCGTCACGCAGCCCGTGCAGCGCGTTCCGTCGAGGCCCACGCCGTCCGTGCGATCGAACGGGCCGACGATTCCGGTGATCGTCGCGTCGCTCGATGGCTGCCACAGGAGCAGCGCGCCGCGATCGTCGCCGTCGCGCACGAGACGGATCGCCACCGCCGGACCCAGCACCGACGGGATCGGCTGGCGATCGAGGCGTCCCACCATCGAGCCCGAGACCACCTCGTCCTCCCGGTCGGGGATCGCGCCGAGGTCGTTCCGCGCGTCGATGGTCCCGCGGTAGAGCACGGTGTCGTCCGCGTAGAGCCACCACATCTGGCGCCGCACCCCCTCGACGCCTTCCGCTTGCACCGACGCGAGCGCGGGATCACTCGCGGGATTGACCGTCTCCCGTGGCACCGCGCGTGCTCCGCTGCACGCGCTGAGGATGATGCCGAGCGCTGCTGTCGTCGTCCGCACGCGCGCAGCGTGCCATGGGGACAACCCGATTGCTCGCGGAGAGTCGGTCGACATCCCCAGCGGCGAGGAAGTGTCACCCGAGGTCCCGGTCTGAAGTCACCTTGACGCGCCCCTGTCCTTACCTCGCATCCCCGCGCCGCTGCCTCGCCTCCTCGATCCGTTCCCTTGTCCATCCCCGCGCCTTGCCTTGACGCGCGCCACCTCTGCCTTGGCGCGCTTCACGCCTACCTCGACGCCGCCGCGCCTCGCCTTGGCACGCCTCCCCGCCGTACATCGACGCGCCGAACCTCCTTCGAGGCGCCGCTTCGCCGTACATCGGCGCCCCGAACCTTCTTCGAGGGCGCCGCTTCGCCGTACATCGACGCGCCGAACCTCCTTCGAGACGCCTCCCAGCCGTTTCGAGACGCGCCGAACCTCCTTCGAGACGCCTCCCACCCGCTTCGAGACGTCGCCCAGCGTTCCAGAACACGAATCCGCCCTTTCGGAGGCACCCCGATGCGTGACCGCCCCCCACGCAACATTCCCGGCGCCAGCCCCAGGCGGCCTCGAGAGAGCCTCGCGCTCTCTGCCAACCAGAACGGCTTGCACCGGCAACGCTGCCTCTGGTCTTGCCACCGGCTTGTGGAAGAACTGCGCATCGCGCAGTTCTTCCATCACCGGTCCAGGGCTGGCCCTGGTCCGGGTCGAGGGGCGGACAGCCCCCGCGGGGCCCGGGGCAGCGCCCCGGCGCGGCGGCTCCTGGCGGGACCATCGTCGGCCGCTGCCTACCCTTTGCCGAGCATCAGCCGCGCGCAGCGGTCTCCGATCATCATCGAGGCCGCGTTCGTGTTGCCGGACACGATGGTCGGCATGATTGCCGCGCCCGCGACGCGCAGGCCGGTCACGCCACGCACGCGGAGCTCCGGGTCTACCACTGCGCTCGGATCGACGCCCATCTTGCACGTGCCGACCGGGTGAAAATCGACCTCGGAGTATTTGCGGAGCGCCTCCCTGAGCTGATCGTCCGTGACCACGGTCGGCCCTGGCGTGTGCTCGACGTCCTCGACCCAGGTGAGGAGCTCTGGGGCATTGATGATCTGGCGGATCATCTTGTAGCCCTCGAGTTGCGTGGCCCAGTCCTCCGCTGTGCTCAGGAAATTCGGCTCGATGAGGGGCGCCTCGCGAGGATTGGCCGAGCGCAGCTTCACCTGGCCACGGCTCGTGGGGTGAAGGTTGATGCAGCCGAGCGCGAGCGCCTCCGAGGGATAGTCGGCCCAGCCGTGGCGCATATGATACGACTGGACCTCGAACCGAGGCGGACCGTTCACGGCGCCGGGCGCTCCGTTCGTGAACATCGACACGTCCATGGTCGTGATGTGGCTCGGCGGGCTCGGCATTCTGAGCTTCTTGACGACCACCGAGGCCAGGTGATCTTGCAGGTTCTGCCCGACGCCGGGCACGTCGGCGACGTGCTCGATCCCGAGCATTGCGAGCTCGGCGGCGCTCCCGATTCCCGAGAGCATGAGGAGCTGGGGCGTGTTGACCGTGCCCGTGCAGAGCACGACGTCCCGCCTTGCCCGGACGGCGATCTCGGCGCCATTCACGTCGATGAGGACCTTGTCGACCTTGCGGTTTGCATCGAACGTGATGCGCTTGACGCGCGCCAGCGTCTTGAGCGTCAGGTTGGGATTCGAGAGGAGCGGTTTTACGAATTTCGTGAATGCGTCCTGTCGAGCCCCCGTTTTTGCGTCGACGTTGAGCTGCGTGAACGCGACCCCGTAGGGCGAGGCGCCGTTGTAATCCTGGTTCAGCGGATACCCGAGCTTCATGACGGCATCGAGCACGCCCTTGGAGAGCTCATTTTTCGAGGTGAGCTCCGCGGTCGGGACGATCGGGCCCATGGTGCCGTGGTAGGCGGGGTCGCCGGCCAGGTAGGTCTCCAGCGCCATGAACGACGGCAGCACGCTCTCGTAGCCCCAGCCCGTGCACCCCTGGGCAGCCCAGCCATCGAAATCGTCTTCATGGCCGCGCACCCAGACCATCCCGTTGATCGAGCTCGATCCTCCGAGCACCTTGCCCGCGGAGTAGGACAGCGCCCTGTCCAAGAGCTCGGGCTGCGGTTCGGACGCATAACCCCAATCGACGCCGGAGTCCGGCTGCGTGAGCTTCCACGATTGCGTGAAATTGCGAATGTCCTCGCGCTCGTTGCTGCCGCCCGCCTCGACGAGCAGCACCGTGACGCCCGGCTCCGAGAGCAGGCGCGCGACGAGCGGGCACCCGGCAGATCCGGCGCCGACGACGACGTAATCATAAACCTCGGGGAGCGGCGAGATCGTTTCGTTCACGCTGCAACCGGCGAGAGATCGCGCGCCGATCGCGTGGAGCGACGATGCACCGATGCCTTTGAGGAGATCTCGGCGCGAGATGGCTGCGCGTTCGGCGAATGCGGGCAGATCAGAACCCCAAGGAGCCCTTGAACGTCGCTTCATCGCACCATTTTATCATCTTGCGAACGGGCTGGCACCGGGCAGGGGGCCCCTTGCACGGCGCGGTTCCGCGCTGCAACACCGGACGGAATCGGCTCCACGGGGACGGGGGACGCCGCCATTTCTGTGCCCTCGGAACGCGCTCTCGGTGGCCGGGGCTGAGCATGGGTCTCGTGGGAGGCGCTTCGCTGGGGCTTTGCCCCAGGCCCCACCGGGGCTATCCGCCCCTGGGCCCGGACCAGCGCAAGCGCTGGACCCAGGGTCGATGAACTGCGCGATGCGCAGTTCATCGAACGGGCCAGGTCAAGACCGCAACCGACCCTGCCAACCAAGACAGCCGCGCGGACGGTTCAACGGGCGACGTGGTAGCAGCGGCGGCCTGTGGGAAGAACTGCGCATCGCGCAGTTCTTCCCACAAAGGTCCAGGGCTGGCCCCGCAAAGAGGGGGGCGGACAGCTTGAAAAACTTTCCCCGCATCGACTGCGCTTCGCGCAGTCGATGCCCAGAGGTCCAGGGCTGGCCCTGGTTCGGGTCGAGGGGCGAAGAGCCCCCGCGGGGTCCGGGGCAGAGCCCCGGCGCGGCGGCTCCTAGTGAACCCAGTGTCTTGGAGCAGCTTGTCGAGATCCGGATCTCGGGCGAAGCTTCGATTTGTGAACAGTAACTGGGAAGACGTCATTACACACGACCGGCTCCTCGAGCATCGACGATGGGCCATCGCGCGCGACCGGCGCAACCCGGACGACGTGGGGCTGACGATCGATCCCGCGCGTATCGATGATTCTCCGGGTCGCATTCAAGTGAAAGGAATGCGCTTCAGTCATTTCCCGGTGAGGAACGAGACGCTCACCGGGGCGCGGTTCGAGGACTGCCATTTCCTGAAAATGAGGTTCGGCGCCGCGAACATGAACAACATCGAGCTCCTCGGCTGCATCTTCGTCGAGACCGTGATGAATTTCGTACCGTTGGGGTACGCGACGATCCGCCGCTCGACGTTCACGCGAAGCAACCTGGTGGAGGCGGGCTTTCGCGACGCGACGGTGGAAGAGACGCGCTTCGAGGCCACGCAGTTCACGGCGGCGAAGTTCGTGCAGTCGACGTTCCGCAACGTGCACCTGCGCGGGTGCCGGATGAACGAGGCTCTGTTCCGGGAGACGACATTCGAGGATTGCGATCTCCGCGACGTGGATATGTCCGATGGCTGGTTCCAGGGAGCGAATTTCGTGCGCTGCGACCTCCGCGGCGCGACCCTCTGGTCGATGGCGGGGGCCGAGCCTCGATGGCATTTCGAGCAATGCCAGTCCGACGGCCCGCTGCCGCCGCCCGCCGGCGCGCCTACGGCCCCGTGATGTCCTCGAGCATCGGCGGCGCGAGGACGGGCTCGACCTACGGGCTCTATCGAATTTCCAGGGACCGGCCCTCCGCGCCCGAGCTGTTTTTGCCTGGGGCAAGGTTTTGGCGCAGACGGCCGGGGGAGGGCGATGCGCGGCCGCGATGCTCAGCGCGAGGCTGGAGGGGCTGGATGGGGGGAGCCGGGGTCGCTCAGGAGCCCTTGGCCGTCGCGAACTTCTGCAGAAAGACCGCCAGGGAGACGGCCATGTTCTCGATCTCGGAGGGGTCGACGCTCTCGTTTGGCGCGTGGATCAACGCCTTCGGCTCCTCGACGCCGAAGAGCATGATCTCCGCCTTGGGGAAGGAGGTCTGGAAGACGTTGCACAGCGGAATGGAGGCGCCCTGGCCCATGGCGACGACCTCTTTGTTGTAGGCGGCGCCCATGGCGGCGACCATTGCATTGTAGCCCGGCCCCGTGGTCGACGTGCGGAAGGGCTCGCCGCTCGCGGACGGGGTCAGGGTGACCCTCACGTTCCAGGGCGCGACCGACTTCAAGTGATTGATCAAGGCTTGCTGCGCCGCCTCCGCTGTGACGCCGGGCGGGACGCGCAGGCTGACGAGCGCCCGCGCGTGGGCCTGCACGGCCGGGGTGGCATCGTCCACGGACGGGCAATCGATTCCGCAGACGGTCACCGCGAACCGCGCCCAGAGCATGTCCGACACGGTGCCGTTGCCGAGCAGATCCACGCCATCGAGGACGCGCGCATCCGTGCGGAATTGATCCGCCGGGTATTGTGCCCCCGACCAGGTCATGCTGTTGTCGAGCCCGCGCACCGTGGTGTTGCCCTGGGAATCGCGCAGGGTGGCCAGCATGGAGATGAGCGCGGCGAGGGCGTCGGGGGAGGGGCCTCCGAATTGACCCGAATGCATGGGACCCTCGAGGGTATCGACGGCGACGATCACGTTCGCGATGCCGCGCAGCGACGTGGTCAGGGTCGGCGTCCCGTCCGCGAAATTGCCCGCGTCCCCCACCAGGATGGCGTCGGCCGCGAGCAGGTCATGGTTGCTCGGGTCGGCGACGAAGTTCTCGAGCCCGCCGGTGCCCTGCTCCTCGGAGCCCTCGCCGACGATCTTGAGGCTCACCGGGAGGTTGTCGCCGAGCGCGCGAATGGCCGTGAGGTGCACCGCGATGTTGCCCTTGCAATCGGCCGCGCCGCGCCCGTACCAGCGGCCGTCGTTCTTCGGGGTCAGCGTCCACGGGTCGGTGTTCCAGTCCGCCTTGTTCGGCACGGGCTGCACGTCGTGGTGGAAGTACAAGAGCACGGTGGGAGCGCCCGGGGGCCCCTGCTTGAAACCGGTCACCGTTTTGGATTTGTCGGAGGTGACGTGGACGCTGATATTGGTGAAGCCCGCCGTGGTGAAGGCCTGCGCCAGCCAGACGACCATCTTGTTGCAATCCGCGGGCGGGTTGTCCGGCGGCGAGAAGACCGATTGGTAAGAGACCATGGTGGCGAGATCGGCCTGGGCCTGGGCCATCAGCGCCTGGACCTTGGTACGGATGTCGTTGACGTCGTCGCGCATCGGAATTTTTCCTGCTGGGGGTTTTCTGATCGGGTGTGGAACGAACGGGGGGCGTCTACTGCAGCGAGCGTGCCAGGTCGCCACGCCACGGCTCGGCGCGGAAACTTCCGAGATGAACCGCCATTTCAGGGCGGTCCGAGGGGCCGCCGTCGACGCCAGACGGCTGGAGGGGGAGCCGCGGGGTGTTCCTCAGGTGTACCTGTAACAGGGGATGTTACAGGGGGTGTGAGCGGGCTACGTGCCGAGCGATCGTTAGAGCCGTTCCTCGGCTCGGCTGACCTTGGGCGAGGAGTCCACGACGGCTCCGGTGATCATCGAAGGAAGCTCGCCCGCCATAGGGGAAGCGCGCTACGCGCCGGGGATGGGCGCGACCCTCGTCGAATTCGCGCCGGCGCTTACTCCGCGGTCCGGATGAAGTAGAGATCAGGCGACTCGTACCACGCCGACTGGAGATAGACGAAGCCTTTGAGCGCGGGGACGTAGCGGAACCGGCTGTAGATGCCGGCGTCAATCGCCTGCGGCGGGTTTTTCGTGCCCGGGCCGAGCGGGAGAATCTCGATGTCCCAGGTCGAGGTTGCGTTGGGCTTGATGACGAAGATGCGCCCGCCGTCGTCGGGCGCGCCGTGGTCGCCGTCGTGGCGCGCGTCGAAGTACAGGAACCGATCGTTATCGGGGTCGTACTCGAATGACGCGTTGACCGGCTTGTCGTCGAGGAATTGCGTCAGCCCCGGGGAGGGGTTGAAGGTGAGCGGTGTGGCGGTCGTCCCGGTCGCGTCGATCGTGTACGCGTTCAAGGTGGGGAAGTTGCCGTAGCCCCACCCGTCGCCGAAGCCGAGGCTCACCAGCTGGTTGCGCTTCGAGTCCCACGCCAATGCAGCCAAAAAAGGAAGACGGATCCGTGTGGAAGTCATCGACAATCTCCTATCCCGCGGGCTCGGCCGCGCTGCAAACCTATCGCTTCATGACCGCGGATAGGACATGGAGACGCCTTCGGATGTCAACCGCCGCGAGCCGATTGGCGCGGTCGAGGCAGCGGGGTCCTCGGGGCGCCGCTGGCCGAGCGCCTAGCCTTTGCCGAGCATCAGCCGCGCGCAGCGGTCTCCAATCATCATCGAGGCCGCGTTCGTATTGCCAGACACGATGGTCGGCATGATCGCCGCGCCCGCGACGCGCAGGCCGGTCACGCCACGCACGCGGAGCTCCGGGTCGACCACCGCGCTCGGATCGACGCCCATCTTGCACGTGCCGACCGGGTGAAAATCGACCTCGGAGTATTTGCGGAGCGCCTCCCTGAGCTGATCGTCCGTGACCACGGTCGGCCCCGGCGTGTGCTCGACGTCCTCGACCCAGGTGAGGAGCTCCGGGGCATTGATGATCTGGCGGATCATCTTGTAGCCCTCGAGTTGCGTGGCCCAGTCCTCCGCTGTGCTCAGGAAATTCGGCTCGATGAGGGGCGCCTCGCGAGGATCGGCCGAGCGCAGCTTCACCTGGCCACGGCTCGTGGGGTGAAGGTTGATGCAGCCGAGCGCGAGCGCCTCCGAGGGATAGTCGGCCCAGCCGTGGCGCATATAATACGACTGGACCTCGAACCGAGGCGGACCGTTCACGGCGCCGGGCGCTCCGTTCGTGAACATCGACACGTCCATGGTCGTGATGTGGCTCGGCGGGCTCGGCATTCTGAGCTTCTTGACGACCACCGAGGCCAGGTGATCTTGCAGGTTCTGCCCGACGCCGGGCACGTCGGCGACGTGCTCGATCCCGAGCATTGCGAGCTCGGCGGCGCTCCCGATTCCCGAGAGCATGAGGAGCTGGGGCGTGTTGACCGTGCCCGTGCAGAGCACGACGTCCCGCCTCGCCCGGACGGCGATCTCGGCGCCCTTCACGTCGATGAGGACCTTGTCGACCTTGCGGTTTGCATCGAACGTGATGCGCTTGACGCGCGCCAGCGTCTTGATCGTCAGGTGGAGATTCGAGAGGAGCGGTTTTACGAACTTCGTGAATGCGTCCTGTCGAGCCCCCGTTTTCGCGTCGACGTTGAGCTGCGTAAACGCGACCCCGTAGGGCGAGGCGCCATTGTAATCCTGGTTCAGCGGATACCCGAGCTTCACGACGGCATCGAGCACGCCCTTGGAGAGCTCATTTTTCGAGGTGAGCTCCGCGGTCGGGACGATCGGGCCCATGGTGCCGCGGTAGGCGGGGTCGCCGGCCAGGTAGGTCTCCAGCGCCATGAACGACGGCAGCACGCTCTCATAGCCCCAGCCCGTGCACCCCTGGGCAGCCCAGCCATCGAAATCGTCTTCATGGCCGCGCACCCAGACCATCCCGTTGATCGAGCTCGATCCTCCGAGCACCTTGCCCGCAGAGTAGGACTGCGCCCTGTTCAAGAGCTCGGGCTGCGGTTCGGACTCATAACCCCAATCGACGCCGGAGTCCGGCTGCGTGAGCTTCCACCATTGCGTGAAATCGCGAATGTCCTCGCGCTCGTTGCTGCCGCCCGCCTCGACGAGCAGCACCGTGACGCCCGGCTCCGAGAGCAGGCGCGCGACGAGCGGGCACCCGGCAGATCCGGCGCCGACGACGACGTAGTCATAAACCTCGGGGAGCGGCGAGATCGGTTCGTTCACGCTGCAACCAGCGAGAGATCGCGCGCCGATCGCGTGGAGCGACGATACACCGACGAGTTTGAGGAGTTCTCGGCGCGAGAGGCCTGCGCGTTCGGCGAATGCGGGCAGATCAGGACACCAAGGAGCCCTTGAATGTCGCTTCATCGCGGCATTTTATCATCGTGCGAATCGGCTGGCATCGGGGCAGGGGGGCCCTTGCACCGCGCGGTCGGTCCGAGCGATGCTGCCAACCCGGCGGATCTTCCCCCGTGGACGTGCGAGGCGGGCAAGCGGGGCCTTGCTCAAGCCAATCTTTTTGCAGAATATGGCGATCCGTGGTTGCCTGCGCGACAGGAAGCCGACCGAGGACGTAAATCCGGAGGCGGGCAAGGTCGAGGCGGAGGCGCTGCAAGGCGGAGCGACCACGACGGCGTGAGGGTTTGCCGGAAGGGACGGGGAGATCAACTCGATGAAGAAGACATTTTCGAGCATGCGGAACACGAGGATGTGGGCGATCGCCGCGCTGGGTTTGACCGGCGGGGCTCTGCCGACGGGCTGCGGCGACGAGCCGGCGGCGGAGCCCGCGTCGGCTGCCGAGGGCGCATTACGACGACGTTTCCCGGAGCCGGCGGCCCAGATCCTCGAGCAGGGCGAGGCGTTCGTGGACGCCCCCGAGGGGTTCGTGGTGCTCCCGCGGACCCGGATGGATGTGCAGGTCGTCTTGCCCCGAGCGGCGCAGGGATCGATTCGATTGACGGGGTTCGGGGGGGCGACCGTCTCCGTGCGGGAGCTCGGGGCCACGGGCGAGAGCACGCTTGCCGGGCGGGCGGTCAAGTATGCGCGCGCCGGCGGGACCTCGTTCTGGACGGCGGCCCCCGGCGGCGTGGAGGAGTGGCTGCACCTCGAGGCGAGCGCCGTGCACGCAGACGAGCCGGTCGCGGCGTGGGAGGTCGACGACGCGACCGTGCGGCAGCGCGGAGAGAGCGTCGAGATCGTGGACGACGCCGGGGTGGTGCGGCTCGCGGTGGCGGCGCCGGTCGCGTACGGAGAAGGCGGGCGGACGGTGCCGGTCCGCCTCGTGGCGAGCGGATCCAGGCTCGAATTGAGGGTCGACGCCGAGGGCGAGGAGGTGCTCGTCGATCCGGTCTGGACCACCGTGGGATCGCTGGCCTACGCCCGCAGCTACCTCGCCGCGGCGCCGGTCGGAAACAGCAAAGTGGTCATCGCGGGGGGGCGGTTCGACCAGGCCGCGGTCTCGGCGGACGTCTATGATACGCTGACGAACTCCTGGACCGTCACGGGCCCCCTTTTGAAGGGTCGGTACAGGCACACGGCCACCGGGCTCAAGACGGGAAATGCGCTTTTCGTCGGCGGCTGGGAGCCGATCAACGGGCCCACGCTGGCGAGCGCGGAGCTTTACAACCCCACGACGAACCAGTGGACCTCGGCGGGCTCGATGGGCCAGGCCAGGGCAGACCACACGGCGACGCTGCTCGACAGCGGCAGGGTGCTCGTGACGGGCGGCAGCGGCAGCGGGATCTCGGCGACCGCCGAGCTTTACGAGCCGGCGACGAACTCGTGGCTCTCGGCCGGGGCGATGGCGCAAGCCCGCACCGGTCACACGGCGACGCAGCTCGCGAATGGCAAGGTGCTGATCGCGGGGGGGCAAGGCGGCGGAAACTTCCTGGCGAGCGCGGAGATCTATGATCCCATGACGAATACATGGTCGCCGGCCGCGTCGATGATCGGGACGCGGACCGACCACACGGCGACCCTGCTCCTGAATGGGAAGGTGCTCGTGACGGGCGGATACGCGACCCCCTTCGCCTCCACGGGATTGAAGACGGCGGAGCTCTACGATCCCGCGGCGAACACCTGGGTGGCGACGCCCCTGATGCCGAATGGGCATCATGATCACTTCGCGGCGCGCTTGTCGGACGGCAAGGTCCTGGTCGTCGGCGGGGGCGTGGGCGGCGACCTCTACGACCCCGTGGCGAACACCTGGTCGGCGGGCCCGGCCATGGGGCAAACACGGTACTTCTTCGCGGCGACGCAGCTCCCGAACGGCGAGCTCCTCGCGGCGGGCGGCTTCGACGGGAGCTCCATGCACCACACGAGCGTGGAGATCTTCGGCCTCGCGCCGCTCGGGAGCGCCTGCATCCTGGGCACCGATTGCAAGACCGGCTTCTGCGTGGACGGCGTCTGCTGCAATACCGCGTGTGACGGCGGTCCCTGCGACGGCTGCTCCGTCGTGACGGGCGCCGCGGTCAACGGGACGTGCGTGGCGGTCAGCGGCGTCGCGTGTGATGACGGCAATGCTTGTACCCAGACGGACGCCTGCCAGGCGGGGACGTGTGTTGGCGGCAATGCCCTCGTCTGCGAGGCCCCGGACGCATGCAACGTGGGCGTGTGTGATCCGGCGACGGGCATGTGCGGGAGTGTCCCCAAGGCCAATGGAAGCGCCTGCGATGACGGCGATGCCTGCACGCAGGTGGACGCCTGCCAGGCGGGCGTCTGCGGGGGGACGAGCCCGGTGCTCTGCGACGCGCCGGACCAATGCCATACCGCGGGAGCTTGTGATCCGGCGACGGGGTTATGTCCGGTGAAGGCCGACGGGACGGCTTGCGACGATGGGAATGGTTGCAGCGAAAACGACGTCTGCCAGGCGGGCGTCTGCGGGGGGACGAGCCCGGTGCTCTGCGACGCGCCGGACCAATGCCATACCGCGGGAGCTTGTGATCCGGCGACGGGGTTATGTCCGGTGAAGGCCGACGGGACGGCTTGC
>NZ_JARZHH010000060.1 GCF_029946515.1 Polyangium sp. 6x1
GGCGGCAGCGGCGGCGCAGGCGCAGGCGGCAGCGGCGGCGCAGGCGGCAGCGGCGGCGTGGGCGGCGGCGGCGGCGCAGGCGGGTCGGGGACGCCGGCGGGGCTCTTCGAGGCGCCGAACCCGTGGAACAAGGACGTCTCGGCCCTGCCGAAGAACGCGGAGTCGGACGCGATCACGGGCTGGCTCGCGGACAATGGCGGCTGGGGCGCAGGCGCGTTCCGGATCGATTTCAGCATCGAGCTGCTCCACGCCGACGCGAGCACCGAAATGCGCACGTTCGAGACGACGAACGATTTCTACTCGCCCGATTGCGAGCACGTCCCCTACCCCGTTCCGGCGGGCGGCGCACTCGAGGGCGAGCAAGGCTACGAGTGCACGACGGACGGCGATTGCCACCTGCTCGTGGTGCATCAGCCGACGAAGAAGCTTTACGAGATGTGGCGGGCAAACATCGTGGGCGGCACGTTCTACGGCGGCTGCGCGGTGACGTGGGACCTGACGAAGTCGTACCCGCCGAACCTGCGCGGCGAGGGCTGCACCTCGGCGGACGCGGGCGGCTTCCCCATCTCGGCGATGCTGTTCTCGGCCGACGAGGTGGCGGCCGGATCGATCGACCACGCGATCCGGTTCATCCTGCCGAACGCGCGCATTCGCGACAACGTATACGTGCATCCGGGCACGCACAGCACGGGCCCGACCTCCGGCGGCCCGAACGCGCCGCCCTACGGCGTGCGCTTCCGGCTGCGCGCGGATTACCCGCTCGACACGCTGCCGACCGAGGGCGCCCGCGTCGTCGCGCGAGGCCTGCAAAAATACGGCATGTTCCTGGCCGACGCGGGCAACATCGCGCTCACGGCGCAGAGCGATCGGTTCACGACCCACAAATGGGACGAGGTCGGCGTGGACTCATACGCGCTCGCGGACATCCAGCCCACGGACTTCGAAGTCGTCGACATGGGCGACCCGATCCAATGGAGCGGGGACTGCGAGCTGAACCCGCCGTGATCGGCGTCAGAGCATCTCGGGAAAAAGGCTGAAGCGATCCTCTCGGGAGGCGCCGCGCCGGGGCGCTGCCCCGAACCCCGCGGGGGCTGTTCGCCCCTCGACCCGAACCAGGGCCAGCCCTGGACCTTTCGTGGAAGAACTGCGCTGCGCGCAGTTCTTCCAACAGGCCGTTGATACCGCCTCGCCCGTTGAACCGTCAGCGCTGCCGTCTTGCTTGGCAGGATCACCCGCAGTCTTGACCTGGCCCGTTCGATGAACTGCGCATCGCGCAGTTCATCGACCCCGAGTCCAGCGCTTGCGCTGGTCCAGGTCCAGGAGCGGATAGCTCCTGGTGGGGCCTGGGGCAAAGCCCCAGCTACGCGCCTTCGAGCACCTCGAACCGAAGCCCCGCTGCCTTCAGCCGCTCGATCAGCGCGTCGCCCATGCCTGCGGCTGGGGTCACGACGCCGACGTGCGGCGGGAGGCGGTCCCGATCGAATGCGAGGCACAGTGCGCTCTCGGAGACCATCTTCGCGGTCTCCGTATAGCCGGGGTCTCCGCCGCTCACCCGCGTGAGCACGCGGCGGGTCGAGCTTCGGCCACGGAAGGTCACCTGGAACCAGCTTCGCGCTCGCTCCTCCGGGCTCGGGCCTTCGCCGGACGGGCGGAGGCGCGAGAGGAGCGCGCGTGTTGGGCCGAGCTGCGAGAGGGCCGCGACGGCGCCGATTCCGGCGGCCACGCCTGCGAGCTTGAGGGCCGAGGAGAACATGAGGTTGTGGCCATAGCGGAAGTCGGGGCCGTACGCGTCGAGCGCGCGGGCGCTGCGCAGCACGATCTGTGGGTCGATCGACGGCATGGGGCAGGCCCAGCCGCCGAGATCGGGCTCCTTGCGCACGCGGGGCCGGAGCTCCTCGACGACACGACCGCCGGGCAGCGGGTCCTTGGCCCACGGGCGCGCTTTTGCGGCGGCGGCGCCGGCGCCCATTTCGTTGAGCGCGGATTGCCATGTGCCGCCCGAGAACGTGCCGCCCATGCGGACGAACCCTTCGAGCGTGATGGGCTCGTCCTTGGGGAGCTTTTGCACCGTGAAGAGCGCGCCGAGGTCGTGCGGGATGCTGTCGAAGCCGCAGCAGCTCACGATGCGGAGGCCGGCCTTGCGGGCGTCCTCGTGGTAATGCTCGATCAGGCGGTTCACGAAGCGCGGCTCGCCCGTGATGTCGACGTAATCGGCGCCCTCGCGGACGCAGGCCTCGACGAGGGGCTCGCCGTAGAGGGCATAAGGCCCGACCGTGGTGAGAACGACCCGGGCGGATCGAGCCATGCGCGCGAGCGAGGCGGGATCGTCCGAGCTCGCCTCGATCACGGGTAGCCGGGAAGCGTCGGGCAGGACGCCTGCGAGCTCGCGCCGGACGCTGTCGAGCTTCTGGGCGCTGCGGCCCGCGAGGGCCCAGCGGAGGGGCGTTTTCCTCGACGTCTCGGCGAGGTAATGGGCGGCGAGGCGGCCGGTGAAGCCGGTCGCGCCGAAGAGGACCACGTCGTATTCGCGCTCGGTCGTCATGGGCGGCTCGATACCACGGCGAGCGCGCGGGCAGGAAGGGGCGTGCGAGCAGGCTGTTGAGAAACGCCGCGAGCGCCCTGGAGCTAGGGAGGAGGACGCAGGAATACAAGTGTATTCCGAGGACGACGACCGACGATCCAGGGCGCGCAGCAAGTTTCTCAACAGCCTGCTAGGCTTGCGCGCCATGAGCATCGAGCAGGCCGGAAAGCTCGTCGCGGAGGCGCGGTCGGCCCTGTTCATCACGGGCGCGGGCATCTCGGCGGCGTCGGGGATCCCCACGTACCGCGGCGTCGGCGGGCTCTACGGGGATCGCGCGACCGAGGAGGGGATGCCCATCGAAAAAGCGCTCTCCGGCCCGGTCTTCCGGCGCTCCCCGGAGCTCACGTGGAAGTACATCCACCAGATCGAACAAGCCTGCCGCGGCGCCTCGCCGAACGCCGCGCACGTGGCCCTCTCGCGCATCGAGGCGCGCCTGCCCCGAAGCTGGGTCCTCACGCAAAACGTCGACGGCTTCCACCGCGCCGCCGGCTCGCGCAACGTGATCGACATCCACGGCGACATCCACCGCCTGCTCTGCACCGGCTGCACATTCACCGAGGTCGTAGAGGACTACGCCCACCTCGCCCCCTGCCCTCGCTGCGCCGCCTGCGAAAAAGTGCTCCGCCCGGACGTCGTGCTCTTCGGCGAGATGCTGCCCATGGCAAAGCTCGAAGTCCTGCACCGCGAGCTCGATCGAGGCTTCGACGTCGTCATCTCGGTCGGCACGTCGAGCCTCTTCCCGTACATCGCCGAGCCCGTCCTCGAAGCGGCCAGGCGCGGCGTGCCTACGATCGAGGTGAACCCCGAACCAACGGTCATCTCGCACGCCGTGGCGCTTCGGCTCCCGATGGGCGCCGTGGAGGCGCTCGAAGGGATCTGGCGGGTCGTGGAGAGCAGGAAAGCGTAGCGCCGGGGTTTCACCCCGGACCCGACGAGGGGTTGTCCACCCCTCGACCCGGACCAGGGCCAGCCCTGGACCTCTGGGCATCGACTGCGCGAAGCGCAGTCGATGCGGGGAATTTTTTTGTAGCTGTCCGCCCCCCCTTTGCAGGGCCAGCCCTGGACCCCTGGTGCATCGACCGCGATGCGGTCGATGCAAGGGGCATCGGTGCCCCCTGAGGCGCCGCCGCATCGGCCTCCCGTCCTCAATCGAGGACCCGATCCCTCAGCCTTCCCGCACGTTTTCGTCCCCGACGCTGGCATGCCGGTTGCTCGATGCGCCGCGCTCGCCGACAATCGCGCGAGTTCTTGGAGCACCGCAAGTCGGTGCCGCGCTTGCGAGGAGAAGACATGCGAAACGTGAAGCAGATCCTGGTCGCTCTGGGGCTCGTGGCATTCCTGGCCGGCTGCAGCGACGGCGGCAACGAAAACACGGGCGGCGCAGGCGGCGACGGCGGAAGCGGCGCCGCAGGCGGCCAAGGCGGCGCAGGTGGCCAAGGCGGCGCAGGTGGCCAAGGCGGCGACGGCGGCAGCGTGGATCTGACGACGCTCTACAAGGCCGCCGTCGCCGACGCCGAGGTCGCAGAAGCCGACGAGATCTCCGACAAGCTGACCCCCATCCGCCCGGACAACGCAGACCTCGTCCTCGACGCAAACGGCCGCGTGAAGATGGTCACCTGGACCTCGTACAATGGCTACGACGCGCTCGTCGGCCAGGAGACGAACCTCGCCGTGGAAGTCTGGGTCTCGGCGGCGCCCCAGCTCGCCGACTTCTGCAAAGCGACCGGCCTCAAAGGCGCCGAGCTCGACCTGCGGATGGAGCAAAAGCTCGGCCTCCCGGCCGGCAACGGCAAGACCCGCGTCGTCGAGCTCTGGGTCCCGATGGACGGCATGTTCCGCCCCTCGCCCGACCCCGAGATCGACGACAACGTCGCCGATCTCGACTTCCCCGCCGGCACGCCGCAAGCGCACATCGACTGGATCGACAACCTGAAGATGACCTCGTACGGCGACCCCGGATACCCCTGGACGCGGCTCGGCTACACGTACGACTGGGCGCCGAGCGCGTCCGAAGTCGGCCTCAGCGAGTTCGTGATCCGCAAGGGCACGACCGTCGCGGTCGCGGCGGTGTCCGGGCAAGAGGAGTACTGCACGCCGTAACCGCCGGCGTCACCCCCACGTCCGCCACAGAAACAGCCCCACCACGATCACCACGAGCCCGACCGCGATCCCCCAGACGAGGCGCGCGCGGCTCTCGTCGTCCCGCTTCGGCTTGGACAGCGCGCGCTGTCCCTCACGCGGGGCGACCACCTCGATCTCCCGCCGTCCGGGTTTGTCCCCTGCCCGCGGCGGCAGCTCCTTCTTCTCCCCGAGCACCCGCAGCCACTCCGCGAGCGCGCCAATCTCCCGCGTGATCTGGTCGAGCTGCGTCTCGGTGTTGTCCGCGATCGTCCGCAGCACGGCCGGCTCGGCCTCGCCCCGCTGCTCCTGCGCCTCGCGCAGGATCGCCCCCAGGAGCGACAGCCGCTCCAGCACCTCGCGCATCGGCGTCATCTTGTCGCGCAGGCTCGTCACCTTCCGCGCCAGGCCGTCGATCCGCCCGAGCGCGTCTTCCAGATCGCGCAGCCGCTCCTGCTGGTAGGACGCGACGAACGCCTCGAGCGCCTTGCGCATGTCGTTCGCCGCCGAGAACCGCGCCTCCGTCTCGAACGAGAGCGCCTTGACGAGCACGTGGTAGAGCCCCTCCGGCATGTACGAAGGCCGCGCCGGCGGGTCGTACAGCGTCTTGGCGCGCCGCTCGATGATCTCGTGCACGCGCCCGTCGGTCGTCGCGGGGTACGGCACCGAGCCCGTCGCGAGCTCCCACAAAACCGAGCCGATCGAGTGCAGATCCGACGCGCCGCCCACCTTCTCGCCCGTCGACTGCTCCGGGCTCATGTACGCGGCCGTGCCCGCCGTGCCGGGCATGCCCACGAGCGAGAGCGAGTCGCTCTCGCCCTGCACCTGATCGAAGGCCCAGAGGCCGAGGTCGGTGATCTTGACGTCGTAGCCCTCGCGCTCGGGCACGTAGCGAACGAAGATGTTCGCCGGCGTGAGGTCGCGGTGGACGATGCGGTGGAAGTGCATCTTCGCCACGCCGCGCAGGACGGCGATGCCGATGCGCGCCACCTGCGCGGGCGGCAAGCGGCGCTCGATCGCAGGCAACGAGGCCACGACCTCGGCGAGCGTCTGCCAGGGGACGTACTCCAGCGCGAGGTAGGCCGGCGCGACGTCGTCGAAGCCGAGGACGTCCACGAAAAACTGCTTGTGCTGCGCGAGCATCTGCGCCGCGGCGACCTCGCGGCGGAACATCTCCTTGAGCGACGCCTCGAGCTCCGGGATGCCCTTCTGGATGACCTTCACCGCGACCCACGGCCGATCCTTCGAGGCCTGATCGTAGGCCCGGAAGACGGCGCCCATGCCGCCGCGGCCGAGCAGCTCGACGAAGAGATAACGGCCGCGCAGGACGTACGGCATCGCGGCCCAGCCCTCGGTGGGGCGAGGACGCTCGCAGGCGCAGGAGAGCTGCGAGCCATCCGTGAACGTCCGCCAGCACTCGTCGCAGACGAAGAGCAAGGGCGCGGCGGCGGCCGGGGTCGCGGTCGCGGAGGGTGGCGGGCCGTCGTAGAGGTGGGCGACGCCGGGGATGGCCTCGTTGCGGAAGAAGGGCGACGACGGGGCGCGCGGCGAGAGGGGCCGGGCGCGCATCGTGGGCCCGGGACGGCTCGGGGGTGGGCTCACGACCGCGGATCCGCCCTCGTCTGCCGGCCTTCGATCGTCCTCGCCCTTGTCGGTCGTCACGGGAAGAGCGCCTCGGCGAGCGAGTATCTCTTGCCCTAAGGCAGAAAGCACGGCCGTTTTTCCACGCGCGGCGCGCCTCCCGGTCAGGCGCGCGCGCGCCGGAACGAGCCGTCGTACGCGGAGAGCGGCGGGTAGCCGATCGGCGTCGTCGTGTCCCAGGCGAGCAGGCGCTCTCGGTAGGCGGCGAGCATGCGGACGCGATCCTCCTCGGTGGTGCGCGCGGGCGCCCAGGCGACGAAGGGCGGCAGCACGTCGAAGCCGACGTACCGGAAAATGCCCTGATTGACGGGCGCGAGCAGCATGTTCATGTCGCCGGCGAGGCCGGTCTCTTCGTACATCGTCGCGGGCCCGCCCGTGGTGATGGAGGCCATGGCCCGCTTGCCGCGCATCGTGCCGTGGTCGTACCACCGGCCCGCGCCGTAGATGCGCTGGAACGCGAACACCCGATCGACCCAGCCCTTCAGGATCGCGGGCATCGAGAACCACCACATCGGGAACTGAAAGATCAGCGCGTCGCAGCCGACGAGCTTTTCCATCTCGGCCTGCACCGCGGGCGAAAAACCGTTCGTCTCGACCGCGTGGGCCTCCTCGATCTGCTGCTTGAAGACGACGGGATCCTTGCGGCCCGTGAAGTTGTGCGGACCCGAGACGGGATCCCAGCCCATCGCGTAGAGATCCGACACGACGACGTCGTGCCCGCCGCCCTCGAACGTCTCGACGGCGAGGCGCGTCAGGGCGGCGTTGAAGCTCTTCGGCTCCGGGTGCGCGTGAACGATGAACACCTTCATGGCGTGGCGCTCCTTCAAGAAAGATGGCGACCCCCCCCGGGGGCGCCACGCGCATCGTATCAGCGGAAGAAGTCGAAGCTCGTCCCGAGCCCTCGTTCGCGCGCGGCCGCATGCACGACCCGCGCGAGCGCGACGTCTTGCACGGCGAGCCCCGTCGAATCGAACACCGTGATCCGCGCGCCCTCGCGTCCCGGTCGCTTGCCCGCGAGGACCTCGCCGAGCGTCGCGTGGATCTGCTCGCGGCGGAGCACGCCCGTTTCCAGGGGGACGTTCACCTCGCCGCTGTGCGTGGCCTGCTCCCAGTCGTCGATGACGACGCGCCCCTCGACGAGGATCGCGGGATCGAGCTCCTGCTTGCCGTGCGCATCCGCGCCGATCGCATTGACGTGCGCGCCGTCCTTCACCCAGGCGCGCATCACGACGGGCGCGCGCGCCGGCGTCGAGGCGTTCACCACGTCGGCGCCCGAGGCCTCCGCGATCGACACGACGCGCCCGCGCGCCTCCTCGGCGAACGCACGCGCGGCGTGCTCGGAGACGTCGGCGCAGAGCACCTCGAACGTGTCGCCGTAGACGGCGCGATGCGCTTCGAGCAGCGTGCGCGCCTGCACGCCGCACCCGACGAACCCCACGGTCTTCGGCGCACGCGGGGCGAGGTGCTTCGAGGCGATCGCGGCGGCGGCACCGGTGCGCACGGCCGTGAGGAGCGTGGCATCCATGACGGCGAGGGGCAGCGCGGTCGCGGGATCCGTGAGGATGTACATGCCCATGACGGCGGGCAGATCGAAGCGCGCGGGGTTCTCCGGGTGGGAGTTCACCCACTTGACGCCCGCGGCGCCGTCCACGTACGCGGGCATCGCGCGCAGGTCGCCGTGGTAGGCGTCGAGCTCGAGGTAGACCTTCGGCGGCATGAGCGCGCGGCCTTCGCCGTGCGCCGTGAAGGCGGCTTCGACCGCGGCGATGGCGGCCTCCATCGAGAGGAGCTGTCGGACGTCGGAGCGCGAGAGGAGGATGGTCTGGTGCGGAGGCATGGGAGGCCGGCGATATAGATCAGCGGGCGACCTGCTTCCATCACCCGGCGCGGATCAAGGGGCCGGCTTGGCGGCGCGGGAGGCGCGAAGGTTCGCGAGCGCCCCGCCCCAGGCAACAACCTGGTCGAGCATGCCGGAGACCACCTTCGCGTGATGATCGGCCGGCTTGAAAACGGAAAAGTTCTCGAAGTCGGTGCGAAGCGAGAGCGCGACCTGGTTGCGGACGTGGGCGACCTGGAGCTCGGACAGCACGAGGCGGAGCTGCTCGACGGCGCGGGTCCCGCCGGCGCTGCCATAAGCGACGAAGCCGGCGGCCTTGTCGTTCCATTCGCGGTAGAGGAAATCGATCGCGTTCTTCAGGGCGCCCGAGGGGCCGTGGTTGTATTCGGGCGTGACGAAGACGTACGCGTCGAAGGAGGCGATCTTCGCGCTCCAGGCCTTCGTATGATCCTTCGTGTATTTTCCGAGCGACGGGGGATGGGGTTCGTCGAGGAGCGGGAGGCCGTAGTCCGCGATGTCGACGAGCTCGAAGGTCGCGTCGGTGCGCTTGACGGCGAGGTCGTGGACCCAGCGGGCGACGGCCTCGGCTTTGCGTCCAGGGCGCGTGCTGCCGATGAGGATGGCGACTCGAATCATGAGGGTCGATCTCCAGGGATTGAGGAGGGGGAGGATGGCACGGAAGCGGCGGGGTTGCTGCAGTTGCCGCTTCCGTGGGGTCGACGGACGCCCTCACCTTGCTTCGGCGAGCGCGCCCTCGATCTCCGCCGCGCCATGACCCAGCGCGTAGAGGCCGTTCGAGTAGCCCTTCGCGAGATGCTCGTACACGTCTTGCCCTCGATGGCGGACGAGGTACGCCTTGGCTCCCTCCCCATCGATCTGCGTGTAGTACGCCATGAGCTCGATGCGGTCCCCCATCAGTGACTTCGCCTGGCGGAGTTCCTTCCCGGACAGCAGAAGCGGCATGTCGAGCAGCCGCAGGAGAAGCTGCCTGGCTTGTGTTTCATCCTCGAAGCTGAAACGGCCGAGCGCGGCATCTCCGACATAATCGACGAGCGTGATGCGCATGTCCTCGTCCTCGCTGACGTACGCCTCCTGCAGGGCGGAATCCGAAAGGAACCGCCCTGCAATCGCCAGCATGTCCTTCCCCGCGAAGATCGCCTCGAGCTTGCCGTCGAGATCGGCGGGGAAAAGCGTCCTTTTCTTGAGATCATTGTAGGCATGGAGCTGCTCCCGGAGGGCCGGGGAGAGCGACCTCTCTTCCTTCTCCGGAGGCGGGGTGAGCCTCGCCGCCGGCGCGGAGCGGGGAGCGGGTGCCGGAGGCGGAGGAGAGCCGACCTCGACGGTGTCCTTCGGCGCGACGCCGACCGGCGTGAGTTCGTCGTCGCCTTGGAGCCATGCCACGCCCACCGCGACGAGCCCGACGACGCCGAGAATGCGGGCACGACGGGGCTTCATGGTTCGCTCCTCGTGGACACCTCGGGCACGGCGCCTCCGAGATCCATCGTCTCCCGGAGCATCTTGCGGTAGTAAAGATCGACGAATGCCTGGTCGAACTGGTACCTGGCGGATCCATTCAGGTACCCCTCGGCGACCACGATGTTCTCGACCGGATCGTTCGAGGCCGGGGTGATGTTGTACACCTTGCCGAAGAAGAGATCGTCGTGGGTGCGTGCAATGGGATCGAACGCTCCGTCCTTCTTGACGAGCGACTCGCCCGCCTTCACCTCCAGCGCGGGTTTGACCACGCCCTCCGCGGTGACCATCGGGTGATTGAGCGTGACGCGCAGGCGGCCTCCGCTCTCCATGTCGAACGTCCGCACGACCTCGGAGGCGTCCCGCCAGGAGCGGCTATAGGATTCGACGGGGAGCGTTTGAAAGAGGAGCCCCTCGAGCGTGGAATCGCGCCGGAGCGTCACCACGTTCGAGAGCAGACGCTCGGTCGCGTCGACGATCGGGACGTACCCCTCCTCGAAAAGGATACGCTGCTCGGGCGTGTAGCAGGAGACCACGCAGAAAGCTTTGATCTCCCAGCCGTCGCAGGAGGGCATCTGCGTAGCGGAAGCGAGCGCGTGCCTGCTCACGGACCCGATCCCGAGGAATCCCAAATGGGCCAGGCTCAGGGACGGGGCGAGAGGTCCCTTCCAGCTATCCGTTGCCGCGTTGTGAACGAGCGCGTATTGGTTCATGCCCTCGAACACGTCGATCAGTGATTTCTTGTCAGGAAAGCACTGCCTGGCCCACTCGTTCCGCCGGTGCCCCTGCTCCGGGTCGAGGCTGTCTTCTCCGCACCTCTGCAGGATGACGGTGTAGGATTCGTCCCCGCGCGCTGGCCTCGCTTGCAGCAGCAGCGTCCCGGCCACCAGGACGAGCCCATGAATCGTCGCCACATTGCGTATCATTGCTCTCTCCTCTCGAACGGTGAGCGACTGCAGCCGCCATCAAGGGCTCGAAGGATCGCAGGGGAGGTACGCCATGACGCGGGACGACGGGTCGTCCTGCACGTTGTGGATCGGAACGTATCCGAAGCTTCGGAGCTTTCCGAGGGACTCCTGCGGCAAGGTCCCGGCGAAGAAAGCCGAGAGCCTGCGCTGCTCACAGCCGTCCGGAGTCACGAGCGAGGGGACCACGGCGGGCGGGATCTTCGCTTGCGCCTGAAAGCTGCCGACCTCCTGGTAGGTCCCATTCACGTGGACCTCGAATTCACGCGACGAGGCCGCGCCGCGCACCGCGAAGCTCCTGCCGGTGCCGACCGCGACCCGCGCCCGGCCAGGGTCCATGGTAAAACCCTCCTGCGCCACGAACTCCACCTCGATCGCAGGCGCAATTCCAGCGAAATTCCCGGGCGACCAGACGACCTGCACGTAGGCGTTCCCCGCGTCGTCCCGGCTGCCATAGGCGTAGAGGCCGGGCTCCGGCCGAGCCGTCACGCACTGCCGCCACGCTTCGATCGTGTTCGCGTCCCGGATGTACGAGGTGTACGCGCTCGTGAAGGAGGAGCTTTGGCTCCAGTCCGAAGAGCTCGCCGAAGCGTTCAGGCTACGCATGTGGCGATAGAGCTCTCCGAATTGCTGGCGCGTGAGCTTGCGCTCGTCGGCGCCACTACCGTTCACGTCGAAGAGGCCGAACACCGAGAGGCCCCCGCCGCCGCCCGCCCGGTGCGCCTCGTCGTGGTAATTCGAATACCTCTGGTAGGCGTCGTTTTCATTCATCGACAGGAAGGTTTGCCAGATGATCGTACGGGCATTGCTGGCGGAGGCATCTTGCGAGCTGATCCTGTTGAACAGGTCTCCTTCCAGGACGTTCGCGCAGTGGTCGTAGGCGCCCGCGAAAAGCTCCACCAGACCGGTCTCCTCGTCCGTCTCGGGGGCCGGTGCACATCCCGTGGAGGCGCAAAGCGCGGAGAGCCCGAGGCCTGCGATCCGGTTCATGTGCGCTGTCGACGGCTTGAATCGATTGTGGTGTGTCATGGCCACAGGGGGAGCAACGTCCGTACCCCCGCGCCGAGGCATGTTCACGACGACGATGCGCGCGGTTCGTCATGAAATGCCCCCGGACGATCTGTCCCGTACGACGCGCGCGCGACAAACGCTGTCGGGGGCATGCAAGAGCGACGCAGACATGGCGTCAATCTGCCCAGGACTCGCCCGCGCGTGCTCTGCATCCGCCGTCCGCGAAGGATCCACCGGGCGGCCGCGCATCCCGACCATGCTGCGGAGCACGGACTCCCCCATGAAGGTCGTCGGAACCATATTCAATCTTTCGCTCCTTCGGCGGACGCTCACCAAAACGTCGCCATTGGGAGGAGCGTGCGCGGCGTAACGATCCATGGGCGGAGGCCGTTGCGGCTCCCCGCCGCCCTCACCGTCGCGGCTCCAAACGCCCGGTCGCCCTCGCGTCACCGTCTCCCGCGCCCGTTCGCGCGTTCGAACACCCACGCGTCACCGTCGCCAGCGGCCGCTCGAAGGCTCGATCCCCCTCGCGCCCCCGTCACCAGCGGCCGACCGAACCTTCGATCACCCACGCGTCACCGTCGCCAGCGGCCGCTCGAATGCTCGATCCCGCTCGCGCCCCCGTCACCAGCGACCGACCAAGCCATCGATCACCCACGCGTCACGTTCACCCGACCCCGTTCGAACGTTCGATCACCCTCGCGCGCCAAAAACCTGCGCCTCGTGGCGGGTCGCGGGGGGCGGAGGCGGACGCGGCGGGCGCCCACGGGGCTCGCTGGAATCCTTCGAGCAGGGGCGCAGAATCGCGAATTGAGAGCGGTGTTTGACGAGATCGGTATCGCTCGGGGTGAGGGGCGCGCGCGGAGCCTCCCTCACCCTCCCTGGATGAGCCGCGCGAGCTCCTCCGCCGCGCGTGCGCCCTGGGAGGCGGCGCCCTCCATGTGCCCCTGGAAATCGAGCGATGTGTGCTCGCCGCAGAAGAGCACCCCGCCCTGGCGAGCCGCCTCGTAGCCGCCGAACAGGACCCGCTGCCCCACGCGATAATAAGAATACGACGCCTCGTAGAGCGGGTTCAAATGCGGAATCGATTGCGTCGCTCTCCCGTTCCAGTACGTAAAACTTCCTGGCAGGGCCTTTTCCAGCCAGCCGAGCCCCGCGCGCGTATCCGCGAGGACGCCCGCGTCCTTGACGGTGGCGAAAGGCATTCGCGTCGACATCGCGTCCGTCACGGCCCCGCCGGTGTACACGACGAGGAGCCCGGGCTCGCCCGGCTGGGCGCGGCTGACCTCCCAGGTGTTCTGGTAGCCGGTATCGGCATACGTGGATCCATCGCTCCGGCCTGGCCAGGCGCCCTCGTCGCGCCAGTAGCGGCGCGAAAACTGGAGGTGAAGCTTGCCATTGTGCCCCCGGCCGAGCTCCGCGATCGCGAGGCGCTTGCGCGCGTCGAAACCGGCGTCCCCGAGGTCGAGGGTGCGCAAGGCGGCAAACGGGAGAGCGAGGACGACCCAATCGGCCACGACGTCGATCGCGCCCGGCCCTCGTTGAAAGGTGAGGACCTGCCTCCCCGCCGGGCTCTCGCGCAGGCGGAGGAGCCGATGCCCGCGCTTCACGGCGTCTGGACCGAGCTCCTCGGCGATGGCCATGGGGATCTGCTGGTTGCCGCCTTGGATGTGATGCGATTCGTCGGATTCGCCGAACATGGAGAAATGGTCGGGCTCTGGCTGGTGGCCGAGCAGGTAAACGAGGTTCAGGGCGGACTGATCCCGTGAATCGGCGCCCCACTCGATGACGTAGGCCACGTCGAGGAGCTTCCCGAGCGGCGAGCCGTGCCCGCCCGGGACCCGCGAGGCGATCCAGTCGAACACGCTCATTTGATCGAGCGCGCGCCCCGCGGGTGTCGCGCGGTCGTAGGTGGTGATCTCGCCCGCGGCGCGCAGATCCGAAAGGAGAGCGGGGTAGACACGCGCGAAATCGCGCTCGGCCTCGGCGACGGGGTAATAACGGCCGCCGAAGAAATACGTATTCTCCAGGCCGGACGGCTTTGCGCCCTCCAGGCTGTCCACGGTCAGGCCGAATCGGCGCGCGAGGGCGAACAGGGTGCGGTTGTTGCTATCGATGAGCTCACCGCACCACTCGCTGACTTGATCCGCGTCCCAGGACGTGGTGTTGGAAAACATGCGCCCGCCGATGCGGCCGGAGGCCTCGTAGACCGTGGCCGAGAGGCCGCGATCGCGCAGCACGAGGGCGCACGTCAGGCCGGCGATGCCACCGCCGACGATGGCGATGGTTGGGTTGTCCGCGGCGCGCAGCGCGCGCGGGAGGGCGAGGGTCGAGGCCCCCGCGGCCGCGGCGCCGAGGAAGCGGCGGCGATCGAGAAAAATCCCACGGCCGGCATCCCGTTCGCGAGCTTCCGCGCGCGCCTCGCGCAGCGCGGCGGGCGTGAGCCCTCGCGCGCGCGCCGCGCGGAGCTCCGAGGCCAGCTTCTCCAGCGATCGTAAAAGTGGTGTCCGCGCCATGAGCGCCCTCCCAGCGGAATGGCTGGCGCCCAGGCGGGCTCATGTCACGCGCTTGCGCGCGACGGCGTGGAGACGCTAGCGTCATCGGCGCCGCGCGGCCCGTGAAGCGGCCGGAGATCCGTGATCGCACGGACGACCGGAGATTCCCGCTCCTTCAGGGCTGCGGGCCGCACGCGGCGGAAGGCTTGTAGAAGTGCACCGGCTCGCCGGCGCGATTGACCAGAATGAAGACGTTGTACGCCTTCAGGTAGCGCCATCGCCCGAAGGTCCCCTGCGGGCATGCAGCGCTCGGCGCGCCGTCGGCCGAGACGGGCGCCACGGTCTTCGTCGCGAGCGCAATGCGGAGCGGAGCCCCGCCCGACCAGACGTAAATCGCGTCCTCCGCAGGAACGATGTCGGCGCCCGGCCCCTGGGCCATCGGCACCACAAGCGGCCACTCCGACGTCACCTCCGGACCGCCGTCGGTCTTCACGTCGATGACGTTCACAATCGGGTCGCCCACCTGGTCGTAGGTGATGCCGAACGCGAAGAACAGCGAGCGACGCGCGTCGAAGACGCCACGCTTGTAGCCGCCGCGCTTGCCCAGGTTCTGATTCACCTTGGTCCACTTGTCCTCGGCGACCGAGTATTTCAAAAGGCCAAGATCATCGACCGTCCAGACCGTCCCCGTCGCCGGGTCGTAATCGGTTCCCATCCAGAAGTGGCCGGCCGCTTCCGCAGGGAGCGTGTCGCCAGGGTCGGCGAGGTGCCAGGCGGCCGCGCCGAGATCGAGCCGCCACGTGCGTTGCGAAGAGTTGCCCAGCGGCGCGGTCGAGCCGCCCCACGCCAAGATTTCATTCTTGTCGCCGAGAAACGCGAGCCCGTCGTACGTGTGGCGAGAATTCGGCTGACCGTCCTCGAGGGGATCGGTCCCCAGATCCGCCGCCGTCAACTTGCTCGGCTGCGTGACGAGGCTCCAGGTCATCGATGCCGGGTCGAAGACGTACACCTCGTTGCCACCGTAATCGTTGTGCCCGCCGCCCCACGCGAACAAGCGGCTCCCGTCGGTGACCGCGCCCCCCCAGCCCTCGACGACGGCGTCGCAGCCGGACGTGAGCTTCAGGTCCGGGTTCTGGACCGTATGACAATACGCGCTGAACGTCGTCGCCGTCGCGCCAGCGAGCGCTCCCTCGCCCGCCGTGGCCCACGAATCCGCGGGCATCTCGATGAGAGCTTTTTCGAATGCCGTCTTGTCGCCGCTCGCGCAGGACAGGTTCGGCGGCGGATCTGCGTCGCCAGGACCGGCGTCGTCCACCACTCCCCCGCCATTCCCGCCGCTCCCGCCGTTCCCGCCGTTCCCGCCCGAGCCCGGGTCGTTCGGCGATGACGGAGAGGACGTGCAGGCGCCCGTGGCGATGAGCAGGAGAGCAAAAAAGGAGAGCTTGTGGTTCAAAGATAAGCGCATTGGAATCTCCCGATGGAGGTGGAATGACGAGCGCACACGCGGATGGGCGTGCGTCGATATCGAGGCGATTTGGCCCCCCATCGGCTTCCAAAGTCAAGGTGGCGAGGAAGCGGGGCCGAGAGGATGGCTTTGTTTGCTTCTCAGAGCGCGGCTTCGATCGCCTGCACGACCTCGGGCGACTCGGGCGTCACGCGCGGCGAGAAGCGCGCGCGGACCGCGCCGTCGCGGCCGACGAGGAACTTTTCGAAGTTCCAGGAGACGTCCGAGCCTCCGCCCGCTTTGCTGCCGATGAGCCATTGATAGAGCGGGCTGCGCTCTGCGCCGTTCACGTCCTGCTTGGCGAGGAGCGGAAAATCGACGCCGTAGGTCGTCGAGCAGAACTGAGCGATCTCCGTGGCCGTCCCCGGCTCTTGCCCGAGGAACTGGTTGCAGGGCACGCCGACCACGAGGAAGCCGCGCTCGTGGTAACGCTCTTGCAGCTTCACCAGCCCCTCGTACTGCGGGGTGAGGCCGCAGCGGCTGGCGACGTTGACGAAGAGCACGACCTTGCCCGACAGCTCTTCGAGGGGGAGCGGCCCGCCGTCGAGCCTCTGGAGCGAGAGCTCCTGCATGGAGGTCGGCCCGCCTTCGGGGGCCTTGCCGTACACCGCGCGGTTCACCACGCCTACGAGTTTATTGAGCATGGGGATCGCAATACCCGAGGTCGGGCCGCGACGCCAGAGGCTCCCCATGGCAGCGGCGGAAGCGCGAGCGGACGCGGAAGCGGGAGCAAGGGCGGCCGCCGCCGCGACGGACGACCGGGGGGGTCGCTGTAATCCTTCGGGGGGGCGTGCGTCAGCGGAGGCGAAGGCTAGCGTGAACGCGGAGTCCGCGCGAAGAACCGATGCCACGCAACCATGTGAAACCGCAAGGAAAGGAGCTCGAAGTCGACGCATGAAGACCACCCTGGGCCTGCTCGCCCTGCTGTTCACGTCCGCTTGCAGCGGACCGGAGGTCCCTTCGGCCTTCCAGCCCGAGTCTCCCGCGTCTCCCGCGGCGTCCCCGGCCCCCCGGCCCCCCGTCGCGGCGGTCCTCGTGGCCTCGGATCCGCTGGAAGCCGACGTCTGCGCCCCCGGCAAGCCCTGCGTCCTCCCCGGCTCCCAGGGCGCCTCCCAGGGCGGCGACGGGCCTCCGCACGGCGGCCACCCGCACGGAAACCACGGGGGGCACGATCACGGCGGCCACAGCGGCCACAGCGGCCACCCGCATTGACCGAGGGAAACCTGCCATGACCACGAGGCCTTTCTTTTCGTTTTCCGCCCTGGCGCTCGCCCTGGGCCTGTCCGCCGGCTGCGCGAGCGGATCGCTTCCCCAGCACGTGGGCGAGGTGAACGACCTCTTCGCGGCGCGAAACAGGCGTGATCTCGCCGTGTCCGTGCCCGGACAGGACGAAGACTGGGAAACAACGGCGGCGGAGGTGCCGAAGCTCCTGTCGAAGCCGCTCGATGCCGAGGGCGCCGTGCGGATCGCGCTGGCGCAAAACCGCGAATTGCGAGCGGCCTTTTACGAGATCGGCATCGCGCGCGGTCGATTCGTGCAAGCCGGCCTGCCGCCGAACCCCGAGATCGATCTCGACGTCCGGCGACCGGACGATCCCGCACAGCCGCTCCAGCTCGACATCGGGATCGAATACGACCTCACCGGGCTCCTGATGCTCCCGCTCCGCAAAGGCGTCGCCGAAGCCGAGCTCGCGGCCGAGCGACTGCGCGTCGCGGGGCAGGTCCTCGACATGGCCTACGCCGCGCGGACCGCGTTTTACACGGTGCAAGCGCGGCAGCAAGAGCTCGACCTCCGCGCTCGCGCGCTGAAAGCTTTTCAGGCAGGGTTCGCCGCGGCGGAGGAGCTTCACCGGGTCGGCAATCTCCCCGACGTCGATCTCGCGACCCAGCGAGCCGCGGTGGAGTCGGCGCGCGTCGACGTCGCGGAGGCGGAAAACCGGCTTCTCGACGCGCGGGAAAACCTCAACGTGGCGCTGGGTTTGTCCGGTGAGCAGACACGCTGGAGCATCGAGGCCCCTCTCCCGGATCCGCCGGCCGAGGCGCTCGCGATCGAGCGGGTCGAAGAGCGCGCCGTCGCGTCGAGCTTCGAGCTCCAGGAGCTCGACGCGCGCATGCGTGTGGCCTCCAAGCGCGCAGGGCTCGCGCGAACCGAGGGCGCCCTCCCGCACATCTCGGGCGGCTTCCATGCCGAGCGGGACGCTTCCATCTGGGAGATCGGCGGTCACGTCACCGTGGGTTTGCCCGTGTTCAATCGCAACCAGGGCACGGTCCTCAGCGCTCGTTCGGAGTTCGGCGCCCAGCGCGAGCGCTACCTGGCGACCGCCACGGCGCTCCGCGCGACGACGCGCTCTGCGCTGAACCGCGTCGAGTCCGCCGGCCGACGCGCGCGCCATTACCGCGAAGTCGTCCTGCCTGCGCGAGAAAAAGCCCTCGCGGAGACGCTGCTCCAGTACAACGCCATGCAGGTCAGCGTCTTTCAGGTCCTCGACAGCCAGCAAAAGGTCACGCAGACCGGACTCACCTACGTCGAGACGCTGCTCGATTACTGGAATGCGCGCGCGGCGCTCGATCAGATCCTCGCCGGCCGCCACCGCGGCCTCGCGCTCGGCCCCGCCGGCGCGGCGAAAACATCCCTCCCCACCGGCGAAGGCAGCGCCGCGGCCGGGCACTGATTGCAAGAAAGAAACACCATGGATCGCCGCAAATTCGTTCAATTCGGAGTCGCCGCCGGGGGAGCCCTGCTCGCCTCGCAGGCCTTCGCCCAAAACGCCAAGCCCGCCGCCGCGCCTTCGCGCCCCTCCCCGAAACGCGCCGTTTTCCCCGGCGGACAGGTCGCCGTCACCACGCCGAACGGCGTGACGTTGCCGCTCCGAGAAAAGGACGGCGTGAAGATCGGCCACCTGGTCGCGATGCCCGTGAAGCACACGTTCGCGCCGGGGCTCGAGGGCGATTGCTGGGGCTACAATGGCAGGACCGTCGGGCCCACGATCGAGGTCGTCGAGGGCGATCACGTCCGGTTTTACGTGACGAACAAGCTCCCCGAGCCGACCACGGTGCACTGGCACGGGGTGATCTTGCCGAACGGAATGGACGGCGTGTCCGGCTTGAACCAGCGCCCGATCAAGCCCGGCGAGACGTTCGTCTACGACTTCACGTTCCGGCACGCCGGCACGTACATGTATCACCCCCATTACGACGAGATGACGCAGATGGCGCTCGGGATGATGGGGATGATCGTGGTGCACCCGAAGCGACCGAAGGGGCCGCCCGTCGATCGGGATTTCGTGCTGATGTCGCACGAGTGGAAGATCACGCCGGGCTCACGCCGCCCCGATCCGAACGAGATGACCGATTTCAACGTGCTCACGTTCAACTCGAAGGCATTCCCCGGGACCGAACCGCTCGTCGTGGGCCGCGGCGAGCGCGTGCGCATCCGGTTCGGCAACCTCTCGGCGATGGATCACCACCCGATCCATTTCCACGGCCTGACCTTCGAGACCACCTGGACCGACGGCGGCGAGATTCCGGCCGCCGCGCGTCATCCGGAGACCACCGTCCTCGTGCCCGTCGGCAGCACGCGCGTCATCGAGTTCGTCCCCGACGAGCTCGGCGACTGGGCCTTCCATTGCCACATGACCCATCACGTGATGAACCAGATGGGCCACGGAATGCCGGTCATGGTCGGCGCGGACGCGCGGAAGATCGATCCGAGGATGCAGAGCCTCGTGCCGAGCTACATGACGATGGGACAAACGGGCATGGGCGACATGGCCGAGATGGGAATGCCCGTGCCGAAAAACTCGATCCCCATGGGCGGCGGGCCCGGTCCGTTCGGGTCGATCGACATGGGCGGCATGTTCACGATCCTGAAGGTCCGCGACGATCCCGAGACCGCGGATCCCAAAGGCTGGTATCAGCACCCAAACGGGACCGTGGCGGATCGAGCGGATGCATCGCGCATGAAAGCGGACGGGATCGATCCGGACGCGACGTTCGGCTGAGCGCGCGGCGCCCCTCCACGACAAGCATCTTGCCCCTCCCCGCCCCGTGCTGTTCCATGGGGCAAGGGAGGACAAACATTCATGCACCATCCAATGTTCACGAGCCTCGCGGGCCTCGCGCTCCTCGGCATGGTCTCCGCGTGTGGGGGCGGCGGATCGCCCTCCGACGCGGGATCGGGCTCCGGCTCCGGCGCGAGCACGGGCGGCGGGAGCGGGGTCACCGTGAATCGCGGGCCCACGAGCATCGCGCTCGACGCCGACCCGAACGGGCTCTTCTGGGATGCGGACACGGCCACGCTCTTCATCGCCGACGACAATGGCAATCGGATCCTGTCGTGGACCGATACGGCAGGGCTCGGGCTCGCCGCGGAGCTACCGTCCGCGCCGCCCGACAGCGCAGGGCTCGGCCAGGTCGTCAAGATGAAGGACGGCACGCTCGTCGTGCCCAGGTTCGGCGGCGGCACCGCGGGCGACGTCGTGTACGCAAAGCCCGACGGGACGAACGGCGTGGTCCCGAACCTCGATCCGCTCCGCCGCCGCATCGGCCTCTCCGTGTCCGAGGAGGGCACGCTGTACGATACGTTCTTCGTCGCGATGAACGGCATCAAGCTCGGCAGCGTCGCGAAGCTCGATCTCGCGGGCACGGAGGCCGAGGTCATGACGGGATTGAAAAAGCCCGTGGGCGTGCTCGCGGTCGCCGGCGAATTCATCGTCACCGAGCAAGAGACGGGCAACGTGTATCGCGCGCCCATCGCAAACCCGGCCGAGCTCGCGGTCATCGCGCAGATCACGGGGCCCGATCTCTTGACCACGGGCCCCAATGGCACGTTCTTCACCGGCGGCAAGGACGGCAGCGTCCGCCAGATCATCGGCGGTGGGGACTGGAGCGAGTTCGCGAGCGGCTTCCAGGAGGTCCGCGGCGTCGCGTACGACGCGGAGAACAAGCGCCTCTTCCTCGCCGATCACGACGGCATCGAGGAGGACGGCGTGACCCATTTCCTGCGGATCCTGCCGGTCGATTGATGTGGTGTCGTGGATTCGCCCTCGCGGCACTCTTGCTCTCACCGGCCGTCGCCCGCGCCGAAGGGCCGCGGGTGCAGGCCCTCTTTCAGGGAGACATCGACGCGCGGCTCCACTCCGCCGAGCGCGTGGAGGGCGAAGACGGTTTTGCCGTTGCGCGCCTCCGCCTCGGCGCGCGCGCCGATTTCACGCCCTGGTTCCACGCGTTCGCGCAAGCCGAATGGGCCCAAGAAAAACCGGCGCTGCTCGACGCTTATGTCTCCGTTCGGCCCTCGTCGTCGTGGGAGCTGAGCCTCGGCGCGCGCAAAACGCCGCTCTTCTCGTCGGCGCGAGACGAGCCCGTGTGGATGCTCCCCGTCCCCGAGCGCGCCATGATCGTCCGCGCGCTCTGGCCCGGGCGCGACGTGGGATTCGAGGTGCACCGGCTACCCACGCCGCGCTTGCCACTCGAAGCATGGCTGCGCGTCGGCAATGGGTCGGGCAGCGTGCTCGGCAACGACAACAGCGATTTCGCGGTCGACGCGCGGCTCGACGTGGCCCTCGGGCGTGCCGATCCACGGGCGAAAGGCGCGCCGCCCCTCGGCTTGCGCGTGGGCGCAGGGTTTCACGCAGAGAGCGCCGAGGATCGGCTCGGCGTCCGGGGGACGACCGCCGACGGATTCATCTTTTATCGATCCGCCACGGTATATGGCCCGCGGTACGTCGCCGAGGCGCACACGGCCGCATATCTCGGGCCGGTGCGGATCCTCGGGGAAATCGGGTTCGCCAAGGAGAGCCGCGCCAAGGACACGGACGGCAATCCCAAAACGCCGCGCGTCCCGCAGGACGCCGTCCGGTCGCTCGGAGGGTTCGTCGAGGTCGCATGGATGCTCTCGGGGCAACGTCGCGCGCCGGGAATCTGGCCGACGGAGAGGCCGGGGCGCAAATGGGGCATCGGCGCGCTGGAGCTCGCAGGGCGATTCGAGCGGCTCTCGCTCGGAGAAGGCGCACGCGACGTCGAACCCGGCGGGGCGACGAGCGCGTCAGCAGCGATTCGCTGGTGGGCGACGCGGTTCTGCGCGGTCTCGGCCGCGGGTTATTTCACCGCGTACGATACGGCGCCGATCGAGGAGCCCGGCACGACGCAGTCGTGGCTGGGACTCCTGCGCGCGACGTTCCACGTGCCGGTGGAGAAACTCGCGCGATGACGGGCTGCGCTGCGCATGGGTTTCATCGGGGAGCGCTTCGCTGGGGCTTTGCCCCAGGCCCCAGCAGGGGTTGTCCACCCCTGCACCCGGACCAGCGCAAGCGCTGGACTCGGGGTCGATGAACTGCGCGATGCGCAGTTCATCGAACGGGCCAGGTCAAGACCGCAACCGACCCTGCCAACCGAGACAGCCGCGCTGAGGGTTCAACGGGCGACGCGGTACCAGCGGCGGCCTGTGGGAAGAACTGCGCATCGCGCAGTTCTTCCCCAAAAGGTCCAGGGCTGGCCCTGCAAAGAGGGGGCGAACAGCCTAAAAACTCTCCCCGCATCGACTGCGCGAAGCGCAGTCGATGCCCAGAGGTCCAGGGCTGGCCCTGGTCCGGGTCGAGGGGCGGACAGCCCCCGCGGGGCCCGGGGCAGCGCCCCGGCGAGGCGATCCAAAAACCTCAAACGCGGACGACACGGCACGCAAAACACTTGTACGCCTGCTGTCCCGACAGCGTGTCGAAATGCCGATCGTCGAGCAGCACGTTTGCGGGCTCGTACCGCGGCAGGCCGAGATCGTCGCCGACCTTCTGCGCGGGTCCGAAGAAGTTTGGGACGAAGATCGTGTCCTCGCGAATGCCGTCGAAGAGGAGTGCTGTCGCCCCGATCGCTCCCCGCGGGCTCTCCACCCGGATTGCGTCTCCGTCGCGGATACCTGCGCGCGCCGCTGCGCGGGGGTGAATTTGCACGAGCCGGATTCCGTTCATCAGCTTCCCGGTCTGCGTCCATTGCGTCATCGTCGCGAAATGGACGACGCTTGGCCGGCCGATCATCCCGAGCAGCGGAAACCCGGCGCGCGCGCCCTCGTTCGGCGGTACGCCGAGCTTGACGCGCGGCGTGGAGGAGCCGGGGTGGAGCGGGTTCGGGACCTTCTCGGCGAGGTGCTCCACCGTCGGGACGCCGGCGCCGACCTCGGGATGCGAATAAAAGGGCGGGAGCGCCGCGTGCCCGGCGCGGGCGAGTTTTTCGTGCATCTGCGGCGTGAAGATCTCGATTTTCCCGCTCGGCGTGAAGAAACGTTTTCCCGCGTGTCCGAGGGCGCTCGCCACGGACGCCCAGGAGGGATGGTCGAGGTACAGCGTGCTCGTGCCCGGGTGATCCTCGGAGGGGCAAGGCCAGCGGAGCGGCTCGGTGCGCTCGCGCAGGCGCTTCGAGGTCATCCCGCCCATGCCCGGCGTGTTCTTCACGAAAACCTCGTCCCAGAGCGTGCGGTAGTCTTTCCACGCCGCCGGGAGGTTGTCTTTCCAGTACGAAGGCGAATGCTTCTTGTCGACCTCGGCCATCGCGTGGGCGAGGTCGATCCAGAGGTGAATGTCGGGCCGCGCCTCGCCGATCGGGTCGACGGCCTTGTCTGACCAGCGAATGCCGCGGTCGTCGCGCCGCATGTAGACGCACTCCTGTTCGAGCACGCTCGGGACCGGGAGCACGTAATCGGCGAAGAGCGCGGGCTCCTCCAGGAAGAGGGCCGGATAGACGAGCAGCTCGAGTTTTTCGTAGGCCGCGCGCACCCGCGCCGCGTTCGCGCCGTCGACGAGGGGGTTTCCCATGAGGAACACGGCGCGCAGGCGGTAGGGATCCTCCTCGAGGATCGCGCGCGGGAACGTATCGGGCCCGAGCAGCCCGGGTCCCTTCTTCTCCGGGACCTCGCCGCGGATCGGGGGCAAACGGAGATCCCCCGGCCAGGTGTTGTGCATGAAATTGCACCCGCCGCCCGGCCTGCCGACGTTGCCCGTGATCGCCGCGAGGAACGCCATCGCCCGGTAGGTGTGAAACGCATTCATCTGATGCGAGATCCCCGCATTGCAGAAGATCGCCGCGGGGCGGGCCGAGGCATACGCCTCCGCGAGCGCGCGGATCGTGCTCGCGGGGACCGTCGTCATCCGCTCGCCCCACTCCGGGGAAAACCCTTGCGCCTCGACGTGCTTGACGAGCGCGTCGAACCCGACGACCCATTTTTCGACGAACGCCGCGTCGTAGACGCTTTTGCCGGATGACATGCGCAAGCATCGCGTACACGAGCGCCATGTCGGTGTGCGGGCGGATGGCGACGTGCTGGTCCGCGAACGCCGAGGTCGGGGTTTGCCGCGGGTCCACGACGACGAGCTTCGCGCCGGTGCGCGCGCGCGCACGGAGGAGGTGCTCGAACGTGACGGGGTGCGTCTCGGCCTGGTTCGTGCCGAAGAAGAGGAAAAACTTCGAGCTGCCGAGGTCCTCCTGGCCGGTGAGACCATCCTTGCCGTAGCCATTCGTGAAGTTGCCGAGGCCGAGGGTCCAGGCGAGCGCATCGCCGCCCGCGTCGTTGCAGACGGGGCCGACGTCGGTCGCATTGGGCGAGCCGTAGAGATCGAAGAACCGGCCAATGATGGAGCCGACGCCGCGCGCGAGCCGCCCCGACGTCTTGCTCGCGACGCCGGCAGCCCCGGTGGTGTCGCGAATCTCGACGAGCTTCTTCGCGATCTCGGCGAGGGCCTGATCCCAGCCGAGCGGCTCGAAGCGAGAATCGGCAGAGCCTTTCGCGCCGGAGACGCGCCGCAGCGGCGTGCGAATGCGGTGCGGGTTGTAGACGATCTGCGCCATCATCGGGCCCTTGACGCAGAGGTTGCCCTCCTGGACCGGATCGGCCGTCTCGCCCTTGATGTCGATGATACGCCCGCCCTTCTTGTGAACCCGAAGGCCACAAAGGGAGTTGCAAAACTGGCAAGCAGCGCGAACGACCTCGTCGGGCGCAAGCGCCCCGGAGTTTCGGGTGAGATCGAGGGCAGCGCGCGCAGGCTCGGGCGGAGGCAGAGGCGCAGTGGCCTCGCAGCCGGACACGAGCCCCGCCGCCGCGCTCGTCGCGGCCGACAGTTTCAGGAAACCCCGACGCGAAAAGTTCGAGTCGCTCCCCATGTTCAGGACGGGATCATGCGCCGGGGAGCGATCGAAAAACAAGGGCCTTGCGAGCAAGCCCGCCAGCGAACACGAGGGCAGACCGGGCAAACGCGAAGTGGTAGAGTCGCGGCGCCATGCACGCGCTGTCTCGACGCTCCTTCGGCTCGCTGTGGGTGTTCTTCTTGCTCGCCCTCATCTGCATTTCCTGCGGAAAGCAGCCCGCAGGAGGGCGCGCGCTCCAGCTCGCGACGACGACGAGCCTGAAAGACGCAGGCCTGCTCGACGAGCTGCTCCCCGCGTTCGAGGCGAAGACGGGCTACCGCGTCGAGGTAAATGCACTCGGGTCGGGCAAGGCGCTCCGCGCGCTCCGAGAAGGAACAGCCGACGTGGCCATCACGCACGCGCCGGCCGAGGAGCAAGCAGCGGTCGCCGCGGGCGAGGTGGGGCGGCGAAGCCCGTTCATGCACAACGAGTTCGTGCTCGTCGGGCCGGCCAATCAGGTGGGCATCGTGGCCGGCGCAGGGGACGTGCAGGAGGCGCTACGCCGCATTGCGTCGTCGGGCCGCTCGTTCGTGTCCCGCGGGGACGACTCCGGGACGAACCAGCGCGAAATGGCGCTGTGGAAGGCCACGGGGATCGGCACGAACAGCGCCTTCATCCTGCGGGCGAACGCCGGGATGGGCGAGACCTTGGAGCGCGCATCGGACGAGGGCGCGTTCGCGCTGAGCGATCGCGCGACGTTCGTAACCAAGCAAAAAGATTTGAAGCTAGCCATCGTGTTCCAGGGCGATGCGGCGCTCCGAAATACGTATGCGGTGATCGAGCCGAAGGCCAGCGCAGGGGGGAACGCAGACGGGGCGCGGGCATTCACGGAGTTTCTGCTTTCGAGCGAGGGACGCGCTATCATCGGCGCATTCGGCGTGAAGGCCAGCGGGGAGCCGCTGTTCACGCCCGAATCGCGCTGACGAGCTCGCGGAAGGAGCTCATCGCAGGCCGCCCCGCCGGGGCGCTGCCCCGAACCCCGCGGGGGCTGTTCGCCCCTCGACCCGAACCAGGGCCAGCCCTGGACCTTTTGGGGAAGAACTGCGCGATGCGCAGTTCTTCCCACAGGCCGGTGGCAAGACCAGGGACAACGTTGCCCGTCGAAGCCGTACCCCACCTGAGCGCGTCTCCAAGGTCGCGTGCGCGCGTCTCCAGGGTCGCGTGCGCACGTCTCCAAGTCGCGTGCGCACGTCTCCAAGTCGCGTGCGCGCGTCTCCAGGGTCGCGTGCGCGCGTCTCCAGGGTCGCGTGCGCGCGCCTTCCCCTCGTGCCCACGCGTCTCCAAGTCGCGTGCACGCGCCTTCAAGACACGCCAGCACAAGCTCCACGTCATGCACGCGCGTCTCGACCTCGCGCGCGCGCGCCTCGCCGCCTCCCACGCGCGCCTTTGCTCCCCGCCCACGCGTCATTTTCCTGCGCCCACACGCCTCGGAGACGTGCCCACGCGCCTCGCGCGCATCGACGTCGACCTCCCACGGACCCGTAACCAGACCTGGGACGAGCTTACCGATCGATCGAAGCCGCCTCCGTTGGCGGCCTCCCTCACCGATCTTGCCTCGGTGTTCGATGAACTGCGCACCGCGCAGTTCATCGACCCTCAGTCCAGCGCGGGCGCTGGTCCGGGTCCAGGGGCGGACAGCCCCTGGTGGGGCCTGGGGCAAAGCCCCAGCGAAGCGCCCTCGAGTTTTCCATTACCCTGATTTCGGCTCGATCGTCGGGGAAGCGTTCCCGAGGCTCGCCTCTGGCCTCGCCTTGAACTCGAGCGTCACGGCCTTGGAGAGCCGCACGACCGAGCCGGGTAGGATCGGTGCTTCTTGGTCCATTCCGATCAGCCGCCCGTCGACCTCCGTCGGCTGCCGCGAGACGGGCCGCAGCACGTATCCCTCGGGCTTGCGCCGAAGCTCGAAATGAAAGCGGCTCACGAGCTGCTCGAGCTGCTTGTCACGGAGCGAAAGGACGACGTCGTTCGCCCGCGTCCCCTCCTCCCCGCGGAGCCGGCCGAAGCTGAGGAGGTCCTGCCGTGGCAAAACGAAGGTGTCGCCGGTTTCGCGCACGAGCACGCTTCCTGGGAGGCGGTGTTCGTCGCGCCAATCGAAGCGGAAGAGCACGAGTGGCCCTTCGTGCCCCCGGACGACCACGGGGGGCACGGGCCAGACGCGCATGCGCAGGCCGGGCGGCGACTCGCGCAGGGCTGGCGCCGAGAGGCGCAGCTCGTCGGGCTCTGCCGTCGAGGCGATGCGCGCGCACAGGTTCACCGCGTCGCCCGACACGATCACGCCGTCGGTCAGCACCGGCCCGAAGTGCACGCCGAGCCGCACCACGAGCCGATGATCCCGCGCCCGCGTCTCGTTCTCCCGCAATGCGCGCTCCAGGAACACGACGAGCCCGCTCACGGCCTTCTCGACGTCCGGAAAACAGGTGAACGCGCCGTCGCCCGCGACGTCGACGATCCGCCCGCCGAATGGCTGGATCGACTCCCCGAGGAGATCGTGATGGAGCTGCTGCAGCGCCCTGCCCGCCTCGTCCCCGAAGCGCGCGAAATATGCCGTGGACCCGACGATGTCGGTGAAGCCGAGGGCGAGCGGCTTCTCGAACCGCCGCGTGAGGACCTGCGAGAGCTGGGTCTGGAGCCGGATGATTTCCGTCAGGCTCATCGCATCGAAGTCGAGCTTCATCGTGGGCGGAAGCAGGGTAGCCCGAAAGATCCGTCCCGCCTAGCTCTTTGCGCGCTGGGGTTGCGAAGACGCCTCGGCTGACGCGAGCACGCCCTCCAGCGTGGCGAGATCGACGGGTTTCACCAGATGGGCGGTAAAACCGGCCTCCTTCGCTTGCCGACGAACCTCCTCGTGGCCGTAGCCCGTCAATGCGACGAGAATGGTCTCGCGCAGGGCGGGGTCCTGCCGGAGCCGGCGGGCGACCTCGTATCCGTTCATCCCGGGCAAACCGATATCGAGCAAGATGACCTCGGGCTGAAAGGCACGCGCCGCCTCCAGGGCGGCACTCCCGTCGTGGGCCGTGACCACCTCGTGCCCCGCGATTCCAAGGAGCATCGAGAGGCTCTCCGCGACGTCGACGTTGTCGTCCACGACCAAAATGCGGCGCGGCCCCGTGGGGCGGCTGCTCGCCGAGGGCGCCGGCTCCGACGGCGGCTCCGCGTCCGGCAAGACTGGCAGCCGGACGATGAACTCGCTGCCCTTCCCTCGCCCCTCGCTGCGGGCTTCGACCGTACCGCCGTGCATTTCGGCGATGTTTTTCACGAGCGTC
Organism: Polyangium sp. 6x1; assembly: GCF_029946515.1. Lineage (GTDB taxonomy): Bacteria > Myxococcota_A > Polyangia > Polyangiales > Polyangiaceae > Polyangium. The sequence continues at coordinate 28,053 of NZ_JARZHH010000060.1, forward strand.
AGCCCGATTCCGAGCCCGCCCTCCGACCGGGCGAGCGAGCGCTCGACCTGCGTGAAGAGGTCGAAGACCCGGGTCAGCATTTCCAGAGGAATGCCGACGCCGGTGTCCCGCACCCGGATGGATACGACGTCCCCCGTACGCTCGACGGTGACCGTGATTCGCCCGCGCTCCTCGGTGTACTTGGCCGCGTTCGTCAGGAGGTTCTCGACCATCTGCGTGAGCCGCGTCGGATCGGCGTGGACACAGACAGGCTCGGCCGGCGTTTCGACCGAGACCTCGTGCTTGCGGGCGTCGAGGAGCGGCCGCGCCGTCTCGAGGGCCCGCCCCACGACCGCGGCGACGTCCACGCGCGCCTTTTGCAGCTTGATCTTTCCGCTCCGGATTCGGCTGACGTCGAGCAGGTCGTCGACGAGCCTCGCCATGTGCTGGACCTGGCGCTCGATGATCGCCGTCGACCGCTCGATCCGCGGCTCGGCATTGCCGACGAGCTGCAAGATCTGGGCGGCGTTCCGGATCGGCGCCAGGGGATTGCGGAGCTCGTGAGCCAGCATTGCCAAAAACTCGTCCTTGCGGCGATCGGCGTCGCGGAGCGCCTGCTCGGCCTCCTTGCGGGTCGTCACGTCCAGGAACATGCCTTCCCATATGATCTGGCCGGTCGGAAGCCGGCGGACACCCGAGCGGCAATGAATCCATACGATGCTGCCCCAGCGCGTCCACAATCGATACTCCATGTCGAATGGGATGAGGCCCTTCACGACGGCGGCCTCCTGCTCCAGCATGCGGGCGCGATCGTCCTCGTGGACCAGATTGTAGAGGGCCGAGGCGTCCGCCAGGATCTCGGCAGGCGTGACGCCGAGGAGCGCCTCGACGCCGGCGCTGACATAAAGAAATCGCCGTTGCCCCGTCGGCTCGGCGAGCAGTTGATAAATCGCTCCCCGCGGCAGGTTGTCGCTGAGGGTCCGCAGCCGCTCCTCGGTCTCGCGCAGGGCCCTCCTCGCCCGCTGGGACTCGGTCACGTTGACGATGGCCGCGACGAACCCCGTCACGTGGCCTTCCTCGTCGAACTCGGGATCGTACGCGCACCGCATGATCTGCGGCCCCAGGCATTGATAAAGGAGCTCGACCTCGAACTCGACCCGCTCGCCGCGGAGGACGGCCTCCACGTGCGGCTCGATGGTCGCGTACGCGGCGTCGCCGAGGACGTCGCGGATGGTTCGGCCTTCGACTTCGCTCGGCGAGAGCTTGAAGCGGGCGGCATAAGGCCTGTTGACGTACTTGTAACGGAGGTCCTTGTCGCAATGGGCGATCAAGACGGGGACGTGGTTGGTCAGGAGCTCGAGCTGCCGCTCCCGCTCGCGGTCCGCTTCCTGGAGCCGCCGGAGGTCGGTGCGGTCCCGCAGGATCTTCGCGAAGCCGTGGAGGCTCCCATCCTCGGCCCGGAGCGGCTTGGTGACGCCGGACGACCAGAATCGCGTGCCGTCCTTGCGGACGTGCCAGCGGTCATCGTCCCCGCGGCCGGTCGCCTGGGCCTGGTCGCGCTCGAGCTGGGGTGTGCCGCTCTGGATGTCCGAAGGCGTGAAGAAGAGGTCGGACGACCGGCCGACGACCTCGTCCTCGGGATAACCGAGGAGCCGCTCGGCGCCCTTGCTCCAGCTGAGGACGACGCCGCGCGGATCCGTGACGAAAACGGCGTAATCGACGACGTTCTCGGCGAGGAGCCGGAACATCTCGCCTTCCCACGCCCTCCGGTCCGCTCGCTCGCGTTCGGTCACCTCGCCCCGCAAGGAATCTAGGCGGAGCTCCGGATACCGTCAGGACGCGCGGCGAGAAAGGAGCGCGCGGGCGGGCGCGCGCGCTTCTACGAATCGACGCCGAACGCGTCCGGCTCTCCACGCTTCGCGCGGAACGCCGCGGTGCTCTTCGCCGCCACGACGAGCGCGGCGTCCTCTGCCAAACCCTGCGCGCGCGCCGTTCGCTCGATCTCGCCTCGGAACGCGCGCAAGGCCAGGATCCGGCTCGCCAAGGACACGACCACGGCGAGCGCGAGGAAGACGATCATGAAGGTCGTCGAGAGGTCCCAGACGGCGAGGGCCGACGCGACGAAGAAGCACACGGCCGAGAGCAGGCGCGATTGCTGGATGATCTGGGCGTGGATGCCCTCGGCGCGCGCCACCACGAGCTCGGCATTCGCGAGCGCGGCCGGTTTCTCGCTCTTCGCCGCTCTTTCCGTTCGCGCGAACGGGACAGCGTCCCGCGACTGGAAATTCGGCAACGTCGTCACGGCTTCGTCGTTCATGGGATCGTGGCCCTCGTCAATCGATGGCTGGTTGCTAAGCGATGCGGTGGTCCCGGCTGAGCGAGGGCTCCCGCGAAGGGGGAGCCTCGACGCTCAGGCCCGGGATGAAGCTCAAGACGGTGGCGGTCAGGATGAACGCCCCCGGGATCAGGAACGCGAGATAACCGGCGGCGCGCACGGCGGGGACCATCAAGGCCGCGCCGAGCGCGAATGCGATGATCTTTCCCGCGCGCAGCATCGCGCCCTGCAGCGCCGTGCGCCGGGCCTCGCCGAGCGTGAAAAACGAGCTCGCGAGCTGCACGCCGAGATCCGTCGCCGGGCCCGTCACGTGGGTCGTGCGGACAGCGAGCCCCGTGGCGGTGGAGACCGTCGCATTCTGCAGCCCCATGGCGAAGCTGAGCAGCGACAGCAGCAAAAAGTCCGAGGGCTCCTCGACCGACGCGCCGAAGGGCCCGAAGAGCCCCGCGTGACCCGCGACCGCGACGCCTGCGAGCATCAGCGACACGAAGAGCAGCGGCGCGGCGTGGAGTGGCTGCTTGCCGCGCTGGCGGCGCCCCTGCAGCGCGAGCACCGACGACGCGGCGCCCGCGATGAAGCAGAGCACCACGACGCCGTATTCGGCCATCAGCTCCCATAACCCCGCGTCGATGCCGAGCTGGGTCGTGAGCCCCGTGATGTGCGTGACGAACCTCTGGCAAGCCAGAAACGCGCCCGCATTGACGCTCCCCGCGGCGAGCGCGAGCAAGATCCAGCTCGGCACGTGGCGCATCGAGAAAATCGTGGAACTCGTGTGAAGCGCGACGGACATCAACATCCCTTCGTCGAGAGTTCGATGGAGGGTCACTCCCTCGGGCCGACGCTGCATTTTCACGGAACGTGCCAGGGGCGGATCGCCGCAGAATGCAGGGGCGCCGCCCTTGAACCGGCCTCGCTCGTCGGGCTCCACCGACGCCGCATCGACGGTCGTCTCCGACAGTGTCGGGGATCAGCGACAATGGCGCCGGGCCGAGCGCCGTGTCAGCTCATGTCCGGCACGCTCCACGATCCACGGATCCACGAATTTCCGGCTCTCGCCTTCTCTCGGAGCTCTCCTCGATGCGGCTCGTCTCGCGGCTCGTCCTCTCGCACGCGCTCCCCGTCGGACTCATGGTCTGCGCGCTCGTCGTCATGCTCGGCTCGCTCGCGCAGATCAGCTCGTCGCTGAAGGAAGTGCGCGACGCCGAGCTCGGGTCGCTGAACACGGAAGAGGCCGTCCACCGCGCCGCGTGGGCCGTCGAGATCGCCGTGCGGCACGGCGCCGTGGACTGCGAGCACGGGCGCTCCTCCGACGACGCGGCGCGCGTCATCCGGCAACGATCGGCAAATCTCGACGCGGTGCTCGCGGCGGCAGGCAAACCCGTGCGCGAATCCATGCTGGAGCCGGTCCGCGGCTACCAGGCGCTCGCCTCCCGCGTCTCGTCGGGCGACACCTGCGCCCACCTGCTCACGACCACCACGCGCCTCGAGCGCGAGCGGCTCGACGAGATGCTCACAGACGCCTGGATCTCGCGCATGTTCGAGCTCCACTCCGCGCTCCTCCGCAAGGACGAGGAGTCGGGCCGCGCCGCCGGCTCGGCGCTGTCGGGCGGCATCGTGCTCGCGCTCGTCGCGTGCGTCGTGTCCGTCCTGCTCGCGCATCGACTCGCGCGCACGGTGACGCAGCCCCTCGCCTCGCTCTCGTCGAGCGTGCGCAGCGTGGGGCGCGGCGACTTCACCGTCACGATCGAGGCGCAAGGTCCGCGCGAGGTCTACGAGCTCGCCGAGGAGATGGAGGTGATGCGACGCCGCCTCGCCGAGCTCGAATCGCTGAAACAAGGGTTTCTCGCGTCGGTCTCGCACGAGATGCGCACGCCGCTCACGAAGATCCGCGAGGCGCTCGCGCTCCTCGCCGACGGCGCGGGCGGCAAGCTGAACGAGCGGCAGGGGCGTATCGTGGAGATCGCGCAGGTCGCCTGCGAGCGCGAGATCCGCACCGTGACGACGTTGCTCGATCTCTCGCGCCTCCGCGCCGGCGTGCCCTTGCAACGCAAGCCCGGCGCCTCCGTCGACGAGGTCCTCTGGAGCGCCGTGCGCGACGAGGACGACGAGGCCCGCGAGCGCGGCGTCACCGTCGACGTCGAGACGCCCGGCGAGGCGGCCAAGGCCTTGCTCGACACGGTGCTCGTCGAGCGCGCCATCGCGAACATCGTGCGCAACGCCGTCGCCGTCTCGAAAAAAGGCCAGCACGTGCGGGTCCGCCGCGACCTCGTGCCCGAGGGACCCGGCGGGATCACCGGCTCCTGGGCGCAGATCAGCGTCGTCGATCAAGGACCGGGCATCCCGCCCGAGATCCGCTCCGTCATCTTCGACGCGTTCGTGACGCACAGCGTGGACAGCTCGCCGAAGCGCGTGGGCATCGGGCTCGGCCTCGCGCTCGCCCGGGAAATCGCGCGGGCGCACGGCGGCGACATCGAAGCCGCCGACGACCCGGCGGGCGGCGCGGTGTTCCGCATGTGGCTGCCCCTCGACGACGTCGAGCCACCGTCGCGCGCCCTTCCCGCGCACGTGTGATAAAACCAGACGCGCCGAGGCAAACCATGCGGAAGGACGAGCTCGACACCCACCCGCGCCCGCACATCCTCGTCATCGACGACGAGCCTCACCTCTGCGAGCTGCTCGCCTACCGCCTGGAGCACCACGGATATCGCGTCAGCACGGAGCTGTCGGCCCGGGGCGGGCTCGAAGCGCTGGAGCAAGCGAACATCGACGCGATCATCCTCGACCTGCGCCTCGAGGACGCCGACGGCATCGAGGTGCTCGGCGAGCTGCAGAAACGTTCGCCCGATCTGCCGGTCATCATCCTGACGGCGCACGGCACGATCGAGACCGCGGTGCTCGCGATCCAGCGCGGCGCGTACGGATTTCTGACCAAACCTTTCCAGGACTACGAGCTGCTCCAGAAGCTCGCGCACGCCATCGAGAGCGGGCGGCTCAAGCGCGAGGTGGCGGGCCTGCGGCGCATCATGGGGGACACGTCGAGCGACAACCGGCTGCTCGGCACGAGCGAGAACATCGCGGCCGTGCGCGAGCGGATCGCCCGCGTGGCGCCCGCGGACGCGACCGTGCTCCTGCTCGGCGAGTCGGGCACGGGCAAAGAGCTCGCGGCGCGGTCGATCCACGCGCTCTCGGCGCGCAAAGCGCGGCCGTTCGTCGCCGTGAACTGCGGGGCGCTGCCGGCGGAGCTCTTGGAGAGCGAGCTCTTCGGGCACGTGCGCGGCGCGTTCACGGGCGCGAGCCGCGACAAAGACGGCCTGTTTGCCGCGGCGCGCGGCGGGACGCTCCTGCTCGACGAGATCGGCGAGGCCCCGGCGCCGGTCCAGGTCAAGCTCCTCCGGGTGCTCCAGGAGAAGCGTTTTTCGAAGGTCGGCTCGGCGACCGAGGAGGACGCGGACGTGCGCATCGTGGCCGCGACGAACCGCGATCTGCGCGCCGAGGTCGCCGCCGGGCGCTTCCGGGAGGATCTCTTTTATCGCCTGCACGTGGTGCCGATCGTCCTGCCGCCGCTGCGCGAGCGAAAAGACGACATCCCGCTGCTCGCCGAGCTCTTCTTGCGCCGCTCGGCCGCGCGGTACAGCCTGCCCGAGCCTTACCTCTCGCCCGACGCGATGCGCGTGCTGCTCGCCCATTCCTGGCCGGGCAACGTCCGCGAGCTCGCGAACGTCATGGAGGGCGCCATCCTGCTTTGCCAGGAAGAACGCATTCGCCCGCAGCACATCCTCGCCACGCTCGCGACGCCCGTCCGCCCGCCCGCGACGCTCTCCGCGGAAACGCCGATCGAGCCAACCGAGGAGGATCCGCCGCTCGGGCTCGCGAGCCTCGGCGATCCCGAAGCCCCGCTGCCGCCGCTGCGCGCCGCGCGGGACTCCTTCGAGCGCGCCTATCTGGTCGAGGCCCTCCGCCGCGCCAGCGGCAACGTCAGCGCCGCGGCCAAGCTCGCCGGGCGCAACCGCACCGACTTCCACGACCTGCTCCGCAAGCACGGACTCTCGGGCGCCGATTTCAAGGCATGACGTTCGCGCGCCGGTGAACGCCGGACGACGCGGAAGGTCAACGGGGATACCCTTGCGGATCGCCGAAAGACATTCCGTCTTGCACGGCATCCCCTGATGGCGGATACCCTCGGCCCATGCGTCTTTCCCGTTTCACGTCGCGCGTCCTCGGCGTGCTGCTCCTCGGCGCGTCCCTTCTGGCCTGCGGCGGCGCCGCCTCGACGTCCCCCGACGCGGCCACGTCGGCCCGACCCCGGAAAACCGGCACGTCCGCGCGCATCGAGGCCGACCCGCGCATCGGCGTCTACACCTCGATTCCGTGGGGCTTCGATACGAACTCGTTCTGGATCGAGGGCCCGAAGGGGCTCATCGTCATCGATACCCAGTTTTTGCCCTCCGCCTCGGAGGAGCTCCTCCAGCAGGCCGAATCCCTCACGGGCAAGAAGGTCGAGCTCGCGATCGTCCTGCACCCCAATCCGGACAAATTCAATGGCACGGCGACGTTCCAGGCGCGGGGCATCCGGGTGGTGACGTCAGCGCAAGTGCTCGCAAAGATCCCGCACGTGCACGAGATCCGGACGCGCTCGTTCGCGGCGCGGTACGCGCCCGATTACCCGAAGGACCCGCCCAAGCCGGAGAGCTTCGGCGACGCGACGCAAGAGCTCTCGGCCGGCGGGGTGACGGTGAAGGCGCACGTGCTCGGCGCGGGTTGCTCCGAGGCGCACGTGGTGATCGAATACGACGGGCACGTGTTCGTGGGGGATCTCGTGGGGCAAGGGACACACGCCTGGGTCGAGATCGGCGAGACGGAGGCCTGGATCGATCGGCTCGGGGAAATCGCGGCGATGAAGCCCCGCTTCGTGCATCCGGGCCGTGGCAAGACGGGCGGTGCAGACCTCCTCGCATGGGAGACGGGCTATCTGCGGCGATTGCTCGACGAAGTGGCAAAGGAAAAACCCACGATGCCGCCGCCGGCAGGAGCGATCGATCGAGTGAAGGATCGCATGATGAAGGCATATCCCGGGCTCGATTACGACGTTTTCCTGGACGTCGGCCTCGAAGAGGTCTGGCGAAAGCAAGCCGCGAAGGCAGCCCCGAAGTAGCCATCCGCGCCCCCCGCAAACGGCAGGGCCCTCCTACAGGGACATACACGCGCCGCGCGTTTCCTCTGTCCGGACCGGAAAGCGCGTCGCGTGACGCACTGCGGAAACCTTCACGAAACATGGAGGGGTGTATCGATCGAGCATGAAGGTCGATACGGGCGACACCGCCTGGCTCCTCGTCTCCACGGCCCTCGTACTTTTCATGACGCCGGGCCTCGCCCTCTTCTACGGCGGGATGGTGCGGCGCAAGAACGTGCTGTCCACGCTGATGCACGCCTTCGCCGCGCTGCCCATCGTGACGCTCCAGTGGGTGCTCTTCGGGTACTCACTCGCATTCGGTCCCTCGATCGGCGGGCTCGTCGGCGGTCTCGGTTATGCCGGGCTCACGCCACTCGCAACAGAGGCCCGAGGGACCGTGCCGCACCTCGCATTCTGCGCATTCCAGATGATGTTCGCCGTCATCACCCCGGCCCTCGTCGCCGGCGCCTTCGCCGAGCGCATGCGTTTTCCCGCATATGCCGCATTCGTCCTGCTCTGGTCGACGCTCGTCTACGACCCCGTCGCGCACTGGGTCTGGAGCGAGAGCGGCTGGCTCTACAAGATGGGCGCCCTCGATTTCGCAGGCGGCACCGTGGTGCACCTGTCGGCCGGCGCCTCAGCGCTCGTCTGCGCCGTGGTCCTCGGCAAACGCGTCGGCTATCCGCACGAGCGCCACCAGCCCCACAACCTGACGATGACGCTCACAGGCGCAGGCATCCTCTGGTTCGGCTGGTTCGGCTTCAACGCAGGCAGCGCCCTCGGCTCCGGCGCCCTCGCCGCACTCTCCCTCGTCACGACACACGTCGGCGCAGCCGCAGGCGCACTCGGCTGGCTCGCCGTGGAATGGTGGCAACGCGGCAAACCCACAGCACTCGGCGTCGCCTCAGGTCTCGTCGCAGGCCTCGTCGGAATCACCCCCGCCGCCGGCTTCGTCTCACCAGCCGCAGCCGCCATCATCGGCGTAACCGCAGGCGCAGCATGTTACTTCGCCGTCGTAGGAAAAGAGCGACTCGGCTACGACGACGCCCTCGACGCCTTCGGCGTGCACGGCGTAGGCGGCGCCATCGGCGCACTCCTCACAGGCGTCTTCGCACAAAAAGCCCTGAACGACGCCGGCCGAGACGGCGCACTCGCAGGCAACGTCGCACAACTCTGGCCCCAGCTCGCCGGCATCGTCGTCGTCGGCCTCTATGCGTCGATCGTCACATGGCTCCTGCTCAAAGGAATCGACAAGCTGATCGGTCTGCGCGTCGCCGCAGACGAGGAGCGCGAAGGCCTCGACGCTACCGAGCACGGCGAGACAGGGTATGCGTCGTGAGGGCGCATCGCTGGGGCTTTGCCCCAGGCCCCACCAGGAGCTGTCCGCTCCTGGACCTGGACCAGCGCCCGCGCTGGACTGGGGGTCGATGAACTGCGCAATGCGCAGTTCATCGAACAGCCGGGTCAAGACCACAGGCGATCCTGCCAGCCAAGACCGCCGCGCTGACGGTTCAGCCGGCAAGGCGGTCCCACCGCAAAACAGCAGCGCTGCCGTTTCAACGGGCAGCGCGGTCCCACCGGCCTGTGGGAAGAACTGCGCTTCGCGCAGTTCTTCCCCCTGAGGTCCAGGGCTGGCCCTGGTTCGGGTCGAGGGGCGAACAGCCCCCGCGGGGCCCGGGGCAGAGCCCCGGCGCGGCGCCCCCGATGAACCCACGCTCAACGTGAAAGCGGCAACGTGAACATGAACGTGCTGCCTCTGCCGACTTCGCTCTCGACCCAGATGCGGCCGCCGTGGGCCTCGACGAACTGGCGGGCGATGAAGAGACCGAGCCCGAGGCCATCGATCTTTTTGCCTGTCCGTGCGCGGTAATAGCGCTCGAAGAGGTGGGGGAGCTCCTCGGGTGGCACGCCGTAGCCTCGATCTCGTACGGCGACTGCGATCTCCGTGTTCCGTGCCTCGATGTCGATCGTCACGGGCTCCTCGGGGGGGGAGTATTTGAGTGCATTGCCGACGAGGTTGACGAAGATGCGCTCGAAGCGCGCTGCGTCGAGGATCACGGGGGGCAGCGCGTCGGGCGGGCGGGCGAGCCGCAGGCGCGCCTGGTCTTGCGTTGTCCATGCGCGCGAGACGATGTCTTCGACGAGGCGCAGGAAATCGCACGGCTCGGTGTGGAGGATGAGCTGGCCCGAGTCGAGCCGCGCCGAGTCGACGAGGTCGTCGATCATCGAGGCCATTCGCCTGGCGCTGCCGACGACGCGGTCGGCGACGTGCACCTCGCGCTCCATCCCGGCGCGCGAGAGCGTGCGCTGGAGCAACAGCGCGGCGGACATCATCACCGTGATGGGCTGGCGCAGGTCGTGCGAAATGGCGTGTAGCACGTCTTCCTTTGCCTGTTCTAGCTGCCGGAGCTCGGTGATGTCGCGCGAGACGACGATGCCGAGGGCGATCGAGCCGTCTGCGTCCTGCACCGCGCTCGTGCTCGCGAGGATGTGGCGGCGGGATCCGTCCCGGAATTCGACCAGGTATTCGACGTCGGTGATGGTATCGCCTCGGAGCAGCCTCTGGGAGGGGTATTCCTCCCAGAGCAAGGGCACGCCGGCGGGCGAGAGCAAGCGCATGTAGGCGAGGATCTCGCGTACATGGGTCGTCACGTCGCCGCCGATCACGCGGCTCGCCTGGTTTTGCACGATCACGTTGCCCTGGCCGTCGATGACGAGCACGGCTTCGGCCATGCTCCGCAGGAGCGCGCGCAGCTCGGCTGCCTTGCGCTCGGCTTGCGCGCGCGCGGTCGCGAGCGCGTGCTCCATTCGATTTCGCTCGGTGACGTCGGAGAACACCCCCACGGCTGCGACGATGCGCCCCTCGCGATCCACGACGGGCGCCGCGCTGATGCTGACCTCGATCGGGTCGTCGGGGTGCCGCTCGAATGTGTACTCCTCGTCTTGCATGACCTCGCCTCGGAGCGCGCGCGCGAGCGGGAAGTCCTCGAGGGAGCATCGCTTTCCATCGCGGAAAAAAGGAGCGCCTTCGCATTCGGTGAGGCTCGAGGCAAGCTGGGGGGCCCCGGCGATGCGTGTGCTCTGTTCGTTCGTCAGGAGGAACTTGCCCGTCGCGTCGACGATGTTCACGCCGGAGGGCATTTGCCGCAGCACCGCTTCGAGCAGCCCGCGTTCGGTCTCGATCCGCTGGAGCAGCCGCTCGCGCTCTGCCGCCGCTTGCCGTTCGGCCGTGATGTTTCGGACGACCGCGATCACCTGGTCCTCGACGAGGGGCAACATCCGCGCTTCGAACGAGAGCGTTCGGTCGGCCCACGTGAGATCGTAATCGAAGGTGGCGAGGCCTCGGGTGGTGAGCACATCGGCGATCGCTGCTTCGAGTCGATGGGCGAGCGCCGGCGGTAGCACGTCGCGAAGACGTTTGCCGAGGAGCTGCTCGGCGGGCTGGTACAGGTCCGTCACGCGCCCCGCCCTGCAATCGAGGTAGGTCCCCGCGGCGTCGAGCCGGAAATAGAGATCGGGCAACGCCGCAAAGACGGCCTCGAGCTCCCGGGTCTTCTGCCGGAGCGCCTCCTCGACCCTCTTGCGCTCCGTGACCTCCCGGGCGAACGCCGCGACCCCGATGATCTGCCCCTCGGCGTCGCGGTGGGGCTCGAAAACCGTGTCGAAGCAGCGCCGCTCGCCGCCGATCGGGAGCCAGGACTCGATTCGCGTCCCCTTCCCCGTCGCGAGGACCGCCTTCTTGAGCGCCGTGAGCACCTCGGCCGATTCCCGCGGGAAAACGTCGAAATCGGTCCGGCCGATCACGTCCTCCCGGCGAATGGGCGGATAGGGGTTGTAGACCTCGACATACCGGAGATCGAGGTCCTGGTAAAACACCACGTCCGGCAGCGCCTCTACGACGTGTCGGAATCGCGCTTCGCTCGCGCGCAGCGCCTCCTCGGCGCGCACGCGGCTCGTGACGTCGCGGAGCAGGGCGTACGCGCCGGAGAGCCCGCCCTCGTCGTCCCGGATGGGGCTCGCCGTCACGGCGACCAGCCGATCGGCGGCGCCCGGGACGTCGCACGAGATGACCTCGTCCACGACCGAGGCGCCGCCGAGCGCCCGTGCGAGGGGGGTCTCGCCGAAGGCCAGGATGCGACCGTCCTTCCGGCGCACGGTCGCTCCCGCCATCAGCGGCCGGATGTCTTCGCCGGTCGCGACGGGGCGCCCCGCGAGCGTCTGTGCGGGGCCGCTGTCGAACGCGAGGCGGTACTCGGCGTCGACCACGAGCACCCCATCGGCGATGGGCGCCAGCGTGGCCCCCAGGGAAACGAGGTGTTCAATGGATCGCGGCAAGGCCCCCCCGTCCCGCGAGGTCCCTCGGGCACGCCCGCACGAAGGCCCGCGTGGGCCCCAGAACCTACCAGGAAAACCTCACGGAGAGTAGGGGGATTGGGGGGACGTCCCCGGAGAGCCGAGCGCTCGCAAACGATTTGTTCAGGGCGAGAGCTCGCCTCCGGCGGTTGGGGCCGGCTGCGTCGAGGGAGAGAGCGGGCGCGTCAGCATATCGATCGCGTTCTTCACCGAGCCGACCGCGCCCGCGAGATACACGACGTCGCCGACCACGAAGGGCTCGTTCGGGTCCGCCTGTTCGAGGAGGTTTCCCCCTCGCCGCACGGCCACGATGAGGGCACCCGTTTGCCTTCGCACCCCGAGCGCGGCCGCGGATCGGCCGACGGCTGCGCTCGCCTCGGTCACGAGTGCGCTCTCGATTTTCAGCTCGGCGAGGTCCGCGCGCTCGCCGAGCGAGCGCCGCGGGATGACCTTGGCCCGCTCGGTCGTCTGCGTCGAGGCGCGCACGTCGTCGATCCGCTCCTCGATGACGTTGCGGGGGATGTCGAGCCAGCGGAGCAGCCGCGCGAGGATCTCCACGCCGCCCTCGACCTCCTCGGCGACCACGTCGGTCGCGCCCATCGAAAGGAGCGGCTCCTTTTCGAGCATGTACCGCGCGCGCATCAGGATCGGCACGTCCTTCGCGACGCGCCTCGCCGTGTCCACCACGCGCTGGGCGGCTTGTGGATCATTCATGAGGAGCAGGAGCGCGCGGGCCTTTTCGAGGTGCGCGTGCCCGAGCGCCTCCTCGCTCGTCGCGTCGCCATAATAAACGGGCTCGCCGGCCGCGCGCGCGACGCGCACCGTCTCGGCGTTGAGCTCGAGCACCACATACTTCGCGCCGCACGCCGCGAGCGCGCGCGCGACGAGCTTGCCTGCGACGCCGTACCCCACGATCACCACGTGCCCCGAGAGCGCGTGCTCGTCGCCTCCGTCGGCCTCGTCGATGCTGCGCACGCCGATGAGCCGCTCGAGCGGCAAGAGCAGGCGCTCACCTGCCGTCAAATGCGGCGCCACGCGCACGACGACGGGCGTGAGGAACATGCTCGTGATGCCTGCCGCGAGCAGCGGGCGCATGGCGTTCGCATCGACGACGCCCGCGCTCTCGCCGAGCCGCGCGAGGACGAACCCGAACTCGCCGAACTGCGCGAGCCCGACGCCCGCGAGCCACGCGACCCGCGCCGGGAAACGCATGGCGAAGGCCGCGATCGTCGCGAGGAACCCCTTCGCCGCGAGGAAGCCCGCGAGAAGGAGCAGCACGAGGAGCGGCTGCTCCAGCACCACCCGCACGTCGAAGAGCATGCCGAGCGAGACGAAAAAGACGCTCACGAATGCGTCCCGGAGCGGCAGCATGTCGCCCATCGCCCGGTGCCCGTATTCGGTGTCGGCGACGACCATGCCGCCGAGGAAAGCGCCGAGCGCGAGGGACAGCCCCGCCTTCGCCGTGAGCCACGCCGTGCCCACGCAGAGCGCGAGGACGGCCAGCAGGAAGACTTCGCGGCTCCGCGCCGCGGCGACCCACCGGAGCGCGCGCGGGACGACGAGGCGCGCGACGACGACGGTCGCGATCACGAGGGCCGCGGCTTTGCCGAGCGCCACGCCGATTTCGCGGGCCATGTCGCCGCCCTGCCCGGCCGTGCCCAGCATCGGGACGATGAGGACCATCGGCACGACGCAGAGGTCCTGGAAGATCAGCGTGCCGACGATGAAGCGGCCGTGCGGCGCGTCGAGCTCGCGCCGCTCGGCGAGCGCTCGGAGCACGATCGCCGTGCTGGAGAGCGCGAAGACGAACCCATAAAACACGCTGCGCCCCGCGGGTTGTCCGAGCGCCGAGGCGACGCCGGCCACGACGGCCGTGGTCAAACCCACCTGGAGGATCCCGCCGAGCGCGACCTGCCGGAAGATGCTCTTCAGGCGCGCGAGCGAGAACTCGAGGCCAATCGTGAAGAGCAAAAGGACGACACCCACCTCGGCGAGGATCTCGATCGAGTGAATCGAATGGACGAGCTTGAAGCCGAACGGCCCGACGAGGGCGCCCGAGAAGAGCAGGCCCGCCACGGTCGGCAAGCGCAGGCGCGAGAGGATGACCGTGACGAGCACCCCGAGCGCGGCAATGACGGCGATTTCATCGAGGAGGGGGATGTGTCCCATGCTTCCGTCTTCCTTTCATACGACCGCGTGAGGACGTTTCTCGATCTTCTTTCGCGAAGGCGCGCGCCGCTTCACCGCGCTCCCGCCGAAGAACCGCTTGTCGATCCACTCCGTGAGCGGGGCGGCGATGTAGATCGACGAGTACGTGCCGACTCCGATGCCGACGAGCAGCGCGAAGGCGAAGTCCTTGATCATGCCCGTGCCCCACCAGAGAAACGCGAACATCGAGAGGGCCGTCACGCCCGACGTGATGATCGTGCGGCCGAGCATCTCCGAAATGGAGAGGTTGATGATCGCCGAGAACGAGAGCCCGCGGTGCCGCGGCAGGTTCTCGCGGATGCGGTCGTAGACGATCACGGTGTCGTTGATGGAGTAGCCGACGATCGTGAGCATCGCGGCGACCGTGGAGATCGTGATCTCGCGCTGCGTGATCGCCATGGCCCCGAGCGCGATGCCGACGTCGTGGACCAATGCGACGATCCCGCCCGGCGCGAAGCGCAGATCGAAGCGCAAGGCGATGTACGCCATGATGAAGACGATCGCGATGAGGACGCTCTTGATCGCCGCGTCCCGGAGCTGCGCGCCCGCCTTCGGGCCGATCCACTCGACGCGCAGCGCCTGCGCGGGGACCTTGTCCGCGCCGAGCTCCTGGCGCAGCCCGTCGAGGAGCAGATCGCCCTTCGATCGGAGGTGGATCTCGACCTTGTGATCCCGGTCGTTCGCCAGGACCACGCCCCGCTCGCGCGATTGCAGCGTGATTCCCTCGATGCCCTCGATTTGCTTTTCGATCGCGGCGAGGTCGGGGGCGCTCTCGTAGCGGAGCGAGATCTTGTCGCCGCCCGGGCTGAAGCGGATTTCCGTGGGGACGAGCGCGTTCGCGCAGCGCGGATCCGCGATCGGCTCGCCCTCCTCCGCGAGGCAGAGGTGGTGCCGCACCGCCCGCTTTTGATCCTCCGAGAGCGCGTTGACCTCGAGGACACGAATCATCACCCGGTTCGGCGTCCCGGGGCTCGTGATTTCGATCACCTCGGGAGACTCGAATCCCGCGCGCTCCACGGCGGCCCGGATCTCGGTCGTGGGGACGTTCTGCAAGAGCGCGACCTCGATCTCGGTGCCTCCGCGGAAATCCGTGCCGAGCCGGAGGCCCGGGACGAAATAGGTGACGATGGAGAGGAGGAGCAAGAGGACACTTCCGCCGATGAAGTATCGGCGCTTGCTCATGAAATCGAACTGACGTCCGGGCTTGATGAACTCCATGGATCAAGCCCCCGCCGGGGGCTCGGCCCCTCGATGCTCGAACAGCGCGCGGCAAAGATTGCCGGCGAGGAGACGGATCCCCGCACCGACGAACACGGGGACCGACGCAAGGACAAGGAGCAAGAGCTCCGAGCGCAAAACGACCGCATACAATGTCGACATCTTTTCCTCGACCCGAGCCTTTGGGCATAGGAAGCCCCATGCACGCCTGGGCCACGCGTCCCGGGGGCGTGCGTCATCGAAGGAGCCAAGGCAAAACGCCGCCCGATCCACGTAAAGGATGGCGCGACAACCCCTGGTTCCGCAGCGACGAACGAAGAAGGCGGAGCCGTGGCGACGCGAGGAATCGCGCGAATTCGCCGTCTAGCTCCGGCCTTCGGGCCGGGGAGGACCTCGGGCCGGGTTGACGGCCAGATAATCGGACGAACGGAGGGCCCGCTCGGGGAGCTCCTGGAATCTGCGCCGCTCGACCGGCGAACCCGCGCTCTCGCGCGCGGCCGCGACGCGAACGACGCCCGCGTGCCCGCCGCTCCAGCCGGGATCCAGCGGCGTATCCCACCGCATCGGGCCGCGAGGCTTGGCCCAGGAGGACGGGGGTTGCCGGGAGGGGCGATCCGCCTGATCGCCCGGGCCCTCGGGCACGGGGCGCACCCGCGCCTGCACGGGGACGGGAGCCGCGGCTTGCTGCAGGAGCTCGACGACCGCGCCCACGGTCCGCATCGCGGAAGGCGCGCCCGCGCCGCCACGCGCCTGCGTGAACCCGAGCGAGCTCAGCACCAGCGAGACGAGGACGAGCAGGCCCGCGACGACGCCGCGCGGAAGAGCGTGGCCTTCGTGTGGCCTTCGGTCTCGGCGCCCTGTCGGGTCGTATGCCATCGGGGGGCGCGTCATGGAAGCTCGCGGGAGGGTTTCTTTTCCCTCGGATCGCCCAGAAACTCAAGCGCAAAGATCGAGCGGCATGATTTGAGCACGAACGACCTCGGGGGGCGAGCCTCGACAACCCGGGGACGTCGGATATCCTCACGCACCCCGATGCCTGCATCGAAAACCGCACCGATCCACGGCGCCCGCCTCGAATACGTCCGCTTGCCCTCGGCCGCGCCACGCGCGGGGGCCCCTGCCCTCGTGTTCCTGCACGAAGGGATCGGCTCGGTCGCGATGTGGAAGGATTTCCCGCAAAAGGTGGCGGACGCCACCGGAGGCGAGGCCATCGTGTACTCCCGCGCCGGGTATGGCGGATCCGATCCGGCGAGGCTGCCGCGCCAACCGACGTACATGCACGACGAGGGGTTTTTCGTGTTGCCCACGCTGCTCGAATCGCTCGGAATCGAGCGTCCGATCCTGCTCGGCCATTCGGACGGCGGCTCGATCGCGCTGATCTGCGCCGGCGGCACCGAGACCCCGCTCACCGGCCTCGTCGTGATGGCGCCGCACGTGCTCGTGGAGGACATCTCCATCCAGAGCATCGAGAAGGCCAAGATCGCGTATACGACGACCGATCTGCCGGCGCGGCTCGGCAAATACCACGACGACGTGGACGCGGCGTTCTGGGGCTGGAACGACATCTGGCTCCACCCGGATTTCCGCGCCTGGAACATCGAGGAATACCTGCCGCGCATTCGCTGCCCAATCCTCGCGATCCAGGGCGTGGACGACGAATACGGCACGATGGACCAGATCCACCGCATCGCCCGGCAGGCGAAGGACGTGACGCGCGTCGAGCTCGAATCCTGCCGCCATTCGCCCCACAAGGACCAGCCGCAGGCGGTGATCGACGCAGTGCAGGTCTTTGCCTCGCGGCTGTGCACCGAATCGGCTTGACGGTGCGCGGCCGCCCACGTAGCGAGAGGCAATGCGCACGCTGCGGCCCACGGCAGTCCTCCTCGCCTCCGCGTCGGTCGTTTCCTGCGGAGGCGCCGAGCCGCCTGTGACGAGCGCCCCACCTGCGCGGAGCGCCGTGGCGACGGCCTCGGCCGCGCCGCCCAAGCCCCCGAAGCCAGTCGCGGATTTGTGCGCGCTGCCGACCACGCCGATCGAGGAAATCACGACGGCCGAAGGCGCCAAGGTGTTCACGACCGACGGCGCATATCTCGTCTGGTCCGACGGGCACGCCGTCGTGCGCGCCGCGATGAACGGGGGCGATCGCAGGACACTCGTCGCCGACGTGACGAAACACGCGGACGTCGCGGGGCTCGCCCTGTCGAACGGAGAGGTGTGGTTCCGGGCAGCGAAGCGGTACGATCAGGGCTGCGCGGGGCTCGTCGGGTTCGTCGGGCAAAACGGCGGGCCGGTCACGTCGGTCACGCCGGAAGGATGCATCACAGGGTTTGCCCTGACGCCCGATCGGGTCGTGTTCGCGCGGGAAGAATCGGTCCCGACGATCACGGGCATCTCGAGCGGGCTTTACGTGGCGCCGCGGAAAGGCGGGCCGGGAAAAACCCTCCTGCGCCCGTTCGGCGGATACAACGGAATCGCGACGGACGGCGAGTTCGCCTATTTCCAGGGGGGTTACGACAGGCTTCACCGCATCCCCCTCGGCGGCGGCGAGGGCGTGGAGATCGCCGACGGCAAGATCGGCGATGCATTCGGCGGCTACGACGGGCGGCGCTTCACGGTCGACGGCGGCGACATCTACGCCTTGCACGGGCACCCGAACCTCAACGGGATGAAAATCGCGCGGCTCTCGAAGGAGGGCAAGGACCCGCGGCACCTCGGCCCCGCAGTCCCCCCGCACCCGAGCGGCGGGACACTTCCCACGAGCCCGCTCGTCACGGACGCGCAATTCGTGTACTGGGCGTCCCCTCTCCGCGGCGAGATCTTGCGGGTCCCCAAGGATGGCTCCTGCCTGCCGTACGTCATTGCCACAGAGCGCGAAAAGCCGGACTGGGTGGCAGTGGCAGGCTCGTACGTGTACTGGATGGAGCTCGACGCCAAACCCCCGCGTATCGCCCGACGCAAGCTGTACGAGGATCCCGAGCCGTCTCTCGCCCCGGTCGCAAACGCAGCGCCGCCGAGCGCCGCGCCCACGCCGCCGCCCACGCCGCCCGAGCCAAAGCTCGCCCCATCCGAGCGGCCGTTCGTCCTCGCGGGCGAATTCGCGGAGCCGACGACGCTCGCCTTCGCCGGCGGGAAGGTGTTTGCGTTGCTCGCGGATCGCAGGGCGACGATTCGCAACAACGAGGTCGAGTACCATCCGTACTGGATTCACGTCCTGGAGCTTCGCGGGACGAAGTTCCATCCCCTCAAAAAGCACAAGCTCGAAGGTCACCTCGTCGCCGAGCGGGTGGCCGAGAAAAATGGAAACCTTTATCTCGTCGTGCGAAACCCCGACGCGCGCGGCGAGGCGCATTATTACGAGCCGCTCGGAGCGGGGAAACAACTCGCGGGATACGACAGCGAGTGGGAAGAGCCAACCGGCCCGCACATGCCGCCCTCCTGCGAAGCCGCGCCCCCGGGAGCCACGAAGCTCGCCCCGATGCGGGATCTCTACGGCTGGCCGAAGCACGAAGGAGCGCGCTTCTTCATCGGTACGTCGTGCGATGGAAAACCCACGATACAGGTCCTCTACCAAGACAAACCGCAGATCATCCCGATCGAGCCCGCCGACGAGCTCATGAACACCCAGCTCGGAATCGTATGGAAGGGCGCAGCCGGCGTCTCCCTCTTCGACAAGGGGTCCTTCCGTCGCATCGCGCCAAACCTGCCAAAGCGCACACGGGACCTCCTCCGCGCGCCCGACGGCACGATCGTCGCCCGCGGCGACGAAAATTTCGCCCTCCGCGGCGAGGAATGGGCCCCCTGGCGGCTCGAATCCGGCAGCGCCCGACTCACGGTCGTATCCGACGGCGCAGCGCTCTGGGCTTATGTCGGAGATTCCTACGTCGCAGTCACCGAGCTGCATCGATACGCGCCCAGCAGCGCAAAGGACGGAGAGCGCATCGACACGAGCACAGCGCAGCTCCCCAAGAAGCGCTGACGAGACGTCGCGCGCTCGCCCAGCTCAGAACCGGATCCCGTTCTCCGCCCGGTGCTTCCACCACTTCCAGCCAAGCACAGCCGCCGGGACCGCAGCAGCCGCCGCAAGGACGGGCATGCCCGCCGCAGCCAGAGCCACCGTGCCAGCCGTCACAACCCCCGCCTTGACAGCGTTCTTCTTGGACTCCTTGAGGACCTCGTTCCGGGACTTGCTCATGCAGGAACCATGACACGCGCCAGGCAGGACAGGTAGCCCCAGCGAGGCTCATCGGGGAGCGTCGCGCCGGGGCGCTGCCCCGGGCCCCGCGGGGGCTGTTCGCCCCTCGACCCGAACCAGGGCCAGCCCTGGACCTTTGGGCATCGACTGCGCGAAGCGCAGTCGATGCGGGGAAAGTTTTTTAAGCTGTCAGCCCCCCTCTTTGCAGGGCCAGCCCTGGACCTTTCGGGGAAGAACTGCGCGATGCGCAGTCGATGCGGGGAAAGTTTTTTAAGCTGTCAGCCCCCCTCTTGGCAGGGCCAGCCCTGGACCTTTCGGGGAAGAACTGCGCGATGCGCAGTCGATGCGGGGAAAGTTTTTCAAGCTGTCCGCCCCCTCTTGGCAGGGCCAGCCCTGGACCTTTCGGGGAAGAACTGCGCGATGCGCAGTTCTTCCCACAGGTCAGCACGTGCTGTCGTCAGGCGTCATTGCGGGGCAAGGACCGTTCAATCCTGCGATCGGGCACCAGCCACAGAAGCGCCACGAGCACATACAGTGTCAGCGCCATCCACCGCCAAAAGATGGTGGAAACCATGCCGAGGGCATACAGAACGGGCGAGAGCTTGCCCTTCCAGTCACTGCCGATCGCGGCCCGGAGAGGTGACTCCGAGCCCTGCGTAGCGATGATCGTCCGCTGAAGGATCGAATAGGCCATCGCCGCCGCCAAGAGCACGCCGCCGTAGAGCGCGCAAGGAACGGCCGCGAAGTGATTCTCACCCATCCAGCCAGTGACGAACGGAAACAGAGACAACCAAAAAAGCAGATGCAGGTTCGCCCAGAGAATGCCTCCCGTCACACGGGTGACGGTATGCAGCATGTGGTGGTGATTGTTCCAGTAGATGCCGACATAGACGAAGCTGAGCACATAACTCGAGAACACCGGAACGAGCGGCACGAGCGTTTTCAGGTCGTCGCCGTGGGGAACCTTCATCTCGAGCACCATGATCGTGATGATGATCGCGATGACGCCGTCGCTGAACGCCTCGAGTCTGCTCTTCCCCATGTTCGAACCCCACGCTCAACCTTCGGAGGACGTTCCCAGCGCGACGAGGTGCTCGACGAGATTTTTCACGTGCGGCACACCGAGGCCCGTCACCGGATCCCAGTCGGCGCACGCGCTATAGCCGTCGACGCGCTGCACGACGGCCTTGCCCACGCTGTTCGCGACGCGCACGCAGACGTCGGTTTGTCCGATCGTGATGTCGCGGAACGCCGGGGGATCAGCTTTGCGCAGCGAATACAGCGCCGGGTTCGCGAAGCCGACCCGGCCCTTTCCCGTCCGGCGCCGCGCCTCGTTCGCGAGCGCGATGATCGCAGCCCAGATGGGCGCGGCCATGCTCGTTCCACCCGCGTAATCAATCCAGTTGCGGCCGATCACCGCCTGATACCCGAGCGCGGAGAGCACCTCCCCGCGCTGCACCGAGGGGCCCGAGGCCATCAAGGCGACGTCGGGAAAACCGCGGCCATACGGGACGACCGCAGGCGTGTTCGCGCCGCGCGCATACCATTTGCGCAGGCTGTCCGTCTGCCACGCAGGAATGGGGACGTCCTGGCTGAAGCCCCCGCTCGAAGCGAGCTGCGTGAACTGGACCATCTTGGCCACGGCCACCGGCGGCGGGCCGCTCCAGGCGAGCTCGGTCAGCGGATCCAGGCACGTGATCATCGTCCCGCCCACGCTGAGCACGCGCTCCTCGACCGCAGGAAACACGCCGTGCGGCCAGGGCGCGTCACTCACGGCATAACCGTCGACCATACGGCGCGGAATGCCGTCGAGCGCGCCCCAATCGCCCGCCGCGCTGACCACAGTGATCCCGAGCGCCGCCGCTTGGTCGAGCAGGCCCGTGACGACGCTCGATCCAAAGATGCGATAATACCTCCGCTCGGGGGTGATCCAGCTCGTCGAGGCCACCGTGACGTCGCGCGCCTCGTCGCCGATGACCGCGAGCAGGAACATCGACCAGGGATCGGCGATCACCTCGGGGTCGACGAAATACACGACGAGCCGCGCCCCGGGCGCCATCGCGCCCGCCCACGCGACGGTCATCGTGGCCTCCAGCCGGTGCAACGGATCGACGAGCCTGCCGCCGCGCGTGGGCCCGAGGTCGATCATCTCCACCGAGGGCGGCGTGATGCCGTGCGCGCGCCAGAAGAGGTGCAAATCGCCGATGTCGATCGAGCCGCCGAGCATGAGGAGCGCAATCGTCTCGCCCGCGCCCGTGAGGTCGTCCGGGAACGAATAAATTCTGCGAATGTCGGCGGGCGTGACGCCGGCGAGGTTCGGCGGGGGTTTGCCCGGGTCGCTGCGGACCGAAAACGGAAATCCCTCGCGCAGCTCGACAGGGACCTCCTCCTGCCGCGCGCGGGAGACCATGGAGCTGCGGGCCTCGGGGGCGTTGCGCAGGCCGTGGACGGCCTGGATGTAGCCGGCGAGCTCGCGGGGCACGGCGGTGTCGACGCGCGGGGCGCGGTGTCCGCCGGGCTCGCGGAGCCAATCGGCGAGCTGGCGGCCGAAGGCGCGGCGGATCGGCTCCTCGGGCGCGCGCACGACGATGAGCTGCCGACCGACGGGCCCGGACGGCATGGGTTCGAGGCCAGCGCGCCGGAGCCAGGCGTGCACGGCCTCGATCTGCGTGTCGTCGAGCGCGACGAGGCCCGCGAGCTCGGCGCGCGAGAGGTGTTTTCCGTAGCGCGGGCTCGCCGGATCGGAGCACTCGATCACGAAGTCCATGAGCTCCGCGCGCGAGCGATCGTGGAGGATCACGGTGATGTCGATCGGCTCATGCGGGCCCGGCGGCGGCGTCATGGACATGGGGCGAGCGTACCCGAGCGGGCTCGCGTGAGGCAAACGGGGGGCTCGGGCGCGCGCGCCGCGGCTCGTGTTTGGCGCGGGCGGATGCTAGAGAGCCGGGATGTCCGAGGTCCAAACGCCCTCCCCCCGCGAGCGCTTGAACGAGCTCTTCCTCAAGCTCGACGCATTCTTCGCACGCGGAAAAGGCCGGCATGGCGAGGCCATCACGTGCCGCGCGGGCTGCGACGACTGCTGCCGGCGGCGCTTCTCGGTGACGACGATCGAGGCGGCGGCGGTAGAGGAGGCGCTCGATCGCCTGTCCGCCGAGGAGCGGCAGAAGGTCGCGGCGCGGGCCGCCGATCCCGCGGGGACGGTTTGCCCGGCCCTCGGCGAGGACGGGCGCTGCGCCGTGTACGAGGCACGCCCCACGATCTGCCGGACGCACGGCTTGCCGATTCGTTTCACGGAGCGAAAGGGCGGGCGGTCGCTCCCGATCATCGACGCGTGCCCGAAGAACTTCGTCGGGCAGGATCTCGCCTCGGTCGATCCTGCAAGCGTGCTCGATCAAACGACGCTCTCCACGGTGCTCGCGGCGCTCGACGCGGCGCACGCGGACGCGGCGGGGCTGCCGCGCGGGCAGCGGATCGAGATGACGACGCTCTGCTCGTCCTGACGAACAACTTCAGCCTTGACTAATATAAGCTGACGGTGATACTCCTCCGTCGTGGAAGCGTTCGACGTCCTCGGGGACCCGGTCCGCCGCCGGATCCTCGAGCTGCTCGCCGACGGGGAGCAAACTTCGGGGGCGATCGCCGAGGTCATTCAGCGTGAGTTCGGCATTTCGCAGCCGGCGGTGTCGCTGCACCTCAAGGTGCTGCGGGACCATGGGTTTGCCACGGTCCGGGCGGAGGGCACACGGAGGCTTTATGCGGTCGACGTCCGGCCCTTGCAGGAGGTCGACGTTTGGCTCGATCGCTTCCGCCGATTCTGGGACCAGCGCCTCGACGCGCTCGCCACCGAACTCGCGCGAGGCAAACGAGAACGCCGCCTGAAGGCGGAAGCGGGCTCGTCGACGAACGACACGACGAACACGAGGGAGAGGAAAGAACCATGATCGACATCATGAAAGAGCTCACCGCCGTCCACCGCGAGACCGGCCCGAAAATGATGCCCGGCGGGGAAGGCCGCACGGTGAAGCTACGGCGGAGCTACGACGCGGCGATCGAGGACGTCTGGGATGCGATCACGAATCCCGACCGCGTGAAGCGCTGGTTTCTCCCGCTCGAGGGCGAGTTGCGCCTCGGCGGGCATTACCAGCTGAAAGGCAATGCCGGCGGCAAGATCCTGCGCTGTGAGCCGCCCCGGCTGCTCGAAGTGACGTGGTCGATGGCCTCGAAGGACGACGAGAACAGCAAGGTCTTCGTGCAGCTCTCGGTCGGCGAGGACGAACAGACGATCCTCGAGCTCGAGCACGCGGCCATCGTCCCCCCGGGCATGTGGCCCGAATACGGTCCGGGCGCCGTGGGCGTCGGCTGGGATCTCACGCTCCTCGGCCTGGTCTACGAGCTCCGCTCGCTCTTCATCGAAGACAAGAACGCCTGGGGGATGACGCCGGAGGCGCGGCAATTCATCACCGGGAGCAGCGTCGGCTGGGGCGCCGCGAACCAGGCCGCCGGCGCATCGGCCGCCGACGCGCAAAAGGCCGTCGAAAACACGACCAAGTTTTACGCGCCAGACCCGACGCCCGCGACCTGAACGGCGCCGGGACGCAGCCCACGAGAGCGCGACGCACGAGCCGTCGTCGTGCACGGAGACCGATGAAAGCCGCTTTCGAGGATGCATTCGTGGCCGCGCGGGCGGCCTGGCCCGGCGTCACGCTGGATCGGGAGGCGTTCATGGCGTACCTGCAGGAGCGCGCCGGGGAGGACGGCGCCGCGATGGAGCACGCGTCCGATCTGTTCCTCGCGTGCGCCTGCCTGCGCGGCGATCCGAGGGCGCTCGCGTTCTTGGAAGCGCATTTCCTCGCCCAGGCCCCGGCGTTCCTCTCCCGCGTGGAGAGCGACAAAGCCGCGATCCCCGAGCTCTTGCAGGCGCTGCGCGAAAAACTCCTGCTGCCCTCGGCAGGAGGGAGGCCCAAGCTCGCCGAGTACACCGGGCAAGGGCCGCTCGGCGCGTGGCTGCGCGTGGTCGCCGTGCGCGTCGCGCTCGATCGCAAACGCGCGCAGCCGCGGGAGGTTCTTCGAGAGGAGATCCCCGACACGCTGCTCGCCCCCTCAAACGATCCGGAGCTCGACTACCTGCGCGTGCGGTACGCGGCCGAGTTCCGCGCCGCGTTCCAGGACGCGTTGCTCTCCCTCGAACCGAAGGGTCGCACCGTGCTCCGGCTCCATGTCCTCGACGGGCTCAACATCGAGCGGATCGGGGTCATCTACGGCGTGCACCGCGCGACCGTGGCCCGGTGGATCGCCGACACGCGCGCGTGGCTGTTCGAGCGGACGCGCGGCATCCTGAGCGAGCGGCTCTCGCTCGAGCCGCGCGAGTTCGAGAGCGTGCTCCGGCTCGTGGGCCACGACCTCGACGCGAGCGTGCGCCGGATCCTGGAGGACGAGAGCGGCTGACGGCTCAGCGTCCGCGGCGCTCCGCGAGCCAGGCGTCGACGTCGGCGAGGTCCGCGGCCCTCCGGCGAGGCTCTTCCGCGAAGCGACGGCGCGCCTCCTCGGCGAGCGCGAGCGCGCGCGGCTTCGTGCCCACCAACCAGAGCGCACGCGCCAGGGTGAACGAGGCGCGCGCGTGCTCGGCAGGAGCGCCGGGGTGGGACGAGAGGATCGAGACGGCGCGCTCGAGCGGCGGGAGCGCCTCATGCGCGCGCCCGAGCTTCGACAGGCAGCGGCCGAGCCCCACGAGGATGTCGGCGAACTCGGCGTTGCGCTCGCCCAGGGCTTTTTCATGGATCGCGAGCGCGCGCCGGGAATGCGGCAGGGCCTCGGCGCAGCGCCCTTGCTCCTCGATCGCATGAGCCATCGTGCCCTCGATGAGCGCGACGTTGGGGTGCGTCGGCCCGAGCTTCGCCTCGACGATCACGAGCGATCGTTCGAGGGTCACGAGCGCCTCCTTCGGCCGGCCCTGCGCGATGAGCGCGAGGGCGACGTTCATGCGGCACATGCCGACGTCGGGGTGGCTCTCGCCGAGGGTCTTTTCGCCCATTACACACGCGCGCTCGTACAGCGGGAGCGCCTTGTCGGGCGCGCCGCTGTCGAGGTGCGCGTTGGCGAGCGCGTTTTGCGTGTAGGCGACGTCGAGGTGCGCGGGACCGAGCGCCCGCTCCTGGATCACGAGCGTCCGCGTGAGCCGGGTGATCGCGTCGTCGAAGTGCCCTTCGCGCCCGTCGAGGTCCGCGAGGAAGCGCAACGTCGTGGCGACCTGCGGGTGATCGGGGCCGAGGCTCCGCTCCTGGATCGCGAGCGCACGCTCGAAGGTCGATCGGGCCCGTGCGCGCTCGCCGCGCTCGCGCAGCACCCTGCCCGCGTCCGCGAGCGCCGCGGCCAGCTCGAAATGATCCGGGCCGAGCTCCTGCTCGCGCAACGCGATGACCCGCGCGAGATCGGCCTCCGCCTCGGCGAGCATGCCCGCCGCGTGCTTCGTGACGCCGGCCCGATGCAGCACGGCCGCCTCGAGCAGCGGCGGCGCGCCGGCGCGCTTCACCGTCGCGATGGCCAGGCGCTCCCACGAGAGCCCGGCCTGGATCTGCGCCTTTCGGCTCCCCACGACGTAAATCAGCGCGCCCATGGCACGCGCGCCGAGCGCGTCCATGCGACCCTCGACCGCGACGGCCGCGGCCTCCTCGAGCAGCCGCGCCCCCTCGTCGATGCGGCCGAGCCGATCGGTCATCTCTCCCGCGATGAGGAGCGCCTCGGCCTCGTGCCCGCGGCTCGCCTTCGCCCGCGCCCCCGCGAGGGCGGCGCGCGCCGCGTCGAGCGCATCGGCGTACTTGCCCGCGTCGCGCAGCGATCGCGCCCGCGCGAGGTCCGCGTCGAGCGCCGCGCGCGCCTCGTCCTGCAGCGGCGAGCCCTCCTCCCCGTCGAGCACCTGGGCCGCGCCGCACACGGTCACGGGCGTCAGGCCGGAGACCACTTGGAGCGCGTTTTCGATGACCTTCGCGTCGCCCGACACGAGGAGCCCTGCCGCCGCGTCCACCTCGCGCAGGCGCCGCGACAGGCATTGCATGCGTACGTCGAGCAGATGCTCGGATTGCTCGCCCCGGATCCGCGTCGCCTCGCAGGCGTCGCGGTGCATCCCGGCCCACGCGCGGCCATAGGCGGAGATCGCCTCGTCCACGCCCTCGGATGCGCGCTCGGCGAAGGGCAGCCCCGACGCGCCGAAGTGCTCACGCAAGAGCCGGCTTCGTTCGTCCTGCCAGACCGCGGCGAAATGGGCCTCGCCGCCCGTGCAGAGCTGCTCGGGCCCGGCGCGCGAGCCTCGCGAGGCCGAGACGGCCGCCGCTGCCGCGCCCGCGACAAGGAGCACGAGCGCCGCCGCGGCGCCCCGACGCAGCGTGGCCCGCGGATCCCGCGACAGATCCGCGAGCAGCGCTTCCATCGTCGGGTATCGATCCTCCGGCCGCGCGCTCATCCCGCGCAGAAGGATCTTCCGGAGCCGCGGCGGGATCCGGGACGTGCGCGGCTCACGGACGCGCCCCGCGGTCCGCGCTTCGAGCAGCGCCTCCACCGTGTCCCCCTCGAAGGGCCGCTCGCCGCTGAGCGCCTCGTAGGCCGTGGCGCAGAAGCTCCAGATGTCGGCCCGCGCGTCGATCGGCTCGCCTCGCATCTGCTCGGGGGCCATGTACGCGGGGGTCCCGACGAACGCCCTCGTCTGCGAGAGCTCGGGGAGCGGCGCGCCCGCCTCGCCCCGCGTGGCCACCTCCTCCACGAGGGAGCTCCGCGCAAGCCCGAAGTCCGTCACGCGCACGCGACCGTCGCGGCCCACGAGGACGTTGTCGGGCTTGAAGTCACGATGGACGAGCCCGGCTTCGTGCGCGGCGGCGAGCCCACGGCCCGCGTGCAAGAGCGCCCGGAGCACCTCGGGAAAGGACCGCGGGGCCTCGCGCAGCCACGCGCCGAGGGTCGTCCCCGTGACGAACTCCATCGCGATGAAGACCCGATCGTCCACCGTACCGACGTCGTAAATCGCGACCACGTTCGGGTGCGACAGCCGCGCCAGCGCCTTCGCCTCCCGCAGGAGCCGCGCCTGCATCTCCGCGGCCGATCGCCCCGACTCCCGGCGGAGGAGCTTCAGCGCCACCTTGCGATCGAGGTCCGGATCGTACGCCGCGTACACCACCCCCATCGCGCCTGCCCCGATGGGCTGCAGCGTCACGTACCGCCCGAGCTTCGTGCTCGGCCCGAGGCCCTCCTCCCCTGGCGCGTGGGCGTCGGAGCGTGACGCCGACAGGGCCGTCGAGAGAAGCAGCTCGGTCGTCTGCGCGAGCAGCACCCGACACGCCTCGCAGTCGTCCACGTGCGCCTCGATCGCGGCGCGGCGATCGGACGGCAGCGCGCGGCCGAGGAGGGCCACGATCGTGTTCTCGTCGAGGCACTCTTGCCCCTCGGCCATGCGGGGGCAATCGTGAGGGCGCTCCGCTCGCTGGGCCAAATCGATCGACGTTCTAGCAGGGTCGGTTCGGGCGGCCATCGAAGGGCCGCAGCGGTGTCACTTCAGCTTGCCGAGGAGGAACGTCCATTCGTCCTGGCCCATGGTGGTGTCCACGCCGAGGGCCTCGATCTTGGCCACCACCGGGACTCCCGCAGCCTGCGCGGCCGTAAGGACCGCGCGCGCATGGTAGGCGTGGTGGAAAAGCTCGTTCGTGTTCTTGGGGGCCTCCTGCGTCGCGAGCTGGTTGTGCACGTAGACGGGCGGATCGTCGGCGCTGAGGAGCCCGAGCATGTCGACGTCGGCGCGATAGGCCTGGATGGGCGGCGTGTCGAGCGCATCGATCGACGCCATTCCGTAAAACGACGCGAAGCGCTGCTCGAGGCCCAGGGCGGTGGCGGTCTCGACCATCGAGAGGCCGAAGTCCTTGAAGACGACCGTCTCCCATTTGATCAAATCGTACGTCGCCTGCGTGGCGTTCGCGGCGACGGCGGTCACGCGTGTCGATTGCGTGGCCACGGGGTCGATGTTGTCGACGGCCATCTCGTCGTGGAACGCGAGCCACAGGCTGGTGCCCGCGCCCGCGGATCCGCCCGAGAGCGCGACCTTGCTCGCGTCGAGGTTCAGCTCGCTCGCGTGATACCGGAGGAACTGCAATGCACGCCGGCAGTCTCCCAAGGGTTTTGCGACGCCCTCGGTATCCACGGGCTCGATCAGCCGATAATTCAGGCTCGCGAAGGCGACGCCTTGGGCGAGCACGCCCGCGATCTTCGCGTTGTAATTCTGGGCCTTGTCCCCGCCGGTGAAACCACCGCCGTGGATGAAGATCAAAAGCGGCGTGGGCCCGGCGCTCTTCGGCACGAAGATGTCGAAGCGATGGAGCGGGTCCGAGCCATAAGCGACGTCGGCGTAAAACGTCACATCGAGGCCGTCCGTGGCAATCGGCGGCGTGGAGGCCGCCGGCAAATCGAGGTCGACGAAGTACAGGCCCGGATCCGCTCCGCCCGCGCCTCCGGCACCACCCGTGCCGCCGGCGCCACCTTCTCCCGCGCCTCCGCCCACACCTCCGGCCCCGCCGGCGCCGCCTCCGCCGGTGCCCGGTGCGCCGCCCGCCGCGGCGCTGCCTCCGGAGCCGTCGCCCGGATTCTCCACGGCCTGTCCGCACGCGAGGAGCGGAACGAACACGAGCATCCAAGCAAGGGAAGTACGCATGGGGCTGCTCCTTGGGGATAGGAGAAGGTAAACGAACGTCCGTTCAGCAACGAATACGGGATTCCTTACGAGGGGGTCAACACGATTCGCCAGCGTGTTCAAGACGACGCCCTCGCCGCGCGAGCAGCTTGCGCCACGTGCCGTACATCGCGCCGCTCGCTTCGAGCCGAATTATGGATGTACTTCCATAAGTGCCAGGGGGATTGGCGCCTCCGCGGGGATCGTGTAGCCATGTTCGGGGCGATGAATCTTGCAGGCATCGACGTGAACCTCGTCGTCGCCCTCGACGCCCTTCTCCAGGAGCGCAGCGTCACGGAGGCCGCCAGGCGGATCGGGATCAGCCAGCCGGCGATGAGCCACGCGCTCGCCCGCCTCCGCGACACGCTCGGCGATCCGCTGCTCGTGCGCGTGGGGCGCGCCATGACGCTCACGCCGCGCGCCGAGGCCCTCGTGCCCCGCGCCCGGGCCGTCGTCGAGGAGCTCGAAGGGCTGCTCGCGCCGCTGCCCTCGTTCGATCCGAAGACGAGCCGGCGCACGCTCAAGCTCGGGGCCACGGACTACGTGCAGTTCGTCCTCCTGCCCGCCCTCGAAGAGATCCTCTCCGCCGAGGCGCCGAACCTCACCTTGCACATCCTGCCCATCGGCGTCCCTCCTGCGGTCGACTCGCTCTGCGAGGGCGAGATCGACGTGGCCGTGGGGCGCTTCGAGCACGAATCGTTGCCGCTCGACGTGCGCCGCGTGCCGCTCTTCCAGGACACGTTCGTCGGCGTGGCGCGCGCGGATCACCCGAAGGCGCGCGGGAAGCTCGATCTCGCCACGTACGCCGAGCTCTCGCACGTGCTCGTGTCCCCGCGCGGGAAGCCGGGCGGGATCGTGGACGGCGCGCTCGCGAAGAAAGGCCTCGTGCGGCGCGTGGCCCTCACCGTCCCCCATTTCCTGGTCGTGCCCCACATCGTGGCGACCTCGAATCACGTGACGACGATGCTCGCCCACGTCGCCGCCACGTTCACCGCGCTCCTGCCGCTCGGCACGTTCGAGCCGCCGCCCGAGCTCGATCTCGCGCCGGTCACGATGACGATGATGTGGCACGAGCGGACGCACGAGGATCCTGGCGCGCGCTGGCTGCGCGACGCGCTCGTGCGCGCGGCGCGCCCGCTCACCCAGGCGAGGGGCGGGGCGCGCGAGAAAAAGGCCCGAAGCCCGAAGGCCCCGCTCGCCCCCGAGCACGCCTCGTGACACAGTGAAACGCGTCATGAGCGACGCGAGCACGCCGGAACCGAAGGCGATTGAGGCCCCCCTCCCCGCGATCCCGTACGTCGAGGTGCCGCCCATGCCGCCCATTCCCGAGGTCGAGGTGCCAAGGCTCGTTCCGCCCGCCGGCGAGGGCCCGCGCGTCCCCGCGGCGCCGCCCATTCCCCCGCCGCCCGTGATCCCGGAGTCACCGCTCGCGCCGCGCCCCCTCGCCGCCGCGCCCCCTTCGCCCTCGGCCCCCGCCGCCGCGCCGTACGTGCCGCCCATTCCACCGGAAACGTATCCGGTCCCGGCTGCGCCCGAGGCCTACGCGGTGCCCGAGCCGCCGGCCGCATACCCCGTCCCCGCGCCGCCCGCGCCCTATCCGGTCCCTGACCCGCCCGCCTGATCGCAAGGAACCTCGCTCCGACGAACTTTCGTTGCGACACATACGAGAACATCGTTCAGCCGGGGAGAACGATGTTCTACGATGCACACGAGGACCTTCATGCCCCACCTCGTCGTGCGCAAGCCGGGCCAGATGGCCTATTCCGTGCCGCTCCCGGATGTCCTGCGCATCGGGCGGCACGAGCAAAACGAGCTCGTCCTCGATGACACCCAGGTCTCGCGGCAACACGCGACGCTGACGCGCACCGAAAAAGGCTTCGAGGTGCGTGATCTCGGCTCGCGGCACGGCACGCGGGTGAATGGCGAGCCGATCACGGCGCACGCGCTCGCCGATGGCGACCGGATCCAGATCGGCAACGTGCTGCTCGAGCTGCACGAGGAGGACGAGCGGGCGATCGTGCACCACCAGGTCACGGCCGCGGGGCCGCCGCCGCGCAAGGCCGAGGCGGATCGGCGCCTGTCCTTGCTCTTCGACGTGAGCCGCGCGATCGGGGCGATGGGCGACACCGAGGTCATGCTCGGCGAGATGCTCGAGGCGATCGTGGACGTGCTCGGCGGCGAGCGCGCGCTCGTGGGGCTCGGCGACGCGACGCGCGGGATCGTGCGGCGCTTCTGCCGGGCGCGGCGCGGCTCCTCGGCGGACGTGGTGCTGTCGCGCGCGGTGCTGGAGGCGACGCTCGGCCGGCGCGAGGCGGTGATCGTGCGCGACGCGCTGCGGGACGCGGGGCTTCAGACGATGCACCGCGAGCGCATCGTGTCGGCGATGGCCGTGCCGCTCGGCCTCTCGGCGCGGCCGGTGGGGCTGCTCTACGTCGACGATCGGCAGGAGGCGGAGCGCTTCGGGCCGGACGATCTCGCCTACCTGACGGCCCTCGGGCACCTCGTCAGCGCGGCCCTGGAGAGCGCCGAGCGCTACCAGCGGGCGGAGGCCATCGCGGAGGCGCTCACGGGGGGCGGTATCGCCGAGGAGATCATCGGCCGCAGCGGCGCGATGACGCGCCTCCGGGCGCAGATCACGAAATACGGGGCGGCGGGGCACGCGAACGTGCTCGTGCGGGGCGAGAGCGGCTCGGGCAAGGAGCTCGTGGCGCGGGCGCTGCACGAGGCGAGCGCGCGCGCGGAGAAGCCGTTCGTGACGCTGAACTGCGCCGCGATCCCGGAGACGATGCTGGAGAGCGAGCTCTTCGGCTACGAGAAGGGCGCGTTCACGGGCGCGGTCGCGAAGAAACGCGGCAAGTTCGCGCTCGCGGACGGGGGGACGTTGTTCCTCGACGAGATCGGCGATCTCGCGCTGCCGGCGCAAGCCAAGCTCCTGCGCGCGCTGCAGGAGGGCGAGATCCAGCCGCTCGGTGCGGAGCGGACGCAGAAGGTCGACGTGCGCGTCGTGAGCGCGACGCACAAGGACCTGATGAAGGAGATCGCGGAAAAGCGGTTCCGCGAAGATCTCTATTATCGGCTCGCGGTCGTCGAGATCGAGGTGCCGCCGCTGCGCGAGCGCGAGGGCGACGTCCTGCTCATCGCGACGGCGCTGATGCGCAAATCGGCCTCCGCGATGGGCAAACGAATCGAGGGTTTCTCCGAGGCGGCGCAGGCGGCGCTCCTCCGGCACGATTGGCCGGGCAACGTGCGGGAGCTGCGCAACGAGGTCGAGCGCGCGGTGATCAACGCCGACAGCGCGCTCGTGGACGCGCACGATCTCTCGCCGCGGCTCGGCGCAGCGCGGCCGAAGCCGGGGCAGCCGCGCGGCAAGAGCCTGGCCGAGCAATTCGCCGAGCTCGAACCGACGGAGAAGATGCTCGTGGAAGAGGCCATGTCCCGGGCGAAAGGCAACGTGAGCGAGGCGGCGCGGCTGCTCGGGATCACGCGCATCATGATGAAGCGGCGCGTGGATCGGCTGATGGGCGAATCCGGGAAGGACGAGGAGTGAGCGGCGCGGCGATGATCGTTTGATCGATCGAATCGATCAAACGATCATCGTCCTCAACGACGATTGCCACGCGGCCGCGGGCGAGCGAGAGTGAGAGCCTTGGCATGCGCCGTGCTCCGAGCCGGCGCCGGGCCGATGGCCCCTTTGAACTGGAGAACGTACACGTATGAAACACGGCGCGCACAGGATCCTCCCCTCGATGGCCCTCGCGGCGCTCCTCGTGAGCGGCTGTGCCGGCGGCGCAGCCAAACCCGTGGTCGCGCCGACCGCGGCAGCGCCGACCGCGGCCAAAACGCGCGGCGCAGAGCCAGCGACCTTGCGCGGCCCGGACGCGGGCTGTCAGGTCGACAACTGCGACCCCAAGAATTCGGCCGAGCACTGACCGCCCCGGCGGCGCGTCAGGGCCCGAGCTGCGGCGCGAGCGCCTCCACGCACGAGCGCTCCCAGGCGAACACGGGCTTGCACGTGGCGAGGCTCTGCCGCGCCCGATCGAGTTTGCCCGCCGCCTGATACGCGAGTGTCTTGTCGAAGGCCGTTTCGCATCCGTCCTTTTCGCTCGGCGGCTCGATCCACGCGAGCGCCGCCGCAGGATCGACGAACGAATACGCGCTCGCCAGGGTCCTCGCGCCCCCGGTCTGCGCACGGAAGCTCGCCTCGATTCGATCGAGCCGCCGCGCGAGATCCTCGGCCGGCGCCTCGCGCTTTTGCGACGCGATCCGCACGAGGCCCCGGATCGCCGCCGCCTCGGCCCACGCGTCGCCCTTGCTCGCCGACGCATTGACCATTTCGCGCCGAAATGCCTCCACCGCCGCGTCGGTTTTTCCGAGCCGGAGGAGCGTCACCCCGCGGAACAAATGCGCGCCCCGCACGGGCGGCATCCCTGCGCGCCGGCCGAGCGCGCGCGGCCCGAGCCGCTGCTCTTCCTCCTGGAACGCGACGAGCCGCGCGCTCGCGTGATCGGCGATCGGGAGCCTGTCGCCCTGCAAGGCGAGCGTCACGAGGTAGCGGAGCGCGCGGCCGGAGACGGCCCGATCGAGCTCGAGGCTCTCCTCGAGCAAGCGCATGGCCTCCTCGTCCCGGCACCGCCGATCCTCCAGCCGGGCGAGCGCGATCCGCGCCTCCGCCGACGTGGGAAACACCCGCAAGGCGAGCGTACACGCCTCCAGCGCCTGCTCGAAGGCCCGATCCGTCCGTCGCTCCGCGAGCTCGGTCGCGCCGCGTGCGATGCGACAGCGCGTCTCGTGCGCGAGCCCATCGGAAGGCGCGAGGGAGAGGGCCAGGCCGAGCTCGTCGAGCGCGCGCGCCATGCGCGTCGCGTCCGTCCCGGGCCCGGCGCCTTGCCAGGCGAGGTGCGCGCGGGCCACGATCGCCGGGACGTACGCGGGATCGGCGGCGATCGCCTCGTCGAGCAGCGCGAGGCCCCGATCGAAATGCTCGGGCTTCGGCGCCGGCCCGATCATCGCCTCGTACGCGAGGAACTTTTCCCGCGCCGTGGCGACGTTCGTCCCTCGCAAGGCACGGCGTCGCCGCTCGAACGCGCGCGCCGAGTGCCGCGCCTCGTCGAGCGCGCGCTGGCGCAGCTCCGCGAGGGCGGCGCGCGGATCGGCCTCGACGTCGTCGATCTCGATGGGCTCTCCCGACGCCGCGCCCGCCTCCGCGCCGAGCGGCTCGATCTGCGCGGAGAGCCGGATCCGCGTCCCGACTCGCTGCACGCTCCCGCGCATCCAGAAGGTCACGCCCGCATTCCGCGCGGCGGCCGGATCTGGGTTCGTCGTCTCGACGAGCCGCACCTCTTTCATGGCGCGCATCACGCCGCGGAGGGCCTCCGGCGCGCTCTTCGCGAGGCCTTCCCACGCGGGATCGCCCGTGAGGTTCTCGAACGGAAGCACCACGATCGCCGCCCGCTCATCCTCGGTCGGTGCGGCCGCGGCGCTCGGCGGAGGTGCCGTCACCGTCCGGTCGAATGTGCTCCGGCGCAAAAGGAAAACGCCTGCGACGACGACGAGCACCACCGCCGCGGCCGCGATCACGCCGCGCCTGCGGCCTCCCAAAAGATTGATTCGTTCGGCGGGAGCCGGCGGCGGCGCGGCCCCGTCGGATACCCCGCGCAGCGTGCTGCGGGTCTCCGGGCCTCCGCGGCGCGCGCGGGCGAGGGCCGCCGCGAGCTCGCCCGCGGACGCGAATCGATCCTCGGGCCGCTTTTCCAGGGCCTTGACGAGCGCGGCCTCGACGGCCTTTCGTGTCCCGTCCGGCAAGCCCGCCACCGCGAGCGGCGGCGGGGCCGCGCGCAGGATCGAGGTGGTCACGGCGTCCGACGAATCCGCGGCGAACGGCGATTTCCCGGTGAGCAATTCAAAGCCGATGATCCCGAGCGTGAACACGTCCGAGCGCACGTCGAGCGGCTCGGCGCGCATTTGCTCCGGCGACATGTACGCGGGCGTCCCCGCCCCGCCGAAGGCCGTCGATACGCCGTTTTCGGGGCCCCGCGCGAGCCCGAAATCGGCCACGACGCACCGATCGTCCCGCCGCAGCAGCACGTTCTCGGGCTTGAGATCGCGGTGGACGATCCCCTTTTCGTGCGCGGCGGCCACGCCGTCCGTCACCTGCTGGAGCAGATCGAGCGCCCGGGCGGGCTCGATCGGGCCGGCGGCGACGAGCTCGCGCAGCGTCGATCCCTCGACGAGCTCCATCGTGAGAAAGAGAAGCCCCTCGTCCTCGGCGAGATCGAAGACGCGGCAGACGTTCGGGTGCGTGATCTTGCGGGCGAGCTTCACCTCGGCGCGGAAACGCGCGAGTGTCTTCGGCTCGTCGAGCCGCTCGGGGAGCACCATCTTGAGGGCGACGTCCTCGTCGAGCTCGCGATCGTGGGCGCGATACACGGCCCCCATCCCGCCCGCGCCGAGCCGCCCCCGGATCTCGTAACGCCCCGCGAGCACGCGTCCGGACGAAAGGAGCTCCCTGGACGGCACACGGATGACCTCCGGGGCTTCGGGCGCCGTGGGGTTGCTCGTTGGGCTCGTCATGGATCGACCGATTCTACCCGATCGATCAGGCGATCGATCGGTCGATCGTTCGATCGACGGGGCGGTTCGAACGTCCCCGGGGCCCGCGCGGGGCATCTCCCTCGAAAAACCCACGATTTCCGCTCGATTCGAGGCTGGCACGGTTCAGGCAATGGCTCGCGGCGAACGACGAGCCACCCCGCCCGACGAACGGCGCGGAGGCAACGGCTCCCTGGAGGTCTTTCGCCATGTTCTCGACGACGCGTCTCTTCCGCTGCTCGCTCCGCACGCTGCTCCTCGCCGCCCCGCTCGCGCTCTCGGCCCTGCCGCTCGCCGGCTGCGCCGCCGGGCCCGACGCCGAGGACGAGGCCTTCTCTGGCGAGGATTCGCAGGCCCTCGCGACGGAGACCTGCAATGGCATCGACGACGACGGAGACGACCGGATCGACGAGGACGGTATCTGCGATTGCCAGACGTACGTGCACGGCGGCCACGAGTACCGCGTCTGCCAGAACCAGCTCGATCACGCGACGGCGCAGGCGATGTGCGAGGGGCGCGGCTACGGCCTCGCCCGCGTCGAGGGCCTCGCCGAGAACGATTTCTTGCAGCCGTTCGCCGTGGGCACGCAAGGGTTCTGGATCGATCTGAACGACCGGGTCTTCGAGGGCGATTACCGCTGGTCGAACGGCTTCTCCGCGTCGTTTTTGAACTGGTCGACGTACGAGCCCAACAATGCCGGCAACGAGGATTGCGGCATGATGTGGGACACCGGCAAGTGGAACGACCTCAACTGCGGCTGGACGAACAAGACATTCTGCGAGCTCCAGGATCCCGTCGGCTGGGTCGAGCTCGTCAATGCGACGAACCCCTCGGGGACGCGCATCGAAAGGACGGCCGCGGGGACGGGCGGCGCGCGTTCGTCGGGGAACATCGGCGCGGGCGATGGATTCGTGCAGTTCTCGCCGGGCGACGTCACGTGGAAGAAGGCCGCGGGCCTCGGCGTGGGGAACACGGGCACGAGCCGAAGCGACATCGAGTTCGGCATGTACTTCACGCACGACGCGAGCGGCGCGCCGGAGCTTCGTGTCCAGGAGGGCCCGTGGGACAAGGGCAGCTTCGGGACGTACGCGGCCGATGACGTCTTCCGCGTCGAGGTCGTCTCCGGCAAGGTGCGATATCTCCGCAATGGACTCCCCTTCTACACGAGCGCGACGGCGCCCACGGCGGGCATGCTCCTCGACACGAGCCTCGAAGGGGCCGGCGCGTTCCTCGCCGACGCGCGCGTCCACGGCTGCGTGACGAACGAGATCGGCTGCGTGAAGCCCGGGTTCTGGGACGACGTGGTGTACGCGCTGGCGCGCGAAAACAACCTGCGTCGCGTCGGCAACGCGGTCGCAGGCGCCATCTCCCGCAAATCGATCCCGCTCGGATCGGATGGCTACGTGGAGTTCTCGACCGGCGAGGTCACCACGAAAAAGGCCGCCGGCCTCGGCGCCGGCAACGCGAACGCGAGCCGCAACGACATCGAGTATGGCATCTACCTGACCCACGACGGCAGCGGAAACCCGCTGATCCGCGTCCAGGAGGGCCCGTGGGACAAGGGCAGCTTCGGGACGTACGCCGCGAACGACGTTTTCCGTGTCGAGGTCCTTTCCGGCAAGGTGCGTTATCTCCGCAATGGCGTGCCGTTCTACACGAGCCTGACCGCGCCGAACGCGGATCTGCGGCTCGACACGAGCCTCGAAGACCCCGGCGCCACGGTCACGAACGCGGCGCTCGAGACGTGCAAGCCGGGCAACGTGGCGTGCATCGACCCTGGCCCCTGGGACGACGTCCGGTACGTCTTCGCCACGGACGGCGAGTTCGAGAGCGTGTGGGGCACGAGCGCCATTGGCGGGGCCATCTCGCGCGCGTCGATCCCGTTCGGCGCGGACGGTTATGCGGAGTTCACCGTGCTCGACGTCACCACGAAAAAAGCGGCCGGCCTCGGGACGGGCAACACGAACGAGAGCCGGAACGACATCGAGTATGGCATTTACCTGACGCACGACGCGAGCGGCGCGCCGCTGATCCGCGTCCAGGAAGGCCCGTGGGACAAGGGCAGCTTCGGGACGTACGCCGCGGGCGACGTCTTCCGCGTCGAGGTCCTCTCCGGCGAGGTGCGTTATCTCCGCAATGGCGTGCCCTTCTACACGAGCCGGACCGCGCCGACCACGGATCTGCGCCTCGACACAAGCCTCGAAACCATCGGCGCCGTCCTCGTGGACACGAAGGTCGTGACGTGCGGGCTCAATGACGCAAAGTGCATCCATCCGGGCTTCTGGGACGACGTCCGATACGTCTTCGCCACGGACGGCGCGCTCGAAAGCGTGGCCGGGACGAGCGCCGTCGGCGGAGCGGTATCGCGGCAGGGGATCGCGCTCGGGCAGAATGGCTACGCCGAGTTCTCCGCAGCAGAGGTATCCGCAAAGAAGGCCGCCGGCCTCGGGACGGGCAACTCCAACGAGAGCCGGAGCGACATCGAATACGGCATTTACTTGACCCACGACGCGAGCGGCGCGCCGCTCGTCCGGATCCAGGAGGGCCCGTGGGACAAGGGCGCCTTCGGGACATACACGGAGAACGACATCTTCCGCGTCGAGGTCTCAGGCAACACCGTGCGTTACCGGCGCAATGGGACCGTCTTCTACACGAGCCAGACGCCCCGCAGCACGGCCCTCGCCCTCGACACGAGCCTGGAGAACATCGGCGCCCTCCTCGACGGAATGGCCATCGTGATCACGCCCTGAAGCACAGCCGCGAGGTGGATCGATCAAGGGATCGATCCACCTGCATCATCCGATCGATCGACCGATCGATCCATCCCCCGCCCCGAACCCACCCGCAGCGCCCCCCGCGCGAAAACCACGCAGAATTTCAGCACATTCGAGCCGCTCGCCTCCCCTGGCACGCCGCCTGCTTTGACCTCGCCCCGAACAAGGCGCCTCGCACCGGCGCCCGAGAGAGGTCAAACCCCCATGCTTCGCTCCACGTCGCTCCTCGGTCTCGTCTTCGTCACGCTCTCCGCCCTCTTCACCACCGGCTGTCTTGCCGAGTCGAGCGAGCCCGCGGATCTCATCTGGTACGACGACGAATTCAACACCTGTTTCACCACAGGCAAGGACGGAAAGCCCGTCGAAGTGCCCTGCGACGACACCATGTACGCGCCCATCGAGACGCAATCGATCCCGCCAGACCTCGGCTGCACGACGCCGGACGACTGCGACAAGTCCGCCGGCGACCCGAACGGTTGAGGTCTCAGCGGGAGGCCGCCGCGCCGGGGCGCTGCCCCGGGCCCCGCGGGGGCTGTTCGCCCCTCGACCCGAACCAGGGCCAGCCCTGGACCTCCGGGCATCGACTGCGCGAAGCGCAGTCGATGCGGGGAAAGATTTTCAAGCTGTCCGCCCCCTCTTTGCAGGGCCAGCCCTGGACCCTTTGGGGACGAACTGCGCAATGCGCAGTTCTTCCCACAGGCCGGTGGGACCGCGTTGCCAATTGAGCCGTCAGCACTGCGGTCTCGGTTGTCAGGGTCGCCCGCTGGTCTTGCCCCGGCTGTTCGATGAACTGCGCATCGCGCAGTTCATCGACCCTCAGTCCAGCGCGGGCGCTGGTCCGGGTCCCGGGGCGGACAGCCCCGGGTGGGGCCTGGGGCAAAGCCCCAGCGCAGCGCTTCCCGATGAAACAAATGCTCAGCGCGAGAGCAGCGATTCGATCCTCGCCACGCAGCGCTTCTCCCATTGCTCGGTTGCGCTGCAACTGGCGAGCGCTTCCCGCGCGAGCTTCGTCTTCCCGGCCGCGCGATACACGAGGCCTCGCCAGATCGCGTCCTCGCATGAGCCCCTTGCCGAGAGGCGCCCGAGCCATTCGACGGCTGCCTCGGGATCGACCCAGAGGTATGCGCCGACCATGGTCTTTGCGACCGACGGATCCGACGGGATCTTTGCGCGCATTTCCGCCTCGATCTCGGTGAGCC
This sequence comes from Polyangium sp. 6x1, assembly GCF_029946515.1. Lineage (GTDB taxonomy): Bacteria > Myxococcota_A > Polyangia > Polyangiales > Polyangiaceae > Polyangium. The sequence continues at coordinate 67,772 of NZ_JARZHH010000060.1, forward strand.
TGCGCCGATGCTCTGGCAGGACGGCTTTTCCCCGCGCCTTGCCCACGCGCAAGAGCCCGCGGATCGCCGCGGCTTCCGCCCACGCGCTGCCAGAGAATGCCTCGACGTCGGTGATTTCCTGCTCGAAGGCTCGCTCGGCCTCGTCGAGCCGCCCGATGCGGAGCAGGACCACGCCGCGCCGGAAATACACGCCCATCTGCTCGGACGGAATGCCTGCACGCCGCGTGATCGATCGGACGCCGAGCCGCCGCTCCTCCTCGTGGAATGCGATCAGCTCCTCGGACTTTTTCTCGGCGACGAGCGTGCGATCGTTTGCGAGTGCGAGGCTCACGGAATACTTGAGCACGCGCCCCGACAGGCTTCGATCTTGCTCGAGGACCCGCTCCAGCGAGAGCACGGCTGCTTCGTCGAGGCATTCGCGGTCCTGGAGACGCGCGAGCGACAGGTACACGTCCGCGAGCGCCGGGGCGACCCCGAGTGCTGCCTCGCAGGCGGCCTTCGCGCGCTCGATCGCCGCGTCGGTGGGTTTGTCGCCGCCCACTTCGATCGCGACTTGCAAGAGCCGACAGCGCGCGACGAGCGCCATCGGGTCCTGCGGCTTTTTCGCGAGTGCGAGGTCGATTCCGAGATTCGCGTCGGCCAAACGTGAGGCCGGCGTCCCCTCCCCTGCGCCCATCGAGCGCAGCAGCGCCCGCTCGACGAGGGCGGGGACGTACCCTGGATCGGCGGCGATCGCGGCGTCGAGCAGGCGCAGCCCCTCGGAAAAATGCTCTTTGCGAGGCCCGGGGCCCACCATCTTGTAATAAGTGAGCAGGCTTTTTTTCGCGGCCTCGTTCGTCGTGCCGAGCGTCGCGCGGCGGCGCTTGCCCCAGTGGCGCACGACGAGCCTCGCCTCGTCGAGCACGCGGCTCCGCAGGGTCCCGAGCGATCGCGCGACGTCGGCCTCCACGGCGGCGATCTCGACGGGCTCGCCCGGCAATGCTTCTTTTTCGTCGCCCACGGGATCGAGCTGCGCGGAGAGCCGCAGCGTGTCCCCCACGCGCTGCACGCTGCCGCGCACCCAGAACGCGACGCCCGCCGCCCTCGCCGCGTCTCGATTCGCCGGGGCGACGTCCGAGAGCCGCACCTCCGGCATCGTGCGGAGCCCCGCTCGCACGACCTCGGGCGCGCTGAGGGACAAACCATTCCACGCCGCGTCCCCCGTGAGGTTTTCGAAGGGGAGGACGACGAGCTCTGCGCGCTCGTCCACCTCCGAGGGCGACGCCGCGCTCGATGCGGGTCGCGGCTCGGGCGCCTCGTCGTCCTCTTTCGAAAATGGCCTCCAATGGCGAAGGTCCCCGCGCGGGAGCTGCGCCAGGAGAAAGAGGCCGAGGAAAAGCAGCGGCGGGACGAGGGCGAGCTTCCACCATTGAAATGTGATTGGCACGGGCGAGGCCTCGGGCTCGGACAAACCTCGCAGCGTGCTCCGGGCCGGCGTCGCGTCTCGCGCCCGCGCGAGCGCGGCGGCGAGCTCGCCCGCTGAGGCGAATCGACGGTCCGGCTCCTTGGCGAGCGCGCGCGAGAGGACCTCGCGAAGGCCCTGGAGCACGGGTTCCGCGAGGCCGGGGACGTCGACGAGCGGAGGGTCGCCGCGCAGGATTGCGGTCGAGATCGTCCCGGGCGAGCCCTGGCCGAAGGGCGATCGCCCGGCGACGAGCTCATATCCCAGGATGCCCAGGGCAAACACGTCGCTCCGGATGTCGAGTGCCTCGCCCTTGAGCTGCTCGGGCGACATGTACGCGGGCGTGCCCATCGCGCCCGCCGCCGTGATCGCGGCGCCGATCCCCGGCTCGCGTGCGAGGCCGAAGTCGGCGACGAGGCAACGCCCATCCCGCCGGACGAGCACGTTCTCGGGCTTGAGATCACGATGCACGACGCCGCGCTCGTGGGCCGCGGCGACGCCGTCCGTGATTTGCTGGAACATATCGAGCGCGCGCGCGGGGGCGAGCGGCCCGGCCGCGAGCAGGTGCCGGAGCGTGCTTCCCTCGACGAGCTCCATCGTGAGAAACGTGAGCGCCTCGGATTCGCCGAGGTCGAAGACACGGCAGACGTTCGGGTGCGTGATCTTGCGGGCGATCTTGACCTCGTCGCGAAACCGCGCGAGCGCCGCGGGATCGCCGACGCGCTCGGGCAAGATGACCTTGAGGGCGACGTCCTCGTCGAGCGCGCGATCGTGCACGCGCCACACCGCGCCCATGCCGCCTGCGCCGAGGCGCGCGGTGACCTCGTATCGCCCGGCCACGATCTGGCCCACGCGGAGCACCTCGCGGGACGCCGCGGAGATGACCTCCGGCGCGTCGGGCGCCGTGGGCAACCCGGAGAGAACGGGCTTCACCATGGGGAGAGCGTACCCAATCCAGCGTCGGAGGTGGAAACGACCGACGCGTTCACGCCGCCTCGCCCCCGTGGGATCCGCCCTCGATGATCTCTCCGTCGCAGGGGAGCTGGGCGGAGTCGCGCGAAGCGTCACGTCCGCGGGCGCGCGGACCGAGCAACGAATGCCTGAATCTCGTCTGTGGCTCGTCGATAGCCGCCGGTCGCGCGAAGCGACGTCTGCGCACGCTTCGCCGCCTCACCAAAGCGCGGCTCCGCCAGGATGGTCTCCAGCGCGCCGCGCAGCTCCGCTGCGGTGACGCGCTTCCCTGCCATGTGCCCGCGAAGAACGAGGCCCGCTCCCTTGGCCGCCACGTTGAGCGCGGTCATGAGCTGCTCGTATTGCTGCGGGATCAGAATCAGCGGGACGCCATGGTACAGCCCCTCGAGGACACTGTTCATCCCGCCATGCGTGATGAAGACGGCCGCGTGTCGAAGCACGTCGATCTGCGGGACGACGTCTCGAACGATGAAGTTCGGCGGGCTCTCTCCGAGCGCCTGAAGATCGGCTCCTTTGCCCACGGAGACGATGAACTGCGCTTTGATTTCAGCGAACGCCTCGAAACACTGGTGCCAGAAATCGGTGCTCCCTCGATGGAGGGTGCCGAGGGAAATATAAATGAACGGTCCTGCCCCTGAAGCGTCGAAGGGGAGATCGCCGCGGGGCGCCTCCGGGTCGATCGTCGGGCCGACGAAATGAAAGGTCTCGTCGATGAGCGCGTTGTCCGGCTGCAAGTCTCGCGGGACGAACACGATGTTCGTCCCACCGCGCATGGGCAACGTGGGCTTTGGGGGATACAGGGATTGGCCGAAGCGACGAACCACGCGAGAGCGGGCCGATACCACGCCCGGGATGCTCGGCAGGATCGGTCGCAACATGTGGATCCACTCGCGCAGGGTCAGTCGCGGGAACTGCGCGGGGTTGGGGATGAACGTCGTCATCAACGAGACCATCGGCAGGTTCAGCTTGGTCGCCGCCATGCGCCCCCACAGCGCATTCGAATCGAACGCGACCACGTCCGGCTGCTTTTGGGGTAGCTCATCGAGCAGGAAGGGCAGCAGCGACTCGGTCGCCTGGAGGATCACGCGCACCACGCGGGTGAGGTCGCCGCTCTGGATCGCCTCTGCAATGTCTTTCGAGGCCAACGTCCCGCCGGGATAGGCCTGAAACGTCGCGCCGATCCGCTCGATCTGCGGCCGGAATTCCTCGGCCACGTAATAGATGACTTGCTCGCCGCGACGAACCAGCTCCTGCACGACGGGCAGGGTCGGGTTGACGTGCCCATGGGCCGGCATTCCGACGAAAACGATCTTGCTCATCCTCGAGCTCCTTGCAAACACACGCCGTGACGAGCTCATCGTACCATACAAACGTCGACGCGGCGCCGAGCAGGATGCCAGCGCTCGGAGCCAGCGCGGAGGGCTTGCCGCGGGGGGTCTGCCCGGCGCCATCCCCCTCGGGCGAGGGCTCGAACGCTTGGCTCACGCGGCAGAAATGCTGCAATCGATCGAGGAGGCGGGATGTCGCGAGGAGAGGAGAACTCGCCCCGCGCGGAGCGCGCGTGATGGCTCAATCCGTGCCATAGCGGCGGGGAGCGGAAGACTCACGGAAGCCTCTCCGAGAGCCACCTTTCCCCCTGCCCCGTATCGACCCCGAAGCGCCCGAGCCCCGGAAAAACCACGAGAGACATGGTGTCGCGGAAGATCCGCCTCCGCTCGGCGCGATCCAGCGCGCCGAGGCCGGAGAGCGCCTCCTGTGCCGGGTGCTCCGCCCAGGAAGAGAAGAGCTCCTCGGATATCGTGCCGGCGAGCATCGCCGGGAGCGAGGGGCCCACGACATCCCGGGCGCCGCGCTCGTACTCGGCCGCGAGGTGCGCCCACCCGAGCCGCGCGTGGTCGACCTCGTCGCGAAGGATGTGCTGCATGGTGTCGCGCACCAGCGAATCGGTCGCACGCGCGACGAGCTCGCCGAGCAGCGCCGCGCTCAACGTCTCCGTGACGCACGACATCGCGACGACCTCGTAGCAAAGCCGCTCGCGCGGACCGAGCCCGCCGGGCGTGACCACGCGCGCAGCGGGCACGGGCCCGAGCTCGAAGGGCAAACCCCCGAGCTCGCGCACGAGCGCCGCACATTGCTGCGCGTGGCGCCGCTCGTCCTCGGCCGCCTCGCGGGCCATCGTGACCACGGGAGCCACGGCGTCGCACGCCGCGAGCTCGCGCGCGAGCCGCTCGAACCGCGCGGACGCTTCGAGCTCGGCGCGCGCGCGATGCCGCCAGATCTGCGCCGCGGCTTCACGCGCCATCGCGGCACCGACGTCAGCCACCGCAGCAACCCGCCCCGGCATTGCCCGCCTCGCAGAATCCAGCGCAGCACGGCTCCGAATTGAGGCAGTTATCGGCCCAGCAGCACGGGCAGCCGCAAGCATCGGACGGGTTGCCCGGGGGCGGCGAGCATTCGAGGCTGCTCGCGCCGCCCGTGCCGCCGCTGCCCGACGTCGCGCCTTCGCCGCCCGCGCCGCCGCTGCCCGACGTCGCGCCCGCGCCGCCTTCGCCGCCGCCGGACGTCGC
>NZ_JARZHH010000061.1 GCF_029946515.1 Polyangium sp. 6x1
GGCGGCGCGGGCGGCTGCGGCGGCACGGGCGGCGGCGGCGGCGGCGCGGGCGGGGGATCGTTCGGGCTCTTCGTCATCAATTCGAACGGATTGCTCCTGTCGGGCAATACGATCAAGAGCGCGAAGGGCGGGGCCGGCGGCAGCGGCGGCGCGGGCGCCGCGGGCGGGGCCGGCGGCGGCGGCGGGACGGGCAATGCGGCGTGCACCGCCGAGGTGGGCCAGGGAGGCAATGGCGGCACCGGGGGCAAGGGCGGCAATGGCGGGCATGGCGGCGGCGGCTCGGGAGGCCCGTCGTTTGCCGTGTATCGCGTCAACAGCAACCTGGTCTCGGTCATGGGCAACACGCTCACCCCCGGCACCGGCGGCGCGGGCGGCACCTCGCCTGGTAACGCGGGCGTCGCGGGCGCGTCGGGGCAGGTCTTGTGAGAAGAGCTCCGGGTTTACGATCGGCGCGCGTGCGCCCGAGGGAGGTGGCCGTGTCCATTCGTTCGTTGTCTGCGATATCGCTCGTCGCCGTGATCCTCTGCGGCGCCGGGTGCAACAAGCCCGACCCGGCGGCCGGCGAGGCGAAGCCCGAGGCCAGGGCAGGCGCCGAAGGGAAGGCCGCGCCGGGGCAAAAGGCCGCGGGGGAGGGCGCGGCGGCGCCGTCGGGCGGCGGCAAGGACATGGATGCGGCGAAGGCGCTGCTCGAACCGTTCCTGAAGCCGGGCGCGGATCACGCGGCGCTCACGAAGCAGCTCGAGCCGACGACCGAGGATTACAAGGCCGTGTTCAAGGACGACGCGGCGACCAAGCTTGAAGCGCATTACAAGAAGATGTGGGCCGACCCGAACGCGGCCATCAAACCGAACGAGGGACAAACCCAGCTCCTCCTGTATTCGGCGACGACGGAGGAGATCGCGGCGGGCCAGGGCGACGGCCCGAATTTCCCCGGCGGCTACAAGAAGGCCGTCGAGGCCATGAAGCCGGGCGTCCGTTGGTATCGGTTCAAGTTCGTCAAGCCCGGCGAGACGCTCGGCATGGCGTTCGACGGCCTCACGTACGTGAATGGCAAATGGCGCTTCTTCCCGAAGCCGTGGCGCGGGCTCGAGGGAACCTGACGCGCCGGGAAAACCTCAATCTAGATCCGAGAGCAGCGTCTCCGCCGTGAGTTTGTCCGCGGCGAGCCCGCCGAAGTACCGCATGAGGCCCACCTCCTCGTAGCGCGGCATGATCCGCGAGGAGAGCAGGCCGATCTCGCGCAGGTTCGGCACGAGGCGGCTGAACATCACGGTCCGGAACTCCTCCATCCCCTTCGACCGGTACACCACGTTTCGCCATTCGGCGCGCGTCATCCGGCCCTCGAACCACTCCTCGTAGACCTCGTAGGCAGCGAAGCGGTTGCGCATGAGCAGCGCGACCTCGAACGCCCAGTCCTCGCGCTCCTGCCGCTCCCGCGCCGTCAGGTGCTTCGTGAAATGCTCGCGCAGCGCGCAGACGCCGTAATGCACGTGCCGCGCCTCGTCCTGGATGACCATCTTGAGCAGCTCCTTCAGGAGCGGCTCCTTCGTCTGCTTGTAGAGCGTGCTGAACGCGCCGAGCGCGAGGCCCTCGACCATGATCTGCATGCCGAGGAACTTCATGTCCCAGCGGCCGTCCGTCATGAGCGAGTCGATGATCACGAAGAGGTTGTCGTTGATCTGGTAGAGCTTGTTCAGCTTCGTATCGAGGTAACGGTTGAAGACCTCGACGTGGCGGCCCTCGTCCATCACCTGCGTGGCGCCGTAGAGCTTGCCGTCGAAGAACTGCACGGCCTCGGTCACCTGCGCGGCCGCGAAGAGCGCGCCCTGCTCGCCGTGCAAGAACTGGCTCAGCATCCAGGCGCACATGCTGTAGCCGAGCTCCGCCCGCTCCTCCTTGTCGAGCTTGATGCCGAGCTCCTCGATGTATTCGAACGAGAGGAACTCCTCGGGGATGAGCGGGCGCTCGGGATCGAGCGGATCGACGCTCGTGTTCCAGGGCAGGTCGTCGCCGTTCCACTGGCCGACCTTGGCGCGGCGATAGAGGTCCGCCATCTCGGGCTGATCGCTCGGGTAGCTCCAGTTGAAATGGGCCGTGTGCGCCGCGGGCATGTCGGTCGGCGTGCCTTGTTTGCCCCGGTGCAGGAGCAGGCCCCGCACGCCCGAGGGGCCGAGCGCGCCGAGCACCTTGGGATCTTTCACCGAGAGGAGGACCTCGAACGCCTCGAAATACGCGTCGATCTGCGATTGCATTCTCGGCGGGAGGAACCTCGTGAGCCGGCTCGTGTCGAACATCGTATGTCTCCTCCGAAAACCGTTGGGCCTCAAAGCGTCGCGAGGAAGTTCCTCGCCAGGGCGTCGTGGTAGCGGACCAGGAAGGCGTTGATGAGCGGCAACGCCCGCTCGACCATGGTGGCGGCTTGCTCGGGCGAGAGCGAGGAGAGGCGCTCGGCGAGCAGCTTCGCCTCGCGGGCGAAGAGCGCGCCCATGGCCTCCTCGTACATCAGGATGTCGCGCGCCGAAAAACCGATCGACTCGTCGAAGCCGATGCGCCGGAACTCGGCGAACGTCTCCAGGATCCACGTGTCATCGCTCGCGACGACGAGGCGCGCGCGCCCCGAGGCGTCGTGCTCCTCCGCGGCCGCGATGAGCCCGAGCTCGACCATGTGCTCGAGATCTTTCCGGGAGAGGCCGAGCTTCTGGATGAGCTCGTGGGCGTCCGCCGTCGTGGGTTTGTCCGCGCGCGCGCCGAGCGTGGCGCTGAGGCGCGCCTTCACCTCGTGGACGAACCTGCGCTGCGCCGGGCTGAAGGCCTCATCGCGCTCCTCGAGCAGGGCCTTGATCGCGCGCAGCGGGAGGAAGCGCTCGTGCTGGAGCTTGCGCACGAGCAGGATGCGGGCGAGGTGCTCCTCGCCGTAATACGCCATGTTGCGGCCGGTCTTGTGCCCCTCCGGCACGAGGCCCTGCTGGATGTAGAAATGAACGACCTGCCGCGGCAAACCCGTCCGCTCGCAGAGGTCTTTCATGCGATACGGATAGGCCTCCCGGTCCACGCTCGCGGGCTTCGCGCGCGCGGGCTCCTTGCTCTCGACCGCGGCGTCCATCACGGGACTTCCACCGCGCACGGCGCCGCCGCGCGGGACACGCACGCGAGCACGAACCCCTGATTTTTCTCCTCCTCGTTGAGGCAATTCGGCTCCTCGCTCGTCACGTTCCCCGAGAGGAGCTTCACTTTGCACACGCCGCACCCGCCCATCGTACACGAGAAAGGCATGGGCAGGGACGCGGCGAGGCCCGCTTCGAGCAGGGTTTGTCCGGGGGCGGCGGTGACGGTCTTCGCGCGTCCGCGGACGCGGATCTCGATCGGGGCGGAGGCCGCGGGGAGCGCGGGCGCCGTGCGGCGCGCGGGGGCGGAGAATCGTTCTTCGTGGATGCGGGCAGGATCAACGCCGCGGGCGAGGAGCGCTTCCCGCGCCGCGGCCATCATCGGCTCGGGCCCGCAGACGTAATAGGCGGTCGCGTCGGCATCGAGGCCCGAGGACGCGGCGATCGCGTCGAGCTCGCGCGTGACGTTGTCGCGATCGAGCAGGCCCGTGCGTCCCGTGAAACCCGCGGGCGGCTCGGAGAGCACGTGGCGGAGCGTGAAGCGATCCGCGTGGGCTTCGGCGAGGGATTCGAGCGCCTCGCGGAAGATGATGTCGCGCTCGCCCCGGTTTCCATAGACGAGCGTGACGCGCGCTCCGGGCTCGCGGGCGAGCGTGGTCCGCGTGATCGAGGCGAGCGGCGTGATGCCGCTGCCGCCCGCGAGGAGCACGAGATGCCTTCGCGCGGCGGGATCCGGCGTCACCGTGAAGCTGCCCGAGGGACCGAGCACATCGAGGATGTCCCCTTCCGTGATCGCATCATTCAGGTGGTTCGAAGCGCGCCCGCCGGGCATTCGTTTGATCGTGATCGTCACCTCGGCGGCGGCGCCGTCTTCGTCGGGCACGCTCGAGATCGAATAGGCGCGACGGAGCACGTCGCCGCTCGCGAGCGTGACGAGCACGGTGAAGAACTGGCCGGGCACGAAGGCGATGCGGCGGCCCTCGGGATCGGTGAGGGAGAGCGAGACGGCGTCCGGGGTCTCGCGCACGACGCGCGTGACGCGGAGCCTCCGCGGCGTGATGCCGGCGCTCGGCGTGGGCGAAGGCGTCACGGCGATGAGGTGCCGGGCGAGCGGCTTGCGGACGGCGTAGGGCGCGGGGCGGACGCCGGTGAGATCGTTCAGGACCGTGCGTACGTCACGCACGAGCGCTTCGAGCCGGACGACGATCGTGGCGGGCAGGAGGTCCGCGGGGCCCCCGCTCTTGCGCGCCTCGGCCTGCTTCTGGGCCTTGTCGAGCTCCATGGCTCGCTTCTACCGGCTGGACTGCGAAGTGTCAAGTGTCACTTGACACTGTGCGCTCCGCGCGACGGTTCAGGGGCATCCGTCGTTGGGGATGCCGTCGCAGTCGTCGTCCTCGGCACGAAATCGACGAGATGACGAGAAGAACAGGAAATACAAGCGATTGATGGTTCATGGTCGTAACATCGGCGAGGGTTCGTCGGCGGGGCGAGTTGTCGTCCTGCCGCGACCATGCTTTCCTCGCTACCGTGAGCTACCTGTTCGTCGCGTACCTGTACGACAAACGTCGCTGCTCGGCGAAGGCCCTCATGGAACCGTGGGCCGACGCGGAGCCGGGCTTCGCGGGCGAGAGCCTCGTGCGCGTGGCCGTGAGCCCGCGCGTCGAGGCGGTGTTCTACTTCCCGGGGAACTTCCGGCTCAAATCACAGGCATTCTCGTTCGGCTGCGAGGTGTTCCTCGTGGACGACTGGGCCGCGGCGCCGGCCGAGGCGCTTCGGAAGGCAGGAGCGCGCGATTGGCAATACGTGGCGTGGGCGTCGTCGGACATGAGCGACTACGACGTCGCCATGCGCTTCACGCCGGACGGCTTCGAGGGCCGCGCGATGATCGACGGGGAAGGGGAGCGCGTCGCGCTCGATCAAGGCGTCCTCCGGACGTACGAAAAAAAGACGATCGCGGCGTCGCCGCAGGAGCTCGGCTTCGGCGTCGCGGGCAGCGGGGCGTTCGACGAGCAGGCCTTCGAGCGCGCGCTCGTGGAGCGGGAAGAGCCTTTTCGGCCGGGCCTGCTCGTGCACGACACGCTCGGCGTAACACGCGGCAAGGTGATCGACGCGCTCGACAACGTGGCCGAGGGGCAAGGCGAGGTGCTTTGGCCCAAGGGTGGACCCGTGGACACGCAACCCCTTCGTCGCGCGATCGCAGAGGCCGGGGCTCCGATCGTGCCCACGCTGCCGCTCTGGTCGCATCTGCGCGACGGAGCGACGAAGGCCGCAGGCAGGAAGACGACGAAGAAGGGCCGGAAGAAACCGGTCTGATTCAGGGGGTCGGGCCGAAATGGCGCTCGGCGGCGACGAACGTCGAGCCGGCGACGCGGAAGGGCATGGGCATCACGTCCGCGGGCATGGGCGCGCGGAGGAGCGATTCGGGCAAGGCGTACGTCCGGTCGACCACGCGCACGGACACGGGCGCGCCGGGCGCGACGTCAATCGAGGCTTCGATGCCCTCCGCGGGCAAACCCTGGAACGTGAAACCCCAGGGCTCGGCGGTCGTCGCTCGAAAGCCGCTCGGCTCGTCCACGCGGCGCCCGTCGATCGTCCCGCCGCGAAGGGGCGCCTCCGAGGTGACGGAGACGAGGACGAACGGCGCGCTTCGGCCCGAGCGAATTCGAAAGCGGAGCGTGCGGATCCCGTCGTGGATCGTATCGCCGAGGGATTCGAGCTGGGGAGGCGAGAGGTCGAGCGGCGGCGCCTCGGCCTCGTGCCGGAGCGTGCCCTGGTCGGGGAGGGAGAATCGAGCGGCGCGGCGCGTGGCCTCGGGGATGTGCAAGGCCGTCCAGGGCGACGGCTTTTCCTCGGTCGTCGTCCACACGGCTTCGCGGCGATCGGCGTCGAGGGCGTAGGCGAGGCACGCAGGGCGCGGGCGCGCGGGAGAAAATGGGTTTGTCGCGACGGCCAGGCCGAGCGTGACCATGAACGCCGCCGCGAGGCCGAGGGCGGGTTTTCGAGAGGCGCCCACGCCGAGGACTTCGAGCAGCGGGGCAAAAAGGCCCGCGAGGAGGACGACGATGGCGACGGCCGGCGCGGCGCGCGGTAAGCCGAGGGCGATCAAAAGAAGATAAGGGACGGGGACGACGAGGACGAGCGCGGGGAGCGCGGAGAGCAAGAGCCAGAGGCCACTCGGCGGCGATTCCGGCGAGGGGCGCCGTTGCCACACGAGCAGGCCCGCGAGTGACGCGGCGAGCGGGAGGGCAAAAAGAAAGCTCGCCCCGGGCACGAGCGCGGCCGTGGCGAGGGCGAGGAGGAGCCAGGCCGAAGCCGCGCCGAGCGCGAGTTCGAAAGGGGAGAGGCGTGCCCGGAAAAACCGATATGCGGCGGCATACACGGCGACGCCGAGCAGGGCGAGGGCGACGCGGGCGAGGCCTGGATCGAAGGGATCGCCGCGGAAAGCGCCCCACGCGGGTGCGACGGCGCGGAGCGCGGCGACGATGCCGATGGCCAGCGCGGCCGCGACCACGAGCGACGCGAGGAGCGCGCCAAGCCCGGCGAGCACGCGAGCGGGGCGCGCCTGCCCGCGCCGCACGGCGAACAGGAGCGCGAGGACGAACAGCGCCGCGGGGATCATCGCCATCGGCAGCGCCCACGCGCGGCCGTACACGACGAGGCCGAGGCCCGGGACGTCGAAATAAATGACAGGCTCGGCCGGGAGGGTCGCGAGATCGATTTCGCCAAAGCGTCGCGCGAGGGCGAGCGCGAGCGTCCCCGCTTGCGCGAGGGTACGCCGGTCGAGGTGCGCCGGATCGTCGACGGGCGCGTGGTAATGGGCAGCTCCGTCGGCGAACGCGAAATTCATCCCGGGAACGCCGGCCTGGCGAAAGGGGAAAAAATCGGTCTGGTGGCCGAGGCGGCGCGCGACCTCGGGGAAGAGGGACGAGGCCACCGGATCGGGCGCGGCGTCCGCGAAATGCCGCACGAGCGCGCCGGCGCCGGCGCTCGTCTCGACGAGCCCGACGGGCCCGCGCGTGCCACGCGCGTCGAAATTCAGCACGAGGCCGACGTCGCGGAACGATGGGTGCTCGTGGACGAACACGTTCCCGCCGAGGACGCCGGCCTCCTCGGCGTCCGTGAAAAGGAAGATCACGTCGTTGCGGAGCGCGGGGCCCTCGCGGAGGGCGCGGGCCGTCTCCAGCAAGACCGCGACGCCGCTCGCGTCGTCGGCCGCGCCGGGCGCATTCGGCACGGAGTCGTAATGGGCGACGAGCGCGAGCGCCGGGCCATGCTCGCGCCCGGGCAAACGCGCGACGAGGTTCTCGACGCGGGCGGCGTCGTAGGGCACGCCCCAGTGCGTGCCGAGCGCCGTGGCGCGTTGCACCTCCACGGAAATGCCGAGGCGGGTGAGCTCGTCGCGAATGAGCTCCCGCGCGGCGTCGTGGCCCGGGGTGCCCGGAGGACGCGGCGCCGCGGCGAGGTGGGCGACATGGGCCGCGGCGCGATCGACGGAAAACGTTTGCGGCGCGGCGCTCGCCGGAGGGTCTTTCGGGACGAACCCCGCGATCCGCAGGGCGACGATCGCGAGCAGGGCGAGCACGAGCGCGGCACGAGGGGCCGCCGGCGGCATCGTCATCGGGTCGTCTTCGGGTACCCGAAGTCCAGGAGGGTCGGCATGTTCCGAGTGGACTACCTCCGATGTTTCGGCACGTCGATTGAATTTTTGGTCACAAGGGCGAACGGCAGGCGTCTATCCTGTGCGCTCCTCGGCGCTCCCAGGAGGTCGTTCGTGTCGCCTGCCGTTTCTCTCGCCCGCACTTCGCCGCTCGTCCTCGCGCTTCTGGCCTCGTCCGCGTGTTCGATGGACGAGAAGAAGGCGGCCCCGACGCCCCCGCCGCTCGCCGCGCCTGCTACCGCGCCCGCGCCTTCGAGCGGGGGCGAGGAGCCGGACGCGCGCGCGGAGTTCATCCGATCGCGCTACACGAAATACGAATACCGCATTCCCATGCGCGACGGCGCGCGTCTGTTCACGGCGGTGTACGTGCCGAACGACGCGACCGCGTCACGGAAGTATCCGTTCCTCATGATGCGCACGCCTTACTCCGTGGCGCCGTATGGGGCCGATCGGTACTCCAAGCGTTTCTTCACGGAAGGCTTCGAGAAGGAGGGCTTCATCTTCGTGCTTCAGGACGTGCGCGGCCGCTACATGTCCGAGGGCGAGTTCGTGAACGTGCGCCCGCACCTCGACAAGAAAGGGCCAAAGGACATCGACGAGAGCACGGATACGTACGACACGCTCGAGTGGCTGACGAAGAACGTGGCCGGGAACAACGGGCGCGCGGGCATGCTCGGGGTGTCGTATCCGGGGTTTTATGCGTCGGCCGGCGCGATCGACGGCCACCCCTCCTTGAAGGCGGTCTCGCCGCAGGCGCCGATCGGGGACTGGTTCCGCGGCGATGACATGCACCGGCACGGCGCCTTCAATTTGCAGCTCGGCTTCCATTTCTTCGCGTCGTTCGACAAACCGCGGCCGAAGCCGAAGGAGGACAGCGAGGACGATTGGGACGGGTTTGATTACGGGACGCCCGACGCGTATCGGTTTTTCCTCTCCGCGGGGCCGCTGTCCGAGGCCGAAGCGAAGCATTTCAAGGGCGAGCGCCCGTTCTTCCGCGAGATCGTGGCGCACCCGAACTACGACGCGTTCTGGCAGGCCCGGAACATCCTGCCGCACCTGCGCAACATCAAGGCCGCGATGCTCGTCGTGGGAGGGTTCTTCGATACGGAGGATCTCTACGGGCCGCTCGCCACGTACCGCGCGATCGAGGCGCAAAACCCGGGCGCGAAGAATTCGCTCGTGATGGGGCCGTGGAAGCACGGGGGCTGGTACCACGGCAAAGGGGACAAACTCGGCGACGCGGAGTTCGGGTTCCAGACGTCGATCGTGTTCCAGGATCTCGAGCTCGCGTTCTTCAAGCACCACCTGAAGGACGGGCCGGATCCGGACCTCGCCGAGGCGTTCGTCTTCGAGGTGGGCGCCAATCGCTTCCGGAGGTTCGACGCCTGGCCCCCGCGCGAGGCGAAGAAGGGGCGCCTCTACCTGCAAGGGAGCGGCGCGCTTTCGTTCGAGCCGCCGAAGAACGCGGAGGCCGAGAGCGACGAATACGTGAGCGACCCGGACAAACCCGTGCCGTACACCCAGGAGATGGCGAACAACTGGTCGTCGAGCTACATGGCCGAAGATCAGCGCTTCGCGTCGCGCCGGCCCGACGTGATCGAATATCGGTCGGAGCCGCTCGAGCGGGACGTCACGCTCGCGGGCCCACTCGAAGCCGAGCTCTGGGTGAGCACGACGGGGACCGACGCGGACTGGGTCGTGAAGCTCATCGACGAGAACCCAGGAAAGATGCCGGGGTTCACGAAGGAAGATCGGTGGGCGGGCAAGAAGGACCGGGGCGGCCAGCAGACCCTCGTGCGCGGCGAGCCGTTCCGCGGCCGGTTCCGCGAGAGCTACGAGGCGCCGAAGCCGTTCGTCCCGGGCGAGCCGACGAAGGTGAAGTTCGCGGTGAACGACGTGTTCCACACGTTCAAGCGGGGGCACCGGATCGTGATCCAGGTGCAATCGACGTGGTTCCCGTTCATCGATCGAAACCCGCAGAAATTCGTGCCGAACATCTTCGAGGCCAAACCGGGCGATTTCACGAAGGCGACGCACCGGGTGTATCGGTCACAAGCGATGCCGAGCGCGCTGGAAGTGACGATCCTCCCGGCGCTTACCGAGTAGGTTTTTCTTCGCACCTCCAACGTTCTCCGGTACGCTCACGGCCCACCCGCGATGACCACGATGAACCCCACCGACGCGTCCGCCGAGCCCGCTGCCCCGACGGAAAACACGCCCGCGAAGGACCCCGAGCAACAATGGCTCGATACGGTCTACCGCAAAGGGGAAAAACAGCTCACGCCGCGCGCGGTCGTCGCCGGGATGCTCATCGGCGGCGTGATGTGTTTGTCCAACCTCTACGTCTTTTTCAAGACGGGCTGGAGCCTCGGGGTCACGCTGACGGCTTGCATCCTCGCGTTCGCCCTCTTCGAGCTTCTTCGCGCGGCGAGGCTGACGAAGAGCGAGTTTTCGATCCTGGAGAACAACGCGATGGGCTCGGTCGCGTCCGCGGCCGGGTACATGACGGGCGGCGGGAACATGGCGGCGTTCGGCGCGCTGCTCATGGTCACGACGACGCGGCCGAGCGCGCTCTGGCTGATGCTGTGGTTCGGCGTGATCGCAGCGATGGGCGTGTTCGCGGCGATCCCGATCAAGCGGCAGCTCATCAACAAGGAGGCGCTCGCATTCCCGACGGGGACCGCGACGGCCGAGACGCTGCGTTCGATGCACGAGGCGGCGCACCACGGAGACGCGGGCGCAGAAGGCGCGGGCGCCGGCAAGGAGAAGGCGCGGCTGCTCGGGATCGCGGGGCTCATGGGCGCGCTGCTCGCGTTTCTGCGTGACGCGAAGGCGGCGTGGATCCCGTTCAACCTGCCAGGATCGATCGCGCTGCCCTTCCAGATCGCGGGGCGCGCGGCGAAGGACTGGACGATCACGCTGAACTGCGAGCTCGTGCTGGTCGGCGCGGGCGCGCTCATGAGCTTCCGTACGGCCTGGTCGCTGCTGCTCTCGGGGATGGCCGGGTACGCGATCCTCGCGCCGCGGCTCGCCGAGGAGCACGCGATCAAAGAGGTGAGCTACAAGGCGATCGTCGGGTGGACGCTCTGGCCAGGCGCCGCGATCCTCGTGGCCTCGGGACTGACGAGCTTTTTTCTCGATTACAAGAGCATCGTCCGCTCGTTCCGCGGTTTGTCGGGGATATTCAAGCGCGGCGCGAAATCCGAGAAAGAGGAGCCCATCGCGGAGGTGGAGTGCCCGCCCTGGTGGTTCCCCGCGGGGTTCGCCGTGCTCGCGCCGATCGTGATCCTCTTGATGGGTTTCTTGTTCCACATCCCGCTCTGGGCCGGGATCATCGCGGTGCCGCTCGCGGTCGTGATGGGGTTCGTCGCGGCGCGCGTGACGGGCGAGACGGACGTGACGCCGACGAAGGCGCTCGGGCCGGTGACGCAGGCGGTCTACGGGCTGCTTTCGCCCGGAAACCTCGCCGGCAACATCATGAGCGCGAACGTGACGGGCGGGGTCGGGCTGCATTCGGCAGATTTGCTGACCGACCTGAAGAGCGGGTGGCTGCTCGGCGCGAGCCCGCGGCAGCAGCTCAAAGGGCAGCTCTTCGGCGTGGTGGCCGGGGCGCTCGTCGTGGTGCCGGCCTTCTGGCTCATCATGCCGGACCCGTCCGTGCTCGGCAGCGAGGAGTGGCCCGCGCCGTCGTGCCTCGTGTGGGCCGGCGTCTCCAAGGCATTCGCAGGCGGGCTCGGTGGATTGCCCCCGGGGGCGGGCCGGGCAATGGTGATCGGCCTTCTGCTCGGCGTCGTGCTCGCGCTCGCGGAGCGATTCGCGCCGAAGAAGCTGCTGCCGTTCGTGCCTTCGCCGGCGGGCCTCGGGATCGCGCTCGTGATCCCGGCGAGCAACGCGATCGCGATGTTCATCGGGGCGACGATCGCGCACGTGCTGCGCAAGACGAAGCCGGCGCTCGGCGAGCGGGTGACGGTGCCGGTGTCGAGCGGGTGGATCGCGGGCGAGAGCTTGATGGGAATCGCGATCAAGCTGCTGGTGGTGGCCGGCGTGCTGCAGAAGTAGGGGCGCTCGGACGGCCGAACGAGGGAATGCGAATCAGCCCACGGGGACGAGGTCGATCCGGCCGAGCTCCTCGTGGACGGCCGCGACGGTCGCCTGGATGCGGTCGCCCACGGCGAACCGCTGTCCATGGCTGTGGCCAAGGAGGGCCTGCGCGGCGAGGTCGGTGCGGAAAGGGCCGCCGGGGAGCGCTTCCATCGCAATGGAGCCCACCGCGCCCGTGCCCGCGATCTGCACGAGGAGGCCAAACGGCTTGATCGCGATGACGTTGCCCGAGACCTCCTCGCCGAGGCGGCCGGCATAAAGGCGCGCGACGAGCATGCGGTGGCGCTCGGCCTCGGCCTTGCCCGCGTTCAGCGAGGAGCGGTCGCAGTCGGCCGCGAGGACGGCGAGCCCGGCGCGGATGTCCTCGTAATCGCGGTGGCCTTCGAGGTAACCCTTCAAGATGCGGTGCACGACGAGGTCGGCGTACCTGCGGATCGGCGAGGTGAAATGCAGGTAGAGCGGCGCGCCGAGGCCGAAATGAGGGCCGGGATCGGGCGTGTACCGCGCCGGGCCGAGGGCCTGTCCGAGGACGGTGCGGATCGCGGGCTCGAAGCGGGCGCCGGCGATCTGCGCCTCGAACGCGGCGAGCGAGCGGGCCGAGAGGCGAGGGCCGAAGCCAGCCTCGATGCCGAAGTTGTGCGCGAGCTGCGCGAGCGTGCGGACGCGCTCGGGCGAAGGTTCGTCGTGGACGCGGAAGATGCCGGGGAGGCCACGCGCGACGAGCCACTCGGCGACGGCCTCGTTCGCCGCGACCATGAGCCGCTCGACGAGCCTGTGCGCGGGCGTCTCGCGGCGCGCCTCGATCGCGGTCGGCTCGCCCGTGCGCTCGTCGAGCTCGATGCGCGCCTCCTCGCGCGCGAGGTTCACCCCACCCCGCGCGGCGCGAACGGCACCGAGGCGCGCGACCGCGGTGCGGAGCCAGCGGAGCGTGCTCTCGACGGCATGCGGGACGCCGTCGGCGTGGCCCTCGGCGAGGAACGTGTCGACGGCGTCGTACGTGAGGCGCGCGCGCGAGCGGATGAGGCTCTCGTAGACGTCGACCGAGGTGATGCGACCCTCGGGATCGATGCGCAGCTCGGCCGTGAGCGCGGGCCTGTCCTCGCCCTCGACGAGGCTCGCGGCGCGCGACGAGATGGCCTCGGGGAGCATCGGCAGCACGCGGCCCGCGAGGTAGACGCTCGTGCCGCGCAGGCGCGCCTCGCGATCGAGGGCCGAGCGCTCGGGGACGAACACGTCGACGTCGGCGATGGAGACGAGCACGCGGAGCGCGCCGCTCGCGTCGGCCGGGTACGCCGCGAGCGCGTCGTCGATGTCGCGCGTCGAGGCCGCGTCGATGGTCACGGTCGGCACGTTCCGGAGATCGCGCCGACGCTCCATCGGGATCGGCCGCGTGGACGCTTCCTCGGCGGCGCGATCGAGGGTCTCGGCGAAGACCGCGCGGAGCCCGTGCCGCGCGATGCAACGCTCGACGCCGAGATCGGCGCCCTCGGGGACGACACGCGCGACGACGAGGCGATCACCCGAGACTTCGGCCACGACGTGCGTGCCTTCGGCGAGCTCGCTCGTGGTGTCGAGGGGCCAGTCCGTGTTCGCCACGGAGCGATCGATGCGCAGGTACCGTTTGCCGCCGCGGAGGACGACGCTGCCGAAGACCTCGGCGCGGGCGCGGCTGACGAGCGCGAGCTCGCTCGCGAAGAAGCGGCCACTCGCGTCCGACGTGATCCGCGCGCTCACGACGTCGCCGTCGAGGAACGGATTCAGATCGGGGGGAGCGATGAACGCGCTCGGGTCTGGGGCGGAGGGCGTCGTCGGGCGACCTTGCGCCCCAGGCGTCGACGAGCTGGCTGTCGAGCCCTCGACGACGAGGAAGCCGAACCCACGTGGATGAACGGAGATGCGACCGCGCGTCTTGCCGTCGTTCATGTGGCGTCGGGACCGTCGCTCTTGGCTTGTTCACGGCGCCACTGGAGCTGCATCTCGATCTCCTCGAGGTCGCCTTCGGCCTCGTGCTCGACCGAGAGCTCGGCGTCGTTCGGGACCGTGACCCGCACGCCGCCGACCTGGACGCGGAACGGCTCGCCTCGCTCGACCGCGTCGGCGACGCGGCGAAGCAGCGCGACGAACTCGTCCCTCGTGCGGATGCGCGTGACGTCTCTCGCCATGGCGCGGAGGATAATCGGCTCCTCGTCGCGATGTCCACGGCCGAGAGGGGGACGCGGGCGCGTCCCCCTTGGGACAGATGTGCTAGTGTCCGGCCCCCTCAGGAAAACGGAATGGAAGCGAAATCCGAGGTGATTCAGCGGCTCGAAGCGAAGGCGAACCGCGCCTTTCCGCACGTGCTCGCCGCGCGTGACCTCTCCGCGCGGACGCTCGGCAGGCTGCGCGAGCTCCTTCATGGGCACGATCCGGAGGACGCGAGCATCGTCGTCTTCGGTTCGTTCGCCCGCGGCGAGTACACGCCCGGCAGCGACATCGACTGGACGCTGCTCGTCGACGGGCGCGCGGACCGGGTCCACTTCGAGGAGGCCGTCGCGATCACGCGTATCCTGGACGAGGCGAAGTTCCAGCCGCCGAGCCCGTTCGGCGTCTTCGACAACGTGTCCTTCAGCCACCCCTTGCTGCACCTCATCGGCGGCCACGACGACACGAACCGCAACACCACGCAGCGCATCTTGCTCCTGCTCGAGTCGATCGCGATCGGCCAGCGAGAGGCGCTCGATCGGGTCGTCGATCTCGTGCTGCACCGCTACGTCTCCGACGACCGTGGTCTTTTGTTCTCCAAGCGTTCGAAGCTCGTGCCGCGTGTCCTCCTGAACGACATCATCCGGTACTGGCGCACGATCACCGTCGACTTCGTGAACAAGCAAGGTTTCAAGGGCGGCTGGGCGCTGCGCAACATCAAGCTGCGCATGAGCCGGAAGCTGCTCTTCGCGAGCGGGATGCTGGCGTGCTTCTCGCTCGAGCTCTTCGGCAAGGGCGAGTTCCGGCGCGGCGAGGGCGGCCTGGATCCAGCGCGTGTCGTCCGCTACCTCCGCGAGCGTCTTCGCCTCTCGCCGTTCGAGCAGATGTGCGAGGTGCTGCTCCGGCCCACGATCTCCGTCGAGACGGCGCAGAAGGTGATGGGCTCGTACGACGCCTTCATGGAGATCCTCTCCGACGAGGACAAACGCCGGCACCTCTCGGATCTGCCGTTCGAAGCCTTCAATCAAGACGCGCTCTGGAAGGAAGCGACGAGCCTGACGTACACGTTCCAGGACGGGCTCGATCAGGTCTTCTTTCTGGAGGACGACGAGATCGCGGGCCTCGTGCGGCAGTTCGGCGTTTTCTGATCGGGGCCGTGGTTGCGCGGGCGGCGGGCGCGGAGTAACCACACCGCCTTGCCATGTCGGCTCCAAACGAACGGCACACGCACAGAGGTCTGACCATCACGGCCCTCGTGCTGTGCCTCGCCATGGCCGCGCTCGAGGCCACCGTCGTGGCCACCGCGATGCCCACCGTCACGGGGGATCTCGGCGGCATCCAGTACTATTCGTGGGTCACGAACGCCTACCTGATCCTGTCGGCGATCACGGTCCCCATCTTCGGCAAGCTCGCGGATCTGCACGGCCGAAAGCCCATCTTGCTCGCGGGGATCGCCATCTTCCTCCTGGGTTCGGCGGCGAGCGGCGCGGCGCGGTCGATGCCCGCGCTCATCGTGTCCCGCGCGATCCAGGGGCTCGGCGCCGGCGCCATGCAGCCGATGCCGATCACGATCATCGCGGACATCTTCCGCATCGAGGAGCGAGCGAAGCTGCAAGGCTTCTTCGGCGCGGCGTGGGGATTCTTCGGGCTCGTCGGGCCGATCATCGGCGGCCTCATCGTCGAGAACGTCTCCTGGCGCTGGGTCTTCTACATGAACCTGCCCTTCGGCGTGGCGGCCGCGGGCCTGCTCGTGACGGCCTTGCACGAGCGCGTGGAGCGGAAGAAGCACCGCCTCGATCTCGCCGGGGCGGGCCTGCTCGCGAGCTTCGTGACGACGCTGCTCCTCGCGAGCTCCGGCGTGCACGGCTCGGCCCGGTGGAAGTTCATCCTCGCCACCGTGCTGTCGCTCGTGGCCTTCCTCGTCGTCGAGCGGCGCGCCGAGGAGCCGCTCCTGCCGCTGTCGCTCTTCACGCGCCGGGTGATGGCGCTCTCGTCCGCGATGGGCGCGATCATCGGAGGAGCGATGATCGCGATCCTCACGTACGTGCCCCTGTTCATCCAGGGCGTGCGCGGCGGGACGCCGACCCAGGCGGGCAGCTCGATCACGCCCATGCTCGTCACGTGGCCGATCGCGAGCTTCATCGCCGGCAGGCTCCTGCCGAGGGTAGGCTTCCGCGCGCTCGTTCGCCTCGGGATGGGCTGCACCGGGGCGGCCGCGGTCGCGTTGCCCTTGCTCGCCGAGCAAGGGCCCCTCGCGCTCCGCGTGGTGACTGGGCTCTTCGGGTTCGGGATGGGCTGCGCCAACACGGCGCTCATGATCGCGGTGCAGACCTCGGTGCGCTGGGAGCAGCGTGGCATCGCGACCGCGAGCACGATGTTCTTCCGGACGATCGGCGGCGCCGTCGCGGTGGGCGTGATGGGGGGCGTGATCGTCGCGGCGCTCGCGAAGGACGCGACGATCCCGAAGGACGCGGCGAGCCGCGCGCTGTCCCCGGAGGGGATGTCCACGCTCGGACCCGAGGTCGTGCAGCGGATCTCCGGCCTGCTCGACGCGGGCCTCGGGACGGTCTTCTGGATCATCGCGGGGCTCGGGATCACGGCGTTCGTCGCGGCCCTGTTTTTCCCGGACGTGGCCATGGTGGAGCCCACGGCGAAGCAGATGTCCGCACCTCCGGCGCACTGATCGTTTGTCGTCAAAACGAAGGAGGCGCGCTCAGGGAGCGGGCACCGTCGCCGGGATCCGCCGGGACCGCGGCTGGATCTTCTTCACGCGCGGATCCGGGGTGAGATCGAGCCCGAAGGCGATGCCGAGGCTCGCGCGTGCGTCGTGCAGGGCGGCGAGCTCGAGCGCGGGAGGGACGAGGCGGTAGCTGCCTTCGAGGAAGAGGGAGATGGGCTCGTCGTTGATGGCGAGGATCGTCCGCTCGACGCGGCCGTAGCCGAGCGCGCCGAGCTTCCACGTGCGCTCGCTGGTCCAGTGCGGGGTGACCTCGGCGCGGGTGTCGAGCGAGAGGAGCCCGTCCTGCGTCTCGAAGCGGAAACGGAGCGATCCGGCCGTGCCGGGGGCGACGCGGTGCACGAGGCGCGGGCGCGCGATCGAGCCCTCGGGGCCGGTGCCGCGCTGCGGGCCGTAGACGTCGAGGTCGTACCGCACGCCCACGCCGATCTCGAGGCTGCGGCCGGGATGGTTGGAGCGCCAAGGATCGAGGAAGGCGGTCGCGCGCGCGACAGAGACGCGGAGGAACGGGATGGCCCCGCCGTCCGCGGCGCCCGTGGGCAGGGCCCGTGGGACGGTGACGCGGCCGATCTCGCCGTCGAAGCCGATGTCGAAGGGGAAGGGGATGCTGAGCGGGGGCGAGGACGGCAGGACGATGCGCGGCGCGAGGTCGTGGCGGTGCGCGGCGGCGCCGTAGAGGACGGCGTCGAACGAGGGCATGTCCCCGAACGGGCGGGCGAAGGGCGCGACGAAGCCCGAGAGGACGCGCTGATCGAATTGCCATTCGACGCGCGAGGGACCCTCGCCGAAAGCATAACGGCGGCGCACGGAGATGCCGGCGTGGAGCTCGAGCGCAGGCGTGATCCGGCCGTTCTCCTTGCGCGCGCCGGAGGCGGCGGCGCCGAGGCGGATGCGGCTCTCGGGATCGAAACGAACGCGGAACGTGCGGCCCTTGGGCGAATGACGAAAGTCGTCCGACGCTCGGGGGCTGCGCTCGGACAAGCCGAGCTCCGCCCCCGAACCCCCCTCGTCCGCCACGGCCATGGGCGCGGTGGTCATGGCCATCGCGGCGATCGCGGCGGTGAGGGAGCGTCGGATCACGGATCCTCGAAGGCGGGCATCGGCTCGAAGACGCGCGGCGGGGCGCCGAAGGACATGCGCAGGCCCGCGAAGAAGCGGAGCTCGACGGCCCGCACGTCACGCACGAAATCGTTCTGCGTGCGGCCCTCGGCCACGAGGCGGGCCGAGATCGGCTGGTCGTTGATCGCGACGAGCACGCCCTCGTACGCGAGCGAGCCCGCGAGGCGGTTGACGCTCTCGCCCGTGAGATCACCGGAGACGATGGTGGGGCGGCGGAACGTGAGGTCGCTGAAGAGATAATGCAGGCCGCCTTTGCCGAGGGTGATGCGCGACTCGATCGCGGCCGTGGGGCCGATGAAGTAATTGCCCGATTTGCCGGAGACGATCTTCCGATCCTGCCAGTGCGCGCCGAAGTCGCCGCCGATTTCGAGGCGGAGGTGGCTGTACATGTCGTCGGATTGCCAGGGGTTCCAGGCGACGTGGAACTCGCCGAACTCCATGTCGAGGGCGTCGCGGAAGGAAGGCTGGCGATCGAGGACGGAGAGGACGCGGAAGCCGAAGCCCATGCGCGGCAGGATCGGGTGGACGTCGGGCTCGCCGAGGAAGGTGCTGAGCCAGAAGAGCGGGCGCCTGTGCTCGTGCTGGTAATCGTAGGAGAGGAGCGTGCCGCGGAGCTCGAGGTCGGCGAAGGTCGCGCTGCCTTCGAGCAGGCGGAGGTCGTGCCGCGCGCGCCGACGCGGCGAGAGAAAACTGAGGTGGATGCCGATTTCGGCGTTCGCCCGGGCAAACGGGAAGCCCTCGGGGATGGCGAAGCCGCGGCTCGATTGCAGGGTGGGGGCCCAGCCGACGCCGATGTAGAAGCGGTTCAGGAGGTCGAATTTGACCTGAAACGCCCGGCCGCTCTCGCCGCGCGCATACCCGGGCGGCGCCTCGGCGACCGCGGGGACGATGCGGGCGCGGCGCGCGAGCTGTCGATATTCGTCGTCGCTGTGGGCCGAGCAGGGCAGGACCTTGTCGAGCGGATCGCCGATGCCGACCATCTCGCCGGGCGCGGCGAGGCACGTCTCTCCTTTGGCGTCCTGCGTGCATTGGACGCGGAGCGTCTTGCCCTCCTTGAGATGGTAACAGCTCACGGGCTGGTCCCAGCGGAGCGCGGGCGGGGCGTCGTCCGCCGCGGCAGGCGCCGCGAACGCGAGGAGCGGGGCGGTGAGCAGCGCGGAGAGCAAGAGGCGTCGAGGAGGTGATCGCACGGTGTGACCTCGTGGCGAAGGCGCCGGCGCGCGAAAAAGAGATCGCGGCATCCAGCAAGCTATCACGGGAGGTGCACGCGTCGTGCCGGCACGAGGGCAGGGAAGGGATCGCTGGCCTGTCCGTTCCGAAAGTGCAGAACATCGACGACGGCCGCCCGAAATTCGACACGTGCCTGCGAAGCGGCAGACGCGGCCGTGCGTGGGATCCTGGCGACGCGGCTGCGCACATGCGCGCGGTGCCTTTGCCGACGTTGAGCGCGCCGGGCTGTCCTTGGTAGATTCGCGCGATGATGAAGACCTTCCGATCCTTGGCTCGACGGGCAAACCCATTCCACGCGGCCGCGGCCCTCGCGGCGCTCTCCCTCGCGGGGTGCAGCGACGATCCGGCACAACCCCAGCCGCCGTCCCCGTGCGTGGGCGACACGTGCAATCCCCCTTCGCAATGCGTGCCGGCGATGGACTTCGAAGGGCTCGAAGGCGGGCTCACGGGGACGCTGCGCACGTTCTACAACGCCAGCGGCGGCGGGGGACTCGCGCACATCACGTACTGGGGCCTCAAGGCAGGGACGCCTGAATTCGACGATCTTCCGGCCGAGGAGCAAGCGAAGGTCAAGAAGATGCAGGCGAGCCTCCTGCATTCGCTGAAGCTCGCGCCGAAGGACGAAGTGACCGGCGTCGAGGTCACGGGCACGCTGACGGTGACCGAAGGCGGGGTCACGCGGACGCAGGAGATCGTGCTGAAGGTCCCGAACGATTGGAACGGCAAGCTCGTGGTGGCAGGGACGCCCGGGACGCGCAGCGAATTCGCGAACGAGGGGACGATCGTTCCCTGGGTGCTGAGGCGCGGCTATGCGTACGTGGCCGGGAACAAGGGAATGACGAACGGCGGGGTCGACGGGAACGCGACGCTGCTCACGAAGACGCATCCGACGCAGCACTGGGGCGCGATGATGCTGGATCTCGCGGAGTGGGCCGCGACGTCGCTCGAAATCGTGACGTGCAAAGTGCCGACGCACGTGTATGCGGTGGGCCTGTCGAACGGCGGCTACCAGGTGCGGCGCGCGCTGGAGATCGATCACGAGCGCGCGAAGGCCGGCGGAAAGCGTATCTTCGCCGGCGGGCTCGACTGGTCGGGCGCGTACTGGCCCGACGCGCGGGTGCTCGACGACGACAAGAACGGGACGGTGACGCCCGCCGAGTATGCCGCGGCAAACCACCTCGTGAGCTCGAACGAGCGCGCAGCGCTCGCGATGAAGTGGGCCTACGATCCGGCGACGCTCTCGACGCCGGCCGCATATACGGAAATGCCGCCGTTCTCGGGGGCGCAGGACGCGATGATCGCCGCGGGCTTCGGCGCGCCGTCAGCGACGATCTGGGGCGCCTACAACACGGCGTTCGATTCCCTCAAGGCGTCGCTACCGCAATTCAAGGGGATCGGGTACTACAACTTCACGGCCTATTACTTCAAGGCAGAGCTGCTCGGCCACGATCTGGCCGGGAGCGCGGCATACAGCTGCTTCCCGCCGAACGAGATGGATCCGCCGCCGTTCTACGCATTCCTGGCCTCGGCGCCGGACGCCGGCTGGACAGAGGAGAGCGTGTCGTATGCCCTGAAGAACGCGAACACGGGCGAGTTCTCGGCGCCGCTCGTGAGCATTCACGGCGACGCAGACGGGCTGCTCGGGGTGATCTCGAACGCGGAGGCCTACCGCGACGCGGTGACCGCCTACGGCGATCCGGACATGTACCGGCTCTACGTCGTGGCCGGCGGCGGCCACGTGGACCTGCACTCGGACGGGGTGCTCGATTTCGATTTCGACGGCACGCCAGCCGAGGAGGGCGCACAGGACGCATTCACGATCCTGCAGCCCTACGCCGAGCGCGCCTTCGACGCCCTGGTGGAGTGGGCCGAAAAAGGAACCGCGCCGCCGCCAAGCAAGACCGTGGCGGCAGACCCGAAGAACGACCAGCTCGACGCGTCGAAGATCGAGCTCTGACGAGAGTTCTCAGGAGGGCCGCTCGGGCGCATCCGCCCCGAGCCGGCCCCGCTGGCGCCGCGCCTGCATGCGCCGGAACTTCTCCCGCAAGTGATAAAGCGTCTCCAAGAGCGCGCCCAGGAACTCGAGCGCCTCTTTCGCATCCTGATGCGAAGCCTTCGGATCCGTGGGCAAGACGCCGACGTCGCCGAGGAACCGCAGCTCCTCGCCCCAGCGGCAAAGCTCCTCGCTGATGAGGCCCTTCGTGTAGAGTGCGCGCAAGCCGTCGAGGAAACGCTCGTGATCAGGCGCGAACTCACGCACCACGACCTCGAGCGTGCGCCGCGCCATGACCGCCGTGGCCATCCACGCGCCAGCCGCCTCGCAACGGAGCGTCTCCTGGTACGACTCCATCACGCGCGGCGGGAGCTCAAAATCGATCGGACGGAGCACCGAAGGCCAGAGCTGCCGCGGCTCCGCAGCAGCACCGTCGGTTTCGTGCTCGTATTCGACGAGCCCCACGCGGTTGCAGCGGGCGCAATGGCCGAAGACATAGTCCTTCGAGGTCCCGTCCTGCTGCTGGTAACTGTGCTCGCCTTGGTGCACGAGCTGCACCTGCATGCGACACGCCTGGCAATAGAAGCTCGAGCTGCGCTGCGTCGACATGGTGACTCCTCGAGACGGTGGATCCCCACTCTCCCACGCACGCCAGCCGGGGGCAATGACCATTCCGTGCCCAGCGCTGAGCATTGGTCTCATCGAGGAGGCGCCGCGCCGGGGCGCTGCCCCGGGCCCCGCGGGGGCTGTTCGCCCCTCGACCTGAACCAGGGCCAGCCCTGGACCATTTGGGGAAGAACTGCGCGGTGCGCAGTTCTTCCCACAGGCCGGTGGCAGCGCGTTGCCGATGGAACCGTCAGCGCTGCCGTCTTGGCTGGCACGGTCGCTCGCAGTCTTGATTCGGCCCGTTCGATGAACTGCGCGGAGCGCAGTTCATCGACCCCGAGTCCAGCGCTTGCGCTGGTCCGGGTCCAGGGGCGGACAGCCCCGGTGGGGCCTGGGGCAAAGCCCCAGCGAAGCGCTCCCCGATGAAACCAATGCGCCGCGCCCAGGCGGCTCCGCGACTACTCGCCTTCCGGCTTCGCGTCTTCGTACTTCGGGGCGAGCGGAGCGCTTTGCCCCTTGGGGTCGAGCAGCTCGAAGGTATTGACGCAGAGGCCGAGGGGGACGACCCACACGTCCCATACGTCGAGCGGCGCCATTCCGATGAGTGCGAAGAGACGATTGCCGTCCTCGAACATCGTGATGCGCAGCCTGAGCTTGCCGAAATCGCTCGCCTGCATTGCGACCGCGTCCACGGCCCAGCCGAAGGGGAACTTGTTGAGCTTCATGCGCTCGAGCGCGAGCTGCTGGAGATAACATTGCCGCTCCAGCCATTCGGCCACGTTGCCCTTCTTCGGCGCGGGGCGGACGCCGACCGTGAAGAGGATCGGCGGGAGCATTTCTTTCGCCGCGCTGAAGAGCGCGAGCGGCACGAATTCGGATTCCTTGGAGAAGTCGATCTTGTCGATCGGCGCGGGCTGCTGGTACCAGCCGTCCGGCAAGAGAATGCTGAAATCGAGATCCGAGCGAGGCTGCCGGACCGTGACGGTGATGCAATCCTTCAGCTCTTCCTCGTTCGGGAAGACACCTTGGGTCGGGAGATCCGGATCGTCGAGCGCCATGTCGAGCTCTTCCTTGCTGGGACCGAGTCTAGCACCTTCGTCACAACGGATCGTCGAATACGAAGAGGTGCGCGAGGCCCTCGCCGTCGACGGCGATCGTGCGGTCATCGAACAAGCGGGGCGTGCCGAAGACCTCGTCTGGCTCGGCGAGGGCGGCGAAGGTCTCGCGCTTGACGTCGAGCAGGACGAAGCGGCTCGTCCCGAGGCGCTCCTCGTCGCCGGGCTTTTCCGTGCGGAAGAAGGCGATGGAGCGGGCGGAGGGCGTGAATACGGGCGTCCGCGGCGGGTCGAGGTAGCTGCTCTCGTAGAGCACGTGCCCTTCGCCTTCGAGGCGCGGGACGACGATGAGCGCGGTCTTCTCCTGCTCTTCGTGCACGCAGAAGAGGCCGAGCGTCGCGCCCTTGGGCGACCAGAAGGGCAAGACGTGGACGTTCGCGCCGGGGATCTCCGTCAGGATCGAGGAGGTCACGACCGCGTTTTTCTCACGCCTGACGAGCCATACCTCGGAGATGTCCTCGCCGTCGCGCCCGGCCGTGTATGCGATGTGCCCGCCGTCGGGGGAGACCACGACTTCCGCGGGGAACGAGGGATCGGCGTCGTCCTCGAAGGGGCCGAGCTCGCGCGGCTCCTCTTCGTCGAGCGCGTACCGGAGCAGCGATTTGCGATAGGGGTCCGCGACGAGGATGGCTCCGCCGCCGGGGGTCCAGCCAAATCCGGTCCCGTCCACGCGCCGGATCTCGCCCGGCGTATTGGCGTTGGCCCAGCCGACGGTGCCGCGGCCACCGAAGAGCGGCGCGACGCGATACGCGATGTGCGCGCCGTCGGGCGAAAAGACGAGATCCTCGACGCGGCCGGGCTTGAACGGCACGAGGAGCCGGGCCGAGAGGGCATTGTTGATTTCGCCGATCCAGATTCCGGTTTGTCCCTCGGGTCCGTCCTCGCGGACGAACGCGACGCGATGGCCCGAGGGCGCGAGCCGGCAGAGCCGCAGGACGGCGTCGCTGGGCACGGGCGCGTGGTGCGTGCGGTGCTGGTAGCGGAGTCCGGCTAGTTGGGTGGCCATGCCGTGAGATATCCGTTGAGCTCGTGCAGGCGTTCGATGAAATCAGCGAGGTCCGCATCGTGCGCCGGCTCGAGCTCGCGGACGGCGAGGAGGCCGATCGTGATGGAGTCTCGCTCGTCCTCGGTGGGCGTGCGGCCGCCGGCCGTCATCGATTGCATCGCATCGAGCTGCCGGGCGATGGATTCGTACGTGGCCGAGCGCGGGGCTTGCTGGAAGCGCGCCTCCGCCTCGGTCCGCGTTCGTGCGAGGACTTCGAGAAACTCCTTCCGGCTGCTGAGCGGACGATTCATGCGGGATCAGGGCTTCACGCCGATTTGGAGGATGTTCGAGTTGTCGCCGATGTAATACTGGGTCGCGCCGCCCGGGGTCATCGTCGGCTTGTTCTCCACGCTCCACGTGTCGAGGATTTTCGCCGCGGTCGTCTTCAGGTAGGGCGTCGACGGGGGAATGGCGTACGGCTTGGCGATCTTCTCGACGACCGTCTTCTTGTCCTGCATCGTCCCGAGCTGGCCGATGCCGAGATCGGGCGGCGTGACCATGGAGCTCGCGAAGTAATTGCCCTTGAACCCGTCCGGGGTCTGCCATTGCGTGAGCCTCTTCGGCGCGGGCGGGGGCGGGCCCACGGAGAGGGGCTCCTTGAAATCGATGCCCCGCATGTGGCTGAAGATCTGGCTGATCTCCTCCGGGTACTTGTAATTCCGTGCCTTCCCCAAGGCCTTGTCGAACGTCTGGCCGAGGTCCTTGTAGAAGTGGAGGGCGACCTTCTTCCGGGCGGCGATCTGCTCGACGGTGTTCCCCTTGGCCGCGGCGATCTTGAACATGTGCGGTGTCGGGGGGCGGAAGCCGATGACCTGGCGCTGCATCGCGAGGCGCACCGCCTTGGACTTTGGCTGGCCAAACGTCTCCAGCACCGCGCCGAGCGTGCGGCCCTGGGGCCTGCGCGCGCCGTCGCTCGCGCTGCCCTCGACCTTGGGCGCCTGGCCGGGCACGCTCTGCGTGTTGATGTAGACGTGCTTGCCCTCGATGATGACGTCCTTGCCCGATTTCAGGATGACGTTGCGATCGGCGAGCAGGTTGATGTTCGCGTCGTCGATGATGCTCGTGCCCTTGCCCGTCGTGAGCGAGACCTTCGGGTGGATCGTCTCGATCATCGTCTCCTTGAGCACCATCGTGGGCTCGTTCGGTTTGTCCGGGTCTTTCTCCCGGAACTCGACCATGGCGGCGACGCTGCGCTGGCCGACCATGACGTTGTCGACGGCGCCGATGAAGGAGCTTCGGTTCGCCCCCACGAAGATCGAGCGATTCGCGCCCGTGCGCTCGTTCTCGTTCGCCTTGACGAGCTTCGAGAGGTTTCTCTGGGCCTGCATGTAGAGCACCTCCTTGCCCGCGGCGTCGTCGAAGGTGATCTCGTTCCAGCCCTCGGATTTCGGCGAGGACTGCGATTTCCACGTGCTCACCGTCCGCTGTTCGGGGAGGTTGAAAGGCACGGGCGCGACCTTGTTGTAGGCGCGGCCGAGCAGGACGGGCTGATCCGGATCGCCTTCGAGGAAGGCAATCAAGACCTCCTGGCTCACGCGCGGCAGGACGATCATGCCGAAGGCGCCGCCGGCCCAGCCCTGACTCACGCGAATCCAGCAGGACGATTGGTCGTCGTATTGGCCGTCGCGATCCCAGTGGAATTGCACGCGGACGCGGCCGTGCTCGTCCGTGTGGATCTCCTCGCCCTTCGGTCCGACGACGATCGCGCTCTCGACGCCCTCGACGACGGGCTTCGGCGTGATCTTCATCGGCCGGAATCGGGTCTTTTCCTCGACGAACGCGGCAGAGCCGGAGAGCGTCCACTCGCCGTCGTGCGTGCCCTCGACGGTGACCTCCGTGCAAAGGAAGCGGCCCGCCGTGACGTCGCTGCGCGGGTGATTCTCGATCTTGAAGAGGAGCCCCGGCCCGAGATCGTACGCGTTCGCATCGAACTGGAGCTCGCGCTTGCCGCGGCGCGCGGCAGCGAGGTCGATGTCGGCGACGAGCTTGCCCTCGGGATCGCCCGGGACGCGCGGCGATTCGCGCCGATCCTTGACGAGGCCGGCGGGGGTGTACCGGTAGAGCTCGAAAAAGTCCTCGGGCTTGGGCGCCTTCTCGGCGTCGCCGAGCAGGTGGAAATCGGGGCGCACGAAATCGTAATCGCGGAAGCTCGCCGCGCCGGGCCGGATGCGGTGCGAGACCTTGACGTTGCGGACGAACTCCTTGCGCGCGTCCTGGTTTGGCGCGTACACGAAGGGCAGGGTGGGGCGCTCCTCGCCCGCCTCGGGTTTGTCCGAGAGGATGAGCTCGGTGGTGTACGTGCCGGCGTTGCCGCCGCCGATCTGCTTGAACCAGTAGGAGATGCCCTCTTCTTCGAGCAGGCGGCTCACGAAGTCGTAATCGCTCTCCTCGTACTGGACGCGATACTCGTGCTCCTGGTGGTCGTCGACCGTCTTCATCTGGTGGACGATCGAATACTCGTCGAGGATCTGCTTGACGATCGCCGGGATCGTCATGTGCTGGAAGATGCGGTTCCGCTTGCGGAGCCTGAGGAGCCACATCTGCGGCACGATGCGCACGAAATAGGTCGAGAGGCCCGTCACTTCGGCCTGCACCATCTGGATGTGGCTGGCGACGCCCGACCAGGCGCGCGGGCCCGAGAGCGGGCCGCCCATCATCAGGAAGGCCGCGGGTCTCCCGACGAACCCCTCGAGATCGAGCCCCGGCAGGCGCGAGCGCGCGAGGACGCCCACGTCGAATGCGCCTGAGATCGGCTCCCGGACGGAGAAATGCCGCACCGAGAGGGAGTCTTCCTTGTTTTCGAACGCAAGCTCCAGCAGCGCCATGATCGGCCTCGTCGGTTACGTCAGATCTTGTCGTCCGGATCGTCTTGCTTCACGGGGCGGAGCGGCGGGAGCGCGCGTCCGTGCGTGATGTCGGCGACGCGCGCGAACCAGCGCGTCGTCCACGTGGCGGCGAGATCCCTGAGCTTCTCCACGCCCTCGTCGAGCGTCTCGCGCGTGGTCGTGGCGAGGGGGAAGTCTTTCTTCAGGAAATAGATACGTTTGTCCGGGTCGAGGTGGAAATACCCTCCGCCCTGATCGAAGAGCCCGCCGATCGCCGGATCGTTGAGCGCGCGGCCGACCTTCGTGAACGCGTCGATCTGCGCCTCGGGCGCGCCGTCGCGCCAGGCCTTCGCCACGAAGACGCGCGCCACGAGCGCGTCCTTCTCGGGCTCGTGCCGGAAGCCGAACTCGCCGAACGAGATGTCCCCGTTCGCGTCGAATTCCGCGTCGTAGCGGTTCTCCTTGCGCGCGTAGAACTGCATGAGGGCCTCGGCCCTGTCTCGCCCCGGCGGCATCGCGCTGTTCGTCGCCATCGTCGTCCCTCTGCCTTCCGCCTCGGCGCCTTATTTGTTCTTGCCGCAGCCGCAGGTGTCGCCGGTGTTCCGGTTCTGCTGCTGGTACGCCTTGAAATAGAGATCGTCGTCGATGCCGTGGTATTCGGTCATCCCCGGCAGCCAGTGCTTGTCGAGGTTCTTGCCGTTCGTCTCGAAATCGGCCGCCTGGCCGCGCTCGCCCGAGAACGTGACGACCTTGCCGCCGCCCGCGTATTTCGCGTGGTTACTCGGGTTGTCGCCGAGCCCGAACACCATCGGCGTCGCGTCGTTCACGTGCACGTAATGCGTGTACTTCGGCCCCTCCACCCATTGCGGAGCCGCGGAGCCGAAGCTCGTGACCTTCACGTTCTCGTCGAGGCCCGCGTTCGGCGAGGGCGAGCCCGCCTTCAGCGTGTTGTTCGCGTCGTAGAGCGCGAGGCTCGTCACGGCGCCGCCCTGGCTGTGCGCGAAGATCTCGACGGGCCGACCGGACTCGCGCTCGGCCACGACGAGGTCGCTCAGCGTGTTCACCGCGGGGTTCCGGCCGTCGGTCGTGAGGTCCTTCTTGCCCGCCGCCGCCTCGCGGATGAGGCGCCGATCCTTCGAGGTCTGCTGCGCGTCCCCTACGAAGCCCTCGGTCGCATTGTAGACGCCGACCACGGTCGCGCACGTCATGTCGCCGAGCTGCTTCAGCGTCTCGCAATGCGTGGTGCGCGTCGTATTGATGCCGTTGACGTAGAAGATCGTGCGCGGAGGTTTGCCCTCGGTGCATTTCGCGCAGCAATCCTTCGTCGCCTGCGACGTGTTCCGCGTCGGATCGTCCGGCTTGTCTGGGTCGTAGGCCGAATGCGTCGGCGAGGATGGGTTGTAGCCGCTCTTTTTCGCGTTTTCTATGTCGGCCCGCGTGACCTCCTGGCCCTTCTGCGTGAGCGGCACGCATTTGCCGTTCACGTAGCCGAAGATCGAGCCGTCGTGGTCGACGTCCTTGCCGGTGCACGCAATGCAAGGCTGGGCCGGGGGTTTGCCCGTGAAGTACTCCTTGGCCTTGTCATACGCGTCGCTGACGCGCTTCGCGCCGGAGTCGAGCGCGTCTTTGCCCGCGCCGACCGCGTTGTAGCCCGCGTCGGCCACGGCCCGCGTCGCTCCGCGCACGCCTTCCTTGACGCCGTCCTTGACCGCGACCGCCGCATTGCCGACGGCCTTCGCGCCCTCGACCGCCGCATTGCCGACGGCCTTCGCGCCCGTGACGACCGCGTTTCCGGCGGCCTTCGCGCCGCTGACGACCGCATTGCCAGCGGCCTTCGCGCCGCTGACGATCCCGTCGCCGATCGCCTGCGCGCCACCCGTGATGGCGCCGGCCGTCTTCTTGGCCGCATTCGAGGCCGCGCCCCAAGCCCTCTGCAATAGACCGCCACCAGGCATGACTCAGGTCTCCTCGAGCGTACGAAGAAGCTTGCGCGTGAAGTCCGAGATCCACGCGGCCTTGTCACCGGACGAGAGGTGCTTGGCCGCGAGCGTCTCCGCCACGGCCGGCATCGCCGTGTCGAAATCACCGCCGAGCGCCCAGGCCGTGATCACATACGTCACGAGCTCGAGCTCCGTCGTGAAGCCGTGCAGCGTGCGCGCGCGATCGATCTGGTCCGCGACGAAGTACTTGAGCGAAGGCCTCGGCTCCTCCCGCGCGTCCGGGAACTGCATCTGGAGGAAGTTCACCGTGCGATCCGTGAAGCGCTCCTCCGAGGCCTTGGCGAAGGCGCGCATCTGCGCCGGGCGGAGCTTGAGGAGCACGTCCTCGCGCCTGCGCGGCGCGCCCTCGACGAGCCGCTTCCAGAGGAGCGCGCCGAGGCCGTCCTCCGTGGGGATCCCGTACTCGCTCACGGGGCCGTAGAAATCGTCGAGCTCGAGCGCGGTGCAGCAGTCGAGCCACGTGACGAGCACACGCGGGTCGTAGAAGCGGAAGTTCATCTTCGTGCCCGCCGGCGACTGCACGAGGAGGAAGCGGCGGAAGTGCCGCCGCACGCCTTCGAGGTTCGTGTCGGCGACCGCGAAGATGCAGAGGCTCGGATCCTCGGCGAGGCCCTCGCGCAGCCAGCTCCAGGTGGCGAGATCGACCTGGAAGAGGTACGGCGCCGCGTCGGCCCACTCGCTCGCGTCCTTGGGTTTGTAGAGACAGACCGCGGCGTGAGGCCCGGCTTGCGCCGCCTTCTCCGCGACGAACGGCGCGTCCGCGGCGTCGACCGCGGCGAACAGGCGGCCCGATCGCGCGAGGCGCTCGATGCCGTCGGCGAAGGCCGCGGTCGTGACGAGGGGGGACTCGTGCTCGTTCATGCCGGTGTCCATCAAGCCTCGTTCCCCCTCAGAAATCGCACTTGATCGGCGTGAACGGCGCAGCCGCGCGCTTCGCGGCCTTGAGCGTCAGCGCCTGGGATTTGTTGCGAATGCCGACGGCGTCGACGATGACGCCCGGCGGTTGATCGGGCGCGGGCGCGCCGGGGATGTACGGAGGCGGGACGCCGCCGACGAGCACGGTCATGCAGCCGATCGCGATCGGATCGATGCCCGCGACGCCGGGGACGCCGGGCGCCTTCGGGGGCTCCTTCTTCTCCTCGGAGCGGCCGATCTCGATGTTGAACTTGAAGCCGAGGCCCGCGAGCAGCGCGCCGACCTTCGCGCCGAACCCCACGCGGAGCTTGCCGTCGCGGTAGCCCGCGAACGCGCTCGCGCGCGCCTCCGCCGTGAGCAGCGCGCCCGAAGCCTCGCCGCCGATGCTGACGTCGAGGTTCACGAGCGGGATCGTGAACGTCTTCTTGCCCGCGACCTTGCCCTCGACGACGGACGCGCCCGCGCCCGCGGACGCCTCGGCGTACGCGGACTCGAGTTTGCCGTCCTTGACCTCGGCCTGGATGCCCGCGGCCGCGTCGGCCTTCGCCGTGAGGACCTTCGCTTCGCCGGAGACCTCGCCCCAGCCCTTCGCGTCGCCGGCCTTGCCCGAGGCCGCGAAGAGCGAGCCTTCGACCTCGGCCTTGCCGCCGGCGTTCGCCTTCATGTTGCGAACGCCTTCGAACTCCGCGGTCGCCCCGTACGAGCCCTTCGTCGAGCCCGAGAAGAACTGCGCGTAGTTGTCGACGGGTTTGCCGTCGGCGCCCTTCGGGACCGTGGTCGCGTTCCAGAGCTCGTGGTTTGCCCCGATCGCGACCTTGGGCTTCCACGCCTGGTCCTTCGGATCGCGGCCGTTCGCGAGCTGGTCGAGGGCCTTGTCGCCGGCCTTGTTGTTCGCCTTGTCCCAGGCGTCGCGCAGCGACTTCTCGCTGTAGTCCTCGCCGTCGGTGGCGTACTTGTTCTCTTTCGTCGCCGAACCGTCGCCCTTGAGCGTCCAGTAGGGCTGGTCGTCTTTCTTCGCGTTGCCCCCGCCGACCGCCGTGGAGGGCATCATGCACGTGCACGCGTCGGTCACGCGCGCGGCGCCGACCTTGTTGATGAAGACGGTCGCCGAGGTCTGCGTGATGGGTCCGGGGCCGTGCAGCGGACAAACGTGTTTGTCGAGCAGGCGCGCGGCGGCCATCCCACCGATGGTGACGTCGGGCGAACCCTCGGAGATCACCCCTCCGTGGACCGTCAGATCGCCTTTGCGTGCGGCTTGCGGCATGGCGGGCTCCTAGCAGTTGATCTTCACGAAGGGGCCGCCGTGGATGACGACCTCGCCGCCGGCCTTGAGCTTGATGTCGCCGTCGGCCTTGAGCGTGATCGTGGCGCCGTCGAGCACGATCGAGGCCTTCCCCGTCGTCAGCGTGATCTTGCCGTCGACCATCTCGATCATGGTCTCCTGCTTCTCGACGTCGGGATTGCCCATGGCCTCGACCTTGAGATCCTTGGGCTTGGCCATGACGAGCGTGTACTTCGATCCGACGAGCGTGGTGTCGACGGCGCCGACGACGCTCGATCGGTTTGCCCCGACGACCATCGTGCGGTTCGCGCCGGTGCGCTCGGTCTCGTTGCGCTTGACGAGCTTCGAGAGATCACGCTGCGCCTGGACGAAGAAGAGCTCCTTGCCCGCCTTGTCCTCGAACATGATCTCGTTGAAGCCGCCGTTCGTCGGCGAGCTGTTCGTCTTCCAGGTGCTCTTCGTCTTTTCGTCGGGCAGCTTGTACGGGACGCGGTTCTTGCCGTTGTAGAGGCGGCCGACGATGACGGGTTCGTCGGGGTTGCCCTCCCAGAAGCCGACGAGGACCTCCTGGCCGATGCGCGGGATCGTCATCATGCCGTACGCGGCGCCGGCCCAGCCCTGGCTCACGCGGATCCAGCAGGTCGAGGTCTCGTCGTACTTGCCGTCGCGATCCCAGTGGAACTGCACGCGCACGCGGCCGTACTCGTCCGTGTAGATCTCCTCGCCCTTCGGGCCGGTGACGAACGCGCTCTGCAGGCCGTTGATCTTGGGGCGCGGCGTGCGCTGCGCGGGGCGATGCAGCACGTCGATGAACGTGGCCTCGCCAGTGTGCGTCCACTCGCCGTCGGGCGTGCCTTCGTGGATCGCCTCGAGGACGAGCAGCTTCTTGCCCGGATCGAGGTCCTCGCGCGGGTGGTTGTCGATGCTGAAGATCACGCCCGGCGCGAGATCGAAGGCGTTCGTTTCGTACGAGACGACGCGCTTCGTGCGGCGCTCGGCCTCGAGCAGGATGTCCGCGCGGCGCTTGCCTTCCTTGTCGTCGGTGAAGGCGCCGTGCTCGTAGACGTATTGCTCGAAGAACTCTTCCTTCTTGGTCTTCTCGGCGTCGCCGCGGAGGAGGAACTTGGGTTTTTCGAAGTCGTAGTCGCGGATCGCCGCGGCGCCGGGGCGAACCTGGTGCGCGAGGTGGACGCGGCAGATCCACTCGTTGTTGCCGGGCTGGTTCGGGTTCTCCGCGTGGCGGACCGGCGGGCGCGCCTCGCCGCGCGTGGGCGCGTCGGCGATGTTGAGCTCACTCACGACCTTGTCGCCGTTCAACGCCTGGCCGTACCAGTACGAGATGCCCTCTTCTTCGAGCAGGCGGCTCACGAAGGCGAAGTCGGTCTCCCCGTACTGGACGCGGTACTCGTGCTCGGGGTGCGGCTCGGTGAGCTTCATCTTCGGCTCGATGCCGTACTCGCCGAGGACCTTCTTCACGATGTCGGGGATCGACATCTTCTGAAAGATCCGGTTGCCCTTGCGCTGCGTGAGCAGCCACATCGTGGGCACGATCCGGATGAGGTAGGTGGAGAGCCCGAGCGAGGTGCCCGTCGGCGGCTCGACGTCGATCTGCTCGGCGTGACTGACGACGCCGGTCCATGCGCGCGGCATGAGCAGGGGGTTCGTCGCGAGCATGCCGCCCGCCTTGCCGACGAGCGATTCGAGGTCGATGTCTTCCTTCGGCGAGCGCGCGACGATGTTTGCGCTGAAGAGCGTCGAGATGCCCTCGTGCACCGAGAAGTGCCGCACAGAGAGGCTCTGCTCGCCAGACTCGAAGGAGAGGACGGGGTTCGCCATTGGCCCAGCCTACGTAAAGGCGGGCGAAGCACGCAAGGGGGCCGAGCAATGGATCCACTCGTCGACACCCCGCGTCATGATGGCGAGCGGCGCTATCCGTGAAAAATGATGCCGACGGTGGAGATTGGCGGCGAGGGAGGCGGGGCGGGTGGCCGAGCCTGCGTCGCCGGGGTGGTGGTGGTCCGGCACCCCGACGCGGGAGGCAGGATCAGCGGGCCGTTTTGCGGAGCTGTTTCTTGAACGCGAGGCGGACGATGGGGACGATGGTGGGGTCGTTCTGGATTTCGCGTTCGAATTGGAGGACGTCGTGATAACCGCAGCGGCTCGTGCCGGGGTATTCGCGGCAGGCCTGGGGGCGGCCTTCATAGATGGTGCAGCCGCGCGTCTCGGGGTGGAGGAATTTGCAGGCCTTGCCGAAGATGGGATCTTTCTTGCGGCGGAGGATGCGGCCACCGAAGCGGTTCACGGTGTAGCGCTTCTCGGCGACCTCGGGCGTGACGCCGAAATGGGTCGCGAGCCGCTTGACGTCCCGGGCCGTCACCTCGACGCGCTCGTAGATGGAGCAGCAAAATGCCACGCACTTGGTGCAATCGTATTGAAGGCGCGTTCGTCCGGTGGCCACGGCTGACTCCAGGGAGAGGTGGGAACGGTTGGATGCCGCGTCCCGTGACGAGGCGGCGCGAGTCTAGGCGCATCGAAGGCCCGGGTCGAGGGGGTCCGCGCGGGTTCGTCCAAGCAGGCGGCGTGAGCATGGATACGCAGCCCGGACGAACGCGCCCCGTCGCAGACGGTCTCCCGCGCGTCCTGAACATCCTGGGTTGTGTGTTGTCTCGCAATTCGTCGTGACGGGGTTGAATACGGGCGCTACCTTTCACGGGCTCACGCGGAGGTGCTGTTCATGCGTGTTTTCTTGGGCGCCGCTCCGCTTGTCTTGCTCCTTGCGTGCGCGCGCTCGGCCTCGCCCGGCGATGCCGGTGATGCCGGCGAGTCGGCCGAGGCGCTGTCCGCGTCGCCGCGCATGCAGACGCTCGCGTCGATCGGGCCCGCGAAGCTCCGGCCGGCGCCGCCGCCAGGCGGGCGGCGATTCCGGGTCTCGCCGCTGGGAAACGACGCGAACGATTGCTCGGAGCGGAAGCCGTGCCGGGAGATCCAGCGAGGCATTTCGCTCGCGACGGCCCCGGGCGACGTGCTGCTCGTGGAAGACGGGGAATACTCACACTTCATCGTGGACGGGCACCGGGGCGAGCCGCGCCGGCCGATCACGATCTTCGCGGTCGGCAAGCGCGCGATCGTCCGGCCGGATCCCGATTGCAAGAACAAGAACTCTTGTCGGGACAACATCATCGTTCGAAAGTCCCACCACGTCGTCCTCGACGGCATCTCGTCGTACGGCGCGCCGCGGGCGGCGGTGGCGGTGTTTTACGGGACGAACGTGACGATCCGGAATGGGACGTTCCTCGACAACGGGCGGTGGGGGATCTTCTCGTCGTTCGCGGACGACATGACGGTCGAGAACAACGAGGTCCGCCGGAGCCGGCGCGAGCACGGGATCTATCTGTCGAACAGCGGCGACAGGCCTGCGATTCGCGCGAACGTGCTGCGCGACAACGACGGCTGCGGCATCCAGATCAACGCCGACATGCGCGAGAGGCCCGAGACGGACAAGTCCGGCAAGAGCTTTTACGACGGCGTGGCCGACGGGATCGTGACCGGCGCCGCCATCGAGCGGAACCTGGTCATCGGCAATGGATCCGGCGCGCTCGCGAACGAAAAGAAGCGGAGAGGCGCGGGGATCAACCTGGACGGCGTGCAGGACTCGATCGTGCAAGGGAACGTGCTCTACGACAACGCCGCGGCGGGCATCGTGGCGTTCGGCGACGCCGACGGAATGGAGCAGGACGCGGAGGAAGACGGCGACGGTCGCTTCGGCCCGAAGGGGCTCACGATCGCGCACAACACCGTGGTGATGCCCGAGGGGGCGCGGAACGCGCTGCAGATCCGATTGAGCGTGGGGCCGAACGTGGTGCGGAACAACATCCTGTTCCACCGCGACACGCGCCGCGCGGGGCTCGAGCTCGTGACGGAGAAGGACGCGAAGCTCGTGGAGAGCGACGGGAACGTCCTCGATCGGGTGGCGATCGGGGACAAGGTGCGGCCGCTCGACGATTGGCGAAAGCAGCTCGGCAAGGACGGGCATTCGCTGTCCGTGCCGTTCGCACGGCTCTTCGTGGATCCGCTGCGGGGCGATTACACGCTCTTGCCCGCGTCGCCGGCGGCGCGCGCGGCGACGGACGACACGGTGGACGAGCACCAGGATTTCATGGGGAAACCACGCGCAAAGCGGGAGAAGGGGCACAGCATCGGGGCCTGCGAGGTGGGGACCCCGGAGGCCCCGAGGTTCAGGGCATCGCCAGGCGGATCACGCGCTCACCAGCGATGAGGACGAGGTCCTTGCCGTCCACGGTGACGGCGCGGACGCCGCGCGGCGCGACGGAGAGGGCCGGCGCGCCGTCGCTCGCGAGGCGACCCGGCGCGCCGCTGCCGAAGGCGTGCGCGAAGAGGCTCGACGGGCCGATCATGCCATTCGCGTCCGGCGCGACGACGACGAGCGTGTGGCCGAAGTCGTTCGCGATCACGAGCTCGCCCGTGGGAAGGAAGGTGATGTCGCTCGGGCGATTGAGGTGCAGGTCGGCGACGGTGCCGGGCGTGGCGACGCCATACCGCTGGCTGTCGCCCGCGATGACGTTCTCCGCGGTGAAGGGGCCCGCGGCGGGGATGCGTTTCACGGCGTTCGAATCGTACGAGGCGACGTAGAGGTCGCCGTTCGGCGCGAAGGCGATGCCGCTGATGTTCGGGCCGAGGCTCTGCGGGATGTCGTCGACGAAGCCAGGCTCGAGCGTGACGCCGAAGGTGGTGATGGCCTGGTTCGTGACGTTGACGATGCGGAGGTAGTTCGCGTCGGCGAAGTAGAGCGCGCCGCTCGGGCCGACGGCGGCCTTGCCGGCGCCGGTGTTGATGGCGACGCGCGCGGCGGTGGCGAGGCCCGCGGCCTGCTGTTCGGCGGTCGTGGCGGCGCGGCCGTCGCCCGCGACGACGGAGAGCATGCCCGTCGCGAGGTCGACCTTCGAGACGCGCGGCAAGCTCGCCTCGAGGAGGTAGAGCGCGCCGCCCGCGAGGTCGAAGCCGCGCAAGGTGCCGAGATCGGAGGCGAGCGCCGACGCGTTCGGGCCGATGGTGTTGCCGGTGTAGCCCGTGCCGGCGAGGGGCATGAGCAGGTTCGTCGTGCGATCCTGCGCCACGACGCGCGCGTCGGAGGCGTAGATGTAGCGGTTGTTCGCCGCGTCGACGCGGATGGAGCTCAGGCTGTTCAGGAAGCGGAGCGAGAGGCCGGGCAGGTTGTCGATCTTGCTCGGGCCCGTGCCGGCGACGGCTTCGACGAGGCCCGGAGCGCCGGCGGCGTCGAAGAGGACGCGGCGCAGGCGGCCCTCGGTGAGCACGAGGAGCGAGCCGTTGCGATCGACGAACGGGCGCGAGAAGAGCGCGAACGTGGCGCTCTTCGCAGGGCCGCCGTCGCCCGCGTAGCCGGCGTTCGGGATGGCCTTGCCCATGTCCCAGCTGCCGGCGACGAAGTCGATGCAATCGTTCTCGTCGAGCGTCGTCGGCGAGGTGCCGCCGGCCGGGCGGATGCGGCGGACGAGGCCGTGACGGCTGCCGATGAGCGCGTCGCCGCGGACCGGATCGACGACGACGCCGCTGTTGATGCCGAGGGGGATCGTGAGCGCGGGGCAGCCTTCGGCGGGCAGGCTCGAGAAGTTGCCGCCGCCGGCGAGGGCCGAGCTCTCGACGTACATCGGATCGCCGACGGGCGGGCGGTTCGCGGGGATCTTGCGGACCTGGAGCGAGGTCGCCGTGTAGATGCTGCCCTCGGCGTCGAGCGTGACGGTGAGCGGATTGACGGCGCCGATGTTCGCGATCTGATCGACCGCGTCGGCCGCGATCGTGACGCCCCAGGCCGTGGTGGCCGTGCCCGTGGTGTTGATCGCGCGGATCGTGCCGTTGCTGTTGTCCGCGACGAGCAGGATCGAGCCGTCGGCCGTGAAGGTGAGGTCGGTGATGCCGTTGAAGCTCGCGCTCGTGCGGTTGCCGCCGTTGCCGCCGTTGCCGCTCGACGCGGTGCCGGCGTATGCCGTGACGGTGCCGTCGGTGCGCTTGGCGCGGAAGATGCGGAAGCCGGTCGCGAAATACGCGTCCTGCGTGACGGGGTGGATCGCGACGGCGGCGACGCCCTCGGGCCCCTGCGCGACGGTCTGGAGGGTCTTCGGCTGGATCGTCTTGCCGAACATCGTGACGGGCGCGGCGCCGTTGTTGATGACGCGGACGCGCTTGCGATCGGCGATGTAATAGTTGTTCGCCGCGTCCGTCGTGACGAACCCTCCCTCGATCGAGGCGAGCAAGGGATCCCCGCCGTCGCCGATCTCGCTCTCCTCGGGGCCGCCGCCCGCGAGGATCGTGTAATCGCCCGTGACGCCGAAGACGCCCGCGTCCGCGGTTTGTCCGGCCGCATTGACGACGATCTCGGCCGGGCCGAACGCGACGGCCGGGACCTCGACGACGAGCCGATCGGGCTCGGCCGAGAGGACGACGGCGTCCACGCCGCCGACCGTGACCTTGTTCATGGCGGCGCCGGCGGCGAAGCCAGTGCCGCGGAGGACGAGCGCGCTGCCGGGCGCGCCGCCGGCCGGGGTCGTGTCGAGCACGGAGAGCACGGGCAAAGAGCCGGTGATCGTGGCCGCGGCGTAGCTCCGCGCAGGCAGGCGTCCCGGGGCGGCGAGGTGGATCGGTCCGGTGACGGCGTCCGCGGGGACGGTCACGACGACCTGCGTGCCGGCGGCGTTGATCGAGCTGACGGCCGCGGGCGCGGCGGCGCCGGAGAACGTGACGGTGAGGTCCGCGGGCTGCAGGCCGACGAACCCGGCGCCCTGGAGGGTGATGCTCTCGCCGGGCGCGTGGGCGGCGTCGAAGCCCGTGACCGCGAGCTCGGCGGGGATCGACGCGTCGGTGATCGTGAGCGGGAGCCAGTTCGAGCGCAGGCCGTTGACCTCGATGGCGATGGCGCCGGTCGCGAGCGTGGACTCGGAGTTGCCGACGCCGAGCGCGAAGGCGAGATCGCCCGAGGCCGCCTGGTTCGTCACGATCTTGCGGCGCGTGCCGCTGCGGCCCGGGATCGCGAGCTGGTTTCCGTCGACGGACAGGGGATCGAAGCCGAGGCCCTGGACCTTCAGCGTGGAGGAGAGTTTGGCCTGCGTGACGTCGGTCGAACCGGCGACGGGCAGGTGGGTGAAGCCCGGGGAGAAGGTCGCTTGCGGTGTGCCGCCAAGGGTGAGCGTGACCTTGCGCGTGTTCGCGACGGCGGGGGGCGTGGTGACGCTGAGGGTGGCGTCGTCG
Source organism: Polyangium sp. 6x1 (assembly GCF_029946515.1). GTDB lineage: Bacteria > Myxococcota_A > Polyangia > Polyangiales > Polyangiaceae > Polyangium. The sequence goes on from NZ_JARZHH010000061.1 coordinate 38,192, forward strand.
AGGACCATGACGTCGGCGGCCGGGACGTCGCCGAAGAGGACGCCGACGGCGCCGACGAAGCCGTAGCCGCTGATCGTGACGAGCTCGCCGCCCGCGGCGCTGCCGGCGGCCGGTTGCATGCCGAGGATGTTGACGGCGGGTTCGACCTCGATCGTGTAGTCCTGCTTCGCGCTTTGCCCGTCGGGCCCCGTGGCCACGAGCGAGACGGCCTGCGGCCCTTCCTGGCCGGCGACGGGCGTCCACGTGACCTCGCCCGTGGCGGGGTCGACCTGCATGCCGTCGGGCTTGGTCGCGAGCGAGTACGTGATCGTGTCGCCGGGCAGGGCTTTTTCCTGAACGGCCTTCGACGCGTAGACGTACGCGTCCCCGACGCGCGCGACGAGCACCGGCATCGTGGTGAACGAGACGGGGCCGCGCATTTCTTCCTGTCCACCGGCGCCTCCGTCGCCGCCGGCGCCGCCCATGCCGCCGATGCCGCCGGAGCCGCCCGCGCCGCCGCTGCCCGCGGGGTTCGTCGTGCCGGAGGTGGCCACCGAGTCGTCGGAGCAGCCCGTCGCGAAGGCGGCGAGCGGGAGGCTGATCAGGAACGCAAGCGGGATTCGGCTGAACGCACGGGAACGCATGGCGGGCTCCTCCTTTGACGGAAGGGAAGATCGAGGAGGATAGAGGGGAGGCGGTCGCGGCAGAAGGGGGAGGGCAGCGGCGGGGGATGATTCCCGTGTCCCTGGACGAAGGGTGGGGCGGCCTTCACGGTCGCCCGCCGCCGGGACGGCGCAGCCGCCCTTCTCATTTCATCCTGGAGGGTTCGACGGTGAATCGGCCTTGCCCTCAAGGGACCACGACGGGAAGCTCGATCGCGCAGGGGGCGGCGAATGCCATCGAGCGTGATCCTTTCGCGGGGACGCGCTCGAAGGTGTCGGCATCGGCGCCGGCGAGCGAGACCCGCAGCGACGATCCCGGCGGCAGCTCGAATGCGATGGGCCGCAGACGCACCTCGATGGCGCCGCCACGAATGCGCGCGACGCCCTCGGTGAGCAGACGCGTGGGCCCCTCCGCGAGCTTCGCCTCGAGGTAGGCGAAAAGCGCGGATTCGTCTCCGTCCGCCGTGACCTGGCAGCGCAGCACCGGCGCGCCGAAGACCGATAACGTGTCGGTGAGCGGCGCATGGTCGAAGGACAAGAGTCCCCGGGCCTTCGCGCGGTCGCCCGTATCGACGGGGCGCAAGAGGCCGGTCACCCAGCGGTTCTTCGTCCCCGTGGTCGCCTGGAAGTCGACGTCGAGCCGCGCCTCGAGCGCCGCCGCGTCTCGAACGAGCTTGCCTCCCGAGGCCAGCGAATACGTCGCGGCGCGCGTCGTGGGCCACGCGTCCCCCTCGCGCCACACCTCCGCGCCGGCGACCCAGTACCGACGCTTCGGCGCAGCCGGCGCTGTTCCTTTCAAATGGCGATCGAAGAACGCGACGACGTCGTCGACCTTCACCGCGGCGCCCGCGCGCGGGCCAAAAGGGCTCGCGGATTCGTTTCCCTCGTGCGTCCACGGGCCAATGACCGCCTCGACGAGCGGCATTGCGCGATCGGCTCTCAAGACCGCGTCCGCCGTGGCGGCGTCCCAGAAGCTCCCCCAGAGCCCCACGGCGGCCTTCGTCTGCGCGAGCCTCTCCGCGTGAGCGGCCGGGCCGACCTTCGCGATGGGCACGCCCGCGAAAAGATCCGACGGGCCGCGCACATCGACGACCGCGCCCGCGACGTCGGCCACGCGCCTTTCGCCGATGAGCTTGGCGAGGCCGAGGCCTTTTTCGTCGCCGTCCACAGGATGAACGCCGGTCACGATGTATTTCGCGGGCGCAGGAAAAAAGGCTGGCACCTGGTTCCTGTCGAGGCCGGCCACGTCCTTGCCCCATGCATCGATGAACGACGTGTTCCGCACGCCGCCGGGCGCGAGGAGCTCGTCGAGCAAATCCCACTCGACCTCGCGCACGAGCGCCGCCCGGAGCGCGGGGTTCGTCGTCGTCGCCGACAGGAGCGCGGTCGTCCCTTCGTACGAGACGCCCGCCACGCCGACGCGCCCGTCGCAGAAGGGCTGCGCCGCGATCCACGCAATCAGATCGCTCGCGTCGGCCACCTCCTCGTCGGACCACGGGCGCGGCCAGGCCCCCTCCGACGCGCCCGTGCCCCGGACGTCGGCGACGACGACTCCATACCCCGCAGCGACGAGCGCATCGACCGAGGCGTCGCGCGGGCCGAGTGGCGGCACGCCGGGCTGATCGGGGAATCGCGTCGCGAAGCTTCGCCAATAACGCGTTTGAAAGAGGACGACGGGGACACGCTCGGCCGGCATGGGCTCGGGGAGGATGACGTCGGCGGCGAGCTTCACGCCGTCTCGCATGACGACCTCGGGGCGGCTGACGCGCGCTCGGGGCCTCTCGGGCTGCAGGGCCATGAACACGCCCGCGGCGATTGCGACGAGCGCCACGAGCACGCCGAAGACGATTCCGACGATCTTGACGACACGTTTCATGACGAAGCTCCCAGCCCGACGCCGAGGACGCCGGTGATCTCGTACGTCAGGCGCTCGGCCTCTTCGGCGCTGAGGTCGCCGAGCAGCCCGTCGGTGATCATGCGCGCGAGCCCGTAGGTGAGGGCTTGCGCGGCCAGCATCCCCGCGCTGCGGGAGACGAGCGCGGGGCTCGACACGCCCTGGTGGTCGCGCCCGAGCACCTCGTCCATGGTCTTCTGCCAGGCGGCGGCCATCTGCTGCAGGAGCGCCGACGCGGCGACGACGTCGGCGTGGGTGAGCGCGCGAAAGGCGCCGGGCTCCTCCACGGCGAAGCGCACGTAGGCGATGCCGCGTGCGCGCTCCTTCTCCAGCGGATCGAGGGTGCTGCCCGCCGCAGCATCCATGCGCTCGAGCAGGCGTCGCGCCCCCTCCTCGGCCACGGCGACGAGGAGCGCGAGGCGGCTCTCGAAGTGGCGAAACGGCGCGCCCCCGGTGACGCCGAGGCGCTTGGCCAGCGAGGACACGTTCAAGGCGTCGACGCCCTCCCTGGCCACGGCCGCGGCCGCGGCGTCGATGAGGGCACGTCGCAGATCGCCGTGGTGGTAGGCGTCCGCGGACTTCTTCTTGATCCGTCTGCTCACCGGCATGGGGGCGCGCTCCCGCTGGAAGTAAGTTGTACTTACTTAGCAAGTAAGTACAACTTACACAAGGCCCCACGACCGCACGCGCTCCCCCACGCGCCTCCGCCCCCGCCTTCGCCCCCGCCCCCCATATTGGTGCCAAGGGGGCACCGCATTCGATGCGGGCCCCCTCGACGCCCGAGAACCATTACTTGCCTTCGTCCAGACCTTCCGCGGAATTGAGCACCCAACCACCACCGTTGACGAACTCGTACCGACCCTGTTTGCCACAGCCCTGCACGCCCATGGAGCCATGGGCGAGCTGGGTGACGGTCAGTTTTTCCTTCTCGCAGTGCATGTCGAAAGCGGCCTTGGGGAGCCCCGTATCCATGAAATGCGCCTGCGACCCGGCGATGTAGCAGCCAGCGAGACTCACGAGCAACGCCAGCGCGGCGGCGGCTTGGGAAATCATTCTTGACATGACAGCACAGACTCCTTCGACTTCGTGAGCTGGGATCCGGGAACGTGGGGCGCCACAATCAGGGGTTGCCACACGCGATTCCTTGGACCGTCCGAGCTTGGAGCGCATCAAAGTCTGTGCGACGACGTACGTCAAGAGGGTCGTCGCGGCCGCTTGGCTGGCGGCGCTCGTTCAGTGCTTGTCTTCGCGCTCGAACGCTTCCCTTTGCGAAAGGAGCCACGCCCGCGCGGACGCCTCGTCCTCGAAAAACCCGGCCACGTACTTCTCGCCGTGGATGAAGTTCGTCGCCCGATTCCACATGTTCACGAACACCCGCATGCTGAAGCCGCCGCCGAGGTAGGCCGTGAAATACCGCTTTGCGGGCTTGGGGTTCGTCGCGCCGAGGCGCCGCGTCTCGCCGTCCATTCCCCCGAACTCCCGCATGTCGCAGATCAGGAGCACGGCGTCGGGCACGTTCGAGAGATCCTCCGTCGCGAGGACCGCGCGCATCTCGTCGCACGAGACGGGGCCGCGGTAGATCATGGTGGACACGTCGTCATCGCCATAGATGAGCGTGTGTCGTCCGATGTGATGGGTCTTCATGCCGTCAATGCATCTGCGCGCGCTCGAACGCGTCCCGCCGAGGCAGGAGACACGAGCTTTTTTGCGTAGAGGTCGTAAGGGGGAGAGCGTCCAGGAAGCGGCCGAGGAGCACGGAGAGATCGTCCCGGGAAAGCAGGGGCGTCCGTCGTACCAGCGGGGGATGGTCGCTCCTGTTACCGGCGATGTCAACACACACGGAAAGGTACGCGTCGAGGGTCAATGGTGAATGTGGAATTCCCCTGTTCCCCCAGCCGCGCCCAGACCTCACGCAATCCGATGCAGCAGCGGCTCCCCCCGAACGAGACGGTGGACATTGCCCGCGACGATGTCCGCAATGCGCGCGAACGCCTCCTCCGTGGACCCCGCGACGTGCGGCAAGACGACGACATCGTCGCGCCGATAAAGTGGATCCGCCGGATCCCAAGGTTCTTCCCAGAACACGTCGAGCCCAGCGCCGCCGAGCCGGCCCGTCTCCAGCGCGTGGAGGAGCGCGCCTCGATCGACGATCGGGCCCCGCGCAACATTGACGAGCAGCGCCCCAGGCTTCACCCGCGAAAGAAACGCCTCCCCGACGAGGCCACGCGTCCCCGGCGTGAGCGGGCAATGGATGCTGATCACGTCGGCCCGGGCGGCAAGATCGAGCACGTCCTCGCGAGACGTGGTGCTGCGCGCAGCAAGAATGCGCATGCCAAGGGCCTCGGCGATGCGGGCGAGCGCCGTACCCGAGCGGCCGAGGCCAAGGACGCCGAGCGTACGCCCAGCAAGCTCGACACCGAGCGGCGCGCCGATGGAGCGCTCGGCGAAGGCACGCGCAGCACGAGGGAAGCGGCGCGCGAGCGCCAGGATCAAGAAGAGCGCCGCCTCGGCGACCGATTGCCCGTTCGTGCCAGGCGCGTTGCACACAGGTACGCCCCGGGCGCGCGCCGCCACGAGGTCGATGCCCTCCGTGCCGACCGCCGGCTGCTGGATGAGGCGCAAATGGCGCGGCGCGGCGATGACCTCCGCGTCGAGGCGCGCGTTCGAAGGCAAGAGGACGTCGGCATCCTCGACCTGGCCCGCGAGCGGCAAGCCCGGATCCCACGAGCGAAGCGCAACACCCGAAGGCAACCGCGCCCGGATGGCGTCGACGATGGGGAACCAGCCCGTTCCGCAGAAGACGATTTGCACGGAGGACCGTTACCGCCGTCCCGACCCAAGCGCACGCCTCGAGGCGGGCCCGGCGCGTTCGTGCAGGGCGGCGTGTCCTCGCCGTGTGTGGAAAAAGATACAGGCGTTTCCCGACGCGACGGACCGGGCTCGTGCGCTCGATGCGCAACCTTTTGCCGGTTCGGTCTCCGTTTCCGTTAGCATGGCCGATCGTATGGATCTGGCTCCGGGCTCAATCATCGCGGGACGGTACCGGGTCGACGCGCGTGTCGGCGCGGGCGGCATGGGCGAGGTGTGGGCCGGTGAGCACCTCGCGATCGGCATGAAAGTGGCGATCAAGACGCTGCTCGCCGCCGCTGCCTACGATCGCGAGGTGGTCGCACGTTTCCGGCGCGAGGCGAACCTGCTCGGCCGCATCCGAAGCGATCACGTCGCGCGCGTCGTCGACTTCGTCGAAGACCCAAGCGTCGGGCTCGTGCTCGTCATGGAGTACATCGAGGGCCAGCCGCTCTCGAAGGTGCTGCACCAGCGAAGGCTCTCCGTCGAGGAAGCGATCGACGTCGGATGCGACGTGGTAGACGCGCTCTGCGATCTGCACCGCGCACACGTCATCCACCGCGACATGAAGCCCGGCAACATCATGATGGAGCCGCAGCAACACGGCAGGACGCGCGCGATCATCGTCGACTTCGGCATGGGTCGCATCGAGTCCGGCGCAGGCGAGGATCTCGAACAGACGAACCTGACGCGCGCAGACATGGCCCTCGGGACGCTCGAGTACATGGCGCCCGAGCAGATCCTGAACTCGCGCGACGTGACCGCAGCCTCCGATCTCTACGCCGTCGGCGCGATGCTCTACCGCGCGATCGCAGGGCGTCACATCTTCGGCGACGCACAAGACGCCGAGCTCGCGCGCGCCAAGCTGATGACAGACGCGACGCCGCTGCAAACGGGGCGAAACGATCGGATCTCGCAAGGGTTCGTCAACGTGGTGACGCGCGCACTGCAGCGCCGGCCGCAGATGCGCTACCAGAAGGCCGAGGACATGCTGAACGAGCTGCGCGCGCTGCAAGACGCGGTGCGCGCAGCAGCCTTCGAGCACAGCGCGGCGAGGCACCTGCTCTCGCCGTCGAGCGTGTCGAACCCGAGGCAGTCGCAAGCGTCGTACCCCGGCTACCCCGCGACGCAGACGCCCATGCCGTATCCGCAGCAAGCCGCGCAAGCGCAGCACGCGATGATGCCGGTGCAAGATCGGCCCTCGCTCCCAGGTGGGCCGACCTCGGCCCCAAGCGCGAGCGTCGCAGCAGCGCTCTCCGTCCCCGCAGCGTCGCAGCGTCGCGGCATGTCCCCCGCAGCCGTCGTGGGTCTCGTGTTCCTCGCACTCGCAGCAGGCGTAGGCGGAGCCGCAGCGTTTTTCCTGAACGCAAGGCCCACCGAGTCTGTCCCGCCCGTCTCGCCCGCAGCGACGCCGCAAGCCCCCACGCCAAGCGCCGCGCCGACACCCGCGCCAACGCCATCCGCAGCCGCGCCAACGCCGAGCACCGAAGGCGACGGCCTCGAAGTCGAGCCAGCCGCAACCACGCCGCAGCCAACGTCAAGCCAGAAGCCCGCAGGGGCGCTCGGGAGCGGCGCGTTCTCCGCGAAGCCCTTCGGCACCGCAGGCACAGGCAGCGCGAAGGCGCCCACGCCGACAGGGCCGGCGCCGAACGTCGGCAAGATCAATTTTTAAGGGAGCGTCGCGCCGGGGCTCTGCCCCGGGCCCCGCGGGGGCTGTTCGCCCCTCGACCCGAACCAGGGCCAGCCCTGGACCTCTGGGCATCGACTGCGCGAAGCGCAGTCGATGCGGGGAAAGTTTTTTAAGCTGTCCGCCCCCCCGTTTTGCAGGGCCAGCCCTGGACCTCAGGGGGAAGAACTGCGCTTCGCGCAGTTCTTCCCACAGGCCGTTGGTGGCACCGCATCGCCCGTTGAACCGTCAGCGCGGCTGTCTTGGTTGGCAGGATCGGTTGCGGTCTTGACCTGGCCCGTTCGATGAACTGCGCATCGCGCAGTTCATCGACCCCGAGTCCAGCGCTTGCGCTGGTCCGGGTCCAGGGGCGGACAGCCCCTGGTGGGGCCTGGGGCAAAGCCCCAGCGAAGCGCTGTGACGCTGCTCAGTTCCCGTCGTTCGAGCAGGCGAAGAACTGCATGCCGCAGCCGTTCGACGAGGTGTCGAGCAGGCAGTTTTCGCACTCGGTGCCGGGGACTTGGCTCGACATGCAGGCTTCGCCGCACACGGCTGCGCAGGTGCCGAGGCACTTGCAGTCGGTGAAGGCTTCGTAGAGCGGGACGGACGCGGGGCAGAGCTCGGGGGGCATCTCGTCGAGCAGGAATTGCTTGCATGATGCGCATGTCCCTCCGCCGCCGGCTCCGCCGAAGCCGCCGCCGCCGGCCACGCCGCCGGTTCCGCCGCCGATTCCGCCGAAGCCGCCGGTTGCGGGGGCGCCGCCGACGCCGACGGCGACCGAGGGCCCCCCGGGTGGGAACGGGGTCGGCTCGGTGCAGTTCCCGAAGCTCGAGCTGTCTTCGGACACGTCGTAACAGCAGGTGTCGCCTTCGAAGGTGCCCTCGCTGTCGACCGAGCTGATGGAGCTCGAGCAGAAATCGCCCTGGAAGAAGTCGAGCGCCTCGCCTTGTGAGGGGCAGGCGCCTTCGAGGTCGCTCCAGTAAAAGCAGGCGCGATCGGTCCCGCATCCGGAGCCTGACACGGTGAGAAGCAGGCCGGTTGCGAGTGCGAGCGAGAGGAGGGGGAACGGCAGGGAAGCGAAGGAGAAGAAGCGCGGGGTTCGCATGCGTTCAGCGTGGCCCTTTGCGCTCGAAAATTCAATCGGGCGTGGCGCGGTAGCCCTTCACGTCGTCGAGAACGGTGCGCGTGAGATCGGCGCCGTCGAGGATGGCGTCCGTCAGGTTTGCTTCTGTGAGGATGGCGTCGACGAGGATGGCGCCGGTGAGATTTGCGCCGGCGAGGTAGGCGCCTTCGAGGTCGGCGCGCGTGAGGTTTGCGCCCTTCAGGTTTGCGCCTTTCAGGTTTGCGCCGAAGAGGTTCGCCATGATCAGGTTCGCGCCGGAGAGGTTTGCGCGGGCGAGGTTCGCGCGGTGCAGCGCGAGGCCGGAGAGATCGAGCCCCGACAGATCGACGCCCATGAGCCTCGGGTGATCCCCTGCGGCGATGAGGGCGAGGATCAGCTCCTTGCGCGTGATTTCGGCCAAGCGATCGCTCCTTGTCGAAAGAGGTCAGCGCGGCGGGGGCGGACGGCTCTCGGGCGGCGACGCGAAGAAGCGTAGCAGACGCTCGGCGAGCGCTTCGGGCGCGGTCCAGTGCATCATGTGGCCTGCGTCGGGCAGGTCGACGTGCAGTGTGCTCGGGATGCAGGCGAGCCGCTCGGCCTCGTCGGGCAAACGCAGACCGTTCACGCCGCCGCTCACGTAGAGCGTGGGCGCCGTGATGCGGCGGAGGAAGCACTTGAACGACTCCAGGTGGAACGGCACCGGCGCCGTCGTGCGGTGCATGGAATCGTAGGCCCAGGACAATCGGCCCGAGTGGGTGCGCGTCAGCAGACGCGCGCGGCTCTCGAGGATCGCGCGGGGCACCTGCGGGTGCCTGCGTGCGAGGCGATCGAGGGCCTCGTCGAAGGAGCCGACGGGGCGTGGGGTGCGATCGAGCGAGCGCATGTCGTCGAGCCAGGTGCGCATGCGATCGACGGCCGTGCCCGGCTCGGTGATGGGCGCGCCGAGGCCTTCGAGCAGCACGAGCTGGTCGACGCGCTGCGGCCTTGCGCCGGCGAAGAGTGCGGCGATCGTTCCGCCCATCGAGTGGCCTACGAGGGCGAGGCGCTTCGGCGCGAGGATGTCGAGCAGCGACGAGAGGTCACTGACGTAATCGGGGAAGTGGTAGTAGCCGCCTGCGCCGACGGAGTCGCTCTCGCCGAACCCGCGAAGATCGGGCGCGAGGACGTCGTGCCCGGCGCGCGCGAGGGGTTCGGCCACGAGATCCCAGGTGGCGCCCGAGTCGAGGTATCCGTGGAGAAGCAGGACCGTCAGGCCGCTCGGTCGTGCGCTGGCGGGCTGGAAGCGGTGAATGTAGAGGCGGATTCCATTGACGAAGACGAGGCCCGATCCGCTCTGCACCTTGCCACCCTTAGCAGGGATGCCCCGGCGCGGATAGTTCTGCTAGCGTCCGCGCCGGTAGACGTTGGGGGCTCGCCCGGACGAGCTGGGCTTTGCCTCGAACCTCTCCCGATGATGGGGGCTCGCCCGGCTGAGCCGGGCTCTGCCCCCAAACCCCCGGAGGCCGGTCGATGGCTGCAGAAGGCGGCAATGGCAAGGGCGCGGCGGGGCCGAGCGGAGCGCGGACGTACCCCGATTTCTCGGCGCCCACCGTGGACAAGGTGATGGTCGAGGAGCGCGCGGCGGCCCTCGGCAAGCGCAGCATCAAGAAGGAAGCGAAGGTCGCGGGGCTCTTGCTTTCCATCGCGATGATGGATCTCACGACCCTCGAAGGGAAGGACTCGCCGGGCAAGGTGACGCAGCTCTGCCAGAAGGCGATGCGGCCTCATGCCTCGCCCGAGGTGCCGCCGTGCGCTGCGATCTGCGTGTACCCGAAGCTCGTCCCCGTGGCGAAGCGCGCGCTCGCCGGGTCGAGCGTGAAGGTCGCGAGCGTGGCGACGGCGTTCCCGAGCGGGCTCTCGGCGCTCGACGTGAAGCTCGACGACGTCCGGCGCGCGGTCGCTTGGGGCGCCGACGAGATCGACATGGTCATCGATCGCGGCGCGCTGCTCGCGGGCGAGAAGACGCGCATCTTCGACGAGATCGCGGCGACGAAAGAGGCGTGCGGACAAGCGCATCTCAAGGTGATCCTCGAGACCGGCGAGCTCGGCACGTATGACCTCGTGCGCGAGGCGAGCCAGATCGCGATGCTCGCGGGCGCGGACTTCATCAAGACGTCGACGGGCAAGGTCACGCCGGCGGCGACGCCCGCCGTGACGCTCGTGATGCTGGAGGCGATCCGCGACTTCTTCTACGCGACGGGCAAGCGCATCGGCATGAAGCCGGCGGGCGGGATCCGCACGGCGAAGCAGGCGCTTCATTACCTGGTGCTCGTGAAGGAGACGCTCGGGGATGCGTGGCTCACGCCGGATCTCTTCCGGCTCGGCGCGTCCACGCTGCTCAACGACGTGCTCATGCAGCTCGAGACGCAGCGCACGGGCGCCTACCAGTCGGGCGACTACTTCAGCAAGGACTGACGAGGAGACACGATGACCGCCAAGGAAACGATCGCCTCTGCGACGAACGGCGAGACCCACGCGGCCCCGTCGTCGCCTGCGAAGCAGGCCGCGCTCGAGTTCGGCAAGGCGTGGATCTACGCGCCCGCGCCCGAGGCCGCCGATCATGTGCGGATCGATCCGCGTTACGAGCTCTTCATCGGCGGCAAGTGGGTCGCGCCGTCGTCGGGCAAGTACTTCGATACCGTGAGCCCCTCGACCGAGCAGAAGCTCGCCGAGGTCGCGGAGGCGAGCGAGCGAGACGTGGATCTCGCCGTGAAGGCGGCGCGCGCGGCGTACGAAAAATACTGGTCGAAGCTCTCCGGGATCGAGCGCGGCAAGTACATCTACCGCATCGCGCGGGTGATCCAGGAGAAGGCGCGCGAGTTCGCCATCGTCGAGACGATGGACGGCGGCAAGCCGATCAAGGAGTCGCGCGACGTCGACCTGCCGCTCGTCGCGGCGCACTTCTTCTACTACGCGGGCTGGGCCGACAAGCTCGCGTACGCGTTCCCGGGTCGCTCGCCGCGCCCGCTCGGCGTCGCGGGGCAGGTGATCCCGTGGAACTTCCCGCTGCTCATGGCCGCGTGGAAGCTCGCGCCCGCGCTCGCGGCGGGCAACACGTGCGTGCTCAAGCCCGCGGAGACGACGCCGCTCACGGCGCTGCTCCTCGCGAAGATCATCGAGGAGTGTGATCTGCCGCCGGGCGTGGTGAACATCGTGACGGGCGCGGGCGCGACGGGCGCGGCGGTCGTCGCGCATCCCGACGTGGACAAGGTCGCGTTCACGGGATCGACCGACGTGGGCAAGCGGATCCAGAAGGCCCTGTCGGGGACGAAGAAGAAGCTCACGCTCGAGCTCGGCGGCAAAGCGGCGAACATCGTGTTCGCGGACGCGCCGCTCGATCAGGCGGTCGAGGGGATCATCTCGGGCATCTTCTTCAACCAGGGGCACGTCTGCTGCGCGGGCTCGCGCCTGCTCGTGGAGGAGGGCGCCTTCGCGCCGCTCATGCAGAAGCTCCGCGACCGCATGCAGACGCTGCGTGTGGGCGATCCGCTCGACAAGAACACGGACGTCGGCGCGATCAACTCGAAGATGCAGCTCGACAAGATCCGCGAGCTCGTCGAGGCCGGCGAGCGCGAGGGCGCCGAGCGCTTCTCGACGCCGTGCGAGCTGCCGAAGCGCGGCTACTGGTTCGCGCCGACGCTCTTCACGGGCGTGTCGCAGTCGCATCGCATCGCGCGCGAAGAGATCTTCGGGCCGGTGCTCGCCGTGATGACCTTCCGTACGCCCGACGAGGCGATCGAGAAGGCGAACAACACGATGTACGGCCTCAGCGCGGGCGTCTGGACGGACAAGGGCTCGAAGAGCTTCTGGGTCTCGCAGCGGCTGCGCGCGGGGGTCGTCTGGGCGAACACGTACAACAAGTTCGATCCGAGCTCTCCGTTCGGCGGTTACAAGGAAAGCGGGTTCGGCCGCGAGGGCGGCCGGCAAGGGCTCTTGCCGTATCTCGAGGTGGACTGATGGCGCGCGCGAAGGACAAGGAGACGGCAGGGGCGCCTGCCCGCACGGACGAGCGCGAGAACGGGTTCGTTCCGCCCGCTCGTTTGTCGGTGCGGAAGGCCTACAAGATGCTCGTCGGCGGGCAGTTCGTTCGATCGGAGTCGGGCAGGTACATCCAGGTGGCGGATCCGATGAGCCTCGGAGGGACGAAGGAGAACGTGCCGTGGGCCTCCCGCAAGGACGTGCGCGACGCGGTCGTCGTGGCGCGCGGTGCGTGGGAGGGGTGGGCCGGCCGAACGGCGTACAACCGCGGGCAGATCCTCTACCGGCTCGCGGAGATGCTCGAAGCGCGGCAAGGCGAGCTCTCGCGCGCGCTCGAGCGCGGCGGGCTCGATGCGTCGCAGGCGGCGAGCGAGACGGCGGCTGCGATCGATCGCGTGGTCTCGTACGCGGGCTGGGCGGACAAGTACCAGAGCTTGTTTTCGAGCCTGAATCCGGTCGCCGGGCCGCACTTCAACTTCACGGTGCCCGAGTCGATGGGCGTGGTCGGCGTCGTGGCGCCGGCGCGCCCGGCGCTGCTCGGGTTGATCGGCGCGGTGCTGCCGATCATCACGGCGGGCAACACGGTCGTGGTGCTCGCGAGCGAGGCCGATCCGCGCACGGCGCTCGTGCTCGGCGAGGCGCTCGCGACGAGTGATCTGCCGGGCGGCGTGATCAACGTGCTCACGGGCCGCGCGGCCGAGCTGCTCCCGCACCTCGCGAAGCACATGGAGGTGGCGGCGCTCGATCTGCACGACGTGACGCCGGAGCTCGCGCGCAAGGCGGAGGAGGCGGCGATCGTGAACGTGAAGCGCGTGCGGGCGCGATCGATCGACGAGGCGGCGTGGTTCGACGCGGACAGCGCGACGAGTCCGCGCTGGATCGAGCGGTTCGTCGAGATGAAGACGATCTGGCACCCGTCGGGCGTGTAGACGACGCCCGTCCCCTCTTCTCTCCCCTCACGACCCCTGTTTGCACACGTGATCACGCCTGCGTGATCGGCACGCGGCCACGCTTGCGCCGACGCGAAGCGGAGGAGCCGCGCGCGCGGGCGGCCCTGTATGCATGCAAATCGAACGAAGCCGCGTGCGAGGGGGGGCTCGCGCGCGTGCGAAGGCAGCCAGCGACGTTTGATCCATGCGCTTGCACGCGTGCAAGCGCGACCTCGCACACAGATGGATCGCTCTCGCGTACATGCAAACGCGTCCGTCGTGTGTGCGGGATGCCGCTTGCGTGCACGCAAGCGTCGCCTCGCAGGCGCGAGGGACCCGCTTGCGTGCACGCAAGCGCCGCCTCGCAGCCGCGAGGACCTCGCTTGCACGCGTGCAAGTGCCGTCTGCGGAGCCGGGAGCGTCGATTTGCATGCGTGCAAGACACGCGGAGCAGAGGCGGCGTGGGGTTTTGCGTCGGGGATCCCTCGGTCGGGAGCTGGCACGCTGCGTTTTGCAGGGGTGTTCAGCGGCTCTTGTCCGACGAGGGCGGAGGCTCGTCAGGGCGTTTGTTGCGCTCGGCCGGCGAGGGGCTTGCCGCTGGGCGGGTGAACGGGCAAGGAACGGCGAGGCGCATGTTCCAGTCGATCGAGATCGAACGGTTTCGCGGGTTCTCCCGGCTCGCCTTGAGCGATCTCGGCCGTGTGAACCTCGTCGTTGGTGAGAACAACACGGGGAAGACGTCGCTGCTGGAGGCGCTCACGTTGCTCGCGAATCCCGGCATGATGAAGAACATGCCCGGGCTCTTCCGTGCCAACGCAGGGACGGTGGACGAGCGCTTCTATAGGTGGTTGCCGAAGCATGGCGCGGATGTCGTGGAAGCCGAGCTGAAGGCGGTGGCCTCGGCTTCACCGCAGAGGCGTATCCTCTTGGTGAAGGGCGATTCGGCGGCTACCGAGGGCGACGAGCTGGAGCTTGGTTGGCAGCAAGGCGAGCTTCGTCTCCTTCACAGCAGGCGGTTGTCCAAGCTCTTCATCCATGCGGTCTCCGTTCAGCAGCGATCGCCCGATTCGATGATCGACGCCTTCGCGGAGACGGTCCGCGCACCCGAAGACGAGCAGTTGCTGGTCTCGCTTCTCAACAAGGTCGATGGCCGTATCCGCTCCGTGCGTATCGACGCGGTCGATTCGAAGCCGTTCATCGCCGTCGATGTGGGTCTGCGCGAACGCATCCCGCTCTCCCAGGCAGGGCAGGGGATTTACCGGCTCGTCGGGATCTTCTCGGCGCTCATCGGCCACAAGCCGAACCTTTGCTTCATCGACGAGATCGAGAACGGCATCCACTACACCGCGCTCCCCACGGTCTGGAAGGGGATCGCCGAAGTCGCCGAGCGCCTCGGCATCCAGGTCTTCGCCACGACCCACTCGCGGGAGTGCTTCGTTGCTGCACACGAGTGCTTCGCGGAGCGCGAGCACTACGACTTTCGCGTGATCCAGCTCTACCGCCTGGGCGATGCGGCGGAGGGACGCACGCTGGACCGCAAGCACATCGAAGCGGCCATCGCCGCCGACATCGAGCTTCGTTGAGATCGCGATGACCCACCTGCATGATCTCAAGGCGGCCAGCCGAGTGCTGCTCGTCGAGGGCTACGGCGACGGCAACACCGGCGAGATCGAGTCCCTCGTCTGGCGAGCCTGGTCGAACGACCCCGAGAATGCTGGGCCGAGGGCGTGCGTCGAGACATTCCTCGCCTGCATGGACGGCCAAGGTCATCGGGCAAAAAGCCCCGACAAAGGACGGATCAGTGCGCTCCTCTCGGTCCTCAGCGACGAGGATCCTCGCCTGGGCCCTGGAGCGAGGGATGGCGTCTTCGATTTCTCCCGTCCCGAGCTCCAGCCCCTCACCGACTTCCTCCGCCGCCTCTGAAGCGCTACACCCCGCCCGTGCGCGCCCTCTTCTTCGGCACCCCTGCCATCTCCGTCCCTGCGCTCGACGCGCTCCATGCGATCGCCGAGATCCCGCTCGTCATCTGCCAGCCTGATCGCCCGGCCGGTCGTGGCCTCGAGCTGCGTGCGCCGCCCGTCAAGCAGCGTGCCCTCGAGCTCGGCTTGCGCGTCGAGCAACCGCTCAAGGTCAAAACACCGGAGTTCGCCCAGCTCATCGCGGAGACGAACGCCGACGTCGCGCTCGTCATCGCTTATGGCCGCATCCTGACGAAGACCGTGCTCGACACGCCTCGCCGCGGCTGCATGAACCTGCACGCGTCGATCCTGCCCAAGTACCGCGGCGCGGCGCCGATCACCTGGGCCATCGTGAACGGCGAGCGCGAGACCGGCGTCTGCCTCATGCAGATGGACGAGGGCATGGACACGGGACCGGTCTACTCCACGCACCGGATCCCGATCGGCGAGGACATGACCGCCGATGAGCTCTACGTCGAGCTTGGCGCGCTCGCGGCGCGCGTCGTGCGTGAGGATTTCGCCCGCGCCGTGTCGGGGGAGCTCGTCGCTGCGCCGCAGGATCCTGCGGCGGCGACGATGGCGCCGCTGCTGGACAAGGAGCACGGTCGCGTCGATTGGTCGAAGCCTGCCCGCGCCGTGCACGATCACGTCCGCGGCATGACGTCGTGGCCCGGCGCGTTCACGACGTGCGCAGGCAAAGGGCTGAAGGTGCTCGCAACGAAGGTAGCCACCGAGCAAGGTGTGCGCGGGGCGCCCGGCGAGATCACCGCCGCGGACAAATGGGGCGCGGAGATCGCGTGTGGCGCGGGCTCGATCACGCTCGTGCGTGGGCAGCTCGAAGGGCGGAAGCCTCTGTCCGCGCAGGAGCTCGTGGCCGGTCGTGCCCTCGCGAAGGGCATGATCCTCGGCGCTTGACGCTCCCTATCCCGCGCGCTTCTTCCGCTTCTTCTTCGCCGGCTTCGGCTTCGCGTCGCCGCTCTCGTCCTTCGTTCCGTCGCCGTCGACCTTCGCCTTCGTCGTATCGGAGAGCTTGCCGGGATCGGCGCAGCAGCGGAAGCCCGTCTCGTAAAACGTGAAACCCGGCTCGTGCGCGTCGTTCGTCCCGCGGCAGCCCGTCCACGGCTTCGCCCAGAATCCGCCCATGAGCGCGCCGGGGAATTTGCGTCCGGGCCGCGTCGCGACCCACTCCTCGACGTTGCCCATCATGTCGTAGATGCCGAACGGCGAGACGCAGCTCAGGTACGAGCCGCTCGTCGACCCTTGCCAGAGCTTCTCGAGCTCCTTCTTTTCGTCCTCGCCGCCGGCCGCGAGTGCGCGCGCGTCGAACGGACGCCACCCCTTGTCGCTGTTGCATTGCGTCCGGTTCACCTGCCAGCCGTACGCGAGGGGCCTGCGCTCTCCGCCCTCGCAGGCGAGCTCCCACTCCTGCTCGCTGCACACGCGCTTGCCGCGCTCGCCGCACCAGCGCTCGGCCATGCGGAACGACTGCATCACGAGCGGCCGCGCGCCGCGGCGGTTCGGCGCCTCGAACTGATCCATGCAGACGCGGATGTCGTTCCGCGACCCTTCCTCGCCCGTGAGGCCCTCGTGATAGGCGAAGCAATGGGTGGTCTTCGCGTCCTTGCGAGGGTCCGTGCAGAGGTGCTGGATCTCGTCGGCGTGCGTGCCCGTGACGAGGCGCATGTCGCTCGGGCACTCGGGGGTCGGGCCTGGATCGAGCGAAGGCGCTGCGGGGACGTAGAGCAGGTAGGCAGCGAGGGACAACGTCGCGACGACCGGATCGAGCAAGCGGCGGCCTCCAGCAAGGCGAAGGCTGCCCGCGCGCTCGCGGTCGCAGAGCGAAGGAGCAGCCTGTTCCCGGGCGCATGGTACCCGCCCGGGACGTGGGCGCTAGCCGTGGCGGGCTCTTCAAAACCTCGGAGAACGCCCTACGGCACCCCCTTGGACCCCGAGGCCGGATGAAATCTCCCGCAGGGGCCTGGCATGGGGCGTGCGTCGTGTCTACGTTGACCGCCGCCTCCGAGACCCCGTTCGGGCGTTGCTTGCTCCGCGGGGCTGCGGAGGACATCAAACCGATTGACGCTATTCGTGAGCTGGCCTCTGTAGGGTCCAGCAATTGCCGCTGATGCCGGTCGGAGCTGCTCCCGTCCCGGGTAGCTTCGCAGAGGAGATCGTCTCATGTCGGAAAAGAAAAACCCGCCGAGTCAGCCGCGTTCCGAGGAGGAGGTGGTCTTCGGCGACGAGCTGCCGGTCCTCCCCATTCGCAACGCCGTGCTGTTTCCGGGAGCGGTCGCGCCGTTCGACGTGGGCCGTGAGAAGAGCGTCGCCCTCGTCGAAGACGTCGACAACCTTCCCGGGCCGGTGATCGCGATCTTCGCACAGAGGGATCCGTCGACGGATGATCCCGCGGCCGAGGATCTTTATCCGGTCGGTTGTGCGGCCCGCGTCCTCAAGGCGCTGAAGCACAGCTCCGGCAACTACTCGCTCATCCTCCAGGGGCTGACGCGGATCCGTCTCGAAGGCGTGTCCACGCTGTCGCCGTACATGAAGGCGAAGATCCGTCGCATCGACGAGCCTGCGACGGAGGACGTCGAGGCCGAGGCGCTCGCGATGAGCCTGCGCGACATCGCCAAGCAGGTCATCCAGCTGATGCCGGAGCTGCCGCGCGAGGCGGGCTCGCTGATCGACTCGATCCAGGCGCCTGGCGCGCTCGCGGATCTCGTGGCGGCGAACCTCGACGCGCCCGTCGAGGAGAAGGCGCAGCTCATCGAGACGGTGGACGTGAAGGAGCGCATCCGGAAGGTCCTGCGCCTGCTCACGCGGCAGCTCGAGATCCTCAAGATGCGCGAGCGCATCAACTCCCAGATCAAGGAGGAGATGGGCAAGAACCAGCGCGAGTACGTGCTGCGCCAGCAGCTCAAGGCGATCAAGGAGGAGCTCGGCGAGGACGACGGCGATCAGGGCGATCTCGACGGCCTCGAGGATCGCATCGCGAAGGCGAACCTGCCGACGGAGGCGGAGACCGTCGCGAAGAAGCAGCTCAAGCGCCTGCGCACGATGCAGGTGGGCTCGGCCGAGTACACGGTCGTTCGGACGTACCTCGACTGGATCCTCGACATCCCGTGGACGCAGTCGACGACGGACAACCTCGACATCGCGGCGGTGCGCAAGGTCCTCGACGAGGATCACTACGGCCTCGAGAAGGTGAAGAAGCGCATCCTCGAGTACCTCGCGGTGCGCAAGCTGAAGCAGGACAAGAAGGGTCCGATCCTCTGCCTGCTCGGGCCTCCCGGCGTCGGCAAGACCTCGCTCGGTCGCAGCATCGCGCGCGCGCTCGGTCGGAAGTTCCACCGCGTCTCGCTCGGCGGCGTGCACGACGAGGCGGCGATCCGCGGCCACCGGCGCACCTACGTCGGCGCGCTGCCCGGCCAGATCATCCAGGGCATGAAGAAGTCGGGGACGATCAACCCGATCTTCATGATGGATGAGGTCGACAAGATCGGGCACGACTTCCGCGGCGATCCCAGCGCGGCGCTGCTCGAGGTGCTCGATCCGGAGCAGAACAACACGTTCGCCGATCACTACCTCGAGATCCCGTACGACCTGTCGCACGTGATGTTCGTGGCCACGGCGAACACGGCCGACCCGATCCCGCCTCCGCTGCGTGATCGTATGGAGATCCTCGAGATCCCTGGCTACACGCGTCGCGAAAAACTCGCGATCGCGCGGCAGCACCTCCTGCCGAAGCAGCTCTCGGATCACGGCCTCACGCAGGAGCAGCTCGACATCACCGATCGCGCGCTCGAGGAGATCATCGAGCGGTACACGCGCGAGGCAGGCGTCCGTTCGCTCGAGCGCCAGATCGCGAGCGTCATCCGCGGCGTGGCGGTGAAGGTCGCCGAGGGCGAGACGCAGAAGCGTCGCGTCGACAACGAGGACGATCTGCACGAGTTCCTCGGCGCGCCGAAGTACACGAGCGAGGTCGCCGAGCGCACGGCGGACACGGGCGTGGCCACGGGCCTCGCGTGGACGAGCGTGGGCGGCGAGATCCTCTTCATCGAGGCGACGCGCATGTACGGCACCGGCAAGCTCCAGCTCACGGGGCAGCTCGGCGACGTCATGAAGGAGAGCGCGCAGGCGGCGCTGTCGTTCGTCCGGACGAATGCCCTGAAGTACGGCATCCCGAAGGACTTCCTCGACAAGAGCGATCTCCACATCCACATCCCCGCGGGCGCGATGCCGAAGGACGGTCCGAGCGCGGGCGTGACGATGTTCACCGCTCTCGTCTCGCTCCTGACGGGCCTCAAGGTCCGGCACGACGTCGCGATGACGGGCGAGATCACGCTGCGTGGTCGCGTCCTGCCGATCGGCGGCCTCAAGGAGAAGGTGCTCGCGGCGCACCGCGCGGGGATCAAGCGCATCATCGTCCCCGAGAGGAACCGCGCGGACCTCGAGGAGGTGCCGAAGGAGGTCGTCGACGAGCTGCAGTTCTTCTTCGTGAGCCGCATGGAGCAGGTGCTCGAAGCGGCGCTCGAGTCGATGCCGCAGCCGGCGCCGGAGGCGACCGAAGAGGCCCGCGACGGCGAGAAGAAGGACGCCGAGAAGCAACCCACGGCCAGCAGCAACTGACGCGGGTTTGTCCGAAATGAACCACGGGGGGGATGCTTCGCGCATCGCCCCCGTGGCCTTTTGTGGCGCCGATCCCCGCGCTCGCCCGACAGCGCGCGGAGCGGGAGACCCGCGGCGGACAAAAATGTTAATGTGGCGGGCGGATGAAGCCCTGTCCCAGCTGTCAGTGGATGCTCAAGGACACGGACTCGGTCTGCAACATGTGCGGAGCGTCCGTGGGGGGTGGAGCAGGCGCGCCGGCGCCGCCTCCGATGGGTGGAGCGGGGGCCTACGCGCCTCCGGGGCCCCCGGGGATGGGCGGCGGCTACCCCGCGCCTCCGCCAAAGATCAACGCCGGCGGCGGGATGGCGCCTCCGCCGCCCGTCACGCCCGGAGCCTATCCGCCGCCGCCGATGGCCGGAGGCGGGATGCCGGCCGCGAGCGCGTTCTCGTCGAGCGACGTCGACGATAGCCCGATGCGCTCGCCCTGGGCGCGTGAGGCGCCGAAGCCCGCGCCGCAGCAGCCGATGGGCGCGCCGCCCGGGATGCCCGCGGCCCCGCAGTTCGGAGCGCCGCCCGCGCCCGGCGGGATGCCGTTCGGAGGCGCGCCGCTCGGAGCGCCGCCGATGGGTCCGCCGCCGCAGGTGCCCGGTGCGCCTTCGTTCGGACAACCTCCGCCGATGGCGCAGCCGATGGGGCAGCCCGCGCCGACGTTCGGCAACCCAGGCCTCGGCGGCGCGCCTCCGATGGCGGTGCCGCAGATGGCACCGCAGATGGCGCCGCAGATGGCGCCGCAGATGGCGCCGCAGATGGCGCCGCAGATGGCGCCGCAGATGGCCCCGCAGATGGCGGTACCGCAGATGGGCCCGCCGCCGATGGTGCCGCAAGGCGGCGTGGGCGCGATGCCCGCGGCGCCGCCGCGCCTGACGGGGCCGGGTCAGCTCGGTGGGCTCGCGCCGCCGCCGATGGTCGCGCCGCCGCCGATGATGACGCCGGGCGGGCTCGGGGGAGGCGGGATGGGGCAGCCGCCGATGGTCGCGCCGCCGATGGTCTCGCCGGGCTCGCTGTCGGGCCCCGCGGCCGCGCCGCCGGCGGTGACGCCGTCGGGGCAACGCGTGCTCGTCGGCTTCCTCGTGACGTTCCAGAACGATCCGGGCGGCAGCTTCTGGGCGATCCACAGCGGCCGCACGCAGCTCGGCCGGAGCGGCGGGGACAGCGGCGTGGACATCGCGGTCTCCGACGGGAGCACGTCGTCGCGCCACGCCACGATCCACGCGGATCCCGCGACGGGTCAGGCGTTCGTCGAGGACGACAACTCGCGCAACGGGACGTTCTTGAACGAGCAGAAGCTCGTGCCCGGCGATCGCCGGCAGCTCCGCGACAACGATCGGCTGCGCCTCGGCAGCACGACGTTTGTCGTCAAACTATTGGTGTCCTGAAAAATCGAGGGGACCGCGCGCGTGGAGCGAGCCTGCTCCACGCGCGCGTGTTTGCGTCTCAGCCGCCCGCGCCGCCTGCGCCGCCCGCGCCACCTGCGCCGCCTGCGCCGCCCGCGCCACCTGCGCCGCCGCCGCCTGCATCAGGCGTCGAGCACGCGCCGGCATCGGCGTCCATCCGGCACCGCTTCTCGCCCATCGCGTCGGTGACGCAGACGCCGGCGGCGCAGTCCGCGTTGACGAGGCAGGTCTGGCATTCACCGCATTTCTGGGTGCAGATGACGCCGCAGTCGATGTCGCCCTCGATCGCGTCCTTCGTCTTGTTCGTGCAAATCGGGTTCGCCTGGCACGTCAGGATCCCCGACTCGTCCTTGGCGCAGTTCCTGGAGGCGCAGTCGGCATTCACCACGCACTTTTGGCTGTCCTGGCAACCGATGCCGCAGACCGCGCCGCAGTCCGTCGAGGGCTCATCGGGATCCTGCACGCCGTTCGAGCACGTCGCGGACGCGCCGGGGACCGCGCACTCGAAATACTCGACCACGACCGGCTGCGCGCCGCTGAGCGGGGTCTTCTCGTCGGACGGCATGTCGATCATGCTCGGCGGGTAGAAGACACGGAACCGCACGAAGCCGTTCACGCCCACGGCGCCCGCGTTGGACAGGAGCTCGGCCCGCGGCATGAGCTGGTCGTAGTCCTGCTCGATCTGCTGATCGCCGTCGCACTTCGAGAGCTGCAGCCGGTTGAAGCGATGCGTCTCGCCGCTCGGGCACTTCGTGTCGATGAGCTCGCGCTCCGTGATCGACTTGACGGAGAAGGAGCCGCCGCAGAGCTGCTCCGGCGTGGTGCAATCGACGGGGCCGGCGTCGCTCGTGCCGCCGTCGGGGATGGAAGGGTTCGACTCGATGGAGACGGCAAACGCCCCATCCGCGCCGATGGCGCCCGCGCCGCACAACGTCGCGTCGCCGTTGATGATCGCGAACGACGCGGTCGTGACGGGGAACTCGGCGACGTCGAGCGGCGGATCGAAGATGACCTGTCCGCCGGCCGGGCTATCGAACACGCAGAGGTCGAGTTTGTCGCGCTTGAGGAAGCTGCCGCGGCGCGGAGACGGCATCGCCGGATCGTTCGGCGGGCTGTTGACGTCGACGACCGCACCACACCGGTCCGTCACCTCGAGGGCGAACTTGCGGTAGCAGTTGTTCGTGTCGCCGATCCAGCCGCAGAGATCGTCGAGGTTGTCGGAGGGGGTGCAGGCGGCGAGGTACGCGCCGATGACGGTCGGGATGGCGGTGAGGGCAAAGGCGAGCCGGAAGCGCATGCAGCGAGTTTACGTGAACGACGCGCATCCGGACTACATCCGCGCGCGTCCTTCCCGTCTAGCAGGCTGTTGATAAACTTGCTGCGCACCCTGGATCGTCGGTCGTCGTCCTCGGAATACGCCTGTATTCCTGCGTCCTCCTCCCTAGCTCCAGGGCGCTCGCGGCGTTTTCTCAACAGCCTGCGAGCGCGCCCTCCGCGGGGGAGGGCGCTCGCGCTCAGAGCTCGGTGTACGGGCCCGGGACGCCGTACACGTCGTTGGTGCCCGTGTACGCGAACATGCCCCAGCAAACGAGCTTGTGCTTGAGCGCGAAGGCGACCGACTCGGAGAGGCCGGTCTTCGGCGCCAGGACCGCGAGGTTCGAGCGGTGCACGCCCCACCAGCCCGGGCCGTGATCGAGCAGCGACTCCTGCAGATCCCGCGTGGCCGCGAAGTGGTCGTCGAGGACGGCGAGGCGGAGGCGGAGGAACTGCTGCGGCTCGCCCTCCTTCTTCTCGCCCGTGGGGAAGTCGAACCAGTAGAGGTTGTCGCGCGCCTTCTTGGGCTCGATCTTGAGCCCCTGGGTTTCCAGGAACCGCGCGAAATCCTCCGGGCCGAGCTTCTGCGTGACCGGGTGGGTGTCGACCCCCTTGCAGACGTCGTCCTTGATGACGAAGCCGTTCAGCGAAACGCTGGGGTCCGCCTCGCCTTCCGGTGTCGTCAGGTGCTCGTCCGGCGAGGGCAAATCGCTCGGATAGTCGATGCCAGCCTCGAGCCCGACGCAGCCGAGGCCGCCGAGCGCGAGGGCGAGGGATAGAAGGACGCTACGTTCTGCGAGATACGTCACGGTGCACTCCCCAGGTGTCGCACGAGCGGCGCCGGATCCTGGCATCAGCATTGTCCACAGCCGCCCCGATCATTCAACGGTCTCGGCGAGAAGGCCAAACTCATGAGCGATCATTTGGCCCCGCGACCAGGGTATCCTAAGTTAACCGTGATGAGGCTTGTCGACCTCTCTTCGCCCTCGCTCCCCAGTGCTTGCCGTCTGGCCGTCGTGCTGGGCGCGCTGACCCTGCCCCTCGTGTCGCTCGGCTGCGGTGGCTCGCCCACCGCGCCCCAGCGCGACGACGTGTTCTACCTGCACGGCAGCGGGGTCATCGACAAGAACCAGAGCTACGAAGTCTACTTCCCGAAGCTCAACGCCGACGAAAACGAGCGCCTCCCGCGCCGCGTCGGCGTAGGTGTGCTCGATGGAGACGTGCGCCTCGCGCGGCCCATCGACTGGTACGTACGCGACGCCGACTACTCCCCCGGGCAGCGCTTCATCTCGTACCAGTCGCCGCGGCAGTTCCTCTTCTCGATCTACGAGCGGATCGATCATCCCGAGGACACGTGGCCCGACGTGATGAAGCGCTACGAGCGTGACTGCGAGGATCAAGGCGCGCAGATCCTCGCCGGCCGCATGCCCGTGGCGACGGCGAACGCGCAAGCACGAAGCTACATCGTGAAGACGCGTGTCCCCGCGAAGCCGGCGTACCACTCGTACGCGCACGAAGTTTTGATCCGCAGCGGCAACCGGCTCCTGCTCGTGCAGGTCGTTCACGGCGAGAACATCGAGTCGGTCGCCGACGAGATGGCGACGGCGCTGCGCAGCATGCTGGTCTACTGAAAGACGCCCTCACCCCCATCCCCCTCTCCCTCGCGGGAGAGGGGGCAAGGTGCGTCGTTCCTGAGAAACCTCTGGACGAGGCCTCGGAACGAAGCGCTCGGGGCAGCGGAACGAAGAGAAGCTGAAACGAGCGCGCGGGGGGTTAGGGGGGCAGAGGAAGGCCCGGCGATTCTCGCGCAGCGAAAATCGCTTCAGGGCCGACCGGAGCCCCCCTAGTAGGGAAGCGGCGGGGGATCGAGACGCTCTTCTTCCTCGTCCTCGCCTTGCCCCGTGCGCTGCGGTTTGTCGTTGAGGGGTACTTCGATCACGAAGTTTTGCCCCACGGGACCACCGAGCCACGTCGTGCGCGCCAGCGTGGACGCGCGAGGCGACGCGAGCTGGAAGCGCGGCGCGTCCTCCGTCGCCACGTGAAGCTCCAGCATCGCGTCACACGCGCCGCGCGTCAGCGTGTCGACCGCCGCCTTGAGGACCGCGCGGTTCGAACCGCCCGGCAAAAACGAGATGTACTCGTCGTACT
Source organism: Polyangium sp. 6x1 (assembly GCF_029946515.1). Classification (GTDB taxonomy): domain Bacteria; phylum Myxococcota_A; class Polyangia; order Polyangiales; family Polyangiaceae; genus Polyangium. The sequence goes on from NZ_JARZHH010000061.1 coordinate 62,773, forward strand.
TCAGCGGCCCGAGCTTGATCTTGAACCGCCCCGTCCCGTCGTAGACCCATCGGCCGATCGTCAGGCTCTCGCCGAGCTGATGGTTCGCCACGCCCATCTTGTTGCGCAGCGGTTTTTCCAGCAGCGTCCAGTGCCCGACGAACTGCTCGATGTCCACGCCCATGCTGCCGAAGATGTCCTTCAGCACCACCTCGAGCCCACGCGCGCTCCGGGACTTCGTCGCGAGCAGCGGCGCATAACGCAGGTAAAGGAACCGGTGCAGCGGGCTCTTGTGGTCGCGGAATCCATCGACGCCCGCCGCGCAGAGCAGGCGCCGCGTGAACGGATCGTCGCCCTTCTTCCGGTAGCCGACCGAGTGCCGGTACTTCGTGAACGCCCGGTAAAACAGCGACAGCAGGCGATGGTTGAAGACGTCGAGGAACTCGCGCTTCGGCTGCGGACCCCCCTGGTAGTCCTCCTGCGCGAGGTCCTCGACGTAGTACGTCGGCAGCGGCGAGACCGAGCCGTAGAGCCCGAGGAAGCCCGCCGTGATGCGCGCGCGCTCGACCTCGTCGGGGTACTTCGTGGACTTGAGCTCGCTCACGTCCGTCGAAGCGAAGATCAGGCTCGTGTCCGCGCGCAGGCGGATGCGCTCGGTCGCGACGGGCCCGAGCTGCCCCACGGGCGCGCTGCCCGGGAAGAGGCGCTCGAGGATGTAGACGAGCCGGAAGAACGAGTAGCGCCGCGCGCTATGCTCGAGCTCGGCCATCTTGGCCGCGATCATTGCCTTCGCCTGCCGCTCCGGATCGGGCGGCGGCGCGAAGGCGGCGTCGGGTTTCGGCCCGCCGCTCAGATCAGGTTCAAGCTGCCGCTCTTCGGCTCCCATCGATAAACCACGCGCGTATTGGTGCCGGTGACGCTGAGCTGCGTGAAGGAGTTCAGCGAGACGTACGCCGCGAGCATCTCGTTCAAGATGCTCGCGAACAGGTACATCTCGCCTTCACCCGCGAAGCCCCCCTCGTCGAGCTCGACCTCCGTCGCCACGCCGCGCACGGGCGCGCCGCGGTACAGCCGATCCGTGGGGCGGACGCGGATCGACTTGATCGCCTGCATGCGGAGCTGGTTCGCCCGCGCCGCCTGACGATCGACGAGCGCGGGGAAGTTGTAGATCTCGAGCACCGACCGGAGCACGTCGAGCTCCGTGATCGATCGATAACTCATCGCCATGTGCGAGAGCACGCGCCACTGAAGCTCGCGGCCCATCGGCGGAGGCAAGGGCGCGGTCACGCCCGTGACGTTCGTGAAGCTCGCGACCGCGGGCGACGTCGCCGTCGGTACGCGCAGATCGCCGACCTTGAGCTGCGCCGGCAAGCGCCGGTTCGTGCACGTCGCCTCGATGCTGATGACGTCGAACTCCGGGATCGCCGCGCCGTCCTGCGCCGAGCCGAACGAGACGTAGAGGTCGACGCCGTCGCCGATCGACGCGGGCTTGATGTGCGTCTGGTAGAAGACGCCACGCGCCGCGGCGTCGGGATCGAGCTCGTGCTCGAACGAGAAGAACGGCGGGATCTTCACGCGCTGGCTCGTGCGCCGCGCGATGCCGATCACGCTCTCGATGCTGTAGAGCTCGTACGCGACGGGCGTCGAGCCGGCGGGCCGCGCGAGGTACTCGTACTTGCTCGGATCGGGCTTGATCGGATCACTCGAGTGCTCGAACAGGTTCACGACCGGCGAGCAGAAGAGCCGGAAGTTCTCCTTCGAGAGGCGCGTCCCTGCGGGCAGGCCGTCCTTGAACTGGATCAGGATCGAGAACCTGTCCGAGAGTTTGTCCGCGGGCATCGCCTCGAGGCCCACGACCTCGAAGAACGCGAACTTCTGCGGGAGCGTGAAGTACTCCTGGAGCAGCCGGAAGCCCGCGTAAACCGTGGGCGGGTAGGGGATCAGCGCCTCGTCCTCGTCGAACCCGACGAGTTTTACGTTGCGCGCGGGCAAGGTCGCGAGCGTCGTGTCGCGCCCCGCGGCGTCGACCGAGCAGAGCGCGATGGAGTCGACGTGCGCGCCGAGCCAGACGCGGACGTCGTCCTGCAGCCGCCGTTCGCCGTGGATGTAGAAGCGGATCTTCGAGAGCGCGAGCGCCGCGAGCGCCGCGCCGCCCGTCACCTTCACCTCGATCCGGAGCGACTGCGCGAGCTGCGCGCCCGTCTCGACGCGCACGTCCTCCACGGTGAGCGGCAGGAGCTCCACGTCCTGCGTGGTGCGGAAACGACACGAAATACCGTCGACGGGCACGGAGCCGACCTCGGCGTGCCGCGCGACGATGAGTTTTTCGCGGACCACGTTCGGCAGCGGCGTGAACTCCACGATCGACGTCGCCGGGATCTGCCGCAGGTAGTGCGGGAAGAGCAGCGACGCGACCGAGTGGATGACCTCGGGCAGCTCGTCATCGAGCTTTTGCCGGATCTTCCCCGTGAGGAACGCGACGCCTTCGAGCAGCCGTTCGACGTCCGGATCTGCCCCGCGCTCCGCGAGCATCGGCGCGATCGCGGGGTACGCCTGCGCGAACTCACGCCCGAGCTCGCGCAGGTAGGATAGCTCGTCCTGGTAGTACTTGTTGAACATGGGGCCCGACGCCGAACAGTCGACCGTTCCGCAGAGGTAGTGTCAACGTTCGTGAAGAGTTTCGCGCCTCCGCAACCGGTCAGCCGATCTTGACGTTACCGCTCCCATCCACGGAGGTGCTGAACCGAAGCCCCGAACGTCGTCCGTCCGGGTAGTGCAGCTGCCCCGTGATCTCGAACTCGAGGTACATGGTCCCCAAGACCTCGTTCTTGATGTGCCGGACCTGAACGTTCTTCAGGCGCGGCTCGTATTGCTGAATGCTGTTCTTGATGGCGCGCTGCACGATCCCGACCGCGTCGGGGAAGTCGTGCAGCATCTCCGACACCTCGATCAGCCCATAATCCGGGCACGTGAGCGAGCTGCCCTGCCGCGTGTTCAGCATCCGCGCGAGGTGGGCGATCACCGCCTGCTCGAGATCCTGATCCTTCCACGTATGCCTCTCCAGCGAATGCGGGTTGGCCGCGTGGGCGATGCGCGTGAGCAGCGAGGCCGCCATGCTGGCCATTCTACCCCCCGCCCCGCTCGACCAGAAGCCCCCAAACCCCGCGCCGCGCCGCCCGTCCTCGAAAGGGCTCGTCCGCACTGTATCAAAGGTCACGTGTCCTCGCGTTGGGGGGCGCTTTCGGGGTTCGGGGCCGCAGATCGTGCGAGGGGGGGCTACAGGGAATTTTCGTGGCAGGCGCCTTGCGTGATACGAAATGAGGCGTGAAGCCGTCTCTTCAAGACCGCTGGGACCAAGCGAAAACGGCACGTCGCGGGAGCCTCGCCGCCTTGGCGCTGGGGATCGCCTCCTCGATGGGCTGCGGCGCCGCGCCCGAGCAGCCGCACCTCGAGGCCAAGACGCGTGAGCAGACGCCGATCGCCGTTTGCACGCAGAAGCTCTCTCCGCTCCGCGGAGGCCGCGGCAAGGCCGTGGTCCGCACGCTGGAGCCCGATCAGTGGGCCGAGATCGCGTTCCCCGGGTTCAACGCGGACAAGGGGTTGAACCCGACGGACGTCGACTGCACGGGCCACTACGCGTTCGCGAACGAGTCGCTCCGCGGCGGCATCTCGGAGAAGGGCTGGCCGCGCAAGCTCGACGTCGAGGAGGTCGACGTCCGCTCCGGTCCGAACGGCCTGCGCACGCTCTGGTACCGCGTGCTGAAGTTCGAGAACGGCGACGAAGGCGGCCCGATCCTCCTCGCGCGCGCCGTCGACGATCGCGCCGAGATCTACGCGATCGGCAGCTTCCGCGGGCCCGCGAAGTCGCAGATCACGCCGGTCCGTCTCGGCGACGACAACCTCGTCGTGGCGGAGGCGAAGCGCTGCCCCGATCCGGACGACTGTCGCAAACAGGCGCACATGTTCCTCGCGCGCCGCGGCCGCTTGATCGAGGCCGCGAAGGTCGACATCGAGCGCGTGCAGGTGCTCCCGTCGGTCACCGAGCGCGGCCTCTACGCGCGCTACCAGCTTCGAACGGACGTCAGCTACAAGCCGAACGGGATCCAGCTCCTCGAGCAGGTGAAGGTGAGCATCATCCACTACGAGGATCCGAACCGCGACAGCGACCGCGCGCTCCGCAAGGTCGAGTTCTCGCGCTTCCTCAAGGTGGAGCGCGACGCGCTGTTCTCCTCGAACGACCCGCTCTGGGAGCGCGTCGTCGGCCAGGACTAGGGTTCAGGAAAGAAAAACCGTTGGTGCTCCAAACTTCGGAGGGCCAACGGTTCGAGACGGAAAGGAAACGCCCCGCCGAAGCGGGGCGTTCGCCATTTCACCAGCAGAAGATCGCGTTGCCGTAGCCGCAGGAGGGGCGCTGGAGGAGCGCGTAGGCGCCGCCGACGAGCAGGCCGCTGAAGAAGCCCGCGAACGTGCCGGCGATGATCTGGTTCGACGTCTCGTAGGGGAGGGCGGCCGTGCCGAACTCGTCCGTCGCGCCGGACTCGACGCCGCGGCCGACCGACGTGAGGACCGAGGCGATGAGCGGCACGCCGATGTTGCCGATGAACGAGCCCGCATTGAAGCGGCCCTTCGAGAACTTGATCGTGTCGACGAGGAAGATGCCCGTGCCGACGCCCGTCGCGCCCCACGACGCGAAGGCATGCGTCGAGGGACCGCCGAACGTCTCGCAGCCCGAGTCCGTGTTCGCGACGAGCGTCTGATCCACGGTGCAGCCGGGGCGCGGATACTGGAGGGCGTTGCGGATGGGGCCGTCGACGAGGAACGTCGCGGCGGCCATCGTCATCGCCGGGGCGAACATCGAGAAGTGCCAGCGGCCCTTCCAGCCGACCGTCGACTCCGGGTCGCTGTAGTACACGCGCGGCATGAGAAAGACCGTGCCGGCGCCGACCCCGAGGCTGACGTGGCTCACCGTGCCCCACGTCTCATCGCGCGGGGCGATGGCCGGGACGGTCTGGGCGGATGCCTCCGTGCAGTAGAGCCAGGAGGCTGAGACGAGGCCCAACGTGGCCAGAACGATCTCCCTGATACGCATTCGGATGAGCCTTCCGTATCCGCGCCCCGCGATGGGGGCGCGGCTCATCGTTTGATCTGGTTCGGCGAGAGGGTGAAGCGGCCGCGGTTCTTCGCGCCCGCATCGCCGGTGGCTTTGTCGTCATCCCCGGCGGTCGCAGCGTACGCGCGAGAGAACTGCGGGCCAAAAATAATCAGGAAGGTCTCTTTCTGTTCTCCAGCGTAGTCGCCGTGGACGACTTCGTAGAGCTTCCAGAGAGCTTCGAATTTGTTCGAGAATAGGCCGCCCCTCTTGCCGCGACGCTCGAGCTCCTCCTCGATCGTCTTCGGCGACAGCTTCGTGAGCAGCGAGCGCACGCCTTCCATCACGCCGTTGATGAGCGCGACCTGGTGGCTCATCACGTCGACGAAGATGTCCTGGAGCTGCCGCGGCGCGTCCGGTCCGCCTTGCGGGCCGAGCAGCACGTTGCCGAGCTCCTTCTCGTCCTTCGCGGAGGCCACGCGATCGTTCTCGTCCGGCGTCACCTCGCGGGCCAGCATCTCGGCCTCGAACTCCTGGTAGCCGTTCCGCAGGCTCACGAAACACTTGAGGAAGACTTCCATCGCGTCGCGAAGCTTGCGGCCGAACGTCAAGACGCTCTCGACGTCCTCGATCGGCTTCGCGCCCGGCGCGAGCGTGCGCGAGAGCTCGATCATCGCGGCGTGCGCGGCCTGCGCGGGGCTCGGCTCGCCGAGCATGCGCGGATCGACGCCGTAGTACTGCGAGAGCTTCTGGAAGTCCTGCTCGGCCGCGATCGTCGGCTGCTCCATCGCGACGCGCTTCAGATAGTTCTGGCGCACCTCGGGCGAGAGCCGCGGCAGGTGATCGTAGATCACGCGATAGACCCCGCCCCAGGACGCGCGGTAGGCCTCCACGTAGGGCTGGAGCTGCCGCACGTAGGCGTCCTCGGCGCCGGGCGTGATCGGCTTCTGTTGCTGCCTCCAGGACGCGGCGGCGTTGCCGGATTGCTCCTGGGCGAAGTCGAGCACGGTCCCGTCCTTCGGGGCCTCGCGCTTCTTCGGCGCGGCGTCGATGAGCTGCATCCGCATCACGATCGGGCCGATGGTCAGCTCCGGCGTGCTCGTGACGTCGGTCGGCGTGTCGCGCGTGAGGCGACGACCCGCGAACACGGTGCCGTTCGTCGAGCCGAGATCCTTGACGATGATCTGCCGGTCGCGGACGTCGATGGCGAGGTGGAACTGCGAGACGTACGGCCGATCGATGTGCAGGTCGTTGAGCTGGTTTCTGCCGATGCGGATGGGGAAGCGCTCGAATGTGACGTCGAAGCTTTGATTGGCCTGGGTATCGATGACCCGGGCCACGAGCGCCAGCGGCATGGGTGCGAGACTAGCAGACAGTGTCCCTGGACCAGAAGTAGCGGGCGACGATCCCGCGAAGCCTCTTCCGATCCAGCGCGGGCCACCTCGGTCGGGTGCGTCGCGCCGTTCGCGGGCCCAGCCGGGCGCCGGACCGCTTTTTTGACACCTTTACCTACATCATGCGACCCTGGCCGACATGAGCCTCCTCCACAGGATTCCGCCCCTCGTCTCGGCCCTTGCATTCGGGTACGGCGTGGGGATGAGCGCGCCGGACGCGGCCCTGGCGCCGGTGCAGGCCGCCGTGGTGGCGGTCGCCGCGCCCACGCCGGGCTCGCCTCGTCCTGAGGCCGCCATGGCGCCGCTCGTGGTGGATCCTTCGCGGGCGCCGCTGCGGGGCGAGCCTTCGCGGGGCGGCGTGAGGGCGGCGCAGATGGGCGGGCCGGAGTCGCAGCAGCTCGGCAGGTTGCGCGAGGTCGAGCTGCGGGAGGCGATGCGGGGCGAGCAGTCCTCGCTCGATCGGCCGATGTACTCGCGTTCGCCGCGGCGGAGCTCGGATGCGGCAGCAGGGGAGGGGGCCGAGGTCGACGATCTCGACGTGGCGGGCGCGGAGGCGCTCTCGCGGCTGCAGCTGCCGGATCTGAAGGTGTCGATCACGCGGCGCACGTTGAAGTACGTCCGCTTTTTCACGCGGACCGATCGGGGCCGCGGGATGTTCGAGACCTGGCTGAAGCGCAGCGGCCGGTTCCAGGACCTCGTGCAGGGGGAGCTGCGCGAGTGGCGTTTGCCCGAGGATCTGATCTGGCTCGCGATGATCGAGAGCGGGTTCGACGCGCGGGCGAAGTCGCCGGCGGGCGCGGTGGGGCTCTGGCAGTTCATGCCCGCGACGGGCGCGGTGTACGGGCTCGAGCAAAACAAGCACGTCGACCAGCGGAAAAACCCGAAGCTCGCGACGCGCGCGGCGGCCCACCACCTGCGCGATCTCTACATGCGCTTCGGCAACTGGGATCTCGCGCTCGCGGCCTACAACATGGGCTACGAGCAGCTGCTCGACAGGATCGATCGGTACGGCACGGCCGACTTCAACGAGCTCGCGCGGCAGGAGGCGCTGCCCACGGAGACGGCGACGTACGTCCCGAAGATCGCGGCGGCGGCGCTCGTCGCGAACAACCTGGAGCGGTTCGGCTTTGATCAGGTCGAGCTCGCGCGTCCCGTCGACGCCGCCGAAATCGCGGCGCCGCCCGGTTTGTCGCTGAAGACCCTCGCGAAGGCGGCGGGCGTGCCGCTGAAGACGGTGCGGCAGCTCAATCCGGATCTGCTCGGTGACAGGCTGCCGCCGGGGCGAGGCGACTTCCTCGTGAACGTGCCGGCCGAATCGCTGTCGCGCGCGCACACGATGTTGCCCGTCCTTTTGCAGACCGAGCCGATCGTGACGGAGGACGCGTCCGTTCTCGATCCGGTCGATCTCATCGGCGGGCGCGATTTCGTGCGTCGCCGCGCGGCGACGCGGGACAACGACAGCCTGCTCTCGCTCCTGCCCTCGTACAAGAAGCGGCGCGCGCTCCGCGATCCGGTCGAGGAGCTCGCGGCGCAGGCCGGCGTGAGCAACGACGCGGACGACGACGAGGGCGATGAGGAGCCGTTCCGGCCGCGCAAGAAGCGCGCGGGTCGAAAGACGTTGCTTTACAAGGTGGGTCCTGGCGACACGCTCATCGGCATCGCGCGTCAATTCGCGATGGATGTGGATGACGTGGCGCGGGAAAACCGCCTCGGCGAAGAGGACAAACTCCGCGCAGGATCCATTTTGAGGCTCCACGTCAAGCCCGGCGTGCTCGGCGCGCTCGATCTCGGCGCGGCCGAGGGAGGTGAGGCGGGCGCCAAGGCCGAAGAGGCGCAGCGTCGCATCATCGATCCCGGCACCCACGCGAACGCGAGCGCGAGCAAAGATAAGGACAAGGGTCCTTCCGACGCGGCGCGCGGTACCGAGAAGACGGACGCGCAAAAGGGTCGCAGCGAAGCTAGGAAAGGATCGCGGGGCCGATCGCGCGGATGACGTCGGGCCCCGGGTCCCTGTAGGATGCCCGGGCCATGATGCTCGTCGAAGCCAAATCCATCATCAAGCGGCTCACCAAAGTCTGCACCGCTGCGCTCGAGGCGGCGGTCGTCCAATGCGTCAATGCACGGCATTACGAGGTGACGGTCGAGCACTTGCTGCTCTCGCTCCTCGACGACGCGAACTCCGACATCGCGTTCATCGTGATGCACTACGACCTGGATCCCGCGCGCCTGCGGCAGGCCCTGCAGAGGAGCCTCTCGGATTTGCGCACGGGCAACGCCGGCAAGCCCGTCTTCTCCCCGACGATGCTCGAGTGGATGCAGGACGCGTTCGTCGTCGGGTCGATGGAGTACGGCTACACGAAGGTGCGCAGCGGCGCGCTCTTCGCGCGTCTCGTCAACCAGCCGACGCGCTACTCGATGAGCGGCATCGGCTCGCTGCTCGAGGGCATCTCCCGCGAGGACGTCAAGAACAACCTCCCCAAGATCATCTCGGGATCGAAGGAGGACGCGGAGACGGCGCCGGGCGGGGCCGCGGGCGCGGCGGGCGGCGCGGCGGGCCCCGGTGGGCTGCCGCAGGGCGCGGCGAGCGCGTCGGCGGATTCGAC
>NZ_JARZHH010000062.1 GCF_029946515.1 Polyangium sp. 6x1
CCTCGGCCGGGGGTCGACCCGCGCGCGGCGAGGGCGCGGGGGTCCTCGGCCGGGGGTCGACCCGCGCGCGGCGAGGGCGCGGGGGTCCTCGGCCGGGGGTCGACCCGCGCGCGGCGAGGGCGCGGGGGGCCCCGAGGGGGGGTCGAACCCAGGGGGAGGAGGGGGCGGGGCCGAGGTCATCTGCTCGACCCCCCATCGCGAAGCTACACGTGCTCGATCCACTGGCGAACGACATTCACGAAGGCGCCGCGTTTCGCCTCGATGTCGCTCGCGTCGCGGAACTTCACCGACGCGCGGTCCTTGCCGAGCCATTCGAGGAGCGACGCCGGATCGGCGATGGCGAGGTCGGGGGACGCCTCTCGTTTCTTCGCGCCGAGGTGCAGGATGACCTGCACGCCGTCCTTCGCGCGGAGGTGAAACGTCGCAAAGAATTCGGTCGTGCGAAAGCTCGGCGCGTTCCACTTGATGCCCTCGCCGATGCGCGGATCGGCGCCGAGGATCAGCGTTCGAATCTCGCGAATCTCCTTCTCGAAGGGATGGTCGAGCGATACGAGGAACGCCTCGACGTCCTCGGGGGCGGGTGCAGAGCGTTTCGCGGCCTTCTTGCTGGGTGCTTTCGACGCCATGCGTGAAGCTACCACGGGCGCGGCCGCCCAATGCCGACCGCGGAGGGCCCTCCGGCGGGTCCGATCCGGATTCCGCGTCGCGTCCCTCTTCCCGCCCGCCTTGGGCTCGCGTATCGTTTCGTACGCTGTCCCATGGAAAACCTAGAGCTTCGTTTCGCAGCGAAGGACATCAACCTCTCCGTGCGGAGCTTTTCGGTCGTCGAGGAGATGTCGACACTCTTCGACGTCTCGCTCGTCGCGCGATCTGCGGATGAGGACATCGATCTCGACGCCCTCGTCGGAAACGGCGCGGGGTTCAAGGTCGCGGGCGGCCTCGCCTGGACCGGCGTCGTGCAGTATGCCGAGCAGATCGAGGTCGAGCCGGACGGGCTCTCGACGTACTTCCTGCGGATCGTGCCGGCGCTCTGGCGGACGTCGCAGCGCCGCAATCAGCGCATCTTCCAGCACATCTCGATCCCCGACATCACGAAGAAGCTCCTCGCGGACTGGGAGATCGAGCCCCTCTTCGAGCTCGACGCGGCCACGTTCCCGAAGCTCGAGTACCGCGTGCAGTACGGCGAGACCGACTTCGCGTTCCTGTCGCGGCTCTTCGAAGAGGCGGGCATCAGCTACCACTTCCGGCCGCCGGATCCGGGCAGCGAGGCGCCGAGCAGGCTCGTCCTCATCACCGATCCCACCGTGCGCGAGGCCGGCGCGCCGCTGCTCTACGTGAACAACCTCGAGCACGCGAAATCCCGCGACGCGATCACGCACGTAAAGGTCTCCCACCAGGTGCGGCAGGGCCGCATGACGCTGCGAGATCACGATTTCCGCAGGCGGCCCGACTTCCAGCTCATCGCCGAGGCGAAGTCGACGTTCGATCAAGAAGATCGATACGAGAGCTACAGCTATGTGCCGGGCGCGTTCGTCGTGGATCCGGGGCGCGTCGACGAGCGCGAGGCCAAGGCGCTCGCGTCGCGCAGGCTCGACGGCGCGCGGCAGGGTCGCCGCAAGGTCCTGTTCCAGACGACCGCGCTCGGCCTCTCGCCCGGCGACGTGTTCTGCATGGAAGGGCATCCGCGCGACGATCTCGCCAAGGAAAACCGCCTGCTCCTCGTGCAACGCACGCTCGAAGGGACGAGCGAGGGCGACTGGTCGAGCACGGGCACGGCCGTGTTCGCCGACGATCCGTACAGGCCCGTGCCCGTCACGCCGAAGCCGCGCATGGGCGGCCTGCAAAGCGCGGTCGTCGTCGGCCCCGCCGGCGAGGAGATCCACGTCGACGAGTACGGCCGCGTGCGCGTGCAGTTCCACTGGGATCGCGAGGGCAAGTACACGGACGAGAGCTCGTGCTGGATCCGCGTGAGCCAGGTCTGGGCCGGTCGCGGGTATGGAAACGTCGCGATCCCGCGGGTCGGGCAGGAGGTCCTCGTCGATTTCCTCGAGGGCGATCCCGACCAGCCAATCATCGTCGGCCGGGTCTTCAACGGCACCTCGCCGCACCCGTACAAGCTGCCCGATCACAAGACGAAGACGTCGTGGAAGAGCGACAGCTCGCCCGGCTCCGGCGGATTCAACGAGATCACCTTCGAGGACGCCAAGGGGCGCGAGAAGGTGTTCATGCACGCGCAGAAGGACCGCGAGGAGGTCGTCCGCGAGAAACACACGCTCCAGGTCGGCACCGATCTCGACGTGCAGGTCGGCGAGCGCGAGTCGCGCAAGGTGGGCGCGGATCAGACGCTGCACGTCGTCGGCAGCCGGACCACGCGCGTCGAGCAGAGCGACGTGCTCGTCGTCGGCGGCGAGTGCCACATCCAGGTCGGCGAGACGGGCGCGTCCTTGTCGAACGATCGGGTCGTGCTCTCGACGGGCAAGGCCTCGCTCACGATCGCGGGCGGCGACATCTTCCTCGACGCGAGCGGCAGCATCAAGGTGAGCGCCGGCGGGCTCGCGGGGCTCGCGGGGCGCGAGGTGCACATCGACGGCGCGCCGAACGTCCTGCTCAACACGGCGGGCGCAAGCTCGCCCGTGCCGATGTCCCTCGGCGCGGCCGAGATCAACCTCGCCGACCTCTCGTTCCCCGAGGCCGTGAACAACGCGGCGAAGGCGCTCCAGGCGAAGCTGTTCGACGAGATCCCGGGCGGCTTCGACGAACAGGCCGTCGAGGGCGCGCTGCGGCGCTTGCTCGAAGAGCCGCCCGCCTCGCTCGCGGACGCGCCGGGTTATTTGTTGGTGCCCGAGGCCATCAACGAGCAGCTCAAGGACGCGATCGACAAGGTCCTCGGCGTGCCGGGCATGATCATGGACGACGTCCTCGATCGCGTGGCGCTCGAACAGAAAAAGCTCCAGGAGCGCATCGATCAGATCCGCGCGCGGGCCGGCGAGATCGCGGGCGACGTGCAGGAGAAGATCCGCGGCGCGGTCGAGGATCTGCGCGCGCGGGCCGAAGCCGCGAAGCAGATGGCCATCGCCAAGTTCGAGGAGGTGCGTGCCAAGCTCGAAGCCGCGAAGGCGCAGGTGCAGGCCAAGATCCAGGAGCTCCGCGGCAAGCTCGAGGAGGCCAAGGCGCGCGCCGTGGCGATCGTCGAGGAGTTCAAGGGCAAGCTCGAAGCGGCGAAGGCGGCCGTGCTCGGCAAGGTGGCCGAGGTGAAGGAGAAGTTCGCCGAGGCCAAGGCGCGGGTGCAGGCCAAGATCGACGAGATCAAGGGCCGCATCGAGGCCGTGAAGGAGCAGGCCAAGGCCAAGATCGAGGAGATCAAGGGCCGCATCAACGACCTCAAGGAGCAGGCCAAGGCCAAGGTGCAGGAGATCAAGGAGCGCGTGATCGCGCTCAAGGATCAGGCCGTCGAGCGCTTCCAGGAGATGAAGAAGCAGGCGGGCGAGATCATCGAGATGGCCAAGACGCAGGTCGAGGCTGCGAAGGCCCGCGTGCAGGAGCTCAAGGCGCGGATCGAGGGCGCCAAGGAAGAGGTCAAGCAGAAGGTCCAGGAGTGGAAGGGCAAGGTCGAGGAGTGGAAGGCCCAGGCCAAGGCCAAGGTCGAGGAGATCAAGGGCCAGGCGAAGGCCGTCGTCGACGAGGTGAAGGGCCAGATCGAGAGCGCGAAGGAGACGGTCAAGCAGACCATCGCGGACGCCAAGGAGATGATCGCCGACGTGAAGGCGATCCCGAAGGAGTTCGTCGCCGAGTCGAAGGCCGCGTGGAACGAGATCAAGACCGACGCGAAGGAGAGCTGGAACCAGACCAAGGCCGAGGCCAAGCAGACCTGGGAAGAAGCCAAGGAGACCTGGAAGCAGACCAAGGCCGACGCGAAGGACACCTGGAACCAGACGAAGGCCGACGCCAAGCAGAGCGTCGAGGACGCGAAGGAAGCCTGGAAGCAGACCAAGGCCGACGCGAAAGAGACCTGGGGCCAGACGAAGGACGAATTCAAGCAGGCGGGGCAGGACGCGAAGGAAGCCTGGAAGGACATCAAGGGCGACGCGAAGGACGCCTGGGGCGACATCAAGAACGAGGCCGAGGACTTCTGGGGCGACCTCGAGGGCCAGGGCAAGGACGCCGCCGAGGGCACGAAGGACGCGCTCGGCGCGGCCCAGGATCAAGGCCAGGGCGCGCTCGGCGACGCGAAGAGCGCGCTGCAAAACGCGTTCGGCGGAAACGGATCGAATGCGCTTTCCGGCCCGCAATTCAACGTCGGCCAGAGCGCCACGCCGGACGGCGGATCGCTCGGGCAGCTCTTCTCGCGCGCCGGTGGGTTCACGGGGGACGACGTCGCCTCGGCGATCAACGGCGGTTCGAAGGGCGCGACGATCCTGCAGAGCCCCGGCGAGGGGCAGCTCTTCGTGATGAAGACGCAGAGCGCGATGCCGGTCTCCGGCGCCGAGCTCGAGGCGAACCTCGTCGAGGCGCAGATGAACGGGTTTTCATCGAGCGACGCGTTCGTTCACACCCTGACGAAGAAGGGGTACGTGGTCTACGAGCGGCCCTGGGGCGAGCTCGCCGAGGCCTTCGTGAAGCGCGCCGCGGTCATCTGAGGAGAGAATACAGCGAATGTCGCGATACGAGAGCCGAGACGTCTCCTTCGACGTACCCCGCCACTGGGAAGACCGAACGATGGTCGCCTTCGCCGCCACCCCGCGGCCGGGACAAACCACGGCGCCGAACGTGGTCATGACCCGCGACGTGCTCTCCCCCGAGGAGACGCTCGGGTCCTACGCGGACAAGCAGCTCACGGAGCTCGGCAAGCGCCTCGACGGGTTCGAGCTCAAGGATCGGAAAGAGCGCACGCTCGGTGGGCAGCCGGGGATCGAGCTGCATTTCACGTGGCGGGCGCAGTCGGGCGAGCTCGAGCAGAGGCTCGCCATGGCGCTCGGGCGGCGGCGCACGGTGTTTTGCTTCAATGCGACCGCGGCCAAGGTCGACGCGGATCAGATGAACCCGCTCTTCGATCGGATCCTGTCCACGGTGCGTTTCCCCCGCCCGGGGGAGGAGACGTGAGGGTGTAAATGACCACAGGGCATCTCGCGGCGAAGGTCGGTTCGAGGCTCGCGCATGCGGCGATGCCGCTCGTCACGCCGAGCCAGGCCATGGTCGCGGCGACGCTGGGCAGCGAGGTCGTGGGGCCGGCGGGGCTCGGCGGCGCGGGCGCGGCGAGCCTCGGCGCCGGCATCGGCGCGGCGCCGGCCGGGACGATGATCTCGATCGTGGACATGGTCCCGATCCTCACGACGGGCGTCGTGGCGACGGGCGCGGCGGACGTGATGCTCGGGCCGGGGCAGATGGCCGTGCTCGCCCCTTCCCTGCCCCAGCCGTGCGGGCCGCACGTGGCGCAGCCGATCGTCGCAGGGAGCCCGAACGTGCTCGTGCACGGGATGCAGCTCGTGCGGGTCGGCGACAAGACGAGCTGCGGGGCCATGGTCTGCGACGGGGTGAAGACCGTCGTCGTGGGAGGCGCGGCCGCGGCGCCGAAGCCGGTCTCGCTTTCCGATCTCGCGGGCTCGCTCGGCGCGGTCGTGCTCGGCGCGGTGCTCACGAAGACGGGCGCGATCGAGCGGATGAACGAGCTCGGCGCGGCGCTCGCCCGGGGCGCGGAGAAGGTCTCGGCGGCGGCGGACAAGGTCACGGGCGCGGTGTCGAAGACGCTCGACAAGGCGCAGGCGAAGGTCGACAAGGCGCTGGATAAGGCCCAGGGCAAGGCGAACGCGGCGCTCGACAAGGTCGACACGAAGGTCAACGCGGCCCTCGACAAGGTCACGGGCGCGATCGACAAGAGGCTCGACAAGGCCGAGGCGAAGTACGAAAAGGCGCTCGATCGAGCGACGGGCGCGGTCACGGGCACGATCGACAAGGCGACGGGCGCCGTGACGGGCACGATCGACAAGGCCATGGGCGCGGTCGACAAGACGCTCGGCGCCGCGGAGAAGGCGGCCGACAAGGCGGGCGCCGCGGTGGACAAGGTCGCGGGCGCGGCGGGCGCAGCGCTCGGCAAGGTCGGGGATCTCGTGGGCTCGGTGGGCGGCGCGCTCGAATCGATCCTCGGCGGCGCGCTCCTCTTCGGCGGCGGAAAATAGGCGCGTCTTCCGTGGCCGAAGGGACCGATGTCGCTCGTCCGAGCCCCAGACGCAGGGCGCGTCGCGTGATGACCATCGTCCTCGGGGCGATCGTCGTCGTGTACCTCGGGATCTGCGGGCTCGTGTATTCGGCCCAGCGCCGCATCCTCTTCCCCGCGCCCACGGTGGGCCGCACGCCCGCCGGAAACTTTGAGCTCCTACGGATCGACGGCGGGACGCTCATGCTGTTTCGACCGCCCCCGGCGGGTGGCCCCGTGGTCGTGTATTTTCACGGAAACGGCGAGCAGATCGGCGACAGCGCGTGGCTCGCGGATGTCTTCGCCCGCGCGGGCGCGGGGTTCGCGGCGATCGAGTATCCCGGCTACGGGCTCGCGCGTGATGTCGGCGCGCCGAGCGAACAAGCGCTCTTCGACGCGGCCGAGCGCGGGATCGGGCACCTCGTCGAGCAGCGGGGGATCCAGCGGACCGACCTCGTGCTCGCGGGGCAATCGCTCGGCACGGGCGTGGCGATGGAGATGGCCGCGCGGGGCCACGGCGTGCGCGTCCTGCTCCTTTGCCCCTTCACATCGATCGCCGACGTGGGCGCGCGGGTCTTCCCGTTCTTGCCGGTGCGGCTCCTCTTGCAGGATCGATTCGACTCCGCCGCGCGGGCCTCGAACGTGAAGGTGCCCGTCCTCGTCTTGCACGGCACCGACGACGAGCTCATCCCCGTGGATCACGGCAAGACGCTCGCCGCGCGCCTCCCGCGCGGCCGGTTCATGGCCATCGCGGGCGCGCACCACAGCGATCTCTGGCTCTACGACGAGGTCGTCCGAGAGGTCGTCCCGTTCGTGGCCGGCACACGCGACGACGCGCCCTGAGCGCGCCTCTCAATCGTCGTCCGGCTCGACCGTGAGCCGGAGCGGCATCCCGTACTCGCGCGCGTGCTCCTGTACGAGCTTCGCCTTCGTCTCGGCGACGTCCTTCGTGTAGACGCCGGCCACCCCGCGGCCCGTGGTGTGCACGACGAGCATGAAGCTCAGCGCCGACGTCTCATCCATGTGGAAGAAGCGGACGAGCACGTCCACCACGAACCATTTCGTCGTGTAGTTGTCGTTGTGGAAGACGACCTGCCAGCGCTTCGCCTTCTCGACCTTGCGCTTCTGCTCGATCGCGAGATCGGCGTCCGTGTCGTCTCTCTTTCGCTTCGGGTCGTTCGCCATGCCGAGCGGGGATCTTATCCTCGCTCCTGCCCTCCACAAGCCTCGCTTCGTCGCGTGCGCTAGGCTCGGGCGTGGCCTCGTCGCTCTCCGCGTCTTCCAGCCCCGAAGCGAACGACCTCGCCCCCGCCTCGCGCCTCGCTCGTTTGCTCGACGGCCGGCGTATCGTCGCGCTCGCCGGCGCGGGCATGAGCACGGAGTCGGGCATCCCCGATTATCGTGGCCCCGAGACCGCGCGCCGCGCCCGCAATCCCATGCAAGCGCGCCAGTTCCTGCACGAACCGGCGTCGCGGGCGCGTTACTGGGCGCGCAGCATGAACGGCTGGCCGAGGATCGCCGCGGCCCGGCCGAACCCGGCGCACCACGCGCTTGCGGCGCTCGAACGCGCGGGCCGGCTCGCGGGCACGATCACACAGAACGTCGACGGGCTGCACCAGGCCGCGGGCGGCGTGCGCGTGGTCGAGCTGCATGGCGCGCTCGCCCGCGTCCGTTGCCTCGGCTGCGGGACGATCGAGCCGCGTGACGCATTGCAGGAGCGCCTGATCGCGGAGAACCCTTCCTTTTACAGGTGGGGTACGGCCCTCGCGCCCGACGGCGACGCCGACCTCGACCACGACGCATTCGCCGATTTCCACGTCCCCGTTTGTCTCGGCTGCGGCGGCACGCTCAAGCCCGACGTCGTCTTTTTCGGGGAGAACGTGCCGCCGCGCGTCACCGAGGCGGCGTGGGCGCTCTTCGACGAGGCCGAGGCGCTGCTCGTCGTGGGCTCGTCGCTGACGGTCTTTTCGGGATATCGGTTCGTGCGGCGCGCGAGCGAGCGTGGCGTGCCCGTGGCCATTGTGAACCTCGGCCCGACGCGCGGCGACGAACACGCGGCCGTGCGCGTGGACGCACGCCTCGGCGAGCTCTTGCCGCACCTCGCCGCGACGCTCGGCGCGTGAGGAAGCGCGCGCCGGAGCACCCTGGTAACACTAGCAACCGGGGCCGGTCATTCGAGTGACCAAAACGCCTTGATTCCAGACAGCCTTCATGCATCATGGAAGGTTGGCACTGGAGGCACTTCCCCATGACTTATGGTCCCGGACCGTCGAGAACCCGGTCGTTCCATCGGCTGCTCCCGCTCACGCTCCTCGTCGTGCCGTGCTTGTTTTTGCTCGTTTCATGCAGTCAGGGCATTGACGACCTGCCTCCGCGCGGCTCGGATCCGTCCGCGGGCGGCGACAATGGCGGCGGCGCTGGGGGCACGGGGGAAGGCGGCGGCGACGGGGGCTTTGGCGGAGCGGGCGGCGCGCCCGCGCTTTGCCAGGAGGGCCAAAAGAAGACGTGCTCTGTCGATCTCGGCGAGCACAACGGCGTGAAATCGTGCTTCAAGGGCGTCCGCGTCTGCATGAATGGCGCGTGGGGCCCGTGTCAGGAGGACAAGGCTTCCTTCGCCCCGGGCGGCGCTTCCAGCGAAAAGCCCGGCCCGCCGGGCAGCAATGTCCTCGCGGCATGCGCGAACAATCCCTGTGATCCGTCGTGCCAGGTCTTCGACGAGGACCCGCCCGGCGGGCTGAAGCCGTTCGCGCAGACGCCCATCTTCTCGTGGCAGACGGGTGATCTCGGCAATTATCCGGCGGACGTCGTCGCGCAGGGCGTGGCCCAGCCTTGCGACGAGGGCGTGGACTGTCAGTTCAATCAATACTGCTCGGCGCCGGTCTTCGGCACGTGCAACCACAACAAGTGCGCCGTCGGCGATCCGCTCGGGTATGGCTGCGATCCCTGCGTGGACGATATCTGCGCGATCGACCCGACATGCTGCGAGGCGTCGTACGGTGGGACGTGCGCGCACGATTACTGCGACGTCGGCGCGAAGCTCACGGACGGCTGCGATCCGTGCGTCAGCGCGATCTGCGACGTCGATCCGAAATGCTGCGGCCTGCCGAACTGGGGCTCGTGCAGCCACGATTTTTGCAAGACGGGAAACTCGCTCACGACCAACTGTGATCCGTGCGCGGCCACCGTCTGCGCCGACGATCCGAAATGCTGCAACCTCGGCACGACCGGCACGTGCTCGCACGGGTATTGCTCGACGGGCACGGCGCTCGTCCCGGGGTGTCATTCGTGCGTGGCCGATATCTGCGCCGCCGAGCCGAAGTGTTGCGACTTCACGCCCGGCACGGTCGCCTGCGCGCACGATTACTGCGTCACGGGCTCGAAGCTCAACACGGCCTGCGATCCTTGCGTCGCCGCGGTGTGCGCCGCGCAGCCGAGCTGCTGCAGCGGGAGCTGGACCGCGTCCTGCGTGAACCTCGTCGCGTCGGTCTGCCAGCAGAACGACAAGTGCCCTTCGCCGAAATGGACGTCGTCCTGCGTGGACAAGGTCACGACCGTCTGCGGAAACTCGTGCACCGCGGGCTGGGCGCAGCGGTGCGTCGACAAGGTCCCCACCCTGTGCGGCAAATCCTGCGATCCGGCGAGCTGGGCCGCGTCCTGCGTGGACAAGGTCGGCAGCGTGTGCGGCAAATCGTGCGGGCCGTTCGGTTGGGACTCCGCCTGCGTGGGCATGGTCGACACCGTCTGCGGCGCGAAGTGCTACCAGGATCCGCCTTGCTCCCATAACAAGTGCGACTCGGGCGAGAAGCTCGCTCCGGCGTGTGATTCGTGCGTCGCCACGATCTGCCAGGAGCTACCCGATTGCTGCAACGTCGCCTGGACGAACCTCTGCGTCGACCGCGTGAAGACGCTGTGCGGCCAGGGCTGCCCGGTGAAGGGCGACTGCGTGCCGTGGTTGCCCGGCCAAACCGATCCGGCGTGCGCCGGCTACGACCTGTCGATCGGCGTCCCCTGCAGCGGATCGGTGCCGGTGTGCAACCACGGAAACACCACGGTCCCCGCGGGAGTGAAGCTCATCCATTACGCCGCGGGCTCCGGCCAGTTCGGCAAATGCGAGCCGAACCAGGCGCTCGCGGGCATCCAGAGCTGCTCCACGCCGAGCCCCATTCCTCCCGGCAAGTGCATCAACGTCCCGGCGGCGAGCTGCGGCCTCGGCGCCTCGAAGCGCGAGATCATGGTGAACCCGCCGAGCTACGGCGGCTCCACGCACCTCGACGAATGCCAGTGCCTCGACAACTGGGCGGCGTTCGCGCCGAACGTCGCCTGCGGCTCGCCGAGCTGCTCGAATACGACGACGGCGACGGTCAAGCGCGTGAACATGTTCATCGCCCTCGACCGCTCCGGCTCGATGGAAACGGACATCGGTGGCGGCGAGACGCGCTGGTCGGCGACCGTGAAGGCGCTCAAGAAATTCGTCCAGGATCCCGGCTCGGCCGGCCTCGGCGTCGCGCTTCGGTTCTGGCCCGACAACGCGCCGGTCTCGGGCTGCAACGACACGAGCTGCAGCGCCACGGCGTGCCGGTCGCCGCTCGTCGACGTCGGCATCCTGACGCTCCAATCCGCGCCGGCGGACGCCCAGGAGAAGAAGCTCGTCGACGCCCTGAACGCGAAATCCCCGAACGGCAACACGCCCATGTACCCCGCGCTCTCGGGCGCGACGCAATGGGCCATCAATTACAAGAACGCGCACCCCACCGAGGACGCCATCGTGGTCTTCGCGACCGACGGCGATCCGGTCGGCTGCAACGAGAACGAGACCGACATCTCCGACATTGCGGGCAATGCGTTCTCGACGAAGGCCGTCAAGACGTACGCGATCGGCATCCAGGGGGCGAACCAGAACTTCATGAACCAGATCGCGACGAAGGGCGGCACGAAAAAAGGCTTTTTCGTGGCGCCCGGCGGGAACGTCGAGAACGAGCTGCTCTCGGCGCTCATCCAGATCAAGGGCGACACGCTCTCGTGTGATTTCGTCGTGCCGAGCGGCGGGGTCTACGATCCGAGCGCCGCGAAGGTCACCTTCACGCCGAGCTCCGGCGCGCCGCTGGTCCTCTCGAACCTGCCCTCCGGTGCGGCCTGTGGAGCGGGCTGGTATTACGACGACCCGGCGAACCCGAATCAACTGAAGCTCTGCCCCTCGACCTGCCAGACGGTCCTCAACGACGCGGGCGCCAAGCTCTCCGTCGATCTCGGCTGCCCCGGCGGATACGATCCCGCGACGTTCACGTACAAGTACGAGGCGGTTTGTCCGCAGGGAACCACGGTGCAATGGGGCTTCCTCGCGTACGACACGCTCACGGCCGCCGATACGAACGTGGTCTTCAAGGCGCGCACGGCGAACACGCAGGCGGGCCTCGCCGGCGCGACGTACAAGAGCCTCGCGACCGCGAAGGCCTCGCCCGATACGCAGGTTTGCCCGATGGGCGGCCCGGCGCCGTGCCCGATCTCCTTCTTCGACAAACTGGGCGCGGGTGACGCCCGGCAAAGCCACCTCGAGCTCTCGATCACCTTGAACCCCGCGTCGAACAAGAGCGCGGCGGCCATCGTGAAGAGCTGGGACCTCTCCTACTCCTGCCCGGATTCCGAATGAAACGATCGATCCTCGTGCTTGGTCTCCTCGTGACGGCCCTCGCCGCGTGCGGTGAGGGCTCGGGGCTCCCGCCGCGCAGCCATGCGTCCACCAGCAGCGCGTCGTCCTCCGGCGCGGGGCCGGGGGGCGCGGGCGGGCAAGGCGGAGAGGGCGGCATCGGCGGCGTCGGCGGGCAAGGCGGCGCCGGTGGACAAGGCGGCGCGGGGGGCGAGCCCGCGCCCGTCTGCGGCAATGACGCGCTCGATCCCGGCGAGGAGTGCGACGACGGAAACAGTGAAGCCGGAGATGGCTGCTCCCCGGAATGCGCGGTGGAGCTCGGCGAAATGGAGCCGAACGACACCCCCGCCGAGGCAAGCCCCTACAAGGACCCCTTCCCGGCCAAAATGGATCCCGACGGCGACGTCGATTTCGTCTCCTTCACGGTCGCGGCCGCGAACACGAGCGTGATCGCGCGTATCCTCGACGTCGGCGACGGCGGCTGCGCCACGGGCGCGATCGACACGATCCTCGAAATCCGCGCCGCGGACGGGACCACCGTCCTCGCGAGCGACGACGACGCCGGAGAGGGAGCCTGCTCGCGCGCCGTTCTGCCGAGCCTCGCGCCCGGATCTTATTTCGCGCGCGTCGCGGCCTCGGGCTCCGCGCCGAGCCCCACGTTCCTCTATCGATTGCGCATCGATCAAATCGTCGACGTCTGCGGCGATGGGCAGAAGACGCCCGCCGAGGCCTGCGACGACGGCAATACCGCGGCGGGCGACGGGTGCAGCCCGACCTGCTCGATCGAGATCACCGAGAGCGAGCCCAACGGCGCCCCGGCGATCGCGGACGCCTTCTCGGAGCCGTGGAACGCGGTGCTCACGCCGCACTGGGACGTCGACGTGGTGTCCGTGGTCCTCGCCGCTCCCGCGTCGAGCCTGACGGCGACCACGACCGATCAAGGTACGAATGCCTGCGCCGCGAAGACGCTCGACACGATCGTCGACATCCTCGCGCCCGATGGCACGACCGTGCTCGCCACGGGCGACGACGTCGTCGGCAATTGCGGGTCCGCGCTCGCGACGAACCTCGCCGCGGGCACGTATTTCGTGCGCACGCGCGGCGGCTCCCTCGCCAAGAACCCGAGCCCGTACGGCCTTCAGATCGTCATCCAGTGAGGTTTTTCCGCTCGCGTCAGCGCAGCAGGCAGGCCCGGCAGCGATCGGCGGCGTCCGCGGGGAGCGACGCGCACCGATCCCGGAGACGCGACACGAGCTTCACGAAATCCGGATCGCTTTCCAGCGCGGCGAGCGCGGATCGCACCTGCTCGGCGCGCGTCCGGTTTCTCCCCTGAAACCCGTCCGGGAGCGAGAACGCGAGCTCGTAGAACGCCTCGGCCTGCGCGAGGAGGTACGCGCGCGGCGGCGGGCCTTCGAGCTTCGCGTGGAAGAGGATGTCGTTTGCGATCCACTGGAGCCGCGTCGCGCGCCCGCCCGCGCCCTCGCGGGCCTTCTGCGAAAAGGCCCGCGCCTCCTCGATGCGGCCGAGCTCCTGTTCCAGCGCCGAGATCATCGAGTACCAGTAATGCGGGGTGTCCGAACGCTCGGCCTCCGCCTTCAGCATGCTCCGCGCTTCGTCGTGCGCGCCCACGCGACGCAGGAGGTACGACGCCGTCGAGATCACCGAATACCGCTCCTCGGGGGTCTTCGCCTCGCGCTCGGCCCGCGCCGCGGCGGCGAGGACGTCGGCCTGGAGCGGCTCGGGCACGGGGCCGCTCGGGTTTTCGTGCCGGAAGAAATCGATGGAGGGCGCCACGGCCGCGAGCCGGACGTCGACGGGCGCCCCCTCGCGTGATCGGAGGGAAGCCGCGGCCGCGAGCCATTTCGCCTTCCACGAGAGATAGGCCGCGTCCTTGGGATCCGCGGCGAGCCAGGCCGCGAGGGCTTCGGCGCGGTGATTGACGAGCGCGCGCGCGGCCCACGTGGTCTCGGCGTTCGAGAAGACGAGATCGAGGTACGAAACGGCGCTCGCCTGGGCGGCGCGTGTTTCCTCGGCGAGCGCCGGATCGCGCCGGTACGCCGCGGCGAGCCCGAGGAGGGTGCCCGCGAGCAGGGCGCGCTCGCGATTCATCGTGTCAGGACAAACCTCGATCGCCTTGCGCAGCGCCGCGAGGATCCGCGGGCGGCTCCACGTCTCCTCGGGCAGGAGCTCCCACGCCGCGTGGGCGAGCGTGCTGCAATCCTCCGCGCTCGGCTTGCCCTCGTCGAGGCGCGCGGCCGCCGCCCGGAAGCTCTGCGCCTTGCCGCGCACCGCGCCGAGCGCCCGATCGAGCTCGTCGATGTCGAGGCTCCCGTTCAAGCGCAAAAGCTCCTCGCGCTCGGGGCCGAGGACCAGGATCGTCGGATAGGTGGATACGGAAAGCGCCTCGCCCGCGCGTTGCGCGTCCTCCGTGTCGCCGTCGAGGTGGACGGGCACGAAATCACGCATCAGCTCGGCGAAACGGGGCTTCGAAAAGACCTCCGCTTTCAGATCGTTGCACGGCGGGCACCAGGCCGCGCCCCAGTACAGGAACACGAGCTTGCCCTCGGCGCGCGCACGGGCGAACGCGCGGTCGGGCGTGAGATCGGCCCAGGGGCCGCCCGGCGCGTGCGGGGCCGGGTTCGTCGCGAGCGGCGCCGCCGACGTGGCCCGCGGGAGCTCCTCCCCCGCCGGCGCGCGCTTGCCGCACGCGGACGCGAGCACGAGGGCGACAACCAGGGAGCCTCGGAGCAGAGCGCGGCCGTCTCGCATGACGTTCGTCCGATCCCGGCCGAGCGTACCGCGGGCTGGAAAGGGCGTCCACGCGTCCGGCCCGTGATGACAGCCGCCACGGCCGCCGTTACCATCGACCGCGATGTTGCTCTCTCCGCTGGCCCGCGCCCGCGTCAAGGTCGCCCGTACCCTCGCGGACGCCATTCGCAGCTCGAAAGGGTTTTCCGCGCGCCTCGTCGGCTGGCGGGCGCGGTCCGTGGAGGGCTGCACCGTCGATCCGGACGTCGCGCTGATGCTCGCGCTCGACGACCTCATGAAATCGAGCGACCTTCGCCGCTTCGCGCCGCCCGAGGCCCGCGCGCGCCTCGCCGAGTCGGTGTGCATGGTCGAGATCCCGCGCCTCGAAGGAGTCGCCGTGTCCGACGTGCGCCTGCGCGGCGACGCGGGGCCGATCCCGGCCCGGAAGTACGTGCCGGAGGGCCTCGCCGCGCCCTCGCCGTGCGTGGTCTTCTACCACGGCGGCGGGTTCGTCACGGGCGACCTCGACACACACGACACGTTTTGCCGGCAGCTCGCCGTCGAGGGCCACGTGCGGGTCATCGCCGTCGACTATCGCCTCGCGCCCGAGCATCGCTTCCCCGCGGCCGTGGACGACGGCGTCGCTGCCTTCCGCGACGTCGCGGCGCGCGCGGCCGATTTCGGCGTCGATCCGGCGCGGATCGCGGTCATGGGCGACAGCGCGGGTGGCAACCTCTCCGCGGTCGTCTCGCTGAAGACGCGCGGCGAGACGCATCGGCCCGCGCTCCAGGTGCTCCTCTATCCCGCGCTCGACGCGACCTGCGCGCACCGCTCGCACGCGGTGTTCGCGAACGGCTGGATGCTCACGAAGGGCATGATCGACTGGTATTACGAGCATTATCTCGGCCCCGATCCGGCGACGCGCCGAAACGTCGACGCCTCGCCGCTGCTCGCGCCGAGCGTCGAGGGCGCGCCGCCCGCGCTCGTGTTCACGGCGGGCTTCGATCCGCTGCGGGACGAGGGCGTCGCGTACGTCGAGCGCCTCACGGCCGCAGGCGTCCCCGCGCGGCACGCCTGCCACGAATCGATGATCCACGGCTTCGTGCTCACGGGAGGCGTCGCGCCCGCTTGCCGCGAGGAGACGTCGCGCATCGTCCGCGAGGCCTCGGCGGCCCTACGGGACGGTTTTTCCTGACGGACCGGACGGCACGTTCGCCTCGATCCATTCCGCATCCTTCGCCGCCGAGAACACGGGCAACCGCTTGTGCCAGCGCTCGCCCGCCGTGGGCCTCTCGAGCGTGATGCGCAGCGCCGCGATGAGCTCGAGCGGCGTCCCATCCCGGCCCACGTCGAAGCACGCCTTGCCGAGCCCCGCGAGCACGGCCTGCGCGAGCTCGTAGCCAATCGCCCATTGCGGCGGCGTCTGTTTTCCCGCGGGCGCTTCCCAGTACCGCTCACAAGCGCCTGCGTCGTACGACGTCCAGCTCCGGCACACGAGCGGCCGCACCGGGTGCACACCGCAGCCGCCGTCCGCGTCGAGCAGCGGGCACGGCACGCGCGCCTCGGCACGCGCGGCGCGCGAGAGCCCTCGCACACGGACGTCGGCCGCCTGCACGCGGGCGAGCAGATCCGCGAGATCCTCGGGCGAACGCGTGGCGCGGAGGTGCGCGGCGATGCGCAGGACCTCGGGCGCCACGACGAGCACCTTCGCGTGGCAACACGTCGAGCAGCCGCGACGGCACGCGATCGGCGCGTCGGGCGGCTCGTGCGCGTGCGCGGCCGCCGTGAGCGACGCGGCGCGCTCGCTGGCGATCCCGGCGGCTTCGATCGCGCGCTCCGGGCTCTCCGCGACGAGCGGCGCGAGCGCCTGGCTCTCGCCCTCGGCGACGCCGACGTAGACCTCGGGCGAATACCGGCTCGGGCGCGCAAGCGGCAGAGAACGCCGTTCGTCCGTCATGAAGCAGGGGATATCAGCACCACGCGGGCCACGCCAAGTCGGGCTTCCCCCGGAAGCGGGCGAGCGCGGGCCCCTCTTCCCGTGTAGACTGGCCCGAGGTGCGGCTGCCATGACCCATTACCTCGACGCGATCATCTCGGCGATCCGGGACGCCGGGCAGCACCTCGACGCCGCCAAGGTCTGGCTCGGCCGCGCGGAGAAGGCGTCTGGCTCGACGTGGCAGATGCCGCTCCTCGGGGCCGCGGAGGAGGCGCACGCCGCGGCGCGGGCGCGGATCGACGCGGCAGAGACGTCCCTGCGCGAGCTCGGCCCCGTGGACAAGCTCCCGGCCGTGCTCGACGAGCTCCCGGGCCGCGTCTCGGCCTTGCGCCGCACCCTCGACGCCTCCGAAAAGCGGCTCATCGACGCCGCGCTCGCCGCGGCTGCGCGGCCGCTCGGGCACGCCTGATTGCCGTTGGTGCACCAACGACACCGTGCTAAGGCCCGCCGCCTCTCGCGGGATCGTGCCCCATGATGGTGACGGAAAAACGCTACTCCTGGCTGCGCCTGCTCCTCAAGTACCGCGGAACGGCGCTGCAGCGGATCCGTGGCCGCATGGCCCTCACCACCCTGCTCGCCGTCGCGGTGACCGTGGCCGATCTGAAGTTCGGGTTTTTCCACCCGGACCTCACGACGATCCCGTTCACGCTCATCGGCCTCGCGCTCAGCATCTTCCTCGGCTTCCGGAACAACACGAGCTACGACCGCTTCTGGGAGGGCCGCAAGCTCTGGGGCGGCCTCGTCAACACGACCCGCACGATCACGCGCCAGATCCTCACGCTCGTGAACGAGACGCCCGAGCGCCCCGCCGAGAGCGACGCCGTCACGGCGTTCCGCAAGGAGATGGTCTATCGGATCATCGGCTACACGCACGCGCTCCGGCTGCACCTCCGGGATCAGGATCGGCTCGAGGAGCTCGGACCGTTCCTCGCCGCGGCCGAGATCGAGGCATTGCGGGGCGAGCTGAACCGGCCCACGGCGATCCTCCAATCGGCCGCCTTCCGCCTGCGGGATGCGTGGCAACGCGGCTGGATTCACCCGTATCACCTCTCCGTGCTGGAGCAGAGCCTCACGGTCCTCACGGACCTCCAGGGCGGCTGCGAGCGCATCAAGAGCACGCCGATCCCGCTCTCGTACACCTCGCTCATCCACCAGCTCGTGGCCATTTATTGCTTCGCGCTGCCGTTCGGGATCGCGAAGACGGTCGGCGTGTTCACGCCCGTGGTGGTGGGGATCGTGGCCTATGCGTTCTACGGCCTCGACGCGATCGGCGACGAAATTGAAAATCCCTTCGGCACGGACGCGAACGACCTGCCGCTCTCGGGCCTCTCGCGCATGATCGAGGTGAACCTGCGGCAACGGCTCGGCGAGACGGACCTTCCGCCCCTGCTCAAGCCGAAGGGCGGTCTTCTGACCTGATCGGCGCTTGCGTCTCCGCGCGCCGCGGGGCGACAATCGCCCGCGGATGCCTCCCTCGCCCTCCTCCCACCCTGCCGTCGCGAAGTACGCGGAGCACATCAATCCCGCCTTCGTCAAACTCCTCGGCGCCTTCGGCTACGGCCGCGTGTTCGTCCGCGCGAGCGGGGCGACCTTGTGGGACCACGAGGGGCGGGAATACCTCGATTTCCTCTCGGGCTTCGGCGCGCAGAGCCTCGGGCACAACCACGCGAAGCTGCGGGCGCGCATGGCCGGCTTCCTCGCGGACGACGTGCCGAACCTGGTGCACGTGGGGCCCCAGGTCCACGCCGCCGAGCTCGCCTCCGAGCTCGCGCGCCGCGCGGGGCCGCTCACGATGTGCCTCTTGTCGTGCACCGGGGCCGAGGCCGTGGAGGCCGCGCTGAAGCTCGCGCGCGCCGCGACCGGGAAAAAGACGCTCCTTTATTGCAAGAACGGCTATCACGGGCTGAACCTCGGCACGCTGTCGACGTCCGGCATCCCGCGCATGCGGGAGCTCTTCGAGCCGCTCTTGCCCGCCTGTCAGGAGGTCCCGTTCGGCGATCTCGACGCGCTCGACGAGGCCCTCGGAAAGACCCGCGCCGCCGCGTTCCTCGTCGAGCCGATCCAGGCCGAGGGCGGCATGATCATGCCGCCGAAGGGGTATTTGCGCGCCGCGCAGGAGCTCTGCCAGAAGCGCGGCGCGCTTTTCATCGTGGACGAGGTGCAAACCGGCATGGGCCGCACGGGCTCGCTCTTCGCTTGCGAGGCCGAAGGGTTTTTCCCGGACGTCCTCGTGCTCGGCAAGGCCCTCGGCGGCGGAATGGTGCCGATCTCCGCCACCCTCACGACGCCGGACCTCGGAAAGCGCGCGTTCGGCACGGCCGAGCGCTTCGATCTGCACGGCTCGACGTACGCCGGCAATGCCTTCGCTTGCCGCACCGCGGGGGCGATCCTCGCGATCCTCGACGAGGAGGGGCTCGTGCGCGCGAGCCGGGACAAGGGCGAGCGGCTGCTGTTTTCCTTGCGGGATCGCATCGGCAAACACCCGCTCGTGCGCGAGGTGCGGGGCCGCGGGCTCTTCGTGGGGATCGAGCTCGGGCCGACCGAAAAAGGCGGACTCTTGCACCGGGCCTTGCCGGGCCTCGTGGAGGCGGTCTCGCGGCGCATCTTCGGTCAATGGCTGAGCGTGCGGCTGCTCGAAGAGGGCATCGTGGCGCAGCCCGCGAGCCAGCAATGGAACGTGCTCAAGCTCGAACCGCCGCTCACGGTGACGGACGCCGAGATCGACCGCGTCGTGGACCGGATCGGCGCGCTGCTCGACGAATACCGCGAGGTGGCTCCGATCGTGCGCGACGCGACATCGCGGCTCGGCCAGCAGTTCGCCGGCGGATGGAGGTTCGGATGAGCTTCGCCACGTGGAAAAAAGAGGCCGCGTTCGCCGCGACGCTCCTCCGCAGGCGCCCGTTTTCCTGCCTGATCCAGGTCACGAACCGTTGCAACATGGAGTGCAGCTTCTGCGATTTCTGGCCGAACCCCGCGCCGCCGAAGCAGGAGCTCTCGCTCGCCGAATACCGCCGCGTCGCGGACGAGCTCGCCGAGCTCGGCACGTTCTTGATCTCGGTCGAGGGCGGCGAGCCGCTCGCGCGGCCGGACATCGTGGAGATCGTGCGGATCCTGTCGGAGAAGCACATCACCGCGCTGTTCACGAACGGCTGGTTCGTGACGGAGGAGAAGGCCAAAGCGCTCTGGGACGCGGGGCTCGTGCACGGCAACGTGAGCATCGATTACCCCGAGGCGAGCCGGCACGACGGCAAACGCAGGCTCGCGGGGACCACGGATCGCGCCTGGAAGGCGGTCGACATCCTGCGCGACACCGCGCCGCGTGGGGGCAAACAGGTGCACGTGATGACGGTGCTGATGGAGGACAACTGGCGCGATCTGGAGGCGCTGCTCCGGCAGAGCGAGGCGCGCGGGGTCGGCCATCAGCTCACGCTGCTCAGCATCGCGGGATATCGCCGCGGCAAGGAGGGGCCCGACAAGATGCCGCCCGTGGGCGTGTCCGAGCACGTGCTCGCGCTCTGGGAGAAATACCCGCACCTCCGGTACTTCCGCGATTATTTCGCGCGCATCGACGCCTTCCTCACGCAGGGCGAGATGCCCACGTGCAGCGCGGGCAAGACGGGGTTCAACATCGATCACGTGGGCAATGTCTCGCCCTGCATCGAGCGGATCGACGAGAGCGTGGGCAACGTGCGCGAGGCGAGCCTCGGGGAGCTTCATCGGCGCTTGCAGGACAAACAGGCCGAGATCGCGAGCTGCCAGCAATGCTGGACCGCGTGCCGCGGGATCAACCAGGCGCTCGGGAATGGCGGGTCGGCGCGGAGCCTCTTCGATCTCGGCACTAGGATGCGGACGAGCTGAGCGCGATCGCGAGGCCGAGCGCGGCCGTCGCGGCGACGCGCACGCCCTCCCGCTTCGCCGCGCCATCGCGCCCGTCGAGCAATCCGCCGATCGTCGACAGGCCCCAGAGGACGACGAGCGCCCCGGCCGCGAGCTGCCAGAAAGGATGCCGATCGCGCAGCCAGAGCAGGTAGAGCGCGAACGCGAGCGTCGCGGCGAACGCGAGCGCCGCATAGATCTTCGTGCGCGTGGGAATGGCCGCGTCCGGCCGCGCGGGCGGCTGGCGCGGGAACACGATCCCTTCAGGGGTCCATCCCGGGTGGCGGACGAAGGTCCGGACCTTGTCGCCGAACGTCTTCGCCTGCCGCGCGACCGCGAAGAGGTCGCGGAAAAACACCCATTGCGCCCGCGCGCCGTCGTGCGTCTGGTAGCCGAACGGCGTGCCGAGGACCGGCGGATCGGCCGGATCGACCTCCACGTGCGTGCCGAACATCCGGTCCCACACCGTGAACATCGCGCCGAAATTCTTGTTGAGGTACCGCCGGTTTTTCGAATGGTGCACGATGTGCGTCGCCGGCGTGACCAGAAACCAGAGGCCCGGCCTGTGGAAGACGCGGGAATGGACGGTGAGCGCGTAGAACGAGATGATCGAGATCGCCACGAAGAAATGCAGCGGCGGGACGCCGAGCATGGGGATGGGCGCGTAGAAGAGGAAGGCGTAGGTGTCGGAGAACCAGGGGTGGCGCGTGGCGACCGAGACGTTGAAATGCTCGGACTGGTGGTGGACGCCGTGGATGGCCCAGAGCGCGGCCACGGAATGGCCGGCGCGGTGGTACCAGTAATAGCCGAGGTCGCCGAGGGCGAACGCGAGGATCCAGGGGACGATCGAGCCCTCGGGCCAGCGCACGAGGGCGAGCTCGCCGTAGGCGAAATCGTAGAGGCCGAGGAGAACGGGGCCGAGAAACAGACCGAGGACGATCTCGCCGAGCCCCGCCGAGAAGCTCCCGAGCGTGTCGGCGAACCCGTAGACGCGTTTTCCCTTCCAACGAGAGAGCGCGATCTCCAGGGCGATGATGGCGAGGTAAAAGGGGACCCCGAGCGCGTAGTACCCGTTCGTTTCGAGGCGGCCCATGCGCCGAGACTACGGAATCGCGCCCGCGGCGTAAAGGGCGCGTCTCAGGGGCAGAGCGCCGGGGCGACGCGCAGGTCGTCGATGTTCCAGCTCCCGACGGTGAACGCCGAGGCGCCGAGCACCGAGTAGCCGAACCGCACCCGGAAGGCCGCGTTCTTGTAGGCCGTCACGTCGTAATAATACTTGGTCCACGTCGTCTCGGAGACGTGCGGACCATTCGTGGGCACGGCGAAGACGCTCACCCAGGCCGAGCCGTTCCAGACGTCGATCGTCGACTCGGCATAAGCCGGGTAATCGCTGTTCAGCACGCGCCAGAACTCGAGGTAGACGGTGCCTTGCGCGTTCGAGAGGTTGATCACCGGGCTCGTGAGGTACGTGAGGGCCTCGAGTTGCGCCGCGCTGATGTCGCCGCCGAGGGCCACGCCCGCGATGCCGTTGTCGGCGGTGTTCGTGTGATCGGCGCTCGGATCAGCGCCGAAGGGCGGGGTCACGGCATACGCCGGCAGCACCGAGGCCTGCGCGGAGCCGATCTGCCACTTGCCGGCGAGCGTCCAGCCCTTGCTGTTGTTCGCGAACGAATCCTCGAAATACGCGCCCGAGTTGTTGACGCAGCCGATCTGCGGGTTGCACGAGTCCATCGTGCACGCGTTGTTGTCGTTGCACGAGAGCGGCGTGTGCGAGATGCCCGTCTGCGGGTTGCACGCGTCGACCGTGCACGCGTTGCCGTCGTCGACAGGGACCGCGATGTGCTGGACGCCGAAGATCGGATCGCAGCTATCGGCCGTGCAGGCGTCGTTGTCGTTGACGTTGACGGGCACGTGCTGCACGCCGAGGGCCGGATCACACGAGTCGATCGTGCATGCGTTGTTGTCGTTCGGGCTGATCGGCGTGTTGATGATGCCGAGCGCCGGATCACACGCGTCGGCCGTGCAGGCGTTGTTGTCGCTCGGGTTGATGGGCACGTGCTGCACGCCGGTCTGCGCGCTGCAGGTGTCGAACGTGCACTTGTTCCCGTCGTCGAGCGGGATCGCCGTATGCGAGACGCCGAGGACCGGATCACACGCGTCGAAGGTGCAGGCGTTGCCGTCGTCGATGTTGATCGGCAGGTTCTGCACGCCCATCGCGGGGTTGCAGATGTCGGCCGTGCAAGCGTTGTTGTCGTTCGGATCGATGGGCTTGTGGCTGACGCCGAGCACCGGATCGCAGGCGTCGATCGTGCAAGCATTGTTGTCGCTCGGATCGACGGGCGTGTTCACGACGCCAGACTGCGGGTTGCACGAATCGGCCGTGCAGACGTTGTTGTCGTTCGGGTTCACCGGGGCGTGCTGCACACCGCTCGCGGGATCGCAGGTGTCGAACGTGCACATGTTCCCGTCGTCGACGGGGATCGCCACGTGCGAGGGGCCGTCCAGCGGATCACACGCATCGAGCGTGCACGCGTCGCCGTCGTCCACGGAGATCGGATCGTTCACGCAAACGCCGCTCTCGCAATCGTCGGTGCTGCAAGCATCTCCGTCGTCGCAGTCGCCGGCATTCACGCAAGCCGCGCTGCCACCGCCGCCGCCGTTGCCGCCGCTCCCGCCGGATCCAGCGTCGCCGCCGTTGCCTCCCGTGCCGCCGATCCCTCCGGAGCCGCTGCCCGTGCCTCCGAAGCCGCCCGTGCCGTCATCGCCGCCATCACCGTTGCTCGAGGTGGAAGAACCACCACCTCCGCAGCCGATCCCCGCCCCCGCGAGGCCCAAACAGAGGGAGAGAAGAACCCCGACCCGAGAAGAACGCATTACCATGAGAGCACCTTTTTCAATCTGCCAGCCATAAGCAAGGTCGCTCGGGGAGTCAAGCGTCCCGAACGTCACAGTTCGGGCGCACCCGCGCATACCACGCGCCCTTGCCGGGCCCTTTCACGCGGCTCAACATGCCTCGCCCATGCACCCCTTGTTCACGCTGGAGGGCCGCAAGGCCCCTCACCCCATCTACAAGCGCCTCCGGGCCGAAGAGCCCGTCGTGCAGATCCTCGAGCCCTACCGCAAGACGCCTTTCTGGCTGCTCACGCGGTACGCCGATTGCGTCGACATGCTGCGCGATCCTCGCTTCGGCAAGGATTTCACGAAATTGCCCCCCGAGGTGAAGGGGCGGCTGCGCGTGGCGGACGAATTCGACGTGCTCGGCAAGCACATGCTGAGCGCCGATCCGCCGGACCATACCCGGCTGCGATCCCTCGTGGCCAAGGCCTTCACGCCGCAGATCGTCGAGGGCCTGCGGCGCCGCATCTCCACGATTGCGGAGAACCTCGTCTCGGCCGCCATCGCCCATGATTCGAGCGGGATGGACATCGTCTCGCAGTTCTCGTATCCCCTGCCCGTCACGGTCATCGCCGAGCTGCTCGGCGTGCCGGCCTCGGATCAGGACGATTTTCGCCGCTGGACGACGACGCTCTTCACGCCCGCGGACACCGAGGAGAAGCTCGCGAACCTGCGCGCCACCGGCTTCGCGTTCCTCCAGTATTTCATGGCGCTCATCGAGCGCCGGAGGGCCGAGGCGCGCGACGATCTCGTGAGCGCGCTCGTGGCGGCCGAGGAAGGCGGGGATCGGCTGAGCACGCAGGAGCTCGTGGGAATGCTGTTCCTCCTGCTCGTCGCGGGCCACGAGACCACGGTCAATCTCATCACGAACGGCATGCTCGCATTGATGGATCACCCCGAGGAGCGCGAGCGCCTCGTCGCCGATCCGACGCTGCTCGAATCGGCGATCGAGGAGATGCTGCGATATTGCGGGCCGGTGGAGACCACGACGTACCGCTTCGCGCTGGAGGACGTGGAGATGGGCGGCGTGACCATCCGGAAAGACGAGCTCGTGCTGGCGTCGCTGCTCTCGGCCGATCGCGACGAGTCACGCTTCCCGGACCCGGACCGCTTCGACGTGGGGCGAAAGCCGAACAAGCACATCGCGTTCGGCTACGGGATCCATTTCTGCCTCGGCGCGCCGCTCGCGCGCCTCGAGGCGGCCATCGCCGTGGAGACGTTGCTCCGGCGCCTGCCGGGAATGAAGCTCGCCGTCCCGCGCGAGGAGCTCGAGCCGAGCTCGATGCTGCTCCTCCTGCACGCGAAGAAACGATTGCCCATTCAATTCTAGCCGTCGTCGCTCCCGGGGGGCAGCGGGAGCTCCACGCGGAAGGTCGTGCCCTCGCCTTTCTCGCTCGTGACGGAGATCGTGCCCTTGTGCGCGTCGACGATCGCGCGGGAAACGAAGAGGCCCGCGCCGAGCCCGGCGTGCGCGTCCTGCCTCCGCTGAAACGGCTGGAAGATTCTCTCCCGGTCCTCCGCCGTCATGCCGACGCCGCGATCCCGCACCGCGACGAACGCGAAGCCCGACGCACGGCCGATCGATATCGTGATCGGCCGCCTGGCGCCGAATCGCGCCGCATTCGACAAGAGGTTCACGAAGACCTGCTCGAGATGTGCCCGGTCCCAGTGGCCGTACACGGGGCCCTCGCTCTCCACCTCGACGATGCACCCCTCGGCCGCGACCTCGGGCTGCATCTTCCGAACGACGTTCCGCACGAGCTCCTCGAGCTCCACACGCTCGAGGTTCAGCACCGGGTTGCCCGCGGCGACGCTCGACAGGACACACATGTTGTTGATGACCTGCGTCATCCGGAAAAGCTCGCGCGTGGAGACCTTCAAGAATCGATGGACCTCCGTCGGGCTCATTGCGGGCGTCGGGCCCGCGGCTCCGGCTCGGAGCATGTATTCATAAAGGAGCCGCAGGCTGGTGAGCGGCGTGCGGAGCTCGTGCGACGCGAATCGCAAGAACTCTTCGCGCGCATGGACCGCGCTCTTGAGCTCTCCCTCCACCTCCTGGAGACGGTCGACGCGCTCCTCGAGCTCGTTCCGGAGCTCCCGCTCCCGATCCGCGATGCGGAAGAGGGCCTTCTCGCGCTGCTGCAAGCGGAGGGTCAGCGCGAGCGTGATGCCGAGCCCGACGAGGAACGTGCGCAGGACGACCTTGCGCGTCGCGGTGAGCGCGGCGTAGGCCTCGGCCTTGTCGACCTCGGTCGCGATCCCGAGCTCGAGCTCCGGATCCCATACCCAGGCCCCGATCACCTCCACGCCCCGATAATCGCGGTAGCCGTCGACGTCGATCCCGGATTTTCCGCCGACGGCGCTCGTGGCCATTTTCGTCAAGGGCTGCTCCGACCGGGGCACGGCGGAGCGGAAGCCGCGGACCATGTCGCCACCCGGATCGCGCAGATCGATCACGTGGCTCGAGTGCTCGCCGGCCGCGAGCAAGCCGATGTCGCGGAGGAGCGGATCGAACCGGCTCTCCGTCACGAGGCGCGCGTGATGGTCGAATGCATAGGTCTCGCCCGTCTCGCCGACCCGGCCCGACTGCGTGATGCGCGAGAAATCTCCGCCGGGATCGATGCGGAAAATGAGCGCCGCCACGATCGTCCCCTCCTCGTCGCGCACAGGCGCCGCGACCAGCATCGTCGGGACGTCGACGTCGAGGTTTTTATCGCGCACGAGGAAGGGCACTCCGGTGACGGTCGCGCCACGAAGCGCCGCGGTAACGGTGTCCGGGTCCAGGCGGCTCAGCGTGTTCGTCGCCACGGCGTCCCCAAGGTCGGAGGCGATTTCAATGCCATCCGTGGCGATGAGGTCGAAGCCCTGATAGTGCTTCTGCTGGACGATGTCCCGCAGCAATCGCCGCAGCTCGCCGAGGTACGGGCTCTCGTGGAGCGCCCCGCCGTCCCTCCGGAACTTCAACTGCCCGAGGACGGCGCGCCGCACGCTCACCTCGCCCGCCCAAGCCCTCGCGGTGCTCTCCGTGTTCCGCTCCCACGTCACCAGGCCCTCGCGGGTCACGGCGAGCACCGTCTGGACGGTCGCCGCGGCCTGGCGGCGGTGAATCACGTCGATCTGGGACAAACCAAACCAGATGCTCAGGCCAATCGGCACGAGCATGACCAGAAAGAGCAGCCAGTCCGCACGTTTGATCTCGATGTTCACTTCGCTTGCCGCGGCACGACGGGAAAGCAACCAAGAACGGTGCCATGACCGTCCTGTGTCGATCCTGCCCGCCGAGGGCGTGTTCCCCAGCGCGGGCCAGCCCGGTCGAGACCGCGAGCCGCGGCTGCTGTGCTAGGGCGCCCGCGCGACGACCAGATCCCGCGGCGAACCACGCATCACTTCTGCCTCGACGAACCCCGCGCGCAGGAGCTCGCCTCGAAGCTGCTCGCCGGTGAGCTGATCGCCGCGCATGGCCACGAGCATCACGAGCGACAGAATGGCCGCCGACGTCGGCCCTGCGCCGTCGTCATCGAGCAGGGTCTCGCTGATGAATACGTACCCGCCGGGGCGTAACGTACGAAGCGCTCCTGCGAGAATCCGGGCACGCTCGTCCTCGCTCCAGTCCGCGAGCACGGCCGAGAGCAGCACTGCGTCGGCTCCGCGGGCGTCGACTCCCTCGAGCAAATCGCCCGCCCGCACCTCGTGACGATCGCCGAGCCCTGCCTCGATGGATTGAGAACGAGCGATCTCGACCGCGGGCACGAGGTCGAAGCTCTGGACACACAATTCGGGAATCGACGAAAGCAGCTCCCGGGCGACTTGCCCCCCTCCACAGCCGAGGTCGACGAGGCGACGAATCCCGAACGAACGGACGAGAGGGACGAGCGCCTCCCCGACACCACGACTCGCGTGATCCATGGCCGCGAGGAACGATCGATACTCGGCAGGGTGCCGCGCGAGCTCGGTGTAGGCCGCCTCGGCGACCGGCGCGCGCGCGAAGGTCC
The DNA here is from genome assembly GCF_029946515.1 of Polyangium sp. 6x1. GTDB lineage: Bacteria > Myxococcota_A > Polyangia > Polyangiales > Polyangiaceae > Polyangium. The sequence goes on from NZ_JARZHH010000062.1 coordinate 27,342, forward strand.
AGGCCGCGTGCTGCGGTTTGCCCGTCCGCGCGGCCGCCGCGAGCTGCCCGAAGACCGGCGCGACCTGCCGCTGGTGATGACGGATCACCAGAGCCAGGGAGCGCGGGCCGCCGCTCGCGAGCGCCGCGCGCGCGGCGTCGACGGCCTCGATCTTGTCGCCGTGGATCGTGACGAGTCCAAAGGACGCGAGGACACGGCAGAGGCGCCTCACCGCATCCTCGGTGGTCCCTGTCGCGCGCGCGAGCTCGTCGTGGGTGCGCGTTTCGCCGAGCGCATCGAAGACGCCGAGCTCGACCGCGGCAAAAAGCACGAAGGCGGGCAGGTAGCCCGTCACCATTCCCTCGATCCGCGACGCGAGGTCTTGCTCGTTCATGCAAGCCTCTCGGTCAGCCGCGCCATGAGCCGATCGCATTCGTCGTCCTCGAGGCAGGGATGAGGCCCGATGCGCAGACCGGCGCCGGGTCGCACGTCGATGTCGATGCCCTCCTGTTCGAGAGCCGCGACGATCGCCGCCGCGTCGCCGTGCGGAACACCGAGACAAACCATTCCGCCTCGTCGGTCGGCCCGGCGAGGCGTCGTGAGGGGCAGGCCAGCCGCCTCCGCATGCGCGAGGAGCCGCTCGGTGAGCTGGAGGCTCCGCTCGCGGAGCGCGGCCACCCCGACGTCGAGGACCCAGCGGATGCCGGCCCGCGACGTGTAAATGGGCTCCATCGCCGGCATTCCTTGTTCGAGCTTCGTCGCGGTTGCGGAGGGCTCGAAATCGTCACGAAACCCGAGCAACTCTCGGTGCGCCATCCATCCCGGGAAGGCGGGCGTGATCTCGTCGAGGATCCCAGGCTCCACGTAGCCGAACGCGAGGCCCGTGCCGCCCCCGCCGACCCATTTGTGAAAACCTCCGACCAGCACGTGCGCGCCGAGCTCCGATGCGCTCACGGGGACGACGCCGATCGCCTGGTAGACGTCGAGCACGAGCAGCGCCCCTGCCCTGCGCGCCGCAGACGCAATCGGCCGCGCGTCGAGGAGCGCGCCGTTCCTCGGCGACACGAGCGAGAGCGCGACGACGCGCACGCGCTCGTCGATTTGGGCGGCGATGGCCTCGGCGTCGAGCGCATCGGGCCCCTTCGTGGGGAGATCCAGGACCTGAAAACCCCTCCGCTCCTGCGCGGCCCAGACGTAGCGGCTCGAATGAAAATCGCCCGTGCCGATCAGGATGCGCGAGCGCTCGCCGATGGGCTCGATCCCGGCGCAGATGGCTGCCTGCACGGCCGTCGCCGAGTCCCGCAGAAAAATGCTGCCCTGGGGCGCGCCGACGAGCTCCTCGGTCAAACGGTGCATCTCGGCCCAGCGCCCGGCCCACTCCGGAATGGCGCGGCTCCGCAGGACGAGCGTGCGCTCGTAGGCCCGGAGGTCGTCCATCATCTGGGACGGATACGGCCCCATGCATTGACAGGCGAAATAACTTCGTTCGTCGAGGAGCGGGAACCGCCGTCGTTCACGGGCGAAATCAATCATCACGCCCTCGCGAAGCAGACGTGGTACATGGCGTCGAGGAAGGCCCAGGCGACGTCCCAGAGCTCCGCCGCCCCTCGGGCCGCGAGCCGCTTCTTGGGGCCCGCGGGGATCATCCGCGCGAGCGCATGGGACTCGTCGACGTGGTCGTGCTCGAGCTCCTCGTGCAGCACGAGCCATTCGAGCACGGGCGCCGGCAAGGTCTCCCTGTTGCGACGGAACAACTTGCCCAGGGCCAGATCGGCCTGCTTGCCGAGGACCTCCATGATGAGCGTCGCGCCGAGGCCCTCGTAAGGGCTGCGCGCGAGATAAAGCTCCTCCAGCGCAGCGCCGAAGACGCGGCCCGGCTCGAGCGACGCCGGCGACGGAGGCTCGGTGAGCCACTCCTTCACGCCGTTCGCGAAGACATCGAAGAGGACCTTGTGCGTCCGGCTCGGGTCTCCATTGCCGAGCTCGTCATTGAGCTGCTTGGCGAGGATCGAACGAATGGGGTCCTCTTCCACGCGCGCGACGACGCTCGCGAGGCGCCGCGCGAAATGCAGCGTGATCGCCTCGCGCATGTTGAGCACGAGGATCGCGAGGACACGCCCGTTGAAGGGCTCCCGTTCGAGCCTCGCGAAGAACGGATGGTCGGTGATGGGTCGCTCGTCGTGCCTACGGACGACGTGCTCGGGGTCGTCGACGCTCGGCGAAGGCAATACCTCGGCGTGCGACGGTTCGTCTGCGAGGGCGAGCGGCGCGAGATAGACGGTCGACGTGCGTCGCTCTCCGCCGGTCCGGAGGGCAGCCCATGCCAGGAGGCCGCTGCCCTGATCGAGCGGCCGCGCGGCGAGCGCCTCGACGGCGGACTCGTAAGGCGCGCTCGGAATGTCGATTTCGGCGAGCGCGCGGAGCACGCGGCCGTGCGCCGCGGCGTCGTTGCCTGCGAAGGCTCGTACGGGGACGTGGACCGTGCACGCCCTCGGGAGGGTTTCACCCGCCGCGAAAGCGAGGCAGGTCGCGGGCTGATGCCGGGCCGAAAGCACGCCGTCTCCGCCGGCGACGGCTCGAACGAAACGCGCGACCCGTTCGAGGTCGGCGCCGGGGACGGTGCTCGCGACGTGGAGCAGGTGCTCGAGCGGCGCGTCGTGAAGAAACCCGTACACCTTCACGCGAGCGTCCGCACCGCTCGACAAATCGAGGGACAAGAATCGCAGCTCGTCGCGCTCCCTGCCGCGACAGAAGGCGCGCGCGACGGTCGACCACGTGTCGCGGAAGCCGAGGCGATCGAGCGCCTCCTCGACGAGCCGAGGGGCCGCGTGCGCCCCCTGGACGGCCGGGTTCAAGTAGACCTTGAACGAGGGCAAACCGCGCGCGTCGAAAGAGGCGCCATACCACAAAGCGAACGTGCCGATCGGCTCGCGTGGCAGGAACAGATCCGCGATGCGATCGAAGCGCTGGAAGTCGGCCCCGAGCTCGGTTTCCAGCACCGTTCGGAGGCCCTGCCCCGCGCGAAGGGTCTCCCCCAGCGTGCTCGCCCCCGCTGTCGGGAGCGCCTCGGCGAGGATACGCACCTCGGGCTCCACGCCGCCGAGGAGGAGCGAGAACTCGTACGGCGTGTGGTCGTCGCTCACCTGCGACGGCCACGCGGAATGCAGCAGATCGGGCGGAACGAACAGATCGAACACACGCGTGACCGTGCTGGGGACCGCGTGACCGTGCACCGCGCGCCACAATCGTTCGAGCTTCGTGCTCCCCGATGCGTGCAAAGAAAGGGCTTGTTTGGGCTGCATGTTACCTCCCAGGGCCGCGGCGTTATACATCACGCATGGGCCCCAGCAAGACCCCTCTCGCACGCGCAGCAATGTTGGATGGGAGTGATAAAAATTGTCGTTACTGCACGCGAGGCGTACCGCGGAGCGCGAATGCAATACCGCTCTGCAGATTGCCCCGCATGACGATCCCTTCGAGATTGGTGCCGATCTCGATCAGGGTCCGCGCGACCTCGGGCCGCACGCCCGTGACGACCACGCGCGCGCCGAGCAGCCTCGCCGCGCGGGCCACCGCGACGATCGCGCTCGCGACGTTCGCGTCCACGGTGCGCACGCCCGTGACGTCGAGGATGACGGTGTGCGCGCCGTGATGGCCGATGCCGTCGAGGAGGGTGGTCATGATCCGCTCGACGCGGGCCTGGTCGACGCTGCCGATGATCGGCATGGCGACGACGCCGTCGGCGATCGGGACGAGGGGCGTCGAGAGCTCGCGGAGCGCCTCCTCCTGCGCCATGATCACCTGCTCGCGCAGGCGCACGCGCTCCTGCTCCTGTCGCTTCTGCTCCGTGATGTCCGTGGCGATGCCGCAGACGCCCATGAGCGCGCCCTGGATGTTCAGGATCGGGAACTTGATCGTGAAGTAATGGCGGGTCTCGTCCGGGAATGAGACCGCCTCCTCGAACTGAATGGGCTCGCCCCGGCGAGCCGCCTCCTCGTCCTTCTCCCGCATGGTCTGAACGATCTCCGGCGGGAAGAAGTCAGCGTCGGTCCGCCCGAGCAGGTCCTGCCGCTTCCTGGCGTACAGGACCTCGGCGCGGCGGTTCACGAGGAGGTAACGGCCGTCCGGATCCTTCACGAAAATGACGCTCGGCGAATGGTCGATGATCGCGTTCAAGAGGCGCCTGCGTTCGAGCTCGACGCGCTCGACCACGGCCGCGCGCATCGTCGGGGCCATGGGCCGCGGCGCTTCGATCCGGCCATCGACGAGCGCGCCTTCGAGCGCGATGACCTGCGCCCGCAGCGCCGCATTTTCACGCCGCAGCGCCGCGATCTCCGCCTCGAGCGCGGCGATGTCCGACCCCCCGGTGCCCGCCGCGCTCCCAGCCGTTCGTTCGTCTGCCATGACTGTCCGTTCTTGTATTCTTACAACGTTGTCCGAAATGAGCGCAAGCACGTCGGGGCGCTTTCGTTCCGCGGTTGAGTCGATCGCAACGGTCGTGCGACCATCACAACCTCCATGCAATCGAATGTCTTCACCGCCGTGTTCATGCCGCTCGCGCTCGGCGTCATCATGCTGGGTCTCGGGCTCGGGCTCACGCTCGCGGATTTTCGCCGCGTCGTGGTGTACCCGCGGGCCGTCTTCGTCGGGCTCCTCTGCCAGACGGTGCTCCTGCCGCTCGCCTGCTATGGTATCGCGAAAAGCTTCGCGCTCCCGCCCGAGCTCGCCGTCGGACTCATGCTCCTCGCCGCCTCGCCCGGCGGCGCGACGGCGAACCTGTTCAGCCACCTCGCGAAGGGCGACGTCGCGCTGAACATCACGCTGACCGCAACGAACTCGCTCCTCAGCTTGTTCACGCTGCCGTTCATCGTGAACATGTCACTCGCTGCGTTCCTCGGGACCGAAAAGAGCATTCCGCTCCAGTTCGACAAGGTGATCCAGGTCTTCGCCGTGGTGCTCGTGCCCGTGGGGATCGGCATGTGGATCCGCGCGAAGCGCCCGGCCGCCTCGGAGCGGCTGCAGAAGCCGGTGAAGATCACGTCGGCCGTGTTCCTCGTGCTCATCATCGCCGCGGCCGTGCTGAAGGAGCGGGCGAACCTGGTGACGTACTTCAAGCAGGTCGGCCTCGCGGCGCTCGTGTTCAACCTGGCCAGCATGGGCCTCGGCTACCTCGTCCCCCTGCTCGCGCGGCTGCCGAAGCGCCAGGCGACCGCGATCGGCATGGAGATCGGGATCCACAACGGCACGTTGGCGATCGCGATCGCCTCGACGCCGACGCTGCTCAACAATTCGATGATGGCCGTTCCGCCGGCCATCTACAGCCTGATCATGTTCTTCACGGCCGCCGCCTTCGGGAGCCTCGTGGCGCGCGGAAACGAGGACGACGCGCCCGCCGAGCAGCCAAAGACGGCGTGAGGCCCGCCTTCAGCCGCGCGCTTCCGCCTCGCGCGGCTCACGCATGAGATAGACGCCGAGCGCGAGCACGAGCGCCGCGGCGGCCGCGATCCCGACGGGCACTTGATCGTCTCGCACGAGCTTCTCCAGCCACGCCGGCCGCACCGCCAGGATCGTGACGGCGAGGGCGTTGTTGATGCCGTGCACGACGATGCCGGGCAGGAGCGACCGCGTGGCGTAGCGGGCGTAGCCGAGCAAGAGGCCAAGCGAGAACGTCGGGATCAGGCGGTAAATCGAGCCGTGCGCGAGGCCGAAGAGGAGCGACGAGGCGAGGAGCGCCACGCCGAACCCAGCACGCGTGAGGCCCGAGAAGAGCAGCCCGCGAAAGAGCGTCTCCTCGCAGAGCGCGGGCAGGACGGCGATGACGATCAAGAGCACCCAGAGGGGCTGTCCGTCGAGCAGGAGCGCGTCGCCGAGTTTGTCCGCGAACTCGCGGGGGACGGGCACGAGCCGCGTCGCGACGGCGCTCACGGCGGCGCCCCCGGAGAGGCCCGCGAGGACGGCGCCGACGAGGGCGCGCGGGCGCGGCAAGCGAAGGCCGAGCGTCTCGCGCATCGAGGCGCCCGACGCGGCAATGGCGGCGAGCGCGGGCAGGAAAAACAGGCCGATCTGGGTGCCGGCGAGCTGCGCGGTCTTGTTCGTCGTCTTCTCGACGAGGAAGCTCGCGTAAAACATCACGACGAGGATGACGGCGAAGGCGCCGAGGGAGAAGCCGAGGCTCGGGATCCCGCCTTTTTGCCGCTCGAACGAGAAGACGGCGCGGAAGGAGCCACGGCCGCCGAGCAGGACGTCCTCGCGCTCGAAGACACGCGCGGCGAAGACGAGCGTGAGCGCGGCGAACAGGGTGGACGAGCCGAGCGTGAAGAGGACGAGATCGGGCGAGACGTCGCCGAGGTAAATCGCCTTGATGAGGAGCGCGACGTTGAGGAGCGGGACGAACGACGTGGCGACGGAGAGCTCCATCCCGGGCAAGGACGTGAGCATCGAGAGAAGCATGACGGGCAGATAGACGGGCGTGAGCAGGTTCTGCGCGTCCTTGAAATCGCGGGCGAAGGCCGCGATGGCGAGAAAGAGCGCCGAGAAGAGGAGCGTGACCGGGACGAGGAGCGCGAACGTGAGCGCGTGGGCCGAGAAAGGCACGTCCATCTCGCCGGGCAGGATGCGGCGCAGCGTGAGTCCGAGGCTCGCGACGTTGACGAGGGCCGTGACGAGGGAGACGACGAAGACGGCGAGGAACTTGCCGGTGATGATCTCGATGGGCAGGAGCGGCGCGCAGAGGAGCGTCTGCATGGTGCCGCGCTCCTTCTCGCCGGCCGTCATGTCGGCCGCGCGGAGGAAGCCGCCGAGGAGCGACATGAGGATGAGCATCATCGGCATGAGCGTGCCGAGGACCTTGCCGACGCGCCGTTCGTCCGGCGCGACGTTGCGCGAGACGACCTCGAGCCCGGACGTGAATCCCTTGGGCAAACCTTTTTCGCCCTCGCGGGAGACGAGCAAGCCGTCACGGGCGCGGGCGAGCGCGAAATCGAGGCGGTCGGCCGCGAAATCGGAGTCGCCCCAGACCGAGTCGTAATAAAGGGTGACGCGGGCGGCCTTGCCGGCGCGCACGTCCTCGGAAAAACCCCGCCACGGGACGAGCACGGCGTGCGCCTCGCGGGCGCCGACGAGCGCGCGGGCGGCGAGGGCGACGGCCGCGTCGGGCCTGTCCGCGTCGTGCTTTTTGATTTCGGCGCCCGCGTTTTCGGCATTCGAGGCTTTGCGAGGCGGCCCGGGCGGGCGCGGGGGCGCGGGCGCGGGCGGCGCAATGGCGCCGGCTTCGAGGTCCCGGCGGAGCGGCTCCGGGGCGCCGTGCCACGGCATGATTTCTAGCTTGTTCTCCTCGGCCGCGAGCGCGGCGGACACGTCGGGCGAGAGCTCGCCCCAGACGGCGACCTTCGACGGGCGCGCCTCGAGCGCATCCGCCTCGGCGCCCGCCATCCGGCTCATGAGGAGCGCGAAGAGCGGATAGAGCATCATCGGCAAGAGGACGAGGCTCACGAACGTGCGGCGATCCCGCAGCGTCTCGACGAGCTCCTTGCGCAGAATGACGAGGACGATGGAGAGCCTCACGCCGCACCTCCAGGAGCCGCGCCGTCCGCGCGCGGGGCGCCGCGCTCGACGTGGTAGAGGAATGCGTCCGTGAGGTTTTTCGCGCCGCCCGCGCGCGCGCAGAGGGCCGCGACCTCGCCCTCGTCGACGATGCGGCCCTCGTGGATGAGGGCGATCCGATCGCAGAGGTATTCGGCTTCGCTCATGATGTGCGTGGAGAAGAGAATGGCGCGGCCCTTCGCGCGCTCCTTGCGGATGGATTCGACGATGAAGCGGCCGGAGAGGACGTCGAGCGCATTCGTGGGCTCGTCGAGGATGAGGACGGAGGGCTCGTGCAGGAAGGCGCGCGCGATGTTGGCGCGCTGCTTTTGCCCGGCGGAGAGGGTGGCCGAGGGGCGATCGGCGAACGAGGCCATTTCGAGGTCCCGCACGAGGTCGTCGATGCGCGCGGCGAGGCGCGCCTCGGCGAGGCCGTGGAGGCGGCCGAAATACTGCAAAGTCTCGCGCGGAGAGAGGCGCTGGTAGAGCTGCGTGTCGCCGGAGAGAAACCCGATGAGGGCTTTGGCTTCGAGCGGCCGCTCGGCCATGTCGATGCCGCCGATGCGGACGCGCCCCTCCGTGGGCCGGAGGATGCCGGCGAGCATGCGCAGCGCGGTCGTCTTGCCCGCCCCGTTCGGGCCGAGCAGGCCGACGACCTCGCCCGGACGAACGACGAGATCGAGGCCGGCGACGGCGAGCGTGGGGCCGTAATGCTTGACGAGGCCCTGGGCGGCGAGGGCGGCATCGGTGGCAGAGGCTTCCGGGGGCATCGGGAGGACTCTGGCAGCGACGGCGGGTGGGTTCAACGGGGTTCGGCGGGGCGCACACGGAGCCGAAGGAGCAGCTCTCGACGGTGCTCGTCGCGTACAGGTGAGGCGGCGATGGGCTACGCCGAGGTGGGCGAGGCATCGCGCACCGCCCAGCCGATCGAGGGGCGGACGGCCAGCGACGTCGGGTCTTGCGAGACGCCCACGAATCCGGCGACGAGCTCCATGGGGATCCGGGTTCCGAGGTAGTCCCAGATGAAGGGCGCCATCGAGAGACCCTTGGGGAACTCGCCGGCGTTCGGTCCCCAGTGATAAGCATTCGTCGGCTTGCGCCATGACGATACGAAGCGGTTCGGCTCCGGCTCCGCGCGCTTCCCTGTGGGAAGGTTCAGGGGCCCGAGATAGGGGAAGAGCACGTTGATCCAGCCGGTCACGTAGGGACCGCCCGAGCCGCCGTCGAGCTTGTAAAAGGACGTCCAGAAATCACGATCCAGGGCCTTGCCTTCGGCGGCGGCGACGAAATGGTCGAGCACGGGCAGGAGCGCCTGCGTCCAGGTGGCGAGCTCGAACTCCGACAGAAACTCGGCCCGCCGCCGGACGTTCCTCCAGTCCTCGGCCGTGCCAAGCAGCGTGATCTCCGGTATGCCACACATCGTGAGCAGCTCGAAGGAGAAATAGGCCCGCATCGCGCTCATCAGCACGACCTCGGAGGCGGCCCGCTCGACCGGGCCCGTGGTCGAGAAGTCGGCGACCACGAGATCCCGCACTTTGCCCACGTGCTCGGCGATCCTGTCCGAGAACTCCGCAAAGCAGCCGGGCCAGTCGTTCTCCGGCGAGCCCCGGACGAACCCGTCGCGGCGCACGACGATCTTCACCTTGCCCTCGTGCTTGACGAAGCGGCCGCGCAGCTCCTCCGCGTATACGTTCACGTGCATGCCAAAGCCCTGGGCAATGCACAGCCACACGTCGTCCGGCGAGAGGACCAGCGGATAATGCTGCGCGAACGCCTCGTGCACGGCGAGCAGGAAGGGGTGCGCGAGCCGCACCGCATGACCATCCGCGCAGGTCACCAGAGCGTCGAGGTTGCTCCCGCAAGCCTCGATGCGCGCGCCGTCGAGACGGCTCGCCCACGCGATTTCACGAGAGAGCGGCGAGAGCGGGCGTTCGGCAGGGCTGACATCGGAGACCGTGAAGGTGCGCATGCTCCGCAGGATAGAGCAAACAAAGGTGGCGGCGGGAGCAGAAATGGTGGCGGTTCGAGATGCAGGGAGGACGGTCGTCGCAGATGCGACCTGTCACCTCCGTGCGACGGTTGTCCGAGCGGAGGTGTCACGGCGTCGTGTCGATGTCATGCGCGCGTGACACCGACCGTCGCGCGCACGCGCGGCCGTTTCCTCGACGAATCAGGCCTGGTACAAGTGTTGCTCGCGTGTGTACGATCGTCTCGGAAGGCAGGGCAGCGGATGCTCGAAGGGATCCTCGCGCAGAAGAGCCCTTGCCTCTCGGCATTGGAAATCGAATCGCCATGCGTTTGTTCTCCCGAACCCGATGTTTTTTGCTGGCAGCAACCTGCTCCTTGGGTCTCGCGGCCGCCTCTTCCGCCTTCGCCGCCGGAAACTCGGTCCTGACCGGGACCGTCAGAAACGCGGCGACGAAAGAGCCCCTCGCGGACGTCGTCGTCACCGTGGTCTTGCCCGGGCTGCAGGGCGAGCACATCGTCGTGACCGACGCGTCCGGCACCTATCGTGTTCCTTCTCTCCCCCCGGGCGATTACACGATCCGGGTCGAGAAGGAGCAGTACAAGCCCCACGCGCGCGGCGGAATCACGCTCCAGACGGGCGCCACGGTCCGCGCCAACATGGAGCTCTTGCCCGACCTGCGCTTGCAGGAGCCGCCTTTCAACCCCGACCCCGACCCCTACCCCGACCCGCCTCCGTCGGTCAACATCGAATCGACGACGACAGGCTTGATCGTCGATTCGGATCTCTCGCATCACCTCGCGGTGGCGCCGCCGGGAGGTCGAGCCTCGGCCGTGCGATCGTTCGAGAGCCTCGGGGCGCTCGTGCCCGGCGCCCAGCCGACGAGCCTCGGCTTTTCCATCCACGGCTCGTCGGCGCCCGAGAACCGATTCCAGATCGACGGCGTCTCCGTGGGCAGCGCTTCGAACGGCATCAACGACACGCCGCTCTCGCTCGAGTTCGTCAAGGAGGTCAACATCGCCACGGGCGGATACATGCCCGAGTTCGGCCGGACCACCGGCGGCGTGTTCAACATCGTCACGAAGGCGCACGTCGACGAGTTTCACGGCTCGTGGTTGAATCGCAACGACTTCCGCGGGTCGATCTTCGGCAGCGTCGCGCCCGGCGCGTTCGAGGGAGAACGAAAGCCCGTGCGCGCGGAGGGCACGGTGGTCGCCGTCGATCCGAAGCTCGGCGCGATGCGTGATTTCGGGTTCGAGCTCCGCGGACCCATCAAGAAGGATCACCTGTGGTTTTACGCGGGATTGAACGTGGCCCTCCAGGACCTCGACATCGCGCGATCGCTCCACCGTCTGCGGTATGAGACGAACCCCGACGGCTCCTTGAAGCTCGACACGAACGGCCATCCCATCAGCCTCCGCGATGAATACGGATCGCAGCTCACCGAGCCCATCGCGGGCGGGACGCGTCGCTACATCGCGTCGAAAGAGACGCTGCAATACATTGGCAAGCTCATATGGTACATAAACAGGTCGGATTCGTTGACGCTCTCGGTGTTCGGTTCGCCCACGTGGTCCGGGGGGGATGGGCGGATCTCGCTCAATGGGGTCACGGGCACGACCACGACGGTCAACACGAGCTTGCTGGAAGGGCAATACGCGGCCTTCGGGCGGCGGGAAGAGCAGATGAGCAACACCGCCTCCCTCACGCTCTCGTCGGCGTTCCTGCACCAGAGGTTTCTCTTCGACGCGACGATCGCATATCATCACGCCTCCTCGAGCCGCCTGCCGGTCGACGGGGCGGGGATCGGCAGTGGCCAGGGGCTCGATAACATCCCCGGGATCTCCTGGACGCGTGGGGCGCCGGGGCCGCGTACCATCGCCGATTTCGAGGATCTTCCGGCAGGGAGTGGCTGCGAGCCGAAGGGGTCGACGAACGTCATCCATTGCCCCGTGCGCGCCTACCTGACCGGTGGTCCCGGGAACGTGAACGAGTCCATGACGAACCGCTTCCAGGGGAAAGCCGTCGTCACGTACCTGCTCTGGGCGCTGGGGCACCACGTCATCAAGGCGGGGGTCGACGTCGAGGTGTCGGACAGCCTGTTCGCCCGGGCGAACACGGGGAACGTGTGGTTTTCGGAGACGCGGGATGGCTCGGGGTGGCAAGTCTGGCGTATGGGCAGCCTGACGAACCCGAACGATGTCTACGTCCCGAAAATGCAGTCCTCCACGACGAGCTCCACCCTCGTCGGCGGGTTTGTCCAGGATAGCGTCTCCATCTTCGATCGGGTACAGCTGAACGCAGGCTTGCGGTACGACGCGCAGATGATCTCGAGCAGCGAGGGGATGGGCATGGTGCTCCCGAACCAGTGGTCTCCGCGCGTCGGCGTCCTCTACGACCCCACCCGTCGGGGCCAGTCGAAGCTCTTCGCGAGCTACGCGCGTTATTACGAGAACGTGCCCCTCGGCCTGGCCGAACGCTTGTTCGTCCAGCGGCCCCTCACCGTGTCCACGGTGCCCCGCTCCGTGTGCGACCCGAGCGACCCCGCGAAGGTCGAGGCCTGCCTGGACCCGAAGAACCGCCTCACGATCGGGCCGCCCTCCTCCCCGAACCGGCAATGGGGTGTGTATGACGGCGATCTCGCGTCGGTGGATCCGGAGATCGAGGCGCAGTCGATGGACGAGATCTCGGCAGGCGGCGAGTACGAGGTCTTCGAGGACGCGCGCGTGGGCGTCAACTACACGCACCGTTCGATCCACCGCGCCATCGAGAACATGAGCCGGGACGAAGGCATGTCGTTCTTCGTGGGCAACCCCGGGTTCGGCGCGGCGTCCGACTTCCCCGAAGCGCGGCGCGATTACGATGCCCTGACGCTGTTTTTCCTGAAAACGTTCTCCAAGGGGTGGCTCGCGCTCGCCAGCTACACGGCGTCGTACCTCCGCGGGAACTATCCCGGGCTCGCCTCGGGGCCGTATCCGAGCCCTCATACGCTCCCCGATTTCGACCTGCGGTCGCTCCTGCCGAACCGCGATGGCCCGCTCCCCGGGGATCGGCGCCATTCGATCAAGGTCTTCGGCGCCAAGGATTTCGCCCTCACGAAGAGAATACGCATCAACGTCGGCGTGGGCTACACCGGCACGTCGGGCGCCCCGCTCGATGTCCTCGGCGCGCACCCGTATGATGGCAGTGGAGCCGCGTTCATCCTGCCTCGCGGTTCGGGGGGCAATTTGCCCTGGGTCCACAGCGTCGATTCGAACCTCGCCGTCGCCTACAGGGTCGGCAAGGACAGCACGCTCTCCGTGAGCCTGGATGTGTTCAATTTGTTCAACTTCCAGGCCGAGACCAGCCGCGACGAGTCCTTCACGTACGCGAACGTGAGGCCCATCGAGGGCGGAATCCCGTCGGACCTGCCGGACAAGGGAGAAACGGCGTGCGTCACCAGCCCGGGTTGTCGGTACAGACTGGTGAATTTCGACGGCTCGCCCTTCGATCCCGCCGACCGAAACCCGAGCTACGGCAGCCCCACGTCGTACCAGAGCCCGAGGACGATCCGCATGGGCATGCGGCTCACCTTCTGATCGCCTCCCGTATGTCCCGGGCACCCTTGCCGGGTCCGCACGTTTTTGTCCGGGGAGACCGATGAGTTTTCCCTCGGCCTCGGGTCCAAGTTCGTGAAGCACCTTCGCGCGGGGTTGCGGTACGCTCCCGGACGAACCGGCCGCTCGCCCGCGGTTTCCTCCGTCACGAAAACGAAAACAACGAGACCCACGACCATGCAAAACAGGTTTCAGCGCATCACGCCGTTTCTCTGGTTCGACACGCAGGCCGAGGAGGCGGTCACGTTCTACACCTCGATCTTCCCGAACTCGCGGATCGTGACGACCACGCGCTACGGTAAGGAAAGCGCGCAGGTCTCCGGCAAGGCCGAAGGGTCGGTCATGACCATGGCCTTCCAGCTCGACGGGCAGGACTTCACCGCCATCAATGGCGGCCCGCAGTTCACGATGAACGGGGCGATCTCGTTCGTCGTCCATTGCGAGAACCAGGAGGAGGTGGACCACTACTGGAACCGCCTCACCGAGGGCGGCGACGAGAAGGCCCAGCAATGCGGCTGGCTCCGGGATCGCTTCGGGGTGTCCTGGCAGGTGGTGCCCAAGCAGCTCGTCGAGCTGCTCTCCGATCCCGACCCGAATCGAGCGCGCCGGGCCACGCAGGCCATGTTCGGCATGAAGAAGCTCGACATCGCAGCCCTGCAGAAGGCCGCGGCGGGCTGACGCGGCTCCGCGTGGCAGGCGCGCCCCGCGCCTCCCGCAAACCGTGATACCGTGGCCGCCCGATGGCTCCCGGTCCCTCGCCCTCCCTCCCCGACGACGGCAAGGTCTGCCCGACCTGCGGCCGAGGATATCCGCTCCAGTACAACATCTGTCCGCAGGACGGGGCGACGCTCGCCCTGAAGGACGAGCTCGTCGGGACCACGCTGCGCGATACGTTCCGGCTCGTGCGTGTCCTCGGCGAGGGCGGCATGGGTCGCGTCTACGAGGCCGAGCACGTGCGCATCGCGAGCAAGCGATTCGCCATCAAGATGCTCCACCCCGAGTTCGCCCGGCAGCCACAGATCCTCGCGCGGTTCTTGCGGGAGGCCGAGGCGACGGCGGCCATCGACAGCCCGCACGTGCTCGAAGTGTACGACGTCGACCGCACGCCGGACGGGCGTCCCTACATCGTGGGCGAGCTCTTGCAGGGGCGCGAGCTCGCCGCGCACCTCAGGCAATCCGGCAAGATGCAGATCGGCCCCGCGGTGCGGATCGTCCGGCAAATCTGCAAGGCGCTCGCGGCGGCGCACGCGCGCGGGATCGTCCATCGCGACATGAAGCCCGAGAACGTCTTTCTCACGGGCGATTTGCAGCGGCCCACGATCAAGATCCTCGATTTCGGGATCTCGAAGGTCGAGTCCGGCACGGGGCCCGCGCTCACGCGGACCGGGATGATCATGGGCACGCCCTCGTACATGTCGCCCGAGCAGGCGAAGGGGCAGAAGATCGATCATCGCACGGACATCTATGCCGTGGGCGCGATTCTCTATGCGCTGCTCACGGGCCGAAAGCCCTTCGACGGGGAGGATCCGACCGCGATCATGGCCCGCGTGCTCCGCGAGGATCCGCCGCCCCCGCGCGCCGTCGAGCCCACGATTTCGGGCGCCGTCGAGGACATCATCCAGAAGGCGATGGCGAAAGATCCGCAGCATCGTCCTGCGAGCGTGAAGGAGCTCGACGAGGCCCTCGCGCCCTTCGATCCCGGCGATCCCGATCCGAACGAGGGCGCCGCCGCGAAGCCCGGCGGCGACCCGCCGAGGCGACGCGCCAATGCGATCCTGTCCGACAGGACGCAGCTCCTCGTCACCGTCGCAACGGGCCTCGGCTGCGCCGCGGCGATGCTCGTCGTGGGGCTCGCGGCCATCTTTCGTTTCGCGCGCAGCAGCTCGCCGAACTCCAACATCACGGGCGGGGAGGCCGTGCTGCTGATTTTGATCGTGGGTGCCTTGGTGTTCGGACCGGCGTGGTTCCTGGGGCGCCGCCCTTTCCAGGCCATCTCGTCGGACGATGCCAAGGTCTCGGAGGTCCTCGCCTGGCTGCTGCCGATCGTCGCGTTCGGCATCGGCATCTATGGCGTGAGCTCGCTGCTCGTGCGCTTCTTCGAGACGATCCTTTTGCAGCATGCCCTGGGCGTGGCGTGGGCCCCGTGGGACATTCTGCTGCTCGCCGCCGGGTTTGGCGCGGCCATTGCTGCGTTCAAGCTGAATTCGTCGCGATGAACGCTCCCGCGCTCGACGTCCCCAAGGTCCGCGCGACCGTGCAAACGTTTGGCCTGGGCCGGCTCTTCGCCCGGGCGAGCTTCCTCGCGGCATTCGCACCGCCCCTCGTGGCATGGATCCTGTGGCTCGTCGTGCCCCAATCCCCCGCCGTACAATCGTGCATGAGCTTCGCCTGGTTTTCGGCGCTCGCGGCGAGCCCCCTCCTCGCGGCCGCGAGCGCCCTCTTCGCGATGTCCCAGGGATACGGCTCCGGTGGGGAGAGCACGATCCGCGTGGATCGGAGGGGCGTCGTCTTCGACATGGAGGGGCGAGCGCGTGATTTGTCGGGGGAACGAATCGAGAGCGCGTACGTCGTGCCGAAGGCCGGGGTCCGCCTGGCGCTCGTCGGAGGCAATGTGGTATTCCTGGCGGTCCCGGACGAGGCGCTCGCCAAGGCCATCGTCGAACGGCTCGGCTTCCGGCCGGACAAGCGCCGCGTCACCCTGCACCTCGGCTCTCCGCAATGGATGCTCGCGGCCGCTTGCATGGCGGCGGTCGTCGTCTGGGGTGCCAGTATCCTGTCGTATGTGGTCGCGTCAGGGACCTCCTCGCAGACGGTCAGCTTCGTGAGCCTGCTGCTCTTGGTGTTCCTCACGCCCCTTCTCACGTGGCTTTCGGCCCGCGCGCTGAAGCCCGAAGAAATGGTCGTGGGCGGGGACGGCATCCTCGTACGACGCCCGTTCGGCAAACACTATTACCCGCTCGCCGATATCGAGGCCGTCCACGTCCGACACGATCGCCTCGTCCTGCGTCTGCGCGGGCAGGAGAAGACCGTCGCGAAGGGCGAGCCCGCGCTCCTCGCCGCGGCCGCGCGCCGTATCCAGAGCGTGCGCGCGGCCGACCCTCGCGAGCGTGCGGCCGGCGTCGCGAATCTGCTCGATCGGCAGGGCCGCCCGCTCGACCAATGGCGCGCGGCGCTTTCGGCGCTCGTTCGCGACGGCGATTATCGCCACGCCACGATCACGCCCGAGGTGCTCTGGTCGGTGCTCGAAGACCACAAGGAGGAGCCCTCGCGCCGCCTCGGCGCGGCGATGCTGCTGCGCAAGAGCGAGCCCAAGGCCGCGCAGCGCATTCGAATCGCGGCCGACGTGTGCGCGGACGACGACGTGCGCGCGGCGCTCGAGCGCGCGGCCGAGGACGAAATCGACGAAGCGACGCTGGCAAAGGCCGTCATGAAACGCCCCTGAGAGATCGCCTCCGCCGCGGCGTCCTCCCCCTTGCGGGGCGGACGAGACCCGTACACCGTACGCCGCGACGGGAGGAGGACGCTCGCCCATGACCATCGACCTTTCGGCTGCGAAAAAGACGCGCAAGCACTGGGTGTATCCGAGCGAGCGCGTCCCGGTCGAGTTCGCCCTGGGGCCGCTCACGATCAACCCGGACAAGAGCGGCTGCGATCTGAGGCCTTCGGACCCGCGCCTCGGGCCCCCCAAGGCCTCGACCTGCGGCGCGAAGAGCAAATGCGGGTGAGAAAATCGCGCGCGCGTCAAGCCGAGGCGCAGGCGGGCTCGATCAAGCGGAACGAAGGCCCCGCGGGGTCGAGCTCGGTCCGCACGCCGAGGGGCATGACGAGCTGCGGATCCGTGTGGCCGAAATCGACGTTGGCGACGATGGGCATGTCACTCCGGCCGAATTCGCCGGCGACGATCGAGACGATTCGCTCCTCGAGCTCGCGCTTTTGCTCGCGCGCGTAGCCCCGGGCTCGCCCGAAGACGAGTCCGGCGGCTCGATCGAAGATGCCCTGCATACCGTAGTTTCGCAGGAAATACCCGACGAGCGCCGGGGGCGGCACGTCCTCGGAGGTTTCGAACAGGAGAATACGCCCCGTCCAGAAGGACGGCTCGGGCCAGAAGGATGTGCCCTTCATGAGCTCGAGGGTCTCGATGCTGCCGCCGAAGAGCCGTCCCTCCACCCGGCTCGTACCCTGGAGCCGGCGAAAGCCGTCCGGATCGTCGCGCAGGGGCTCGACGAGGCCGGCATGCGCCGGGTCATTCCAGTCGAGGTAACGCTCGACATAGGCGCCATACGGGCGGTACGTGTAGGTCGGGGCGGACGAGAAGAGCATATCGCGCAGGTGCGCGGCATACGCGGGCGGCAGGGCGCGGAGCTGGGCAAAACCGGCCATGACCGACGGGCCGTGAAACGTGACGAGATCGAGCTGGTTTCCGAATGCGAGCAGCGTGGTCGTGTCGGAATATCCCAGGAGGATCTTGGGGTTCGTCCGGACGATCTCACGATCCAGGTAGGGCAAGATGCGGACCGAATCCTCGCCGCCGATGGAGGCGATGATCGCGGCGATTTCCGGATCGGCGAAGGCGAAATTCAGATCGGCTGCGCGGGCCCGTGGGTCCGCATGGAGGGCCGCCGGGGCCATGCGGGCGGTCCGTAGCTCCCGCACGCGGAGGCCGAAGTCCTCGCGGAGGACGGCGAGGCCTTGCTCGAACACATGCGGAAAGACGGCCGGCCCGCCCCAGGAGGGCGAGACAATGGCGACGGTATCGCCAGGACGTAGATGTCGAGGGCGAATGGGCGCCATGGGTATTTCCTCCCGCACCGTACCACGTGATGCAGCTTGACGCCTCCGGCCAAGCGACCATGGTTGCCGCATGTCCGAGCGCGACCGAATGCTGGCCGGTGAGCTTTATCGACCGGACGACCCCGATCTCACGGCCGCCCGCACCCGCGCGCGCCGCCTCTGCCGCGCGTACGACGAGGTCCCCGAGGACGAGCCCGCGCGCAGGCGCGAAATCCTGGCGTCGCTCTTCGGCACGCTCGGCAGCGGGGCCTTCCTCGAGCCGCCCTTCCGCTGCGATTACGGCGTCCACATCCACGCCGGCGACGGGCTGTACATGAATTTCGGCTGCGTGCTGCTCGATTGCAATCGCATCGACATCGGCCACCGCGTCCTCTTCGGCCCCGGCGTGCACATTTATGCCGCGACACACCCGCTCGACGCGGCGCTGCGGTCGTCGGGGCGCGAGCTCGCGAGGCCCGTTCGCATCGGCGACGACGTCTGGATCGGGGGCGGCGCGATCATCCTGCCGGGCGTGACGGTCGGTGACCGCGTCGTGGTCGGCGCAGGCAGCGTCGTCACCCGGGACGTGGCGCCGGGCTGGGTCGTGGCGGGAAATCCCGCCCGGCACGTCAAGCGCGTCGATTAACGACTTCGCACGCGAAGCAAGGCGAACATCCCATCCGGCGAGACGTACTCCCGCTCGAGGAGGAAACGCTCCGGGGGCTGATCGGCCGCTCGGCCGAGCCAGGCGGACATCTCGGAGGGCCGGTAATCATGCGGCCGGTACTGGAACGAGGCGAAATGGTGAAAGCCTCGCGCAAACGACAGCTCCAGAAACCGGTGCTCGCGGCGCGCCGTAAAACCCTCTCGATCGAGCGCGAGGAGGAACGATTGCGACGGCGCGTCGAACCAGTAGCTCAGCACGCCGTCGTCGACCTCGATGAACTTCGGCAGTCCGTCCGGGAACCGCTTCCGCACCTCGGGCACGGTCCTTTGATAGAACCGCAGGAAGTCTGCGTTGTACTCGACGTGCCGGTGGTATTTGAAGAAAAACGCGAGGCCGAGCGCCATCGCGACGGCAGAGGCCAAGATCTTCCCCGTCGAGGGTCGCGGCGCGGCGAGGGAGAGGAAGCAGCGCCGCGGGAGGCGGAACGACAGGACGAACAGCGTGGGGAGCAGCGTGGAGACGGGGAAATACCAGTAGCCCTGGTGCAGATAGAGCCCGAAGCAGAAGTTGTAAGCGCCGAGGGCAATGACGCCCAGCGCGGCGAATGCGAGCATGACGTCGAGCCTCGTCGCCCTGCGACGGCGCAGGACCACGAGCAGGATGTAAACCACGGAGAGAATCGGCGGCAGGACGATCTGCGCTTCACGGCACGCATTCGGCAGCCACCACGGCGAGTTTTTCAATGCGCCCTGGAAGAGGACCTTGATGAGGTGCGCGTGCTCCGGGTTCCACGCCGGGAAGGTCGTCTTCGCGGCCCCGCTGATCGGCATGAACGAACCGAAATGGATCCGGTTGATCAAGAGGTAAGGCAGGAGCAGCAGGGCGAACGCGAGGACCGCCGCGCCGGCCGCCTCCCGCCGGCCGCCTCGACGCAGGCACGCAAAGCAATACCCCGCCAGCATGGGCGCGGCGATGAGCCCGTGATCGAGGCGCGCGAGCGTGAACGCCGCGAGCGCCGCCCCGACGTACGCCCCCGCCCGCGTCGAATGAAGGGCCCCGCGGGAGGTCGCGAGGAAGAGGGAGAGCGCGAAGAGCAAGAGGCAAAGCCCGCTCTCCATGCCATTCATGTAGCTCCACGGCGTCCCGAACACGGGGAGCCTCCAGTGGGGCACACGGGCCTTTTCGATGAGCCCGAGGCCGAACATCCAGAGAGGAAGGACGAGGAGCGGATACACGCCGACGGGCAGCAAGACGAAGCCCGGCGTCAGGCGGCGCGCGCGGAGCAGCGTCATGCCGAGGAGCCACGTCGCGCCCCCCACCGCGATCACGCTCCCCAGCACGGCCAGAAAGAGGCCGATGTCGCCGAGCCCGGCCTTCTCGCGCACGAATTCGGAAAAACCGATGAAGACCTGCCAGAGCGGATGGAACCCGTTCGTCGTGTGCTCGCCGTCGTAGGAAAACCTGCCGGTCCGCGCGAGGTTCCTGCCGATGGTGAGGTAATAATAGGTGTCGATGGCCATCCAGTGAAAGGGGGCCGTCTTGATCGACGAGAGCAGGTCCACGAGCGCCGGCGTCACGACGAGGAGGGTCGTCGTCAGGGCGATCCATCGCCGCCGGAAAAACGAGAGGAGGCGCTCCACAAGCCTGCTCGGGGGTCGCATGGCAGCGTCGATAGCATCACCGCCGCGGGCCTTCGTCAACGGACACCTGACCCTCCAAGCTTTCCCGCAAAGCCGAATCCCAGGCCCATTCACGCGTCGTGGCCCGCGCGCGCGCCCTGTCGTTTCCTCTTCCCATCCCCACGCATGCATGCGACACGGGCGCCCAAGGTGAGAGGATCATGAGCGAGAAGGTCGAGGCGACCGAAGAGGGCGAAGGGTCTTTTGCGGAGGAGGGCGCGCTCGTGCGCGCGCTCGAGGAGAAGGTGCGCGCGCTCGAGGACGAGCTCGGTTTTTTCCGCGCGCTCGCCGACGAGCTGCCGCTCAGCCTCTACCGCAAAGATCGCGAAGGGCGCTGCGTCTGGGCCAATGCAGCGCTGCTCGCGAGCGTCGGGTCCGGGCTCGAAGAGGCGCTCGGCAAGACGGTCTACGATTATTACCCGCGCGCGCTCGCGGAGAAATACGACGCCGACGACCGGCACGTGGTCCAGACCGGCGAAGTCTTTCAGGGCGTCGAGGAGCACAAAGCGCCCGCCGCCGGGGGCTCGCGGTATGTGGAGGTCAAGAAGGCGCCCGTGCGGGACCCGGAGGGCGCGATCATCGGCTCGATGGGCATCTACTGGGACGTCACCGGCGCGCGCCGCGCCGAGCGCCTGGAGGAGGAACGACAAGCGCAGGCCGCGACCCTGCGCGAGCTCGGCGCGCCGCTCCTGCCGCTCGCCGAACGTGTCCTCGCGATGCCCCTCATCGGCCGCATCGACGGCGCGCGCGCCGCGCAAGCGCTCGATTCGTTGCTCCACGGCGTCTCCGAGCGCCAGGTCGCCGTGGTGCTGCTCGACGTGACGGGCGTCACGACGGTCGACGGCGAGGTGGTGCGCCTGCTCGTGGACGCCGCCGGGGCCGTGCGTCTGCTCGGCGCGCGCGTGGTGCTCACGGGCGTGAAGCCGGCCATGGCGCAGGCCATGATCGAAATGGATGCGCGCCTCGAAGGCATCGTCACGCTGTCGACGATGCAAGCAGGCGTCGCGTGGGCGCTCGCGCGGCGCAAATAGGGCTCAGCGCCCCGCGATCCACCCGTCGAACGTCCCCTCCCCGCCCGCGCTCCCGGCGTCGACCTTGATCCACAAATTGAGGAAGGCCGTCCCGGCCGTGCGCTCGGGGTATTTCCGGTACGTCGCCGGCACGCGCGCCCCGAGCCCGTGGAACGTCACGATCCGCGTGCCCACCGGCGCCGCGTCGAGCGCCGCTTCCACCCGCGCCGTGTCCTTCTGAAAACGCTCCTCGGTCAGCGGGATCGCGTCGTCGAGCCGCCTCGCCTCGGGGAAAATGTTCTCCTCGAACGGATTGCAGAAATAATACGCCCGGTACGCATTCCAATCGATATCGTCGAGCGAGCCTTGACGCACCTCGGCGCGGCCTGTGAGCCCGAGCGCGTCGATGACTTCCCTCGCGGTTTCGACGAGGGCGGCGCGGTGCTCGATCCCATGGAACACCGCGTCGGTCGTGAGCGCGCCCGCGAGGCAGAGCTTGCCCACGCCCGCGCCGACGTCGAGCACGGGGCCGCCTTCCTCGGCGAGGAGGCGGCTCACCTTGCGGGCGACGACGAGGGGGGTCCAGAAGCGCGACGAGACGCGTCGGATCGGCTCGGGGAAGAGCTGGTCGAAGGCGCGATCGGAGACGGGGCGCCCCGCGCGGACATCGTCGATCACCTGCTGGAGATCGACGTCGAGGCGGGGGCGCGTCATGCGTGGATCAGAAGCCGGTGTACCGCAGGAACGAGTCCGGCTTCTTGCCGCCGTACGAGCCGTTCCAGTAGCCCTTCTTGTAGTTCGCCTCGGCCACGCCCGTCGAGGTCTGCGAGCCGATGAACGTGCCCTGATCTGGGTCGAGCACGATGCCGATGTGCCCGGGCCAGTGGACGAGGTCACCGGCCTGGGGCTCGGTCACCTTCTGGAAGTAGGGCGAGCTCCCGAAGTCGTTCGCCAGCATGTAAGGGAACTTCGGGTTCACCGAGGCCCGCAGCACGGCGACGACGAACTGGTTGCACTTCATCTCGGCATAGGAGATCTCCCGGCCTTGCATCTGCTCGTAGTTCCGGGCCACCTGCGCAATGTCGTATCCCATGGAAGAGTTCCTCCCGCTTCGCGAAGAATGGCCCCGAGTTTACACGCGCACGGCCCCTTTGAAAACCCCTTTTTGGTGAGCGCTCAGGGCAGAAGCCCACGGAGCGCCGCGGCAAGCGCGGGCGCCGCGTCAGGCAAAGGCCCGCGGCACGCACGACGCGCAGCGTCGAAGAGAGCTTCGGGGCGCGATAACGCAGCGCGCGCTTCCGCCTCGTCCGCGAGCCGCACGCCAAGGCCGATCGCCTCGACGTCGAGGGCGAGGCGCACCGATTCGGGGCTTTCGTGCAGCGGGAAGACGGCGAGCGGTACGCCGGCGATGGCGGCCTCGGCGAGGGTCGAATACCCGGCTTTCGCGAGGACGAGGTCACAGGCGCCGAAATAACTCTGCGGGTCGGGCGTGATCGCGGGGAAATGGACGAGCGGGCCGCGCCGAGGAGGATCGGCGGCGTGGGAAGGCGCGAGGAGCCGTACGCCCGAGGCGGGCGCGGCGGCGGAGAGGACGTCGTACAGGACGACGTCGAGGCTGCCGCCGAGGCCGAGGCCGAGGAGGAGGTCGCCGTCGGAGACGCCGAGCTCGCGGCGGACAGCGGCGCGATCGCGGCGCGGGTGGCGCGCGAGGACGCCGTCGATGTCGTGAATGGCGGAGAGGCCCGCGAGCGGCATTGCGCCGAGGCGAAGGCGATACCCGAGGCGGGCGCGGGCATACGCGTCTCCGAGGATCGCGTCGAGCTCGGCGCCGAATCGCCCCGCGTACATGTCGAGCCAGGTGAAGTTCGAGCAGACGACGGCGGGGATCCGCGCGCGCTCGGCGGCGAGGATCGCGGCGGCGGGGACGTCGGCGACGACGAGCGCGGCGCCGAGGGACACGAGGCGCTCGGCCTCGATCGCGACGAGGCGGGGGAGATCGGCGCGCCACGCGGCGAGGGCCTCGCGGGAGCGGTCGAGGTCGAAGTCGAGGGCGCCGGGGCGCGGGGCGAGGCCGGGATCGAGCGAGGCAAACGCGACGTCGACGGGCGCGGGGAGGAAGGGCAAAGCGGCGCGGATCATGGGCGCGGCGGCGCCCGCGCAGAGCGTGACGGGGGCGACGTCCTCGGCGAGGCGCGACGCGAGCGCGAGCATGCGGGCGGCGTGGCCGAAGCCGTGATCGGAGGCGTAGACGACGATACGAGCGGGGGGCGCCTCGGGCATGGCCCTCTGGTAGCGCAAAAGCGCGCGGCGGGGGCGGGCTTTGTGATAAGAGCGGATGCATGCGCCTCTCCGACGTGCTCCCCGTGCTGGAATCGATCGCCCCTCTCCGGCTCGCCGAGGGCTGGGACAACGTGGGCCTGCTCGTCGGGGATCCGGCCGCGGAGATCCGCGCGGCGCTGCTCTGCATCGATTACACGCCCGGCGTGGCCGCGGAGGCGCGCGAGAAGGGCGCGGAGCTCGTGTATTCGTATCACCCGCCGATCTTCGAGGCGATGAAGCGCGTGGTCGCGCCGGGGCCGATCTTCGAGGCGATCCGGGACGGGATCGCCATTTACTCGCCGCACACGGCGCTCGACGTGGCCGAGGGCGGGACGAACGATCTCTTGGCCGACGTGCTCGGCCTCGGCCGCGGGCTGCCCGCGCGCCGGCCGATGCGCGCGCCGGGCGCGAAATTCGGACCGGCGCCGGAAGGGGAATCGCTCGGGCTCGGGCGCATCGGCGAGCTCGAAGCGGCCGTGCCGCGCGAGGAGCTGCTGGAACGAATCAAGCGCGGCCTCGGGATCGAGGCATTGCTCGTGGCAGGGCCGACGACGGGGCCCGTGCGCACGGTGGCGGCGAGCGCAGGCGCGGCGGGCGCAATGGTGGAGGACGCGCTCGGGCAAGGAGCAGAGCTCTACCTGACGGGCGAGATGCGGCACCACGACGCGCTGCGGGCGGCGAAGCTCGGAATGACGGTCGTGTGCGCGCTGCATTCGAACAGCGAGCGGGCCGTGCTGCCGCGCATTCGGGAGCGCATTGCCGGTGCGCTGCCGGGGCTGCCCGTGTTCGTGAGCGGGGCGGATCGGGATCCGTTCGTGGTGAGGTGAGGAGGGAAAGCCGGCGGCTTTTCGTGCAGGGGTCCCAAAGCGACTTCCCCTCGTCGAGCGCCGCAGCAGCGCGCATTTCCGATTGACGCCCGCACGTCCCTGGACAAACCAGCGGACGCATGCCCCCCTCGAACCCCGTCGCTCCCTCCCCTCCCCCCGCCGGCTGGACACAGACGAACGTCGACGGCGGCTTCCTCCGCTTTCACCGCGACACCGGCACGCTCGTCCTCCGCCGTGGACCCTCCACCGCCCACGTGCGAAAGCGCGCCCCGCGTATCCTCCAGATCGGCCTCCTGACCGCGTGCAACCTCCGCTGCGGCTTCTGCTATCGCGACAAGAACGCGAGGAGCTTGCTCGACGCCCCCTTCCTGCTCGACCTCCTCCAGAAAGCAGCGGCGTGGGGCGTCCTCGAAGTCGCCTTCGGTGGCGGCGAGCCCTTGCTCTTCAAGGACTTCGTGCCCCTGCTGCGAAACCTCCGCGAAACGACGCCGCTCGGGCTCGGCTTCACGACCAACGGCACCTTCCTGACCGACGCCGTCCTCACCGAGCTCCGCCCGCTCGTCTCCGAGCTCCGCGTCTCGGCGTACCCGGACAACCAGTACCGCGCCACCCTGCGACGGCTCCGCGGCTTCCGCGTCGGCCTCAATGTGCTCGTCACCCCCGCGAACGTGGGCCTGATCGAGCCGCTCGTGCAGGACAGCCTCGCAGCAGGCGCGAACAACGTCCTGCTCCTCGGATACAAGGGCCCCGATCCCTCGCTTCATCTCGCGGAGAACGACCTCACGCTCCTCCGCCGCGCGCTCCGCCGGCTCGAAGGCCTCCCCGTGCGCTTCGACGTCTGCCTCGTGCCCCACCTGCCCGATGTCCCCAAGCTCTTCGATCTCCCCGATTGCGGGGCCGGGGACGAGTTCCTCGCGATCACCCCGGATCGCGCGGTGCAGGTCTGCTCCTTTCAGCAGCGCCGGATCCCGTTCGACACGTTCGAGGACCTCCAGCGCATCTACACGGAGATGCGCGCCGAGCGCCCGCACGCCGAGGTGCGCGGGTGCACGCGCGGGCTCTTTTCGGCGCGCGCGCAGGAGGTGCCGCGCGAGGAGACGGCGTGGGTTTGGCGCGGGTTCGCCAGCAACAACAGCGGCAGTTGGATCGTGGTCGCACGCTTCTGCGACGAGGAGGCGGCGCGGCGGGCGGCGAAGGAGCTCGCGGAGGTCGCGCGGGCGCACGATGCGTATCTGGGGAGCCTGGGCGCGGAGCAGTGGCGCGACCACGAGGGGGGCGAGCCGCTCGCATACCTTCCCTCGCCGCCGCTCCGGGCGTTCGGCGAAGCTCATGGCGTCGATTGGAGCGGCAAGGATGCGGGGATGAACTGGGAATCGATCGGCGAAGGTGGCCCGGCGCTCTCCGCGAGGACGATAGGCCATGCCGTCGTCGTGTACCATCCTTATTGCCTCACGTTGCCGGTAAAGCAGATTCGAGAGTTTCTGGCCGGCGCGGGCGCGACCGAGCTCGATCAGATGTACAACGGGGCCATCCCGCTACGTATCTCGGCGCGTGGTCGAAACCGGAAGGCGGAGCGGGCCCTCCAGGCGTATCTCACGGAGAAACGGAAGACGCCGCCTTGGGGAGCGAAGTGCAAGGATCCCGCGCTCGAAGGCGACGAGGACTGTGATGCGACGCTGGACTCCTTCACCGACGCGCGCGTGGAGAAAGAGGAGGGATCGGTCGCGCTCGACCTCCCCTTCCGGAATCCGCTCGCGGGGGCGCTCGCGGTGACCGCGTGGCTGCGCGCGCAGGGCTACACGGACATCGAGGCGTCGGTGCATGCCAAGTGGAAGACGATGGACGGGCTCCTGAAGGTGCTAGCGGAAGAAGAGGCGGAATTCCAACGCATCAAGGAGCGCTGGGAGGAGCGTAAGAAGGATCCGAATTTCAACCCCTTCGAATTTTGGCTGGGTGAGACCGCAAATGAGGACGGCGAGGACGAGGGGTAGCGAGCGCGGCAGACCTATTCGTCCACAACCTGGATCGGGATCCAGTCGAACCCGGTGACGCCTGCGCCCTGGAAGATGCGCCAGATCTTCGGGGTGACGAGGAACATGGGGTACGGGAGGACGGAGTCGTAAACGTCGCCGTTGAACTTTACTTCGCCAAACCATTCCCAGGTCACGTTGACGTCGCGGCTATCGGCGACGTCCGCCGCGCGGTACACGAGACGGGTGGGGAATTTGCTCGGCGTGAGGAAGCTGCTCCGCCCGCAAGAGCATGACTTGTAGGGTTGGATCCCGGTCGAACGCGGCGACATGCGAGGCAGCGTGTGCGTCGCGCAGAGCTGCCGCCACGGGAGCTGAAAATGGCCCCGCTTCTCGAACGCCGCGAAGACACCCCGGAAGGAGATCCCCGTGGCACCGCTCTCCGCGAGCGCGCCGGCCAGCTTTTCGTCGACGAGGATGTCGTTGTAACAGGTATGTATCGTGCGTTTCGCCTCGAGGAGGTGGAGACTTTCTCCATCGACCACCATCGCGGATGTCTGCCGTGCTCCTGCGCCGCAGAGCTTGCACGCCTCGGACATGTCGTACCGGGTCCCCACCCGCGGACCCGCGAAAATACCATCCAGGATGCTGTGGGCGGCCATGAGGATCAGGCGCGCGGCTTCGAGCTCGTCATCGGTGAAGCAGTCGTAGCGCGATTCCCACCAAGCTGTGATGCCGCGCTCCTCGAGGACGCTCAAGAGTCGGTGCACGCGTTCGTCCGTCTCGTCGAGCGTGATGGTCGTGGTATCCGCCACCTCATCGAAGACGGCCACGTCAGAACCGCAGCCCGAAGGTCCGAGGATCGTCAGCGGTCCTCCCGGGATGCGGAAGTTCATCATCCAGATTCGGACCTCGGTCCTCATATCGTGCCTCGATGTCTCATGTTACTTCCCGAAGTACGGCTTGATGGCATTGAGCCAGTGCGGAAAATCCTTATATGCTTCCTCATAAACCTTCCATAGGTCACCGACGCTATGGATGTCCGGTTTGGCGTTTCTGAACAGGGTGTTGAACCTACGGTGCTCCGCCACCGTCAAGATCACCGACGGAATCTTGTCAAGCTCTTTTGTGATCCCCAGGTCCCGCGCCATCGCCTTCTCCAAAGTACGAGATCGACCCGATCGAGCTAGAACCCACGGGAAACGAGGATCTTTCAGTCGGTCCACCCATGGCGATCGGAGAGGCTAACCCCGCGATTCCTGGTAGCGTGACAGAATCCCGACAAGAACGCGAGGGGCCCGCGGCTCCCCCGACGAACCCCTTGGACGCCGCTACCGCGGCCCTCCGGACAGCCCTGGACGCGTCAATCAAGGCAGGCGACGTCGAAGGGGCGAGGCGCGCTATGCGAGCGCTAGACGCTCTGCTCGGCGAGCCCCCGACGACTGGCCAGGATGCGCCGGCATCGGGCGTCAAGAGCACGCGCAAGGGGCGCAAGGCGTAGGCCGCGCCCGTGGCCCCGGGCGAGCGCGTGAGGCTCGCCCGGGCGCCTCTTCCCCGTCCAGGCTCGAAAGCCCTACCGCTTTGGCTCGCGCCGCTACCGTGAGAGCTCGGCCAAGGTGGGCTGCGTCCCGTGGTTGCGAGCCCAGCATATCGCATGGTAACCCAGGGGCGACCAGCACGGCGGGCGGCCGGTTTGACGGCTCGCCCATTGAACCGCGTTCGTTACGAGCGGCATATACGCGGCAGCCACGCCGCACACGGCCAATCGAGCATCGCCATTGAACACCCGCCCCCGTGCCAGGAATCGGCGACCGCGGTAGCAATCGGCGAAGAGATCCAGGAGCCTCGGGTCGCGTCGGCCTCGTTGTGCGAATACGAGCACGAGAAACCCGAAGCGCGTGGACAAGTGGATCTCAGCCGATGTCCGCCGCTGGAATCGATGCACGAGCAGGCGCGGCAACGGCCGCGACCGCAACGCCGACGTGACCAAGGAAGAGGGAGCCGGAAGCGGAATGCTTACGCCGAAGTCTTCCGCAGTCG
This sequence comes from Polyangium sp. 6x1, assembly GCF_029946515.1. Lineage (GTDB taxonomy): Bacteria > Myxococcota_A > Polyangia > Polyangiales > Polyangiaceae > Polyangium. Next base: position 55,746 of record NZ_JARZHH010000062.1, read on the forward strand.
GGGATATGCGGTTTTCCATGAAAACGCGAGCGTTACTCATGACCGAGACGGGCGACGCGTGGACGAGGGAACGGGCGGATCGCTGCGATCGGTGGACGGCGCGGTGGAGACGGGCCCGGACTGCGGAACCCCCGAGATCGGCCCCGACGACGGCGGCAGATCGTCGGCCTTGACCTCGACGTCGCGCAAGTCGTGGTTGTCGTTCAGGCAATGCCAGTAATCGGCGCCCCCGTAGAAGCATCGGACCACGGCACGGATGAGCCGCTGCAACGGTCCTTGTGCAATCGCTCGGCCCGCAATCGTCCGCGCCCGATTCCGCACGTTGTCGGAATTGGGGATGTCACCGGGCGCGATCTTCTCGCGTCGCAAGAGGCCCGGTCGGTCCGTCAGAGCGTCGTGGAAGAATCCTGCGAAGTGCAGATCCGGCCGCTCCTGCAAGAACACGAGAAAGGCCGTTCGGCCGTCGATCTCGTAGGGAATCTCGACCATGATCCGGCCGTCGGGGTAGTAGTGGATCCTGGCATCGTTGTTTTCTTGCTTTTTCACGCTATTACCTTCCTCGTGCAAGCGCCTTGCGGGCGCTGGACAATCGTTTCCAAGCGGTAGCGCGCGAGGTTTCGAGCCTGCGCGCTATCTCATCGATCGAATAGCCTTCGAGGTGGAGCCGCAGCGCGGCGCGCTCGCCGGGCGGCAGCCGCCCGGCGCGGTCGCACCATTCCGCAAGCGCGGCGCGCTCCTCCGGCGAGGGGGAAGGATCCGGAGCTTCCTCGATGCGCCCGGGGCTCGTCGTCACCTCGACATGCCAGCGGTGGAGCCTGCGATAGTTCGCGGCGTGCCCAAAAGCGATCCGCCGGAGATAGTCGGTCGGCCGCTTGATAGGTACGCCCTCGGCTACCCGCCGCGCATACGTGGCGAAAACCTCGTGCAGCACATCGGGCGCGTCGACCTCACGTACGCCGCACCGGAGCAGCGCCACGATTAAACGCTCCCGGCATTCGGCGTAGACGTGTCCTATCCCGCTCGCGCCCGGTGGGCGCTCGGGTCCTTTGCGCTGCATTGTGCATCGCTCCCGGACCGCGTGGGGCGGCCTGAGCTAGATTTACGAGCGCTCGCGTGGCGAGTTCAAGCCATTTTAGCGCAGGACGAACGTTTTTCTTGGCACATTATCATACGGGAATGATATGGCGTCACGCGCCACAACGGCTTTGATCGCGCATATTCACGACGCACGAACGGGCCGCATCGGGGCAATTGACAGATATTTTTCCGACGGATATCCGGCCCGCTGGCCCTCCCCTGCTACGCCGAGGAGGCTCACGAGGCACGGACGGGGGAGGCGGATGGGATGGCGGCCCTCGCCTGCATGACAGACGGAGCCTCGCAGGGCACAGACCGGCGAGGTGGACACCGGCTACCCCGGGGCCGTAGGACCTCTCAAACCGTTACCGACGCGGGGGCGTAATCAACGGCGAGAGACGCGCGGCGACTCACAAGCAGAAGTCAAGGCGCAGAGAGGTGATCTCCAGTGCGCGTACACGCAGCTACTTGAGCTGCACGCCTTGAAGTTGCGCGATTCGTACGATTTCTCTGCGAAATCGATCTCGATCCAGATTACACCGTAGGGCAACACCCATCACATCGACCATATCACCGATGACTCCACTGAAGTCGTGATCGCGCCATGGAGCCCGCGTGATCTCGCGGTAGGGGCTTGCGGCATAACTGAGATAGCTGTCATTGTCAAGATCAAGGTCCGGCCAGCCCTCGCCATAGTAAACTACGACGGGCGGGACGTCGATCTGTCCTGCGCTTGCCTCGTGGATCTTCCCGGCGGTCAGGTCGATCAACGCACGCTTCCCACAGTGCTTGGCCTCGATGATCAGGTGGAGCGACGATGCCGGAAACGAAACCCCGGTTTTCCATTCCTCAAAGGCGGGCGGAGGCTCGTCGCCAGGTTCGGTATGTGAACAAAACCATTCGTATGCACTCTCGGCAGTGTGACCAAGGGCGTGAACGTAGCCTTGTTCGCCCGCGCGCGGATTGCCGGCGACGACGACACACGGGAGCGGTCTCGCGTCTATCCGATGCTTCTTGAGAGCTCCAACGCCCCCCATCGACGCCTCGATGCAGTGAGCCAGGTCTGCGTATCTTGCAGCCATACACCACGGCGACGCCATTGCCAGGGCTGTGACCATTCTTTCGAGATACGTCATAGTGTTATGCCTTGGAATAATGTCGAGATACTGTAACATGGATGGCAAGGCGGCGCATCCACCGCAAATGGGGGTAGAGGCAACGGCCGATGCGGGGTGAGACGGGCCCCTCGCCTGCTACCTCACCGAAAGGCGGAGGGGCGCATCGGACGGGCGAGCGGCCCCGCGGAACGTGAGCCGATCGGGCACCTTGCAGGCGACCGCGCCGCACGTGCGCGAGGTCACGCCCCGTGGCTGGTTCAGCGCTCGACGTTGTTTGCCGCACGGATGCGAGCGTTTCGGCGTTCGTTCTCGCGTTGCAGGTCCGTTTACGCGGCGTTTCGTCGGGGCTCGCGCCCGTGGCGCTTGGCCTGTAGAGCATCGAAACGGTCGGCGATCTGCGGACCGAGCGAAGGATCGGGGATCACGGAGTAGACGGCCTCGACAAGATCGGCCACGGCCCCGTCAAACTCGGGGTGATGCTCGATCGATCCCGCCTGTTCGAGCCTGGCGAGCGTCGAAAGAGCGGTGATCCGCTTCCCTTCCAGCGTCGCGATCTGCGCGGGGGAGAGCTTGCCCGTCTGTAGGATTTTCGTCAGCCGTGCGACGCTCGCCCGCAGCTCCTCCGCGGTCGTCCCCAGGACGGGCGGCGCATCGCGCGGGGCATCGGACGGCGGCGGCGCTTCCGCTTCCGTGCGCGGAGCATCGGAAAGCGGCGCCTTCCCCTCGCCGGTACGTGTCCACCAGGACCACGCGATCGGGGGGATGTCTGCCAGGGCTTCGAGCTTTTCGAGGTACGGCGCCGCTGGCGTTCGGCCTTGTTTCCAGCCCGTCAGCAGGCCCGGACTACACCCGAGACGCGCAGCAAGCTCCCGGTAGCCCGTGGTCCCTCGCCACGCGTCAAGGCGCGTCCAGCCGACGGAAACCCACCCCTCGCCGGGGCATGACGTGGCGAACCTGGCACCGTCCGGAGCGTCGAAGCGAACCATGGAAACAGTGTGCTCCGCTGCGTCGTGAACGTCAAACGGAGCTGTTCATGGTTCACCGACTACTGACTGAACCCCTCGCACTGGCAATCGGGAGCGGAGCATGCGGGATGTGGCGCCGCGTCGTCGCGACGGTCTTGGACGGTGTGATCATTACAACCATGCCCGCAGGCGCATGCCTGGGTACAAGCAGACTCATCCTCTCCGTGTTGGCATTTCTCGGATTCGTCGTTCTGCGGTAGCTGTTCTTGCGCAGCGTCACGTTCATCAGCGTCAGCGAAGTTTCCCATCGTTTCCCTCATATATCGCGGCCGGGATCGATCGAAAAAAAAAGCGACGTGCTCTCTCGTAACCCCGGCCCTCGACCCGCCCCTCGCCGATGATGACGTCGGGGCCATCGAGGCGACCGGCGCCCTCGACCCCGCGGACCTCGACCCCGGCGCCCTCGACCCGCCGGCCCTGCGTTCCCCGTGGTCCCCGGCGTTCCCCGGCCGGCAGGACCGCGAGCGGCGGCGCGAGCAGGGCGATGCCCTCGGGCCCGAGGTCGACGCCACCTCGACCCCGCGGACCTCGACCACGACGAGCTCCCGGCCGATGCCGCCGACGTGAGGCACGACGTCCAGGACCACGGCGATCACCTCGACTCCGCACGGCGGGAAGACGACGGCGAGGAAGGCGGGCTCGCGAGCGGCAACGCCGGCCCCGGCCCTCGACCCCGGCGACGTTTCCGCCGTTCACCACGATCCCGGCGCGCCTCGACCGTCGCGCGAAAGTCGCCTCCCTTGCGCCCGACGAGCCCCCGCACTGTTCGCGGAGGCCGATCTGCGAGGCCCAGGCCGATTTTCTCGGTGATCTATCTATTGCCCGGCATTGGGTGGATGACACCTCGAAAATCCCCCAAGCCCAGCCCCCGCCACCACCGACCCCGCCGATGGAATCGTCGCCTGCGCACGGCGTTGCTCTGGCTGCCGATGCTCCTGATGACGCTGCTTCATGGCCCATCCGAGCAGGTCCTGCCGGCCCGAGGCGCGTGGCCCGACGAATTCCAGGCCCCAATACCGGCCCCGAAATGCGTTCGTCCGCCCGACGCCTGCCGCCCTCGATGCCCTCCACCGCAGCGAGCTCCGCGCATCGGGACGTCTCGACGTGATCAGCACGGACACAGCGATGTGCACGGACATGGACAAGGCCCCGCTCGTCCTCGACCGACATCGCCGCCGCGAGCGCGCAGAGCTGCACCAGGACGGTGACCGCGACGTCGCCTTCGAGGCGACCGGCGCGCTCGACCCGGCGACGCTCCCGCGCAGGCCCGGCGTTCCCCGTGTTCCCCGGCGTTCCTCAGCCCGCAGAAACGCGAGCCGCGAGCACGACCAGGGCGATGCCCTCGGGCCCGACACGAGCGCCACCTCGACCTCGTCACGCAGGGCCGCGACGAGCTCCCGGACGAAACCGTCTCGCGATGGCGACGGCGCACCGAGGACCACGGCGCTCCGCTCGACCCGCCGGGCGAGAAGAGCGGCGAGGAAGGACGTGCTCGCGAGCGGCAACATCGGCCCGGCCCCGGCATCCCCCGGACCCTCGACGCCGACAGGACGATGCTCTGAGCATGGCCCCGAGGGCCCCCGAAGCGAGGAGCACGGCCACGGCCACGCCGCTCCGCTTGCCACGGCAGGACGAGCTAGAGCGACGAGGGGAGCGTAGAAGCCGGCATGTGGCCCTCGCGGAGCGGGTTTGGAGCGACGTACATGTCCAGGCCTTCGAGCCCGCGCCGGTTCCTAACGCGCGCAGCCCTGGTTCGTGTCAACGCAGTACGTCCCGTTCGGGCAGCACCACTTGCTCGTGCCGTTGGTGCAGCAGAACCGCTGATCGCCACAGGTGTCGCTGCACGTCCACGCGGACGCCCGCGTCGCGCTGTCCATGATAGCCGAAGTCTCCGCCTTCGCCTCGATCTCGAACGACGTCTTCGCTTCCGTCGACGGCCCGATAGCCAGCGCCGCTGTGGGCAGCGCCATGATCGCGACCGTTCGGAAGAGGCCTTTGATGTTCATGAATGTTGCTCCTTCCTTCGTTGATCCAGCGTTACCGGCAAGTGAAGCCCTGCCCCGGGCGCAACACGATGAGGCCGCCGGGCGTGACGTTTACTGTCGCGGCGGCGACGACGCGCCCACTCTCGGAGATCACGATGGTGATCGAGCCGTACGCAACACCCCGGTAGACGGTGTCGGGGCCCTGCTGTCGGTCGAAGACGACGAGCCCGCAGATCGGGGGGTGGTCGGCCTGCGCCGGGCCGGAGAACGTAAGGGTCGCGATCGTCCCGACCGCCAGCCTTGCGGCCACGAGATACTTTCGGATGTTCATGGCGCCCCTGTCCCCTGGATGAATTCTAGTCACGACATTCGTGTCTATTCAGATATACGGCATCATGGATCTCAATAGCCATGAAATCAAGGAATCTTGCGTCCCTCGGTGGGTTGTGCGCTTTCAGGGAAATGAACCGCCATTCCGCCCCGCGCATGGAAGCTGTCCCCAGCGCACCGGACGCTGCCGTATCCCCCCTACAGCGTGATGATACCGAGCTTGCGCCTCGAGGAACGGCCCGGCCCTCGTCCCCTTCGCCGTCCCCGACGTTCCCGACGTTTCCGCGCCGCGCCGGCCGTCGCGCGAAAGTCGCCTCCCTTGCGCCCGACGAGCCCCCAAACTGTTCGAGGCACCCTCGCGACCCACGTCCCTCGCAATGGTTCGTCCGAGCGTAACGCCGGCCCTCGACCCCACCTCGCCGGGGATGCCTCGGGCCCATCGACGCGCCTTCGCGCTCGACCCCGCGGCCCTCGACCCCGGCGACGCTCGCGAGCAGGCCCGGCGTTCCCGGCGTTCCCAGGCGTTCCCCGGCCGGCAGGAACGCGAGCGACGGGCAGGACCAGGGCGATGCCCTCGGGCCCGAGGTCGACGCCACCTCGACCCCGCGGCGCAGGGCCGCGACGAGCTCCCGGGCGATGCCGCCGACGTGGGGCACGACGTCCAGGACCACGGCGATCCACCCTCCGGTAAGAATGCTCGTGTTCCTGCTCGCCACGCCCTTCTTGGCATGCCAATGCGTTGTGGCTATATACGGCGTATCTATTGCGCTCGCGTGCGTATCCCCGCGGTGCCCCTATTCCCGCGCGGCGAGAGGTCGCGCGAGGCCCTACGATGCTGCGAGCGTCAGCCAGTTGCGGCCAAAGTTCTCCTCGCTAAGAAGCTCGTCAAAACGCCGCAGGAGTAGCAGCGGCACCGGCGAGCTCGGAAGCCGCCCGCGCCAGCCGTCGAGGGCGGCAAACACGTCGACCGGATCAGCCGTTCGCAGCACCGCCAACGCGTTAGCCCGCGCGTCTAGGGCCCAGGCGGCCTGCGCGGGTGTCAGCAACCACGCGAGGTGACCGCCGAGTGGCAGCTCGATCCGTGCCACCGCGCTCCATCGGGCCTTGTCGGCGAGGTAGTCGGCCAGCACGGCCGACCGGTTCACGCACGTCGTCAAAAACGCCTCAAGAGGTGCTGGAATGACGGGCCGGTGTCGGAATGTGACGTACGTCAGCCAGGTGGTCGAGCCGTTCCTTACGAACGGCCGGCCATTGTCGCTTCCGCCATTGATCTCCGCCTTGGCTTGAAACAGCGCCAGCAACATATTGTATAGAAGACGCCAGTACGAACCCGGCTCCTCCGACGGTGCGAAGTATTTCACCAAGAACGCTTTCGGCTCGTCGGTCGGCACGCCGAGCGCACAGAAGTCGTTGAACACGCGGCGGAAGACGTCGCCGTCGGCGCCAGCGAAGGGAACGACGCTCCATCGTGCTGCGGCTGCGAAATCGTCGCGCGGCCCGACGTACGGTAGCCCAGTGAACAGCAGCCGGAACGGCTCGTCGGGGTGCAGGGCGTCAAGCCGGTCCAGCACCGTCTCCCGCGCCGCGTCGGCGACGTTATGCCGATTGAGCTCAGCCTCGACCTGCTGCCGCAAGTCGAGCAGGTCCGCGTACAAGCGCTCGTCGAGCCGCGGCCGCAGGAGGTCGCTGATGTCTTGATAGAGCCATCCCTCGTCGTAGTAGTACGCGAGCGCTTCGTTCCGCACTTGAAGCACGTACGCGGCGCGCTTGGCCGGCGCGTACCTCACGCTCCGCCCCGCCGCCTGCATGAGCCGAATAAGGCTATCGCTCGGGTACGTGACGACGACCGCATTGATCGTCGGATCGTTGAACCCCTCTAGCAGCATGTCGGCGCAAACGAGGATGGCCTGCGGCTTCAGCCGGAACTCCTTCAGGAAGGTGTTGGTCGGTACGCGCAGCGAGTTCTCGTCCGACACGACGAAGCCGACGTCATCGTGGTCGAGACGGTGGTTGTCGTATTGGGCGAGTGCATCTAGCAACGCCGCGTAGAACTCCTTGACCTTGGCGATCGTCGACGCCACGACCAGCGTCTTGACGTAGGGCCCGTCCGCCCTGGTGATAACCTCTTCGGCGAGCTCACGAACAGCGTCGGGCTCCCACGCGAAATCGGCTACTGGGAACGGCTCGAAGCGCGGCATCAGGATGACGCCGCGGTCGGCCAGCTCGCGATACGTGATCGCGTAGCCGATCTCGTCGATTTTGATTGGAAGTCCATCCGTTCGGTTCGGCGTCGCCGTGAGGAACAGCCCGCGTAGCGGCCGTGGCGTGTCGAAAACCGGGGCATACGAAGCGGCGGCTGCGTGATGCGCCTCGTCGACCACGACGAGCACTGGCGCGATCGCCCGCAAGTACTCGTCGAGTTGGCTGATCATGCGGAAGTCGACCCGGTCAAAGAGCAGGGGCGGGGAGTCGCCGGCCCGCCTCAGCTCATCGAGCTCCTCCTTCGCTTGGTTGAGCAACTCGATGCGGTGAGCGACCCACAAGACGCGGGCGTCGACGGGCGCGGCCGCGAGCTCCTCCAACACGAGCCGCAGGGCGGTCCGTGTCTTGCCGCCACCGGTCGGGATGATAAGCCCGATTTTGCGGCCCGGCGCCCGCGCGAGGCAGCGCCGGCAGGCTCGGATCGCGTCGTCCTGAAAGGACCAGTCCGGCCGGCGGACGTCGTCGACCGATTTCGCATCGTGGACCGGGGCGGCTGCCGCCCCGTGCGCGGGCGCGGTGGTCGGCGACGCCATGCCGTCCACGCGACCGGCCTCGACGAGTATGTGCCGGACGACCGCGGCGGGAAGGCCGAGGTTACTGGCGAGCTCCGCGGCCCCATCCGGCCCGACAACGTCGCCCGTCCGGGCGAGCACACGTCCGCGGACGTCATCGACGAACTGCGCTGTCGTGGTGGGGTCCGGGTCGTCCCCCACCGCGGCCGCCGCCGACTCGATCGCGACGAACGTACGGTCGTTCAGGGCTCGCCGTGCATCCTCGGACAAGAGCGCATGGACGCGATTCGGGTGGATCTTCGGCGTCCCCTCCAAGCGGGCGTCGTTGAGCAACTCGGTCAGCGCATGGACACTGCGGGCGCGGAAGAAGAGCGGCACCAGCCCATCGCGCACGAGCCGACGCACCGGCGGCTCCCAGATCACGCGGCGGACCATCAGCGAGCGTCCTTCGCCCCGCGCCCGCGGTGGCGATTTCGGACCTTGATCTCCTCGCGCAGGCTCTCGACCTCATCGGCAAGCTGCTGCAGCAGCGGGGCGAGGAAGTCCGCGGAGTCGCGCACGGTCTGCCGCTCCATCTGTCGGAACTCGCGGATGAGCCGCTCGATCACCGTCACCGGCGATTGCTTTGCCTGGTGTGTTCGCCACTCGGCTTCGACAATCCGCATGGGCGGCGCGGTGTCCGGATTTTCTGTGTCGAACTCGAGGGCAAAACTCGAATGGCGCTCCCGGTCGTACTTCTGCATCTGGTCCCAGATGAGCAGGTTCTCATGGCGGTAGAAAATATTATCGCTGTCCTCAGCCTTGTTCGGCCGGGGCTTGGCGAAGACCCACTTGAAGAGCGCAGTTTCGCCCATCGCGGACAGGTGAAGCCCGTCGTCGGCCATTCCAAACTTCTGCCGCAGGAACGGCTTTTTGACGATGAGCTCGAAGAGGTAGAAGTCCTCCTCCTCGAAACTCTCGCCCGAGGGCAATTCGGTCGTAAACTCCCGGCGGAAGTGGCTGAACGTCGCCGCCGTCTGGATCATTCGCTTCGTGGCGAGGTCGCTGAGCGAGACCTCCGCTGCAAGCGCTTCGACGAGCTGTTGGTCGAGCCGGAGCTTTTGCCCAGGGAATCTCGACCGGAACAGCGCCTCGTACCGGTTGTGAACGTACAACCCCTGGGCGTAATTCTTCCATTCCTTGACGCCCGCAAGATGACGCACGCCGGTGATACGCGGAATGATCGCCTCGAGCTCCTCGCGCGTATCGGCCTTCACTGGAACGACTCGGATCTCGTCGGTGTCTGCGACGATCTGCTCGAGTTGCTTTACCCGGTGGGTCTGCTCTCGGAGGTCCTCGGCGGTGAAGCTGCGAGGCTTGGCCTGCATGTCGGCAAGCCGCTTGCGCTCTTTCTTGAGTCGAGTGACGCGAAGCCGGCGCAGCGCGGTCGTACGCCGGTTGCCTTCGATGACGATGTTGCACTTCGGGTCATCGGGGTGGGACCAAACGACGATGGCATCGAGCCCCACCCAGCCTTGGCCCAAGATCGCGGCCTCGAGCGGGTCGGTGTCGTATTTCTTGGCGATGAGGTCTTCCAGCTCGCGCTGGACCTCCGACTCTGTGAGAACCGCCACGTCGTCGTAGCCCGGCGGCTCGGTCGGTGCGATGCGAGGATTGTTCGGGTCCAGGAACAGGGAGGTGAACGGCACGTGCTTGGGAGTCTTCAGGCAGTCGAGGTTCTTCATGAGGTCGGCCCCTTCTACCACACGCAGCGCCGCCGTGTGCCACAAAAATGAAACGCGTTTGTTCTTGTTCCATTTTTGTGCATCGGGTCGTAAGCCCCGAACGTGTTTCGGCGGCAGCTTCGCCTCGATGGTCAGGGCGTCGGATACGGCGATCGTCACGGCCTTCGGGCTCGCCCATCACGTCGGGACGTAACTCAGCATCCGTGCTCCGCCCCGATGGCGACGGCTGCTCGAGCAGTCCCACCGCGCCCAGCTCCGCCATGGCAACGACGGCGACGACCATCGCGTCGAGCTCCTCGGCCACGACGGCCATGGTGACGGCTTCCGAGGCCGCGCCGATCCGCCCGACCGGCAGCTTCGAGGAGGGGCGCACGCGCCCTCCGGGCAACGCACGCCCGGCGCTCGACCCCACCTCGTTGCGGATAACGTCGGGCACCTCGAGCAAGTCGGCGCGCTCGCGCCGCGCCGCGGGACGAAGGCGAGGTGCACGCGCTGTGGTTCCGTGGTCCTCGTCGTTCTAGGCCGCCGGCAGAAACGCGAGCGGCGGCAGAGCTCCCTGACGGATCCGAGGCTCCGTGAGCGCGCTCGACGCACCGACCATGGCGATGCTCGAGGGGCTCTGCGCCGAGCGCCACCTCAACACCGCCGCGCAGGGCCGCGACGAGCTCCCGGCTGATGACGGCGACGGCGACGGCGATGAGCTGCGCCACCTCGACGGCGACGACGCACCGAGGACCACGGCGCTCCGCTCGACCCGCCGGGCGAGAAGAGCGGCGAGGAAGGACGTGCTCGCGAGCGGCAACATCGGCCCGGCCTTGCGCCCCAGCGACGTCTCCGCCGTTCACCACGATCTCGGCGCGCCTCGACCTTCGCGCGAAAGTCGCCTCCCTTGCGCCCGACGAGCCCCCGCACTGTTTCGCGGAGGCCGATCCGCGAGGCCCAGGACGATTTTCTCGGTGATCTATCTATTGCCCGGCATTGGGTGGATGACACCTCGAAAATCCCCCAAGCCCAGCCCTCGCCGCCACCGACCCCGCCGATGGAATCGTCGCCTGCGCACGGCGTTGCTCTGGCTGCCGATGCTCCTGATGACGCTGCTTCATGGCCCATCCGAGCAGGTCCTGCCGGCCCGAGGCGCGTGGCCCGACGAATTCCAGGCCCCAACACCGGCCCCGAAATGCGTTCGTCCGCCCGACGCCTGCCGCCCTCGATGCCCTCCACCGCAGCGAGCTCCGCGCATCGGGACGTCTCGACGTGATCAGCACGGACACGGCGATGTGCACGGACATGGACAAGGTTCCGCTCGTCCTCGACCGACATCGCCGCCGCGAGCGCGCAGAGCTGCACCAGGACGGTGACCGCGACGTCGCCTTCGAGGCGACCGGCGCGCTCGACCCGGCGACGCTCCCGCGCAGGCCCGGCATTCCCCGTGTTCCCCGGCGTCCCCCAGCCCACAGAAACGCGAGCCGCGAGCACGACCAGGGCGATGCCCTCGGGCCCGACACGAGCGCCACCTCGACCTCGTCACGCAGGGCCGCGACGAGCTCCCGGACGAAACCGTCTCGCGATGGCGACGGCGCACCGAGGACCACGGCGCTCCGCTCGACCCGCCGGGCGAGAAGAGCGGCGAGGAAGGACGTGCTCGCGAGCGGCAACATCGGCCCGGCCTTGCGCCCCAGCGACGTCTCCGCCGTTCACCACGATCTCGGCGCGCCTCGACCTTCGCGCGAAAGTCGCCTCCCTTGCGCCCGACGAGCCCCCAAACTGTTCGCAGCTTTCCCGTAGATCCCGCGTGCTTTGGCGGTGTGCCGCACGAACCCTCATACTGTAACCCTCCTCTCTGTTTAGCCGGCTTCCGCCTCCGGTCCGGGGCTGTGTCGTGTTCCTGTGTTCCCGCCCCTTAAGGGGGCGGGGAACACGGAACACACGCCCCGGCCCTACCGGAACGCCAAGCGGATCACGCAGGAACACGCGGGAAACACGCAGGAACACACCGCCACACGAACCGAGCACCGAGCAGACGAAAACCAACCACGTAGGGGCACACACATCCGACCATGCCGCCGTGTTCCTCGGATCATGCAGGAACACGCAGAACCACGGGAAGAACACGCGGGAACGCGCTCCGCCAAACCTAGACTACGACCCCCGCGCGCCGGTAGCCTCCGCGCTTGACCATGAGCACCGACCCCGACCACGACGACGCCCTCTCGGATGACGCGGTGGCCGAACGGATACGCAGTGTGCTGACGCCCGAGGAGTGGGAAGCCGCGCGCGCCGCTCGCAAATGCTCGCGTCAGATACTTCACGCACTCATGCAATGGGACTGGCATGCATCTGTGCGTCAACTTGTCGCCGAAAACGTCACAGATGACGAATTGAGTCAGGCGCACGATCTGATAAGTGATGTCGTGGCGGCATTACGCACTGGTCAACGTCTCAGCCTCGCCAGAATACCGCTCGCGCTCAACGTGATGAGGGACGTCCCGGACCCGCGCGAAAAAGAGGCCATCAAACTGCGATTCCTCGCGATGTTCTGTGAATGTGCATTGACCTGGCTACACTTCGCAGAGCGCACACCAGAAAATCTGCACTGGTTTACGCCCGTTCCCGTCCTGACTGACTACGAACCCGCTTTTGCTAAGCTCGACATCGATTACTTTGACCAGTGCGTGAGATCTATTACGTGGGGCAAACGTGGTCGACATGCTAGCGGCTGGATCCGTGCTGCGGCCCAGGTGGCCGCCAGCGTCGGCGCTTTTGGGTCCGCCGAGAAGCATATGGACGAAAGCGCACGCATCGAGGCGCTCAACAATCAATTCGGCAAACTCTGGAGCACAGCCGACAGGGAACGGTTCTCCGACCCCGACCCGCGGCGGTTTCCAAAGTCCAAGTCGCCTTTGCGCAAGTAAAGTCTTACTCGCGAGGTAAGCCTTACTCACGAGGTAAGTCTTACCCGCGAGGTAAGCGTTTGTGATTGTTGGCTTATTCGCAAAGTAAGCTTTGACCGGATCTTACGCTGGGATTACTGATTAACCCCGCGTATGGGTCAGTTACTCACGAAAACCCAGCTTGCCCACGTGCTCGCCGGCATCGCCGGAACGGAGCACAAGACCGCGCTACGGTATCTCGACGGCGAGGCCGTACGGCAGACCGTCTGCGAACGGCTGGATCTCGCCAGACGTCAATGGGACGACATGGTAGCGACCTACCAGGCGAGCCAAGCGGCGCGCGCTCAACAGGGAGGCCCCGATCATGGCGCCGGTTGACCCCCTGGTAGCAGCCTTCCGACCCTTCGCCGCTGCACTTCTCGCGGCTGTTCGCGAGGAGACGGCGAAGCACGCCAAAGGTGACGAGGGGCCGCGCTACTACGACCGGAGGACGTTCCCCTGGGGTGAAAGGGCATTCGAGCGGCTCACCGGGCAAGGCAAGCTCCGGAGCTTCAAGGCGCCCGACGGGAAGACGATCCTCGTGCTGCGGGATGAGGCTCACGCGTTCATCGAAGCGCAAGACGGCGCGCGGCCCCGAGCTCCCCGCCCGCCTCAGCATGCGCGCGACCTCGCGGCGGTAGACGTAAACTCCTTGTCACCGGCGGAGGAGCACGAGCTAGCAATGCAACGGCACGCCGAACGCAACGACGGATCACGGAGGCGCAATGGGCCCGCTACTCGACGCAGCCCTTGATTGTGCCCGTAGAGGCTGGCCTGTCTTCCCGTTGCACGGCGTGTGTGTCGACGGGGAAGAGACCTCCTGCACGTGCGACGATGGGCCCAAATGCAAGCGGAAGGGACGCCACCCGCGGCATGACGACTATCTCCAGCGCGCCACGTCCGAGGAGATCACGATCCTCGGATATTGGAAGGCATGGCCGGACGCCCCGATCGGCCTTCCCACCGGCGCAGCGTCCGGGATCGTAGCCCTCGAAATCAACATCGGCGAACGAGGCGAGGAGGCGTTCGTCTATGCGGTCGAGGAGCACGGGGCGTTTCCCGACGTCCCCCGGATCGATACATCCGACGGCGTGCTGCACCTATTCGGCGCGCCACAAGAGCCGATCCAGGGCCGCGTCAAGCTGGATCGTGGCCTGCACGTACGCGGTGACGGTTCGTTCGTCGTGCTGCCGCCCTACCGGAGCGCGGACGGGACGCCGTGTGAATGGCCGACAAACGCCGGCCCGGACGCGCTGGCCCCCGCACCCTTACCCCCGTGGATGCTCGACAAGGCAATGGGACGAGCACCGACCCCACCGGAGCCGACGACAGGACAGAGCGCCGAGCCTGCCCGCGCGGAGGTGGCGAGCGCGCCAGAAGGCCCCCGGATCCAGTGGTTCGACACGCCGGACATCTTCGCGCCGTTGCCTCCGATCAAGTGGATATGCGAACGGCTGCAATGGAATCCCGGCCGGCCGAGCTTGCTCGCGGCCTACGGGGCATCTGGCAAGACGATGATCATGCAGGACGCGCTGTTGTCGCTCGCGGCAGGGCTGCCCTTATGGGATGCGGTAGACTTCACGGTCCCGGGCCCTCTACGGGTCGGGCACCTTGACTATGACCAGGGAGCATGGGCGACGAAACGCCGCTACCAGCGGCTCCTGGCCGGAAAGGGCATCGATCCCAGGGAGATCGCCTATCGGCTTCGCGTGTCGTCGCTCGCGCGGATACCGCTGACACACCCGAGCTCGGTGGACATCTTCTGCCGCGCGTTCAATGGCCTGGACTTCGTTCTCATCGACGCCTTGCGGGGTCTCATCGCTGGCGTAGATGAAAACGACTCGCGCGTGCGCGACGAGATCGATAAGCTCACTCTGATTTCGGAGCGCACTGGAGCGGCGATAGGCTTGATTCACCACCAGGGCAAACCGCGCGATAACGACAACGGAGACGCGCGGCTAGAGCGCCGAACGGTTCGATCCTCCCAGGAACTACGCGGCGTTGGCCATGTCGCTGCGACGCTGGATTACCTCAAGGTTCAGCATGGCGGCATGGCTTCTCAGGTCGAAGAGATTGTTGCGTAAGCCTCGGTAGCGGGCACGCGGCCCCTGCTTGGATGCAAGATGGGCGAGTCGGTGCTCCACGCCAACGCGTTGCCTGAGGGCTTCGCGCCCTTTGGTCGTC
>NZ_JARZHH010000063.1 GCF_029946515.1 Polyangium sp. 6x1
CGCCCTCGCCGCCGGCGCCGCCGACGGCCGCGCCGCCCTCGCCGCCCTGGCCACCGGCGCCGCCGGCCCCGCCCCTGCCGCCGACGCCCGCGCCGCCGTCGCCGCCGTTGCCGCCGGTGTTGCCGTTGTTGTTGTCCGTGACGAGGATGCAGCCGCTGGTGAAGGCCGCGGTGAGGAACGAAGTAAGAACAAAGGCAAACGTCGCACGAGACTGCATGTTCCGAGTCCTCCGAAGTTGGGTCGCGCCGGGGGCCCGGGGGCGCTCCGGCGCGGACGATTTCAAGACAGGCCAGGTTAGTACGAGCAGGCCGACGGATCCTTCAAAACCGATCCGTGCTCCGTACGCCCGTTCAGCGATCGCGGCAGATCCGTTCAGCCAAGCGCCTCACCGTGTAGATTTTCTGCGGATCTGGCTTGCAAGCGTCGTGGGGCTTTGCTAGACACCGCGCTCCGTTTTCCTGGGGGCGATCGCCTATGGCGTTCGTCCCTCCCGAAGCCGTAACGGCGCTTCGGTCGCAGCTCGCTTCTTCGGCCGCCGTGGGACACCCCCCGGTGACGCGGAGAGGGTTCCTCGTCGCAAGACGTCGGGCTGATGTTCCGGAACGTACGACGGCAGGGCTCGGTCCGACAGGCGTAAAGCAGGTCGACCGGGTTGGCCAACGACCGGGCGCCCTGGGCCGAACCGGCCCCCTGTCTGCGAGGTTTCTCGGATGCTAAGCAAGGCCAGTGCGATGTTTTCGCGGATTTCTCCGCGAAAGGCGCGCATGATTGCGGACCTGGTCCGCGGACGCGATGCAGCGGATGCGATCCAGCTGCTCCAGTTCACGGAGAAGTCGGGCGCGCCGGTGATCAAGAAGGTCATCGAGAGCGCGGTGGCGAACGCCCGCCAGGGTGGCGCCGACGTCGACGCTTTGTTCATCAGCAAGGCCACGGTCGACAAGGGCCCGAACAAGTTCAACCGCCGCTGGCGCCCCCGTGCGATGGGGCGCGCGACGAAAGTCGTGAAGGGCGTCTCTCACATCGTGATCGAGCTCAGCGAGCGCAAGTAAAGGAACACGGCTTCCATGGGACAGAAGACCCATCCGTACGGCTTCCGCGTCGGCGTCATCAAGACGTGGAGCAGCAAATGGTACGAGGACGGTAACGCGTACCAGAAGTGGCTCCACGAGGACATCCGCATCAAGCGGGCGATCAAGCAGTACCTCTACAACGCGAACATCGCGAGCGTGGAGATCGAGCGCGCCGCGAACCGGGCCAAGGTCATCGTCTACACGGCGCGTCCGGGGATGGTGATCGGCAAGGGCGGCAAGGGCATCGAGACGCTGAAGGGCGGCAACGTCGGCACCGCGACCAAGGGTGAGACGGTGTTCCCGGGCGTCGCCTCCTTCACGGACAACGAGGTCTTCATCGACGTCCAGGAGGTCCGCAAGGCGGAGACGAACGCCCAGCTCGTCGCGGAGAACATCGCGACGCAGCTCGAGCGCCGCATCGCGTTCCGCCGCGCCATGAAGAAGGCCGTGGCGACGGCGATGAAGTTCGGCGCGAAGGGCATCCGCGTTCGGTGCGCGGGCCGGCTCGGCGGCAGCGAGATGAGCCGCGTCGAGACGTACCGCGAGGGTCGGGTTCCGCTCCACACGCTGCGTGCCGACATCGAGTTCGGCCTCGCCGAGGCGAGGACGAAGGTCGGCATCATCGGCGTGAAGGTGTGGATCTTCAAGGGTGAGGTTCTCCAGCGCAAGTCGCGCCGGATTCAGTAGGAACGACCGATGCTGTCTCCCAAGCGAACGAAGTTCCGCAAGATGCAGAAGGGCCGCATTCGCGGGGTTGCGACCACGGGAAGCGACGTGTCCTTCGGTGATTTCGGTCTGCAGGCGCTCGAGCCCGCGCGCATCACGTCTCGCCAGATCGAGGCCGCGCGTATGGCGATTCAGCGTCACTGCAAGCGCGCTGGTAAGCTCTGGATCCGCATCTTCCCGGACCGGCCGGTGACGAAGAAGCCGCTCGAGGTCCGCATGGGTGGCGGAAAGGGCGCTCCGGAGGAGTGGGCCGCGGCGGTGCGGCCTGGCCGCGTCATGTACGAGATTTCGGGCGTGCCGGAGGAGATGGCGCGTGAGGCGTTCCGCCTCGCCGGACACAAGCTCCCGATGGCGTGCAAGTTCATCGCTCGCGGGATCGTGTGAGGTATTCGAGATGAAGGCGAAGGATCTGCGCGAACGCACGACGGAGCACCTGCAGGAGCTCGAGAAGAATCTCGGCCGCGAGGTGTTCGACGCCAAGTTCAAGAACTTCACCAACCGGCTGAACGACACGTCGGCGATCCGCAAGGCGCGCCGCGATCTCGCCCGGGTCAAGACGGTCCTCCAGCAGCGCGCCAGCGAGTCGGCTGCGGCGGAAGGGAACAAGTAGCCATGGCAACGAACGAGGCGAACGCGCCCGCCGCCGGGCAGGCCCAGGCCGAGACGGAAACGAAGCCGCACGGCTTTCGCCGCAAGCTCGTCGGGCGCGTGAAGAGCAACAAGTGCGACAAGACCGTCGTGGTCGAGGTCGTGCGCAACGCGCCGGACCCGGTCTACAAGAAGTACGTCCGGGCTCGCGAGCGCTACAAGGCGCACGACGAGAAGAACGAGTACAAGGTCGGTGATCGCGTGGAAATTCAGGAGCACCGCCCGATCTCGCGCGAGAAGCGCTGGATCGTGACGAAGCTCATTTCCCGCCCGGTGGAGGAGTAGGCCATGATCCAGGTCACGACGCATCTCGAAGTGGCTGACAACTCCGGGGCTCGGGTCGTCAAGTGCATCAAGGTTCTCGGTGGCTCGCGTCGTAAGTACGCGGGGCTCGGCGATGTGATCGTCGTGTCCATCAAGGAAGCCATGCCGGGCACCAAGGTGAAGAAGGGCGATACGGCGCGGGCGGTGGTGGTTCGCACGGCGCGTGAGTATCAGCGCTCGGACGGCAGCTACATCAAGTTCGACACCAACAGCGCGGTGCTGATCAACAAGGAAAAGGAGCCGATCGGGACCCGTATCTTCGGGCCGGTGGCTCGCGAGCTCCGCGCGAAGAAGTTCATGAAGATCATCTCGCTCGCGCCGGAGGTGCTCTGATGCGACGGCTCCGGGTCGGTGACCTCGTGCAGGTCATCAGCGGCAAGGACAAGGGCAAGCAGGGTCGCGTGACGAAGGTCCTCGCGGAGGACGACAAGGTCGTCGTCGAGGGGATCAACGTGGTGACGCGTCACCAGCGCCCGACGCCGCGCAACCAGCAAGGCGGCAAGATCACGAAGGAGGCGCCGCTTTATGCCTCCAAGGTGATGCCGGTGGATCCGACGACCGGCAAGCCCACGCGGGTGAAGTCCACGGTCGTCGATGGCAAGAAGCAGCGCACCGCGAAGAGCGGCGCCGTGATCGCGGCAGGCTGAGCCATGGCGGACAAGAAGGAAGAAAAGGGCAAGGGCAAGGGCGAAAAGCCCAAGGACGCCAAGCCGGCGGCTGCGAAGCCGCAGGCGGCTGCAGCCGGCAAGGGTGGCAAGGACGCTGGGAAGGGCGGCAAGGGCAAGGGCGAGGCGAAGGCCACGCAGCAAGCCGAAGTCGCTGACGTTCCGCGCGATCCGAGCTACACGCCGCGTCTGCGCAACAAGTACCGGGACGCTGTCGGGCCCGCGCTTTCCAAGCGCTTCGGGTACAAAAACCCGATGATGGTTCCGCGCCTCGAGAAGGTCGTGATCAACATGGGCCTCGGCGCTGCCGTCGGGAACCCGAAGATCATCGACTCCGCTGTCGAGGACATGCGGGCGATCTCGGGCCAGAAGCCGGTCGTGACGCGCGCCCGCAAGTCGATCGCGACGTTCAAGCTCCGCGAGAACCTCCCGATCGGCGTGATGGTGACGTTGCGCGGGGAGCGGATGTGGGAGTTCGTCGATCGCCTGATCAGCTTCTCCCTGCCGCGCGTGCGTGACTTCAAGGGCGTGAGCCCGAAGGGCTTCGACGGCAAGGGCAATTTCACGATGGGTCTGCGCGAGCAGATCATCTTCCCTGAGATCGACTACGACAAGGTCGACGTCGTGAAGGGAATGAACATCTCGTTCGTGACGACCGCGCGCACCGACGAGGAGGGACGAGCCCTTCTCACGGAGCTTGGGATCCCGTTCAGGCATTGAGGAACGTTCGATGGCCCGTGCAAAAGAATTCGCCAAGCTGAACCGGCCGCCCAAGTTCGCCGTGCGGCACCGGAACCGTTGCAAGGTGTGCGGCCGTTCGCGGGCTTATTACCGCGATTTCGAGCTCTGCCGTATCTGTCTTCGTACGTTCGCGCTCCGAGGCGAGCTGCCGGGCGTGATCAAGGCGAGCTGGTGATGCCATGATGACCGATCCTGTCGCCGACATGCTGACCCGGATCCGGAACGCCGCGCTCGCGCGGCACGATCGGACCGAGGTTCCTGCAAGCAAAATGAAGCAGGCCGTTGCCGAGATCCTCAAGTCCGAGGGGTACATCGCGGACGTGCGGCCGAGCGACGGCAACCCTGGGAAGCTGACGATCGTGCTGAAGTACGGGCGTGACCGCTCGAGCGCGATCGATGGAGTCCGTCGGGTGAGCCGGCCGGGGCGACGCGTGTACGTCAAGCACGACCGCATCCCCCGCGTGCTCTCCGGGCTCGGGATCTCGATCCTGAGCACCTCCCACGGCCTGATGAGCGACCGCGACGCCCGCAAAAACAAGCTCGGAGGCGAGCTCATCTGCGAGGTCTGGTGATGCAGACGGCTACGACGCAACAAGGCGAGGCCTCCAAGACTTCGCGCGTCGGCAAGCGGCCGGTGGACGTCCCCAAGGGCGTCACCGTGTCGATGCAGGGACGCAAGGTCGAGATCAAGGGCGCCAAGGGTCAGCTCGCGCGCGAGCTGCCTTCGACCGTCGACGTGAAGGTCGAGGGCGCGAAGCTGCACGTGACCTCGACGGCCCCCGGGCGTGATGGCTCGCGGCTGCAGGGGCTCGTGCGGGCGCTGCTCGCCAGCATGGTGAAGGGCGCGGCCGACGGCTACGAGCGTGTGCTCGAGCTGAAGGGCACCGGTTACCGTGTCGACCTGAAGGGCACGACGCTCACGTTCGCGCTCGGGTATTCGCACCCGGTCGTGTTCAACGTGCCGAAGGGCCTCACGGCGACCATCCCGGCGGATTCGAAGGGCACGGTCCTCGTTCTGACGGGCGCCGACAAGGAGCTCATCGGGCAGACGGCCGCCACGATCCGTGGCTTCCGTCCGCCGGAGCCCTACGGTGGCAAGGGCGTTCGTTATCGTGGCGAGCGCGTTCGCGAGAAGGCCGGCAAGGCTGGCGGTAAGGGCGGCAAGAAGTAACCGAGCGGGGCGACCTCGTGTCGCCCCTACAGGTACGGGGTTACGACCATGGCTATGAAGATCGTCGGACGGGAGCGCCGCAAGCTCCGTATTCGCAAGAAGGTGAACGGCTCGCCCGCTCGCCCGCGCCTCACCGTCTTCCGCAGCGCGAAGCACATCTACGCGCAGGTGATCGACGACACGACGGGTCAGACCGTCGCGCACGCGTCGACGCTGTCGAAGGACCTGAAGGGCACGCTCGACAACGACAACAAGGTCGACGCGGCCAAGAAGGTCGGGGCGCTCATCGCCAAGATCTGCAAGTCGAAGAAGATCGACCGTGTCGTGTTCGATCGGAACGGCTACCTCTATCACGGGCGCGTGAGCGCCCTCGCTCAAGCCGCGCGGGAGGCGGGGCTCGAGTTCTAGCCCCGAAGGCGCCGAACCCAGAGGGGTTTCGGGCAAACGCCTCGGGCGATAGCGAAGACTTCACGGACGACGAAGAAGGCACGGTATGGCGTTCGATCAGGTCGACGAAGAAAAGCTCAAGGAGCGGGTGATCCACATCAACCGCGTCGCCAAGGTCGTGAAGGGCGGGCGACGCTTCAGCTTCTCGGCGCTCGTCGTGGTGGGCGACGAGTCGGGACATGTGGGCGTCGGCCTGGGCAAGGCCAACGAGGTCCCGGAGGCGATCCGGAAGGGCAATGACCAGGCCCGCAAGAACATCTTCCGCATCCCGCTCGACGGGGCGACGATCCCGCACGACGCGTTCGGGCATGTCGGCGCGGGCAAGGTGCTCTTGAAGCCGGCGAGCCCTGGAACGGGCGTCATCGCGGGCGGCGCGGTGCGTGCGGTCGTCGAGTCCGCGGGCATCCACGACGTTCTCTCGAAGTCGCTCGGCACCAGCAACCCGCACAACGTCGTTCACGCGACGGTGGCGGCGCTCAAGGCGCTGAAGAGCGTCGAGCAGGTCGCGGGCCGGCGCTCGATGCAGGCGGACGACGTGGGTTGGCAGCGCAAGGGCGGCAACGCGACGACCGGTACGAACCGTCGTCGTGCGAGCCAGATGCCCCCCGCTCGCAATCCGCGCGAGGGGGGTGAAGGAGGTACGCCGTGAAGAGCCATCTCCGCGTGCGGCAAACGGGCAGCGTGACGAACCAGACGGAGCACACGCGCAAGGTTTTGCGGGGCCTCGGCCTCCGCAAGCCGGGCAATGAGGTGCTCGTGGAGAACACGCCTTCGTTCCGTGGCATGGTCAAGAAGGTGATCCACCTCGTTTCGGTCGAGGAAGTCGACGGCAACGGCGCGCAGGCGTCGAAGTAAGGAAGCGTAGCAGCATGGACATCCTCTCGAAGCTTCAGGCCCCGGAAGGCGCCAACAAGAAGGAGACCCGCGTCGGTCGCGGCGTGGGCTCCGGCCTCGGCAAGACCGCGGGCCGTGGCCAGAAGGGCCAGAAGGCCCGGTCGACGGGCAACATCGGCAAGAAGCACTTCCAGGGCGGCCAGACGCCGATCCAGCGTCGCCTCCCGAAGCGCGGCTTCCGTAACCCGCTCGCAGCGATCGTGGCGAACGTGAACGTCGGCGACCTCGAGATCTTCGAGGCCGGCGCGGACGTGAACCAGGAAGCGCTGGAGGGCAAGCGCCTGCTCCAGGGTCGTTACGACCTGATCAAGGTGCTCGGCGACGGCGAGCTCACCAAGAAGCTCACCGTGACGGCGCACCGGTTCTCGAAGAGCGCCATCGCCAAGATCGAGGCGGCGGGCGGCAAGGCGATCGTGCTTGCGCCCGGCAAGGCTTCGGCGCAAGCCTAACGTCCTTTCGGCTCGGTCCCCCCCAAGGCAGCACACCGACGTACCATGGCCACACTCGCGGGAATTGCGAACTTCCACAAGGTCCCGGAGCTCCGGCGCAGGGTGATCTTCACCCTCGTGATGCTGGCCGTGTACCGCATCGGGGTCTTCGTCACGGTCCCCGGTGTCGACCGCGCCGCCATGTCGAAGTACATGGCGAAGCAGTCGGGTGGGCTGCTGAACTTCTTCAACATGTTCTCTGGCGGCGCGCTGGAGAACTTCTCCCTCTTTGCGCTCGGGATCATGCCGTACATCTCGGCATCGATCATCATCCAGTTGATGGGCATGGTCTACAAGCCCATCGACGAGCTGCGCAAAGAGGGAGAGCAGGGGCGCCGCAAGATCGACCAGTACACGCGCTACGGCACGGTCGGACTGTCGCTCTTCCAGGCGTATGGCAGCGCCAAGCTCGTCGAGGGCTGGTCGGCCTCGGACGCGGGCGCGGGCATCGTCACGCACCCCGGGCTCGGCTTCCAGCTCATGACGATGATCACGCTGACCACGGGGACGGCGTTCCTCATGTGGATCGGCGAGCAGATCACGGAGCGCGGGATCGGCAACGGCATCTCGCTCCTGATCTTCGCGGGCATCGTGACGGGCGTGCCGAACTGGATTGGCAGCTATCTCGCGACGAACGCGGGCAACATCCAGCCGCTCACGATCTCGGCGGTCGGCGCGTTCGTCGTCGCTGCGATTGCGGTGATCGCGTTCTTCGAGAACGGGCGCCGGCAGATCCCGATCGTGTACTCGCGCCGGCAGGTGGGGCGCCGCGTGTACGGCGCGCAGAACGCGCACCTGCCGCTCAAGGTGAACACGGCGGGCACGATCCCGCCGATCTTCGCCTCCTCGCTGCTCATGTTCCCCGCGACGCTGGCGAACATGAACGTGCCGGGCGCAGACAAGCTTCAGTCGATCATCAGCGGCGGCGGCTGGGTGTTCAACACCGGCTACGCGCTCCTGATCGTGTTCTTCTGTTACTTCTACACGAGCGTCACGTTCCAGCCGGTCGACGTGGCGGAGAACCTGAAGAAGCAGCAGGCGAACATCCCCGGGATCCGGCCTGGCAAGCAGACGGCCGACTACATCCAGGGCGTGATGAATCGCATCACGTTTGGCGGGGCGATGTACGTCGCTGCCGTGTGTGTCTTGCCGTCGGTGGTCGGCGACCTCCTGCGCGTGCAGATCACGTTTGGCGGGACGTCCTTGATGATTGTCGTGGGTGTTGCGCTGGATACGGTCAACCAGATCGAGGCGCAGCTCATCACGCGCAGCTACGAAGGGCTCACCGGCCCTGGGGCGAGCCGCATTCGTGCGCGGCGCCTCCCCGAGGGATGAGAAGGGGGATCTTCGGATGATCACGATCTTGGTTGGTCCGCCCGGCTCGGGCAAAGGCACGCAGGCGAAGGTGCTCTGCGGCAAGTTTGGGATCCCGCAGATCTCGACGGGCGACATGCTTCGTGCGGCCAAGGCCGCCGGCACGCTCAATCCGCAGTACCGCGCGATCATGGACGCGGGCGGCCTCGTCCCGGACCAGGCGATGATCGAGCTCATCGACAAGCGCATCGACGACGCGGACTGCAAGAACGGCTTCTTGCTCGATGGTTTTCCGCGGACGGTGCCCCAGGCCGAGGCGCTCGAGCGTCTGCTTGCGGGTCGGAGCCTCACGATCAATGCTGTTTTGCAGCTGGATGTGGCGCGATCTCTCCTGGAGGAGCGCTTGATCCACCGTCGGACCGACAAAAGGTCTGGACAGATCTACCATCTCGTCTATAATCCGCCGCCCCCGGATGCCGAGCTAGAGCATCGGGCGGACGATCGGCCGGAGGCCGTCGGAAAGCGTCTCGATGCGTACGAGGCGATGACGGCGGCGCTCCTGCCCTACTACGAAGCAAAAGGTCTCCTTCGGCGCGTCGATGGTGTCGGCAAACCCGAGGAGGTCACGGCGAGGGTGCTCGGGGCCCTTGGCCGAGCGCAGCCGGAAGAGTCATGAGGCGATCGAACCAAGCGAAACCCGCGAAGGAACCGAAGGGCGACAAGCTCGAGTTCGATGGTGTCGTGCAAGAAGCTCTTCCGAACGCGATGTTTCGAGTGAAGGCCGACAATGGTCTCGGCGTGCTCGCGACCATCAGCGGCCGGATGCGTCAGTACTACATCAAGATTTTGCCCGGCGATCGCGTTACGGTCGAGGTTTCGCCCTACGACCCGACGCGTGGCCGGATCACGTATCGTCACAAGTAGACCAAGCAGCCCAAGTAGCGGAGCGAGGACAGGGAACGGAGCCGCGACATGAAGGTGCGACCGAGCGTCAAGAAAATCTGCGACAAGTGCAAGGTGGTGCGCCGTCGCGGCGTCGTGCGCGTGATCTGCGAGAACCCTCGCCACAAGCAGCGTCAGGGCTGAGCTGGAGCAACCATGGCACGTATTGCTGGCGTCGATCTCCCGCGTCGTAAGCATCTCGCGTATGCGCTTCCGTACCTCTATGGTATCGGCCGCGCCCTCGCGAAGCAGATCTGCGCGAAAGCCAAGATCCCCGAGAACAAGCGGGTTGAGGAGCTGAACGACGCAGAGATCAGGACGATCCGCGAGATCCTCGACGCCGAGTACAAGGTGGAGGGCGATCTCCGTCGTGAGGTTCAGCTCAACATCAAGCGGCTGATGGACCTCGGCTGCTACCGCGGTCTTCGGCATCGCCGCGGTCTGCCGGTGAACGGCCAGCGCACGCACACGAATGCGCGTACGCGCAAGGGCCCCCGCAAGGGCATGCTGCAGCGTCGCCCGGCGACGAAGGCGTGACGGGACGTTAGGAAGAGGACGCTATGGCGAGTCCGAAGACGGCGGCCACCAAGGCCAAGCAGAAGAAGAAGGTCAAGAAGAACATCGCGGCTGGGATCGCGCACATCCAGTCGACGTTCAACAACACGGTCGTGACGATCACGGACATCAACGGCAATGCCGTGGCGTGGTCGTCGGCCGGTGCGCGCGGGTTCAAGGGGTCGCGCAAGTCGACGCCCTTCGCTGCGCAGCTCGCTGCCGAAGAGGCGGCGCGGCGGGCGCAGGAGCACGGAATGCGGTCGGTGGCCGTATTCGTGAAAGGCCCTGGCGCCGGGCGCGAGAGCGCGCTCCGGGCGCTCCAGACGGCCGGCTTCAAGGTGACGTTGATCCGCGACGTCACGCCCATTCCGCACAACGGTTGCCGGCCGCCCAAGCGGCGCCGGGTCTGAGGCAGCGCGCGCGGGAGTCCGCTCGAGGTTACGAACATGGCTCGCTACGTTGGTCCTGTCTGCAAGCTCTGCCGCCGCGAAGGCATGAAGCTCTACCTCAAGGGAGAGCGCTGCTACTCGGAGAAGTGTGCCTACACGCGGCGTCCTTACCCGCCCGGCCAGCATGGCCAGGGTCGCATCAAGCTCAGCGAATACGCCGTCCGGCTCCGCGAGAAGCAAAAGGTGCGTCGCATCTACGGCGTTCTCGAGAGCCAGTTCCACGGCTACTTCCAGGAGGCGAGCCGTCGCAAGGGCCGCACGGGTGAAGAGATGCTGGCGCTCCTCGAGCGTCGCCTCGACAACGTCGTGCACCGGCTCGGCTACGCGGCCTCGCGCTCCGAGGCGCGCCAGCTCGTGCGCCACGGTCACGTGAAGGTGAACGGCAAGCGCCTCGACATCCCGAGCTTCGTGGTTCGGGTGGGCGATCGCGTGGACCTCACGGAGGGCGCGAAGAAGTTCAAGTTCGTGGCGGCCGCCGTGGCCGGCGCGGACAAGCGCCCGATCGCATCGTGGCTCGAGGCCGACCGTGGGTCGTTCTCGGGTTCGGTCAAGTCGACCCCGGTGCGTGAGGACCTCAACGAGCCGGAGATCCGCGAGCAGCTCGTCGTCGAGTACTACTCGCGCTGATTCCGTTCGCAGGTCTCTGTGTTTCGGTGAACGTTTCGGAAAGCTGATCGGGGGCGTGCGAAGGAGCGCGGCCCCGATCGCTTTTTGATTGCAGGAAAAGGCGCCGATCGGCGCGACGCGGGCAGGAGACGGTTTCGTTCACCGAGTGCGGTGACGGGGCGAGATCTCCGCGCGAACCCCTCGAAGAAAGAGGACGCTGATGACGATGCAGACCAGCGGAAGCATGACGATGATCGCGCGAAACTGGCGCGATCTGATCCGGCCGAAGGGCATCTCGATCGACACCGAGTCGGCGAACAACTTCTACGCGAAGTTCACCTGCGAGCCTCTCGAGCGCGGCTTCGGGATCACGATCGGCAACTCGCTTCGCCGCGTGCTCCTCTCGTCGCTGCAGGGCGCGGCGATCACCGCCGTCCGCATCGAGGGGGCGCTGCACGAGTTCACCACGGTGCCCGACGTCGTCGAGGACGTCAGCGACATCATCCTCAACCTCAAGGAGGTCGTCTTCAAGGCGGCCGCCGCGCGCACCTACACGGTTCGCGTCGACAAAGAGGGCCCGGGGCCGGTGTACGCGCGTGACATCCAGCTCGTCGACGGGCTCAGCGTGCTGAACCCCGATCACCTCATCGCCGTGCTCGACAAGAAGGGCCCGCTCGCGATGGAGCTGACGGTGAACGTCGGCCGCGGCTACGTGCCCGCGGAGCGGAACAAGACGCCGACGATGGCGATCGGGACGATCCCCATCGACGCGCTGTTCTCGCCCATCCGGAAGGTCAACTACACGATCCAGAACGCGCGCGTCGGTCAAGTGACCGATTACGACAAGCTGACGCTCGAGGTCTGGACGAACGGCTCGGTGCTGCCCCAGGACGCGGTCGCGTTCGCCGCGAAGATCCTGAAGGAGCAGCTCTCGATCTGGGTCAACTTCGAGGAGTCGGAGGAGACGAGCTACCAGACGGTGCCGGGCGACGAGGAGCCGCTGAACGAGAACCTCTTCCGTTCGGTCGAGGAGCTCGAGCTCAGCGTGCGCAGCGCCAACTGCCTCCAGAACGCGAACATCACCCTGATCGGCGAGCTCGTGCAGCGGACCGAGCAGGACATGCTGAAGACCAAGAACTTCGGTCGGAAGTCCCTGAAGGAGATCAAAGAGATCCTCGCGAACATGGGACTTTCGCTCGGTATGAAGATCGACAACTGGCCGCAGCTGCTCGAGCGCTGGAAGGCGCAGCAGGCGCAAGCCTAGAGGGTGCGATATGCGTCATAAGAAGGCGGGGAGGCAGTTTGGTCGGGACACGTCGAGCCGGCGCGCGATGCTGCGCAACTTGACGGCGAACCTGATCACCCACGAGCGCATCGAGACGACGGACGCGAAGGCCAAGGAGCTCCGTCGCGTCGCGGAGCGGCTCATCAGCAAGGCCATGCGCCTCGGCAAGGTCGCCTACACCGCGCAGAGCGAACTGTCGGCGGCCGACAAGGCGCGCCGGCTCCACGCCGAGCGCCTCGTCGCAGCCTACGTGCCGCGCTTCGGCGTGAAGGCTGACGGCACCAAGGTCGACGTCGTCGAGAAGGTGATGCTCGACCTCTCGAAGCGCTTCGAGGGCCGGCCCGGCGGCTACACGCGCATCATCAAGCTCGGCAATCGCCGCGGCGACAATGCGCCGATGGTCTACATCGAGTTCATCGATGCCGCCGCGGTGACCGACAAGCAGGCTCCCGAGGAGCCGGCTGCGGCGATCACCGCCGAGCCCACGTCGGCCGCGTCGGCCTCGGCCGAGTCCGCCTCGACGGCGAGCTCGGGCGAGACCGCGTCGAACGAGTAAAGCGCTCCCGCGACGAACCCGTGAACGGGGATCGGGTGACCGGTCGCCGCCGTTCACGGGTTCGATAGGGAAAAACGAACACGGACACCGCAAGGTGCCCGTGTTTTCGTTTGTCCGGAGCGCAATCGGCTCCGCGAAAAGCTCACTCCGCGCCTGCGACCGGCGCATCCGGAGCGGGCGGTCCAGGCGGATTGCCTCCCGCCCGCGGCCCTTCCGCGTCGCGACCGGCGTCGGGCTTGCGACGCGCCAGGAAGATCATCGCGATCAGCGCGAAGATCCCCACGCCGCCCGCCGCTACGTAGCGGTGCAGCGAGCTCTTCTGCGGCGCGATGCGCTCCTGCTCCAGCGACGCGAGCGCCTGCTTCGCGCGCTCGTTGCTCGGGTCGAGCTCGATCGCCTTCGTCAGGGGGAACTTGTCGGGCGTGCCGCGCGCGATGAGCGTCACGCCTTCGAGGTACGCGATCTCCGCCTCGACCTTGCGCGCGCCCTCGCCCTTCGGGTCGAGCCGCAGCGCCTTGCGAAGCACCTCCAGCGCCGCCGCCGGATCCTTCTCTTCGAGCGTCTTTGCGTGCGCCACGTACGCCGGCGCCATCTCCTTGCGACGCTCGAACACCGGCGAGCGCGCGAGCACCTTGTCGAACGCGCTCGTCGCCTCGACCCAGCGGCTCGCGGCCGCGTGCGCCGCGCCCTCGTCCATCAGCTTGTAGACCTCGGCGAGCCGCGCGCGGTCGTACATGCCGAAGAGCTCGCGCGCGATGCGGTCCCACGTGAACTCGCGCGGGGCCTTGTTGCCCGTCTGGTTCAGGTAGGCGTCGCGGAGCTGCCAGATGCCGGGCTCGCCGATCGCCGCGATGGACTCGCGCGCGGCCTCGCGGAGCTGGATGCGGTCGCTGTTGCTGAACGAGAGGATCACGCGGACGGCGTCGACGTCGCGTGTGCGGCCGTAGGCGCGCAGGATGTCCGCGAGGACCTGCGGATCGGTCACGCCAACGGCCTCGCCGGGGATCGCGCGGCCGAGCAGATCGAGCTGCTTGCTCGCGAAGCGCTGGACGATCTTGGCGTCGTGCTGGCGGCCCTCGATGAGCGCGGGGACGGCGCGGTCGCGCAGTTTTCCGATCTGCCGCTGCAGATCGACGCGGAGCAGCTCGCCGAAGTACGAGTACATCTGCAGGAGCTCGCGCGCCGCGGGCGTCGTGCCCGCCGCCGTCAGCATGCGCTCCATCGCGAGCAGGCGGACGAGATCTCGCCAGGTGTCGTTTTTCGGCTTGGGGGAGGCCAGGACAAACTCGAGCCAATCGCCCTCGTCCTCCGCGTCCTTGTCCTTGTCGGCCTTGCTCTTCTTGGGCGCCTTCGCGTCCTTGCTGGCCTTGTCGTCCTTGGCTGCCTTCTCGTCCTTGCCGGCCTTGTCCTTCTCCTTGCCGGTCTTCTCCGCCTTCTCGACCTTCTCCTTGTCGCGCAGCGACTTGCGGCCGGCCTTGCGGGCGTCGTCGAGCAGGCCTTGCGCCTCCTTGCGGTCGAGCCCGGCGCGGAGCTCCTGCACACGCGCGCGCACCGCGGGCACGACCGTGGGCGTCACCTCGGCGACGGCCGTACGCGCCGTCTCCTTTGCGCGTGCGTCCCCCGTCGTGAGGCGCTCGAGCACGCGGTCGAGCTCCTGCAGCGCGGCGGCGTCGGGCTCTTGCAGCACGATCGGCTGGAGCTTCGGCAGCTCCGGCAGCGACGCGGGCGCGGCCGGCGCCGCGGCGGCCGAGGACGAGGCCGAGGGTTGTGTGAGCTCCCCGGCGGCGTGCACGTGCAGGGGCACGAGCGCGAGCGCGGAGACCAGAACGAACGACGAAGCGAGCTTCGAGACGTGATTCACGGTGCCCCCGAGAACGACGGGCGAGCGCGCGGCCCTTCCAGGTCGAGGGCGACTCACTCGACGATGCGGAAGTCCGAAAACTCTCCCTGGAATCCGCGCCAGCGGACATCGACGCGCTCGACGCGCGCCGCGGTCGGACCCTTCTGGGCCCAGGCGATGAGCTCTTTCAGGCCGTCTTCTTCGCCCTCGGCGAGGATCTCGACGCCCCCGTCCGTTCGGTTCTTGACCCAGCCGGCGAGGCCGAGGCGCTTGGCTTCGCGCTGCGTCGACGCCCGGAAATAGACGCCCTGGACGCGACCCTTCACGTGCAGATGCACTTGTTTCAGCCCCATCGGACCGCTCGATTCCTACTCGCACGTCGCGACCGAGGCAACCTCGGAGGCCTGCAGCGCGGACGTCCTGGAAACGATCCGCCCCTGAAGGAGCGAACCTGCGAGGCGACACGGCCGATTGACAGGGCAGTATCGCTTGATAGAGTCCCCGCCCGCCGAGCCACGCGCCCGGCCGCGCCCCTTCACTGGGGACGCCTCATCACTGTCAGTCCGTCGAACCGCCCTTCCCAGGGGCGGGCATCCACGAGAGCCGGCCCAACGGCCGACTCGAAGCTCGACCTTCCTACAACCCTACCGAACTCGGGGAACGCGCCGTCGACCGGCCGACGCCCCTCCGTGGAGTTTTCGATCGATGCACCTGCGTGAACTGAAGCAGAAATCGATGGCCGATCTGGTGCAGATGGCCAAGGGCCTCAACATCGAAGGAGCCGCGGGCCTGCGCAAGCAGGAGCTCATCTTCGCGCTGCTCCAGGCCCTCGCCGCGCAAGATCAGCCCGTCTACGGCGAGGGCGTGCTCGAGTGCCTGCCCGACGGTTTCGGCTTCCTGCGGGCGCCCGACTACAACTACCTGCCGGGTCCGGACGACATCTACGTCTCCCCGTCGCAGATCCGGCGCTTCAACCTGCGCACGGGCGACGCGGTGAGCGGCCCGATCCGGCCGCCGAAGGAGCGCGAGGCGTACTTCGCGCTGCTCAAGGTCGACAAGATCAACGGCGTCTCGCCCGAGGTCGCGCGCGACAAGATCCTCTTCGACAACCTCACGCCGCTCTACCCGCAGCAGAAGTTCAACATCGAGAACGGCACGAAGGGCTTCTCGACGCGCATCATCGACATGCTCTGCCCGATCGGGAAGGGCCAGCGATGTCTGATCGTCTCGCCGCCCCGCGCCGGCAAGACGGTGCTGCTGCAGAACATCGCGAACGCGATCAGCACGAACCATCCGGACACCACGCTCATCGTGCTGCTCATCGACGAGCGGCCCGAAGAGGTCACGGACATGCAGCGCAACATCAAGGGCGAGGTGATCAGCTCGACCTTCGATGAGCCTGCGACGCGCCACGTGCAGGTCGCGGAGATGGTCATCGAGAAGGCCAAGCGCCTCGTCGAGCAGAAGCACGACGTGGTCATCCTGCTCGACTCGATCACGCGCCTCGCCCGCGCCTACAACACCGTCGTGCCCCCGAGCGGCAAGATCCTCTCCGGCGGCGTCGACTCGAACGCGCTGCACAAGCCGAAGCGCTTCTTCGGCGCGGCCCGCTCCATCGAGGAGGGCGGCTCGCTCACGATCATCGCGACCGCGCTCGTCGACACGGGCTCGCGCATGGACGAGGTGATCTTCGAGGAGTTCAAGGGCACGGGCAACAGCGAGATCCACCTCGACCGCAAGCTCATGGAGAAGCGGATCTTCCCCTGCCTCGACATCAACAAGAGCGCGACGCGCAAGGAAGAGCTGCTCCTGCCCGAGTGGATCCTCCAGCGCGTGTGGCTGCTCCGTGGGCTCCTGCACCCGCTCAACGTCATCGACTCGATGGAATTCCTGCTCGACAAGGTGAGCCGCACCGAGACGAACCAGGAGTTCCTCGAATCCATGAATCAGTAGTCTGTCGTCGATGGGGGCTCCGTTCCGCTTCGCGGAACTCTGCCCCCAAACCCCCGCGTGGCCGTGACCGCGGCCGAGGGGCCCTCCACAGGGGGCCCCCTTCCCTTCCCCTCCCCCCTCTCCTACCGATCCCCCGGGCAAACCGCCCCATCCATCGCGAATTTACGGGAGCGCTGTAGCGCCGGCCGGAGGCGTGTTAGCGTCGACTGGTGACCGGCAAGGCGGACCGCCTGCGAGAGCTCACGGCCCGGGTCGAGGAGCTCGAGGCCAGGCTCGAACGCTCCGAGAAGACCGTCCGCGCCCTGCGCGACGTGGGGCTCGCGCTCGGCTCCACACTCGACCTCGACCAGCTCCTCGAGCTCATCCTCGGCAAGATCACGGAGCTGCTCGAAGCCGATCGGGCCACGCTGTACCTGCTCGACGAACAGCGAAAGATGCTGCTGTCGCGGGTGATGCTCGGCGGCGAGGTGCGCTCGATCGAGCTGCCTGTCGGCGAAGGCATCGCCGGCCACGTCGCCAAGCACGGCAAGATCGCCCGCGTCAAGGACGCGTACCGAGACAAACGCTTCCAGCGCACGTGGGACGACCTCACGGGCTACCGGACGCGCTCGATCCTCGCCGCACCGATGCGCAACCACGTGGGCCGCACGATCGGCGTCGTGCAGGTCTTGAACAAGCACGGCGGCAAGGGCGAGTTCTCGCAACACGACGAGGAGCTGCTCTCGGCGCTCGCCACGCAGGCGGCCATCTCGATCGACAACTCGCGCCTGTTCCTCTCGGTCATCCAGAAGAACATGCAGCTCGTCGAGACGAAGGAGCAGCTCGAGCACCGCGTCGCCGATCTGAAGCTGCTCTTCGAGCTCGAAACGGCGATGAGCGGGGCCTCGTCGCTCGAAGAGCTGAGCCGCGCCGTGATCGCCGAGGCCTCGAAGGCGTGCGAGGCGCGCGCCGGAGGACTGCTGGTCGACGAGGGCGAGGCCGGCGTGTTCCTGTACTTCGTCGACGCGTCGGCGCCCGGCGTCTCGGTGCGCGACGTCGACGTGAAGCGACTGCCCGTCAAGCGCGGCGAAGGCCTGCTCGGCTGGGCCATGACGCACAACGAGTCGATCCACCTCGGCCCGAAGGACCCGCCGATCGGGCCCGTCGCCGAGGCCGCGCTCGCGCACATGCATCCGTCGCTCGACCTGGAGATCGAGAGCGCGATCGTCGTGCCGCTCGAAGGCGAGGAAGACACGTCGCTCGGCGCGCTCGGGCTCTACAACGCGAAGAACACGCTCGGCTTCACGCAGGACGATCGATCGCTCCTGCGGCTCGTGTCGGCGAACGCGTCGACCGCGGTGCGCCTCTTCCGCTCGCGCACCGAGCGCGAGAAGAGCGAGCGGCTCACGGCGATCGGAAGGCTGCTCTCCGGCGTGATGCACGACATGCGCACGCCGCTCACGGTGATCAGCGGCTACGTGCAGCTCATGGCGACCGCGAGCGAGCCCGGGGTGCGCGCCGAGCACGCGCGGCTCATCCTGAAGCAGTTCGACGCGATCAGCGCGATGCAGCGCGAGCTCCTGGAGTTCGCGCGCGGCGAGCGCAGCATCCTCGTGCGCAAGGTCTACCTGACGAAGTTCTTCGGCGACCTGGAGAAGCAGCTCCAGCTCGACCTCGCAGGCAACCGCGTCACGATCGTGATGGAGCTCGACGACCGCGGCACCGCGCGCTTCGACGAGACGAAGATGACGCGCGTCGTGCACAACCTCGTGCGGAACGCCGTCGAGGCGATGGAGCCGCACGGCGGCGGCAAGGTCGTGCTGCGCGCGCTCCGACAAGGCGCGGACTTCGTGCTGAGCGTCTCGGACACGGGGCGCGGCATCCCGCCGGAGATCCGCGAGCGGCTGTTCCACTCGTTCGTGACGAGCGGCAAGCGCGGCGGCACCGGCCTCGGCCTCGCGATCGTCAAGAAGATCGTCGACGAGCACAGCGGCTCGATCGAGGTCGATTCGTCCGAGCGCGGAACGACGTTCACGATCCGCATCCCGCAAGAGACGCCGACGAACGCGACGATCGCGCCGCCGGCCCCGCACGCGCCGTCGCAGGTGCCGCCGTCGCCGAGCGCGCGCATCGACGAGGCGACGGGTCTGCCGCTCGTGCATGGGCAAAACCCCACGCCGGCCTCGGGCGCCGCGGCGACCGCGCGCTCGCCGCAAGCGCAGGCAGCCGAGGAGACCGAGGCGGGTCGATCGGCCAAGACGTCGCGAGCGAGCCAACCCGGCGACGACGCGCCGCCGAGCCGACGCAGCGGCCGCGCGAGCAACCCCGGTCAGCCGGCGGGACGAACCGGATAGGGCCTCGGAATCGGCGGATCCCTTGCGCTCATCGCCCCGGGAGCAGAGACTCCGGAGGTGCTCCGCCTGCCGATCGTCGCCACGCACAAACGCGCGCTCGAGACGTGCGTGTACTGCCCGAAGCTCTGCCGCGCCGCGTGCCCCGTCTCGAACGCGGAGGCGAGCGAGACGGTGACGCCGTGGGGCAAGATGAGCCTCACGTACTTCGCAGGCCGCGGCGACGTGCCCGTCGAGGCAGAGCACACGGCGCCGGCGTGGGCCTGCACGGGCTGCCACGCGTGCCGCGAGAAGTGCGACCACAGGAACGAGCCCGCGACCGTGCTCGTGGAGTCGCGCGCGGACTTTTTTGCGCGCGGCGCGGCGCCGAAAGGGGCCGTGGACGTCGTGACGCGGACCCACGAGCGCGCGAGCGAGACGGCCGCTGCGCTCGACGCGATGGAGGCCGAGATGCCGCGGCACGGGCCCGTCGCGGCCGGCGTGCTCGTCGGTTGCTCGTACGTCCGGAAGAACCCGTCCGTGGCGCGAGACGCGCTCGCGGCCGCGGCGAAGCTCGTCGGCGGACCGGTGCGCGCGATTCGAGGCTGCTGCGGCCTTCCCTCGCTCCACGCGGGCGACCGTGAAGGTTTCCGTGTCGCAGCCGAGCGCCTCGCCGCCGAGGTCGCCGAGGTCCCGCGCCTCGTCGTCGTGGACCCGGGCTGCGCGCGCGCTGCGATGGTCGAGCACGCGCGCGTGGGCGTCACCCTGCCCCGCGAGCCCGAGCTGCTCGTCGACCTCGCGCACGCCGCACAGGACCGCCTGCGCGTGCTTCCCGAGCTCGCAGACACGACCGTGCGGTGGCATGCGCCGTGTCAGCTCGGCCGTGGGCTCGGCCGGTACGACGAGCCGCGCGCGCTGCTCGCGAAGATGGCCGGCAAGGAACCTGCGACGTTCCAGCGCGACCGCGAGCACGGCGAATGCAGCGGCGCAGGCGGCCTCTTGCCGGTGACGCGGCCGCGGACCAGCGAGGCCATCGCGGACGCGCGCATCGCCGAGCACAAGGCGAAGGGCGGCGGCCTGCTCGTGACGGCGTGCGCGTCGAGCCTGCGGCGCTTCCGCAGCCGCGGCGAAGAGGCCGAGGACCTCGTCAGCCTGCTCGCGCGGGCGCTCGCTCCCTGAGCTCGCGGCGCGCATGTCGACACCGAAAGCACCTCGCCGCAGGCGGACCGTATCGAGCAGGCTCCTCGCGAGCTACGTGCTCGTGCTCGTCGCCTTCGCGCTCACCGTGACGTGGAGCTTCCGCGCGCTCCGCGACACGGCGCAGGGCGCGGAGCTCTTGCGCAGCGGATACGCGCCGCTCCTGCTCCGCGTGGGCGAGGCGCTCGCCGCGCAGAACGTGTTCAACGCGCAGCTCAACCACATCACCGCGGCGAAGAACCCCGGCGACGTGCGCGAGTGGATCGAGACCGCGCGCCGCACGCGCCCGCTCACGTTCGCGCACGTGCGCGAGGCCGCGGAGAAAGGGCTCGTCGACGAGGATCCTTCCGTCGCGAAGTTCCAGGAAGAGATCGTGCGCGAGGCCGCGGCCATCGAAAAACTCGTCGGCGCGGATCCCGAGCGGTTCGGGCAGCTCTTCCAGGCGCTCGCGGTGAGCGACCGCGAGGCCGCGGAGCGCGCGCGGGACGAGCTCTTGAAGCGCGAGGCCGAGGGCGCGCAGCGCCTGCGCGCGATCAAGCTGCGCGTCGAGGAGCGGATGGAGAGCCTCACGGCCGAGGCGAAGCGACGCGAGGCCCGATCGATCCAGCTCCTCGTCGGTCTCTTCGTGCTCACGCTGCTCGTCGGCGTGGTCATCTCGCTCTACGCGCGCCGCGTGCTCGCGCCGCTCACGGCCGTCACCGAGCGCGCGAAGGCCGTCGCGCGAGGCGACCTCACGCCGCGCGAGGTCGTGGCCTCGAACGACGAGATTGGCGAGCTCGCGACGACGTTCGAGGGCATGGTCGCCGCCATCCAGCGCGCCCGGAGCGAGCTCGTGAGCGCCGAGCGCCTCGCCGCCATCGGCAAGATGGCCGCGCACGTCACGCACGAGATCCGCAATCCGCTCTCGTCGATCGGCCTGAACCTCGAGCTGCTCGAAGAAGAGGTCGCCTCGTCCGACAACAAGGAGGCCTCGCAGCTCGTCGTCGCCATCAAGGCCGAGGTCGAGCGGCTCTCGCGCATCGCCGAGCAGTACCTCAGCATCTCGCGCAGGCCTCGTCCGAGGCTCGAACGCGAGCGCGTCGAGGACCTCGCGCGCGAGCTCGTGGCCTTCGTGCGGCCCGAGCTCGACCGCGGCGGCGTGGCGAGCCGCGTGGACGCCGACGACGATCTGCCCGACGCGCGCCTCGACGAGTCGCAGTTCCGTCAAGCGCTCCTGAACCTCGTGCGCAACGCGCGCGAGGCCATGGCCAAAGGCGGCGAGCTCGTCGTCTCGATCCGCAAGGCCGAGGACAGCGGCATCGATCTCGCGGTCGACGACACGGGCTCGGGCGTGCCCGAGGAGCTACGCGCGTCGATCTTCGATCCCTTCTTCACCACGAAGCAACGCGGCACCGGCCTCGGCCTCGCGGTCACGCGCGACATCGTCGAGGCGCACGGCGGGACGATCCGATGCCTCGGCCGCGAAGGCGGCGGCACGCGGTTTTTGATTCACCTGCCTGCGGCGGGCGTGTCCACGTCGGATCAGACCGAGGCGCCGTCGTACTCGTCGGAGAACAGCCGGTAGCTGTCGGCGTTCGTCACGGCCGTCGCGGGGGCCGCGACCGCGATCGCGAGGCACTTGGGTGGTCCGTAGAGCACCTGGCCCTTCGCATTTTTCTCGTCGTTCGTGGCGCACAGGGCGTGCGACAGCTCGTGGATGATCACGCCGGCCGCGGACATCTTGAACACGTCGGTCGGGTGGGAGACGACCTGGCAGTCCGCGAAGAAGGCGCCGCCGAGGAGGATGTGCGTGCGGTCGCGCTCGGCGCCGCCTCTCGGGAAACCTGGGATGAAACAGCCGTAGTTCCCGAGCTCCTCGGTGAGCGGCAAGTCAGGGTCGTGGTAGAAACTGCCGGGCTGATCATTCGGCTTCCTCGTGACGCCTGCGCCCCGGTAATACAG
The DNA here is from genome assembly GCF_029946515.1 of Polyangium sp. 6x1. Classification (GTDB taxonomy): domain Bacteria; phylum Myxococcota_A; class Polyangia; order Polyangiales; family Polyangiaceae; genus Polyangium. The sequence goes on from NZ_JARZHH010000063.1 coordinate 22,122, forward strand.
CTTGAGCGGGCGCGTCGTGACATCGCGGAACATCGTCTCGACGTTCCTTCGCACCGTGTCGTAGCGCGTCGCTTCCATCGGGCCGAACCATCGCTCGAAGCGCGTGCGCTCCTTGGCATCGGCCTTCGCCGCGGCGATGCCTTGATACATGTCGCCGAGGATCCGCTTGGCCTTGGTGACGGCCGCTTCCGCGCGCCGCGCCGCGTCCGCAGGGCCGTAGTTGAACGACTCGGCGATCTGCACCGTGCCGCCCGGCGGCGTGGCGGCGACGGACTTGGCCCATCCGACGACGAGGCCCCGGAGCTGCGCTTCCGTCAGCGAATCGGCGATCTGCTTGCACGTGGCCATCTGCACGTCGGTCCTCTTTCCGAGGACACGCTCCGCGAGCAGGTAGACCCGCTCGACGTGCCGGCGCTGCGTCCCGCCGATGTGAATTCCCCCGATCGACAAGAGCTTGCTCAGGTTTGCCCGCGCGGGTCCGTTCGCGAACGCGGACATCAACTGGTTCTGGATCGCATCCTTGAGCCCCCGCCCCTCCGCGGGAAAGAGCACCATGATCTGCTTCATGGTCTCGTTGATGCGAACCTCGTCGTCCTTGGACATGACAAGCTCCCCTCGAAGACTTGTCAGCTTACATGATGTTCAAGGAAGGGCGCCGCCGCCCCAGGGCACGAGCACGAGGAACACGAACGCGACGAGCACGAGCATCAGGATGCTCGTCACGAGGTACGTCGACCGCGGCGAGCGCGACGTGCTCCATCCATCGCCGTAGAATTTTCCCCGCGAGCGCGTGCGCAGCTTCTTCTGCACGCCTCCGAGCAGGCTCGGCGCCACCGAGCCCGGCGGCGGACGCAGCGCGCGTCGCAAGAGCTCGCGCACCTCGACCTCGTCGAGCGGCGCTTCGTCCTCGTCCTCGTCGTGCTTCTTCGCCGCGCGCTTCTCGTCCGCTCCTGCCGTCTCGTCCTTCGCCGCGGCCTTCTCTTCGGCGTCGAGCCAGCGCTCTGCTTCGGCGGCGAGGCGCTCGGCCTGCTCTTCGCTGATGTCGCCCTCCGGGCCGAGCAACTCGTGTTCGTCGGCCGGCGCGCCCGCCTCTGGCTTTCGCTTCGCGTCGCCGCTCATGCCTTCTTCTCGTTCCTCAGCTTGTCGCCGAGCGCCTTCTCGACCAGGGCCCGAAGCTGCGCGCGTGCGCGGAAAATGCGGCTCTTCACCGTGCCTTCCGGCAGTCCCGTCACCTCCGCGATCTCGTCGTAGGACATGTCCTCCACGTCGCGCAGGATCAGGACCTCGCGGAAGTCCGCGTCGACTTGCTCGATCGCACGCTTGACGATGCGCTCGAGCTGCATGCCCTCCAGAATCTCGTCGGGGCGGTTGATCGCCCCGCTCACCGTGACGCCCTTGCCCGCGTCGCCGTCCACGCGATCGGCGATCTCGTGGACGTCCTCTTGCTCGCCCACCTTGCGCCGCGAGAGGTACTTCGCCTTGTTCTTGCAGAGGTTCACGGCGATCCGGAAGATCCACGTGGAGAGCTTCGACTCTCCGCGGAACTGATCGATCGCCTTGAAGACCTGGACGAAGACCTCTTGCGCGAGGTCCTCGGCCTCCTCGCGCCTGCCGATCATCCGGAACACGAGCGCGAACACGCGCCGCTCGTAGGCGACGACGAGCTCGTTGAAGGCCGACTCGTCACGCGCCACGAGACGCGCGACGAACCTGGCCTCCTCGGTCTCGTCGTCGCTCGTCACGAAAGGCTGCTCCCTCGGCAGCTACGGTAAACGCCCTCGCACGCGCAGCGCTAGAGTCTGTCTCGCGTGCCTGTCGTCTTCCGCGCGCTCCGCGGACCGGTCGAGCCTGGCGGCCCGCCTTCCTGCCCCCCGCGGGCTTGGTTCCGGCGCATGGATTCGAACCATGATTAGGGGATTCAAAGTCCCCCGTCCTGCCCTTAGACGACGCCGGAGGGAGCTCCGGGAGTGACCGGAGCGCCAGAGGGGCGGGACGATAGCGCGACTCTCCTCGCTTGGCACGCGCCGAGGAGATGGTCCGGACCGTCCCCGGGAGGGTAAGCGCCGTCTCCGCGACGGTCGTTACCCTCTCCGAAGAGGGTCGAGACCCTCCGGCGGGAGGGTCGTTCCCCTCCGGGGGGAGGGTCGCTACCGTCGGACGCCCCGTCGCGACCGTCTCTGCCCAGGGTCGGCATGGTGGCGCGCCGACGGCGGAGGGGGCGCCACGGGGGTCGCTTCCATCTGCCGCACGGTCACAGCCGTCCTCTGCCCCACCTTCGACACGAGCTCGGAGGCGCCGGCCACGAGCGTGGGACGGTCCGCACCCACGCCTTGCCCGGACAGGACCACGGGCGCGATCCCTCGATGCACGAGCGCGACGCCCACGGCCGTCACCGCCACGACACACCCGAGCATGAAGGAGAGCCCTCCCTGCCCTGCAAAAGACCCTCGCGACCCACCCTTGCGACCGAAGGGCCACGCGCGAAGAGGGAGCGAAATGGGCTCCGAGTGGGTCTCGTCCCCCTCGGCAGACCGTACACGCGGAGGGTCTCCCGTCTGCGCCACGGCCCCGGTGAAGGTGAGAGGCGTCCTCGCCTCCCCCCGGGCGGGCGTGAGCGCGACGTCCGGCAGCGGCGCGGGCGTCACGAGGGGCGGGTCGAACGACACAGAATCGGCGAGCGCGTAGGCGAGCTCGGGGATCTGCGCGATTTGAGTCCAGCCTTCCATTCCGTCGCGCCAGACCGTGGTCTCGGCGCCGATTTCGCCCCTGGCGAGGGCCATCCAGAGCTCGAACGTGGTCATGGCCCTGAGGCCATCGCCGAGCTCGACGCACCATTCCGGCATAAGCCTCCCGCTCTCGGTGCTCTCCTCGTCGAGGTCGATGCGCGCGAGCTTGCGGCGTTTTTTATGGTTCGCGAACCAGGCCTTCGGGTTCGAGCGCTCGTAGGGGAGGGTCGGATGGCTCTCGCGCGCGAGCGGCAACGGATCCACGTCGGTCGGGCGGTCCGAGTCGGGCGGGAGCATGGAGGAGCGCGAACGGAAGACCGAGGGGATCGTGTCTTCCGGACTCCTGCTTTCGATGGACGACGACGCACACGACGCCTGCATGAGACGCCCCTTCCCGACAAACGCACGGCATCCGCAGGCCCCGCGATATGGGGCGAGCACGGACGCTCGGCGTGACTAGGGCGCTCCTACAGGGTTGTCGTGAGGTCGGCCAAGTTTTTCGTGGGGCTCACGAGCGGGCCTTTCCTCTGCGGGGCGGGTACACCGTGAGGACGGACACGCAGCACGTTGACAGAGCTGCGGGGGGCCTGCTCGCATCTTGGCGATGGCGCTCCCGGATGTGCGAAGGCTTCTCTCCCTCGGCCTCCTCGGTTGCGCGACGACGGCACTCGTGCCGCTCGGCTGCGGGGCCACGGTCAGACAACTGGCGCAGCAGGACGACCGCCCGCGCGTCCCCGATGCCACCGCGGAGCGCCTACGCGCGTGCGTCGACGAGCTCGGCGGCGAGCTCAGGGGCGGATACTACACGCTCGACGCCACGGTGAAGGTCGACGAAGACGGCAACGTCGTGGATGTGGAGAGCAAAGGCGTGCCCCATACGGAGCTCGCGGTATGCATGCGGATCGCGCTGCGAGGCATGACCGTCCCGGAGGAGCTCCCCAGGCTGCGCAAGATGCGCCTGTCCGAGTCGCCCGCGCCTGCGAACGGGCAGACGCCGGCCGAACGTGGGCTCGTCGGGCACCCCGGTGCGCTCGTGGTCGTGGCGATCGCCCTCGCCGACCTCATCATCGAGGCGGCCCCCATCGTCGTCGTGATCGCCGCTGAGCTGGAGCTCAGCAAGGATATTGCGGAGACGATTCAGAAGAGGCCGAGGTGGGAGAACGAATGCAATAGACACCGGACGGCTTGCCTGGGGACGCCTGTGCAAAACGAACCCGGGGACGTATGGAAGTCGTCAAGATGCAATCAATGTTATAAGCAATGTATTGCAGAGAAGAAGTGGCCCACGGAAGGCCCCTGGAAATCGTGCATATACCCGAACATCATATGGTAACACTTGGGTCGATATGACCACAGAAGAAGTAGGAATCGGTCAACTCTTCTCGGAGCTCACGAGAGCGAGCAACGCCATCTTGTTGGAATCGTTCGATCGGACCCGGAGCTATGCCGAAGTCGTCGATGACTACCGAAAAGTCGAGGCGGAGTTCGTGGCGCGCATGGGTGACAACGAGCTCGGCGTGCTCGAGACGAAGCGACGCATCGCCGAGTCGATCTTTTCGCTGGCGCGTCGCAAGGCTCCCAGCTTCGAGGTCTGTCGCGAGGCCTGGAACGGTCTCGTTCGCGTCGGCTTCACGGGTCTCCGCATGAAGTGCATGCATTCCTGGATGTACGCGGATTTCTGCGCGTTCGACGAGCAGCCCGAGGAAGGGCTCGCAGTGCTCGAGCCGCTCCGCGCAGAGCTCGTGGAACGGCTCGAACAAGCCAGGGCGGCGCGACGGCCCACCATGTTTTACGAAGACGAGCTCGAGACTTCGAGGCGTCTCCAGGACGAGCTAGAAGCCCAACGAAGGGGCGAGAGGAGCCCGACACGAGTCACGCGAAGCATGCTCGAAGGGTACGATCCGGGCCCTGATGGGGAAGAAATCGACCAAGTCTACGAGGCGATTTGGGAAACACGCCGCGCTGTTTCCAAGGCCTTTGCACGATCGCGAGGTCGGAGCTTCGCCGAGATCGCGGACGGCTACCGACAGGTCGAGGCGGAGGTCGTGGCGCGGGCACGCGCATGCGATGCCTACAAGCCTTTGGTACCCAAAGTGCGTCGATACATTATCCAAGATGCTCTCCGTGCAGCCTGTGGCTCCGAACAACCCTTCGAAGTTTGCCGCGACGCCTGGAACGAGGCGGTCCGCCTGGGCTTCTCGGACTTCGGGGAGCAATGCAAACTGACACGCATGTACGCGGAGTCCTGCGGGTGGAACCAAAAGCCCGAGGAGGGGCTCGCCGTGCTCGTGCCTCTGCTCGCAGACCTAGAGCAAGGGCTCAAGGCGAAGGAGCTCACGCGAAAGCGATGGCTCAAAGTACGCGCGAAACGAAAACCACCCATGCACGAGGAAGAGCCGTCCCCGAGCTTCTACCGAGATTGGCTCGAGTCCCTGGGCGAGCTCCGGGACAAGCTCGAAGCGCAACGAAGCGGCCCGTGAGCACGGCCCTCGCGGACGACGGCCATCCCCTCACGGCTCCACCTTCACGAGCCGACCGAAGATCGCATGGTGCCCGATCCACCCATTGATGTGCCCCCGGTTGTTCCCGATCTGGAACCGCCCATCCTGCACGCTTTTGACGAAATGCAGATACTCGGTCCCGCGGACCTTGCAGAGGACGATATCGCCGGGGTGGATGTCGCGTGGGTCGACGGGCTCCACGGTGCAGAGCTGGCCGGACTCGATCCGCGGAGACATGGAGTTGCCTCGCGGCCGGAAGGAAGCGACCTGCCCGGCGCGAAGCTTGGCAATGTGTCCAGTGGCCCAGCCCATGGCTCTGACGGCCAGGTTACAGGAGGTCGGAAGCGAGGGCCACCGGAGGAAGAGCGGCCAGGGGTGAGGCCCCTCTACACCCCCTTGATGACCTCACACCCCATGAATGGCCGCAGCACCTCGGGCACGACCACGGTGCCGTCGGCCTGCTGGTACTGCTCCAGGATCGCGATCACCGTCCGGCCGACCGCGAGCGCCGAGCCGTTCTGCGTGTGCAAGAGCCGCGGCTTCGCCTTCGGCTCGGGCCGGTAACGAATCGCCGCGCGCCGCGCCTGGTAGTCGCCGAAGTTCGAGCAGCTCGAAATCTCGCGATAGACGTTCTGCCCAGGCAGCCACACCTCGAGGTCGTACGTCTTCTGCGATGCGCCGCCCATGTCGCCCGCGCAAAGCAGAGACACGCGGTAGTGCAGGTTGAGCCGCCGCAGCACCTCTTCCGCGTTCCGCGTGAGCGTCTCGTGGTTCTCCGCGGAGGTCTCGGGCGTCGAGAAGCGCACGAGCTCGACCTTGTCGAACTGGTGCTGCCGGATGAGACCACGCACGTCCTTGCCGTGGCTGCCCGCCTCGGCGCGGAAGCAGGGCGTGTACGCGGTGTAGGCGAGCGGCAGCTTGTCCGCCTCGAGGATCTCGTCGGCATGGAGGTTCGTCACGGGAACCTCGGCCGTCGGGATCAGATAGAGGTCGTAGGCGCGCTCCGGATCGCTCTTGTGCGTCTTGAAGAGGTCGTCGGCGAACTTCGGCAGCTGCCCCGTGCCGTAGAGCGCCGAGTCCTTCACCAGGAAGGGCGGGAGGATCTCCGTATAGCCCTGCTCGCGCGTGTGCAGGTCGAGCATGAAGTTGATGAGCGCGCGCTCGAGCCGCGCCGCCGCGCCCCAGAGCACGGTGAAGCGCGAGCCCGACAGCTTCGCCCCGCGCGAAAAGTCGAGGATGCCGAGGCCCTCGCCGATGTCCCAGTGCGCCTTCGGCGTGAACGAGAGCGACGGTTTGTCGCCCCAGGTCCGCACGACGACGTTGTCGTGCTCGTCCTTGCCATCGGGCACCGACGGATCGGGCATGTTCGGGACGAGGGCGAGCTGATCCTGGATCTTCGACTCGACGTCCTTGAGCGCTTGCTCGGCGTCCTTGATCTCCGCGGACAGGCGCTTCAGGGCCTCGCGTTGCTCGGCGAACTCGGCGGACTTCTTGTCCGCCTTGGCCATCTTCTCGTTGGCCTGGTTGCGCGCGGCAGCCTTGGACTCGGAGAGCGCGATGAGCTCGCGCCGCTTCTGGCCGAGCTCGGCGATGGGGGCGAGGGCGGCCGCAGCCGCGGGCGAGCGCCGCGCCAAGGCGGCGCGGACGTCGTCCATGTGATCGACGACGTGGCGGAGGTCCAGCATGGGGCGGGTTTAGCCGAGACCTCCGCCGCTGTCAGCTACTCATCCTCACGAGGGGGACGCCTCGCGTCCCCCTCTCGTCCAGGCACAGCCCGGACGATTCACCCCCCGAGGCGAGCTCGCTACGCGATCTCGCCGAGCGCTGCTCGCTCTAGTTGTACGTCACTTTCGAGAAGGTCAGCCCCTCGCCCGACCGTCCGATCGAGATGGTATCGCCCGCCTTGAACTCGCCGCCGAGCAGCCGTTTGGCGAGCTCGTCCTCGATGTAACGCTGGATGGCCCGCTTGAGCGGCCGCGCGCCGTATTGCGGGTCCCAGCCATGCTCGATCAGGAACGCCTTCGCCGCGGGCGCGACCGTCATCGTGATCCCGCGCCGCGCGAGGCGCTTCTCGAACTGCGCGAGCTGGATGTCGACGATCTTCTCCATCTCGCTGTGCTCGAGCCTGCGGAACACGATGATGTCGTCGAGCCGGTTCAGGAACTCCGGCCGGAAGTGCTTGCGCACCTCTTCGAGCACCACGCGCCGCACGAGCTCGCCCTTGTCCCGCGGGTCGAGCCCCTCGCGCTCCTCGATCGCCATCGCCGCGGGCGTGCCGATGTTCGAGGTCAGGATGAGGATCGTGTTCTTGAAGTCCACGGTGTGCCCCTGACCATCGGTCAATCGGCCGTCGTCGAGCACCTGCAAGAGCACGTTCCACACGTCCGGGTGCGCCTTCTCGATCTCGTCGAAGAGCACCACGGTGTAGGGCCTGCGCCGCACGGGCTCGGTGAGCTGACCGCCCTCTTCGTAGCCGACGTATCCGGGCGGCGCGCCGATGAGCCGCGCGACCGTGTGCCGCTCGCCGTACTCGCTCATGTCGATGCGCACCATCGCCTTCTCGTCGTCGAAGAGGAACTCGGCGAGGGCGCGCGCGAGCTCCGTCTTGCCGACGCCCGTCGGCCCGAGGAACATGAACGAGCCGATCGGCCGCTTCTCCTCGCCGAGCCCCGCGCGCGAGCGCCGGATGGCGTTCGCCACCGACACGAGCGCGTGGTCCTGCCCGACGACGCGCTTTCGGAGCTCGTCTTCGAGGCGGAGGAGCTTCTGCATCTCGCTCTCGAGCATCTTCGAGACCGGAATGCCGGTCCATTTCGACACGATGGCCGCGATGTCCTCGTCGGTGACCTCCTCCTTGAGGAAGCTGCCCTTCTCCTGGAGCTTTCCGAGCGAGTCCCGCAGATCCTGGAGCTTCTTCTCCACCTCGGGGATCTTGCCGTAATGGATCTCGGCCGCCTTGCCGAGGTCGCCACGGCGCTTCTCGCGCTCCTCTTCCAGGCGGAGCTGCTCGGTCGTCTCTTTCGTCTTCTTGATCTCGGTGAGCAGCTCCTTCTCGCGCATCCATTGCGCCCGCATCGCGTCGCGCTTCGACTGCAGCTCGGCGATCTCGCGCTTGATGTCCTCGAGGCGCGCCTTGCTCGCCTTGTCCGACTCGCGCTGCAGCGCTTGCTCCTCCATCTGGAGCTTCACGAGCTGCCGCTCGACGTTGTCGATCGGCGTCGGCAAGCTCTCGATTTCCATGCGGATGCGGCTCGCGGCCTCGTCCACGAGGTCGATCGCCTTGTCCGGCAGGAATCGCTCGGTGATGTAGCGGTTCGAGAGCACCGCCGCGGCCACGAGCGCCGCGTCCTGGATGCGGATGCCGTGGTGAATCTCGTACCGCTCCTTGAGCCCGCGCAGGATCGCGATCGTGTCCTCGACGCTCGGCTCGCCCACGAAGACGGGCTGGAACCTGCGCTCGAGCGCCGCGTCCTTCTCGATTCGCTTTCGATACTCGTCGAGCGTCGTCGCGCCGATGCAGCGCAGCTCGCCACGCGCGAGCGCGGGCTTCAGCATGTTCGCCGCATCCATCGCGCCCTCGGCCGCGCCCGCGCCGACGAGCGTGTGCAGCTCGTCGATGAACAGGATGACCCGGCCTTGCGCGCCCTCGATCTCCTTCAGGACGGCCTTCAGCCGGTCCTCGAACTCGCCGCGGAACTTCGAGCCCGCGACCATCGCCGCGAGGTCGAGCGCCGCGATCCTCTTGTCCTTCAGCGACTCGGGCACGTCGCCGGCGACGATGCGCTGCGCGATGCCCTCGACGATCGCCGTCTTGCCGACGCCCGGCTCGCCGATGAGCACGGGGTTGTTCTTCGACCGGCGCGAGAGCACCTGGATCGTGCGGCGAATCTCTTCGTCGCGGCCGATCACCGGGTCGATCTTGCCGCGCCGCGCGAGCTCCGTGAGGTCGCGCGTGTACTTGTCGAGCGCCTGGAACTTGCCTTCCGGGTCACGATCCGTGACGCGCTGATTGCCGCGCACCTGCGTGAGCGCCGCGAGCAGTTTGTCGTGGTTGAGCCCCGTCCGCTCGAGGAGCTGCGCCGTGTCCTTGTCGCTCTTCAGCGCGGCGAGCAAGAGGTGCTCGGTGGAGATGAAGTCGTCCTTGAGGCCCTTCATCTCGTCCTCGGCCTTTTGCAGCAGGCCGAGCCCGCGCCGCGACAAGCTCGGCTCGGCGCCGCCGCTCACGCGGGGGTAACTGTCGATCTTGGCGTCGAGGGCCTGCAAAACGCGGCCCGGGTCGACGCCGGCCTTTTCCAGGAGCGGCGCCCCGATCCCATCCTCCTGAGCGATGATCGCTCGCAAAAGGTGCTCCGGATAAAGCTCCGGGTTTCCGCGGCGGCTCGCGAGGTCGACGGCAGCACGAACCGCTTCCTGAGCCTTGGTCGTCATTCTATCGATCCGCATGGCACGACCGAAACTAAGGCCGGATCTCGTGCAAGCAAGGCCCTTGCCAAGTGGCCGAAGAGGTCACACGCTCGGAGGTCCTTTTCAGGTTCTTCCCGATCGACACGATCGACACGGACGGGCGCCCTCGGCGAAGATGCGCCCTCATGCGAAGACACCGGATCTCTTTTCTCGCTTTCACGGCGCTCGTGGTGCCATCCCTCGCGGCCGCGCTCGCCTCGTGCGGTGACGGCAACTCGACCGGCGGCGGCGCCTCCGCGGGCACGTCCGCGGGCGGCAGCGGCGGCCAGGGTGGCCAGGGCGGCGGCGGCCAGGGCGGCCAAGGCGGCGACCTCTTCGGCGACAGCGGGACGACCGGGTGCACGCCGGGCGAGGCCTGCGGCGACGGCGGCGTCTGCACGACGGGCGACGTGTGCTGCACGCAGGACAAGGCCTGCGGGACGGCGTGTTGCGGCGACGCGGAGGTCTGCTCGTTCCAGCAATGCGTGGTGCCCGGCGCGACGTGCATCGACGCGACGGAGTGCCCCGCGGGCTCCTACTGCGAATACGCGCTCGGCGAGCCGGGCGGCGTGCCCGACGGCGGCGGCGGCTCGTGCCAGGGCGGCGTGACGCCGGCGACGGGCAAGTGCCTGCCGCAGCCGCCCGAATGCGCGCCCGGCATGGAGCCCGGCCCGAACGACCCGATCACCTGCCTCGCGAAATGCGAGTACAAGCCGCCCGTCGGTCAGTTCGAGCCCGTGCTCAAGTACGCCTGGGGAGACCCGGCCGCGGCGAACACGCAGGACAGCGTGATGATGGCCCCGGTCGTGATCCAGCTCGACGACGACACCTGCGACGGCGTCGTCGACGAGCGCGACATCCCGGAGATCGTCTTCCTCACGTTCCAGACGAACAAGTACAACGAAAATGGCACGCTCCACGCCATTTCGATCGTCAATGGCCAGGTCGTCGAGAAGTGGACGGCGAACGCCGGCGCGACGAGCGGCAATCACCCGGGCCGCTCGATCGCCGCGGGCAACATCGACGGCATGCCGGGCAACGAGATCGTGGTCTGCACGCAAGACGGCCGCGCGCGCGCCTACACGGCGGCGGGCGTGGAGGTATGGCTCAGCGAGGCCGGCACGTGCTTCATGCCCTCGCTCGCGGACCTCGATCAGGACGGCGACGTGGAGGTCGTCGTGGAATCGCAGATCCTCGACGGAAAGACGGGCGCCACGGTCGCGACGTTCAACCCGGCGAATACCTCGAACGTCGTGGTCTCGGACATGGACGCCGACGGCAAGCTCGACATCGTCACGGCGCGGCGCATTTACAAGGGCGACGGCACGCTCCTCGTCGACAACGGCCTCGTCGCGAGTTTCCCCGCCGTCGGCGACCTCGACAAGGACGGCATCCCCGAGGTCATCGCGATCTACAACAGCAACCACGAGCTCCGGATCTGGCGCGTCGACCCGGCCGAGCCCGGCGGCTTCAAGGTGGTGCGCACGGGCGTCGACATCAACGGAACGCTCAACCCGGCCCTCTGCCCGACGAACAGCGCGGGCTATACGCAAGGCGGCGGCCCGCCCACGGTGGCCGACTTCAATGGCGACGGCGTGCCGGACGTGGCCCTGGCCGGCGGCGTCGGATACGCGGTCTTCGACGGCAAGAAGCTCATGGACCCCGCGGTCCCGAACCCCGAGACGCTCCTCTGGAGCCGACAGACCCAGGATTGCTCGTCGGCCTCGACGGGCAGCTCGGTCTTCGATTTCGAGGGCGACGGCAAGGCCGAGGTCGTCTACGCCGACGAGAAAATGATGCACGTCTATTCGGGGACCGACGGGACGGTGCTCTACGAGACGTGCAACACGAATGGCACGCTCTACGAGTATCCGCTGGTCGCCGACGTGGACAACGACGGGCAGGCGGACATCATGGTCGTGTCGAACTCGTATTCGAGTTTCACCTGCGCGGACGGCACGAAGACGGCCGGCGTGCGGATCTTCGGCGATAAAAACGGAAACTGGGTCCGCACGCGCCGGGTGTGGAACCAGCACGGGTATCACGTGACGAACGTGGAAGAGGACGGGACGATCCCGACGGTGGAGCTGCCGAACTACAAGCAGCCGAAGCTCAACAATTTCCGGCAAAACGTGCAGCCCTCGGGCGAGTTCTCCGCGCCGGACCTCGTCGCCACGGTATTCCCGGTCTGCGGCGGCCCGACGTACAGGCTCGTGGCGCGCGTGCGCAACATCGGCGAGGCGAGCGTGCCGGCGGGCGTGAACATCGGGTTTTACCTGGACGATCCCGCGAACGGCGGCGCGCCCCTGCCCGGCAGCCCCGTCATGACCACGAAGGTGCTCTATCCGGCCGAGGCCGAGGACGTGAGCCTCCCCCTCCCCATGCCGCCGCCCGGCGTGCTCGATGGGTCGAAGAAGATCTTTGTCGTCGTCGACGATCAATCGCCGCCGCACGCGTGGCACGAATGCCGAACCGACAACAACGTCGCGCAGGGCAGCGGCGTTTGTGAGGGTGGGCCAAACTGATGGGAAGGACGCCGAGATCACGCTCGGCCCCTTCGACAAGGCCGCCGGGAACGCCGATGCCACCATCGAGGTGGTCGTCTCCTGGATGAACGTCGACGGCACGTCGTGGCAGAGGCCGGTGCCGAAGGATCGGGCCAAGGGCGGCCCGAACAACATGCTGAAGAAGTAAAACCCCTCGAAAAACGAAGCCCCCCTCGAGCAACGCCGAGGGGGGCCTTGTGTTGGGGTTTGTCCCCCCGTCAGATATCGAGGTTCTTCACGTTGAGCGCGTTCACCTCGATGAAGCGCCGGCGCTCGTCGACCTGCTCGCCCATCAGAATCGCGAAGAGCCGCGCGGCCTCGGTCTCGTCGTCGATCTTCACCTGCCGCAGCGTGCGGACGTCCGGGTTCATCGTCGTCTCCCAGAGCTCTTCCGCGTTCATCTCGCCGAGGCCCTTGTAGCGGCCGAGCGTGATGCCCTTCTTGCCGCGCTCGTCGAGGTATTCGATGAGCGCCTCGCTCGTCTCGAGCTTCGCCTCGCTGCCGCCCTTCGACACGGCGGTCCAAGGCGCCGGGCCCGCGGTCTCCACGAGCATGCGCTCGATGTCGAGCGCGTCCTTGTACTCGGGTAGGCCGAGCAGCTGCCAATCGATCACGGCCACGCGGCTCGAAGCGCCCGGCCGCGGCGTCACCGTGATGCGATGCGCGCCGTGCTCCGTGTCGAACGACGAGACGACCTTGAACGGCATCATGTCGGGATACCTGCGCTCGAGGTACGCCTGGAGCTTCTCGCGCGCCGACTCGACCTTCGCCGCGTCGCGCAGGTCCTCCTGCGCGAGGCCCGCCGAGCGGATGAGCGAGGCGACCATGCGCGCGTCGCACCGTTTGTCGAGGTTGCCGAGGACAATCTTGAATTGCTTCAGCCGCTTCGCGAGGCTCGGGAGCACCGCGGGAGGCACCGGCGTGCGGCCCTCCGACGACAGCGAGAGCTCATCGACCGCATTGCTGCCGAGGTACTCGTCGAGCGCCGCCTGATCCTTGAGGTAGACGTCCTTCTTGCCCTTTCGCACGCGATAGAGCGGCGGCTGCGCAATGTAGAGATGGCCCGCCTCGATGACCTCGCGCATCTGCCGGAAGAAGAACGTGAGCAGCAGCGTGCGAATGTGCGACCCGTCGACGTCGGCGTCGGTCATCAGGATGATCTTGTGGTACTTGAGCTTGTTCAGCTCGATCCCATCGTCGTCCTTGTCCTCGCCCTCGCCGCGCGCCGTCCGCACGCCGCTGATGCCGCAACCGAGCGCCGTGATGATCGTGCCGACCTCGGCCGAGCTCAGCATGCGGTCGAGCCGCGCGCGCTCGACGTTCAGGATCTTGCCACGGAGCGGTAGAATCGCCTGGAAATGGCGGTCGCGCCCCATCTTGGCGCTGCCGCCGGCGCTGTCGCCCTCGACGATGTAGACCTCGCTCTTCTCGGGATCCTTCGACTGGCAATCGGCGAGTTTGCCGGAGAGCGAGGTGATGTCGAGCGAGCCCTTGCGGATGACCTCACGCGCCTTGCGTGCGGCTTCTCGTGCGCGCGCGGCGAGCACCGCTTTCTCGATGATCTTCTTCGCGCCCTGCGGGTGCTCCTCGAAATACTGGCCGAGCTTGTCGGTGACGGCGCGCTCGACGATGCCCTTCACCTCGCTCGACACGAGCTTCGACTTCGTCTGCGAGTCGAACGAAGGGTCGGGGTGCTTGACGCTGAGCACGCAGGTGAGGCCCTCGCGGATGTCCTCGCCCGCGAGCTCCTGCTTCAGCTCCTTGAACAGGTTTTGCGCCTTGCCGTACTGATTGACCGTCTTCGTCAGCGCCGAGCGCATGCCGGCGAGGTGCGTGCCGCCGTCCTTGTTGTGGACGTTGTTGGTGTAGCAATAGATCTGCTCGGTATACGAGCCGCTCCACTGCATCGCGACCTCGACCGTGATGGGCGGCACGGGCTTCGAGCCGCCGTTGCCCGCGGCCTCGGCCTGTCCCTCGACCACGAACGCGATGACGTCGTCGTGAATCGCCTCCTGCGCCTGGTTCAGGAGCGCGACGAACTCGGCGATGCCGCCCTTGTAGTGGAATGTCTCGCTGCGGCCGTTCGGGCGCTGATCTTCGAGGTTGATGATCAGGCCGGCGTTCAAGAACGCGAGCTCGCGCAAGCGATTGGCGAGGATGTTGTAATTGAACTCCGTCACCGTGAAGATCTGCACGTCCGGCTTGAACGACACCTTCGTGCCCGTTCGGTCCGTCTCGCCGAGCGCCTTCAGGGGCTTGCGCGGCACGCCGCGCTCGTACTCCTGGAACCAGACCTTGCCCTCGCGCTTGATCTCGAGCTTGAGCCACTCGCTGACGGCGTTCACCGCGGAAACACCGACGCCGTGCAGGCCCGCGCTGACCTTGTAACTCGCGTTGTCGAACTTGCCGCCCGCGTGGAGCACCGTCATCACGACCTCGGCCGCGGAGACGCCCCTCGCGTGCATGCCGACCGGAATGCCGCGGCCGTTGTCCTCCACGGATACCGATCCGTCGAAGTGCACCGTCACGCGAATGTCGGTGCAGTGCCCCGCGAGGTGCTCGTCGACCGCGTTGTCCACGGCCTCCCACACGAGGTGGTGCAGCCCCGAGCCATCGTGCACGTCACCGATGTACATTCCCGGGCGCTTGCGCACGGCCTCGAGGCCTTCGAGCGCCGTGATGCTGTTCGCGTCGTAAGCCGCGCCCGCGGTCGTCTTGGATTCGGTTTGCTGGATGCTCGTCGGTTCGGTCGTCATCGGTCTCGTGCTTTCGGCTCCCGAGCGTCTGGCCGATCGGTTCGTTCCGACCCGCACGTTCGCGTGGGTCGAGAGGTTCCTCGGGCCGAGCGCGGACGCCTTTCGGTCACGCGCGCGGGGGCCGTTTGGAGTCGCGGAAATCTAGCCTTTTTGTGCCTCTTGGGCAAGCTCGGCGCGGCCCTTTTCGTGAGGAAATCACGCCCGATTGGTGCCCGTTTCTCGCGCTCGCGGAAGAGCCGCTCCGAGGCCGCGCGGAGGTCAGCCCGCGCCCTCGTCGAGCTCGCCCCGAAACACCCGGAAGTCACGCCTTCCCTCGGCCGGTATGTCCTCGGCGCGGATGAGCTCGGGGCGCGTGGTCGTCAGGAAAATCTGACCGCGATGGAGGGCGAGGAATGAAAAGAGCGCGCCGGTGCGCTCCGGATCGAGCTCGCTCGAAACGTCGTCGAGCAAGAGCAAGGGCTCGATGCCTCGCTCCTTGGCGATCGTCGCCGTCTCGGCCGCCTTCAACGCGAGCGTGAGCGCGCGGTGTTGCCCCTGCGACGCGACGATGCGCGCCGGATGCCCATCCAGCATCAGCTCGAGCTCGTCGCGATGCGGGCCAAACCCCGCCGATGCCCGGAACGCGTCTCGCTTTCGGCCGCGAAAAAGCTCGGCGCGCGCGGTCTCCACGTCGGCCGAGCCACCCGGCGCGTAGCGCGCGGTGAGCCGCAGGTCGGGCGCCGCGATTTGCGCGAACGCGCTCGCGAGCTCGACCACGAGCAGCTCGGCCGCGGCCGCGCGCGCCCGCGTGAGGGCCGCGCCATGCTCGGCGCAGAGCTCCTCGAACGCGTCGAGCTC
Source organism: Polyangium sp. 6x1 (assembly GCF_029946515.1). Classification (GTDB taxonomy): domain Bacteria; phylum Myxococcota_A; class Polyangia; order Polyangiales; family Polyangiaceae; genus Polyangium. The sequence continues at coordinate 37,931 of NZ_JARZHH010000063.1, forward strand.
GCGCGTATCACTCGAAGGTATGTCCGCGCCACGCCGCAAGAGCTCCTGCCGCGCCTTGAGCGCATGCGCATACCGCGCGCGGGCATCTGCGCTCTCGGGCCGCGTGAAAAGCGCGAGCCGGTCGAGCAGCGTGCGCCGTCCCTGCGCGGGCCCGCTCGACAGCGTGAGCTCCTCGGGATGAAACACCACGACGGGCGAGCGCGTCGCGTACTCGACGAGCGCGCGCGGCCGATTGCCGTCGATGCGCACGGTGACGCTCTTGCCCTGCACTGCGGCCGTCTGCTCACGCGCGAGGGCGGGAAGCACGTCGCCACGCTCGACGAAGCGCGCCTTCACGCTCGCGGCCGTCTCGCCGTGCCGCACGAGCTCACCCACGCGCGACGTCCGAAAGCTCTTCGAGGTCGCCGCGAAATAAATCGCCTCGAGCACGCTCGTCTTGCCGTGCCCGTTGTTGCCCCACACGACGTTGAGCCGCGGCGCGGGCTCCATGTCCACCCGCGAGAGGACGCGCAGTCCGCGCACGCTGAGCCGTTCGAGCTCGAGGCGATTCATGGGAGTCTTTTCACCCCCGCGAGTTCACTCACCCCGCGGGGCAGGTCGTTCACCCCGAGGCGTTGGCCTCTTGCCCCACTCCCTTCGGGAGAGGGGTTGGGGTGAAGGAGTTTCAAATCCGCATCGGCATGATGACCGAGACATAGCTCTCCGCCGCCGACTCCGTCGCAGGACGGATGACCGCCGGGTCGAGCTCGCCCGACACGCCGAGGACGACCTCGTCGTCGTTGATGGCCGCGAGCACGTCGAGGAAGTACTTCGCGTTGAAGCCGATCGTCACCTCGCCGCCCTCGTAGTCGATCGGCACCTCGTCGAAGCCGTTGCCACTCTCGGGGCTCTCGCTCGTGATGCGCAGCGCGCGCTGCGTGACCGTGAGCTTCACGCCGCCCGTGCGGTCGCTCGCGGCGAGCGAGACGGCGCGCAGGGCCTCGGCGAGCGGGCCGCGCGGCGCGCGGATGCTCCGGTCGCTCAGGTTCGGGATGACCTGCTGGTAGGGCGGGAACTGCGCGTCGACGAGCTTGACCGAGAAGGTCATGCCACCGACGCCGAAGAACGCGTTCGGCCCGCTCTGCGTGATGTGCACGGTGGGCGTCTCCTTGTCGACGCCGCTCGTGAGCCGACGCAGCTCGTGGATGGCCTTGAGCGGGATGAGCATCGTCGCCGTCGCGCTCGTGCCCTCCAGCGTGACCTCCATCTTGGACAGCCGGTGACCGTCCGTCGTGACCATGCGGACGCGATGACCGGCCCACTCGAAGAGCGCGCTGTTCACGTGCGCGCGCGTCTCGTCGGTCGAGATGCTGAAGTGCGTGCGCTCGATGAGGCGCGAGAGCAGCTCGACCGGCAGCTCGAGCGAGGGCGCGTCGGGCGCGGGCTTCGGGAGCTGGGGGAACTCGCTGCCGGGCATGCCGTGCAGCGTGTAGCGGCGCGGCGAGCCAACGGCCTTGATGACGGTCTGCGCGCCCTCGCGTGCGGTCACCTGGATGGGCCCGTCGGGCATGGCCTTCACGCGGTCGAGCAGGTCCTTCGCCGGAACGGCCACGGAGCCTGCGCTCACGATTTCGGCCGCCGTCTGACCACTCACCGCGAGGTAGAGGTCGGTCGCGGAAACGCGCAGCGCGTTCCCGTCGGCGGCGAGCAGCACGTTGGCGAGCACCGGCATGGCGCTCTTCTTGTCGGCGACGCCCTGGCAGCGGTCGACGAGGCGCAGCAGATCTTTCTTCGCGATGACGAGGTCCATGGCCCTTCAACTCCGCCGCGGCCCTAGGCAGCGGGTCGGTCCCTCTTAGCAGGGTTATCGGCGGGGCGAAGGTCGAAAAGATGACCGAGGCAAACGTGACCAGGCTCACGCGTTCCTCTCCGATCTAGGGAGGATCTTTAGATCTAGATCAGGTCGTCATCGTAGGGCCTGTGGACGATGGGGAAAACTCTGGATCGTCCCATGATTTCGGTAGGTTACGGAGCGACCCGCCTGTGGAGGAATCGGGGTAAGCCCGGGGTCGGGTCGGGGAGATCTTTAGGGGTGGGCGGTCGAGCCCGGTTCTGTCCCCAAGGCAGACCCTGGGATCACCGGAAGTTATCCCCAGCTTCCCCCCGTCCGGTTGTATGCACCGTGGCCCATGGCGGACGTGCCTTCATGAAGCGAGCGCTGGCCGCATGTTCCGCGTTCGGCGCGAGCGTCCGTCGTGGGAACGAAAACGCGATCGCCGAGCGATTTTGCTGTGGCCCTGCGCGGCGGAATGGCCGAACGTAGGGCTCTCGCGATGAGCGAACTCCGTTGCCGCCACTGCGGCATCCGGCACGACGAACGACTCGTGATCTGCCCGGCGACGGGGCTCGCCATCGGGCCAGGGTCGAGTCTTCCGCCGCGCCAGGCGATGCACACGCCGCGTTCGTTCATCCCGCCCGCGCCGAGCATCCCGCGGCCCATGGGCATCCCCGCGGCCCGCGTGCCCACCGCCACGCCCGCCGCGCACGCTCGCCCGGCACCTCCCGGCGCCGCTCCACGCAAAGACGGCCCCGCCTCGCAAGGCTCGCGCAGGCCCGAGCGGCGCGACTTCGTGGGCCACGTCATCGGCGACAAGTACCGCGTGAAGGCGCTGCTCGGCGAGGGCGGCATGGGTGCGGTCTACGAGGCCGAGCACCTCGCCATCGGCCGCATCGTGGCCGTGAAGGTGCTGCACCCGAAGCACGCGCAGCAGGCCGACGCCGTCGCGCGCCTGAAGCACGAGGCGCGCATCGCCGGATCGATCGGTCACCCGAACATCTGCGAGATTTACGACCTCGGTCGCCTCGAAGACGGCACGCCTTACCTCGTGATGGAGCGGCTCGTCGGCGAGACGCTCGACCAGCGCATCAAGCGCGACGGCGCATTGCCCGAGCGCGACGTCGCGGACGTGATGCACCAGGTGCTCTCCGCGCTCACGGCCGCGCACGCAAAAGCCATCATCCATCGCGACCTCAAGCCCGAGAACGTGTTCCTCGTCCGCAAGGCGGGCGTGCCGCCCATCGCGAAGCTTCTCGACTTCGGCATCTCGAAGACGATCGACGAGGACACGGCGACCGACCTCACGATGCCCGGCATCGTCATGGGCACGCCGTACTACATGGCGCCCGAGCAGGCGCGTGGTGATCGCGGGCTCGACCACCGCGTCGATCTCTGGGCCGCGGGCGTGATCCTCTACGAGGCGCTCACGGGCCGGCGCCCGTTCGTCGCACGAAACTACAACGCGCTGCTCGTGCAGATCCTCACCTCGAAGCACCGCTCGCTCGCCGAGGTGCGTCCGGGCGTGACGCGTCCGCTCGAGCGTGTCGTCGACAAGGCGCTCGCGAAGATGCGCGAGGACCGCTACCAGAACGCCGCCGAGTTCCAGGACGGCCTGCGTCGCGCGCTCGAGCCCGAGCCGCCGCCGCCCTCGCGTCGCGCGCCGCTGCAGCCCGCGAAGATGTCGTTCTCCGAGGACGACGACGAGACGATGGTGCTCTCGTTCTCGCGCAAGGACCTCGGCCTGCCCATCGCGCCGCCGCGCTCGTCGAAGCAGGGCCAGGGCGCCGCGAGCGCGGGCCCGCCGTCGAGCCGCGGAGGCCCGCCCCCGCCCATGACCGCGCCGCACCCGGGCGCCCTCGCGCCGCACGCGAGCACGCCACACGTCCCGGCGCCGCTGCCGCCTCCGTTGCCGCCGCCCGCGCCGCTGCCGCCGCCGGCACACCCTCCTGTGCAGCAGCACGCGCCCCAGGCGTCCGGCTCCTCGGGCGGCCCGCCGCCGACCATGCCGGCGGGTCAGCTCGCAAGCATGGGCGTCGGCAGCGGTCGTCAGGCATGGCTGCCGCCGCCGCCCGCGCCGCTGCCGCCGCCCTCGGCGCCGCCTGCGTCCGCGGCCATTCCGGTCCACGCCGCGGCTCCGTTGCCGCCGCCTCCGCCGCGCCCCGTCCCGCCGGCTCGTCCCGTCACCGACGACGACGACGACGAGCGCACGCTCGTCGATCCGCCCACGTTCCCCGGTGACCGGCCGTCGGACCGGCCCTCGGGCTCGGACGACCGGCCGACGCTCGTGCGCCCGTTCCCGGCGCGTCCGGTGCCCGAGAAGGGGTCGTGAGCCAGGGCGGATGAGTCGGACACCACGCCTCACGCGCATCGTCGGCAAAGGCCTCATCAAGGCCTACGGCCCCACCGTGGCTTTGCGCGGCGTGAACCTCACGATCGAGCTCGGCAAGCTGCTCGTCATCGAGGGCGCGAACGGCTCGGGCAAGTCCACGCTGCTCGGCATCCTCGGCACCGTGATCAAGCCGACCGCTGGAACGGTCGCCTACGAGCCGCTCGGTGACGACCTGCTCGCGGTGCGCGCCGAGGTCGGCTGGGTGTCGCACGAGACGATGGCGTATCCGGACCTGTCGGGACGGAAGAACGTGGAGCTCGCGGCGCGGCTCGTGGGGCTCGACGCGGCCGAGGCGTGGACGCGGGCGGCGTCGCGGTTCGAGCTCGGCGCGTTCGCGGAGAGGCCGGTGCGAACGTACTCGCGCGGGCAGCGGCAACGCATCGCGCTCGCGCGGGCGCTCACGCATGAGCCCTCGCTGGTTTTGCTCGACGAACCGACGACGGGCCTCGACAAGGCGGGCGTGTCGCGCCTGCTCGCGGTGGTCGACGAGGAGGTCGCGCGGGGCGCGGCCGTGGTCGTCGTCTCGCACGAGCCGGAGCTCTTCCGCGAGCGGGCCGGCGCGCGCCTCGTGCTCGACCGGGGCCGCGTGGTCGAAGCCGTTACCGGTTGAGGTTCGGTCGAAAAACGCTCCAATGAATCGTCACCGCGAATGAACAGTGGCGACGAACGCGAATTCATATTCGCGCGAAACCCGCGGACAACGTCGGTGTGACGAATTTCCGTCAGCCGTAATTTTCTTTTCTTTTGCGATTCGATTCGATAAGGATCGATCTCAGCGTGTTCCATTCTGAAAATGCATTGCGCCGGGGGGGCAGGCGGGCGCGCATCGCAGCGGTGTTGGCCGCGCTTTGCCTCCTCGGAATCGGGACAGGCGCCGGGGCGCAGACGAAAACGTCGGCCTCGGACGCGGCGCCGACCGAGATCACGGGGACGGTGCTCGCCCTCGAAGAGGAAGGCGAGGAGCTGATCCTGGACCTCGGGTCGAGCCTCGGCGCGACGGAGGGGGCGACGGTCGAGATCTGGCGCCCGCTGAAGCTCAAACACCCCGTGACCGGCAAGGTGATCTCCGATCGATTCCGGATCGGGACCCTCGAGCTCGGTCAGGTGCGGCCCTCGATGTCGATCGCCAAAGCGACCGGCACGCTCACGCGGACGCCCGAAAAAGGCGATCTCGTGATCCTGCGCAAGAGCCCCGCCCCCGGCAAAACCGCGCCCGCGCAGCCCGACGCGGGAGGCGAAGCGCCGGACAAGCTCCCCGGCGGCGACGCGGCGAGCGCCGAGCCCGAAGCGATCACAATCGCCACGATGTTCGACAAGCTCAAAGGCACAGACCTCGTGACGCGCATCAAGGCTTACGAGGATTACGTGCGGGAGAAGCCGAACGGCCGATATGCGCGCGTGCTCTACGAAGAAGCGGCGTCCTTGCGCCGGCTGCTCGAAGCCGACGGCAAACCCGCGTCGAAGGGTGTTCCCCTGAAAGGTCAAACCACGCGGACCGAGCCTTCGCTCGTGAGCTTCGCGCGCCCGACGGCGGCGGTCGAAGGCACGCCGCTCGAGCTCGCCGTGGAGCTCGACGACCTGGCCACGGGCGCGATCCTGCACGTGCGGACGCGAGGGAAACCGTCGTACACGCCGCTCGTCATGGCGAGCGCTGGCCCCGGATACTGGGCCGCCACCGTGCCCGGCGACCGCCTCGTGCCCTCGGAGATCGAGTACTTCATCGAGGCGACGATGGAGAACGGGGCGGCGAAGGCCGTCGTCGGCCTGCCCGGTTCGCCCGAGAGGATCGAGATCCTCGACGCCCCCAAGGTCGCGAAACCTGAAAAACGTATCGCTTCGGCGGTGTTGCTCACGGACTTCGCGGATTACAACGGGCTCAAGGGCAACGATCGGGTCTGGCAAACCGAAGGGACGTTCGGGCTCCGCTACGGCGACACGGGCGTGCGCGCGCTGCGCACGGGCTTCGGCGTCTACCGCGGCGTCGGCGGGTCGCTGAACGACCTCGACACGCTGGGCCTCTCGGGCAGGCCCGTGGGGCTGACGTACGGCTACCTCGAAACGGAGGTCGGATTCCACCGGCTGTTCGGCGTGATCGGCAGGGTGGCGATCGGGCTGCTCGACGACGGCGTCGCGGGCGGCGGGCAGGTGCTGTTCCGCATCGGCAACGACCGCGAGACGAACCTGGTCCTCGGCGGCGAGCTGCTCGGCGGCGTGGGTCTGCGCGGCTTCACCCAGCTCGAGCTGAACACCTTCAAGCGGGTGCCCATCCTGATCCGGACCGAGGTGACGAACCAGCCCGCCGGAACGAGCAGGTTCCAGCCGCCGACCGAGAACGGGCAGCCGACGCAATCGACCGAGGAAGGCGAGGTCGGCGCGCGCGGGATCGTGCAGGTGGGCTACCGGCTCACGCCCGGTCTCGTCGTCGCGGCGCGGCTGTCGTTCCAGGGCCGAACCATCAACCATGCAGGGCCGGGCTTCGGCGGGGCAGTGGGGTACGAATGGTGACGCGAACCTTCGCGAAGACCCTGGCCGCATTCGCGACGGCCGCGCTGTCGCTGCCCTTCGCGCCGCAGGACGCCGCCGCCCAGAAAGCCGCGGACGCTCCGGCCGGCGAGGCGCCGAAACCCACGCCGCGCATCCACCACGCGCCAATCGCCAGCGGAGAGCCAGCGACCAAGCTCGTGCTGGAGGCGTCGTTCGAGCACGCGGAGCTCATCCGGCATGCGCTCGTCGTCTACCAGAACGCGCTCGGCGAGATGAAGGCCATCCCGTTCCAGCGGGGCGGCGAAAAAGGCTACATCGCCGTCATCCCGGGCGAGGCGATGAAGGCGCCGGGGATCGGCTACACGATCGAGGTCGAGCAGACGAACGGGACGCGCTTCTCGGCGTTCGCCTCCCGGCAGCACCTCCACCCGGTCAGCGTGATCGAAGACCGGACCGACGCGAAGGAGCGAGCCGCGCTGAGCCGGCTCGGCGGTCGTCGCTCGGTCGTCGCGGTGGCGGGCGAGTACGTGGGCTTCGGGACCACGACGGGCACGACGGCGATCCCGTGCGCGGCGGGTCAATCGGGCTGCTCGATGGGCCAGACGATCCTGCCGACGGTGGACGAGCAGTACTACCGCGTCGAGGCGAGCTACACGTACCGGCCCCTGCGGACGGTGTCGGAGTTCGGCTTCCGGCTGGGCATCGTGCGCGGTCGGTCGCTCGTGCCTCTCTCGGAGTACAACGAGGAGCGGTACAAGGTCGGCCTGAACTTCGGCGCCGCGCGGATCCGGTTCCGGGCGCTCGACCTCTGGCACCTGGAGACGGAGCTCCTGACGAGCGTGACCGAGATCGGCTTCTCGGTCGGCGTCGGCGTGTCGACGTTGATCGGCGACCCGTACGGCTCGAAGCTGATCCTCGGGTTCGAGTCGATCGGCGTGGGCGACAGCGCGCCGTTCGGGAACCGGTTCTACAGCCGGCTCGATCTGGTCGCCGGCGACCGGGTGCTGGTCTCGCCGATCGTCGAGGTGACGGACATGCCCAACGCGGAAGCGTACGGCGTGCGTCTGCTCGGCGAGGTGGGCATTGCGCTCGGGCGCGGGTTCTCGGTGCAGGTGCGAGGCGGCTACCAGGCGCGAAGGTCGACCTCGGGCGGACCCGGGTTCGGCGGCAGCTTGCTCTACGCCTTCTGAATCTCACCCTGGAGGGCGAGCGTCGAGAGCACCAACTTCGCCGCCGCCCTCGTCTCCTCGGCCGCCGGCTCGGCCCGGGGAAACACGACCACCCTCGGAACGATCTTCAGCTCGACGAGCTCCGCGGCATTCGTGCCCGTGGACGCATCCGGCACGGCCGGCGGCTGGAGCACCAGGAGCGGCTCCGGCAGGTCCGCGGCCATCGTGCGGATCGCATGCAACGTGACCGCGACATCGTGGAGCACGCCGAGCCGATCCGAAGCCACGAGCAGGAGGTGATCGGGTCGCAAGGCGCGCGCGAGGTCCAGATTGACGACCCCGGGCCCGAGCGGCGACAAGAGCGCCCCCGCCGTCTCGATGACCAGGACCTCCGCGCACGCGTGCGCGTCGACCCACTCGGTCACGCGACCCAGATCGAGCCGCATCCCCAGACGACGCGCGGCGAGGTGCGGCGAGACCGGATCCGGCAGCGCGTAGGGCGGGGGATGTTTCACGTGAAACGTGCTGAACGCCGCGAGCGCGGAGGCGTCGGTCGTGATCGCGGACGAAGGCTCCGACGGGACGCCGGACTCGATGGGCTTGAGGCCCGCGACCGAGACGCGAGCCGAAGCGAGGGCGGAGACGAGGGCGACACCCGCGTGGGTCTTTCCGACGCCGGTGCCGGTGCCGAGGACGACAATGCGGCTCATGGTTTCCAGGCCTCCGAGAAGGCAGCGAGGATCCGGGAGAGGTCCGCGTCGGTGAGGCGCGCGTGCGCCGTGACGCGGAGGCGTGAGGTGCCCGGAGGCACGGTCGGGGGGCGAATGGCCTGAACGAGGACCCCGCGCTCACGGAGGCGAAGGGAGATCCGAACGGCCTCCTCGGGAGGACCCACGAAGCAGGGGAGGATGGGCCCATGCGAGGGGAGGAGGGCATCGCCGACGATGGAGGCGAGGCCAGCGCGGAGGCGGTCGGTGATCCGGTCGAGCCGCGTGCGCGCTTCATCGTCGGCCGCCACGCGGAGAACCCGATGCCGGACGGCAGCGGCGAGCGCGGGGCTGATCCCGGTGGAGAACACGAAGCTGCGGGCGCGATTCCACAGCCAGGTGCGAAGGGCCATCGGCCCAGCGACGAACGCACCCTGAAGTCCGAGCGCCTTGCCGAGCGCCCCGATGAGGACGTCCGGCCGAACGCCAGCCCGCGCCGCGAGACCACGACCTTCCGGCCCAAGGGTCCCAACCGCGTGGGCCTCGTCCACGAAGAGCGCGGCATCCCACCGGTCACACGCAGCCCGGAGCCGGACGAGGTCGGGCGAATCGCCATCCATGCTGAAGTACGACTCGGTGACGAGCCACCGTCGCGGCGCGTCCTGCGCCCGCTCGAGCGCTGCCTCGGCGGCATCCACATCCCGATGAGGAACGACGACGACCTTGGCTCCAGAGAGCCGGCACCCATCGATGATGGAGGCGTGGTTCAACGCATCGGAGACGATGACGTCCCCCGGCCGAGCGAGGGCCGAGATGGCGCCGACGTTCGCCGCATACCCGGACGAAAACAGAAGCGCCGACTCGAACCCGAGCCAGGTAGCGATCGTCTGCTCGGCGAGCGCATGCTCAGCATGATGCCCGCTGACGAGGCGTGAAGCGCCAGCCCCGGAGGGCGCCTCCGCGGGCGCCGGCCAGGGGTCGGTGCCGTAGCCGAGGTAATCGTTCGAGCAGAGGACGAGGCATCCCGCGGGCGGAGGCGCGCTCGGCTTGCGGAGGAGGCCCGCCTGTTCGAGCGCCGTGATCTCCGCCTCGAGATGGCGAAGGGCGCCGAGCTTCGTCATTGGTCGTCCTCGTCGGGGGCGTCGGCGCCGGGTTCGAGGGCACCAAGGGCGGCATCGACTCGTTCGAGCATGCGACCGAACGCAATCCGGGTGCGGGTCATCTGGTCGTTGTGGCGCGCGCGCTCCTCTTCGAGGTCGTGGGCGAGGGCGAGGGCGGCCAGGAGGAGGGCCTGGGGGTTGACCATGCGGCCAGGGCCGGCGACCTGGGTGAGCTTCTCCTCGACCACCAGGGTGAGGCGGTGGAGCTCGTCGTCGGACGCGGAGGTGACGACCCGATATGTCTGGCCGCTGATGCGGAGCTGGACCTGACGGCCACCCATGGCGGGGGGACGGTACCATGCGGGGGGCCGGGATGCGAGGCGGGGAGGGAGCTCGGAGGGGGCTGGCCACCTGGAGGGGCACTCGGGGTCGTTCTGATTGGATTTGGACGGGTGGAGTTTTTTGCGGGGTGGCGCCCGCACGTCTCGCTCGGGTGGGTGCATCCAGGAGCGTGATGGCCCCTGGCACTGGACCGCCTCGCGAGGCGTGGAGGTGAGCGTACCTCGCTCGGTTCTCTTCCGTGCCCCTCCAGGTGGCCAGCCCCCTCCGAGCTCCCTCCTGCGTCGATCTGGTTGGGTGTGGGGTTGGGTGGGGTTGGGGCGGGGGGCTGGGGCGGGGGCGGATGTTTCACGTGAAACATGGGGGTCGCTTGACGGCGTGGGGGAGGGTGGGCGATGGGAAGAAGATGGAAAGCAGGCGAGCGTGCTTCCGAAGGGTTGGGTCGGGCTGGGCCGGGCGGCTCGTGGGCGGGGCGGTGCTCGCCGGGTGCCTGGCGGTCGGAGCAGAGGCGCGAGCCGAGCCGCAAGGGACGGTCGGGCTCACGATCGGAGCGGCAGGGCGAGGGCTCGACCGGAAGATCTGGGACCAGACCGTCTTCCATCTGGGGCTGCGCGGGGACGTGCTGTTCGGTCGGAGCAAGGTGACGGACTTCGGCGTCGGTCCCTATGCCGAGGTGTTTACCCACGCCTTCGATGAGGTGCAGTTCGGTGCCGGGGTGTCGACCCTGTTCCCGGTGCTGCAAGCGCTGCCCCTCGTGGCGTCGGTGGGCGGGTACGGGCGATACGCGCCGATGCAGGGGTTCGAGCCAGGCGTGGCGGGGGCGCTGTTCTGGGGGAGCCGCAGCTACAACTTCCACGCCTCGTACGTCCTGACGGCCGGGTTGCTCGCCCAGTTCCGGTACGGGCTCGGTCCCTCGCGGGAGACGTCGATCGTGGTCAGCGCGCAGCTCGACCTGGTGGCGCTGAGCTTGCCGTTCCAGATCCTCTACAACGCGATCCGGGGAGGGTCGGCGGAGACGCGGCCCGTGCGGTGACGGGTCCGGGCGGATGTTTCACGTGAAACGTTGAGGCGGCCGGCGCGGCAGACCGGCGCAGGGGGGAGGCTCAGAGCGTCGGCGCGTCGCAGACCGGATCGAGGCCGGAGCAGAGTCGGCAGTCCACCACGTTGTCGCGTCCGGGTCGGCAGATGCCGGACGGCGCGTCGGCCGTGACGGAGCAATCCCGCTCCAGCGTGAGCGGGTCGTCAGCCTCCGGCGGGTACACGACGAGGCAGCCACGGCATACGTCGACCGGGAACGCCCACTCACCCGTGGCGACCTCCTCGCCACCGAGCGTCCGCCCGCGCGCGATGACGCTCGCGATGACCTCGACGGGCGTTCGGCTCCCGCCACCCGCGCCCAGGGCGGCGGCCGAGCTGCCCGAGTCGACCAGGACGACGTTGACGAATCCAAACCCCGGCTCGGTGCCCGTCGACGGGTCCACGAACCCGGTGGCCGGCGCCGTGAACGCGCCGAGCTCGTTGCCCGCCGCGTCGAAGGTGTGCACATCGGCGCTCTCGAAGATGACCCGGGAGGTCTCGGTGCGAAGCGTCGCCGCGTTGCCACGCCGAACGAGCTGGTTGCCCACGAGGAGCGCCGCGCTGTACTCGGTGGTGAACGCCACGTCGAGGGTGCCACGCAAGAGGGTGGCAGCCGAGGCCTCGGCCGTGACCTCGCAGGTGTCGCTGTCGAACACGAGCGCGCCGCGGACGAAGAGGCTGCTGCGGTTCTCCGCGCATCCCGCACCGAGCAAACCGCCGAGCGCCAGTAGCGCGGCCACACTGCCGACATGCCTTCGCTGGATCTTCATGGTGGACGAGCCTCCCTCGACGCCTGAGGTCAACCGTCAGTGTATCGGGAAAGCCGCCAGGCCGGCAAAGATCCGCAGGATTCAGACAGAATCACCCTGCATGCCCGCATGAAGGAGGCGACCCAGCGCCTCGAGCGAGAGGAGCTGGATGCGAGGTCGTCCAAGGCCTTCGAGGAGGACGACACGAATCCCCGCGACGGTGCGCTTCTTGTCGAGCGAAGCCAGGCGGAGCGCCTCGTCGATGGGTTCGCGCGAGAGGTCGGTGGGCAAGCCGAGGTCGACGAGGAGGCGCTCGAGCCGCGCCGCCGCCTCGGGGTCGGTCGCACCAAGCGCACGGCCGACCCGCAAGATGGCGATCATGCCGAGCGAGACGGCCTCGCCATGGGTGAGCCGCGTAAACGCGCCCGCAGCCTCGAGCCCATGCCCGATCGTGTGGCCGAAGTTGAGGAGGACCCGATCCCCGGACTCACGCTCGTCCCGGGTGACGATCTCCGTCTTCACCCGGACCGCGCCAAGGACCATCTGCCGAACCAGGTCGAGGTCCCGCGCAAGGACACGTTCCCGCTCCCGAGCGACGAGGTCGAGGAGGGAAGGGTCAGCGATGGCCGCCGCCTTGACGACCTCGGCGAGGCCGGAGATGTAGGCCCGAGTAGACTCAGTCTGCACGCGCGCCGGGTCGATGAGCACGGCCGAGGGCTGGTGGAAGGTGCCCACGGCATTCTTGGCGACCCCGAGGTCGACGCCGGTCTTCCCACCCACGGCTGCATCGACCATCGAGAGCAAGGTCGTGGGCATCGCGACCCATCGGACGCCGCGCAGGAGGAGCGACGCCGCAAACCCGGCCACATCGGAGACGACGCCGCCACCGAGCGCGACGACGAGGGCTTCCCGGTCGGCGCCCGACTCGACGAGAGCGGCAAGGATGCGCTCGACGGCGGGGAGCTGCTTGTGGGGCTCGCCGGGCGGGAGGACGACGGTGGCGGGGACACGGAGGCCAGCGGAACGGAGGGCATCGAGGACCGGGTCGAGGGCAAGGGGCGCGACGTTCTCATCGGTGACGACGAAGACCGCGGAAGGCGCAAGGCAACGAGCGACCTCGGCGAGGGTGCGCGGGGCATCGTGGGTGAGGCGAACGGGATAGGAGCGAGCGCCGAGCGGGACGACGAGGGTGGGGTCGAGCCAGGCCTGGAGGACAGCATCGGCGATGTCGGCCGGGGAGCGATCGTCGGTGCGAACGTGGGCATGGGCCTCGGCGTAGACCGACGCGCGCGATGCGAGGAGGCCGCGGAGGCGCTGGAGGCGATCGGGTGCCTCGTCGAGGAGGGGTCGACCCGGCGCCGAGGTGCGGTCGGCGAGGGTGTCGGGTCGAGCCGTGAGGGTGACGACGTGCGCGTGGGCGAGGGCAAACGCGCGGAGGTCGGGGTCGAGGAGGGTGCCGCCGCCAAGCGAGATGACGCGAGGCTCAGGGGACGCGAGGAGCTTTCGAAGGGTGTCGGCTTCGAGGGCGCGGAAGGCAGGTTCGCCGCCAGGTTCGGCAAAGAGGGTGGGGACCGAGCAGCCGGTGGTCTGGGTGATGACGGCGTCGAGGTCGAGGAAGGGGACAGCCACCTGGGCAGCAACGAGAGGGCCGATGGTGGACTTGCCAGATCCCATGAGTCCGCTGAGGAGGAGGGGACGCTGGGGGCGAGGCTGGGTTCGCGGAAGCGGAGGCATGGGGATTACGATTCGATGGGGGAGGGGATTTGTCGAGGGGGAGTGAACGCGCAGGGGGCGCCGGGCAGCGGGAGGTCGGGGGGGCTGGGGGGCCCTCCCGAACTCGCGAGCCACGCCGGTCAGACCGGGAGGGGGTTCGAGGTCTCGGCAAGACGCGGGAGGGGATGGATGTCGCACTCGGGCTAGGTCACGTTGGTGACGGAGAGGGTGGGGGGTTTCGAGGCGTGGGGCGTGGCCCGCTCAAACAACGGGTCCCACCCCCAGCCCCCCCGACCTCCCGCTGCCCGGCGCCCCCCGCGCTCCGTTCCAATGCGGAACAAGGCCCCCAGGTCCAGAGGGTGGTGGTGGGGCAGAGGTGAGCAGGGACCGACTTCGGTGAGGGTCGACCGTCAGCGAAGGTGAGCAGGGACCGACTTCGGCGAGGGTCGACCGTCAGCGAAGGGGAGCAGGGACCGACTTCGGTGAGGGTCGACCGTCAGCGAAGGTGAGCAGGGACCGACTTCGGTGAGGGTCGACCGTCAGCGAAGGGGAGCAGGGACCGACTGCGGTGAGGGTCGACCCTCAGCGACGAGGAGCGGAGTCCGGCGACGCTGAGGGTTGGTGGAGGGGACGAGGGGACTGATGTTTCACGTGAAACGTCCCGGTCAGTCGCCCGGTCAGTACGCGGCGAGCTGGGCGCGGTACGTCTCCAGGTTGCGGCGAAGCTCGCCGAGGCTGTCGCCGCCGAACTTCTCGAGGACGGCGTCGGCGAGGGTGATGGCGACCATGGCTTCGCCGACGACAGACGCGGCGGAGACGGCGCAGATGTCGCTGCGTTCGTGGGCGGCGTCGAAGGGTTCCTTCGTGTGGACGTCGACCGAGGGGAGGGCCCGTCTGAGGGTGGCGATGGGCTTCATGGCGGCGCGGCAGATGAGGGGCATGCCGTTGGTGATGCCACCTTCGAGGCCGCCAGCGCGGTTGGTGGGGCGGTCGAAGTGGTGGGTGGGGTCGTAGGTGATGGGGTCGTGGACCTGGGAGCCACGGAGGGTGGCGGCCGTGAAGCCGAGGCCGAGCTCGACGCCCTTGATGGCGTGGATGCTCATGAGGGCCTGCGCGAGGCGGCCGTCGAGCTTGCGGTCCCACTGGACGTGGCTGCCAAGGCCGGGGGGGAGGCCGGTGGCGATGACCTCGAAGACGCCGCCCAGGGTGTCGCCGGCGTGGGAGGCTTCGTGGATGGCCGTGCGCATGGCCGCCTCGGCGTCGGGGTCGACGCAGGCGAGGTCGGAGGCGCGGGCGCGGGTGCGGAGGTCGGCGAGGGGGAGGTCGGGGAGGGTGGCGGTGACCGGGCCGATGGAGACGACGTGGGCGAAGATGTCGATGTGGAGGAGGGAGAGGAGCTTGCGGCAGACGGCGCCGACCCCGACGCGGGAGGCGGTCTCGCGGGCGCTGGCACGTTCGAGGATGTCGCGGAGGTCCTTGCGGTCGTACTTGAGGCCGCCCGCGAGGTCGGCATGGCCAGGGCGAGGGCGGGTGAGGGCCTCGGGCGGGGAGGGGAAGGGGTCCGGGCCCATGCGGCCCGCCCAGTTGGCGTGGTCGCGGTTGTCGATGCGAAGGGCGATGGGGCCGCCGAGGGTCTCGCCTCCCCGGACGCCGCCGACGAGCTCGGCGTGGTCCGTTTCGATTTTCATGCGGCCGCCACGGCCATAGCCACGTTGACGTCGTCCGAGGTCGTGATCGACGTCCTGCGAAAGGAGGGGCATCCCCGACGGGATGCCCTCGACGATGGCCACCAGAGAGGGGCCGTGAGATTCACCCGCCGTCATCCAACGAAGTCGCGCCATGCCCCCAACGCTAGTACAGGAAGGGAGGACCCAAAAGGATCGCGCGAAAGATCGAATTGAAGAACCGTATGGACGTGTCGGGTTTGCGCTAGGATGCGCCGTACCGCGCGATGTCGTCGAAAGCAACCAACCAGATTCCCGGGGAATGGGCGCGGCTCGAGATGAGCGACCGAGCCGGCGCCGTGCGCTTCTCCGTGCACGTGCGCCCGCGATCGTCCCGCTGTTCGATCCTCGGGGTGCGCGACGGCGCGCTCGACGTCGCGCTGACCGCGCCGCCCGCCGAAGGAGCCGCAAACGAGGAGCTGCGCAAGCTCCTTTCACGCGTGCTCGAGGTGCGTCGCGCCGACGTGAACATCGTCGTGGGCGCGAGCAGCCGCAGCAAGCTTCTGGAGATCAACGGCACGAGCTCGACCACCGTGCGCGAGCTCTTCAGCAAGGCGAAGCGATGAGCACCACGCTCGCATTCGAGAAGTGGGAAGGGCTCGGCAACGATTTTGTCATCCTTGACGCAAGCTCCGAGGATGCGATCACGCCCGCGCAAGCACGCGCGCTCTGCGATCGACACCGCGGCATCGGCGGCGACGGCGTGCTGCTCGTGATCGGCGGCGCGACGCCACGCATGGTCGTGCTGAACGCCGATGGGTCGCGGCCCGAGATGTGCGGCAACGGGCTGCGATGCGTGGCCGCGTACCTCGCCGATCGACAGGGCGCCGAGGGGCTGTCGATGGTGATCGCCACGGACGCAGGGGACAAGCCCTGCGCCATCGAGCGAAGGAGCGCGGGGTTGTTCGATGTGACCGTGGACATGGGTCACGCGACGATGGGGCCGCGGCTCGAGGTGGAGGCCGAAGGGCGGAAGCACGGGTTCACGACGGTCGATGTGGGCAATCCGCATGCGATCACGTTCGAGCCGTACGCCGAGGAAGAGATCGATCGGGTGGGGCCGACGGTAGCGACAGCGCCGGCCGGAGGGATCAACGTGGAGTTCTGCCGGATGCTCGGGGATGGGGCGCGGACGCGGATCGCCGTGACGGTCTGGGAGCGCGGCGTGGGGCGGACGCTCGCCTGCGGGACGGGCGCATGCGCCGTGGCAGCGGCGGCCTGTGAGCAGGGGCGGGCCGAGCGAGGCGCGCCGATCGAGGTGTTCCTGCCAGGCGGGGCGCTCGAGATCACGGTGGACGAAGCGCGGGCGCTCCGGATGAAAGGGCCGGCGCGGCGGGCGTTCCGCGGGACGTGGGAATCGAGCTTCGACCTTGGCCCAGGTCACGCGACTCCTCCATCGTGGGTCGGGACCACGCCATGATGAACTCGATGCCGCCGATCCCCGCGTCCCGCCGCCGGCCGCTCGATCGGGGAGGCGCGCCCGCGCTGACCGTCCTGTGCATCACGCAAGACGCCGCCGTGCGCGAGCTCGTCCCGCGGGTCCTGCGCTTCGACAAGGTGCTCGTGACGGCCGACTTCTCCGAGGCGTTCATGATGGCCACCGCGGAAGCGCCGGACATCGCGTTCGTGGAGCTCGGGATCGGCGACGGGGCAGGGCTGAGCCTGGTGCACCACCTGAAGGCGCTCGTGCCGGATATCAGCGTGGTGACGCTGGCGACGAAGAAGAACCTCGACGCCGCCGCGAGCGCGCTGTCGCTCGGCGCGTCGGGTCTGCTCCTGACGCCGCTCTCGGGCGATGACGTCCTGAGCTCGGTCTGGGGGATCAAGCAACGGCTGGTCGAGCGCGCCGAGCGCGATCGATTGGAGCGCGCCGCCGCCGTGAGCGCGCGCGCGACGGGGTGGATTGCCCGCATCGCGGAGATCGCCGAGGCCCCGGACCGGATGAGCGCGGCCAGCGAGCTCGTGGAGATCCTCGTCGAGGTGACGGGCGCAAAGGGCGCCGCCGTGTACCTCGCCGGCGATGCGCCGCAAGAGCTCGTGCTCGGCGCCGCAAGCCCTGGGCTCGACGGCGCGCCCAAGGCCGGCACCGAAAAACACATCCTCGACACGTACGCCACGCCGCGCCGGCTGCTCGCCGTGCGGCTCGGCGCGCGCAACGTCTCGGCCGGGTACGTGCTGCTCGACGAGGACAAGCCGCGCGTCCCCACCGAGCAAGGCGGCGACCCGCCCATCGACGGAATCATCCGGCTGCTCGCGAACGTCGCCGCGACCGCGATCGAGATGCTCGCCGAGCGCGAGCGCGCCGCCCGCGGGGGCGCCGCCATCAAGGACCCGACGTCGAGCGCGTATTCGTTCGCCTATTACGTCGATGTGGCCGGCCGGGAGATCGGGCGCGCGCGCCGGTACAACCGGCGGTTCGCGATCGTGACCATGGTGTACGAGCCGATCCCCGGGCAGCCGGCGATCTCGCCGACCGAATACGCCGATCGGCTGCTCGCCGCGGTCCACGATACGGACGTGCTCGCCCGCGTCGACGAGAACGAGTTCCACCTGCTCTTGCCCGAGACGAGCGGCCTCGGCGCGCACTCGGTGCGGCGTCGCATCGCGCGGCTAGGCACCGGGGAGAAGTCGTCCACGAGCCGAGCGCTGCTCGTCGGTGAAGCGGCCTTCCCGCACGACGGGCAGGACCTCGGCAAGCTCCTGCGGGTCGCGCGCCTGCGCGCCGAGGCGAGCAAGACGTCGGTCGTGCATCGGCTCGATCCGGAGTCGACCACGGTGCCGGACCTGCTCGAAATGCTCATCTGGGAGACGGTGAACGCGGCGCCCGCGCGGCAGACGTCGGCGGTGCGGCCGATCGAGCTCGCCGCGGCCGAGGCCCAGGCGCTCGCGCACGCGGTGGTGGCCGACGCGCTGCGCGGCGGCGCGGCGACGATCGTGGTCGCGCACCACGCCGACCTTTGCCTCGGCGCGGCGGTGCGCTCGGCGCTGGGGCACGAGGCCGACAAGATCGCGCTGCACGCGCTCGACCTGCGCGCCGTGCCGGGCTGCGAGCGGATCGAGGCGCTGGCGATCATCGCCGAGCACGGGGCCTACGCGCTCGTCGCGCGCAACGACGATGGCCTTTTGCGGGGCGCGCACGCGGCCGACCCGCTGCTCGCCGACGTGCTGGCCGAGCGCCTCGGCCGGGCCGCGGGCGTCCGGGTAATTGGATAAGGGAAGGGGCCATGTCGCGACGCGTACTCCTCGTGGACTCCGATGTCGACGCGCTCGGCGCGCTCGCCTCCGCGCTGCGGGCGATGGGCCTCGTGGTGGCGAACGCGAACAGCGCCGAGAGCGCGCTCGAGCAGGCCTACCAGAGCCGCCCCGACGTGCTGCTCGTCCCGCGCGCCCCCGAGCGCGGCGAGAGCGTGCACGCGGTCTTCAAAGCGAAGGCCGAGCTCGCCGAGATCCCGATCCTGTTCCTCGTCGACAAGCTCGGGAGCGGCGAGCTCGAGCCGGACGAGGTGATGCGGGTCGACGTCGACCAGATCGTCTCGCGCATCACGGAGGTGTCGCGGCGCGTGTCACGGCCGCCGCTGCCGCAGGACATCCGCGGCGACCTGGAGCAGGTGCCGCTCGTGGACATGCTGCAGCTCCTGGCGATGAACCGCCGGACGGGGACGCTGAGCATCACGACGGTGCGAGGTCCGGGCGAGGTGAAGCTCGCCGAGGGGCAGGTCGTGGACGCGAGCTTCAGCCGTCGGACGGGGGAGCGCGCGCTCTACCGGCTGCTCGCCGAGCGCCGCGGCCGTTTCGCGTTCTCGCCGGGCGACCCGCCGACGCAGCGTCGCATCCAGGCCTCCACGAACATGCTCTTGATGGAGGCGATGCGGCAGGTCGACGAGCTCAACGAGCGTCGCACGAGCCTCTCGCCCGAGGGCGAGGTGTTCGCGTTGTCGGACCTGGCGAGCCTGTCGGGCTTGCTCGACGGCCCGGAGTCGATGCCGGACCCGTCGTCGATGCGCGGCCGGATCTTCGAGCTCTTGCAGATGCCGCGCAGCATCGACGAGCTGCTCGACGAGATCGACGGTCCGGACCTCGACATCCTGGACGCGCTCGGACAGCTCAAGAAGGGCGGCAAGGTCAAGACGATCCCGCTCGCGACGTTGACGACGCCGCTGGCGACGCCGGAGCAGATCCCGGTGCTGCGGTCGCTGGCGACGCGGCTCGTGCGTCCGGGGTTCTCGGCGCCGCCGCGGCTGCTCCTGGCGACGAGCCCGCAGCGGCTCGGGGTCCTCGCGTATTCGATGCGCCGGATCACGGATGTGGTGATCGCGCCGGAGCCGGCGTCGCGCGCGCCGCTGCCGCGCCCGCTCGGGACGCTGCGCCTCGGCGAGGGCGTGGAGGTCGCGGTGATCGGGCTGCCGACGGACGAGACGATGGCGCCGACGTGGGCGCTGTGCATGCCGGGGACGGCGGCGGTGGTGCGGGTGGGCGACGCGGAGCGAGCGGCCCTCGAAGCGCATTGCGAGGCGGGGGAGGTGATGCTGCTCGAAGCGGATGGGCTGATCGGGCAGTTCGACCCGACGATCCCGGCGGAGCTGTCGGCGCTGCTCCGGGCGGCGCTGGAGGCAGCGGCGGGAGCGGGGTAGGGGGGTTGCCTTTCAGCCCCGCAGGAGCGCCATCGTGAACGTCTCGTCGTGGTGCATGGTCACGCCGTCCACGGGCGAGAATTCGCCGGCGCAATAGAATCCGACCTTCGGCACGCCTTCGAGGCGCGCGAACGTCTCGCCGAGCTCCTCGCGATAGCGCGGCCCGAGCACCATCTTCCGACCCCCGCAATCGAAGAACAAGGCGAGGCTCGGCTTCGGCATCGACGCCACGAGCTTCGCCCCCACCTCGTTCGCGCCTCGAATCACGTCGTCGCGCGTCGCCCGCGTCATTCGGATCTTCGCGCCCTCCGGGATGTCGCCCCCGAACACGAGCGCCCGGCGCGCCTCGTCGACGCCCTTCACCGAGCGCAGGAGCGCGATGGACTCTCCCTCGACGCGGGGCACGCCGTCGAGCCCGCCCACGATTCCGATCGGAAAATCCGCGCTCACGGACGGCATCTCGCCCGCCCGCGGGCCCAGGTACTCGAGGTAGAGATCGAGCGCCGGGCGGCCGTCGATTTCGAGCACCACGTTGCCATTCTCCACCCGCGTGCAGGTGTGCGTCGCACCGATCGGCACCCAGCCGCTCTTCGCGCCCGCCACGAGCTCCACCGGACCGCGGAGCCCGAGCGCCACCGCGCCGCCCGAAATCACCCGACGATCGAGGATCTCGTACGCCCGCTCGAACCGGCCGTCGTCGATGGCCATGCCGCCGACGATCGGGAACGTCGAGCCGAGGACGTCCTGCATGCCGAGCACGAGCCGATCCGTGTTCACCAGCCCATCGGCGAGCAGCACGAGCAGCTTCGGTCCGAACGCCTTCGCTTGCTCGCCGAGGCTCCGCCCTGCTTCACGCTCGCGCCCCGCGAGGTTCTCCACGAGGAACCCCTCGGCCTCCACGCCTCCGCCGAAGCAAAGGCCCATCGCCGTCACCGAGCGCGTGAGGCCTCCCTCTTCGCCGATCTCCGCGAACGTCGAGCAGCCGACCACCCGCGTCCGCGCCGGCAGGTCGCGGCCGAAGCCCTCCATCACGACGGCGGCATCGAGGTGCCCCGCGACGAAGAGCAGCACGAAGTCGGGGGCCTTTCCGAGCACGTCGAAGAGCTCTCCCCTGGCGAGCGCTCCCGCCTCGCGCGCGTCGTCGTGCTGGATCGATATCGTCTTTGCCTCGATCATCGCGATGAACCCTCCCGCTCTTTTTGCTGGCACCACCGCAGCGCGTCCCGGAGGTGCCGCTCGATGCGAACCCCCGTGAGGTCGATGCCCTCGTGGATCATCGCACGAGCGACATTGCCCTGGACACCCGTGATCACGACCGACCCGCCGAGGAGGCGCACCGCCTGGAAGAGCCGCCCGAGGTGCGCCGTCGTGCGCTGGTCGAGCGATTCGACGCCCGTCAGGTCCACGACCGCGAAGCGAATGGCCATCGCGTTGATCGCCTGCAGGAGGCGCTCGGTGAGCCGCGCGGCGCGGTCGTCGTCGAGCACGCCGATGAGGGGAATCGCCAGGGCGCGCGGGCCGACCTGGAGCAAGGGCACCGAGAGGAGGTGAATCGCGCGGCGCTGCTCCTCGATGAGCGCGATCTTCGTGCGCAACTCCTCTTCGAGCTCGCCCATGCCGGTCTCCTGGATCCGTTCGAGCGTGGCGGTCCGAGCGTCTTGCTCCTGCGCGGCCTCCTCGAGCTCGCGGCAGCGATTCTCCCAGCGCCGGGTCTGCTGTTCTGCTTTGCGGAGCGCGCGCGAGAGCTCGTTGTGCCTGTCGAGCAAGTGCCGGACCTCGGGCGAGCGCTGGACGATCTCGCAGCCCTCGCACGGCACGAGCCGCTCGCCGAACTGTTCGAGAGGGAGGCGCGCCCCCTCCTCGGAGCGGAGAACACAAGGGTCACAATGCATCATCGTCATTGAAGTCATCCCAAGTTGGTTCCGTTCGTCATCTCAGCAAGGAGCCACCCTCTACTCCAAGCTTTCACGGCAGACAAAGGCGAATCGACGACCCGTAAAGGCCCGCGCCTCCATCCACCATCACGCGGTACACCTGCTCGTTCGTGCCGGCGGGGCACGAGCATCCGCCCGTCCACGGATTCGCCACGCGGCACGTGGGCTCGACGTCGTCGACCTGGAATGCGCCTCCGAACGTTTTGAGCGGCGCATCCTTGTTGCCGCAAAGGACCACCACGCTCCCGCCCTCCGCGCCGTTGCATGGCAGCCGAAGAATCGAGCGCAGCCCGATCACCTCGTCGAACCCCGCGGGGCAAGCGCAAGCCCCGCCCGCCATCGGGTTTCCCACGCGGCATTGCGCCGTCGAGCCGCACCAGCCGTCGAGATCGTCGACCTGGTAGGCCCCGCCGAAATCGCTGTCCGGCGCGAGCGTGGGCGTCACGCAGAGCCGCAGGGTCGTCGCCGATCGCATCGGCACGCCGGGGCAGTCGCTTTGCACCAGGAGCGGGAGCTCCGACGCGGGGCTCGGGCAGCCGCAACCGCCGGTCTCGGGGTTGACCGTGCCACACCCGGCGCACTCCGGCGGGGCGGGCTCGAACGCGCCGTAGAGGTTCAGGCAATCAGCGGGGTTCGCGACGAGCGTGCCATTGCAGTCGTAGGCGCAGGTCCCGTTCACGCATTGGCCGCCGGGTCCGCAGTCGTTGTTGCACGCGCCGCAATGCGACGGGTGGCTCTCGAGGTGCACGCATTTGCCGTCGCACGTGGTCTCGGTCGAGAAGCAGCCGTGCCCGCCTTCGTTCGTTCCCCCGGCGGAGCCGCCGCCGAGGCCCCCCGCGCCGCCCTCGTCGCCGCTCCCACCGCTCGAACAAGCCGTGAGCAGGAGCGCGAAAACAAGATTCGAGGCGCACTGAAAAATTCGAAGCGTCGACACGGGTCGATCTTATCACGATCGCGCTTGTGATGACTCCCTGGAGTCTCGTAACCTCGAACGCATGCGACAGCGGTATGCGCTTTTGCTGTGCTCGCTCGTGGGCCTCGCGAGTTGCGTGGGCATCATCGGGGATTCGGGCGACGAGAGGGCCGCCGCCGCGGCGTTCGCGCCCGCCGAGCCGACGCTCCATCGCCTCACGCGACCGCAGCTCCAGAACGCCTGGCTCGATCTTTTTGGCCATCCGCTCGCGGTGCCCGGGGATTTGCCGGTCGACGACGTGCTCTACGGCTTCTCGTCGATCTCGGCCTCGCGCAGCACCATCGCCCCCGTCGACGCCGAGAAATACGAGAAGGCGACATACGAGGTGCTCGATCAAGTCTTCGCCGATCCGGCGCGCCGCGACGCGCTCGTCGGTTGCCCCGTGACGGCCGTGGGCGAGCCGTGCGTCAAGGACTTCATCGCGTCGTTCACCACGCGCGCCTGGCGCAGGCCCGCCTCCGAGGAGGAGGTCGCGTCGCTCCAGGTGCTCTCCGCGGACGTCGCGACCGACCTCGTCGACGCGGCGCAGGGCCTCAAGTTCGCGCTCGCGGCGGTGCTCCTGTCGCCGCATTTCCTGTTCCGCGTCGAGGTCGGCGAGCCGGCCGACGCGGGGTATCGATACACGAGCTGGGAGATGGCGAGCCGCCTGTCGTTCCTCCTGCTCGACGCGCCCCCCGACGAGACCTTGCGCGAGGCGGCGCGGCGCGGCGAGCTCGCGACGGCCGAGGGCGTGCGGGCGCAGGCGTCGCGATTGCTCGATGATCCACGCGCGCGGGTCACGCTCACCCGGTTTTTCCGCGACTTCATGAACATCGGCAAGCTCGACGCGCTCGACAAGCAGCCGGAGAAATTCCCCCAGCTCTCGGCGACGCTCGGGCCCTCGATGCGCGTGGAGATGGAGCGCATGTTCGAGAACATCGTCTTCGAAAAAGAGGGCGATTTCCGCGACATGTTCACGACGCGCGACACGTACGTCAACGAGGAACTGGCGCGCGTCTATGGCATCGAGGGCGTCACGGGGCCGGAATGGATGCCCGTCACGTTGCCCGACGACGGACAGCGCGCGGGCATTCTGACGACGCCGGGGTTCCTCGCGCTGAACGCGCACAAGACGCAGACGTCGCCGACCCACCGCGGGCGGTTTGTTCGGCTCAACCTGTTCTGCCAGGACATCCCGCCGCCGCCGCCGGGGATCAACACGACGCTGCCCGAGCCCGAGCCGGACAAACCCACCACGCTGCGGCAGCGGCTCGACGAGCACCGGACGAACGCGGAATGCGCGGGCTGCCACGAGCGGATGGATCCGATCGGATTCGCGTTCGAGAAGTTCGATGCGATCGGCGCGTACCGCGAGGTCGACGAGAATGGCCTGCCGGTCGATTCGAGCACGGAGGTCGACGGTCATGCGGTGGCGGGGCCGATCGACATGGCCGAGCTCGTCGCGTCGCTCCCCGAGGTCGGCGCGTGCATTGCGCGTCGGTTTTACGAGCACGCCGGCGCGCACCTCGCGGGCAAGGGGGACAAGAACAGCGTCGAGGAGCTCGTGACCGATTTCGTGGCGAGCGATTACCGGTTCAAGGACCTCGTCCTCGCGCTCGTGACCAACGACGGATATCGCTACGCCAGCAAGCCCTCGCAGGAGGAGGTGAAGCCGTGAGCGCACGCAAGATCGAACGTCCCTCTCGCCGCCTCTTTCTGCGCGGATTGCTCGGAGGCGCCGCCGTCGCGGTGGGCCTTCCGATCTTCGAGATGATGCTGAACGACCACGGCGAAGCCTTCGCCGACGGCGAGGCGATCCCGACCCGCTTCGGTCTGTGGTTCTTCGGCAATGGCGTGCATTTGCCGAGCTGGACCCCGCCCACCGTGGGGCCCGATTGGACCGTGCCCGAGGACTTCGCGCTCTCCCAGCTCTTGCCTTACAGGGAATACGTCAGCGTGATCAGCGGGCTCTCGGTGAAATCGCCGCGGCACCCGCATCATTCCGGGATGTCCGCCGTCTGCTCGGGCGGTCCGCACCTCAAGATCGACGACGTGCGCGACACGATCGTGTCGACGATGAAGTACCCGAGCGTCGATCAGGTCGCCGCGCAATACTTCCAGTCGCTCGCGCCGAACCCGTACAAATCGCTCGAAGCCGCGGTGACGCGCTTCCGCGGCACCGACGAGGGCACGAGCTTCCAGTACCTCTCGCACAATGGCAGCACGAGCGGCGAGACGAACGTGAATCCGTCCGAAGAATCGCCGCACGCATTCTTCGATCGCCTGTTCAACAAGGGCGCGGGCTCGCCGCAAGTGGACCGCGCCCGGGCGAGCGTGCTCGACGCCGTCAGCGGGCAAATCAAGACGCTGCAGGGCCGGCTCGGCGCCAAGGACAAACAGCGGCTCGAACAGCACCTCACGAGCATCTCGGAGATCGAGTCGCGGCTGAACGTGCCCATCGGCGAATGCAACAAGCCGAGCGATCCGGGCGCGTTCCCCGACCTCGCCTCGAACGAGCAGATCGCCGAGAAAAACAAGGCGATGAGCGACCTCATGGCGCTCGCGCTCTCCTGCGGGCTGACGCGCTCGTTCTCGATCCTGTACTCGACCTGCGGCTCGGGCGCGGTCTTCTGGATGGTCGGCGCGACCGACGGGCAGCATTACATGAACCACACCGAGCCCGCGCCCTACACGAAACAAAAGGACGCCGTGCGGTTCACGATGAGCCAGCTCGCGTATTTCCTCGATCGGCTGAAGAACACGCCCGACGCGACCGGCAATCTGCTCGATCACAGCTCGATCTTCGTCTGCACCGAGCACACCGAGGGCTGGACCCACTCGCAGGACGACCTGCCGATGCTCCTCTGCGGCAAGGGCGGCGGTCGATTGCGCGGCAACTACCACTATCGTCAGGACGGCGGAAACGCGAGCCGCGCCCTCATGACGGCGCTGCGCGGCGCGGGACTGCCGCTCACGGAGTTCGGCCACGAAGAAGGGTACGTGAAGGATCCGATCGTGGAGCTCGAAGCCACCTGATCCTGACGCGTTGCTTCCGCGCAGCGCGCTAAATCCCTGGAAAGTCGCCACGCGCCGCCGCATCGCGTCGTTCGCGGAATTGGCTCCACGTGCCGTTCCTTCTGCTAAGGTCGCGCGCGCCATCGCGGCGCCGAAGCGTCGACCAAGTCGGGAGGAAGCATCGTGCTCATCGGAGTTCCGAAGGAGATCAAGACCAGGGAGTATCGCGTCGGGATGACGCCGGCAGGCGTTCGCGCGTTCGTGGGGCGCGGGCACAAGGTGCTCGTCCAGCAGGGCGCGGGCGAAGGCAGCGGCATCAAGGACGAGGCCTACGTGCGCGCAGGCGCGACGATGGTGCCGACCGCCGCCGACGCCTGGGGCGCCGAGATGGTCGTGAAGGTGAAGGAGCCGCTCGCCGCCGAGTACGGGTTCTTCCGGAAAGACCTGATCGTCTACACGTACCTGCACCTCGCGGCCGAGCCCGAGCTGACGAAGAAGCTCGCCGAGACGGGCGTCGCGGGCGTGGCGTACGAGACGATCGAGCTCGCCGATGGCTCGCTGCCGCTGCTGCGGCCGATGAGCGAGGTCGCCGGTCGCATGTCCGTGCAGGTGGGCGCGGCGTGCTTGCAGAAGGAGCACGGCGGCAAGGGCATCCTGCTCGGCGGCGTGCCCGGTACGCGGCGCGGGCGCGTGGTGATCCTCGGCGGCGGCGTCGTCGGCAAGAACGCCGCGACGATCGCGGTCGGCATGGGCGCGCAGGTGACCGTGCTCGACGTGCGCGGCGACACGATGGAGTACCTCGAGGACGTCTTCGGCGGCGCGATCGAGACGCTCTACTCGAACGCGGACAACATCGAGGCGTGCGTATCGCGCGCGGACCTCGTGATCGGCGCGGTGCTCGTGACGGGCGCCAAGGCGCCGAAGCTCGTCACCGAGAAGCTCATCTCCGAGATGGAGAAGGGCAGCGTGGTGGTCGACGTGGCCGTGGATCAAGGCGGCTGCATCGAGACGTGCCGGCCGACGACGCACGACAACCCCACGTACGAGGTGCACGGCGTCGTGCACTACTGCGTGGCGAACATGCCGGGCGCGGTGAGCCACACGAGCACGTGGGCCCTGACGAACACGACGCTGCAGTACGGCCTCGCGATCGCGGACAAGGGCGTGGCGGCGGCGGCGCGCGCCGATCGCGCGGTCTTGCTCGGCGTGAACACGTTCGGCGGCGCGGTGACGTACGGCCCGGTCGCGCAGGCGCACAACCTCGAGTACGTGCCGGTCGAGCGCGCGCTCGGCTGATCGGAAGCCGAGCGGAAAGGGAGAGCCGTGGGATCGAAGCGCAAGAAGATCGCCATCATCGGGGGAGACGGGATCGGGCCGAGCGTCACGCACGAGGCGAAGCTCCTGCTCGAGATCTACCGAGACAAGGCGGGCTTGCCGCTCGATCTCTGGGAGCTCGACCTGGGCGCCGATCGCTACCTGCGCGACGGCGTGACGTTCCCGAAGGAGATCCAGATCGCGGTGCAGCGCGAGTGCGCCGCGGTCCTTCTCGGCGCGCTGGGTGACCCGCGCGTGCCCGGTCTCGAGCACGCGCGGGACATCCTGTTCGGCATGCGCTTCGGCTACGACCTCTACGCGAACGTGCGGCCCGTGAAGGCGCTCTCCGATCGCCTGGTGCCGCTCAAGGGTCGAGGCGCGAAGGACGTGGACATGGTGGTGTTCCGCGAGAACACCGAGGGCGTCTACGTCGGCATGGGCGGGCAGTTCAAGCGCGGCACGCCCGACGAGGTCGCGATCAACGAGGACCTCAACACGCGCAAGGGCGTCGAGCGGATCGTGCGCGCGGCGTTCGAGTTCGCCAAGCGCACGGGTCGCAAGCGCGTGTGCATGGCGGACAAGTCGAACGCGATGCGGCACGCGCACGAGCTCTGGCTGCGCGTGTTCGACGAGGTGCGGCGCGAGTACCCGGAGATCGAGTCGCGCCACCTCTACGTGGACGCGCTCTGCCTGCTCGTGATCCAGGACCCGACGCAGTTCGAGGTGCTGGTGATGAACAACCTCTTCGGCGACATCGTGACCGACCTCGGCGCGGCGCTGCAGGGCGGCCTCGGGATGGCGGCGAGCGCGAACGTGCACGCGTCCGACCCGACGCGCGTGGCGATGTTCGAGCCGGTGCACGGCTCGGCGCCGCCGCTCGCGGGCAAGGACATCGCGAATCCGTTCGCGGCGCTCCTGACGGTGGGGATGATGCTCACGCACCTCGGATGGCCGGACGAGGAGAAGCGAATCGAGCGGGCGGTGGCGGCAGCGATCGAGGAGAAGGCGTGCACCGTCGACGTGGGCGGCACGCTGGGGACGCGCGCGGCGGCGGCCTGGGTGCGCGAGCGGATCGCGAAAGAGCTCTAGGGCCGATGAGCGGTCGCGGTCCGGGATTCGTGGTGCTGTATCGGTGGAGGCTTCATCCGGGGATGGAGGAGGCGTTCATCGAGGCATGGTCGCGGATCACGGCGCACTACCGGGAGAAGGGCTCGCTCGGGTCGCGGCTGCACCGCGGATCGGACGGGCTCTTCTACGGATACGCGCAATGGCCGAGCGACGCGGCCCGGCAGAACGCATTCACCGAGCCGGGAGATCCGGCCGACGCGGAGCGGATGCGGAGCGCGGTGGCGGAGCGGTTTCCGGAGATCCAGCTGGAGAGCTTGGCGGACTATCTGGTGCTGCCGGCCCAGGCGGGCTCGGCGGGCTGACGGCCGGCTGGCTCATCGACGAAGGAGGGCATTAGCCCTCCCGGCTCTCCACGCAGGGCTCGTCGTCTTCCTCGCCTCCCTCTGCATTGGCCTCGTCCACGGTCCTCCAGAGGTCCGCCAGATCGAGCTCGAGACCCTCGCATCCGGGCACTACCACGCGCTCGTTCGAGGCTTGCAGCGCGATCGTGTACCGCCCATCCGCGCCGAGCTCCAGGATCTCGAGGAGCTGCACGTCGGGGGCGACGAGGCAGTACCAGCGAATGCCGAAGCGCGCGTAGTCACGGAGCTTTTCCACGCGATCCCGTCGTACGTCACGCGCTCGCTGGGAGATCACCTCCACGACCATGAGCGGAGGAACCCGCGAAAGCGAGGCCTGCCAGTTCACCTTCGCGCGAGCTGCGTACACCGTCACGTCGGGCTTGCGGCCGCGGCGCGCGGCCACGGCGAGCTTGTGGTCCGAGCCGAATACGCGCGCACCACGCTCCTTCGCCCAGGTCATCAGGGCGTAGAACAACCAGCTCACGATGAGCTCGTGCAGATTCGTCGGCACCTCTTCCTCCACCAGCGCGCCGTCGACGAGCTCGCCCGGCTCGTCCTCATCCATGTCGGCCCACTGCTCGAGCGTGATCGGTTCCGGCTGAAGCACGTCTGCCATCGCGAACGCCATCATGCGACGCAGCATACCCCGGCGCGTGAGATACGGCTCCACAAACCCTATGTCGGCAAGAGGGGGCGACCGGTTGCGGAAAATCGACGGCGATCTCCATCGAGCCCCCTCGCATGCATCGCCACAAATTGGAGCTGCCGCGCCGACCCGTGATACGGCCCGAACCGATGGGCGCGCAAGCTACCGCGTTGGACCGAACTGAAGGCGGCCGTCCCGAGGCCATGGGCGTCATCACGCTCGAGGGCATCGCTCCGCCCGTGGCGCCCGAGCGGCGTTCCGAGGCGCCCAAGGACGCTCGTCCGGCGTCGTCTCCCGAGCGCCTCGGCGGCGTCCGAGCCGATTTCGTGGCCACCCTCGGACGCCGCGTCGTCGAGCTCCGCACCGCCGTCACCAAGCTCGCCGAAGAGCCCGCGTCCCCCGCGCGTCGCGATGATCTGCGCCGCCGCGTGCACGCCCTCGCCGCCGCCGCGAGGCTGCTCCGCTTCAACAAGCTCGCCGAGGAGCTCAAGGCCGGGGAAGCCCTCGTCGACCGCGTCGCCGAGCGCGGCAAGCTCACGGACGACGAGTGGAAGGCGCTGCGAAGCCTGCTCGACCGGCTGCCGGAGCTCGCGTGGGGCGAGGCCTCGCTCGTCGCGCCCGAGCGAGAAGCCGCGCCGCGATCGGCGAGCAGCGGCCCGCGCACCTTGCCCTCGGCCGAGAGGTCCGCCGACAAGCCCGCAAGCGCGGCCGCGCAGGGCATCCCGCAGACCGTCTTGTTCGTCGGCCCCGAGAAGCTCGCCGAGGCCCTCGCGAAGGATCACACCGAAGGGGCCGCCTCGTTCTTCGAGGTCGAGCGCACCGAGGATCTCGCAGCGGCGCCCGATCTCGCGCGCGCGCTCGCGCCGGACGTCGTCGTCATCGACGCGGACAAGCCCGGCGCGCGCGAGCTCGTCGCCTCCTTGCTCGCCGATCCGCTCACCGAGGAGGCGCCGATCCTCCTCTTCGGCCGCTTCTCCCGGCCCGACGACGCCGCGCTCTATGCCGCGCTCGGCGTCGCGCGCACCTTGCCCAAGCCCGTCTCGCCGGACGCCCTGCGGAAGGCCTGCGCCGAGGTGGCCGCGAGTTACGTGCGTCGCGAGATCGCTCGCGCGCCGATCGGCGAGGTCACGCTGGACGATCTCGGCACGCGCCTCGCCGAGGAGCTGCGTCGCGGCCTGTGCGACGCGGCCGACGCGCGCGCCCGCGGCACGCGCATCGAGCTCGGCGAGGGCAGCCAGGTGCTCGCCGCGCTCTGGGGCGCGGTCGCGCGGATCCGGGACCTCGTCACCATCGAGTCGCAAGGCAAGGTGCGGTTCGCACCGAGCGGGCCGGAAGGAGCGCTCCCGTTCGCGCCTTGGCTCGGCGGCCCCGAGGCGTCGGGCAAGGCCACGCGCGTGCGGGCGCTCGGGGAGGCTCGCGGCGCGCGCGTGCCCACGCTCGATCGACTTCGCGTGGTCGTGGCCGACGACGACGCCGCCGTCACCTGGTTCCTCGCCGGCGTCCTCCGCGCCGCCGGGGCCACCGTGCACGAGGCCCACGACGGCGAGCGCGCCTTCGAGCTCGCGTGCGAGGTCTCGCCCGACCTCGTCGTCAGCGACATCATCATGCCCGGCCTCGACGGGTTTGCCCTCTGCCGTGCGCTCAAGCGTGACTTCGCGCTCCGCGACGTCCCCGTCGTGCTCCTCTCCTGGAAAGAGGACCTCCTCCAGCGCGTGCGCGAGCTCGGCGTCGGCGCGGACGGCTACCTCCGCAAGGAGGCGAGCGCGTCGGCGATCGTGCAGCGCCTCCGCGAGATCCTGCGCCCCCGCCTCCGCGTCGCCGAGCGCCTCGCGCAAGGCGGCGAGGTCCGTGGCCGCCTCGATGGCCTCACGCCCCGCACCCTGCTCGCGCTCGCCTGCGCCCATCGGCCCGCGTCCACCCTCAGCGTGCGGGACGCGCTCTACCTCTACGAGGTCGAGATCCGCGACGGACGCCCCGTGCGGGCCACGCGCACCACGGCCGACGGCTCCTTCGAGCGCGGGCCGGGTGTGCTCGCGCGCCTCCTCGGCCTCGGCGCGGGTCGCTTCGTGGTCGCGCCCGTCGACGACGAAGCCGCGCGCCTCTCGGGGGCCCGCCCCGACCTCGAAGGCTCGCTCGCCGAGCAGCTCGTCGCGCCGATCGCCTCGGCCCGCGCCGCGCAACGCCTGCTCTCCAGCGCCTCGCTCATGACCGTCGAGCGCGTCGAGATCGACCTCGACCTCCTCGGCCCGGCCGAGCACGCGACCCCCGAACCCTTGCGCTCGCTCCTGCGCTCGATCGCGGGCGGCGCCTCGCCCCGCGCGCTCGTCGCGAACGGCAAGGCCGCCGCGCACCTCGTCGAGGACGTCCTCTGCGACGCGGCGGCTCATGGCGCGATCACGGCCATCGTCGGCGAGGCCGGCGCGGACCTGCTCACGCCTGCCGTGCACCGCGAGTCCGAGCGGCTCCGCGGCGTGCGCCGTCCGCCGCCGCCGGCCCTCATCCCTGCGCTCGCGGACATCCTGCCCGAGCCCGCGCCGAGCACGCCGGAGCCGATCTCCGCGATCATCGACCGCTCGGCCACGCCCGGCCCGGTCCTCGCCCGCGAGGAGGCCTCGCCGGCCCCGTCGATCCTGGAGCTCCAGCCCGACGAGGTCCTGTCGGTCGAGGTCGGATCGGTCCTCGACCTCGCGCACATGCCGACCGAGGAGCCGACGCTCGACGTGCGGCGGCCGGTCGTGGACGTGAAGCAGCCGTCGCCCACGCCGGCCCCGGTGGCCCCGCGAAAGGCGGTCGAGCGCCTGTCCGTGCCTGTCCTCACGCCCGCCCCGTTGGCCGTGGCCGCCCCCGCGCCGCTCCTCGCGCCCGTGCCCGTCGCCACGCCCGCGCCCGTCGCTGCGCCCGCGCCTGCTCCCGTAGCCGCGCCCGCCCCCGCGCCGCGCGCCTCGACCCTCCCGTCGGCGCGGCCCATCCCGACCTCGCTCGGCACCCTCGTCCCCCCGCCGGTCGAGGATCTCCCGCTGCCTCCGCGCTCCGCGTTGCCCTCGGCCCACGCGCCTGGCGCCCGCACCCTCGATCCCGACGTCGAGAGCCGACCGAGCCGCTTCCGCCGCAACGAAAAGGTCAACCGCGACTCGGCGCCGCCCTCTCGCCGCGAGGGCAGCTCACGCACGAGGCTGAGCGCCTGGATCCTCTTCGCCGTCGCCGGCACCGTCTTCGCCGTCGGCAGCCGCCTCGCGCACCAGCGCGTCGCCCCGGC
Organism: Polyangium sp. 6x1; assembly: GCF_029946515.1. Lineage (GTDB taxonomy): Bacteria > Myxococcota_A > Polyangia > Polyangiales > Polyangiaceae > Polyangium. Next base: position 70,415 of record NZ_JARZHH010000063.1, read on the forward strand.
GCCCGCGCCCGCGGCGCTCCCGGCGCCGACCGTCACCGCCGAAGGCCCGCCCGCAGCCGAGGCCGCGCCCGCGCCCGCG
>NZ_JARZHH010000064.1 GCF_029946515.1 Polyangium sp. 6x1
CGAACTGCGCTACGCGCAGTTCGTCCAGCAGGCCGTTGGTACAGCGTCGCCGATCGAACCGTCAGCGCGGCTGCCTCGGTCGGCAGGGTCGCTCGCGGTCTTGACCTGTCCCGTTCGATGAACTGCGCATCGCGCAGTTCATCGACCCCGAGTCCAGCGCTTGCGCTGGTCCGGGTGCAGGGGTGGACAACCCCTGCTGGGGCCTGGGGCAAAGCCCCAGCGAGACGCTGCCGTCGAGGATCACGTCCCTGCGCGGAAGTGCACGACATCGCCGTCCTTGACGATGTAGTCCTTCCCTTCGAGCCGCATCTTGCCTTGGGCCTTGAGCGCGGCCTCGGTGCGCGCGATCTCCAGGTCCTCGGGCCGGTAGATCTCTGCGCGGATGAAACCTCGTTCGAGGTCCGAGTGCACCTTGCCTGCGGCGCGCTTTGCGTTTGTGCCGCGGCGGATGGGCCAGGCGCGGCATTCGTCGGGGCCTGCGGTCAGGAAGCTGATGTAGTCGAGCAGGCGGTAGGCTTCGCGCACGAAGACGTTGCGCGCGGGCTCGCCGAGGCCGAGGCCTTCGAGGAAATCTTTTTGCTCCTCGGCGGGCAAGGCTGCGATCTCTGCTTCGATCGAGCCGCAGAGTGCCATCTTCACCCACTGCTTGCCGTGCTTCGTCTCGCGCAGGTGGGCGCGGGCTGGGTCGTTCCATGCCTCCTCGGAGAGGTTGTAGAGCGTGATGAGCGGCTGCATCGAGAGCAGCTGGATCCCGGGGCCGAGTGCGCGCAGCTCCTCCTCCGAGAGGTCTAGCGTGCGCAGCGGCTCGCTCTTCTCGAGGTGCTCGATCATCTTCGTGTTCACCTCGACCTCGGGGCCCTTCTTCGACTCTTTTTTGAAGCGCTCCTTGCGCTTCTCCAGCGTGCCGAGGTCGAGCAGGAGCAGCTCCTCGTCGAACGCTTTCTCGTCGCGGGGCGGCTCGGGCGGCGCGGTGAGTGCGGGGTTTTCGAAGCCTCGGACCACGTGCACGATCACGTCGGCGTTGCGCATGCCTTGCAGCACGGCGGGCGGGAAGGCGCCGCCCGAACGCGTCCCGCTGCCGACGTCGACGAACGTGATCTCTGCGTAGGTCGTCTTTTTTGGGCTGAAGATCGACGAGAGCGAGTCGACGCGCGCGTCCGGCACCTTGATGTTGCCGTAGGCGATCTCGCGATCGGCTTTGCCTCCGGGCGCGAGCGCCCGAAAGACCGTCGTCTTGCCTGAACCTGGGTAACCGCAGATTCCTACGTGCATCCTCGCCCCTCTCTCCCGAAGTCCCCTGCTTCGATCGTGTGCGACGATACCACCACCGGCCGGCTGTCCGCTCCCCGCGCTTGCGGTAGGCTCCCGACCATGTCCGAACGGCCCCGCTTCTCCTCCGACGAGCTCGTCCATGCCACCACGGTCCTTCATGCCGAACCGAGGCCCGTCCGCTTCCAGGACGTCGATGCCGCGGGGATCATCTACTTCGCCCGCGTCCTCGAGTACTTTCACGACGCGTTCTTGAGCCTCCTCCGGCGCGCGGGCATCGACCTCGCGGCCATCTTGCAGGAGGGCAAGTGGGGGATGCCGCTCGGGCACGCGGAGGCGGATTATCTCGGGCCGATGCGGTTCGGCGATGATGTGGTCGTGGAGATCGTGAAACTCACGCTGAGCGATCGGTCGCTGCTCGTGGGCGCGCGGGTGCGCTCGACCGAGGGGCGCGTGCTCGCGATCGGGCAGGCTGTGCACGTGTGCATCGACCGGCAGACGTTCCGGTCGAGGGGTCTGCCGGAGCAGACCGTGGCGGCGCTCACGGCCGTCGGGGCACAGGCGCGAGTTGCGGGCTGAGCTCGCGGATGGCGCGGGCGCGATCGAGCTTGCCCGAGGCCGTGAGCGGGAGGGCAGAGGCGGCGGCGACGAGGCGCGGGCGCTTGTGGGGGGCGAGGCGCGCCGAGGCGTCGGCGACGAGGGCGGCGGCGCGGGCCGGATCGGGCGCGTCGAGGGCGAGGCCGGCGGCGACGATCTGTCCCCAGCGGTCGTCGGGGACGCCAAAGACCACGGCGCGGAGGACGCCGGGGAGCGCTTCGAGGGCTTGCTCGACTTCGGCCGGGTAGACGTTTTCGCCGCCGGTCACGATGAGGTCCGTGCGGCGGGCGTGGACGAAGAGACGGCCTTGTTCGTCGAGGGCGCCGAGGTCGCCGGTGTCGAAAAATCCGTCCTCGGTGAGTGATGCGCGCAGGGGCTCGTTGGGTCCGGCGAGGTAGCCGCTCATGAGCGTGGGGCCGCGTACCTGGATGCGGCCGACTTCGCGGGGGCCCGCGAGGACGCCCGTGTCGAGAACAGTGCGGATGTCTACACTAGGGAGTGCTTTTCCAGATCCTGGCTCGGTGGTCCCGGGGGGTCGGAGGGGCTGGCAGGTCACCTGCGAGCAGGCTTCGGTGAGGCCGTAGGTCGTGAGGGCGAGGACGCGGCGGGCGGCGGCCTCTTCGAGGAGCGCGGGGGGCGCGCCGGCCCCGCCGACGAGGACGAGGCGGAGCATGGCGAGGGTGCCGTCTCGGTCGGCGTCGAAGAGGGCGCGGAGCATGGTGGGGACGACCGAGAGCAGGGTGACGCGCTCGCGGCGGATGGCGCGGAGGACGGCGTCGGGGTCGAAGCGGGGTTCGAGGACGATGGGCCTGCGGGCCGCGATGCAACGCGTCACGATGGAGAGACCACCGACGTGGGCGAGCGGCATGCAGGCGAGCCAGCGGTCGTCGGGGGTCCAGCCGAGGTTCTTGGTGCTGGCCGCGGCGCTCGCGGCGAAGGCCCCGCGGGAGAGGACGGCGCCCTTCGGTCGGCCCGTCGTGCCCGACGTGTAGAGGATCGCGAGGGGCGCGGACGGGGCGGCTATCGTTCGTGAAAACTCATGCAGTTTCGAACCGATATCGCTCAAGGTGAAAGGTAAAATCTGAAGATCTGGACGCGCATCTTCCGTGATGACGCGCACCTCCGCATCGGTCAGCCGCGGGTGAATCGGGACGAGGGCGACGCCGAGCTCGACCAGGGCGAGGATCGTGACGACCGTGCCGACGTCGCACGTCGTCCGCAACGCGGCGCGGCATCCAGGGCCGAGTCCTTGGGCTGCGAGGGATGACGCGACGCGTTCGACGTGGGCCGCGAGCTCGGCGAACGACATCACGCGGCCGTCCTCGATCAGCGCCGGCTGGGTCGCGACCCCGGGCTCCCGGATCGCCTCGAAAATGCTCAGTCCGTCGTGATCCATCGTGTTCGGGCCTCCTCCGAGAAGCCGAGCCCCGGCAGCGCCGCCTCCCGGACCGTCCCCGGCCGTCCCCGCTGCGGGATCGCCATTGCCGGATACGCCGACAGTCCCGCATGGGGTTCCAGCCCACAAGCGAGCGGCGGCTTGGGCAAGGCGCGCGCCAGCTCGGCGGCCGCGGCGAGGCCCACCGGGCCGTCGGCGAAGTGCGTGACGACGAGGTCGAGGCCCGCCGCAGCGCCGATCGCCGCGACGGCGAGGGCGCGATCGAGGCCGCCGAGAGCCGCGGGCTTCAGGATGAACGCGGCGCACCCCTCGGCGCGCGCGAGGCGCTCGGGCATGCCGGGGAGAAGCAGGGACTCGTCGGCGGCCCAGGGGACGGCCGCGGGGCCGAGGTCGGGCAAGAGCACGGCCGGGACGGGTTGCTCGACGTACCGAGGCGCAACCTCGGCGAGGCGCGCGAGCTTTTCGTGGGCCTCCGAGAGGGTCCATGCGCCGTTCGGGTCGAGGCGAAGCTCGAACGGCAGCGGGAGGCTGTTTCGCAAGGCACGAAGCGCGGCGAGCTCGCGCGCGAAGCCGTCCTCGTCCCGGGCGCGGAGTTTTACCTTCACGGCGTGGAGGCCCGCTCCAGCAACCTCGCGGGCCCGCTCGACGAGGTCGGGCGCAGAGGCGTCGAGCAGGGCGTTCGTGGGCACGCTGGCGAGCGGATCGGCAACGGCGAGGCAGGCGGCGACGGAGAGGCCGCGGCGCTGGCCGACGACGTCGAAGAGGGCCGTCTCCAGGGCGAAACGCGCCGCGGGGTACGGGGCAAGCGCACGCTCGACGGGCGCGAGCGCGGCGGCGACGGCTTCACGCGGCGGGAGGTCGTCGGCGGTCGCTCCGAGGTCCGGCAGGGCTTCGCCGAGCACGACGGCGAGCACCGACGCGACATCTGCGGCGAACGGCGGCAGCGGGGACGCTTCGCCGATCCCGAGACGCCTGTGCTCGTCGCGGAGGCCGAGACGCACGAACTGGCGGTTCGGCCCGTACGACGGGTGCGCGGCGCCGCCCTGGATCCGCACGCTACGCTCCCCCGACCACGAGCCCGACGCTGAAGAGGATGCCGAAGAGCAGGAGGAGCATGGCCGTCCGCGCGAGGACGGCGTTCAGCGGGCGGCCTTCCTGCGTCGCGAGGGCGCGGAGCAAGCCGAGGGCGAGCGGCAACGAGACAAGCGGCAAGAGCGCCCACGGCGAGCGGCCAAGGGAGGCCACGCACACGACGGGTGCGGCATACGAAGCCGCGAGGAGCGCGGCGTACTCGAGGATGCCGGCGCGGCGGCCGAAGCGGACGGCGAGGGTACGCTTGCCGGCCTTCACATCGGTCTCGCGGTCGCGGACGTTGTTGACCACGAGGATCGCGGTGGCGAGCGCGCCCACGGGCACGGCGCCGAGGAGGGCGAGCGGTGGGACGCCGCCGACCTGGACGAAGGCGGTGCCGCAGACGGCCACGAGGCCGAAGAACAGGAAGACGAAGACGTCGCCGAGCCCATGGTAGCCGAGCGGATACGGTCCGCCCGTGTAGGCGATGCCGGCGAGGATCGAGGCGATGCCGATGGCGACGATGGGCCATCCGCCGACGGACGCGAGGTAGAGGCCGGGCAGCAAGGCCAGCGCGATCGTGACGGCGAGGCCCATGCGGACCTCGCGCGGCGTGAGCAGGCCCGTGGCGGTCGCGCGGGTCGGGCCGAGGCGCTCCTCGGTGTCGGCGCCTTTCTCGTGGTCGAAGACGTCGTTCGCGAAGTTCGTGGCGATCTGGATGAGGATCGAGCCGAGCAGGGCCGCGAGGGCGGGCAGCGCGCGGAACGAGCCGCTCGCGTGGGCGATGGCGCTGCCGACGGCGACGGGGACGACGGCGGCGGTCAAAGTGGCGGGGCGGCAAGCGAGCACCCAGGCGCGAAACGAGCCGGGGCGGATCGGGGGCGCCGAGGCGGCGAGAGGCGAGGACCCGAGGGTCGCGGTCTTTTCGGGGCTCATGAAAGCTCCTCGCGGGCGAGCGCGGCGGAGAGCTCGCTCCGGAAGCGGGTGACACGCGCGCGGCCGTCGTCCGGCGGGACCACGGCCTCGATCAGCGTCGCGCCAGGGCTCCGGAGCGCCTCGGTGAACGCGCGGACGAGGGCCCGCTCGGTCTCGGCGCGGGCGAACCGAACGCCAAAGGCCGCCGCGGCAGGAGCCAGGTCGACGGGCTCGTGCATCGTGAAGTACTTATCGAAGCGCTCGACGTCGACGGCGCGGGCGATGGGGAGGCGCTCGAAGATGCGGCCGCCCTGGTTCTGGACGACGACGACGACGAGGGGGACGGGAGCACGTCGCGCGAGCGCGAGGCTCGTGAGGTCGTGCAGGACGCTGGTGTCGCCGAGGAGGAGGACGACGGGCCTGTCAGCGACGCTGGCCGCGCCGGCGGCGGAGGCGACGAGGCCGTCGATGCCGCTGGCGCCGCGCTGGTGCAGGACGCCGAGGGGGTTCGGGCGAGGCGGGGCCCAGAGGTCGACGTCGCGGACGGGCAAGCTGTTGCCGACCGAGAAGAGCGCGCCGGCGGGGCAACCGGCGACGACGAGGCGGGCGATTGCGGCCTCGGTGAGGTGGGGGCCCGTGGCGTGGGCCTCGGCGAGCGACCAGGTGAGGGCGTCCGCGCGGCGGAAGCTCTCGGCCCACGCGCTCGGCGAGGACCGGCGCGGGGGGCCGAGGCGCGCGGCGAGGGCGCGGGCCGTCTCGACGGGATCGGCGAGGACCAGGGCCGTCGCGTCCTGGGAGGGGTCGTTCCAGCCGTGGGGCGCGATGACGTACCGCGCGGCGGTCGGGTGTTTTCCGAGGTAGTCGGCGTATCCCTGGGACGTCGGGGGCGCGCCGAGCTCGAGGATGACGTTGGGGGCGTGGCGCGCGGCGAAGGCGGAATCGCGCAAGACGGCGTCGAAGGCGGCGCAGGAGACGACGTCCGGCGCGGAGGATCCGAAGCGGGCCTGGCTCGTGGTCTCGGCGAGCAGGGGGTAGCCGGTGGCGCGGGCGAGGGCGACGGCAGCGTCGCGCAGCGGGGATTCGGGGCGATCGACGGGCGCGGGGCCGCAGACGATGAGGCCTCGCTCCGTGTGGGAGACGCGCTCGGCGATGGCGTCGAGGGCCTCGGGCGGGGCGGCGATCCGGGGCGGGAAGACGCGGGTGATGCCGCGGCGCAGGACGTCGGCGAGGCGCGTGGCCCGCGCGGGATCGGGCCACGGCGAGGAGGGCTCGAGCGGCTTGCGGAAGCGCGCGTTCACGTGCACGGGGCCGGGATCGGGGCCGAGGGCGCGCGTCGCGGCGTGGATCGCGACGCGGGCCGGGGCCTCGCGCGGCGCGCCGGGATCGGGCAGGCCGAGCTCCACGAAGAAGCGCACGTACCCGCCGAAGAGCTTCGTCTGGTCGATGGTCTGCGGCGCGGCTACGTCGACCGCCTCCCAGGGCCGATCGGCCGTGACGAGGAGGAGCGGGACATGGCTCTGCGAGGCTTCGATCACGGCGGGCGTGAAGTGCGCGCCGGCCGTGCCCGAGGTGCAGAGCACGGCGCTCGGCAGGCGGGTCACGCGAGCCTGGCCGAGCGCGAAAAAGGCCGCGGCCCGCTCGTCGACCGCCGTGTGGATCCGCAGGCCCGCCGTGACGTCGGCGGCGAGCGCGAGGGGCGTGGATCGGGAGCCCGGACAAACCACGACGTCACGCACGCCGGCAGCGGCGAGGGCGGCCATGAAGGTCTCGGCCCAGGCGAGGTGATCGTTTTCATTTGTGATCATACGATCCCTAGAGCCACGAGCATTGGAGCTTGCTTGGCGCGGATCTCGGCGTACTCGGCCGGCGGATCCGAGCCTTCGACGATCCCGGCGCCCGCGTAGAGCCAAGCCTCGTCCGGCGAGACGAGCCCGGCGCGGATGGCCACGGCAAAATCACCGTCGCCGGCGGCGTCGAACCAGCCGACGGCGCCCGTGTACCAGCCGCGCGCGTCCGGCTCGTGCGCGGCGATCCAGTCCGTGGCGCGATCCCGCGGCGTGCCCGAGACGGCGGGCGTCGGGTGCAAGGCCTCGACAAGCGCGAGCACGTGCGTGTCGTCCCGCAGCGCGCCGCGGATCGGCGTCCACAGGTGATGGACGTTCGGGAGGCTGCGGATCGACGGGGCCTCGGGGACGTCGAGCGTGTCGCAACGAGGGCCGAGCACGGCCGCGATGGCTTCCACGACGAGCGCGTGCTCGCGTCGCTCCTTGGGGCTCGCGAGGAGCGCACGCACGAGGCCCGCGTCGTCGGGTCCACGTCGCGTGGTGCCCGCGAGTCCGTCGGTGGTGACGACGCGACCACGGCGCGAGACGAGCCGCTCGGGCGAGGCGCCGAGGAAGACCCGCTCCCCGCGCTGCACGGCAAACCGCGTGGTGTCGGCATACGCCTCGGCGATCCGCGCGAGGGCGGCGCGCGCGTCGAACGGGCGATCCGGGCAGAGGCGGCTCGCGGCGACGGGGACGACTTTGTCGATCTCCCGCGCATGGATGGCGTCGAGCGCCGCGCGCACGAGCGAGCAGAACGCCTCGCGGCTCGTTCCTTCGATCCGCGTGCCCTCCCCTGCCCCACGCGGAAGCGTTTCTTCGGTAGGCCGCGCGGCGGCCGTGAAGGCCGCTTCGATCGACGCGAGCTCGGCTTCGATCGCGGGACGCTCCGCTCCGAGATCCTCACCACGGAGCAGGAGCCACAGCCATGCCTCGCCTGCGCGGGTCACGTAAATCCACCGGGCCAGCGAAAAACTCGCATCCGCGAACGCGGACCACGGCTCGCGACGCGCCTCGGTCCGGAAGGACAAACCTCCGACGAACCGCGGCCCCGGCGCGCTGCCCGCGTCCGCGTCGCGCTCCTCGCGCAGCGACGCGAAGACCTTCCGCGCCGCGCTCGTGACCTGCGAGAGACGCTCGGGCCCGCTCCCCTCGACGCGCGCGATCTCGCCGAAGCCCACGACGCCGATCGGCGGTTCGCCCTCGCGCGAGGGCGTCTGGAACAGCACGACCGGCACGGCAGGCGTACACGCGGCGACGAGCCGGGCCGCGGGCACGACCGGCGCGGGGGCCACGACGGCCACGATCTCCCCGGCCGATCCTGCACCTCTCCTCGTGGCTCGCGAGAGCCGCGCGAGGAGGTCTGTCCCGAGGCCCGAAGACACCTATGCCTCCTCCCGACGCGCCCCTTCCCCGAGCGGCGTGCCTACGAAAAGATGCGCGACGCCGAACGTGAGCGGCGAAGCTTCGAGCACGGAGAGCCCCGCCTCTCCCATCATGCGGGTGAAGACGTCGGGCGACGGAAACGCCTCGATCGAGCGCTGAAGGTAGCGATACTCCTTCGCCCCCGAGAGCGCCGCGCCGATGCGCGGGACGACCTCGTGCACGTACGTGCGCGCGAGCAGGCCCATCAGGCCGGCGCGAGGCTCGGAGAGCTCCAGGATGACGACACGCCCGCCCTTTCGCGTGACGCGCGCCATCTCGCGGAGGGCCTTTGCACGATCGGGGACGTTGCGGATCCCGAACGCGATGGCCACGCCGTCGACGCTCGCGTCCTCGAGCGGCAAGGCCTGCGCGTCGCCGATGCGCAGCGAGACGCGTCCTTCGAGCCCGGCCGCCGCGAGCTTGTGCGCGCCCTCGGCGAGCATGCCGCTCGATGGATCCACGCCGATCACCGTCGCCTCGGGGTGCGTCTTCGCGATGGTCATCGCGAGGTCCGCGGTGCCCGTGGCGAGATCGAGCACGCGCGCGCCCGAGCGGATCGCGAGCGCCTCGACCGCGCGGCGCCGCCAGCCTTGATCCATCCCGAGCGAGAGGATCCGGTTCAAGAGGTCGTAACGCGCCGCGATCGCGTCGAACATCTCGCCGCTGCCCGCGCGCGGAGCCTTCGTCGTCTCCTGGCTCATCGTCCCACCTCGCTTCGCGACCCGTTCAGCGCGGGCGGCGCATCGGAGGCCTGCACGTTGTGCTTGCGCTCGTGCAGGCGCATGTGACCTCGCTGGATCCCCTCCCCCGCGAGCGCGCGCAGCGCCGCGAGGTTCGACGCGAGCCCCACCGACGCGAGCGCCACGGCGAGCTCGCCCGCCGTCGCCGCGCCCAGCATGTCGAGCGCCGCGCGCACGCCTGGATGCGCGCTCGACAGGCCGCCCGCCGTGCCCACCGCGAGCGGCAGCTCCGCCTCACCGACGAGCCCGCCGGGCTTGCGCTTCCACGTGCTGAGTGGCCGGTACGTGCCGCGGTGCGCGGCGAATGCGTGCGCGCCCGCCTCGATCGCCCGAAAGTCTTGCCCGAGCGCGATCGCGGCCGCGTCGAGCCCGTTCATGAAGCCCTTGTTGTGGGTGACGGCGCGGAAGACATCGAGCTCCGCAAAGCGGCTTGCCCGCGCGATGCCGCTCGCGAGCTCCGCACCGCCCACGTCCTCGTCGCGCACCTCCGCGCGGACCCGCACGAGCCGCCGGAGCGGCAAGTTCGTGAGGATCCGGAGCCCCATCGTCCCGCCCGCGATCTCGTGCACCACCGGCGCCATCGCCTCGGCCACCGTGTCGACGGTGTTCGCGCCCATGCAGTCGCCCACGTCGACGTGCACGTGCAGCACGATCACCCCGAGCGCCTCGTCGAGCACCCGCACGTCGAGATCACGCACACCGCCGCCGCGGGCCACCATGCGCGGGATCGACGCGTCGCCGAGCGCGGAGAGCCGCGCTCGAGCATCGAGGATCCGCGCGCAAGCGGCGGTCGGATCGGGCACGTCGTCGAGCTGGATCTGCGCCGTCATGATCGGCGGATCCGCCTCGCCGAAGAACCCGCCCGAAGCACGAACCATCCGCGCCGCGTTCGACGCCGCGGCCACGACGCTCGGCTCCTCGGTGGCCATGGGCACGAGGACGTCGCGGCCGTTGATCACGAAGTTCAGGCCCACGCCGAGCGGGAGCGCGTGCGTCGCGATCACGTTCTCGCTCATGTGATCGGCCACCACGACGTCGACGAACCCGCCCCGCGCGAGGTGCGCGAACGAGACATCGTCGACGGCGCCCATCTCGCGCAGCACGCCGAGGCGCGCCTCGGGCGAGCGCTCGTAGAACTTGCTGATGCGGCTCGTGATCGCGCGCGTCATCGGGCCTCCTCCGTCGAGGCGAGCCGGCCGAGCAGCGGGCCGAGCTCGCCGAGCGGCACCGCCTGCGGGCCGTCCGAGAGCGCCGTCGACGGATCCGGGTGCGTCTCGATCATGAGGCCTGCCGCGCCCGCCGAGAGCGCCGCGCGGCCGAGCGGCGCGACGAGATCACGCCTGCCGAGGCCATGCGAAGGATCCACCACGACCGGCAGTCGATGCACGTACCGCAGGAGCGCCACGGCCCCGATGTCGAGCAGGTTCCGCGTCGAGTCGTCGAAGCCGCGGATGCCCCGCTCGCAGAAGATCACGCCCTTCGCGCCGTGCGAGAGCAGGTACTCGCCCGCGAGCAGCCACTCCTCGATCGTCGCGGCCATGCCTCGCTTCAAGAGCACCGGCTTCTCCGTCTTGCCGATCGCCTTGAGCAACGAGAAGTTCTGCATGTTGCGCGAGCCGACCTGCACGAGATCGGCGTACGCCGCGACCGCGGAGACGTGCCCCTCGCCGAGCGCCTCGGTCACGACGCGCATCCCGGCCTCGTCGGCCGCGCGCCGCACCCATTCGAGCGCGACGTCGCCATGACCCTGGAACGCGTAGGGGCTCGTCCGCGGCTTGTACGCGCCGCCGCGGATGAACGAGACGCCGAGCGACGAGAGGACAGAGGCCGTCTCGCGCACCTGCGCCTCGGATTCGAGGCTGCACGGTCCACACATGAACACCGGTTTGTCTGCACCGACCTTCAGGCCGCCCACGTCGACGACCAGGCCCTGCGCCGAGACCAACGGGTGCGCGGGCTTCGGCGTCGTCACCTCGGCGACGCCGTCGATCCGGGCGAGATCCTCGGGATCCGCCGGCTGCGAATGCGGCGCGATCACGTAATGCACGGCGCCGCCGGACGTACTGCGCTCCACGCGCGAAACCCAGAGCCCCCGCCCCGTGAGCTCCCTGAGCACGTTCGCCGCGTCGGCGCCGCTCTTCAAGGACACGATCATGGCGCTTACCTCCTGCGCTCGGGCGTCGCGCGCGCGACGGTCACGAGCGCACTCTTGGCGACTCCATCCGGGATCGACGAGAGGCCCGCGATGGCCTCCTCGCAGAGCTTCCGCGCGAGCGCGAGGCACTCGTCGACCACGCCCGACGAGCGAAGCTGCGAGGCCACGCGGCCGCCGACCTCGGGACCGACCTCCTCGCCCGCGCACACCGCCTCGAGCAGCGGCACGAGCTCCGGGCAACGCTCGAGCGCGCAGAGCAAGGGGTAGGTCATCTTCCCCTCGCCGAGATCCGCGAGCAGCATCTTGCCCGTGGCCTCGGGATCACCCGCGACGTCGAGGACGTCGTCGACGAGCTGGAACGCGACGCCGAGCTTCTTGCCGTAATCGACGAGCGCCTCGCAGCCCTCGTCGCTCAAGCCGCCGGCGCGCCCGCCCGCGAACATCGCCCACCGGAAGAGCGAGGCCGTCTTGCCGTCGACGATGTGGAAGTAGTCGCTGACGCTCGTGTCGAGCTTGCCGCGCCGCGCGAGCTGCATCGACTCGGCGATGACCATCTCCTTGATGACGTCGAGCATGCGCGCGAGGACCTCGGCGTTGCCCGCGCGCTGGATGCGGCAGAGCGCCTCGACGAGCAGCCAGTCGCCGCCGAAGATGCTCGCGGCGTTGCCGTAGATGACGCGCGCCGCGTCGGCGCCGCGCCTTCGCGCGCCGACGTCGACGACGTCGTCGTGCAGGAGCGTCGCGTTGTGCACGAGCTCGACGGCCACGGCGTAGGCGCGCGCCGCGTCGTTGAAGCCCTTGCCCACATGCGCCGCGAGCGCGACGACGATGGGCCGCAGGCGCTTGCCGTCCTGCGAGAGCAAGTGCCGCGCGCTCGCCTGGGCCGGCGTCTCCGCCCCGAGCCCCACGGCCGAGATCGCGCGATCGACCTCGTCGAGGTCGTGCGCGAGGAAGAGGCGGAGCTCCGCGAGCTTGGCCGCGAGCGGATCGAGGCCGTGCTCCTGGCAGCCACGCTCGAGGGTTCCGACGACGTCGTGATGCGGGACGCGCTGGATGGGATACGTTGCGATCGACATGGGTTCTCCCGCCGGGGCACGGCGTTTCCGCGCCGTCCCCGGACCGAAGGGTCTCGAGATGGCTAGGCCCTGCGCTTGCGTGTCGCCACGCGAAGCGGAAAACGGATGAGGTCGCCGAACGGCGAAAAGTCCACGCGGCGCGATCGAATGAAGCCGTCGAGCGCGGTCTCGGCGACGATCACGAAGGAGAGCAGCCGGCGCACCCGATCGGCGCGTTGCGCGGCGCCCGGCAGGCGCGGGCGAGCCTCGAGCATCGCGACCGCGCGCTCGAGCCGCGCGCGCACCGACTCGGCGAGCAGCCGCTCGCGCTCGTCGAAGACCTTCGAGATCATCTTCCAGAAGTCCGTCTCGGCCTCGAAGTACTCCTTGCGCTCGCCGGGCCGGAACACGCGCCGGACCACGCCCCAGCGCTGGAGCTCGGTGAGCGACATGCTCACCGCGCCGGCCGAGAGGCTCAGCCGCTCGCCGATGACGGCCGCGGGCAAGGGCTCCGCCGCGATGAACAGGATCGTCCACACACGCCCGAGCACGCGCCGAAAACCCCAGTGCTCGATCACGTCGCCGATCGCCTCGGCCGCGATGAGCTCGGCCTCGTGGCCGTCGTCCTGTCTGGGGGTCTCGCGCTCGGACATGGCAGAATGAACTTTCAAAAGATTTTGAAACTGCAAGTAGCGACAATGGGTGATGCGGTCAAGACCGAGCGCAGACATTTCGCGCGCAGCGCAGCGCGTCGCCATCACGGCGCGGCGTGACGACGCGGCGCGAAAGGCCCGCGTGACGAGGATGCGCACGATGGAAACGACGCGGCCCCGACGATGTCGCCGGGGCCGCGGAAGCAGCGTCGCGAGGGGATCGAATCAGGTCTGGAGGTTCGATCGCAGCGCGCGGTGCTCGCGCCAGATCCCCTCGGGCATCCTGTCGCCGAACGATCCGAAGAACGCCTCCTGATCGACGAGGTCCGCGAGCCACGCGTCGCGATCGATCGAGAAGAGCTCGCTCATCGCAGACGCCTGCAGATCGAGCCCGCTCGTGTCGATCTCGCCCTCGTTCGGGAAGATGCCGAGCGCGGTCTCGCGGCCCTTCGCGCGGCCGTGCACGCGATCGTTGATCCACCGCAGCACGCGCAGGTTCTCGCCGAAGCCGGGCCAGAGGATCTTGCCCGCGTCGTTCGTGCGGAACCAGTTCACGTGGAAGACCTTCGGGAAGGCCGGGCGCCCGCGCCCCATCTCGAGCCAGTGCCCGAAGTAGTCGCCCATGTTGTATCCGCAGAACGGGCGCATCGCCATCGGGTCGCGGCGCACGACGCCAATCTTGCCCGTGGCCGCTGCCGTCGTCTCCGAGGCCAGCGACGCGCCGAGGTACACGCCGTGCGCCCAGTCCCGCGCCTCGTAGACGAGCGGCGCGAGCTTCGCCCTGCGGCCGCCGAACACGAACGCGCTGATCGGCACGCCATCGGGCGCCTCCATCAACGACGAGACGCAAGGACACTGCTTCGCCGGCGCGCAGAAACGGCTGTTCGGATGCGCCGCCGGCTCCTTGCTCGCGGGCGTCCAGGGCCTGCCCTGCCAGTCCGTGAGCGCGTCCGGCACCTGGCCATCCATGCCCTCCCACCACGGATGCCGATCACGCGTCATCGCGACGTTCGTGAAGATCGTGTTGCGCTGGACCGTGGCGAGGGCATTCGGGTTCGTCTTGCGGCTCGTGCCAGGCGCGACGCCGAAGAAGCCCGCCTCGGGGTTGACCGCCCAGAGCCGGCCATCGGGGCCGACGCGCAGCCACGCGATGTCGTCGCCCACGGTCCAAACCTTCCAGCCCTGCTGGCTCGCGGGCGGCACGAGCATCGCAAGGTTCGTCTTGCCGCAGGCGCTCGGGAACGCGGCGCAGATGTACGTGACGTTCCCCGCGGGATCCTCGAGCCCCATGATGAGCATGTGCTCCGCGAGCCAGCCCTCGTCGCGCGCCATGGTGCTCGCGATGCGCAGCGCGAAGCACTTCTTGCCGAGCAGCGCGTTGCCGCCGTAGCCCGAGCCCACGCTCCAGATGAGCCGCTCCTTGGGGAAATGCGCGATGAAGCGACGGTTCGGATCGAGGTCGCCGAGCGAGTGCAAACCCCGGCAGAAGTCGCTCGACGTGCCGAGGTGCTCGAGCGCGACCTTGCCCATGCGGGTCATGATCCGCATGCTCGCCGCGACGTAAGCGCTGTCCGTGATCTCGACGCCGACCTTCGAGGCGGGCGAGCCGACCGGGCCCATCAGGTACGGGACCACGTACATCGTCCGGCCGCGCATCGAGCGGTCGAAGAGCCGGCCGATCTTCTCCCGCGCGTCCGCCGGCGACATCCAGTTGTTCGTCGGCCCAGCGTGCTCGGCCCGCTCCGAGCAGATGAAGGTAAGGTGCTCGGTGCGCGCCACGTCGGACGGATGGCTCCGGTGCAGGTAACACCCGGGGTACGCGGCCTGGTCGAGCTCATGCAGCGTGCCGTCCCGAAGCATGGCCTGCACGAGGCCGCGATACTCTTCCTCGGAGCCGTCACACCACACCACGCGGTCGGGCTCCGTCTGGCGGGCCACCTCGTCGACCCACGCGGAAAGGCTCTGATTGTTCATGGCGGCGTAGAGTAGCCCCCAGGGCAGCGAGACGCTACCGGGTGGGTTTCCGCGGGATCAACGCCCCTTCGCCCCGATGTGACGAGGGCGTGCGCGCTTTCCCGAGCAAGATCTCCGAAGTGCGGTACTCTCGCCCGCTGTGCGACGCGTCGTCGTGCTTCCAGAACGCGGCAAGCTCATCGTCGCCACGGACCTTCAGGGTCACGTGGACGATTTCGAGCACGTCACTTCCATTTTCGAACGCGCCGCCCGCGAGCCCGATGGGGCCGTCCTGGTCGTCACGGGCGACCTGGTACACGGGCCCGAGCTCGAAGAGATGGATTGGCCCGACTACCTCGGCAGCTTCTACGAGGGCGACTCGCCCGCGCTGCTCGAACGAGCGCGCGACCTGCAAAACAGGTACCCGGGGCGCGTTCATTATCTGCTCGGCAACCACGAGCACGCGCACGTCGGCGGGCCGATCGTCGCGAAGTTCTTCCCGGACGAAGCGATGCGGCTCGAGGAGCTGCTCGGCGACGAAGGCACGATGTCGATGCGCGCCTGGTTCCGCACGTGGCCGTTCGTCGCGGTGGCCCCGAAGGCTCAGCTCGTCATGCTGCATGCGGCGCCGCACGCGCGCATCCAGAGCCGAGACGACCTCGAGAACCTGTCGCTCGACGGCTGCACGGGCCTGACGCTCGAAGAGATGGCCGCCCGCGGGACGCTCGGGGCGCTGCTCTGGGCTCGGACGACCTCGTCCGAGCGCGCCTGGTCCTTCCTGCGCGCCATCCACCCGAACGCGCGCGTCGCCGTGTACGGGCACGACGTCGCGCGGACGGGTTACGCGATCGATCGCGAGCCGATGCTCTGCGTGTCGACGAGCTTCGGCTGCTTCGACGGGGACAAGATGTACCTGGAGTGGGATCTCGCGGAGCCCGCGGCGAACGCCGAGGATGCGGCCCGCCGAGGCCTCCGGCTCTTGCATCCGGGGGCCCCGGCGGTGCACCGGGTCGCGTTTTAGCGGGTCGTCGAGAAGCGCCGCGAGCGCCCTGGAGCTAGGGAGGAGGACTCAAGAATACGAGAGTATTCCGAGGACGACGACCGACGATCCAGGGCGCGCAGCAAGCTCATCGACGACCGGCTAGCCCTTCGCGGGCGCAGGCGTCGCACCGCGCGGCGGTCCGGCTTCGGGCGAGCGCTTGTTCCACACGTACGCGCCCACCGCGAGCGCGAGCAGGACGAGCTGCGCGGTGATCGTCTCGAGCGTCGGATAGAAGCCGATGACGGGGACGGTCGGCAAGCCGACGCGGTGCGCCGGCACGACGCCCGCCATCTGCAGCGCCGAGAGGCCTTGGCCGATGAACACGACCGCGAGGCCGTAGAGCAGGTAGCTCGAGACGCGGAAGAAGACCTGCGGCGGCGCGAAACGTCCAGCCCGCGTGTACGCGGAGACGATGATCACGAGCACGACCGCGCCGACGGCCGCGCCCACGACGGCCGCGAGCGACGAGGCCTCGGAGGCGAGCAGGGCCTGGTAGAAGAGGACGGTCTCGAACGCCTCGCGGTAGGCCGCGAGGAACGAGACGCCGAAGAGCGAGAGCGCCGCCTTGCGAGGCGAGATGTGCTCCTTGAGGAAGCGCATCCAGCGCTGGACCTCGCGCTTCGCGAGCAGCGAGTAGCTCACGTAGAAGAGCACCGCCGTCGCGAGCAGGGCGGTGATGCCTTCGATGAGCTCGCGCTTCGCGCCCGAGATCGTGACGAGCCGGAGCGAGAGGAGGAACGTGAGGACGCCGAGGACGAGCGCCACGGCCCACCCGGCGTGGACGTAGCGCTTCTTGTCCGCGTGGCCCGCCTGCGCCGCGAGGCCGAGCAGCGCCGCCACGAGCAGCGCCGCCTCGACGCCCTCGCGCACGACGATGCCGCCGCTCGAGATCGCCGTCGACACGAAGCCCGTACGCTTCGCGCCTTCCTTGAGCCTCGCCTCGGCCGCCGTGAGCTCGGCGAGCGTCCCGCTGATCGAAGCGCCGAGCGCGGCCGGCGCCTCGCCGCGATCGAGCGCGGCGCGCAGGCCCATGTAGTGGTCCTCGATCCGCGCCACGATGCCGGCGTCGATCGACTTGAGCTGCGCCTCGACCGGCTCGACGCCTTCGAGGTAGCTGTCGATGATCTGCCCCTTCGCCGCCTCGCGATCGCCGCGCTGGAGCGCGACGCGCGCCCGATCGAGCTTCGCCCGCGCGAGCGCGAGCGGCGAGCGGGCCGCGCGATCCTCGTACGGCGCGCGCTTGCGCAGATCGGCGAGCATCGCGGGGATTCGATCCTGCGTCATGCCCGCAGCGGCGAGATCCTCGCGCAGCGACGCATCCGAGCGGGTCGCGAGCTCCGCGAGCGCGTACGTCGGCGCGCCTTCCGCCGGCGCCTCGGTGTGGCGCAGCGAGACCACGTAGAACGCGACGTCCCACCGCTCGGCCTCGCTGAGCTGCGAGAACGGCACCATCGCGGTGCCCTGCACGCCGAAGCGCACCGTGCTCGCCACGCGGAAGGGCGTCATGCCGTCGGCCACCTCCGGATCCCAGAAGTTCGCGGGCCGCGGGTTCAGCGTCGCGGCCTTCGGCGTGTCGCCGCGGCCTTGCTCGCCGTGGCACTCGGTGCAGTGCTTCTGGAAGATCGCACGACCGCGCTCGGCGTTCGGGGCCGCCGCGGGCGCCTCGGCCAGGCGGAACGCGCCGAGGATCGCCGTGCGTGCTTCGAGCGTCGCGGCCGTCACCTCGCTCGCGGGCGCCTTCTTCTCGACGAGCGAGCGCACCTTGCCGACGAGCGAAGGCAGATCCACGCGCGGCGCGTCGGCCGGCAGCGCGGGCTGGATCCTGCCTGCGATCTTCGCGCCGTCGTCGAGGAGCGAGAGCTGCTCGTCGTACTCGCCCTGGTTCGTGATCGCGCCGTGATCCACGGCGCCGCCGTAGTCCGCGCCCACGTAGCCGAGCACGTGCACGAGGCGCTGCGCCTCGACCTCGGGCGGATCGCCGTAGTCAGCCCTCGCGAGAGGGGCGGCCACGAGCACCAGCGCCGCCGCGAGCACCGCGAGGAGCGACCGGAGACGCGCGAAGATGACAATCATGTTCAACAAGAGTACCGAAACAACGAAACGTTGCAAGGGCTGGATCAGAAGTGATCCAAGGACCCGAAAAACGTTTTTCCTGGATCGATCATGGAGATCCCCCCACCGAGCGCAAGCGCCATGGCGATCGCGGTGGGGCGGTTTCGGGTGACGAACGGCTCGCCTTCGAGGTGCGGCGGGAGCCAGCTCGCGACGTTCGCGGCGCCCTCGGCGAGCGCGATCTTTCGCAGGGCGCCGAGGACGTCGTCGCGCGGGATGCCGGGCGCGGCCCACTCGTCGACCCACAAGGTGCGGGGCGGAGGTTCGGCGCCGTCGTCGCGCTTTCCGTCGTGGAGCGCGGCGAGCGCGTAGCCGACGTCGCGGCCGTCGCGCCGCAGGATCCAGCCGAGATCGCCGTGGTTGCGAAAGCGGAAGTAGCGCAGGATCTCGAGCGTGCGCGCGGGCCGCACGAACGACGGATCCCAGGACACGTCGTACGCGTCGAGCATGAAGCGCTCGTCCTCGGGCGTGGAGGGGCGCACGTCGAGCGAGGTCTCGGTGGGGAGCGCGGAGGCATCCGCCGCGTGCTCGAGCGCGGGCAACGCGACGAAGCCGAGCCGCTCGTAGAAGCCGGGATCGATGTCCGAATACAGGAGCGCGAGCGCGACGCCGTCCGCGCGCGCCTCGTCGAGCACGGCGCGAAGAAGCTCGCTCGCGGCGCCCGTCCCGCGCGCGTCGGGCCGCGTGAAGACCGCGCCGATCCCCACGCCGGGGGCCTTGCCACCGCCGGGGACGCTCACGGAGAGGCCGTAGCGCTTGATGCCCGCGACGAGCCGCCCCGCGTCGTCGAGCAGCCCCGTGTACCGCAGGATCGCGGGCCCTGCGCGGCGGAGCTGCGCGCGCTGCGCCTCGATGTGCGCGTCGACGGAGCGACCGCCCGACCAGATCACGTGCGTCTGCCGCGCCGCCTCGGCGACGAGCGCGTCATCGAGCCGGGGTACGTAGGTGCGGCTCACGACGCGACCTCGCGGCGGATCTCCTCGGCGACGGCGAGCGTGCCGCGATCGATCTCGTCGTCCGTGAGGTAAGGCGCGGGGCCGATCCGGACGAGATCCCCGCGCGAATCGACGAAGATCCCGCGCGCCCGCAGCCGCTCGACGACGTGCCCGGCGCCCGGCGATCGGACGGCGACGAAAGCCCCGCGCCGCTCGTCCACGCGGGACGAGGCCACGCGATCGGCGATCCCCGCCTCGTCGAGCCGCGCGAGGATGCGGCGCGTTTGGCGCAGCGAAATCGCGCGGAGGGCCGGGACGTCGAGCCCGAACGCGTCCCAGTGCCGGAGCACCGCGTCCGCGCGGTAGACCGGCGTGGGATCGAAGGTCGCGCCCGAGAAGCGCGCGCCGCCGGATCCGTACCCCACGGCCTCCGTGCGATCGCCTTCGAGGGCGGAAAAATCCGCGAACCAGCCGGTGTCCGCGGGTCGCAGGTTCGTCCTCTCGGGAGAACGAAGGAAGCAGATCCCCTCCCCCAGCTCCGCGTACTTGTAGCCGCCGGCCGTGACGAAGAGCGCGTCCTTCGCCGGTCCCCACTCGATCGGGACCACGTTGAACGCGTGGTACGCGTCGACGAGCGGGACGGCGCCCACCTCGACGGCGCGCGCCGCGATCTCACCGATCCGCGGCACGACGTAAGCATCCTCGAACAGCACGGCCGAGAGCGCGACGAGGCTCGTGCCGGGCACGATCGCTTCGAGGAACCGATCCACGAGGGAGCCGCGATCGGCCGAGTCGACCCACGTGACGCGCAGGCCGTCCTCTGCGAGCCGAGATAGTTGGCGGTGCAACGAATGGAACTCGGACCGCGTGGTGACCACGCGCGGGGCCTTCGCGAGCGGGAAACACGAGAGCAGGCGCGTGACGAGCTCGTGCGTGCTCTTGCCGAAGGTGATCGCGTCTCGCTCGTCGAAGCCGAGCCGCCCGAGGATGCGGCGCCCGACGGACTCCATCCTCGGGAAGACCGCGCGGGACCACTTGTCGTCGACGAACCTCGCGGCGTCATCGAACGCCTCGAGGTTCGCCTCACGCGCGACGTCGGGCCACGCCTGGTGCGAGTGGCCCGTGAGGAGCACGCGATCACCCGTCAAGAACCGGCTGTACGCCGCTCGAAACGCGCCGAGATCCAGCGCGCGCGGTGCCTCGTCGCTCATGCTCCCGCCTCTCCCATCACTTCCGCGCGTACGACACGGTCACGCTCGTGTCGACCGAGGTGTTCTGCTTCTCGGTCTTGCCGCCCGCGGCGATCTGCACCTCGAGCGTCATCGCGCTCTTCACGGTCATCGATCCGCCCGTCGGCGCGACGTCCTTCGTGTCGAGCACGCTCGTGCCGCTGCCCTGCGACTTGAACGCGACGAGCCGCGCCGACGCGCCCGGCGGCATGCCCGGTGGCGTCACCGTGTCCTTCGCCGCGAGCTGCTTCACCGCGACGTCCAGCGTGAGCAGGTCGCCCTTGCGCTCCTTCAAGGTGAACGTCGAGACCTGCAAGAGATCCGCGCCGTTCGCCGTGAGCCTGCCGAGGACCTCCCACTTCGCGCCGGGGCCCACGGGCTCGTCCGGCAAGGGCGCCATCATCGACTCGATCGACTGCGTCATGCCCGTCATCATCTGCTGCGCCGCCTGCGGCACGGCCTTCGGCATGCTCATGGTCACGTCGTGGACGCGGCCCTTCTCGTCGACGAAGTACCGCATCCCGAGCCCCTTGATCGGCTCGAGCTGCGGGCGCAGCGCCTCGGCGATCTTGTCCTGCCCCGCCCCCTGCGACTCGACCGCGACGTCCTTCAGCGTGCCCTCGATCGGCCAGTCGCTGCCCTTCTTGTCGCCGGTCGAGAAGTCGAACGTCATGACCATGCGCGGCATCTTCGTGGGCGGCAGGTTCATGCCCGCCGCGCTCATGGCCATCTCGAGCTCCATGCCCATGCGCAGCGGCTTCGACGTGCCCTTCACGAGCGCGTACGCCGCGGCCGCGCGCGGCTCACCGCCCGCCGCGAGCAGGTGCACGACCGGACGCCCGCCCGCCTTGACGAGTTTGTCCGCGGCGCCCTTCGGCAAGATCCCGTTCGGCGCGTCGGGCACCGAGGTCTTCGCGGCCACGTCGGCCGCGGGCTGCGTATCGCCCTTCGGCGCCGCCGCCTTCGCTTCTTCCTTCGGCTCGGTCTTCGCCTTGTCGTCGGCCTTGGGCTCGCCCTTCGGGGCCTCGGCCTTCAGCTCCGCCTCGGGCTTCGTGGCGTCCTCGGGCTTCGGCTCGGCCTTCGCCTCAGGCTTCGGCGCGTCCGCCTTCGCCTTCGCCTCGTCGACCTTCTCCGGCGCGGGCGCCGGCGGGGCCTCCTTCGATTCACACGCCAGAAGCGAAAACGCGAGCAGGCCGGCGAGCGGCAACCCCAGGAGCGACCTCGACATCACGAAACACCCTCCACAGCCGGCCCGACCGAACTCCGGCGGCGGCCGAGCCTGCTTTATCCCACTTCCACGCGCGCTTCCACCTTGCCCACGCGCGGCGATCCTGCGTGGATCGTGACCACCCCACGCCCCCGCACGATCCAGCGAGCGCGCGCCCGCCGCGGACCGCCGCCCGTCCGCGGAAATCCGGGCGAGCTCATCGCGTCGACCGCGCCCCAACCTTCGAGATGTCCAAGGGCCGCATCACGCTCGCCCGACACGAGCTTCACGCCCTCGCCGAGCGAGATCTGCGCGCGCACCACGTCGTTCCAGGGCAGGCTCCGCGCCGACGAGAGCACGAACGTCGGCAGGAAGCCGAGGTTCTCGACGACGGCCGAGACCTCCCAGAGATCCCCTTCCAGCCGCGCCGCCCGCGCCTCGACGAGCCGCGGCCGCGGCGCGAGCGAGGCGAGGCGCAAGAAGAAGCGCGACTGCCGCTCGCAGAGCTCGCCGAGCTTGTCGTGCGGCGGGTTCCAGATGCCGAAGCGCGGATCGTGCCCACCGATCTCCACGGGTCCGAGCTGCGGATGCACGAACGGCCGCCACGCGCCGACGATCCGCTTCTGGTTGTGCTCGCGATCCCACGCAGCCATGCGGAGCGTGTCCTCGCGCGTGCGACGCTGGTAGTTCCAGACGAACGGGCGCAGCACGGGCAAGCCCACCTGCTTCCAGAAGTCCCAGAGCTCGCACACCATCGAGACCGCGCCTCGCTGCGTGTACGCGTAGGCGCTGAGGTCGCCGCGCAGGGGCTTGTCGGGCTCGTAGAGGAACTCCTCGAAGCCGCTCACCATGGGGTAGCCGCCGACGTCCTCGGCCCAGCGCTCGAGCGTCCGGTAGAGCGTGAGATCCGTGGGATCCATGCGGTTATCGGGCTGCTCTCCCGATGGACGAATGTACACGCCGCCGAAGCAGTGCAGGTTCAGCCACGCGAAGATGTTCGGCCGCTTCGAGGTGAACTCGACGACCGCGCGCGACTCGGGCTCGCTCGTGGCGTACGCGCCCGCGCCCTTCTGGTGCGGCTCCGGCGCCCAGCCGTAGGGAAAATTGCGGTTCATGTCGACCGCGTTGTCCGAGAGGTAGTCCGGCGCCGGGATGGCAAAACCGTCCCAGTGCTCGATCGTGCCCTCGGGATACACCGTGTAAAACGGCCCCGCGTCCTCGATGCGCCGCGGGAGCATGAGGTCCGGGTCTTCCGGCGAACCAACAAAATCCCCCGCCGGATCGAGCCGCCGCATCGAGAGCGCGAGCCCATCGCCGTCGACGTCCCCGCTCTTCCAGAACGGCGCGCCGCGGCCGAGCCGATCGTCGCGCGGGTTCGATCGCACGTATCCGCCCGTCCGGAGCACGCTCTCCGCGCCGTCCGGGCACATGCGCGGCAGCACGTAAAACGTCACGTCCTCCCGCAGGAGCGCGGTCAGGTGCGCGGGCAGATCGTGCAAGGGTTCGTTCGGACAAACCAGGTTCCGGATCACGTCCTCGGCGATGGCGAGCGCCACGCTCGACCCGGCGAGCTCGACCGCGTGCATGTTGCCGTCCACCCACGCCGCGGGCCCGTCGCCGTCGGGGTCGCGCCCGATCGCGAGCAGCCAGATGTCGCGCCCTTCCAGCGTCTTACCGAGGCTCCGGAGCCGCACGAATTCGGAAAACCCTTCCGCCCAGGCCCGCACCTGCCGCGTGAGCTCGTCGTACGTCACGTACCTCGCGCGAAACCCCACCGACATCGCCTCGAGCCGCCCCCGCGCCTCGCTCGGATCCTTCGACATGTCCGCACCCTCGCAAACGGAACGCAGCATCGCAAGCCCATGAAAATCTTCCGTTCGAGACGATGGTAAAAACGTTGCCCACGCTCCTCGTTCCGGGGAATGATCCGAAGCTAGAGGCAGACACTTGCGCGCGCGCGCCGAATTCCTCGACGGACTGCTCGAGCTCCACAGGTACGAAGATCGCAGCGCGCGCCGCAGCGTCTTCCGGCAGAGCATCGCCTCGCTCGCGATCGAGGCCTCGCTCGACGGCCCGCCGCCGCTCGACGGCCTGTCCGCCGATGCGCTGCTCGCGGGCATCCGCGTCGCGCTCGCCGACGGGCTCTTCGACGACCTCGGCTGGCTCGCGCCCGCGGCCGCGGCCGTCGCGCTCTACGAGATCACCGGCGCGCTCCCCCTCGGCCCGGAGCGGCGCGAGATCGGCCGCCGCGTCCTCGCCCAGCTCTACGACGGCAGCGCCGCCACGTTCGTCGCGCTCGCCACGCGCATGGCCCTCGGCAGCGCCCGCGCGCTCGCCGGCGCGCCCGTGCGCGCGCGAATCGCCCTCGCCCTGCAGCTCCCGGGCAGCGTCGACGTGCCGGTCGATCCACTCGCGCTCGCGCTCGTCTCGCGACGCGACCTCGCGCGCGACTGGGTCGGCGCCGCCTCCACCGGCTCGCTCCCCGAGCGCCGCCTCGCCGCGCGCCTGCTCGAACGCGCCGCGCGCGAGGCCGTCCGCCGCGCGAGCCAGGGCGACGACGACGCCTTGCGCCTCTTCCGCGGCCTCGGCGCCGATCCTCCCGCCTCGTCGAGCCGCGCCACCGCGCCCGACGTCGTCCTCGAGGCCTACCACCTGCTCCTCGCCGATCGCGAGACGCTCGTCTGGCGCCACGTCGCCGCCGCCCGCGGACTGCTCTCCGGCGCGCTCCCCGAGCTCGAGCGCGAGATCCGAAAAAACCTCGCGCCAAACCTCACGCCGACCGAGTGGCGCCGCGCCGCGACCTCGCTCGTCGCGAGCATCGCGGTCGACCCCGAGAACAACCTCGCCACGAGCCGCGATCTGCTCGCCTCGGGCCTCTTGCGCGAAGACCCCGGCCTCGCGATCGCGATGATCTGGGGCCTGCCGCGCGCCGCCGACGCCGAGCCCGAGGCGGCCGAAGCGCTGCTCGAAGCCATCACCGCCGCGCACCCGATCGCCGTCGCCGACAGCGTCTCCGATCTCCGCCTGGAGCTCGGCCCCGCGTTCGGCACGCGCGCCCGCGCCGCCTGTGTACAAGCCCTCGCCGTGAGCCTCGCCGCGCCGCAGACCGACGACGGCCTCACCGCGCTCGGCCAGAGCATCCTTCGCGACCTCGAAGGCCGCGAGCCCTCCGAGCTCGGCGCCACGGTGCGCAGCGCCGTCGACGCGTTCGTCGAGAGCGGCTCGCGCGAGGCCCACGCCCGCGCCCTCGCCGCCCTCGACCTCGCCGCGAGCACGCTCGACGCCCTCGACGCCCTCGACGCAGGCGCGAGCCCCACGCCCTCGGCGCGCGGCGGCCTCCCCATCAAACCGAGCGCCTTGCCGCCCGGCCTCCCGCAGACAAACCTCTCCCGTCGCGCCGCCGCCCGCCTCGTCCGCGAGCTCGATTCGAACCTGTACGAGTCCGGCGCGCTCCGCAGCCTGCTCCTGCTCGAACGACGCGGCTCGGGCACCGACGGCGCCGCTCCGGGCCTCGACGGCCTCGACGATCGCATCACGCGCTGGTTGCTCCGCGTCGAGGCGCACTCCCCGCCGGAAGGCACGCCCCCGCACGCCACGTTTCACCAGCGAAACCTGCGCGCCCTGCTCCACGTCGTCGACGGCGAGAGCGAAGGCGAAGGCAGCGACGACGCCGCCCGCGGCCGCGGCAAGCGGCGCCTGCTCGACACGTGCGACGTGCTCTCGAAGCGCCTCGTCGCCGAGCCCGGATCCCCCCTCCGCCGCGCCGTCGTCGCCACCGTCGCCCGCGCCTTCGACGCGCTCGTGCGCACACACGTCGCCGACGCCGCCGACGTCCTGCTCTTCGCCTGCATGCGGAGCGGCGATCCCGAGACGCTCGCGATCCTCGCCGAAGCGAGCGTGCACCCCGACCTCCGGCAGCTCCTCGCCTGCCAGTCCCGCTTCACCGAAGCCATCAACGCCGCCGCCGCCGATCGCGGCGCCGAGGAGCGCATGGACGCCGCCCTCGCCGCGCTCGAGTCCCTCGTCACGGAGCTGCCGCAAGGCGCCTCGCAGCGCACCGAGGCCTTACGCACCGCCCTCGCCCGCCTCGCCCGCAGCCTCGACGCCGTCCGCGCCGCGCGCGCCCTCGCCCCGCTCGCCGAGTCCGCCACGAAGGAAGGCTCTCCCCTCGTCTCCCTCGAAGACGCCCTCGTCGCACTCGCGCGCCTCACAGCCTCAGCGCGGCGCCGCTTCGGCGACGGCGAAAGCGACGAGACCCCGCACTCCACGATCCTCGGCGCCCACGCCCTCGCACTCGCCGCCGGCATGGCCCGCGAAGGCGGCGCCACACCCGAGCTCCAGGGCGCCATCGAAAAACTCGTCGGCGCCGCGCGCGCCTCGGTCCCGTCCCCGATCGCACTCGTCGCCTCGCTCGTCCTGCCGCGCCTCTGCACGCTCCCCGGCCAGCGCACCGGCGGCAGCGCAAGCGAGCCCGACGAGCTGCCCACGACCGATCTCCCCCTGCCCGCATGGCTGCCGCCACGACGCACCATCGGCGGCTACTTCGTCCACCGCAGGCTCGGCGGCGGCGCGATCGGGACGGTCTTCATCGTCACACGCGCCGAGGAGCGGCACGACCCGAACGCCGAACGTTTTGCCCTCAAAGTACCCGACTACGACGCCACAGCCGCACGCCGCGTCTCCGAAGCCGAGTTCTCGAAGCTCTTCCGCGAAGAAGCCGGCGCGCTGCTCTCGATGCCAGACCACCCGAACCTGCCACGCTTCGTGACATTCGACGCAGGCGCGCGGCCAAAACCAATCCTCGTGATGGAGCTCATCGAGGGCGTACGCGGCGATCAACTCATCGACAGCCGAAGCCTCACGATCCAGACCGCACTCGCCCTGCTCGACGGCGTGCTCGCCGGTCTCGAAGCGATGCACTCGGTGCGCATCGGCCACCTGGACGTGAAACCCTCGAACGTCATCCTGCGCGGTGGCAAGCACCCCGTGCTCGTCGACTTCGGCCTCGCCGGCCGTCACATCCGACCCGGCTGCGCCACCGCAAACTACGGCGCCCCCGAAGTCTGGGACGTCGTGCCCGAAGGCGCGACCGCGACGCCCCTCACAGCCGACATCTACAGCTTCGGCTGTCTCGCCTACGAGGCGCTCACCGGCGACACGCTCTTCGACGGTCCAAGCGACGTCGCCCTGATCTCAGCGCACCTGACGCACGACGGCCTCCCCCCAAAGATCCGCCGCCTGTCGCAAGGCCGGCTCGCCTCGGTCGGCATGTTCCTGTTCCAGTGCCTGCGCCACAACCCCGACCAACGCATGACCGCGACGTCCCTGCGAGCGGAGCTGCGACGCATCGCCCCCGAGATCACGCGCCTTCGTTGGCCGATCGCGGATTAGGTCTTGTCGAAGCGTCGCGCCGGGGCGCTGCCCCGGGCCCCGCGGGGGCTATCCGCCCCTCGACCCGGACCAGGGCCAGCCCTGGACCTTTTGGGGAAGAACTGCGCGATGCGCAGTTCTTCCCACAGGCCGCCGCTGGCACCGCGTCGCCCGTTGAACCGTCAGCGCGGCTGTCTCGGTTGGCAAGTTCGCCCGTGGTCTTGACCTGGCCGTTCGATGAACTGCGCATCGCGCAGTTCATCGACCCCGAGTCCAGCGCTTGCGCTGGTCCGGGTGCAGGGGCGGATAGCCCCTGCTGGGGCCTGGGGCAAAGCCCCAGCGAAACGCTACACGAACGTCAACACGTCCTCGACTGGCTTCCGCAGCGACCGCGCTGTGGGCGGCTCCGCTTTCGAGAGCCGGAACAGGAGGATCTCTGCGTGCCCCGCGGGCACGTCGAACACGCGCAGGAACCGCTGCCGGAGCTCGCCGAGCCGCTCGCGCACGACCGGCTCGAGACCCTTGCCTGCGCCGCGTTCGAGCCGCGCGAAGAGATACAGCATCGCCGCCCATGGCTGGATCGCGAGCCCTTGCGCGGTTGCCTCCAGCCATACGCGCTCGAGGGCTCGCCCGCCTTCGAAGTACGAGCGCGACGTCGCGCCTGGAAACACCACGAGCGCCATCGCGGAGGACGAGCCCACCGAGTACCGGGCGGACCTCGCGAGTGCCCCGCCGACGCCGATCTTCGACGCGAATTCCACGGCCTTCCACGTGGTCGCGAGCCGCACGGCTGCGAGGGCTGACGGCGGCGCGTCGAGCGTCAGCACGTCGAGCCCGTCCCGCGTCGTTCGTGCATCCTCCTCTGTCCAGCGCAGCTCGGCCGCCATCTCCTCGTTGTGCTTGCGGGACAGGAACATCATCCGATCGGCCTGCCCGAGGATCTCCCCGAGCTCCGCGAGCGCCGCTCGATCGGTCACGAGCACGAGCTTTCCGCCCCGCTCCTCCGCTGCCTCTGCGAGCCCCGCTGCTGCCCGCTCCGAGAGTGCGGCTCCCGTGCCGGGCTTGCGGTTCGTGCAGCGCGCGCCGAGCACCGCGCAGAGCGGATCGACCGCGTAGGACGAGTCGTCCACCCGGAAGACCACGTCGCATGCGGCGAGCGGGTCCTTCGAGTCCGAAACATCGACGACCTCGGCGGACAGGCCCATCGCGGGCGCGGCGAGGACCATGTTCTCCACGGCAGCGCCGAGCGCCACGAAGCTTGCCGTGCGCTGAAAATCGTTCAGCGTCCGCCCTGCGTCCGGCGACACCTTGCACCGCACGCGCCCGCCCTTCGCGACGAACCTCCACGGCTGCGCGTTTCCGCCGGACGGCGCGAGCACGCCGAAGCTCACGAGCCTCCGCACGTCCTCGCGCGTCACCGTGCGCTTCTCGGCGGGCCGCGCGAGCGGCGGCGCCTCCGGCGGCGGGAGCGGCTTTCGTGCGAGCGCTTCCTCGAGCGCTGCGTCGACCACCACCTCGGCCTCCCGCCCGTCCTTCACGATGACGTCGAGGTCCACGAAGTACCGCCCCGATTGCGTCAGCTCGCCGAGCAACACGCGCCGCGCCGCGTCGGTCGACACGGCGCCGCCGAGCATCGTCCCCGAGGCGAGCTGCGGCCACGACGTCGTCGTCTCCTCGACCTCGAGCATCGACGCACCGAGCCGCCCCTTGAGCGCGTCCGGGCCGATGATCCGGAGCACGATGGCCACCTTCTGCGCTGGCGTGAGCCCCTTCAGATCCGCCGCCGAGAGCCCCCGCAACAGCGAATGCAGCACCGGCCGATCCGGCTCCCGATCGAAGCGCTCGATATCGAGCATCCCCCGATCGTTCGTCTCCATCAGGACCGGGATCCCGTGCGCCCGCGCCCGCTCGCGCAGAAAGACCTTCGTGTACAGGTCGTCGCATTCCTCGATCACGAGATCGAGCTTGCCGCCCTCGGTCAGGAACGCCTCGACGTTCTCCTCGGTGATCCCCGACCGGAACACCTCGACCTGCACGAACGGGTCGATCTCGGCGATCGCCCGCGCCGCGATCACGCACTTGTGCAAGCCGATCTCGTGCACCCCGGCGCGCAGGCGGTTCATGTTCGACAGCGCGAGCTCGTCGAAGTCCGCGAGCTTGAGTCGGCCCCCCACGCCTTCGAGCGCGAGCGTCACCGCGCTCGCCTGCCCCACGGACAGCCCCACGACGCCGATCCGTTTGTCCCGGAGCCGCGCCTGCTCGTCGGGCGTGATCTTGTATCGATTGCGCGAAAAACGCAGCTCGCGATAATCGGCCTCGCCGAGCACGTGCACGAGCCGCCCGCTCCATGGGTAATGCACCCAGGTCCCGCGCTCCTCGGGCGGGCCGTCCCCGAGCGCGGCCCGCACCGCCTCGTCGAGCGCCGCGCCGCGTAGCCTCTGCTTGGGCGAGCGCGTCGCGCAGAGCTCGGCGAGCTGATCGACGTACCGATCGTGCACCTCGCGCACCTGCCCCGCGGCGACCAGCTCCTCGACCTTCCGGCGATCCCACGAATCGGCGAGCGAAAACAGCGCCGGCTGGTACGTCCCCTGATCCACCCCCGCGGCCAGCGCCGCGAGCCGCTCGGCGAGCTTCATTCCTTCCCCTGCTTCGGTTTGTAACGACCGATGGCCGTGAGCTCGTAGACGTGCTCCAGAAACTCCGGGAGGATCTGCGCCGATATCGCCCAGCAATTGCCCGGACCGAGATCCAGCATTTTGCAGCGCTCGATGTGGTCGCCGTCCGGGTGCTCGTGCATGTACACGAAGCTCGACTTCCCCCGCTGCCGATAGAACTGCCGCGCCTCGTCGATCAGCGGGACGAACGCCGCCCTGCCGCCGCGGCCGAGCTCGTAGAGGCGCACGCAATCGAGCAGCCGGAAGAGATTCGTCCCGGTCTCACCCGTCTCCACGATCGCCGCCGCCACGGGCACGCCCGCGCGCCGCGCCGTGAAGAACGCGCGCTCGCGCCCCATCCCGGCTTCCTTCCAGAGCCGCGCCGTCTCCCCGAGATCCGCCCGCTCTGGCGTGAGATCGAGCGCGTCGAGCAGCGCGGGAGTGTGGGTCTTGCCGAGCTCGTCGAGCAGCCACGCGGTCTCGAAGGGCGCCGCCGGCCCGACGTCGAATCGCTCGCCCGAAATCGCCTCGCTCGTCCCCGCCGATTGCGCTTCGAGCAGCCGGAACGGTTGGATCGCCGCGAGGCCCTGGTCCACGTAGGGACGCGCGAAATCGAGGTGCGCCATCGACCAGGGTACCTCGCCGTCGATGAACGCGAGCGCCCAGGTGAAGGCCGGATCGAGCTGCGGATACTCGAACGCCCGCAGATAGATGTCGCGCAGGATCTGCCGCACGTGCGCGACGCCGGGCGCCTTGCCCGGGCGCTTGGCGAGCTGATGGACGAGCCAGCTGCCGCTGAAAATCTTGGCCACCGAGAGCGAGGCCTCGATCCCGCGCTCCGAGGGCCACACGGCCTGGCAGATGATCCGCGGCGCCGCCGCCGCCCGCGCGCCGAACTCGAGGAACGTCTTCTTCAGCGGCTCGAATTGATCCGGCGTTTTACCGGACAAATTGAAATATCCCGATTGCTGGAGCAGGCTCCACATCGACTCCGGCGTCTCGGATCCGCCGAGCGTCTTTTCGTGGAGCTCCTGGCTCACGAGCCGCATCCACGGCCCCTCGTCCTTCGACGTCCGCGGCGCCACCTTGAGCCCGCACCGCGCCTTCGTGCCATTGCGCGCGGGCAGCACGTACCGCACCTCGCCGTGGATGTGCAGCGGCTCGTCGTCCCCCACGCAAACCTCGATGTCCGGCATCTCCAGGCCCGGGAACACGAGATCCTGGTCGGCGTCGATCTCGAAGCAAAGCCCCGCGAACGAGACGTCGAGCACCGGCCGCGCGGACACGGTCACCTCGGGCCATATCGGATGCTTGAACGTCGCCGTGATCGGGCGCTGCACCTTGCACCGCCGGAACCAGCGGTGCCGCACGCGCTCGATCCGCGTCGGCATCGCCGACGTCATCCGCCCGTCGGCATCGAACTCCGCCTTTTCGATGTGGATCCGGTGAATCGAGTTGTACCCGCCGAGATCGACGATGTACGGCGGCGGGCCCCAGTCGCGCGCCGATCGCCACACGACCCGCGTCTCCTCGCGCGCCTCGATCTTCTCGGCCTTGACCGGCACCTCCGACCCCACGACGAGCCCCTCGCTGCCCGCGTGAATCAGCGCGCGCAGGATCGCCCGCACCCGGCCCGGATCGTCGATCTGCTCGCGGACGCGCGACAGGCTCCGCGCGAGCTCCGCCTGCCCGACGACGTAGAGCTCCTGCAGAAGGCCGAGGATCTTCCGGCCGAGCTCCTGCGTGACGCGCTCGAACTGCACGCTGACGAGCACGCTGCCCTGCGGCCCCGAAGGCTCGATCGAGACCACCACGCCCTCGACCGGACCGACCGCGCCCTTGCCCGAGAGCATGTACGCCGTGACGCGCCCGCCGAGCCGCGGGATCAGCCCGTCGCCCGGGGAAAACCACACCGCCGAGGGCGAGAGCCGCACCACGGACGCCGGCAGGATCCAGCGCCCCTCCGTGCTCAGCGCGACCGCGCACGCCCCCTCGCGCAGCCGGTAGCCCGGCCCCGCCTCGCCGCTCACGCGCCGGAAGCGGACCGACGGCGGGCTCTCCGTGTAATCGGTCGAGCGCGGCGCCTCCGAGGGCCGCGGCGGCCGCATGTCCGACAGCCGCCGCGACGGGAACCGCACCGACGCCGGCGCCTCCCCGAGCGGCTCGTCCTCGCGCATCCCGAGCGCCGAACGCCCCTCGGCCGTCAGGCGCGGGAACCGCACCGACGCCGGCCCCTCGGAGAGCACGTCGTCCTCCCGCCCCGGCGCCCGCTCCGACGCCGACGGCGCGATCGACCGCGGGAACCGGAGCGACGGCGGCGGCTCCGCGAGCCCCTCGTCGTCACCGCGCAGGGCGAGCGGCGGCGCCGAGAGCGGCGGCCCCGAGAGAGGCCGCGGGAACCGGAGCGACGGCGGCGGCTCCGTCAAATGCTCGTCATCGCGCGGCGGCCCCCACGACGAATGCCGCGCCTCCTGCATCGCCCGCGGAAATCGCACCGACGGCGGCGGCTCGCTCAAACCGTCCTCGTCGCGCGGCGGCCCCCACGACGAGTGCCGTGCTTCTGGCATTGCCCGTGGAAATCGTACCGACGGCGGCGGCTCGCTCAAATGGTCCTCGTCGCGCGGCGGGCCCCACGACGAGTGCCGCGCCTCTGGCATTGCCCGCGCAAACCGCACCGACGGCGGCGGCTCGCTCCGGCGCTCCTCGTCCAGCATTCCGAGCGCCGCCCGACCATCCGCGGTGAGCCTGGGAAAACGCACCGACGAAGGTCCGTCCGACAACGGATTGACGCTTGGCGGGGCCGGCGACTCCGTGGTCGCGACGGGTCGTGGCTCACCGCCTGCGGCCGGCGCCCGTTCGCTGCTCACCCCTCACCCCCTCGGGGAGCCATCGGAGCACGGAAGCGCCGACTCTTCGCGTCAAGCAAGGTGCGATGCCTCCAGCGGTCTCACGTTCGGGCGACGAAAAGCCTCGGGGCCCGATCTCGGGTCCGAATTCGTCGTGGCCGGAGCGCGTCCACACGCGTTCGAGCCACGGACCAACACCCGTTTTTATCGAACGGCCCCCGGAGCGTCAAGGCCGTCGTCATGCGCGACCGTGTAATTGTCACCACCAACGGGGCCGCAAGTTCGTCCCCGGTCGTGGATCTCCGCGGGGTCAGCCTTCGTCCGGCATCGTCTTCGACGGCCCCGCGGCCTTGGCCTTCTTGAGCTGCATGCGGAGCGTCTGGACCGCGGTCTTCATCGCAATGTGATAGCGCGGTGGAACGTCGAGATACGTGAGGGCCTGATTGATGTGATCCGGCGGAAAAGCCGCATACGCATCGTGGTAAAACCACCGGAGCGCCGTGAGCACGCCGCGGACGAACGACGACGCGGTGACGGTCGCCACCTTCGGCTCTTTCTTGTTCGGCACGTAGGTCGGCGAGGCGCGCAGCTCATCGATGCGCATTTTCATGCGCTTACGCTGCGACGCCGTCGGAGCTCCCCCATCCGTTACGATGAGAATGGACACATACGTGTAGTGCAGCAGCCATTCGTCCCACTCCTCGTCGGTGGGCGCCATGGCGTTGTGGACGAGGACGAAGTAGTCGCCCACTTTCTGGAAGGCCATGTTCTTCATCCAGATCGCTCCAGCCGCACCACCGACGCAACGCTACCGACCGCTCCTCGCCTCGGTCAGCGTACAGGAGGGCCGAAAGCTTGGCAAGCAAGGGCCAAGCCCCGCGGGTTTCGCCGGACAAGACACCACCCGGGACTTCAGGCACGTGAAAACGGACCCTGGCTCACTTCTTCAGGAACCCGTCGTCACCTTTCTTGCGTTGATCCTTCGGTGAGGGCTTGGTTTTCTCGTTCTCCGTTCCCCGATCCAGGAGATCCGGATCGATCTTCTGCTTCTTGCTCGTCGACACCGGCTTCGGCGCCGGCGCGACCTTCTTCGGCGCCGGCGCTTTCTCGTCGATCTCGCCCTTCTCGCTCTTGGTCTCGCGCGGCGTCGACGTCGGCACCGGCGGCGGCTCCGTGAGCGCCCGACGCGCCCGCTCGCGCGCCGCCTGCACCTCCGGCGCCTCGTCCCCGGTCGGATCGAGCTGCCTCGCCGCGTCGAGCTCGTCCACGCAGATCCGGTAAGACCCGCGCTCGCACCACCAGAGCGCGTCCGCCCGGAGCGCCTTCGCCCTGTCGAGCGGCGTATCCGGCGGCGCCGGCACCCGGTCCGGCAGCGGCACGATCGCCTCCGGATCCTCGGCGTCCCGCGCCACCCGCCAAAGCACCACCGCGAGGACCGCGAGCGCCGCCACGGCCGCGAGCTCCGCGAGCCACCGCTCCTTCATCCAGCGCCGCATGCGCGACACGCGTTGCCGGACGCGCGCCGCCGGGACCTTCTCCTCCTCGGCGATGCTCTCGAGCTTCTCGCCCTCCCCTTCCCGCGCCATCCACGCGAGCGTCTTCTTCGCCTCCTCCGTCGCCGGGGCCTGCCGCTCGGCCCAGCGGAGGAGCGCCTCCTCCTCGACGGGCGGCGGGCTCGCCACGAGCTCGGGCGGATCGCGCACTTCCTCGCGCGCGGTGCGCCGGTGCGCGTCCGCGACCTTGTGCCGCGCGATCCCGAGCAGGTACTTGCGCAGCTCCGTCCGGTCCTCCGGCCGGTTCTTCGCGGTGAGCGCCTCGCAGAGGACCGTCTGGACGATATCGTCGGCGTCCGCGGGCGAGACGCGGCGGCGCACGAAATCGAGCAAGAATCGCCGCAGCTCCGGATCCGCGAGCGGCGCGGAAAGCCTCGGTTCGTCCATGGTCATCGGAGCGCTCATCGCCCCCTCATCGGAGAACGTACCTGGAGTGTGACAGGCGAAAAAATGTTTTTTTCACGCGGCCCGATCGTCACGATCGCCCGGGGCTCCTCGACACCGGGGCATGAACGCTCTGCTTGCGCTGCTCCTGCTCCCCACGGTCCTCTTCCCTTCTCCGCTGCCGGGCGCGCCGGCCGCAAAGCCTGGCAAACCCGCGGACGAGGTCGCCTCGCTCATCCGCGTCGACAAGAGCGATCACCGCCTCGACCTCATCGCCCAGGGCGGCCGCGTGCTCAAGACGTACAAGGTCGCGATCGGCAGCGGCGGCGCCGGCCCCAAGCGTTTCGAGGGCGACAAGGTCACGCCCGTCGGCACCTACCACGTGAAGGGCCGCTTCAAGGGCCTGTTCCACCAGTTCCTGAACGTGACGTATCCAAACGACGAGGACCGCGCGCGGTTCGCCGATCTCAAGCGCCGCGGCGAGGTCCCGCCCGGCCGCACCGTCGGCTTTGGCATCGGCATCCACGGCGTCGGTCAGCGCGACTGGAACGGCGTGCACAAGCAATCGGACTGGACGCACGGCTGCATCGCGCTCGACGACGCCGAAATCGACGAGCTCTCCCGCCTCGTCCCCGACGACACCACGCTCATCATCACCGACTGATTCCTGTTGAGGGGTCCGGGCGCGGGCTGTATGGTCCGGACGAACGGATGACGACGGAGAAGCATTACTGGCTCGTCAAGAGCGAGCCTTACAAATACTCGTTCGCCCAGCTCCTCGCCGACAAGCGGGCCGTCTGGGACGGCGTGCGCAACTACGAGGCCCGGAACAACCTGCGCGCCATGAAGAAGGGCGATCTCCTGCTCTTCTATCACTCGAACGAGGGCAAAGCCGTCGTCGGGATCGCCCGCGTCGCCCGCGAGGCCTACCCAGACCCCACCGCCGCAGGCGAAGACTGGAGCGCCATCGACGTCGAGCCCGTCGTCGCGCTCAAGGCCCACGTCGAGCTCGACGTCATCAAAAGCGACCCGTCCCTGACCGACATCGCCCTGCTCAAGCGCTCGCGTCTCAGCGTCGTCCCCGTCTCCAAAGAGCACTTCGACCACGTGCTCACGCTCGGAAAAACAAAGCTCTCGGTCGAAGGGCAGCGGCCCCGCACGCGCAAGCCGAGCGCCGCCCCCGCCCCCGCAAAGAAAACGCGCCGGACTTGACGAAAGCCCCCACCCGGGGCGACGCTGCGCGCCGTGATCCGCCCCAGCCTGCGCCCGCGCTCCGCGTTCGCCGTCGCCGCACTCCTCGCGGCCTCCCTCGCCGCTTGCTCCAACACCCAGGTCCCTTCCACCCTCACGGGTGAACCCGTCTGCGCCGATTTCACGCTCGGCGGGGCGACCAACAAGATGCGCGGCGGCCTGCGCCAGCCCGTCCGGGTCACGGTCCTCGACGACGACGAGAAAGTCGCGCACGCCCTCATCCTGGGCAAGCGCGCCGAAGGCGATCCCGGCGTGCGGCTCGTCCTGCCGGACAAGGATGCCGAGTACAAGGTCGAGTGGTCGCAGTGCAGCAACGAGCGCGCCTCCGTGCCACTCCGCGCAGGCAAGACGCCCGAGCGTGAGCTGACGACCTACGAGTGCGGCGAGGCCAAAGCCTACAAAACCGAGACGCTCATCACGAAAAAGGGCGATCGCGCCTCGCACACGCTCACCTTCCAGCCCCCGCCGAACCCGTCCTGCTGGACAGACGAGCGCCCCGCCGAAGAGCCCCCGAAGCCCGCCCCCGAAGCCGCCCCGCCCCCCGAGCCAGCCGACGCAGGCGCCGAAGACGCCGCAACGGACGCCGCCCCAGCCGACGCAGGCGACGCCGGCACGGACGCAGGAGCCGCGAAGCCCCCGGAGAAACCGGCCGACGGCACGAAGGACAAACCGACCGAAGCGCCAAAGACCGAAGCGCCCAAGCCCGCGCCTCTAGGCCCGAAGCCGCCCGAGGGCCCGAAGCCCGCGGCGACGCAGTAGTACAGATTTCGTCGGGAGGCCGTTTCGCTGGGGCGTTGCCCCAGGCCCCACCAGGAGCTATCCGCTCCTGGACCTGGACCAGCGCAAGCGCTGGACTCGGGGTCGATGAACTGCGCGATGCGCAGTTCATCGAACGGGCCGATTCAAGACTGCAGGCGATCCTGCCAAGCAAGACGGCAGCGTTGACGGTTCGACCGGCAAGGCGGTATCACCACCGGCCTGTGGGAAGAACTGCGCATCGCGCAGTTCTTCCCCCTGAGGTCCAGGGCTGGCCCTGGTTCGGGTCGAGGGGCGAACAGCCCCCGCGGGGCCCGGGGCAGCGCCCCGGCGCGGCGGCTCCCAGCAGCTCAGCCTCGGCCTGGCGGCGGCGTGATCGGCAAGCTCGGTTGAAGCTTTGCTGGATTGAACATGCCTGCGCGCTTGTGGTGGTTTGCGTGCATGTAAATGCCGAACCACAGCCAGTTGCCGATTTTGTAATAGCCGTGGTCGAGGTTCACCGGCTTGAAGTCGCTGTTCGGCGAGAATGCGTTGTGCGTCGACCAGTTGAAGTGCACGAGGTGGAAGAAGCCTACGAGCGACGACGGGATGAACAGGAAGAGGAATCCCACCTTCCCGAGGAACAGGTACCACGTCGCGATCAGGAGCAGGTTCGTCCCGTAACTCACGTACGCCCGCAGCCGCTCGTATCGACGGTTCTCGGGCGTGTCGCCGTACAGATCGAAATAGATCTGCTGGAGCTGATGCTCCACGTTTACGATCGTAGCGAACAGAAACTTGAAGTAGCTCGGGAGCACCGGGTGCGGGTCCTTTGCCACGTCGTCCGAGTACCGGTGGTGCCGCTGGTGGATCACTTCCCATGATGCGAACCGGGTCAGCACCACCATCCCGCAGAGCTCGCCCACGATCCGGTTGATCGGGCGTGGGAAGTTGTTGTGGGTCGCGTTGTGGATGAAGACGCTGCACAGGATCTGCAGGTGGCAGGCCAGCGGCAGCACCATCCACAGGCGATCGTCCCAGGTCGGCACGAGCCCGCGGAAGCCTGTCGTCACCATGAGCGCGACCAGCGCGCCGCACAGGACGAGGTAAAAACCGTCGTACCACAGGTAAAAATAGCGGTTTCGACGGAGTTGCGTGAAGGGTAAGGAGGTAAGGGTCGAGGCGATGGCAGTCACGGCGTTCTTCCGTCTCGGATAATACAAATCCGTCCGTTCGTCCATGATTGTCGACCGGCCTGGACGGATGGTAGAAGGCGGAGCCGTGTCCTCTTCGCTTCCTGTCCGAGGGCCTTGGCTGGTGAAGCACCTGGCTGAATGGCGGCAGATCGGCATCGTGGCGGCCTACATGGGCGTCCTTGCCTCGATGGTCTTCGTGCCGTCTTGCCGGAACGTCTTCTTCCTCGCCGCGGCCTGTTATCTGAGCTTCCTCAACACGGTGGTCATCCACAACCACCTGCACCAGGGCATCTTTCAGAGCCGCCGGCTCAACATGCTCTTCCGCGTCGTGCTGAGCTTCGGCGCGCTCTACCCGGCGTCTGCGAACATCCCCTCGCACAACCTCGTGCACCACCACTTCGAGGACGACGGCAAGCCTGACTGGGCTGCGCCGAGCCACGTCTCGTTTCGGTGGAACCTGCTCAACCTGATCCACTTCCCCAACGTCGCCGGCCCGAACACCTTTGCCGGCGTCTCGCGCTGGGCCCGCATCAAGGGCCGCGAGGACTTCGTGCGGCAGTACCTCGTCGAGCAGGTCGTTGCGTTTGGCCTGACCGGCGCGCTGCTCGTCTACGACGTCTGGACGACGCTCTTCTTCGTCCTCGTCCCGCAGCTCTATGGCGCTCGCTGCATCCTGCGCATCAACCTCATCCAGCACGATCGCTGCGACACCACGAGCGAATGGAACCACTCGCGGAACTTCGTCGGTCGCGCCTTCAACTGGGTGATGTGCAACAACGGCTACCACACCATCCACCACAATCGCGCCGGCTTGCACTGGTCCGCGCTCGCCGACGCGCACCAGCGCGAGGTCGTCCCCCGCGTCGATCCGAGCCTCGACGAGCCGAGCATGGTCCTCTACTTGCTCCGCACCTACCTGTTCCGCCCCTCGCGCCCGCGGATGCGCGACGTCGCCAAGGCCGAGGCGGAGAGCCCGCAGATCGAGCTGGCCCCGCGGGAGGTTCGCCGCGCCGAGGCCGAAGCCGCGAGCGCATGACGTGATCACGAAACCCCTGCCCTACGAGCTCATGGGCCTCTTCGTCCTCGGGGTCCTCTGGGTGAACACGCTGCTCGTCGTCGCCGCGGCGTACAAAGAGATCGCGGCCCTCTCCGCGTTCGCGCGCCGCCTCGTCCCCCTCGGCGCGAACAGCGATGGCACGGGGCTCTTGATCGGCCGCGTGACGCGCGGCGACGGCGACGGCCGGTCCCTCGCGGCGCACGTCGTCCCGCAGGTCGGCAGGCTCGCGCGGGGGGACGAGCCCGTCGTGTTGTTCGAGGATCGACCCGCGGAGGGAGCGTCGTTCGGCGGGGCGATCGAAGCGGAGGGACGCACGATCGAGATCCCGCCGCTCACGGGCCCCGGCGTCGAGGTCTGGCACGGCCCGGACGCGCTCTCGGCCGCTGCCGCGTGCCCCTCGCCCGAGGCCTTCGACGCAGCCCTGCCCGACGCCAAAAAGGCCCGCGGCTTTTCTCGCAAGGTCACGGCGACCATCCCCGAAGGCCAGATCCTCTACGCGTTCGGCGCCCTCCGCAAGGACGGCGCGACGCCGCGCCTCGCGCCTGCCGAGGACGGCACGCTCCTCCTCTCGACGATCGATCCACGATCCTTTTGTGCT
The DNA here is from genome assembly GCF_029946515.1 of Polyangium sp. 6x1. Classification (GTDB taxonomy): domain Bacteria; phylum Myxococcota_A; class Polyangia; order Polyangiales; family Polyangiaceae; genus Polyangium. The sequence goes on from NZ_JARZHH010000064.1 coordinate 39,222, forward strand.
CAAAAGGCCCGCCTCGGCTGGCTCTTCCTCGCCGGGGTCCTCGCGCTCGCCGCGGGCGTGACGGCGCTCGCCCTGCACGAGCCTCTCGTGTCGACGACGAGCAAGCTCGGTGGCGCGCTCGGCCTCGCGTTTTTCTTGCTCGTGCAGCCCGCCGGGACCGGCCTCCGCGATGCCCTCGCGCGCCCGAGCGCCGCGGCCTTGCGCGGCGAATGGCGCCGCCCCGGACGCCGCGGCTGATCCGTGCGCCCCCTGCCCACGCGCCTCCCGCGCACGAAATTTGCCGCTGTCGCCTGCTCGAATGGCGATCATCGAACAGACGTGGACGTTCTTTCCGGGGCGCTCGTACAGCCAGAACGAGCTCTCCGAGGCGCTCCCCCGGTGGCTCGATGGACGCGCCCTCGGGCTCGCCCGACAGCTCTTTCGGCGGAGCGCCGTCGAGAAGCGCAGCCTGGTCATCACCCCGGAGGAGCTGCTCTCCGTGGGCCGCTCGTTCGCCGCGAAAAACGAACTCTACCGCACCACCGTCCGTGACGCCTGCGGCGCGCTCTCGCGGCGCATCGCCGAGGGGACGACCGAGGACGAGCGCGAGAGCATCGACCTCGTCATCACGGCGTCTTGCACGGGATTCCAGATTCCTGCGATGGACGCGACGCTCGTCGCGGCGCTCTCGCTCTCGCCGAACGTCCGCCGCATCAACCTCACGCAGCACGGCTGCGCGGGCGGCGCCGCGGCGCTCGCGATCGCGCACGAATGGCTCGCCGGCCACCCGCATGCCCGCGCCCTCGTCGTGTGCGTCGAGCTCTGCTCGCTCACGTTCTTGCCCGAGGATCGGAGCGAGGAAAACCTGGTATCCGCGGCGATCTTCGGCGATGGCGCCGCCGCCGTCGTCCTCGCGGGCGAGCGGGCCGAGCGGCAGAACCCGCGGGCGCCGTCGCTCCGGGTCCGCGACACCTTCCGCGAGCTCTTCGCGTGCACCGAGCACTTCATGGGGTTCGAGGTCCGCGACGAGGGCCTCAAGATCAAGCTCTCGCGCGACGTCGTCGCCTTCGCCGAACGCTCCTTGCCGGACCTCTTCTCGCGGGCGCTCCGGCGGTTCGACGTCTCCGATCCGAGCCGCCTCTCGTTCGGCGCGGTGCACCCCGGCGGCAGGCGCGTGCTCGAGGCGCTCGAGGATCACGCGCGTTTTCCGAAGAGCGTCACGCGCACGAGCTGGGACACGCTCGCGCGGCACGGCAACATGTCCTCGGTCACGGTGCTCGTCGCGCTCGATCAGCTCCTGCACGAGCCCGCGCCGCTCGGGCCGGGCGCGCTTGGCCTCGTCACGGCGTTCGGCCCTGGGTTCTGCGCGGAGATCGGCCTCCTGGAGACCACCGCCGGCCGATGACCGAACGAGGTCCCCTCGGCGTCGTCGGAGGAGGGCTCGCGGGCCTCGCTGCGGCCATCACGGCGGCCCAGCGCGGCCGCGAGGTCGTCGTCTGGGAGAGCGGCGCGATCGGACGCGACAAGGTCTGTGGCGAGTTCCTCTCGCCCGAGGCCGAAGACGATCTCGACGCCCTCGGCTGCGGCGACCTCGGCGCCGCGCTCTCGCCCGCGCGGCTCCGCACCGTGGCCCTCTTCGGCGCCGGCGGCGCGCGCCTCGATCTCGCGCTCCCGGGCCGCCCGGCGCTCGGCGTCACGCGCGCGGCCCTCGAGGCCTTCCTCGCCCGCCGCGCGCGGGACGCGGGCGCGACCGTCCTCGAACGCGCGCCCGTCCGCGCGATCGCCCCGCGGCCGCCCGGCGCGCTCGAAATCCAGAGCCCGGCCGGCGCGCGCGCCGTCGCGGGCCTCGTGCTGTCCATGGGCAAACGCTCCACGCTCGACGCCCCGCTCGATTTGCCGCGCGCGCGGGCCGAGCGCCCGAGCTTCGTCGCCCTCAAGGCCTACTGCGCGCCCGCGCGCCTCGAAGCCGACGTCGAGCTCTACCTCGTGCCGGGCGGGTACGTCGGCGTGAACCCCGTCGAGGATGGCCGCATCGGCGTTTGCGCCCTCCTCGCCGACGACGCGCGCCCTGTGTGGTCCACCCTCGAAGACCACGCGGCGCGCCACCCGGCGCTCGAAAGGCGCCTCGCCGCCCTCGGCGCGCCCTCGGAAAAACCCCGCGGCCTCGCTCGCTTCGGGTTCGGCGCGCAGGCCGTCGCGCGCGCCTGCCCCACGACGGGCGTCCCCTTGCTCTTTGCTGGCGACGCGGCGCGCCTCGTCCCCTCGTTCACGGGCGACGGCATGGCCATCGCGCTCCAGAGCGGCCGCCTCGCCTCCCTCGCGAGCTTCGCGCCCGACCCGATCCACGCCTACCGCCGCGCCTTCTCGCGCGCCTTCTCGGCTCGCTTCCGGGCCGCCGGCGCGCTCCACGGCCTCTTCCTCCGCCCGCCCTTGTTCGAACTGCTCGCGCCGCTCGTGGGTCGCGCGCCGCGCCTCGTCGACATGCTGTACCGCGCCACACGCGGATGAGCCTGCGCGAAGCCCTTTTTCGCGACGCCGCGCGCGGGTTTGGGGGTGAGGATCCGCCTGTTTTGCACTATACCGGCGCCCCCACCATTCCCTTGCTCCTCCGAGGTTTGCCCTGAGCGCCGAACCTTCCGCCTCGCCGCCGCCGCGCCCTTCGTCCGAGCGTCTCTTCGACCGACTCGGCCGCTTGCAGTTCGAACGCCCGCTCGTGCCGCTCCTCGTCGCGGCGGCGCTCACGATCGTCTCGGTGGTCCTCGCCTTGCGATTGACCATCCAGACCGGCTTCGACTCGCTCCTGCCCTCGTCACGCCCGAGCGTGCAGGAGCTCCATCGGGTCGCCACGCGCACGGCGGGCGTCTCCACGCTCTTCATCGTCCTCGAAGGCGGCCCGGACACGCCCACGGAGGCGCTGCGCAAGGCCGGCGACGCGCTCGTCCCGGCCATCGCCGCCGTCGGCCCGCCCTGGGTCGGCAGCGTCGAGGACGGCGTCCAGGAGGCGCGCGCCTTCCTCTCGCCCCGCGCCGGGCTGTATGCGGACACGAAGGACCTCGAAGGCCTGCGCGACGACATCGAGGCGCGTTATGCCTACGAGGTCAGCAAGGCGACGGGCACCTTGCTCGACGAAAGCGAAGAGCCCCCGGCCCTCGACGCCGCGAGCATCAAGAAGCGCTTCAAGCTCGGGACCGACGCGGCTTCGACGACCGGCAGCTCCGCTAAGACGAGCGGAGAAGCGCCCGAGGACCCCCTCGATCGTTTCCCCGACGGCTATTACCAGTCGAAGGACGGTAAGACGCTCGTCGTCGCGGTCCGCTCCAAGGTCATCGGCAGCGATTTCGAGCGCGGCAGCGAGGCTCTGCGCCGCATCCGCGAGGCCGTCGCTCGGGTGAACCCCGCCTCGTTCCACCCCGAGATCCGTTATGGATTCGGCGGCGATCTCCAGACGGGCATCTCCGAGTTCGCCGCGATCAACGCGGACCTCACCGAGGTCGGCCTCTTCGGGGCCGTGTTGCTCGCGGGCGTCGTGTTCCTCTATTACCTCCGCGTCCGCACGCTCTTCGCCATGCTGATCACCATCGGCATCGGCGTCGCGTGGACGTTCGGCGTGACCGAGCTCTTGATTGGCCATTTGAACATGGCCACCGGGTTTCTCTTCACGATCGTCGCGGGCAACGGCATCAATTTCAGCATCATCTACATGGCGAGGTACCTCGAGGCGCGCAGGGACAAGGTCCCGCTCGCCGAGGCGCTCGACCTCGCGCGTCGGGACACGTGGCGCCCCACGCTCACCGCGGCCGCCGCGGCCGGCGCGGCGTACGGATCGCTCGTCGCCACCGAGTTCCGTGGCTTCCGCGATTTCGGCGTCATCGGCGGCATCGGCATGCTCCTCTGCTGGATCGCGACCTACCTCGCCCTGCCGAGCATCCTCACGCTCATGGAGCGGCTCCTGCCGCTCGATCGCGAGGCCAAGGGCTTCTGGGGCCGCATCCAGCGCGCCACGCAGGGCGGCATCGCGTTCGGCCGTCCTTTCGCGGCCCTCGCCGAGCGCGCCCCTCGCCTGCTCACGGTCGTCGGCGTCGCCGTGGCCCTCGCCGGCACCCTGGCGGCGGTCTCCTACGTGAAGAGCGACCCGATGGAGTACGACCTCCGCAACCTGCGCACCGACGCGAGCAGGCGGGCCGAGGAGATCCGCCTGAGCCAGCTCGCCGAGCAGATCACGGGGTACGTCGGGACGGACGGCATGGCGATCCTCGTCGATCGCCCCGAGCAGGTCGAGCCTCTGCGCGAGGCGCTCTACGCGAAGCGCGACGCCGCGCCTCCGGGGGAAAAACCCTTCGAGAAGGTCCACGCGCTCCAGGACTTCGTCCCCGCGGCGCAGGCCGAGAAGATCCCGATCCTCGAAGAGATCAAACAAAAGGTCCTGAAGGCGCGGCGCCGCGGCGTCATTCCGGACGCGGACTGGACGACGATCGCAGAGCTCCTGCCCCCGGACGACTTGAAGCCGTTCGGCATCGAGGACCTGCCCGCGGGCCTCGCGCGGGCGTTCACCGAGACCGACGGCACGCGTGGCCGCATCGTCTACATCAGCCCGACCGAGGGCGCATCCGTCGACGACGCCCATTACATCTTTCGCTGGGCGAACGCGTATCGGCGCACCGTCTTGCCGGACGGCAGCGTGATCCTCGGCTCGGGCCGCGCGGTCATTTATGCGGACATGTGGACCGCCGTCATCGACGACGTCCCGCCCGCGGTGCTCCTCTCGCTCCTCGGCACGATCCTCGCGGTGCTCGTCGCGTTCCGCCGCGGCCGGCCCTCGGTCTACGTGCTCGCCGCGCTGCTCGTCGGCATCGGCTGGATGGCGCTCGCGCTCGTCGTGATGAAGGTCAAGCTCAACTTCTTGAACTTCATTGCATTGCCGCTGACCTTCGGGATCGGCGTCGATTACGCGGTAAATATCGTGCAGCGCTATACCCAGGAGGGCACGGGCGGCGCGATCGCCGCGGTGCGCGAGACGGGCGGAGCGGTCGTGCTCTGCAGCCTGACCACGGCGCTCGGGTACATGGCGCTCGTGCGTTCGGATAATTTCGCTGTGCGCAGCATGGGCGTCGCCGCGGTCATCGGCGAGGTCACCTGCCTCTTCGCCGCCGTGATCGTCCTGCCCGCGGCGCTCGTGTGGATGGATCGGAAGCGCTAACGAACGCTTCCCTTCGCGGCCGGCTCGTTTTAACGTGGCGCCCGTGGGAAAACCCGAGGATCGAGGTGGGGGAGAGACGGAGCGCGGCGGATCGGGTTTGCGATCCGCTGCGAGCCTTCTCTTTACGGTGGCGCTGCTCGCGGCGACGGGCGCGGCGCTTTACAACGTGTATGGCGTGAGCGTCGAGGTCGAGGCGCTCGCGTCGGAGGCCGCTTGCCAGGGACAGGGGCCCTCGTGCAAGGCGCAATTCACGTTCTGGGAGCGCTCGCCGATCGCGCACACGTTCGCGATGCAGACCCCGAAGGGCAATCACCCCGTGGTCTGCCAACGCGCGTACATCCTCGCAGGCGCGTGGAGCTGCAAGGGCAAGGACGGAGCAGCGACCGCAGAGCCGAGCACGAGCGCCGCGGCGACGGCGTCAGCCTCGGCCTCCGCGAAAGCGCAACCGGCAAAAGCGTCAGGGAAGTAACGAATACAGAACATTGCCGGGGATTCTTGGATATCCTTCCGGCCATGCGCAAGCATACACTTCTCGCGGGCGCGCTCGTCGCGTGCTCCTCCTCTTCCAATACCCCAGAGCCGAGCGGCTTCGGTGGAATCGGCGGCGCCGGCGGCGGAAGCTCGTCTCCGGGCGGCGGGGGCAGCGTGAATCTCGCCGGTTCCGCTACATCGCGCAATACAACGTGTTCGTGCTGGTGAACCGCGCCGACGAGAACGTGTTCTTCTACAAGCACACGGCCGGCTGCGGGCCGTGACGGTCAAACGAGGAGCGCGCCCTCGAATTCGCCGTAGCCGCCGGGAATGAAGAAGTCCTTGCCCGGCTGGAGGCCGAAGGCGCGGATCACCGTGGCCGCGATGTCCTGCGACGTCGGCGGCCGCGTCACCTTGTCGCCCGACTCCTCGAGGATGTTGACCGGCGCGCCGAGCGGCGAGCCTTGCGCCGTCTCGTCATACCCTCCGAGCATTTGATTGCCCTTCACGCTCCCGCCGACCAGGATGCCGCACGTGGCCGGGTGATGATCGGTCCCGTCGAGTGGGCTCCGCGCGAACGTGCGCCCGAAATCGCTGTAGATGTAGACCAGCGTCTCGTCGAGCAGCGAGCCCTGCCCCGTGGACGAGGGCGTCAATTGCATCTCGTTGAGCATCTGCCCGATGGCCTCGAACGCGATGCGGAGGTGGCTCGTCTGCGCGCGCGCGCCGCCCGAGTAATGCACGTCGAACCCGGTGTTCGCGATGCTGGTCGCTCGTAGCGTCACGCTGGTCACGAGGTTCGACTTGAGCAGGCGCAAGGCGAAATCGAACGAGCCTGTCGAGCGCACGCCCCCGCAGACGTCGGCAACGCCGATGCACGGGGTCTGAAACGGCCCGCTCGAATAAAGCGGGTCGGCCTGCAAGAACTCGAACCCTTTCGTCTGATCGAGCACGGAGAGCACGTCCCGCGCCACGGTCTTGCTGAGGCCCGCGTACGTGTCGTGGAGCTGCCGATAAAGGTCGTCCGTCCCCTTCGTCGAAAGGCCCTTTCGTTCGCGGATCGCATCGAGCACCGCACGATCGGTGATCGTGAGCGGCAGCGTCTCGCCGGTCGGCGTACCGTCGAACGCCATTCCCTCGACGTCGGTCCGGGTGCGCAGGCCGTCCCACGCGCTGTTCCGGCGGTCCGAGATCGTCGATTCGACGAGCGCCAGGCTCGTGAGCCTGTACGGCGTGGCGAGCGAGGGAAGGCCGAGCGCCGACGGGGCGGTGCCCCCGAGCGTCGCATTCGGGACGGGTCTGTCCGGGAAGAACGACGACATGTAATTCGCGATCACGGCCTGCACGCTCGGCGATCGAAAGGAGGCGCCGGCGACGCCCGACATGCTCGCGATGATGCCGCTCGCGTGGGACGCCGTGCCCTGATCGGCGCCGACGAGCACGCACGTACGCTCATACAGCTTGTACTTCGGGTCGACCCACGAATACCCCCACGGGCGATAGTTCTGCGCGCCGCCGGAGAGAGGATTCGAGCCCGCGGTATCGGCGGGGTTCGCGTCGTTCCAGGACACCGGGCCGCGGAGCTTGCGGGTCGGGTTCGTCGAGGCGAGGTCAGGGGCCGTCCCGTCGAAGTTCCGCACCTGCTCCTTCGAATACCCCAGCGGGTGTACGCCGCCGTCGGGCGCCTGGATGTATTTGTCGATGCCTGCGCCCGTGAGCGGGGTGAAGAAATGCTCCCAGTTGCACCCGCCGTCGAGCCAGATGCAAAGGAGTTTTGTCGGCCCGTTCGGAGGCGGCGCGGCGGACGCGCTCCGCACGGCGAAGCGGCCGAGGAGCGCGAGCTGGGAGGCGCCGAGGGCGGCGAGGAGGAGTTTTCTGCGGCTCGTTTTCATCGGTGCCTCTCAGTAAAAGATCCAGTCGGGGTGGCGAATGAAATAGGAGCACGTGCCGATGTACGCATTTCGCGCGTCCTTCTCCATTTCGAGGGGGACGAACACCGTGGAGAACACGCGGTCGACGTCCGCGTCGGTCGCGTCCACGGCGTGGAAATGCAGGTACCAGGCGCGGAGGACGGCCTTCACGCTCGCGGCGTCGGCGCTACCTGTCTGGACCGAGGCGCCGGCCGGAAGGAGCGCCGTGTTCCCGGCCTTGTCGAGCGCGAGCGCGCACCAGCGCTGCGAGACCTGCGTGATCGTGCCGAGGAAGCTCGGGGAGATGGAGCCGTCGGCCTTGAGCTGGTTCGGCGCCGAGCCGCCGCCGAGCGCGGCGAACCGCTCGACGGGCAGGTTCTCGTAAGGCGCCGGGATCGAATCCGGCGACGTGAAGGGATACAGGTCGTCGTTCTGGTTGGTCTTGTGGGGGATGTCGAACGAGGAGGCGGGTAAGTAAAAGTCCTCGTCCGAGAGGCCGAGCTGCTGGTAGAGGGCGCGCCCGACGTCGTCGGCGGAGAGCCGCGTGACGCGGCGGGCCTCGATGGAAGGCTGCGGATCGGCTGTCCGGGATTCGAGGGCCGTCACCCATTGGCGGATCTGGGCCATGGTCATCTTCGTGGATCCGCTCGCCGCGATCTCGACGAACGGCGGCCCCGCGATGGGCATTTGCTTGAACGCGCGCGTCCCCTTCCCTTCGAGGAGGCGAATGAGCTCGCTCTCGTCGGGTTTGCCCGGGACGACCTCCGCGGCGTTGTAGACGACGAGGGCTTCGAAGGCCTCGATCGACGCGAAATACCCGCGCGCCCCGGTCGTGTGGCATCCCTGGCAGGACGGCGCGAGCGCGTCGAACACGGCCTGATTTTGCGCCCGCTCCTCGGGCGTCGGCCCGCCGCAGGTGCTGCCTTCGTCGCCTTCGCAGCTCGCGGCGCCGAGGGCGACGACGAAGGGGGTGACGATCTTGAAAAGAATTCGCTTTCGCATGTCACTGCCCCCTGCGGAACGACGTGGACTGCGTGAGAGATTTGATGAAGGGCCGCACGAGCCGGCCATTCGATACGAACGAGGCCGTGAGTGTGTCGAGGTACCCGTTCTCCGTCGCCGGATCGATGTCGCGGCCGACCACGCGCTCGTGCACGCGGCGCACGACGCATCGATCGAAGGCCCCGGCGGCGACGATGATCTTCGCGAAGCCGAGAGGCCCCACGGTCCCGTCGCCGGTCTGTCCGAGCAGGGTGAGCTCCGGCGGCAGGAAATCGAGGAACAGCGCGTAGGGATTGGCGTTCGCCTCCTCCTCGGTGGCGGGCGTGAGCAGCGAGCCCGGGTTGTACCACTTGTTCCACTGGGCAAAGGGCTCCCGCTCGTACGGATACGCTCCCGTACGCCACACCGGATCCCATTGCCAGGTGCCGACGCCGGGCATGTAGTACTGCGCGCCCCAGCCCTCCATCGCCGAGCCGGTCTTCCCATAGCGCTTGAAATGGAGCGCCGCGGTGTCGATCCGCGCATGGCAATGCTGACAAGGCCCTTCACGGCCGGGGTCGGTCTCGTACCGGTTGAACTCGATGTCCCCGCCCGGCGGCAAGATCAGCTCGCAGGCGAGCGCCTCCAGCGCCCGCGCCGCGCGGAGGCGCTCGCGCGGATACGTGTCGAGGAAGCCGAGCGACGTGAGCATGCCGGCCGAGGGAAAACCCTTCGACATGCCCGGATCCTTGCGCGGGTCGAACGTGTAGTTGCGCTCCTTCAGGAAAAACGCGTTTCGCGCCGAGATCGCATACTCGCGCCACGCCTTCGGATCCTTCGCCTCGTGGCGCGGATCCACGGCCGCGCCCTCAAAACTCGCCGGGTTCCACCAGCTCTCGTCGTCGAGCACGTCGAGCGCGCCGCCGGCGAGGGATTGGTTCACGTGGGCCGCCTGGACCTCGGTCGGACCGACGGAGTAATCCGACAGGATGAGATCGGTCGCGGGCCGATCATGCCATACGATGTGCGCGAACAGGCGCGCGGGCTCCTCGGCGAGCAGCCGCCGCTGGCCGTCGGGGTTGCCGGCGAGGAACACGGCCCAGCCGGGATACGTGCCCGGATCGTGCCAGCAGCTCACGGCATTCTTGCCGCACCCGCACGTGCCCTCGGCCCGCGCATTGCATTCGATGTCGACCGGCGCGCCGTTCGGGTTGATCTGGCCGCTGTTCGTGGTGTTCGCCGCGCTCCCGACGAGCGTCACCGTCGTCCCCGGCGCCCACCAGGGCTCGACCGTGGTCTTCGCAGCGCCCGCGCCGCACGCCGTGTCCGCATTGACGAAACTGTCGCGCACATAGTAGAGCGCGCCCTCGTTCGCCGTCCCCGGCTTGCACGCCGTCAGCACGCGCTGCTGCTTGGGCCCGTACTCGGGGGCGTCGGCCGTGTTCGGGATGAGCGGGATGTTGAACCACTTGCGCGCGAACTCGAACGTGACGTCGTAAAACCGCGGGTCTTCGAGCGCCTCGTCGATGAAATCTTCGACGTACGCGAATTGCTCCTCGGGCGTGGCCCGGGCGAGCAATTCCTGCATTCGTTCGTCGGTCGGGGGCACGCCGAGCAGGGCGATGCTGGCGCGCCGGAGCAGGCGGAGCGGGGTGAGCTCGTCCTCGGGCTCCTCGCGCGCGGGCGTGACGCCGCCGCCTTCGACCATGCAATCGGCGTTCGACGAGGAGGAAGCCGGATCCCCCTGGGAGCACGCGACGAGCGCGACCCCGAAAAGGAACGTGTACCTTCGCATGTTGCGGCGCAGCATACGGGCGGCGCGGGCACTGGAGCAAAAAACCCGTGTCGAACCCCGCAGGGCTCGCTCACTCGCCTGGAAGGAATCGCGGCGCGCGGAGGAGCGTGCTCGTCGTCGTACCGTCGCTCGAGGGCCGGACGGTCACGTAATACACGCAGGACGCGTCGATCGTGAGCTGGTTGATGGCATCCGGCGACGTGAAGAGCTCCACCGCCTCGCCCCCGGTCTTGGGGATACGGTTCATGCTCCGCGCCTTGCCGCTGGCCCAGTACAGGTAGTCCCCGTCCTGCGCCATTCCGGAGGCGAGGTCATTGTTGAAGCCGTCGGAAGACCACTCCAGGAGGGTCTTCGCCTCGCTGCCGTCCTTCCGGGCACGCACCATGCGGTCGGAGCTCGTGCCATCACTCAAAAATTCTTGATCGATCCAGAAGAGGAACATCGAATCGGCAACGAAATGCGTGGTGGCGGCGCCCTCGATGAGGAGGAGCGCGCCGCCCTCCTTCGGCGTCGCGTGAAAGCCCGGAATCGACCAGAGCCCGCTGGCCGACCAGTACAGCTTGTTATCGTCCGCGATCATACGCGGCACCATGTCTGGCGTGAGCTCCTCGTCCTTGGCCAGGGTATCGGGCGTACCGCCCGACGTCGAGACGCGCCGCACGGCTTGATCGGCCGGATCGATCCAGTACACGAATGACGCGTCCGCCGCGATCGACATCGATCCCTCCTGGTTCGCCGCGAGGAGGCTCGCCCCGCTCCCGTCCTTCGAGGCGCGCATGATCTGTTTGCCGTCCATGAAATAAAGCGCGCTCGCGTCCGCGACGAGGGACTCGGTCCAGCTCGACGAAGGGACGACCGTCTCGATCGCCCCGCCCGCCTTGGGCAAGCGCAGCACCGCGCCGGTCGCACCGTAATGGGTGAAGTAGACGTGATCGCCGTCGGCGAGCAGGCCCGAGAGCCGCTCGGGCCCGCTGACGAGGACGACCGGCGCCTCACCGGGCTTGCAGAGCGGGGCCACGCAGACGCCCGCATTGCATTGTCCGCCGGCGCAACACGCCGCCGAGGTGCGGCATGCCTCGCCCACGGCCGCGCAGACGTCCTCGCTCCGCTTGCTCTCCGGCAGATCCGTCCGCGCCCCGCAACCGGCCCCGACAAACGCCATGGCGAGCGCCGCCACCACCTTCCGCTCGTTCATGAAAGCTCCTACGCTAAAGATCTTTGCAGCATCGAACCCCGGTCGAATAATCGAAGTAATCGAACGGATGGGCCCGCACCATGGAGGCGCAACCGTCCTTCTTCGACCGGGCGTAAAACCCGCCGACGAACGTGCCCTCCGGATCGTCGATCCACTCGTCGATGTTGCCGACCATGTCGGCAATGCCGTCGCCCTCCCACCGGCTCGTGCAGGCCCGCGTCTCGCCCGTTCGGCGCAGGAGCGGCTTGTCCCCGGCCTTCACCGTGTTGAGCCGCGGATCGCTGTGACCGATGCTCGGATTGCCGTGGAGCAGCCCCGCGGGGTGCGCCTCGCGGAAAATGTTGCACTTGCCCTGATCGTATTTGTCGCCATAAGGAAAATCGCGATCGTCCTCGCCCCGGCAGGCCGTCTGCCACTCGGAGAGCGAGCAGAGCCGCTTGCCGGCGTTCTTGCAAGCGAGCGTGGCGAGCGGCCCCGTGAGGTAGCCCTGGGGGACGCGGTTTTTCCTGGAGACCGCCTTCGGCTCGAAGTTGCGCTGCGATTGCCAAAGCGGCAGCGGCGGCAGCTCGAGCCCGCGCGCCTCGGCGGGCCCCACGGCGAGGCGCTCCTGCTCCCAGAGCTTCTGGATCGAGAGCGCCTGCTTGCGGGAGGGCACGTAATACGGCGATAGATCCTGCCCCGTCTCCGCGTCGACGAGGCTCGCCTCGTACCGGTCGACGCAATAACTCTTTTTCACGCGCACCATCTCCGGCGGACACGTGGGCGCCGCCGGTTCGACGACCGCAAAATCGTCCGGCCGCTCGGGAAGCGCCGCGGGGGCGGAAGCGGACGCGGGAGCGGAAGCGGGAGCGGAAGCGGAAGCCGGAGCGGGAGCGGAGGCAGAGGCGGACGCGGAGGCGGCGCCGGGCGCGGCTTCGGGCTTTTCGTCGTCGCAGGCCATGACGAACATCGAGCCGAGCAGGATGATTCGGGGAAACGATTTCATTGAAATGCATGCCCCCACGGGTCGCGGCCCGAGGGCTCCGGGCAGAGGTAACGTCGGACCACGATCCAGTGGTGCATCGGATAGAGGACCGTGTCTTCCTTCATCGACAAACCCATCCGGCTCGTCTGCGCGCCGGGGAACGGCTTCTTCGGGTAGAACGGCACGATCCCGGAGAGCGCCTCGTACTCGTCCGCGAGCCCGAGCAGATGCCCCACCTCGTGCGCGATCACCGGCAAGGACCAGCCGCTCCGCAGCGACCAGAAATAAGGCGTCCGCCCGCACGTCGTCGACAGAGGCAACGTGAGATCGACCGGCGCGCCCTCCCGCGCGGCCTGGTCATGCGGCAAAAAGGTGAAATCGTACCGGATTGGCAATCCAAAGCGCTCGGCGTCGCGGTTCCAGTACCGCTCCGCCTCCTCGGACCAGCGCGCGAGCAGCGCCTCCATGTTGCGCCGCGTCCCCGCCGCCCGGAACTCCCCCGACGCAGGACAAGCCTCCGTCGTGTTCGATCGCGAAAACGGGACGCCTCGGCACACGACCTCCCCCTCGTACCGCTCTTTCCCGTCGCAATCCGCGAGCTCCAGCGTCCCGCCCTCCCGCGGCAGGACCACCGCGAACGTCGCCGCCACCTCCCAGCGCCCCGGCGCGCCCCCGCGCGACCGCACCCGCCGAACCTGGTAATGCATCGGTCCGAAGAAAAACCGATAATGTGGCATCGCCCCGCGAATCGTGCGCTCCCCTTCTTCCACATCGCCAAAAAAGACTTCCCGCGGCGACGGCGCGCACGTGTAAGCGTCCTCGGCGAGGGTCGTCGCGAGCACGTCCCGAAAGGTCGCGCGCGTCTCGGCGCTGAGGTCCGGCGTCATCGATTCGAGCTCGCGCGCGACGTCGTCGCTCGGCAAAAATCGCGCATCGAAGCGCGACGCGGCACATCCAGAAGCACCGATCGCGCCGAGGACGACGAGCGCCACGACGCGCGCAGGCTTCCGCCCCGGCCTTCCGGCGCTTTTCCTTGCTTCACCCCTTCCCATCGGGCTACCAACATGGGCCCAGCAGGCGCTGCTCGGCAATCCGGATCCGGACGACGGGCACGCACGTAGGTGGGAAACCCCGGCACCCCGGGGGGAGACGATCATGGCGGGGGGAGGTTTCGCACGAAGCGCTCGAAATCGCGACTTCCCCGGGGTGACGGCACGTAGAAGACACGCTTGGAACGGAGATTGACCATGAACATGAACAAGATGATGGCGACGCTGGCGGTGGGCGGGATGATCGCGGGCCTCGCGGCGTGTGGCGGCAGCCAGGCGCAGCCCGAGAACGCCGACAGCAAGGCGGGGGCCGAGGCCGGCACGGAGGCCAAGTGCAGCGGCGCCAAGGAAGGCGGCGAGCACAAGTGCTCCGGCGGCAAGTGCAGCGGGTCGAAGGAAGCCGCGCCGGCCGACGGCGCCGCCGCGCCCGCCCCGGCCGACGCGCCGAAGTGATTCGAGCGGCCCCCCGCGCCGCTCGAGCCCGAAGGGCCGCCGCTTCCACCTCGGGTGGCGCGCGCGGCCCTTCGTTTTCAAAGTCCTCCCCCCGGAGACCCCCGCGATGACCGCACCCGACCCCATGCGCCTCGGCCTCCCCGACCTCGGGATCGGCGTGGGCCTGCGCCTGCCGCACTACGAGGAGATCTTCGAAACACGGCCGAAGGTCGACTGGTTCGAGATCATCAGCGAAAACTTCCTCGTGCCCGGCGGCGCGCCGCTCGCGAACCTCGAACGCGCCCTGGCCCACTACCCCGTGATCCAGCACGGCGTCTCGCTCTCGATCGGCGGCACGACCCCGATCGACTTCGACTTCCTCCGCAGCCTGCGCGCCCTCATCCGCCGGACGAAGTCCCCCTGGGTGAGCGACCACCTCTGCTGGACCGGCACCGCGACCGTGAACACCCACGATCTTCTGCCCCTGCCCTACACCGCGGAGGTCGTCCGTCACGTCGCCGCCCGCGCGCGCATCGTGCAGGACACGCTGGAAGTGCCGCTCGCGCTGGAAAACGTGTCGAGCTACCTCACGTACACGTCGAGCGACATGACGGAGTGGGATTTCGTCAAGGCCGTCGTCGAGGAAGCGAACTGCGGCGTCCTGCTCGACGTCAACAACATCTACGTCTCCTCGGAGAACCACGGCTTCGACCCGCGTACGTACGTCGACGCGATCCCGGCCGAGCGCGTCGTGCAGATCCACCTCGCCGGCCACACGAACTACGGCGACTACATCATCGACACGCACTCGGGCCCGGTGATCGATCCGGTCTGGGAGCTCTACCGCCGCGCGATCCGCCGCGTCGGGCCCGTCTCCACGCTGATCGAGTGGGACGAGGACATCCCCCCGCTCGCCACGCTGCTCGCCGAGGCCGAGAGAGCGCGCGTCGTCCGCGAGGAGGTTCTCTCCCATGCGAAATGATCTCGCCTCGGTGCAAGCGTTCCTCGCGAGCGTGATCCCCAATCGCGCAGCTGCGACGGGCGATCCGGCCCTCGCCGAGACCGCCGCGCGGTTCGTCACGGGAAACGCGCGCCTCACGCCGGCCGCGCAGGTCGACATCTACCGCCGCCAGTTCTGGTACCGCCACCGCGAGGTCCTGCGCGACGATTTTTCCGCGCTCGCGCGCCTGCTCGGCGACCCGAAGATGGACGCCTTCTGCCGCGACTTCCTCGACGCCCATCCGCCCGCGCACGCCCCCTTCCGCAAGATGCTCGAGCCCGTGCCGCACTTCGCCGCGACCTGGCCCGGCTTCGAGACGGACGCCGCGCGCACGTTCGCCGCGGACATGGCGCGCTACGAGATCGCGCTCCTCGACGTGCGCGCCGCGGCCGACGCGCCGCCGCTCGATCCGCAGAAGCTCGCGAGCCTGCCCGAGGACGCCTGGGAGCGCGCGCGCATCGTGCTGCATCCGGCGGTCCAGCGGCTCGCGTTCTCCTACCCCGTGCACCGCATCCGCAAGGCGTGGCTCGTCGCGGGCGAGCCCGCGATCGTCCCCGAAACGCCCTCGCCCGCGCACATCGCGCTCTACCGCAGCCGCGAGCTCGTCACGCACTTCGAAGAGCTCGAGCCCGAAGCCTTCACGTTGCTCTCGCTCCTCGCCGAGGGCGCGGCGCTCGTGCCCGCGCTGGGTCGCCTCGCCGAACCCTTGCCCGAGGAGCGGCAGGAGCACATCGCAGCGAGCGTCGGGCGCTGGTTCCAGCAGTGGACGACCCTCGGCATCGTGGTCGACGTCGAGCTTCCTTCATCTTCGTAGTTGCAGAGAACCCCGACCATCGGACACCGTAGGATCCACGTACGGGGGGCAACGTGCCGATGAGGGAGAGCGTCCACCAGAAGACCCTCGACATCCGCACCCGCGGTCGAGGTCTCTACGACGTCACGAGCGCCGTCGCAGCCGTGCTCGACGACGCCAGCATCACGATCGGCCTCTGCTCGCTCTTCCTCCAGCACACCTCGGCGAGCCTCGTCGTGCAGGAAAACGCCGACCCGGCCGTGCTCCGCGATCTCGATCGATGGATGGCGCGCGTCGCGCCCGACGGCGCCGGCTACGAGCACGACGCCGAAGGCCCGGACGACATGCCCGCGCACATCCGCGCAGCCATCACCAGCACGAGCCTCACGATCCCGATCACCGCGGGCAAACTCGCGCTCGGGACCTGGCAAGCGATCTACGTCTGGGAACACCGAACGAGCCCTCATACGAGGCGCCTCGTGATCACCCTCCTCGGCACATCCGGAAGCCCATGAACGCACGCACTTCGATCTTCGCCCGCGCCCTCCTCGTCCTTCCTTTGCCCATCGCGCTCGCCGCGGCGCTCGTCTCCGCGTGCGCCGGCAGCCTCCCCGGCAGCCTCGAAGAAGGCCGCTTCGCCACGTGCGAGACGAACGACGACTGCGCCCAGCGCGACGCCGGGACCGAGGCCGGAATCTGCTGGAACCTCCGCTGCGTGCAGTGCCGCTACGACACCGACTGCGCCGCCGGCTCGTACTGCGCCGACAACCTCTGCAAGACGCTCGATCCGAAGCCCGCCGAGGAGAAAGATCCGACGGACGAGAACGCAAAGAACATCGACGAGTGCATCAAGGCATGCGCGGACAAGGAGTGCGTCGACACGTGCAACGCGCGCTTCCCCGACGCAAAGAAGAAGCGGAGGGGCCGATGACGCTCGTCCAGACGGCCAAGGGCCTCCTCGACACGGCGCGCATCAGCGTGCCCACGGTGTTCGACGCAGCGACCGGGCGCCTCCACGCAGACGCATGCGACGAGCGGCTCGCATGGTGGTCGAGGAAGCTCTTCGCCGACGCAGAGATCAGCCTCGTCGTGCGCGGGCGCGAGCACCTCGGCGACGGCGAAGAGACGTTCATCGTGATGTCGAACCACCAGAGCCTCTACGACATCCCAGCCCTCTACCGCGCGATCCCGGATCGCCGTCTCCGCATGGTGGCGAAAGCAGAGCTCTTCGACGTCCCCGTCTGGGGCCGCGCCATGAAGGCCGCAGGCTTCATCCGCGTCGAGCGCGGCAACCGCACGCAAGCCGTCTCCGCGCTACGCACGTCGAGCAGCCACCTGGAGCCTGGATCGCTCCTGTGGATCGCCCCCGAGGGGACACGCAGCCCGACCGGGATCGTGGGCCCGTTCAAGAGCGGAGGGTTTCACATGGCGCTCGAGACCGGCCACCGCATCCTGCCCGTGGCGATCGACGGCACCCGCGACGTGCTGCCCGCGCGCGGGACGATCGTGCGCAAGGGCAAACGCGTGGTCGTGACGATCCTGCCGCCGATCGATCCGAACGCGTACGGCAAGGATCACCGCAAGGAGCTCATGGCCGCCGTGCACGACGCGATCGTCGAGGCGATGAGTCGGTAGCGTGGCGCCGGGGTTTCACCCCGGACCCGACGAGGGGTTGTCCACCCCTCGACCCGGACCAGGGCAAGCCCTGGACCTCTGGTGCATCGACCGCGGTGCGGTCGATGCAAGCGAGATCTAAGGCGTCGTTTGCGCCGTTTTTTGCGGGCTCGGGCGGGGGCTCGTGGGGGTTTTCTCCGGGCGCAGGCGCCAAGGGTTGACGGCGTGCCTCCCCGATCCCTTGGGCAAGGCCTCGCCGTCCTTGGGCGCAGGCGCGCGCTCGGCGAGCAGCCACTTGAAGAACGCATCGGCCCAAGCCGTGCCGCCGGGCGCGTCGGGGTGAATCCCATCCGCCTGGCGGGAGATCGGCCCAGCGAGCGCGTCGGAGTCGTAGAAGCGGCACGGCGAGGTGTGCTTGCGAAACACCTCGATGATGCCGGTGTCCTTGCGCCAGAGCGGCGGCGAGACCCACACGCACGGCCTGTCGCCGACGATCTTGACCAGCCGCTCGACCGCATCCGCGCGCGCCGCAGGATCCGTCAACGTGACCTCGTTCGCGCCGAGGTTGATGATCACGAGATCAGGGTGGTAGTCGCCGACGAGCTTCGCGAGCTTCAAGTGCCAGCTCGTGGTGTACGAAGCCTGCTCGGAGCGGACCTCGTAGAGCGCGCCGACAGCCTTCATCTTGGGCCGCAAAGCCTGGGAAAATCCGGCCATCAGGAACGAGTCGCCGATGTGCAGGACGACAGAGCGCGGCTCGAGCGGCAGCGCCGCGTCAGGTTTGACCTCGCTCGCCGAGCCTGCCGACGTCACAGACGCAGGAGCAGCCGTCTCCGCTCCGGAAGCAGGCGTCGCCGCAGTGGCCTCGCCAGGAGCCCCGGCGGGGGGCATGGAAGGCTTCGGTCGGGCCGTATCCTCGCGGCCCGCCCGGTGCCCATCACCGTCGACAGCGCCCTGCACGTGCGTGGCGCCGGCGGGCGTGCCAGGCTGCGCCCTCGGAGGCGCGGCGGAGGCGCACGCGCCGACGAGGTAGAGAAGCGTGGGCGCGAGGAGCGTAGTGAAGCTCGAAGAGCGCATCGGAGGTCCCAGGGCTCCGCACTCTAAGGCACACTTCGTCCGCGCCGCAAAGAATCGGCCCGCCTCGGGCGGGCGTGCACGAGGATATTCGAGGGCATGAATTTCAGGCTGTTCGGCATCGACGTCGAGGTCCAGGCGAGCTTCTGGTTCACCACGGTGCTGCTCGGCATCAACTTCGTGGACCTGTCGCGCGGGCCCGCCGGCCTCTTGCCGCTCGCCGTCTGGGCGCTCGTCGTGCTCGTGAGCGTCCTCGTCCACGAGCTCGGCCACGCCCTGGCGATCCGGCGGCACCGCATCCAGCCAGAGATCACGCTCTACATGATGGGCGGCGTGACCCGCTGGCAGCAGCTCCTCCCGCTCCGGCGCATCGATCACATCCTCATCAGCCTGGCCGGTCCCTTCGCAGGGTTCGCCTTCGCCAGCCTGTTCTTCGGGCTCGACTTTTGGCTCGAGCACCACGCGCCCGCCCGCATCGTGGCGCGGATCCCCTCGATCGCGCGCTTCGCGGTCGACGCCCTCATCTACGTCAACCTGCGCTGGGGCCTCATCAACCTGCTGCCCGTCCTGCCGCTCGACGGCGGGCACGTGCTCGAGCAAGCACTCGGCCCGCGGCGCGTGCGGCTCGTGGCGGGCATCTCGATGCTGGCGGGGTTCGCCGTGGTGCTCTACGCCCTGAACGACAAGCCGAGGAACCTCTTCCTGGCCATCATGTTCGGCATGCTCGCATTCCAGAGCCTGCGGCGGCTGCAAACGCTCGGGCCCGGCGACGCCGAGGAGGATCCGCGGCCGCACGCGCCGGCGCCAGACGTGGAGCCCGCGCTCTCGGGCGAGCTGCTCTCGCTCCTGCTCCGCGCCCGGCAGGCCGTCGCGGACGAGGACGTCAGCCGCGCGCGAAACCTCGTCCAGGAAATCTTCTCCTACGAGCAGCGGACAGGCGAGCCGCTCCCGCCGCGCGGACGCCGCGAGGCGTTCGAGGTGCTCGGCTGGGTCGCGCTGGTCGGAAACCACGTCGACGAAGCAGCCCAGCGCGTGGCCGAGGCGCGCAAGCTCGGCGAGGTCGATCCAGCACTCGTGGGCGCGGTTCATTTCGCCAAACGAGAGCTCAGCGCAGCACGACGCGTGCTCGAAGCAGCACGCGCGGCCGGCGACGATCGCAAGGAAATCGTCGGCCCGCTCGTGCAGATCCTCCTCGAGCAAGGCGAGGTCGCGCGAGCCGCGGCGATCGCCTACGACATCGTCGACTCGCTCAGCGAGGACGACGCGCGCAGGATGGCAAAGCTCGCGTTCGACGGTCGCGCATTCGACTGGTCGGCGCGGCTCTCCGAGGCCGTCTTCGAGCGTCAAAAGAGCGCCGAGGACGCCTACGAGGCAGCCCGCGCGCACGCACAAGACGGCGCCTACGAGCGCGCACTCGACATGCTGCGCAAGGCCGTCGAGGCCGGCTTCAGCGACCGAGGCC
Organism: Polyangium sp. 6x1; assembly: GCF_029946515.1. Lineage (GTDB taxonomy): Bacteria > Myxococcota_A > Polyangia > Polyangiales > Polyangiaceae > Polyangium. The sequence continues at coordinate 59,138 of NZ_JARZHH010000064.1, forward strand.
GCGTCTGGTCGGACAAGGCGCTCGAAGCGCTGCGGGCACGAAGCGGGCTCGAAGCGGTCGTCCCGCGCCCGTGAGCGCTGGTCTTTTTTGAGCCGCCGCGCCGGGGCGCCGCCCCGGACCCCGCGGGGGCTGTTCGCCCCTCGACCCGAACCAGGGCCAGCCCTGGACCTCAGGGCATCGACTGCGCGAAGCGCAGTCGATGCGGGGAAAGTTTTTCAAGCTGTCCGCCCCCTCTCTGCAAGGCCAGCCCTGGACCTTTCGTGGAAGAACTGCGCTGCGCGCAGTTCTTCCAACAGGCCGGTGGAACCGCCCCGCCAACTGAACCAGCCGCGCTGCCGTCTCGCTTGGCAAGATCGCCTGTGGTCTTGACCTGGCCGTTCGATGAACTGCGCATCGCGCAGTTCATCGACCCCGAGTCCAGCGCTTGCGCTGGTCCGGGTGCAGGGGCGGACAGCCCCTGCTGGGGCCTGGGGCGAAGCCCCAGCGAAACGCCCTCCCGACGAAACGGCGCTTCTCTCACTGCCCTGTCGAACCGTACCCGCCGGTGCCGCGCGACGTCTCGTCGAGCGATTCCACGACGACGAGCTCGGCGCGCGCCACGGGACAGATCACGAGTTGCGCGACGCGCTCCCCGCGCCGCACGACGAACGGTGCGTCGCCGTGGTTGACGAGCAGCACCTTGAGCTCGCCGCGATAATCTGGATCGATCGTTCCGGGCGCGTTGAGCACGGTGATCCCGTGCTTCAGTGCGAGCCCGGAGCGTGGCCTCACCTGCCCCTCGTACCCTTCGGGGATGGCGACCTGCACGCCTGTCGGCACGAGCTTGCGCTCCCCGGGCGCGATCGACACGTCCTCGACCACCGCGGCGCACAGATCGAGGCCCACGGCGCCGGCGGATTGGTACGCCGGCAGCGGCACGTCTGGGCCGCCCACGCGCACGCACTCGATGCGCACGGATCCTTGGCCTGTCACTTCTTCTTCTTCGACAGCAGATCCCCGAGCGTCCCGAACCCGCGCGGCTCGGGCTTCTTCGGGCCGCCTTGCGGCGCCTTCTTGCCGTCGGCCTTGGGTTTGTCCGACCCTGCCTCGGCTGCTTCGGCGCTGCCCGTGTCCTTGAACTTCTCGAACGAGCTGCGTTCCTCGTCGCGCGCGACCGCGGTGATCGACAGGCGGATCTTGCCTTCCTGATCGATGTTCACGATCTTCGTGTCGACCTCCTGGCCCACGGTGAAGTGCTTCTTCAGGTCTGCGCCGCGCGGCGTGCCGGTCTCCACGGTGGGGATGAGGCCGCGGCCGTTGCGCCCTTGCGTGCCTGCGATCTGCACGAACACGCCGTACCGCTCGACGCCGGTGACGCTGCCCTTGACGCGCGCGCCCTCGACGAGGACGGGGGCTTGTCCCTTGGCGCCGAGGCCGATGGAGGTGGTGAGTGCATCGCCTTCGGCGTTGCGGATGAAGAGGGGGCTCAGGCGGACCTGACCGGTGCCGCGGTCGATGGCGGCGACGGTGGCGCTGACCTTGTTGCCGACGGCGACGAGCAGCTTGCCGTCGGGATCGGTGAGGTCGATCCGTTCGAAAAAGCCTTCTTGCTTGCCGCCGAGGTCTGCGAAGACGGCGTTCTGGGCGACGACGACGATGGTCACTTCGAGCTTGTCGCCCACGTGAAAGCGGCGTCGCTCCTGGCGACCACCGCCTGCTTGCTCGAACAGGGCCCCGAAGGACTCCGACGTTTCCCGGCGCTCGGACATGGTGGACCGCCTCTTAGCGCGGCTCGGTCAGGAAGGCGAGGGAACGGATGCGGAGGCGAAAGCGGCGGCGGGGGCGACGGTGGGGGCGGAGGTGGGGGCGGGGTTGTGGGAGCGGAGTCGGAGGCGGGAGAGGGTGGACGGACGGAGGGAGCGTTTCCTGCTTGTCGCAGACGGGTCGGATCGTGCTAGGGTGCGCCCGCGATGCGCCGGAGGGAGACCCCGCCGGAACGTCCAGGGTCGATAGCTCAGTCGGTAGAGCTGCGGGCTTTTAACCCGTAGGTCCAGGGTTCGAGTCCCTGTCGACCCACCAAGCGAAATTGTTGAGGATTTTGCTTCTTCGAGGAGCCGCCTCAACCGCCCTTCTCGGACCCCGTTGCCACGCTGTTACCACGATGGGCGGGGAGGCCGATCGTGAGCGCGAGGTCCGGGTGGCTCAGCTCGCCTTCCCGGGGGTCGTTTCCACGTCGTTACCACGACGGGCGAGCAGGCTAATCGTCGCCTTGAGGTCCTTGCGGACCATGTGCGCGTACCTCTGCGTGGTCGCCAGGTGCAGGTGCCCGGCGAGAGCTTGCACGGCGGGTGCGGATGCTCCGCCGCGGAAGAGCTCGGTCACGAAGAAGTGACGGAGGTCGTGGAAACGGAAGCCCGACAGGCCGGCTTTCCGCTGGGCGCGGCGGAACGCCTGAAGGAGGCCGGACTCGCCCCAGGGCTTGCCGTGCGCCGTCGTGGAGACGAGCGCGTGGGGAGCACGGGGCCGGCTTCGTGGAGGAGGTCGAGGAGCGGCTCCGCGATCGGGACCTCTCGCTCGTGACCGGACTTCGGGGTCGACGTGACGCCCTTGCACGTCGAGTGGCGCACGATGATGACGCCTGCTTCGGCATCGAGGTCGACTCCGCGCAGCGCCCTCACCTCCCCTGCCCTCAGCCCCGCGAACGCGGCGAGGCCGAAGGCGAGCCGCCACGGCTTCGGAGAAGCCGCCAGGATCGCCTCGACCTGTGACCTCGTGAGCGGGAGCAGTGCCTTCTTCCCCTTCTTCGGCAGGTCGGGGAGCTTCGGCATCGCGGGCAGCTTGCTCGCGTCGACGGCTGCCCGGAGGACCGAGCGGATGACGATCTGCACGTTGCGTCGACGCGACGGCGAGAGCTCTTCCTTCACGAGCTCTGCATCGAGGGAGGACGCGAACGAGAAGTCGATCGTGTCGAGGCTGCGGTCCTTCCATTTGGGCAGCAACCTCTTCGTGAGGATCTCCTCGTACCCCTGCCGCGTGCTGGGCTTCAGCTTCGTGAGGGCCTTGCCTTCGCGGAAGAGGGTGACGGCGTCCCCGAACGTGAAGCGCTGCTCCCGCTCCGGGGTCTCCGCCTCCGCGGGTGTGGACGCTTCCTTCGGCTCGGCTTGCTCCGTGGGGAGCTCGCCGAACTGCGCGAGGTGGGCCAGGAGCCGTCGCTCCTCGGCCCGCGCCGCTGCGACCGTCTGCACCTGCGCGTCCCTTCGATAACGGCCTTTCGAGCCGTCGGGCTTGCGATAGACGATATCAATGATCAACCGCGGCTTTCCCTGCCGCTGGGTTTTGCGCACCGTCATGACCAGCTTCCTTTCTGGCCATTCCGGGCACTTTCGCGAGGCGACGACTGTAGCACGAGCCTCGCGCTGACGGGACCACCCCAGGCCGAGGAAAACCGGACCCTCCACAACCGGCCGAACTTGCGCGCCTGGACGCCGTCGACGCTGGCTTCGGTGCCCCCATCTTCGGCGCGCGTGGCGCGGCGCTCGAGCGTCTTCCGCAACGCAGCCGCGTTCATCCCGAGGAATGCTGCGGCTCGTGCGAGGGACACCCATCGCATGGTTGATCGTTCGCTGTTGCCCTGGCTTCCAGACATGGCCGGTGCTCCTTTCGTGCGTGATGGTCCTCCGTGGGGCGGCGGTGGCAGGGGATCGAGCTCGGGTGGAGCGATCCGCCGGCCTTTGCGCCGCAATGTCTCGTCAAATCTAGCTATGGGACATCGTGGCGCCAGAGGAATTTGCAAACAAAACGAAGGTTTATGTACGCGCGATCGATTCCTCGCAATCGCTGCGGCAAGCTCGCTCCACGCCCTTGATTCACTGCGGTCGCGATCCGCTCACGCCCGCTCATGCAACCGCTTTTCACCTGGTGGCGAGGTCGATGTCCACGAACCTCCTTGTTTCATCGCTCCTCGATCCGCTCAAGCCCGCTCGCAGAACCGCTTTCTTGCTCGTCGTGACGAGCGACGTGCAGAAGAGGCTGTTTCACGGCTCTGGACCCGTGTCTGAGCGGCCGCGCGAGCGGGAAATCGGCCGGGATTTGAAGGGCGCCGAGCAGCGCGCAGCTGAGACGCTGCGAGCGTGGACGCGCCGTCCCTCAAATCGAGACGAAGCAGTGCGGATTTCCATCACGGCCTGAAGGGCGCTCAGGGCCCTGGCGGTGGCAGAAGCCATGCGGAAAGGGCTTGCTACGTAGAGGATCCCCAAACTCGACCCTTCAAAACTAGGGGGCAGGACCCGCTCATGCCCGCTCACGCAACCGCTTTTTCGCTCGCGTCCGACGTCGAGCACGCTCTTCGGAGCCCACCGGCGCGAGCTGGTTGTCCCGAACGCCCATCGAGGCACGTTTCACGGCGGTCCACTTCACCAAAGTTTGCCCGACGTGCGCCAGGGTGCTCCCGCTGCCGACGCGAAAGTGCCGAGCATGAGCGGAGAATCCGCGAGGCCACCTCTTGTTTCAAAGGGTCTCCGATCGAGATCGTCCGCAAATCGATCCGCTTTTCGCACGACGAGAGGGGGGCTTTCTTTGATCCACCCCAGCAACCCCGTCGAGCCCGCCTCGAGCGCCCTCCGAGCCTCCGCAAGGGGGCCTTCACCCACCGTCGAGCTCGTCGATCAGTACGACAAAGCACGAGCCGCTCCCGAGCCGGTGGCTCGAGCCGCTCGCGGGACCGGCGACCCGGTGGCTCGGAGCGGCTCGCGAGCGGATCCGAGCGGCCTTTTCCCGCAGATTTGGGTTTGTCTACCTGCAGCAATGCGCGGTTCACCGTGACTGCAACTGCGTCACGGCTTTGACCCCATCCGGATCATCCCCTTACAATGCTGACGCTCTCGGCTGAGGTGTCCTCATGCAGCGATGGATCATGCAGCGGGCGAAGTGGCGGAAGGATGGGCGCCTCGTCGTCAAGATCTCCGCGTGGCTTGAAGCGGAGGTGTACGAGCTGTTCCTCCGGGATGTCCCCGAGGAGCGGATACGCAGCTTCGTGATCACCGAGGCGATCCGAAGGCTGCTCGCCGACCCGGCGTTGCTCGAGGAGGTGCTCGAGGCCGTGGCCGCGCGACGGGCGCAGCCTCCGAAGAACGAGCCGGCGACGAAGAAGAGCGGTGCGACGAAGAAGGGCGCCGCAACGAAGAGCAAGAGGAGCTCCACGGCGCCGAAGGTCGCGACCACGAAGGGCCCGCCCTCGAAGAAGCAGGCTCCGGAGGCGAAGCCGTCATCAATCCGTCGCTCGCCGCCACCGCCCAAAGCTCCGTCGATTGCACCCCCACCGAGCGCGCCGAGGTCCCGGAAGTCGACCTCCACGCCCACCGTCCCGCCCGGATCCATCCCGAGCACCCGACGCGGACCGCGATCGCGTCGCTGAGACGATTCCACGGATTTGGGGCGCAAGTCCCCGATCGCCAAGTCGCTGAATCTATGGCGTAATTCACTAGCGCGTGGATGGATAGGCGCCCAGGCGCCTGGGCGACCGGAAAGCGAACTGTTGATTTCTGCTTGCGCATTGGCCTCGACGATCTCATGCCTCAATGAGGCCCATGAAAAACAAAAACGAGCCCGGAGAGCTCGCGCAGGATTCGTCTGCCGAGCAGGATCCAGGGGGACACCCTCTCTTTTCTCGTCCGGAGACCGAAGCCGGTCCGGCCCCTCGCCGTCTCGACACCGCCAAGGCATTCCGAGGATCCGACCTGCGGAGCTGGGAGCAGATCATCGAGCTGTTCGGCGGTGACAGCCACTATCAGCTCGTCGCTTTCTGTGGGAAGACGTATCGGTTCGGGCCGGATCGTTGGGCGAAGAAGGGCACCGTAGCGAAACCCAAGAGCGCCACCGCGAAGAGGAGCCCGCACTCGAAGAAGCGGTCCTCGAAGGCGAAGCCGTCATCAATCCGTCGCACGCCGCCACCGCCCAAGAAGTCGCCCTCCACGCCCACCGCCCCTCCCGGCTCTGTCAAGCGACAGTAACTTCTGACCCCCTAACGACAGTAAAACTGACCCCCTCCCTGCGCATCGACTCCAGGTCTCACTTCGCGGGAGAGACGCTCCCGCTGAGCAGTCCCGCCTTCTTCTTCTGCT
>NZ_JARZHH010000065.1 GCF_029946515.1 Polyangium sp. 6x1
CTGCCCCGGCGCCGCGCCCCCGCACGCCCTCCCAGCCCGCGCTCGAGGCCGTGCGCGACCGCAACCGCGAGCCCGAGGCCGCCGCCGCGCCCGCCGCGAAAAACGCCCCCGCGGCCGACACGCTCCCGCCGCCGCCGCCTCTGCCCTCGGACCTCGCGCCGCCCTCGCCGCCGGTCGCTCCCTCGTCGGTCGAGCGGGTCCTCTCGGCGGCTGAATGGCGCGCCTTCGCGATGGACCTCGACAACGCGCGCGGCCCGAAGCCCGCGGGCGTCATCGATCGGCTCTTCGCGACCCGCTACATGCCCCTCGTCGGCGCCCTCTCGCGTGGCCACGCCGACGGCTCCGTCCAGCGCGTCGTCGACGGCTTCCGCACCGCGTTCGAGCACAGCTACACCGAGGGGTTCGCGGCGATCCGCGCGACCGGTAAGCGCCCGCTCATGGTCCTCGACGCGCCCGACGTGGCTGCGCGGATCGCGCGCCTCAACAACGCCCGCGCCGTTCGCCTGCTCCTCGTCGACGCCCTCCGCTTCGACCTCGGCGAGCGCGTCATGGCGCGCCTCAAGCCGACCTTGCAGGGCCGCGCCGTCTGCGTCGACCGCACCCTGCTCTGGAGCGCCCTGCCCACGACCACGCCGGCCCAGGTCGCGCTCCTCGGCCGCGGCCCCGAGGGCTTGCGCGATCCTTTGCCCGAACCTGGCCCCGAGCCTGACATCGTCCGCGGCCGCGCCCTCTCCACGATCCGGCGCGAGCGGTACGGCACCAAGGAAGTCTTCAAGCTCGACCTCGTCGAGGCGCGTTTGCGTGGCGTCGGCCCTGGCTTCGACGAGCGGCTCGGCGGCATCGCGGACGAGGCGGCGCAGGTGATTGCGCGTTTCATCGAGAGCTCACCCCCGCGCACGCTCCTCTTCGTCTTTGGCGACCACGGCTTCCGCCTCTCGTGCGACGCGCGCGGCACCGCGCCTGCGACCCAGGGCGGCGCGAGCCCCGAAGAGGTGCTCGTGCCCGGGTATGCGTGGCTCGTGGGTGGGGTGCATTGAGCGTGCTGTCCCGTCACCGCGACGGGGCATAGACCGGATCGGGCCGCTGCCAGCACGGCCAGCCGGCCCGTTCCGAGACAAACCGGTCCGCCCGTCGGCGCGGCGGCCGGAAAAGGCTCAAACCAAGGTCATTACGATGAACGGCGTGGCGACGAGCCGAAGCGCCTCGACGGGTTTCGCCCATGCGCGCCCCTCGATGAGGCCGCCGAGCCCGACGACGGTGACGGCGACCCACGCGATGAACGCGAGTTGCATCCTCAGCGGCCGGGTGTTCAGGTCGTTGATGAAAAGGAACCACATCATCATCGCGATCGTGAGCCCCGTCATGGCCATCAAGTAAAGCGCCGACTCGCGGTTGAGCTTCACGTCGTATTTGGGCCGATCGAGCCTGACCTGGGTATCGGCCTTCGCCATGCTCTTCGGTCGCCAGCCGGGGGGCATGATCCAGACACCAAGCTCATCCATGGAGTCCGATGTGCGCGACGCGCGTTCGATCACATCGTCCAGCGGGGCCCACATGCAATGGACGGGGTCGAAGGACGCGACCTGCTCGACCGCGCCGTACACCGGAGGCTCGTGCTCCTCCGCGAACGTGCCGAACATGCGATCCCAGATGATCAGCATGCCCCCGAAGTTCTTGTCGAGGTATTGGGGGTTGATGCCGTGGTGGACGCGGTGATGCGAAGGCGTGTTCAGCACCCACTCGAGCGGGCCGAGCTTGCCGACGAGCTCGGTGTGGAGGAAGAGCTGGTAGGCCGCGTTGATCGTGACTGCAATGGCGGCCTGCCTGGGGGGAAACCCGATGAATGCGAGGGGCAGGTAGAACGCGCGCTCGAAAAACCCCTGCGTCGGGTGCTGGCGGATCCCGAGGGCGAGGTTGTAGTCCTCGCCCTGGTGGTGCAGCGCGTGCGAGGTCCAGGCGACATGCACGCGGTGCGAGAAACGATGAAACCAGTAATAGCAGAAATCGACACCGATGAGCAGTCCGATCCACGCGATCGGTGACATCTTCACGATTTTTAATGCGGCGGAACGATCGTAGATGAATTCGTAGGTGACCTGCAGGAAGCCAAAGAGGACAACAGCGGGGGCGAGCTGCGCCATGCCGAGCAACAAGTTCGACGTCGCGTCGGGCACGCGAAAGACCTGCCGCCCACGCGTGCGGCCCACGTGCCATTCGAGCCCCATGACGATGACGAAGGACAACAACAGGAGCGCTTGAAGCACGGTGGACGAACCTACTACCACACGCGCACTCCATCTTGTAGTAGGATGCCACGCATCGTGGACTTGACCCGGAAGCACCCAGAGAAGCAGCTCTTCGGGCCCATGATTCGCGATCTGGCCATCACCTTCGTATTGCTCGCGCTCGTCGCTGCGTGTTTCGTGCGAGGTGGCAGGTTCGTGCCAGACCTCCCAAATCCCTCGCGGCTCGTGAATGTGGAGGCCGTGAACGAGACGCTCCGCGATGTTTGCGGGGCGTGGGCGCCCGCAGATCATCTCGTCCTTCGTGTCTCGACGCTCGCTGAAAGCAGTCAGTCGGGGCGAGCAAGCCGTCCCGAGAACCCCTGGGCAGGCCTGGAGCTCGGCCCGCTTTTCGATGATTACGTTTTTCCGGTCCTCAAGGTGCTCGCCGTGGGTCTCCTGGGGAGGGAACGACGTATCGGCTTATGGGGAGCGCTGATTCTTTCCGTGGTCCTCACGCCGATCGGAGGGCTCCTCGTCGCGCTGCTCTCCGGGCCTCCGCCGCCTCCGCCCGACGCGGAAGCGACGCGTCACCGCGAAGCGCGCGACGGCGCATAAATCAGATCGGACCGCACCGCATACTTCACGCCGGCCGTGACCTCGGCCCCCTCGTGCAGGAGCAGGTGATCGAACACGACGACGCTCCCCGGGGCGGGCTGCACCGCGAATCGCACGCGATTGTCGAATTTGCGCCCGCGACCCTCCCCGCGGCGGCTCTTCTTGTCCTTCATCTCGAAGAAACGCGTCGAGCCGCCCTCGAAGCCATCGTTCAGATAAATCATCAAGGACGCGCGCGTCTCTCCCCGCGGCACGGTCGTGCGCACGTCGAGGTGCGGGGAGAAGCGCTGTCCGACCTCGTATCGATAGACCCGGAACCGATCGTTCAAGCCCACGAGGGGCGAGGCCTCGTGCTCCGTGTCCACGTGCCCCCGAATGCGCGCCCAGAGCCCCTCGGCGAGCCGCGGCGAATCGAGCACGACGCGCAGATTGTTCCGCGCCGCGAGGTTCACCCGGTACGTGTCGTTGCCAATGGCGAGCCCCGCGTGCGAAAAGCCGATCGCCTCCGCCGTGGTGATGAGGCGCTTGTTTTCCTTCGGCGACATCACGCCATGCAGGACATAGACCCCCTTTTCGACGTCCTCGCGGCGGACCGCGACGGCGCGGTCCTCGTCGAGCAAGACCTCGTCGAGGCGATGCGGCACGGCGCGGAAGGTCTCCTCCCTGCGGAAGGAGATGTGGGTTCGGGTTTTCATGGACATTCCCTCGGGCAGCCTGGACGCCTTTGACGGAGTGAGCGCCATCATGTATACGATGTCGCATGGATTCTCCCATCCTCGAACGTCTCGCCGAGCTTCGTCGACGCCTGACCCGGCTCCGCGACGGACTTTGACCTCCCCCGGCAGGCGCGGCGCCTCGCCGAGCTCGACTTCCTTCTCAGCGAAACCGACCTCTGGCGCGACCGCGAACGTGCGGAAGAGCTCCTCGCGGAGCGAGCACGTCTCGGCGCGCTGAACGATCGGATCACGCACGCCGAGCGCACGCTGGGCGATACGCATCCGTTCGTCCTGCTCGCCCTCCAGGAAGGCGACGCGGACGCGCTCGCCGCGGCCGAAGCCGATCTCGCGGTCATCGAGGTCGAGCTTCGCGAGGCAGAGCGCTCGTGCGTGCCGCCCGAACCGGAGGGGTGCATGGGCGCGATCGTGTCCATTCAACCGGGCGCGGGCGGCATCGACGCCAAAGACTTCGCGGCCATGCTCTTGCGGATGTACCTCCGCTGGGCGGCAAAGCGAGGGCTCGTCGTCGACGAGCTCCACCGGCAGGAAGGAGACGAAGCGGGGATCGACGGCGCCGCGCTCCGGATCCCGGGCGCCGGCGTGTACGGCGCTCTCCGGGGCGAGACCGGCGTCCATCGGCTCGTGCGCGTGAGCCCGTTCGGCAGAGGCGATCGGCGACAAACCTCGTTCGTCGCGGTCGAGGTCCTCGTCGATATCGATGACGCGATTCCCGTCGAGATTCGCGACGACGAGCTCGAGGTGACCACGATGTGCGCCGGCGGGCCCGGCGGACAGAACGTCAACAAGGTCGCGTCGGCGGTCCGGATGCGGCACGTTCCGACGGGGATCGTCGTCGTCGCTCGGTCGGAGCGCAGCCAGCTTCAAAACCGCGCGAGCGCGCTCCGGCTCCTCCGGAGCAAGCTCGTCGAGCTCGAGCTCGAGCGGCGCGAACAGGCTGCGGCGGCGAGGCGCGGCGCCCGTCCGATCGCTCGATTCGGGCACCAGCGGCGCAGTTATGTCTTTGCGCCGCAGCGGCTCGTGCGTGACGAAATCAGCGGGGGCGTAAGCCCCCATGTCGAGCGTGTCCTCGACGGCGACCTCGACGCCCTCCTCGACCTGCCCCCGAAAAACTGATCCACCTCGGCGCGCGCTCGCCTACGCTGAGGCCTCACCTCGGCGAGGCCCACCATGCAAGACCCTGCGCGCAGTGACGTTCCCACCGAACCCACCCCGCCCGCTGAATCCGAGGTCATCGCGGACGACGTCCGCCAGCTCCACCGGATGGGGTATGCCCAGGAGCTCCTCCGGCGGATGAGCGGCTTCTCCAATTTCGCCGTCTCCTTTTCGATCATCTGCATCCTCGCCGGCGGCCTCACCTCCTATCACCTCGGCCTCTCCGCCGCGGGCGGCGCATCCATTGGCCTTGGCTGGCCGCTCTCCTGCCTGCTCTCCTTTTGCTTCGCGCTCGCGATGGCGCAGCTCGCCTCGGCGTTCCCCACGGCGGGCGGCCTCTATCACTGGGCCTCCCTTCTCGGCGGAAAGGGACTCGGCTGGGCGACGGCCTGGTTCAACCTCGTCGGCCTCGTCACCGTCCTCTCCGCGATCAACGTCGGCGCCTATCTCTTCATCGCGAGCTCGCTCGGCCCCGTCGTCGGCGTCGACCCCGACAAACTCGGCCCGGGCCATCAGCTCGTGGCCGTCGTCGTCATCACCGGGACGCAGGCCCTCTTCAATCATCGCGGCATTCGACTCACCACGCGCCTCACCGATTTCAGCGGGTATCTCATCTTCGTCGTCGCGACCGTCCTCACGGTCTCCATGCTCCTCTTCGCGCCGCGCCTCGAATGGTCGCGGCTCGTCACGTTCACGAATTTCAGCGGCGCGCGCGGCGGCGACGTCTGGCCGGCGACGGACGGCATGGGCTGGCTCTTCTTGCTCGGCCTGCTCATGCCGGCGTACACCGTGACCGGGTTCGACGCCTCCGCGCATACCGCCGAGGAGACCGTGGGCGCCGCGGCGAACGTCCCGCGGGCCATTTTGCGCGCCGTGCTCCTCTCGGGCATTTTCGGGTATCTGATGGTGACCTCGATCCTCCTCGGCATGCCGAGCGTGGAGGTCGCCGCCTCGAAAGGCCCGAACGTGTTTTTCTGGGTGATGAGCGAGATCGTGCCGCGACCCTTGCAGATCGCCCTCTACCTCGGGATCGGCATCGCCCAGTATCTTTGCGGGCTCGCCACGGTGACCAGCGCCTCGCGCATGACGTACGCGTTCGCCCGCGACGGCGGCCTGCCCTTCTCTGCGGCCCTTCGCCGCGTGAGCGAGGTCCACAGGACGCCCGCCCATGCGATCTGGGTCGTCGCGGCCGTCAGCACGGCGTTCACCGTCTACACGCCCGTGTATTCGACGATCACCGCGGTCTGCACGATTTTCCTCTACATCTCGTACGGCATGCCCATCGCGCTCGGGCTCTACGCGTACGGACGAACCTGGACCACGATGGGGCCCTTTTCGCTCGGCCCGTGGTATCGCCTCGTCGCCGTGATTTGTGTGTTCGCCTGCGCGCTCATCCTCGGCATCGGCGTCGCGCCCCCGAATGACAAGGCGCTCCCGATCACGCTCGGCGCGCTGCTGCTCTCGATTCTCGTGTGGTTCGGGGGGCTGCGGCGGGTGTTCAAGGGGCCGCCTGCCGCGACGGGTACGTCCTGAAAAACGTTTCTCAGAACAGAACGAAGATCACGAAGAACCCGATGAGCAGCACGATCGCCGCGCCCACCGCAGCCGCCAGGTAAAACCCCATCTTGCTGACGGGGTGCACGTGCTGCGCCGGGCGCTGGTGCAGCTCCGTCACCGTCATCTGCGGCTGCCGCGCGCTGTGCAGCGTCGGCGCCATGGCTCCTGGCGGCGGCGCGGTCGGCGGCGGCGCGGTCGGCTCGTCCTCGATGTGCGCGCCCAGGGGCATCACCGGCGGCGTGAAGACGCCGGATGGCTCGATGTAGACCTGCGTCGGCTCCGAATCACGCGAGGAGCGCGGCGGCGGTACGTACGCCGGTTTCGGCCGCCGCGCCGTTTCTTCGGCCCGCGGCTGCGAAGGCGGCGCCCCCGGGGCCATCATCAACGTGCCGAGCGGACCCGCCGACGACGGCGGAAAACTCCCCGACGCGGGCGACGTCCGCGGCGAAGGCGCGGGCGACGAGGACAATGGCTCCATCACCAGCGTGCCGAGCTGACCTCGCGGCATCGGCGGCTCGTCCGGCATGGGCGTGTGCGCCGCGCCGTTCGTGCCGACGTGGTCCCTCGCCGGAGCCGCGGCCGCGGCCGCCGGCGCTTTCCGCCCCTGCGCCGCGAACACCTCGAGCATGTGCGCGACGACCATCGCGCTGCCGATCCGCTTGTCGCGCTCGCGCTCCATGCACCGCGCCACGATCTCTTCGAGCGCAGGATCCACCGAGGGCATGAGCTGCGAGATGCGCGGCACCGGGCCGCTCGTGATTCTCGCCGTGATGTCCGCACGCCCGCCCTCGAACGGACGTTGCCCCGCGAGCATCTCGAACAGCACCACGCCGAGCGACCAGAGATCGGTCCGCACGTCGAACGACTCGGGCGCGGCGAGCTGCTCCGGGCTCCGATACGACGTCGATCCGAGGCCGAGCATCTCCGCCACGACCGCGGGCACCGCCCGCGCGACCCACAGATCCAGGAGTTTTACGGTGGGCTCGTCCGTGCCCGGCTCTCCGTGCAGGAACACGTTCGCCGGCCGGATGTCGCCGTGGACGAGCCGCGCCCCGTGCGCGATCGACAGCGCCGTCGCGATGTCGCGACCGATCTGCGCGGCGAGCGGCGGCGAGAGCGCACGCTCGCGCGCGAGCCTGTCGGCGAGCGTCTCGCCCGTGAGCAGCTCCATCGCGACGAACGGCTCGCCGCCGGCCGTCTCGCCCACGTCGTGGATCGTGACCAGCGTGGGGTGCTTGGCCGCTTGCGCCGCGCGCGCCTCCTCGCCGAGCCGCCGCCCGACCTCCGCGTTCGCAATGCTGAGGAGCTTCAGCGCGACGTGCCGCGACGCTGTGTGGTCCTCCGCCTCCCAGACGGCCCCGAGCGCGCCTGTCCCGATCTGCCGTACGAGGCCGTATCTATCGCCGATGAGTTCGCCGTCGCTCATTGCTCTGTTCGACTCGACCCGAAATCATGCCCGCGTTCAAGATTCCTTCAGAGCGATCGAATGCGCCGCGCCGCCTCTTCCAGCACGGCGTCCTCCTTCGCGAAGCAGAACCGCGACAGCGTCTCGCCCACCGGATCGCCGTAGAACGAGGTGCCGGGCACGCTCGCGATGCGGACCCGCTCGAGCAAGAGCATCGCCGCCGCCTTCGCGTTCGGCGCGCCGAGCCTGCGGATGTCGGCGAGCACGTAATACGCGCCCCGCGGCACGTACGGCGTGAGGCCCGCGTCCGCGAGCGCGCTGCAGAGGATATCGCGCTTTCGCTGGTAGCCCTGCCCGATCGAGGCGAAGTATTCGTCCGGCATCCCGAGCCCCGCGACCATCGCGTGCTGCAGCGGCGTCGGCGCGCAGACGTAGAGCAGATCGTGCGCCACCGTGATCCGCCGCGCGGCCTCGGGCGGCGCCGTCAGATAACCGCATCGCCAGCCCGTCACCGCGAACGTCTTCGAGAACCCCGAGATCGACACCGTGCGCGCGGCCGCGTTTTTCCGCGTCGCGAGCGGCACGTGTTTCTGCCCGTCGAACACGATGTGCTCGTAGATCTCGTCCGTGATCGCCACGAGGTCGTGCGCCTCGGCCGCGTCCGCGAGCCAGTCGAGCTCCTCCTCGGTCCAGACCTTGCCGCTCGGGTTCGACGGCGTGCAGACGACGACCGCGCGGGTACGAGGACCGATCGCCCGCGCAAACGCCTCCCGATCGATCTCCCACGACGGCGGCCGCGTCGGCACGAGCACCGGCACGAGCCCGAGCGCGAGGATCGTGTTCAGGTGGTAGCCGTAATACGGCTCGAACAGGATCACCTCGTCGCCTGGATCGAGCAGCGCGAGGCACGCCGCCGCGAACGCGCCCGTCGCGCCCGACGTCACCACGACCTCACTCGCCGGATCGACCTCGCGCCCGTAACGCTTCTGCAAATCCCCCGCGATCGCTTGCCGGAGCGGCAGGATCCCCTCGGGGGCGGTGTAGATCGCCACGCTCGCGTCGATCGCCGCGTTCGCCGCGCGGGCCACGGGCGGCGGCGTGGGCAGATCGCACACGCCTTGCCCGAGGTTGATCCCGCCCACCGCCTCACACGCGCGGCTCATCGCGCGAATGTCGGAGATGACCAGCGAGCTCAGGCGTTGACCGATCCGCATGGCTGCACCCTACCTCAACACGGACCTGGAAGTCCCCTCCGCTGCGCACGCCCGTGACCACGAAGCCCCCGGCCGCTCCTTGCCCGAAACGCCGGACCATGGCACCCCCGCCGCCGTGCATCCGTCGACCTCCGCCGAGACCCGCCTCGTTCGTGAGGGTGATCGCGCCCTCATGACCGAGGTCTGGGCGCTCGCCTGGCCGGCGATCACGCACATGCTCTTGATCACGCTCGTCTTCCTGGTCGGGCGGCTCTTGCTCGGGCGGTACTCGCCCACGGCGCTCGCGGCGATCCAGATCGGCGGCGCGACGACCTGGACCCTCTACTCCGTCTGCACCGCCTTCTCCGCCGGCACCCTCGCCGTCGTGGCTCGACGCGTCGGCGCCGGCGACCGACCTGCCGCGGCTCGCGCCGCCCGCGCCGCGCTCCTCTTTGCGGCCGTGCTCGGCGCCGTCGTCGCGTTTGCCCTGTATTTCGCGGAAGGCCCCTTCATTCGAACCCTCTTCCCTCGCGCCGGCGCGGCCGTGCATGCGCAAGCGGGCGCGTACCTCCGCGTCGCGTGCTGGGCCATGCCGCTCACGTTCGTCGAGGCGATCGCGGCCGCGTCGCTGCAAGCCTCGGGCGACACGCGCACGCCGCTCGTCGTCGCGGGCGTGGGCAACGTGCTGAACCTCGCGCTCAACGCGCTGCTCATCTTCGGCCTCTTCGGCCTGCCCGAGCTCGGCATTCGTGGTGCCGCCGTCGCGAACGCCGCGACCATGTCCCTCGAAGGCCTCCTGCTCACCTTCGCGCTCTATCGTCGCGCGAGCCCGCTGCCATTGAACAGCGCGAGCTTCGAGGGAGCGGGGGATGCTTTGCGGCGCGTCCTCCGCGTCTCGAGCGCGGCGTTTGGCGAGAAGGCGGCGTATCACCTCGGGTACATGTTCTACGTCGCGATCGTCGCGCTCCTCGGGGAGGTCGCGCTCGCGGCGCAGCAGGCGGCGATCAGCATCGAGTCGATCTCGTGGCTCTCGGCGGATGGGTTTGGCATCGCGGCGGGCGCGATCGTGGGCCAGAAGCTCGGGGCGAATCGACCCGAGGAGGCGGCGCGGGCGGGCCGGGTCGCGGCCATGCTCGCCGTGTTCTGCTTGACCCTCGTCGGGCTCTCCTTCGTGACCATGGCGCCCTTGCTCGTCGCGGCGTTCACGCCGGATCGGACCATCGTGGAGACGGCCGTCCCGGCGATGCGCGTGGGCGGGTTCGCGCAGCCGTTCATGGGGTTCGCGATGGTCACGGCGATGGCGCTGCGCGGCGCGGGCGACACGCGCACGGTGCTCGGCACGATGATCCTGTGCGGCCTCTTTTTGCGGGCGAGCGTGACCTGGCTCTGCGCGATCAAGCTCGACCTCGGCCTCGCCGGCGTGTGGATGGGCAGCACGGCCGACTGGGTTTGTCGGGCTGTGCTGCTCGGCTGGGCCTTTGCGCGGGGGCGGTGGAAGAAGGTCGAGGTCTAGCAGGCGGGGGGCGCTATGCGCCGTCGAGGCAGGTGAATCCCACGCAGCTCTGATCGTTCTGGCAGTCGTTCGTCGACACGCATTGCACGCCGAGGCACGACGGCAGCGACGAGCACGCGGTGTCGCCGCAATTGGCGATGGCGGCGCGCTGGTCCTCGGTGAGGCCCTCGCAATCGGTGCGACACTTCGCGGTCTCGTCCGCGGCGAGGCCGCACGTCTGGAAATGGTCGCAGGCCGCCTTGCACGCGGCGAGGCTGTCGGGCGGGGGGTTGGTCGTGCTCGACCCGATGCATTGCCGGAACGTGCTCGCGTTCGGATCGCAGATCTGCTGCGTGGGGCAGTTCTCGTCGGTGAGGCAACCCTCCTCGCAAATGGAGACCGAGGGCTGCTCGCAGTGTTGGCCGGGCGAGCAGGTGACATCGCCGCATTCGGTGTAGCCGGGCCCCTTCTGGGGTGTTTCGGAAGACGACGACTGACACCCGCCGCCGAACGCGCCGAGCGCGAGGGCGAGGAGCGAGACGATCTGGAACGGAGCACGTCGAAGCGATGCAAGCATCATGGGTACCTCCCTTTGAAGTGGCCCATATGTGCGTCGCGCACGCGTGTCTGGCTTCTCGCATTTGTGCGAGAAGCCTTCGCAGAGTTGCAATGACACCGCAATCGCGCCGGCTCAGAACGCCGCGCGAAACCGCTGCGTGAGCGCGTCCATGAGCGCCCGCACGCGGGGTGTCTTGCGCAGGTCGGGGTGGGTGAGCAGCCACGCGGTCCGTTCGAGCGGCGCGACGCGCTCGCGATACCCGGGCATCTCCACGAGCTCGGGGTGGAGCGCGGCGATGGGGCGCGGCATGAGCCCGACGCCCACGCCGCCGGCGACGAGCGACACGAGCGCGCTGAACTGGGCGCGCGTGGCGAAGTGAGGCACGTGCTCGCGCTCCCACGCCGACTCGGGCGAGGAACGCTCGCTCAGCGCACGCACGACCCAGAGCGGCTCGGGCTCGCGCCGCACGGCCGTCGCGGTCCCGAAGACCCCGTACGGAAGTTTGCCAAGACGAACCCCCCAGCATCCCGGCGGCGGCCGCCGCATGACGCCGATCGCCACGTCGACCTCGCGATCCCGCACGCTCGGCCCCGAATCGCCGAGGATGAGGTTCACGCGCAAGGGGTATTGCGAGGTGAGCTCGGCGATCGGTTCCACGAGAAAGGGGAGCAAGGCCTCGACGGTCGTGAGGCTGACCTCGCCGACGATTTCCGTGGCCTGGGCGTGCAGTTGCCCCGAGACCTCCGCGAGGGCCTTGCGCATGCGGTGACCGACCTGCGCGACCATGGCCCCGGTCTCGGTCAAGCCGCCGGTCCCTGCGCCGCGCTCGAGGCACGGCGCCCCCACGGCGGATTCGAGGATGGCAATGCGCCGGTACACGGTGGATACCGACACGCCGAGCTCACGCGCGGCGCCGCCCACGCCGCCGGCGCGGGCGACCGCCTCCAGATACCGGACGTCTTCCCAGAGAATCGACATGTCAGGGCTCGATCTTCGAGGGGAAATCGACCGGATCGGGGCAAGCTTGCACGAGGAGCGACGCGCTCGTCGAGCACAGGAACGTCGACGAGTGATCCTCGTAGCCGAACGTGTACACGTACGGGCACTCGCCCTTCACGGCGGGGCTGTAATCGGTGCCCGCCTGCACCCCGAGCGCGGTGCAGCCCGCGCTGTCGTACCGGTAGGTAAAACCATTGTACGCGTGCACCGAATCGGGGCAGCAATACTTGAGGCACGCGTCGTCCCCGGCGCCGACCTTTTGCGTCACCGTGCAGAGATCACACCCGCCGAGGCACGTATTCGCCTTCCCTGGCGCCGCATCCGTGCAGCCTGCGGGTCCACACGAGAGCCTGCGGTTCGCGTGCGCCCCCTCGTCGTGACCGAACCCGACCGCGAAATCGGGGGCGCCGTTCCACGTCCACTCGGGCCCGCCGATGTTCCCGGCGTTGAAGACCGTGCCCGTGGGGATACGGTTCGCCGAATGGCCGTCCGGGCACGTCCCGCAGGAGCCCACGATCACCTTCTTCCCATTGCCGTCGATCATCGTGGGGCACTCCTTGCACCCCGCGGGCGCCGGCGCGAACGCGTCCGACCCGTCCGGGCATTGCGTGTTCACGTCGAACCGGCACCCCGTCCCGCGGCACCAGAAAATGTTGTTCGGATCCGGCGCGCCGCCCCCGCAGCTCTTCATGCCGACCGAGCTCGCCGTCGTCCACGCGTTGACCGCGCTGATGTCGTAATAAAGCGAGCCCTGGCCGGGGCTATCGTACGTGAACTCGAACGTGGAGTTCTTCGCGGCCTCGCTTCCGACCTCGCACGCATTGCCGTACGGATTGCACCCCGTCGCGAGCCAGCCCGTCCCGCTCGGGAACGCGGCGTCGTTCGGCAGGACGATCTCGTGCTCTTCGCCCGGCTCGAGCTCGAAGAACGGGTTGCACGCGCAGGTGTTCCCCTTGCAATACACGAGCCCGGGATCCCCGCCGCCGGCCATGTCCTTCGCGATCTGCGTGCATTGCCCCACGCCCTCGGGGTCGCCGCACGCCGCCCCGTTCCACGCGCAATCCGTCGGCCTCGCCCACGTCGGCGTCGTCCGGCCATCCATCTTGAACCAGCGCGTCTCGGCGCAATTGTTCACGAGCTTGATCCGGCGCACGCCGTCGTCGGCCGGACAGAATGCCGTCCCGGCCTCGTACGCGGGCCCGCGCGAGCCCGCGCCGCCGCTGCCGCCCGCGCCCGCGCTGCCGCCCGAGCCTGCGTCCCCGCCGGCCCCGCCCGCGCCCGCGGATCCCCCGGATCCCGTCGCATTCGTGCCGGGGCCGTCGCCCGAGCAGCCCCAGCACACGAGAGCCACCGACGCCACGGCGGTCCACCCGATGTTCCACGCACGGTTCGTCATGGCAGGGAGCCTATCATCGCCCGGCCCTCCCGTGGTATATGCCCCGCCATGGCACAGGTCCACGGCGGCAGGCTCGTATCGAAGGCGCTCGCGCGGCACGGGGTCACCCACCTCTTCACGCTCTGCGGCGGGCACATCCAGGCCATTTACGATGGGTGTCTCGACGACGGCATCCGCGTCGTCGACGTCCGGCACGAGCAGACCGCGGGTCACGCGGCCGACGCCTGGGCCCGCGTCACGGGCAAGCCCGGCGTTTGCGCGGTCACGGCCGGACCCGGCGTCACCGACACCGTCACCGCCGTCGCCAATGCCCAGCGCGCGGGCATCCCCATGATCGTCATCGGCGGCGCCGGACCGCGTTTGCTCGCCGACATGGGCTCGCTCCAGGACATGAACCACGTCGAGCTCATGCGCCCCATCACGAAGTGGAGCGTCTCCGTCCCCTCCACCGAGCGCATCCAGGAGTACATCGACGCCGCCTTCCGCATCGCGCAGGGCAACGTCCCCGGCCCCGTCTTCCTGGAGATGCCGCTCGATCTCCTCATGAACTTCGGCGACGACGCCCCGCCCGCCACGGTGCCCTTCGACGAACCCCCGCGCCCCGGCGGCAATCCGCACGCGATCGCCCGCGCCGCGGCCATGCTGCGCGAGGCCGAGCGGCCCATGTTCATCGTCGGCACGCAGCTCCGCTGGTCGCCGCGCAAGGACATCCTGCGCGCGTTCGCCGACGCCATCGACGCCCCGTATTTCCTGAACGGCATGGCGCGCGGCGGCCTGCCCCACGCGCACCCGAACTTCTTCGCCCGTTCGCGCCGCGTCGCGCTCGGACAAACCGACCTCTGCGTCGTCCTCGGCACGCCCTTCGATTTCCGCCTCGAATACGGCCGCGCCATCAACCCGGGCGCCCGCGTCGTTCAGATCGACCTCGATGGCAACGAGATGGGACGAAACCGCAAGGTCGACGTCGCCATTCACGGCGACAGCGGCCTCGTCCTCGAGCAGCTGCTCGCCGAGGTGAAGGAGAAGCGCGCGCCCGGCTGGATCGCGGCGATGCGCGCGGCCGAGGACAAGTCGCGGGCCAAGATGCAGCCCGAGATCGACGCCACGACCGACCCGCCGAACCCGCTGCGCGTCTGCGACGAGATCGGAAAGCGCCTCGGCAAGGAGGACATCGTCATCGGCGACGGCGGCGATTTCGTGGCCACTGCGGCGAACGTGATCAAGCTCGAATGGCCGCAGCTCTGGATGGATCCCGGCCCGCTCGGCACGCTCGGCGTCGGCCCCGGGTATGCGATGGCCGCGAAGCTCGCCCGTCCGGGCGCGAAGGTCGTGCTCATTTACGGCGACGGCTCGTTCGGCTTCAACGCGGCCGAGTTCGAGGCGCTCGCGCGGCAAGGGATTCCGGTCGTCAGCATCATCGGCAACGACGCCGCGTGGATGCAGATTCGCCGCGGTCAGGTCGATCTGTACGGCACGGAGCGCGCGCCGGCCACGGCGCTCGAATACACGCGTTATGAAAAGGTCGTCGAGGCGCTCGGCGGCGTGGGCTACTGGGTCGAGCGCACCGAGGACCTCGGCCCCGCGCTCGACGCGGCCTTCGCCGCGGACAAACCGTCCTGCGTGAACGTCAAGATCGCCCGGAGCGAGTTCCGCAAGGGCGCGATCAGCGTGTAGCGAGGCGGGACGTGGAGCTCCGCTTCTGCAACCCCGAGCTCACGAGCCTCGATGATCTCGACACCGAGATCCTCGCGTGCAGCGTGTGGGCGGACGCGCGCCCGGTGCACGGCACCTTCGGCCTTTGTGATTGGCGCCTCGCCGGGCACCTGTCCGGGCTTTTGCGCAGCGGCTTTTTGACGGGCAAGCTCGGCGAGGTCTTGATGGTCCCGGCCAAGCCGCGCCTCACGTTCGACAAGCTCCTGTTTTTCGGGGCGGGTCCGCGCGAGGGGTTCGGCGAGGAGGCCTTCCGTCGCGTCGTGCAGCACATGCTCGACGTGATGGAGGGCCTCGCCGCGCGCGTCGCTGTCGTCGAATTGCCGGGCCGCCCGGACGGCCTGATTCCGGCCGAACGAGCGGCCGACATCCTGCTCGCGAGCGCCGGCCGCAAGCGCGAGCACGACGTCTGGACGCTCGTCGAGGGCGCCGACGGCAAGCAACGGATCACGCAGCACATGATCGAGGAGCGGCGGCGGGTGCGGCGGGTCCTCTAGCGGCTCAGGGCAGGGCTCGACAAACCCCTTTTCGCTGCGTATTGCAGATTCGCCCGTCGACCATCGGCGCGAGCGGTTTTCCCTGCGCGTGAAGCGCGCCGAGCGCGTCCACGACGACCTGCTTCAGGTCCCGCCCCTTGGCCACGACCATGGATGGATTCAGCATCGTGTATCCGTCCTGGTTCGTCTTCGGATTCGGCGTGACCAAAAACTCGGTCGTCACTGCGTAGATCACGTCCTTCGGTCCGATCTTGTGGGGTTTGTCGCCGAGCAACGTCAACCTCGTGGCCGTCTTCGCGGCCGGGTCGTGCTCGAATGCGAGGCCGGCGATCTGCAGAAAATGCCCCTGTCCCGTCCAGTCCTCGATGCTGCGGTTCAAGACCTGCTGCAGCGTCTCCCCGTTGATCTCCACGAGCCGCAGCTCCGCGGAATACGCGAAGAGCTCCTCGATATGCCGCCGCGTGATCGGCTCGCCTTTGGGCAAGTTCAGGTTCAGCCGGAGGGATCCGCTGTTCACGAAGGCGACGTCGGGGCGCTTCTTCGCGTCGGGAAAGGCGCCGAGCGCGAGGTCGAGGATCCAGTCTCCGAGGTTCGTCTCGAAGCGACGAATGTCGAGCTCCTCGGCGACGAGGTCCTCCCCCGCCGTGGCGAGCACCTCGCCGAGGCACCCCGGGCCCGCGGGCGGCTTCTGCTGCGGGCAGTATTCGTCCTCGTGTTTTCGTAACGTGGCATCGACCCACGACTTCATGTCGGCATCCTCGGGCACGGACGGATCCTCGAGCGGGATCCATTCGTGCGCGATATGGAGGTCACCCTTCAATCGAGCGATCCGGAGCACGTTCGCGGTCACCGCCTCCGCGTCGGCCTTGTAGATGCCGCGCTTCCCGGCCATGAACTTTTGCTTTTGATGCTCGTGCCCACCGACGAGGACGTCCGGTCCCTCGGCGCCGAGCCGTCCGAGGAGCGCCTGGTCCGTGCTCATCGAGAGGTGCGTGAGCCCGACGACCGCGTCCGCGCCCTCCTTTCGCAGCGCCGCCGTCTGCGCGCGCGCGGCTTCGATCGGGTCGTGGATCGCCGCAACGTACGGTGCCTTCGCGCCGATCGTCACGCCGAAGATCCCGACCTTCAGCGATCCGCATTGCACGATCGTCCGCGGCAGCACCTTGCCTTCGGGCCATGTGACCGCGGGTTTGCCCTCTTCGTCGATCTTGAAATGCACGTTGCTCGATAACCAGCGGAACTCCGACTCCGCGAGCCGCGCCGACAGGACGTTCGGATCCTCCTTGTCGAACTCGTGATTGCCGAGGGCCACGAAGAGCCGCTCGTCGTTCCCCTCCCGGCCGTCGAGCCGGTTCACGGCTTCGATCATCTGCCCGCCCTTGTACCTGTTGCTGAGGAGCGACGGAAACAGGAGGTCGCCGGCGTGCAGCACCACGAGGTCCGGGTACGTTTTTTCGAGCTTCTTCCGGAGCGTACGGACACGCGCCATGCCGCCTCGGCCGCGCGGCAAGGATTCGATCCGATAGGTATCGTTGATCGAAAGGATGGCGCAGCCCGGCTCGGGCGCCGGGGGCTTCAGGGGCGTCTCGGCCGCGGGCGCGCCGCAACCCGACGCGAGGACGAGGGCCACGAACAGGGCCGGGGCGTGTGTCCGGGCACGATCACGAATCCGAGGCGGCATCGTCCCCAGCGTATACGCCTCCCCGAGTTGAAATCCAGCGCGACATCGCTGTTGACTTTCAATTTCAAGAACGTTACACGGCATCGACTCGAATCGAGAACCGCATGCATCCTCGCACCCTGCTCGGCTCGTTTTTCCTGCTCGCCAGCGCGACGCCGGCCTTCGCCGACGAGGCCAAACCTGCGCCCTCCGCCTCCGAGGCCCCGCCAAACGAGGCGCCCGCGAAGGCCGAGGCGAAGCCCGAAGCCGCTCCGGAAAAGTCGAAGGAAGGTGAGGCCGCGGCCGAAGCGCAGCGGCCGCCGCCCGCGGTGATCGAGGTGAGCGTGCTCGGCCGGAGCGACGACGCGCTCCAGAAGGTCCCGGGCTCGGGCACGTTGATCGGCGCGAAGGAGATCCGCCGCGCGATGCCCGCGGAGACGGGCGAGATCCTGCGGCGCGTGCCGGGGGTCGTGGTGCGCCCGGAGGAGGGCCTCGGCCTGCGCCTCAACATCGGCATGCGTGGTCTCGACCCGACGCGCAGCCGGCAGGTGCTCATTCTCGAAGACGGCATCCCCGTCGCGATCAACCCCTACGGCGAGCCCGATCTCTACTACTCGACGCCCGTCGAGCGCATCCGCGCGGTCGAGGTCGTGAAGGGCTCGGGCAGCATTTTATTCGGACCTCAAACCATTGGCGGGGTCGTCAACTTCCTCACGGCGCTGCCCCCGGACAAACCCGAGTGGTCGCTCGAAGCGCAGGCGGGCCAGCGCAACTACTACAAGCTCTCGGGCCTCTACGGCGGGACGGCCGGCGACGCGCGGTACGTGCTGCAATTGACCCGCAAGCAAGGCGACGGCTTCCGCGGGATCGAGTTCCACGCCACGGATTTCCTGGGCAAGATCGCGTTCCCGACCTCGGCGCGCGGCGAGGCCACGTTCAAGATCGCGGTGTACGACGAGTTCTCGCGCTCGACGTACGTGGGCCTGACGCGCCGCATGTTCGAGCTCGACCCGCGCACCCCGTCGATCGCGCCGCACGACCAGTTCAACGTGCGCCGCTACGACGCCTCGCTCACCCACGAATACCGCATCTCCGAGGCGACGCGGCTGCGCACGACCGTCTATGGCTACATCACGGACCGCGTCTGGCGCCGGCAGAACTACGACCGCGAGGCCAGGCCGGACGTCAGCTACGAGCGGATCGTCGGCGATCCGACGGTCTCGGGCGCCGCGGTTTATTTCCGCAACACCTCGATGGTCCGGGACCGCGAATACGAGGTCCTCGGCATCGAGCCGCGTATCGAGCACCGCTTCGAGACGGGCCGGGTGCGCCACACGATCTCGGCCGGCGTGCGCGGGCACGTGGAGACGGCCGATCGAAAGCAATTCCAGGGCGAGATCATCGAGACGGAGGCCGGCAACGTCCAGGACCGCGAGCACCACCGCACGTTCGCGTTCGCCGCGTATGCCCAGGACCGCCTCGCGTTCCGGGACGACCTGCTCGTCACGCCCGGCGTCCGCGTCGAGTATGCGGCGAACCTGCGCAGCGTGGATCGGACGGCGGAGAGCGGAACGTCAAAGGACGTGACGAACCGCGGCACGAGTGATTCGGTCGCGGTGATGCCCGGCATTGGAATGGTGTACGGCACGCCGAAGCTGAACGTCTTCGGGGGCGTGCACGTCGGGTATGCGCCGCCGCGCGTGTCGGCCGCCATTTCCCCGGGCGGCCAGGACGCGCAGCTCGACGCCGAGCAGAGCACGAACTACGAGATCGGCATGCGGCTCGCGAGGCCGAAATGGATTCGCGCCGAGGTCACGGGGTTCGTCATGAGCTTCCGCAACCAGATCGTCACGGGCACGGAGGCGAGCGGGCAACAGAGCGAGCTCGCGAATGGGGGACAAACCCTGCACAAGGGCGTCGAGGCCCAGGTCACGCTCGGCATCGGCCAGGCCCTCTCCCTGCCGCTCATGGTCGACGTGACGGGCCGCTACACGTATTCCGTCGCGACGTTCCGCGGCGGCCCCTTCGACGGCAATCGCCTGCCGTACGCGCCGCTCCACACGGCGAGCGCGACGCTCGACGTCGAGCACCGCATCGGGATCGGAGCGCAGGTCGCGTGGAGCTTCATGAGCGATCAATTCGCCGACGAATACAACACGGTGCTCGTGGACCCCACGGGGCGGATCGGCATCGTGCCGTCGTATCACCTCGTCGACGTGGCATTGCGGTACCGCCACGCGAAGACGGGGCTCGGCGCGCTCCTCACGGTGAAGAACGCGCTCGATCAGGTGTTCGTGGCGACGAGGTTGCCCGACGGCATTCAAACGGGCGGGTTCCGCCAGATCAACGTCGGGCTCCGGTGGGATCACCGCTGAGGCGATTCGCGATTACTTCGGAATCGGCGGGACCGGGGTCGTGCCGACGGTCGTGCCGGCCTCGGCGCTCCATTGCCAGTTGTCGATGACGGCCGTCGAGTCGAGGGAGCCGTCGCCCGAATCGTAGGCGCCCCAGCGAATGCGAATGGTGCTGCCCGGCGTGACGGGCGCCTGCGTCTTCAGCCAGCTCGTCGCCGCGTGGCCCTCGAAGCCGGTGCCGTCGAGCTCCGCCGTGCCGAGCGGACAATCGAACGTCTTGCCGCCCGCGGTGCAGGGCGGGCCGCCCGCGCAGCCGCACACGTTCATGAACGCGTTGTTCACGCTGATGGGGTTACCCTGCATGTCGAACGAGATCTGCCCGTCCGTTTGTCCGTCCGGGATCGGCGAGAGGATCGCCACGAAGAAGTCGTTGTACTGGCTGCAAATGAAGACCGGCCATTCGTACGTGTAGAAGTTGAAGTCGAACGAGAAGCCCTTCGCGTTCTGCGGCACGCGAATCTCGAGCTCGACCGCCGTGGCGTCGAACGGCGTCCCCGTGAGTTTGCCCGGACAAGCAGGCGACTCCTTCGGGAAGCCCTGAGGATGGCCACTCGAATATCCCTTGGTGAAGCCGCCCGGGCTCTGGTAGCCCGGATCCGAGGGCTGGCGCGCCGCGCCGCTGGAGACGCCGAAGATCTTGCTGCCCGCCCGCGGCGTGACGTTCGGGCCGAAGCCGCTGAGGATGCCGTGGCCGAGGTGATAGTTCGTGCTGCCGTTGGCCGGCGAGCCGTCGGCCATGACCCATTGCGCGCTGACCACGCCCCAATCCGTGCCGCCCGGCGTGGCGACCTTGCAGAGCTCCACCGCGCGCGCCGCGTCGAAGGGATCCATGCTGTCGACCGCGAGGGCCCCGTCGCAGGTCTCGACCGGCTCGTCGGCCACCATGTTGCAGTTCTCGTCCGCGGGCTTGTACGCGGGGTTCATCACGTCCCCGACGACCTCGACCGAGTTCGGGCTGACGTTCGCGTCGCAATCGTTGCAATCGCCCGTCGCCTCGCTGAACCCGTCGCCGTCGTCGTCCGCGTTGATGTCGGTGTCGCATACGGGCTGGCCGGCGCCGTTGCCGCCCCCGCCCGGGCCGACGAACGAGCCGCCGACGTCGGTGTTCGAGCCGGCGGTGCCGCCCTGCCCGCCCATTCCGCCGTTCCACTCCTCGCCCCCGGAACCCCCGTCGCCAAAGACGTTGCGACCGCTCGTGGCCGTGCATGCGGCGCCCAGCGCGGTGCTGCCTGCAAGGCCGACGAGACCGATCCACTTCACCAAGCTCCGCATGGCCACTCCTTGAAAAGCTGCTCCACATCGCGGCCTGCCGGCCCCGCTCCACGTGGGGCCGCTCGGCCGGTCGACAGTCTACAGGCAAGGCCGGTCGTTGGTGCAGCAAGAAAACGGCGGAGGGACGAACGAAAGATGAGGCCCATCGTCCGGGCGAACCCGGGCGTTGGAATGGTCGGTTTTTCTAGCGTTCTCCGGGCTAACGCGCGCGCCCGGTCTCCGAAATCGCGCGCCAGAACCGCTCGAGCCGATGCTCGATCGCGCCGAAGACCGTGCCCGCAGGGTAATGGCCGGTGTCGTCCGCGATACCTGCGGGCGAACCTGTGAGCAGCTCGATACCCTCTTCGACCGCAGAAATCACGTGAACGTGAAATTGTTTGCGCTCGATAGCTTCGACCACGTCCCCGCGCAACATCAGCGCGTGCTGATTCGTGGCCGGGATCAGGACGCCCTGGTTGCCCGTGAGGCCTTTGGCCGCGCAGAGATCGTAGAATGCCTCGATTTTTTCATTGAGGCCACCCACGGGCAGGACGCCGCCTTGCTGATCGACGCTGCCGGTCACCGCGAGGTCCTGCCGGAGCGCATACCCGGAGAGCGCCGAGAGCAGCGCGTACAGCTCGCTCGACGAGGCGCTGTCGCCGTCGATCGCCTCGTACGTCTGCTCGAAGACGAGCGAGGCGCCAAACGAGAGCGGGCGAAGCTGCGCGAACCGGAGCGACAAGAAGCCCGACAGGACGAGCACGCCCTTCGCGTGGATCGGGCCGCTCATTTCGACCTCGCGCGCGATGTTCACGGGCCCCTCGGTCCCCGGATACACGACGGCCGTGACGCGGCACGGCCTGCCGAACGTGACCGGTCCGTCGCTCAAGACCGAGATCGCGTTGACCTGGCCGACGCGCCGGCCCGTCACCTCGATGCGGATCGTGCCGTCGGCGAGCAGCTCGTGGACCTGGTCGCGGAAATGATCGCTGCGCCTGCGCGCCGCCGCGAGCGCGCTGCAAATCTCGGCGCCGTCGACGATGCGTTTGTCCTTTCGCGCCGCGCGGTAGCTCGCCTCCGTCGCGACCTCCGCGAGCAGGCCGAGCTGCGCCGTGACCTTGCGCTGGCTCTCGGCGAGTCGGCCGCCGTAAAAAAAGAGCTCGGCGACGGCGTCCGACGTGAGCGGCAAGAGGCGCCGCTCGCGCACGATGTCCGCGAGGAACGAGGGGTAGGTCGCGAGCGCCGCCGCGAGCGGCATCGTGCCCTCGAAGCGCGCCTGCACCTTGAAGAGCTGCGAGAACTCGGGGTCGGCCTCGTGCAGGTCCTGGTAGAGGTCGGGGCTCGCGATGAGCACGACCTTCAGGTCGAGCTGCATCGGCGGGAACATGAGCTCCTCGCTCGTGCCGCGGTAATACGTGGGGTTGTGCTCGGGCACGATGAACTTGCTCGCGAGCAAGCACGCCTTGAGCTGCTCGTAGAGCGCCTCGTTCTTGAGCAGCGCGTTCGCCGGCAGGATCAAAAATCCCCCGTTCGCCAGGTGCAGCGCGCCTGCCACGGCAAACCCCGGCTCCGGCGGCGTGCCCGTGTCGGGCGGCGCGTAGCTCCGGCCGAACAGCGCGGACAAGGTCGGGTACGGGACCTCCACGACCGGCGCGCCCGACCCGGGCTTGTGCTCGGTGAGCAGCGTCGGCACGACGATGCCCCGCACGAGCACGGGCTGTTCGTCATTGCCGGGTTCGTCCACGAGCAGGCGCGTCTCGCGCGTGACGAGCGTCTCCACCTCGCCGAGGAACGCGAGCAGCTCGTCCCGGCCCTCGAAGCGGGCGCGCACCGGCGAGAAGCACGCCTTCACCGCGTCGCCGAGGAGTTGCTTCGTCGTCCCGCGGAGCTCCGAGTCGGCCTCGTCCTGCACCTCGGCGAGCCGCTCCTCGAAGGCCTCGATCGCCGTCGTGATCTGCCGGATCGACTCGCTCGGCGGGCTCTCGTCGACGAGCGGCGTCACCTGGAACTCGCGCCCCGCGCGCACGACGTCGAGCCCGAGCCCCTTCGCCTGCGTGCGCAGCTCCTCCTCGAGCCGCGACTCCTCGGCCTCCACGCGACGCTGCCCCCGCGCCCGCGCCTGCTTCCATCGCTCGCCTTCCGTCGCGCCGTGGATCGACTCCAGGAGTTTTGCGTAGAGCTCCTCCATCGCCTCCGTGAACGGACGGCCTTCGCCCGCGGGCAGCGTCAGCACGGTCGGCTCGCTCGGCCTTCGCGGGTTCGGAAGAAGCAACATGTCGTCCGGCGTCGACAGCGTCGACGCGAGCCTCCGCGCCACCTGACGCGCGCAGAAGGTCCGTCCCGACCCGGACGGACCCACGACGACCACGTGAAACCGTGAGTGCCGTATGTCGAGCCCGAACGAGAGCGCCGCGAGCGCGCGCTCCTGCGCTGCGATGCCCGAGACGGGCTCCACCTCTTCGGTCGTCTGGAACGACAGCTCCGCGGGCTCGATGCGCTTCAGGCACTCCGCTGCGGTCAGCTCACGTGCGGGCATATCGCCGGAAGATACCACCCGACCCCGCCCCCCGCCCGGTCCTCCTGGCGAGGTAGGTCAGATGTTTCGGACGGAATATGACCGAGGCGGCCCGATCCCCCCTCAGGGGCAACAACGCAGCACGAGCACGGGGCACGTCGCCTTGCGCAGGACGCGCTCGAAGACCGCTCCGTGCTCCTCGCTGCGCAGCCCGTGCCACACGAGCACGGTGAGATCCGCGGCGAGGAGGTCGGCGAAGCGGAGGATCTCGTCCGCCGGGTCGCCGGCGCCGAGGAAGAAGCGCGTCGGCACGTCCGCGGGGCAGTGGCCGATGGTCTTCGCGAATCGATGCACGAACTCGGCGGAGAACGCGGGCCACTCGTGATGGGGCTGGTCGACGTACTGCGGCGCGCCCATCGCGCCCGGCTCCACGTGGGGGCCGTGCTGCGCCTCGCCCACGAGCACGAGGTCGAGCGAGGCGCCCGCCCGCCGCGCGAGATCCCCCGCCGGCTCGAGCACGCTCGCCGTGCTCGGCGTCCCGTCGAGGGGCACGAGGATCCGCGCGAGCGAGAGCCGCTCCTCCGGCCGCACCACGATCACCGGCGCGTGCGACCGCTCGATCGTGTGCGCCGCGAGGTCGCCGACCCCGAGCACGCCGTGCGGGTCGATCGCGGCCCCCACGATCACGAACGCCGTCGGGTGCGCCTCCGTGAAGGCCACGATCCGCTCCCCGGGCTCGCCGACCTCCACGTCGAGCACCACGCCGTCGAGCGCGTGCGTGGGCAGCCCGAGCAGCTTCGGCAGCTCGGCGGCCACGACCTTCGCCTTCGACACGAAGATCCCGTGCAGCGGCTCGTGCAGCGTCCTCGCCACGAGCCTGCCCATCGCGATCGCCGCCGATGCCGCGGCCGCGTCCTCGCCATTCAGGGCCACGAGGACCCGGTGCCGCTTCGGCCGCGCCTCGCTGCGCGGCCCTTCCTCGGCGCCTCGCTCGACGCCGTGGGCCAATCCTTCCGCGAGCTCCGCCGGCTTCATGGCTCGACCTCCTCCCAGGCCAAAAACCCTTTTTCATCGCGCCGCGCCGCGTAGGCTCGTCCCGGCTCGGCGCGCACCGTGTGCCTCGCTCCCCCCGCCCCGAAGACGGTGACCCCGAGCGGCGCCGTCCCCTCGACCACGTGCACCTCCACCGCGCCCGGCAGCGCGTGCACCTGGAGCGAGCGACCGCGGACCTGCATGGGCAAGGACACGCGCCGCATGCCCGGCAGGAGCGTCGGTTCGACGATCAGCGTCTCGGGGTCGTCGGGCGCGGCGCGCAGGCCCGCCACGCCGAAGGCCACGGCTTGCCACAGGCTCCCGAGCCCCGCCGCGTGCACGCCGCCCGCGGCGTTGCCCATGTTGTTGCCGAGATCGATCGACGCCGTCTGTTCGAGGTATCGCGTGGCCGTCGCGAGGAGCCCGAGCCGCGCGGCCACGAGCGCGTGGATCCCCGGCGAAAGCGAGCTGCCGTGCGCGGTGCGTGGCTCGTAATAGAGAAAATTTTCTCGCCGCACGTCGGGTGAAAACTCGTCCCAGAGCAGCGCCAGGAGCTGCACCACGTCCGCCTGCTTCACCACCTGCGACTTCCGCGTCCGCTCTCGACCGAGCAGCACGTCGATCGGCACCGTGCGCGGCGAGAACGCGGCGACGTCGACGTATTCGAGATCAAAAAACCCTTTGTGTTGTTCGAGGAGCCCCGTGCGTGGGTCCTCGCCGAGGTACATCCGCGCGGCGATCGTCTCCCAGCGTGAGATCTCGTCCGGCGTGACCCCGAGCGCGGCCGCCTTCGCGCTCCCGACGCCCCGCGCGATCGTCACCGCATACCGGAGGTTTTGCCGCGCCATCCAGTTCGTGAACGCATTGTCGTCCACGCTCTCGTGATACTCGTCGGGCCCGATCACCCGGTCGATGTGGAACCTGCCGTCGGCCTGGATGGCGCCGCGGCTCACCCAGAAGCGCGCCGTCTCGATCAGGATCTCCGCGCCCTCCTCGCGCAGGATCCGCTCGTCGCCCGTGCTCTGCGCGTAGGCCCAGATCGCGTGCGCCACGTCGGCGCTGATGTGGTGCTCCTCGAACCCCGACAGGATCGGCATGATCTCGCCGAGCGGGCTGCGCACGAACTCCGGCGTCGTCTCGTCCCCCGTGTCCGCCGACTCCCACGCGTAGAGCGCGCCCTCGTAGCCGAGCTTCTTCGCCTTGCGCCGCGCCCCGTCGATCGTGAGGTGCCGGTAGAGCAGGAGCGTCCGCGCCGCCTCGGGCCACGTGTGCACGTAGAACGGCACCATGAAGATCTCCGTGTCCCAGAAGACGTGACCGCGGTACGCCTCGCCCGAGAGCGCGCGCGCCCCGATCGAGCAGCGCGGATCGTGCGGCTGCACTGTCGCGATCAGGTGGTAGAGCGCGAACCGGAGCGCCCGCTCGATCCGCGGCATGCCGACGATCTCCACGTCCGACTGCTTCCACCGCGCCTGCCACGCCGCCACGTGCGCCTCGAGCAGCACGTCGAACGACGTCGCCGCCGCCTCCCGTTCGAGCAGCTCCGCCCGGTGCACCGGCGCCGTCCCGTCCCGTGACGTGAACATCCCGACCACGCGATGGAGCACGCTCGACTCGCCGAGCCTGACGTGCAGCCTGCACTGCTCCATCGCCGACACCGGCCCGACTTCCCGCTCGCAGCGCATCTCGAGCGACCCCGGATCGGCCGCCGTCGTGCGCGACGCGAGCGCGAGCTCGAGCCCCCCGTGCGTCTTTCCCACGAGGATCGGCCCCACGAGCCCGTGGCGCGGCTCGAACCCGGCCCAGTGCGACGAGCCGCTCCCGCTCTTCACGTCGCCCGACAGCACCGCGTCGATGACCACCGTGCCCGAGAAATTCTGCGGCGTGATCTCCACCGCCTCCAAGAGCGCGTGCCGGTTCGCGAGCGACGCGACGTGCGCCGTCCGGATCCGCGTCGCGTGCCCGCCCGGCCCCGTCCCGAGCCCTTCCCGCAGGAGCAGCCCGCGCCGCATGTCGAGCGTCCGGTGGTGCCGCTCCATCGCCGTCGTCTCCACCCCGAACGCCTCGCCCTCCACCGTGAACCGAAGGCGCCCCCAATCCGGCGCGATCACGAGCTCCGGCACCGGCGACACGTCCGACGACAGCTCGAACGCCCCCGCCAGGAACGTCGCCGGCCGCGACACGCTGCTGCCCTCCGCGAGCGACCCGCGCACGCCGAGGTAGCCGTTCGCGATCGTCAGCAGCGACTCGATCTCGTGCTCCCGCGCCACGTCGAAGCCGCTCTCGACGATCACCCACGAAGGGTCCCGCGGCGGCGCGAACGGCCCCATCTGCGCCTCCAGCGCGAGCTGCTGCTCCAGGATGTCCGCGAGCCCGGAGAGCCCCGGCCCCTCGCCCACGACGAGCACGTCCTCGGGCTCGATCCCGAGCGGCTTCACGAGCTCGCGCATCATGAACGAGAGCGCGTCCCCGTGATCGGCCGTGGGGACGATCTCGATGGGCCTGCCGCGGTGGTCGAACCCGAACATGTGCTCGCCGCCGTCGGCCGCGGCGTACAGCCGTTTCCTCGGCTCGACGGCGATCGACGCCTCGATGGCGGGCAGGAGCGCCCCGAGGCTCGTGTCGGTCACGAGGGCCACCCGCGCGCCTCGATCGAGCAGAGCGCCTACGAGGCCGAGCGCCCGCATCGACGCGGGCGTTTGTGCCGATGTCCCGTCGAGCTCCCAGCTCAGCACGAACAGCCGAAAGAGGTGATCGAGCTCGGGCAGGGGGGACGTCGTGACGAACCCCGACGAGCGATCGGGCGCGGGCTCCTGGATCTCGGCGGCAGCGGTGGACGTCATGAGCCCCGTCGATCGAGCGAGGATCGTGCCGTCCCTGCGCCCCCCTTCCGCGTCTCCTGATCCGTGCAGCGCCGTGGCATTTGCACCCGCTGCGCACGGACGCGCGAAACGGCCGGGCGTACGGGGCGCTCGTTCAGGCGGCGAGCCGCGAAAGCTCGTCGAGCAGCTTTTCGAGGTCGAAGGGTTTGCGGATCATCGCGCGCACCCGGCGGACGGGCACGTCGAGCCGCGACTCGTTCATCGCGGAGAGCACCATCACGGGGACGTCGATTCCTGCGCGATCGAGGGCGGCGAGGAACGCGTCGCCTTTCATCTCGGGCATCAAGTAATCGAGGAGAATCACGTCGGGCCGTGCGCCTGCTACGAGCCGCGCGAGCGCCTCGCTTGCCACGGTGTGGGCTTCTACGTCGTAGCCTTCTTCTCGCAGGAGATCGGAAAGAGCTTCGACCAGGGCATCATCGTCATCCACGATTAAAACCGAGGCTCCGGACTTCTTGTCGTCGGGGCAACCGGGTGGCGCGGCCGGCACGTTCGGGCTCGGGCTCATGGGCCCCTTCCATCGAGCAGGATCCCCGCGTCGTCGAGCCTCTGGACCCCTTGCCGCCGCCGGACGATCGATTCATACGTTGCGAACGGCTGGCTGGGTTGGGTGGGGTCGTTTGTCCAGGCGGAAATCGATCGGGGTAGGGACTTTCCGTAGGGCGTGTTCCGCGTGCGCCCGACCACAGCCGCACTTGACGCGCGAGTCAGGCTGAGGCCCAATTCGATGAAGGGCGGTCCTTGTCATGTCGGACACGAATAACAGCATCCGCGTTTACCTCATCGATGATCATCCCGTGTTGCGGGAGGGTTTTGCCAAAGCGCTGGAGGCAGAGCCGGGGATGACCGTCGTCGGGCAAGCGGGGACGGCGGCCGACGCGCTTCGGGAAGTGCAGTCGATCAAGCCCGAAGTCGTGCTGGTCGACTTGAACATCCCCGACCGCGACGGCATCGAGCTCCTCGCGGCCCTTCGCGTCCAGGTGCCCTCCGCAAAGCTGCTCGTGCTGAGCTGCTACGACGACGAATTCCGCGTCGCCGAGGCGCTGCGTGCCGGCGCGCAGGGCTACCTCGTCAAGACCAGCGAGCTCGCCGAGGTCATCGACGGCATTCGACGCATCGCGAGCGGCGGCGCGCCGCTCAGCCAGCGCATCGCGGGGGCTGTCGTCCGCGCGATGCGCAAGCCTGCGCCCGAGGGCACGGGCGGCCTCGATGCGCTCACGCCGCGCGAGCGACAGGTCTTGCGCCTGCTCGCGGCGGGCATCTCCACGCGCGAGACGGCCGCGCGGCTCACGATCAGCCCGAAGACCGTGGAGACGCACCGCGTGCGGATCTACGCGAAGCTCGGCTGCAAAAGCGCCGTCGAGCTGACGCGCATCGCGGTCCGCACCGGCCTCATCGAGGCCTGACCCGTCCCCCGATCCATCGGGAAAACCGAACGATCCCCTCGGAGCTTCGATCAGGTGTCGCCGCCGCGCGGCGCGCCGGATCGTTTGTGCTGCAACAGAAGATCGATTCGCACTCCATCGATCGTCAGGCCCTCGATCGCGCAGTTCGTGATCGTCACGCCGGCGAGGTTCACGTCGTCGAGCGACGCCCCTTCGAAGGAAGCGTTGTGGACCCGTGCTTTTGCGAACGTCACATCGTCGAACCGTACGTCCTCAAACGATACGTTCTTCACCTTCGCTCGCGCGAAGCTCGCGTCGTCGAGCTTCGTGTCCTCGAACGACGCGTTGTGGATCGTCGCCCGGGAAAAACTCACGTCGTCGAACGACGCGCCTTCGAAGGTCGTGTCGTGCACCTTCGCGTCGGCCATCGTGACGTCGTCGAGTTCGATTTTTTCGAAGGACGCGTTCGAAAGCTTCGTCGGCAAGGTGGGTGTGTTTCCGGACTTGTCTCCGGTCGTCTTCGCAGGGCCGCCAGGCTTCGATCGCGCCTTCTTCTTCATGCGCACATGCTACCCCTCTTCTCCGACTCCGGCCTCTCCCGTACGGCCACATCCAGGACGCCATGCACGAGCCCGCCACGCTTCCCCACCACGCCATCGTCACCGCGCCCGGCGCGTCGCCTTCGTGCTGCATGCTCGTGCTCCACGGGATCTTCGGCTCCGGCGGCAACTTTCGCACGTTCGCCCGCGCGCTCGCGTCGGCGTGCCCCTCCTATGCCTTCGTGCTCGTCGACCTCCGCGCGCACGGCCTCTCCACTTCGCTTCCGCCCCCCCACACGCTCGGGGCCGCGGCCGACGATCTCGTCCGGCTCTCTGGGGCGCTCCCGCTTCCCGTGCGCGGCGTCATGGGCCACTCCTTCGGCGGCAAGGTCGCGCTCGCGTACGCCGATCGCAGGCGCGGCGAGCTCGACCAGCTCTGGGTGCTCGATTCGACCCCGAGCGCGCGCCCGTTCGGCATGGAGAACGTCGGCGCGGCGAAGGTCCTCGCCATGCTCGAATCCTTCCCGGCCGAGCTCCCGTCCCGCGAGCGATTCCTCGAGCTCGTCACCTCCCACGGCGTCTCGCGGGCCGAGGCCGACTGGCTCGCGATGAACGTGCGCCGCGAGGGTGACGCCTTCCGCTTCCGCCTCGACCTCGCCGCGATTCGCGCGCTGCTCATGGACTACTTCGCCGAGGACCTCTGGCATGTCGTCGAGCAGCCCGACGGCCGCCGACGCACGGGCTTCGTCATCGGGGGCCGCTCCGACACGGTCAGCCCCGACGATCGGGCGCGCCTGCTCGCGCTCGCGGCCCGTGACCCGAGCCTCGCCGTGCACATCCTGCCGAATGCCGCTCACTGGGTGCACGTCGACGACCCCGAGGGCTTGCTCCGCATCCTCTCGGCGGCCCTCGGCGGCTGAGGGCTTCTCGCGAGGGTTTTTCCGGGCTACGGAGGGGGCGCCATGCGAATCGCCTCCTGGAACGTGAACTCGATCCGCGCCCGCCTCGAACACCTCCGCACCTTCCTCGGGAGCGCGAGCCCGGACGTCCTCTGCATGCAGGAGACCAAGGTCGAGGACGACAAATTCCCCGAGGAGGCCCTCGGCGACGCGGGCTACCGCGTCGTTTATTTCGGCCAGAAGACCTACAACGGCGTCGCCATCGCCGCGCGTTACGGCCTCGGCATCGAGGACGTGAAGAAGAACCTCGACGGCGACGAGGACGACGCCCCGCGCAGGTTTCTCGCGGCCACGATCGAGGGCGTCCGCATCGTCAACGTCTACGTGCCCAACGGCCAGGCCGTCGGCACCAAGCCTTTCGCCTACAAGCTTGCCTGGTTCGAGCGGCTCGGCCTCGACCTCGCCACGCACCACAAGCCCGACGAGCCCTTGCTCGTTTGCGGCGACTTCAACGTCGCGCCGACGAACCTCGACGTCCACGAGCCCAAGCGCTGGGAGGGGCAGGTCCTTTGCCACCCGGACGAGCGCGCCGCCCTTGGGCGCCTGCTCTCCTGGGGCCTCGTCGACGCCCTGCGCGAGCGCCACCCCGAGGACAAGATCTACTCCTGGTGGGACTACCGCATGGGCGCCTACCGCAAGAACCACGGCCTGCGCATCGACCTCGCCCTCGTCACGCCGCCGCTGCTCGCGCGCACCAAGGACGTGTGGGTCGACCGCAGCGTCCGCGAGCTCGAACGACCGAGCGACCACGCCCCCGTCCTGATCGACATCGGCGAAAGTCAAGCCTGACTTCGGACAATCTCCGTCCGATCGGACCAGAAACGACCGCCCTCAGATCGGACATATCCTGTCCGATATGCCTCCATTTCGCCCCTGATCGAACCGGTCGATTTGCTAGTTTTCTCCGCGTGATGCGGCTCAACCTTCACGGTTATTCGCTCGACCTTCCCCCCGCCTGGTCCGGTCTCGAGGACGTGACCTATTCCGATCCGAGCACCCTGCCTCCGGTCGCGCTCGCGGCTGAAGGGGGCACGGGCAGGCTCATGGTGGCCGAGATGCTCTTCGACGACGACGACGAGCAACCCGGCAGCGAGCCCGAAGAGCTCGAAGCCCTCGCGCGCGCCTGGGGCAAACGCCGCAGGCTCGAACCCCTCGAGATGGGCACCCACGAGCGTCCCGACGGCGTCGTCGCCACGGCCACCTACCTCGTGCGTGGCTGCTTCGTGCAGATCTGGTTCCTCTCGAACGGCGACCGCGTCGTGCAGGCGAGTTACGTCTGCCCGTGGGACGAACGTGACAACGAGGAGGCCGATCGCGAGGCGATCGTGCGCTCTCTCCGCTGGTCCTGACGCATTAGTCGTCCTTCGCGCCGCCCTCGTCCTTCTTGGCCTTCGTGGCCGCGGGCGGGGGCGGCGCTGCTTCCTTGGCTTCGTTTTCTTCCTTGGCTTCGCCCGCCTCTTCCTTCGGCGCCGCGTCCCCCTTCGCGTCCTTGCTCGCCGCGCCCGCCGCGCCCGCCGCGTTCGCCGCGTTCGCCGCGCTGCCTCCGCCGCCGCCGCGCAGGTACGACTCCTCCACGCACGTGGGCCGCATCCTCTCGGGACAGGCGATCCGCACGTGAAAGTGATCGTCGTGCACGTCTGCGTCCGCGGGGCTCATCAGCACCGACGCGGCCTTCGTGTAGAGATCCTTCGACACGTTTTTCTTCGCCGCGTACTTGAGCAGCCGCGTGCGCAGGCCTGCTGACACGAACAGGTACCGCACGTCGGTCTTCGTATCGGTGAGCAGCGCTTCGACGAACGCCCAGTTCCGCTCGTCGTCGAAGCGCACGACCTCGCCGCCGCGGGCGCGCCCGTCGCTGCCGAAGGCCACGAACCTGTGCGGGTTCACGTGCTTGCCCTTCTCGCTCACCATGTAGAAGCCGACGTCCGCGTCGCGCCCCGACTGATGCGAGTTGTGCCCGAAGAGCGTCCCGCCGTTTTTCGCGGACAGGTCGCCCACGTAGAGCACCGACCCCTTATGCTTCCCGCTCACCTTGGCGGCCGCGCGCCGCAGCACCCGCACGAGGTCCGGCAGCCCGTGCGCGTGCGCGCCGCCGCGCACCTCGAGCGACTTGCTCGACGCGAGCTTCTCGCCCCCGTACAGCCGGCCCTTGTTTGGCGCGCCGGACGACAGCGCGCCTTTGGGCTTCCGCTCCTTCTCTGCGCCCTTCTTCGGCTCGCCCTTGTCCTTCTTGCCCTTGTCCTTCGTGGGCTCGGACTTCGCCGCCTTGGCGCCGGGAGCGGCCTCGGAGGCGCGCGGGCCCAGGGCGACGAGCGCGAGGCCGAGGGTGAGGGGCGCGGCGATCCGGGCGAGCAGACGCATGATGCCGCGGACGTTAGCGCGCTCGTCGTGCGCGGGGGAGGGGATGTGAACGTCCGATCGTGGGGTTTTGCGCGACCGAACTCAGCCGTGGCGGGATCATGAGCCAGCCCACACGAAAAAAGAATCGAATCAGGTGCTTGACATGGCCCATCGGGACGGGTAGAAGCCTCGTCGCGTCCCACCCGAAGGGCGGCGCGGATGCGCCCGTAGCTCAGCTGGATAGAGCGTCGGACTTCGAATCCGAAAGTCGCCCGTTCGAATCGGGCCGGGCGTACCGGGTTCCGAGTCGACTCTATGCAGGGGAGCTCGGGAGCCGTTGAAAATCGAAGCAGTAAAACCGGGCCATTAGCTCAATTGGTAGAGCAGTGGACTCTTAATCCATTGGCTGAAGGTTCAAGTCCTTCATGGCCCACCCGGATCCAGAACGAAAAAGGCCGACACGCTCACAGCGTGCCGGCCTTTCGCGTTTTGTACCGCGTTTCACCGATTCTTCCGTCGCCCCGCCTTCTGCGTACGCCGTCGCGCCTTTTTCTTGTTCCGCTCCGCGCGGGACAACGTCGTCGAAGGGCGCGGAGCCGGCTCCAGTCGCGCGCGCTCTCGGATCGCGTGGAGGAGCGCCTCCGGATCGAACAACGCCTCCTCGTCGTCCTCCTCCACTTCCAGCGCGTCGAGCTCTTGGCTTGTCCGCAACACGTGCGTGAGGGCGAGCGTCATTCCTTTGTCGAGCACCTCTGCGCATTCCTTCGCGTGTGGCAGCCCGAGCTCGCGGTCTGCGAACGTGAAAAACGCCTGCAGGCTCGACACGAACATCGGCGCGAGCTCCGAAGGCAGCTCCGTCTCCATCTCGGGCACGCCGTCGAGCAGCGCCGCCACGAGGTCCTCTGGCGTGACCCTCGTCAGCACCACGTCTTGCTCGTGGCGCATGATGCGCAGGATCGCCTTGGGACAAAGCCCCCTCGGATCCTTCACGCGGAGCGCTGCCGCCTCCGGCGACGAACCGAATCGCAAGCAGAGTTCCCCTTCGAGCTTCTCGGCCTCCTCGTCGACGAGCCAGCCGTCCGCCGTCACCATCCGCTCGTCCAGCGCGCGGCGCTCCGAGCCCTCCGGGAAGTCCTCCGCCCACCTGGCGTCGCGCGCGGGGCGGCTCGCCATCAGGCTCGTCGTGTCCGATCGTTCTGCGTGTTCCACGTAAAACCTCCACGACTGCTCTACGCGAACACGGCACGGTTTGTCCAGGGGACGTGGACGAACCGGCCGGCGCGGAGCTCGGGGAGGCGGTCGAGCGTGGCCCTCCGGGCTCGTGCCGGAGGGCGCTCGTCAGGGGCTCTCGGGGAAGGTCGGGCGGCTCAGAACCACTGCCCGACGAGCTTGCCCTTGCGCTGGAGGCTCTTCAGGTGGTGCAGCTCCAGCACCCAGAGCTCCGTCTCCTTGATCACCGCCTTCGTGTCCGTGGGCTTCTTCTTTTCGTGCTGCTTCACGAACGCGTAGCCCATGAGCTTGTCGCCGACCTGAACCGTCACGCCCTCGGGCATCTCCCCGA
This sequence comes from Polyangium sp. 6x1, assembly GCF_029946515.1. Taxonomy (GTDB): domain Bacteria; phylum Myxococcota_A; class Polyangia; order Polyangiales; family Polyangiaceae; genus Polyangium. The sequence goes on from NZ_JARZHH010000065.1 coordinate 34,076, forward strand.
GCGTGATCCGCGTCGTCGACTCGCGGGTGTGCTTGCCGGTCTTGCAGATCTCCCGGTAGACGATCCGCCCATCCCGGATGCTGTGGATCCGGTTCGTCTCCACGCAATCGTAGGGGTACTCGCTGGTGTAGCTGTAAAAGGCTTCGAGCTCGGTCTTGCCGCCGTTCTGCGTGACTTTCGTCACCTCGTTGGTCTCCGACATGTATCCGAGCTTCGGGTGCCCTGGCATCTCCTTTTCGCCCTTCGCGATGTCCTCGATGTACACCTTTTCGATGGAGGCCGGACGCACCTCGTCGACGGACTTCTTCGACTCCTTTTCGCGGAGCCGGTCGATCTTCTTCAGCGTCTCGTCGGAGAAGAGAGGCTTCACGTACTTGGCGCCCTCCTCCGTGTACGAGTTGCTGAAGGCGTTCGCCCCGCCCGACGCGTGAAAGCAATACATGTCGCGCTCCGTCGCGGCGTCGAGCCGGGCGCGGACGCCGTTGTCGGGCGCCCCCGGGCCTTCGATTGCGTACAGGTAATCACGCCCCGTGGCCTCGTACGCCTGCTTGATCGCGATGCGCAGCTCCCTTTGAAACCCGACCTTCGTCATCAGGTTGTCGACGTACGGATCGGTCTTCGGGACATCCTCGTTGGCCTTCTTCCGCAGGCCGAGCAGCGCGCCGATGCGCCCGTACGGGCCCGGGATTTTCGACGCCTCTGCGATCTCGACGGACCACTTCGCGTCGAGCGCGCGCGCCTGCTTGTCGATTGCGGCGTAGTCCGCATAGCACTTCGCCAGCCACGTCCTGCGCATGGCCGCCACGATCATCGCCTTGTACGTGACGTCCGCCGTGTTGGCGAGCTCGCTGTCCGACAGCTTGTCCCAGTGCGTGAGCCACGTCGGGTCCGGGTTCTTCAGCGTCCGGCGCGGGTTGAAATGATTGATGTACGTCTTCGCGTCCTGGTACTCCGTCACGCCCGCTTGCTTCCTGAAGTCGCCCACGCATTTGTGGGCCTCGCAGGACTCGTAATTCCACGACTTGAACGTCGCGAGCACCGCCTTGCCCACCTCGTCCTCGTCATAGGGCACCATGCCAAAAGGCCCCGCCTGCGCGGGCCCCGACGACTCCCCCGACAGGCCCGGGATGTTCGTTTGAAGGTTGACGAGGCCACATCCGGACGCGAAGAACCCGGCGGCCATCAGAAGCGCGTAATTTCTCATTGTTCCGGGCCGCCAGCTATCACGCGCAGGCGACCCCTGGCAACCCGTCCCCTCGGACGTCACCCGCCCTCGGCGAGCTCCTTCTCGATCGCCTCCCACTCCTGCATCAGGGCCTCGATCTTCTGATCGAGCTCTTTCTGTCGTCGATCCAGCGCCGCCACGTCCTCTTTGCTCGTCCGCTCGAAAAACCCCGGCTCGCAGTAACGCGACTCGAGCTCTCGTTTCTGCGACTCGGCCGCCTCGATCGCCGCCACCACCTTGTCGCGCTTCCCGGGCAGCTCCTTCAGCCGGTTGCGCTTCTTCTTCTGCTCCTCCCACGCCGAGCCCGACACCTGCGCCGCGGGCTCCTGCGCCTTCGCTGCGCTCTTCGCGGCCTTGTCCTTCTGGACCACGGCCTCCGCGTCGAGGTGATCGTCGCCGCAGCGCGCGAGGTATTCCTCGTACGTCCCCGGGAAATCGTTCCGGCCGCCGGGGAGCACCTCCAGAATGCGCGTCGCGATCTTCGAGACGAACCATCGATCGTGCGACACCAGAATGAGCGTCCCCTCGTAGGCCACGAGCGCCTCTGCGAGCGCCTCGATCGCCTCCACGTCGAGGTGGTTCGTCGGCTCGTCCAGCAAAAGCACGTTCGGCTCCTCCACGAGGATCCGGCAAAACAAGAGCCGCGCCGCTTCGCCGCCGGACAGGAGCCCCACCTTCTTGTTCACGTCGTCGCCCGAGAACAGCATTCGCCCGAGCCGCCCCCGCACCGCGCTCTCCGGCTCCGTCGGGCACGCCGCTTTCATGATCCCGATCGGCGTCGCCTCCGGATCGTCCAGGACCTCGCGGTGATCCTGCGCGAAATACCCCACGCGCGCCTCGTGCCCCCAGCGCACCGTGCCCGCGTCCTTTTCGAGCCGGTCGGCGAGGATCTTGAGCAGCGTCGATTTGCCGATCCCGTTCGGCCCGATCACCGCCACCCGCTCGCCTCGCCGCACGACCAGCGACACCGCGGTGAGCACCCGCTTGTCCCCGTACGACTTGTTGATCCCGGAGGCGTCGAGCACGTCCCGCCCGCTCGGCCGCGCGATCGACAGCTTGAACGTCGGCGTCCGCCGCGAGCTCTCCTCGAGCTCCGGCACCTCGATCTTCTCGATCTGCTTCAGCCGGCTCTGCGCCTGCTTCGCCTTCGTCGCCTTGTACCGGAACCGGTCCACGTACGACTGCTTGTGCGCGATCACCTCCTCGATTCGCTCGACCTCCGCCTGCTGCCGCTCCCGCTCGGCGCGCTTCTCCTTCACGAACGCCGTGTAATTGCCGTGGTAGAGCGTCACCGTGCCGTAATCGATGTCGAGGATGTGCGTCGCCACGTTGTCGAGGAAGCGCTGGTCGTGGGAGATCACGAGCACCGACCCCTCGTGCGCGCATAGAAATTTTTCGAGCCAGCGGATCGTCAGGATGTCGAGGTGGTTCGTCGGCTCGTCGAGCAAGAGCACGTCCGGCCCGCCCACGAGCACCTGCGCGAGCAGCACGCGCAGCTTGAAGCCGCCGGACAGCGTCCCGAGCGGCCGCTCGTGCGCCTCCATCGGGATCCCGAGCCCGACCAGGATCGACGTCGCCCGCGCCTTCAGCGTGTAGCCGTCGTACGCCCGGATCACGTCGGCGAGCTCGGCGAGCCTGTGCGCGTCGCCGGCGCCCTCCTCCACGATCCGCCTCTCCTCTTCGAGCGCGTCCCACACGATCCGGTCGCCCATCATCGCGAGGTCGAGGATCTTTGCCTCGTCTTCGAGGAACCGGTCCTGCCGCAGCACGCCCATGCGGGCGCCTGCGGGGATGTTGAAGCTGCCTTCGGTCGGCGCCTCGTCGCCGGCCAGGATCTCGAGCAGCGTCGTCTTGCCCGACCCGTTCGCGCCGATGAGCCCGTAGCGGCTCGCCCGGTTCAGCTTCAGCGACACCTCCTCGAAGAGGGTCCGGTCGCCGTACGATTTGCCCAGGTTCGACGTGACGATCATCGCGCGTGCGGTGGTATATCCTCCCGCAACTGAGGAGGCCACGTGCGCTTTCGAGAGCTCATCCAAGATTCCAGCGCCACCATCGACGCCATCGCCAGCTACCTCGACGGGCTCTCCGCCGAAGACAGGCTCAAGGAGACCCGGACCCTCTCGCGGGACGAGCAACGCAAGCTCTACCAGAGGGCCGAGAAGGCGTCCCCCATCACGCTCGACCACTTCGTCCCGGCGGACATGGCGAAGCTCTCGCCGGTCCACCACGACGGCCGCAACACGCTCCCCTTGCCGTCGGGCCTCAAGCTCTTCCAGAAACGGTTTTGCCGGCCCGAGGACGGCTCGGCGCGGCTCTTCGGGTACAACGAGTCGCCGTTCCTCGGCACGGTCGGCCCGGGCTTTTTCGTGGCCGTCCCGACGGCGGGCCGCCCGGAGTGGGAGGGACGCGGCGGCGTCGTGATCGACTACTTCCAGGTCCCGGACGGCGCCGTCGCGGCGGGCTGGCCCAAGGTCATCCCGAACTCCAAGGGCCTTCAGACGTTCGTCTACAACGGGACGCGCGACTACATGCGCAAGGTCTCGACGCACGTCTCGATCGGCGCGGCGTACAAGGGCGAAAAGGCCCTCGATCATTACTTCATTCTCTGCCGCGACCGGTAGCCCCGCCCCGGGACGTCTCCCCGCCTCGTCCCGCCCCTCACCCCCGTCCACTTTTCGACATTTTTCTGACGGCCGGCGCACCGACGTTTGGCACGCTGGCCATCCTTTCACCTTTGCAATCCAATCCGCTCTTTTCCATTTCCTTCTGAAGCGGCCTCAGTATCATGGTTACTATCCCGGGATATTTTTTCCTTGGGCTCTGGAGGTTCGCGATGAAGAGGCTCTTCACGTGGTCTACGTGTGCCCTGTTCGCCCTTCTTGCCCCCGCATTCGCGTCGGCCGCCGTACCCAATCCGCCGATCGTGCCCCGTCCTCCGACGGGCTTTTCCACGATCGAGCAGCGGTACGTTCACGCCACGCCCGACGAGGGCATCCTCGAATTCCCGCTGCAGCTCGGCGTGGTCGTCCCCGGGGAGGTCATGATCGAGGAGCCGAGCATTTGTAACGGCGGCTCCGTCGTCATGCGTTTCACGTACTCCAAGAAGAAGAACAAGGTCACCGTCGAGGCCGTCTTCAAGGGTCTGCCTTACCGGATGGATTACTCCCGTCCGACCGACCCATCCACGCAATGGAACCAGTGGCCGACCTCGGTCCATGACGGCAAGTGGCAGATCTGGCTCGCTGGCCGCGTCTTCAACCGCTCGAGCGTCTTCTATTACGACAGCGAGCAGAACCTCATCGGCAACGAGTTCGACGTCGCGCGAAACGGCGGCCCGCCGCCGGGCGCCATCCCGATCGAGCTGCCCGTCGTCCAGATGATCGAGACCTCGATCTTCGAGGGCCAGCCGAATGGCAAGGCGTACGTCAAATTCGAGTACCCCTACGACAACATGCTCGACGACATCGGCTCGGCGGGTGTCCTCCAGGCCCTCGTCCCGAAGAAGCTCTGCCGCCCGGACGACTACGTCTCCTATTACACGAACGGCGGCCTCCCGCCCTCCGAGGCGCTCACCTTCGACGATTACATCGACTCGATCAACAGCGGCTACGGCATCATCGTCGCCGTCAGCCTCGAACCCGACCCGAAGCCCGCGTACCTCGCGGCCCGCGACAACATCATGGTCGCCTGGTCCACCCTCTATCCGGGCCTCGAGTTCGACGGCCACGCCTACACGATGAGCCTCGGCACCGGCGTCTTCGAGTCGCGCACCACGCCCTGCGGCACGCGCGTCAATCCGTATTACCCGCCCGGCTACTACGACACTTGCCCCTGAGCGACCCACGGAGGTGCGACCATGAAAACGTCATTCAAGCTCTCCACGCTCCTCTCCGTCATCACGCTCGCGGCCCTCGCCCCTGGCGCCGCGGACGCCGCCATCGGCGACCCCGTCCCTGGCCTCACGCCCTCCGAAAAAGCCCTCTTCTTCCAGGGCAAGGCCCTCTACGAGCACGAGTTCACCGTCGACGAGGGCGTCGGCCCCCTCCTCAATGCCAAGGCCTGCAACACCTGCCACAACGCCCCCGTCACCGGCGGCAGCGAGATCGACACGGCCCACCTCGTCCTTCATTTCGGCATCGAGACACACGGCCGCTTCTACCAGGCGCACGAGTTCGGCGGCCCCGTGCTCGACCCCCTCTCGATCGCGGGCGAGGCCGAGGCGGGCACCTGCTCCATGCCGCCGGACACGCTCCCCGTCGGCCTGCCCGGGCTCATCACGAGCCCCCGCCACACCCCGCCCGTCTTCGGCTTTGGCCTCATCGACGCCATCGGCGATAACGACCTCCGCAAGCTCGCGGGCCGGCAGCACTGGAAAGACGACTCCGTCGCGGGCATCGCCCATTACGGCGTCGAGATGGAGGGCATCGCGCCCATCAACGAGTTCACGACGCAGCCCGACCGCAAGGTCCCGATCGGCCCGCCCCGCGTGGGCCGCTTTGGCTGGAAGGCGCAAAACGCGACGCTCTTCCAGTTCACGGCCGAGCCTTTCAACACCGAGCTCGGCGTCTCGTCGCCCTTCGCCCCGCGCGAAAAAACTCCGGACGGCAAGGTCCCACTCCCGAATGCGTGCCTCGTCGCCGACGCCCAGCCGAACGACGTCCAGAGCCAGGACACGCTCCTGCTCTTCTACTTCCAGGCCTTCCTCGACGCGCCCGAGCGCTTGCCCAAAAATGGCGCCATCGCCCAGGGCGAGGCCCTCTTCGACCAGATCGGCTGCGCCGATTGCCACGTCGAGAAGCACCGCACCATCAAGGACTATTACGTCCCCTGGCCCGACGGGAAGGCGCACCGCGTCGCGGCGCTCAGCAACAAGAAGCTTGAGCCCTGGAGTGATTTCCTCATTCACGACATGGGCCCCGACCTCGACGATCACCGCCGCATGGGCAAGGCCTCCGGCCGCTTCTGGCGCACGACCCCGCTCTGGGGCCTTCGCTTCAAGGGCCGCATGCTCCACAATGGCTCGGCCATCACCATCGACGAGGCGATCGCCGCGCACGGCGGCGAGGGCGCGGCCTCCCGCGACCGCTACTTCGCGCTGCCCATGCACAAGCAGGAGCGCGTCGACGCCTTCCTCAACAGCCTCTGACCGCCGCCCTCACCCGAGCCCCTCACCCGCGCGGGCGAGGGGCGACGCCGCCTCGAGCTCCACGAACGCCTCCCCGAGCCAATCGAGGAACGCCGCGTCCCACGCCGGCCCCTCCGGAAACCCCGCCGCCACGCGCGCCGACAGCTCCGCGTCCCACCGCTCGTACGTTGCCCGCAGCGCGCCGTGCGCCTGCCTTGCCAGGACCGCGCTCCGCTCGCCTTTCCGCTCGCCCCCTTCGATGAACGTATCCTCGCAGAGAAAGTAATTGCAGGTCGCGGGCCGCAAGGGCGGCGCGATCGTGCATCCGCCTGCCCCGTGGAACACGCATTTGCGCTCCATCGGCTCCGTCGGGGCCTCGCGCCGCTTCACCCGCCGGAGCACGAGCCCATCCTCCGTCGGAATCAGGTCCTTCTTGGCAATCCGCGCAAGTAAAAAATCCCGACCGCCGCCGGCGACGACGCGCCCCACGTCCGACCAATCCATCTCGGGGGGTGCTTTGCAACAGCCTGCCGGGCCCTGCGGGCATTTCGCGCAGAGCGTCGAGAGAAGCAGGGTGTGGGGGCCGAGGACTTCGAGTCGGATCATCGCACCGCGAGGCGGGAGGCGAGCGCTGCGCGGACCGAGCGGCCCACGGCGTCTGCTTCTTTCTTCAGCTCTTCGGGCATCCAGAAATGGAGCACGCGGCCGAGCGCCTCCGTGTTCGACCGGAGGAACGCCATTCCGCCCGTCTCGGCCCGCTCGGTGCTTTGCGGGAAGCACTCCTTGCACAGGCATGGCAGGGGCCCGGCTGGATCGTGTTTCGTCACGTTCACCGCCGGCGCCACGCCCGAGCTCCAGGCCGCGCCGAACAGCAGCGCGGCCGAGGGCGCGTCGAGCAAACGCGGCGTCTGGAGCGACATCCCGAGCGTCCCGGGGGACGCGGTGATGCCTTTTCCGTTGGCGAACTGGATGCGGGGCACGAGCGAGCTGATGTCGTGGATCGGCACCCGGTTTCGCCCGCTGCGCCAGCCCTTGCCGTTGTTCTGCGGGTTCTCGAGCACGGCGACGAGCCAAAGTGTGTCGGCCGGCGGCCGTACGGTCACGAGGAACAGCCGTCCGCCGCTGGCGAGCGGGGCGAGGGCCTTGCTCTGGCTGTGGTAGGTGTCGATGGGCCACACCTTGCCGGGCTTGCGCCCGCCCGCTTCCTTCTCGAACACGGCCTTGCTGACGATGGCGAGGACGTCCGGCATGGGCGCGACTCTACCAGAACCGGCGTGGGAGGTCAGGGCCCATCCCGCGTACGCGCCTCGGCCGTGGGAAACGCCTTCGCGGAGCCCGCGCGCCCGATTTCCCGGTGGGAAACGTGTTCGCGGTGACCGCGAAGGCGCCCGTCACCTGCCGGACGGGTCCGCGGCGCGCGCGAAGACGACCGTCGTCGGAAAAACGGGTCCGCGGCGAGCGCGAAGGCGTCCGTCGTCGGAAAAACGGGTCTGCGATGGCCGCGAAGGCGTTTCCCATGGGAAAGTCGTCCTCGCGGCGGCCGCGAAGGCGATTCCCAGCGTCTTTGGCGGCTTGCGGCGTGGCGCGGGCTCGGGCAACCTCAGGGCATGGCTGCTGACGCTGCGCGGAAACGTGCGACGTACGAGGACCTCCTGGCGCTCCCGCCGAACGTGAAGGGGGAGATCCTGGATGGGGTGCTGTATACGCAGCCGCGTCCGCGGTTTCGGCACATGCGAACCGCCACGATCCTCGGTGGGAACATCAGCAGCCCCTTCGACAGCGGCTGGACCGGTCCTGGCGGCTGGTGGATCGTCGTCGAGCCCGGCATCGAGCTGCCCGACTCGCCGGAGGTCTCTCCGGACATCGCAGGCTGGCGCCGCGAGAGGATGCTGGAAACGCCGGAGGATGGGCCCATTACGGTCGTCCCCGACTGGGTCTGCGAGATCCTCTCGCCCAGCACGCGTCGCTACGACGAGCACACCAAAAAGTGGTTTTACGCGAGGCACGGCGTCTCGTGGTTGTGGCTCATCGACCCCGACGCCCGCCTGCTCACGGCACATCGCCTGCAGAACGGGGGCTGGTTCCAGTTTGGCTCGTGGGTGGACGACGACCGCGCGCGGATCGAGCCGTTCGAGTCGGTCGAGCTGTCGCTCTCCGCTCTTTGGACGCCGAAAGACAACTGACTTCGGCGCGCTCCCTCTGGCTCCCCGCAGACGCCTGACCTCACCCCTCCGGCGCCGGCTCCGCCCCTTCAATCTCCGCCCCCTCGTCCTCCCCGCGGATCTTCCGCTGCGTCGGACGCACCTTCTCCGCCAGATCCCGATATCCGGCCAGCCGGTACAGCCCCTCCAGCGTCGACGCCGTCCCCTGATACACATCCGACCACGCCGCTGCCGCGCGGTCCCGCGCCGCGAGCGCCGTCTCGAGCTCGCGCGCCTCGCGGTGGTCGTCCCCGACGGCCGCTTCGAGCTGGTTGCATTGCTTGATCACCGATTGCTGCGCCACCGACGCGTTGAACGTCGAGCCGAGCGGTGAGACCACGACCACCGGGTGCTCGCCGAGCAGGCGCGCCACCGTCTTCGTGTACTGGAGCAGCTTCGCCGGCACGCGCGGCGATTCGGTGGAGAGGCCGTACGTCGCGAGCGCCGCCGCCCCCATGTGGTCCTCGATCGTCCGGCGCAAAAGGCCGAGCAAGGTCGCGAGCGCCGTCGCCGCCGCGTCGCGCGAAGCCCGCACCGGGCCGTCGTCCGCGCGCTCGGCGGCGAGGTCCTCCTCCGCTTTGCCGAGCTCCGAGGCGGCCCGCGCGAGGCCGTCCGCCAGCGACTCGAAGATCGACGCGTACGCTTGTTTCGTCGCCTGCGACCGCGCCGCGAGGATCTCCGCGACCGCCGCCCCGTGCGCGCGCGCCGAAGCGACGACCTTGTCGCTGACCCGGATCTGATTCTGCACCTGTTCGCCGACCTTCGACATGAGCACTCCCTCCAGCGGCCGCGAGGGTAATCGGGAGCGGACGAGCGGAGCAAGCCGAGAATCGCGCCGCGCCGCTTGACATTCGAAGGACTTTGCCGTCCCGCTCGCAGGCGATCCCGTGGACCGCTCCTCCCCCTCGAACCTCCCCGCGCTCGTTCGCCTCCTCGACGAGGACGCCGAGGTCCGGCGCGACGCCGTCGAATCGCTCGACCCCCGGCCGCTGCCCGCCCGTTTCGCCCTGCGCCAGGCCTTGCTCGGCGACGAGGACGCCGACGTCCGCGCGGCGGCCGCCCAGAAGCTCGGCGAGCTGCGCAGTCGACGCTTCGCGCACGCCTTCGTCGAGGCGCTGGAAGACCCGATGCCCTCGGTGCGGGACCGCGCCTATCGCGCGCTCGCGCGGCTCGTCCCAAGGGGGACGGCTCGCGTCCCCCTCTCGTCTGGGCAAAGCCCAGACGATTCACCCCCCGAGGCGATCTCGCTGCGCGATCTCGCAGAGCGCCCACTGGGCGCTCTCGAATCGCGCGACGTGTTGCCCCACGCGGCCCGCGCCATTCGAAAGGAGCCCGTGTGGTGGGTGCGCAGGTCGGCCGTGCGCGCCGTCGCCGCGGCCGGCGGGAAGGAGGCGCTGCCGCTGCTCGTCGAATCCCTCGCGGATCCATTCTGGCGCGTGCGCCACGCCGCCGTGCAAGCGCTCGTCGTGCTCGGCGAGGACGATTCCGAGGTGCGGGACGAAGTCGCCCAGGCCGCCGCGAAGGATGAGGCCGGGACCGTGTCCTCCGCGGCGCATTACCTCCGCGCCGCCTGGGCCGGCGTGGTCGATACGCCCGCCGCGACGGCTTCGCCGCCCGTGTTCCTCTCCGAAGGCCTCGCCGACGAGGATCCCGCCGTCGTCACGGCGCGGCTCGAGAAAGCCGATCCGTCGGTCGTGCCCGCCGCCGCTCTCGTCGCGTGGCTCGGCGACCCCCACGCGGCCCTGCGCGCCCTCGCCCGGCGTCGGCTGCGCGAGCGGAACGATCCCGATGCGCTCCTGCTCGCCCTGCGATGGCTCGACGAGCCCCGCGTGCCCCACGCCGCCGCCGAGGTGCGCGCGGTGCTCGATCGGCTGGGGAGCGCAGAGGATCTCCCGCTCGCGCGGCGCGTCCTCGCGGCGGATCCGCCGTCCCCCGGCGCGCTCGCCTGGGCCGCGGAGGTGCTCGCGGTGCGAGGGAATGCGGAGGACGTCGGGCGGGTGCGCGAGCTGGCGAAAGGCGGCGCGCCGGCCGTGCGCGCGGCCGCGGTGACGGGATTGCTCCGCGAGCAGCGCTCGCTGCCGATCGTGCTCGGCGCGCTCGACGATCCGGACGAGGAGGTCCGCGCGGCAGCGCTCGCCGGCTGGGAGCGGCGCCCCGGAGCCCCGCGGATTCTGGCGGCGTGGGCCGAGGCCCTCGTTGCGTCCGCCCCGCGCGCCGTCTCCGCGCGGGAACGCCGCGCCGTCGCCGAAGCGGCGGCCCTCCTCGGCGACGATGGGCTGCTCGCCCGCGCCATGGCCGATGCGGACCCCGCGATTCGCGCGGTCGCCCTCGCCGCCCGCGCTGCTTCAGGGGAGCTCCCGCCCGCCGAATGCGCCAGCGCCCTCGCCGACGAGGACCCGTGGATTCGCGCCGCCGTGCTCGACGCGGTCGCCGCGCTCGCCGCCGCCGTCAGCGACGCCGACCCGTGGATCCGGCGCCAGGCAGTGACCCTCGTGTTTCGCTCTCGGGACATCCTTGCGGCCGAGGACGTCCGCGCCTGCGCCCTTGCTTCCGCCCTCGCCCCCGACCCGTTCCTCCGCGCCCGCGCCGCCGATCTGCTCGCGCCCGAGGACGACGCGGTCGACCCGGAAGCGCTCCGCGCCTTGCTCCGCCTCTCCCAGGACCGCACGCCGATGGTCCGCGCGGCCGCCGCGAGCGCCCTCGAAGGCGTCGCCGGCCTGGAAGACCGGCTCCTCGCGCTGCTGGATCCGTCGAAGCCCGAGCCGGACGAGGCCGTGCGCACGTCGGCCTATACGTGGCTCTTGCGCGACGGCGACGATCGGGCCCTCGCGCGGCTCGTGGCGGCCCTCATGCCCGGCGCGGAAGGGGCGCTCGTGAAGGCGCACCTCGAGGCCCTGACGCTCGTGCTGCCGGACGAGGCGTTCTCCAAGCAGCCGTCCCTCGCCGAGCACCGCCCGGCCTCGCCCCCGGCCGCCGCGGAGCCGCCTCGAAGGCGCCCGCCGGCGCCCGCGCGGCCCGAAGGCGTCACCCTCCGGCCCCTCGGGACGACGGGGCTCTTCGTGTCGCCGCTCGTGGTCTCCGGTGCCCACGGCCTCGTCGCGTCGAGCTTTGCCGATGCCCGCGAGGCGGGGGTCAATGCGTTCTTCTGGGAGCCGCGATATCACGAGCTCACGCGGTTCCTGCGGTCGCGCCGGGCGGGGCGGGAGGGGCTCGTCGTCGTCGCAGGCACCTACCATTCTGGCCCCGAGGCCCTCCGCGCCGATGTCGAGCGCACGCTTGCGCGCTTGCGCGTCGACTGGATCGACGTCTTCCTGCTTTTCTGGGTCCGCTCCCCGGATCGCCTCGCCGACGAGGATTACGGCGCCCTCGCGCGTCTGCGCGAAGAAGGCAAGCTGCGGGCGTTTGGCTTCTCCACGCACGACCGAGCCATTGCGGTCTCGGCGCTCCAGAAGCACCCCTGGCCCGTCGTGATGACCCGCCACAGCGCGGCCCACCCCGGCGCCGAGAGCCAGCTTTTGCCCGAGGCCCTCGCCCGCGGCACGGGCGTGCTCACGTTCACGGCGACCTCGTACGGCCGCCTTTTACGGCCTGCGTCCGGCGACGAGACCAAACCCCCGAGCGCCCCCGATTGCTACCGTTATTCGCTCACGCAGTCCGGCGTGTGCGCCACGCTCACGGCGCCGCGCAGCCACCGCGAGCTCGTCGAAAACCTCACGGTCCTCGCGCGCCCGACGCTGCCCGAGGACGCGCTCCCTTTGCTTCGTGCCCACGGCGAGCGTGTCCGTGCCGAGACGCGGCGCTTCGACGCCCTGGTCCGCCGCGCCCCGGGCGGCCCGCGCGACCGGCTGCGGGCGCTGCTCGAAGAAGACACGACGCGCCCCGACGATGCTCTTCCACCCGAGCCGAAGATGTGATGACATCGCCGGGCTCACGGGAGGCGCGAGCAGCCAGCTATCACCCCGCGATGTCACGTCGCGGCTGCGAACGACTCCCCATGGAGAATGAAGCGTCACGGGGACCGCCCCGCAGGGCTTTTCGTCCCCGTACGCCTCTGCCGAGCAGGTGGCGGCGCCTCCCGTGAGTTGCGTTTCTTCGGGGCTTCCCTGGGTCGGGGAAATATGCTCCGATGGGGATGGCTCCCGGGGACACGAGCAGCCAGCTATCACCCCGCGATGTCACGTCGCGGCTGCGACCTGTACCCCATGAAGAATGATGCGTCACGAGACCGCCCTGCGGGGCGATACAGCTTACAGCTGTAGGTCTTGTGCACGCCTCTGCCGTGCAAGTGGCGAGGTCTCCGGGAGCCTTCTCTTTCCTCGTCGAGGTCAGCCGACCGCCGTCTCCGCGGGGCTCTCCTGGGTTCGCCGCGCCTCCGCGCGCCGCTTGCGCGCGTACTCGCTCGTCACCTCTCGCACGATCTCCGGTCGATCGCGGAACACAAACCGCGCCGCAGCTCGCACGATCGCGATTCGTTCGAGCAGCAGCGCGACGAGCCGATTCCGCAGCAAGAGCGCGTCCCTCGTCACCTCGCTCGCGGCCGCGCGCCCGGGCTTTTCTCGCAGCGCCGCCGCCACCTTCTTCGCCTCGCCGATGGAGGCTGCCGAGAAACCCCCGAGCCCATCGAGCTCTTTTTCGTACGTAGCCGCGAGCGCTGCATGATCTGCGAGCGCCGCCGCGATCGCGTCCGCGGAGCGCGGATCCGCCTCGTGCGCCGCGCCGACCCGCGCGAGCTGCGCGTCGGCGGCGTCGGTCACCCCATCGTCGAAATGGTACGCGAGCGCGGCCTTGATCTCGCCGAGCAGGAATCGGCCCCGCTCGATCGGATCCTCGTCGGGTTTCGTCGTATCGACCGTCAAGAGATACCGTGTCTGCGCTTCCTGCGTGGCCCGCTGGATCGACAGAATCTCCTTGCCCGTCTTCGGCCCGATCTTCCGCGCCCCTTTCCCCTTCCCGCGGCCTGCCACGGAATCGAGCCCGCGGCGGACGACCGCGCCACCCTCGCTGACCTGCGTCTTGTAATACTTCTCGAAGAACCTCGCGACGTCCACGGCCTCCCCGAAGAGCACGTGCAAGGGCACGGGCGACGGGGGCAAAGCGTCGGCGTCGACGTTCATGGAACGAACGACCTCGGACCACCGCACGAAATCGGTGCTCGACTTTGACATGATGTAGAGCTCCCTGGGACGCAGACGCGCCGAACGCGGCCGGCAGCGCCCCGGTCGACGGAGGAGGATGATCCCGCCTCCGAAATGGGTGAACGCTGGGGATAACCATCACGTGCCTGGCTGCAATGGGTCGAGCAGGAATTTTGCGCTCGGGCAGGACAGGGGAGGGAGCGTCCTGCTGTCCTGGAGGGTGGGGTCGGTGTCCTGGAGGCGGGGGTTGGTGTCCTGGAGGGGGAGCGGGGTGTCCTGGAGGTGTCTTGCGGCGTCCTGGACCCTCTGGTACGCGCACAGACGGCCAGCCCGGGAGGCAGCGGTGCACATCGCAAGTATTCAGATTACGAACTACAAGAGCTACCGCGAGTCCGCCGAGCTGAAGCTGACCACCGGGATCAACATCATCACGGGGCAGAACAACGCGGGGAAGACGGCGCTGCTCGAAGCGCTCTCCTTGAACATCGCGGACAAGCCCCACCGCAGCATGGCGACCGTGCCGCAGGTGGGAATGGGGCCCGCGGGAGGCTCGGTCCTGCGCGTGAGTATGAGGGTGGAGGAGCAAGAGCTGCCCCAGTTCATCCGACCTACGCTTGATATTGATCTTCCTCGGGACGGTACCAGACTTATTGGAGACCCACAGAGGAGATCTGTTTTCCGATCCTTTTGGAGAAGGTCGCGCGCAAGCCGCTCCTCGGCACGGCCATCATCGCCGTGAACAGCACCGGGGATCTCGAAGGACGCCACGCGAAGACGGTCTTCGAGATTTACGAGCGCCTCAGCAAAGCCAAGGGCCTCCTGCCGCCCGCCGTCGGCTTTGTGTTCGACAAGGAAGAGCGCACCGAAAAGCAGATGTCCGACATCCGAGCGCAGAGCAATGGCGTGGTCACCTTCACGCCGCGGCGCCTCTACGAAAACTACCTGCTCAACCCTCGCGCGATCGCCGAGGTGATCAACGGGATCCCCGGCTTCCGCGAGGAACCCGTGACGGAAGCCGAGGTGGACGCGTGGATCCGAGGGCAGCTCGATGCCTGGCGCGAGGGAACTGCCGAGGTGAAGCGGTACAAGTATTTCCCTGCCGCATCCTTCGACGCAGACCGCTGGAAGGACTCAATTCACGGCGCCAGACTCCTCGAGCGACTGTTTACCGACCTCTCGCAGACACGTGTCTCGTACCAGAAGACCGAGCATTCGGTGCGGCTGACACAGTGGATTGCCGAGCACTCGCCCGAAGACCTACGCGAGCTCGCCGACCTGCTGGGCAACGTCCTCGACAAGGGCCGCGAGCGATTGGCGCTGCGCTGACGCTCCACACAGCGAAACGTCGGTCGCAAGCGCACTCACCAGAAGTGTCCCAAAAAAACGGGTAGCCAAGATTGGCTGGACGGCGGGGTTTTTCCGGGTACGTTCGTTTGTCGGCGCATGACCGACAACCCGCACGACGCGCTCTTCCAGTACGTCTTCTCGAATCCGGAGCACGCGGGCCCTGCGCTCCGCACGATGCTCCCGGCGGCGCTCGTCCAGGCGATCGACTTCTCGACGCTCGCGCTCTCCCCGGGGCATTTCGTGGACCCGGAGCTCGACGGGCACCGGAGTGATTTGCTCTTTTCGGCCAAGCTTTCAGGCCGCGACGCGCTGATCTACGTGCTCTGGGAGCACCAGAGCTACGTGGACACGTGGCTGCCTCTGCGGCTGCTCGAGTACATGGTGCGGATCTGGCGCTCGTACCGGGACGAACACCCGCGGGCAAAGAAGGTGCCGGTCATCGTCCCGGTCGTCTTGCACCACAGCAAGACCGGGTGGCGCGCGGCACGGCGGTTCGAGGAGCTCGTCGATGTCGACGCGGCGGGCCTCTCCGTGCTCGAACACGTGCCGCGGTTCGAGTTCGTGCTGGACGACATCAGCCACGTGGACGACGCCGAGCTGTCGCGCCGGGCGATGACGATGCTCGGTCGGTTGGTCCTGTACCTCTTCCGTCACGCGCGCGACCCGGAGGAGCTCTTCGCAGGGCTCGGCCGGTGGGCGGAGGCGCTGCGGCAGGTGATGCGCGCGCCGGACGGGGAGACTGCAATCAAGGCGGTGATGGAGTATCTTCGAAGCGTCGGCAAGCGAGACGAGGTCGAGGTAGTCATGGCGGTGAAGAAGGTGGTGGGCGACAGCGCGTTCGACCGGATCTTCTACGCAGGCGAGCGGATCGAGCAGTACAAGCGGTGGCAGGAGGAACGAGCGAAGGAGCCCGGGAAACGCGAGCTTCTGGCGCGCCAGCTGAAGCTCCGCTTCGGCGAGCTCCCCGCTTCCGCCCAGGAAGCCCTCGACGCGGCCACGTTCGAGGAGCTTGATGGGATCGCGGAACGAATCCTCACCGCGTCCACGCTCGCCGAGGTCCTCGGCGAGGCCACCCAGCGGCGCGGGCACAAGGAAAAAGAACCCGAGGATCCGTTTGCCTGGATCGTGAAGGCCTTGGAAACCGCCGAGTCGACCAAGCCCCCTCGAAAGAGCCCCACACGCAAGTCCCCGCAACGCCGCACCCGCGGTCGCTGAGTCCCTCACACGGCGCCTCCGT
This sequence comes from Polyangium sp. 6x1, assembly GCF_029946515.1. Lineage (GTDB taxonomy): Bacteria > Myxococcota_A > Polyangia > Polyangiales > Polyangiaceae > Polyangium. The sequence continues at coordinate 50,346 of NZ_JARZHH010000065.1, forward strand.
TCCCCCTTAAAAATCTCCCCTCATCCCTGGTAGGATGCGCCGCCATGAGCCTTGTCGGCCTCCTCCTCGAGCTCAAGCCCTTGCTTGCCGATCCCGACGCGAACCTCGATCGCGTCGCCGAGCTGCTCGAGCGACACCAGGGCCTCGCGGAGTACGAGGTCGCGCGGTTTTACGCGGGTCGCGCCTTCGTCGAGCCCGTGGGGCGACTGCTGCGCAGCGAGGATCCGCGCGAGCGGCTGCGCGGCGTCCGGATTGTCCCGCTCCTCTTCGCCCGGGGAAACGCAGCGCAGCACCTCCGCCGCATGGTCAAGGACGCCGACAATGGCGTCGCGGGCGCCGCGCGCGCCGCGGTCAAGACGCTCGGAATCGCCGACGTCGCGCCGCCCGATCGGCGCGCCACGCCCTCGCGGTTCGCGAGCCCCACCGCGCCCGGCGGCTGGAATCCCACGGGCTGGACGTTCGGGCTCTATGGCGCGCGGTACGTCTTCCGCCGCGGCGCGGCCCCCACGAAGACGCCGCCAAAGGTCGATGTCCCCAAGCTGAGCAGCCGCGCCGGCGTGGCCAAGCTCGTCGGCGTCAAGCCCGGCGAGCTGCCCGCCCTCATGCGCCCCGGCACCGGCAAGGGCAGCGGTTACGTCGAGTTCGAGATCCCCAAGCGCACCGGCGGCCTCCGCAAGATCTCCGCCCCGCGCGTCCGCTTGAAGGGCGTCCAGCGCGCGATTCTGCGCGAGATCCTCGCCAAGATCCCCACCCACCCCGCGGCCCACGGCTTCATCGAGGAGCGCTCCACGCTCACGAATGCGAGCCCCCACGTCGGCGCCGCCGTCGTCGTGCGCGTCGACATCGAGGACTTCTTCCCGACGGTCCATTACCGCCGCGTCGTCGGCTTCTTCCGGCGCCATTATGACGAGGAGGTCGCCGCCGCGCTCGCCGGCCTCACGACCCACCGCACCAAGCTGGCGGACGGCACCGTGGTTTGGCCGGGCGCATTGCCGCAGGGCGCGCCCACCTCGCCGGCCCTCGCGAACCTCGTCTGCCGCCGCCTCGACGCGCGCCTCGACGCGCTCGCCAAGAAGGCGGGCGCGACGTATACCCGGTACGCCGACGACCTCACGTTCTCGTTTCGCGACCCGCCCGCGCGCCTCGGGCGGTTCCTCTGGTGGGTCAATGCGATCCTCCAGCAGGAGGGCTTCGCCGAGAACGTGAAGAAGCGCCGCATCATGCGCAAGGGCAATCGCCAGCGCGTGACGGGCCTCGTCGTCGACCAGAAGCCATCCATCCCGCGCGAGGACCGGAGGCGGTTCAAGGCCATCCTGCACAACTGCCGCGAGCACGGCATCGCCTCCCAGGCCCGCGGCAAAAGCGACTTCGCGGCGTGGCTGCGCGGATACGCGGCCTACGTGCGCATGATTCACCCCGACCTCGGCGCGAAATGGCAACGCGAGGTCGAGGAGATCCTGACGAAATCATGATTCGTGACGGGACGCCGCGCTCGCGTGGCTCGCACGAGGGGAAGGGGAGATCGTGTCGAACGTGGACGACCTGAATCCGTACGAAGCGCCCAAAGAAACGAACACCACGAAGCGGATCAAGAAAAAGAAGGCGGTTGAAGACGACGCGCCCCACGATCCCTCGATCGACGCGATCGTCTTCTCGCTCCAGAGGACGCGGCCCTGGATCACCCTGTTCGGCACGCTGTGCTTCCTCGGCGCCGTCGGGCTCGTAGTCTTCGGCCTCTACATGACGAAAATGGGGCCGGATTATAACCCCGCGTATTGGGTCGGCGCCTTCATCGCGTACATCACGCTCGCGATCCTCTACGTCGTCACCGGCATACGCCTCTTCCGATACCGCGACAGCATCAAGCAGGTGATCGCGAGCGACGGGCGCCTCGATTTCATCGCGACCGCGATCGAGCGCCAGCGCGAGTTCTGGGCGTTCGTCGGGGTCGTGACCGTCGTACTCCTCGGCCTGTACCTGCTCCTCATCCTCGGTGGGTTCATGTTCGCGTTCTCTCGCTGAAACGCCGTCCCCGATGTCCATCCACGAATTCCCTCCCTCCCACGCCGCCCGCGTCCGGCCGCTCTGGGATCTCGACCCCGCGATCACCTTCCTCAACCACGGCTCCTTCGGCGCCTGTCCGCTCCGGGTTCGCGAGGCGCAGGATCGATTGCGCGTGCAGATGGAGCGCGAGCCCGTTCGATTCTTCGTCCGCGAGCTCGAAGCGCTCGCCGACGCGGCCCTCGAAGCGCTCGCGGCGTTCGTCGGCGCAGGCGCCGCGGATCTCGCGTTCGTCCCCAATGCGACGGCCGGCGTCAATACCGTCCTCCGCTCGCTCGATCTTCGCCCCGGCGACGAGCTCGTCACGACGAACCACGAATACAACGCCTGCCGCAATGCCCTCGACGACGCGGCCGCACGCGCCGGCGCCCGCGTCGTCGTCGCGTCCGTCCCTTTCCCCCTCGATTCTCCCGACGACGTCGTCCGGGCCGTCCTCGATTGCGTCGGACCGCGCACCCGCCTCGCGCTCGTCGACCACGTCACGAGCCAGACCGGCCTCGTCTTCCCCGTGGAGCGCATCGTCGCCGAGCTCGCCCACCGGGGCGTCGATACCCTCGTCGACGGCGCGCACGCCCCCGGCATGGTCCCGCTCGACCTCCGCGCGCTCGGCGCCGCCTATTACACCGGCAATTGCCACAAATGGATGTGCGCGCCGAAGGGCGCCGCGTTCCTGCACGTGCGCCCCGACAAACAGCCCGGCGTTCGTCCGCTCTCGATCAGCCACGGCGCGAACAGCCCCCGCACGGACAGGTCTCGCTTCCGGCTCGAATTCGACTGGACCGGCACGCATGATCCCACGCCGTACCTCGTCCTGCCCGAGGCGATTCGTTTCCTCGCGTCCCTCCTGCCGGGCGGCGCGCCTGCGCTCGCCGAGCACAATCGGCGGACGGCCCTCGCCGCGCGGGAGCGCTTGTGCGAGGCCCTCGGCGCGCCGCCGCCCGCGCCTGCGTCCATGGTCGGCGCACTTGCCACCGTCTGGCTCCCGGAGGCCGCGGGGGATCCGCCTGCGCCCCCGCTTTTCCTCGATCCCTTGCAAGAGGCGCTTTTTTCGCGCCATGGCATCGAGGTCCCCGTCATCCCATTTCCGCCTCCACGGGGCAGGGTCCTCCGGATCTCCGCGCAAATCTACAACGACCCCGAAGATTACGCGCGCCTCGTAGACGCGCTCCGGGCCGAAGGGGTATCTTGATCGCCTCCTGGCTTCCTTGGAGGTGCCCATGAAATTCAAGAGTGATTCCCCGAACCAGAATCCCGTCAAGACGCTCACTCCTGGCATCCGCCGCCGCGATTTTCTCAATGGCCTGCTCGTCGGCGCCTCCGGGATGCTGCTCGGCGGCCTGGGCACGGGATGCAGCGACGAAGGGGGCACGGGCACCCCGCCGGCGCCGGGACCGCAGTACAAAGGCGACGTCTTCACGATCTGCCACCAGGTCCGCGACGGCAAGGCCTTCGAATTGCCCGCCGCCTCGGGTGAGCCTTACGACTGCGTGATCATCGGCGGCGGCATCAGCGGTCTCGTCGCCGCGCGCAAATTGCAGAACAGCGGGGTCACGAACATCCTGCTCCTCGAAAAAGAGGACCCCGTCGGCGGTGTCGCCAAGAAGGGCGGCGATCCGGACCGCACGCACGGCCAGGCCGCCGCGTACACCGTGTTTCCCTACAACGACAACCTCTACGAGACGTACGAGGATCTCGGCATCATCACGGGCTACGACATGGACGGGGCCCCCATCGTCGACGAGAAATACATCGTCAAGGGCCCGGCGAACGGCGATTGGTTCGACGGCAAATGGTACGAGGACGGCTGGGAGGCGGGCATGGATGCCCTGCCTTATTCGCCGAACGTCATCGACGACCTCAAGGCCTTCCGCCAGGACATGATCGACTGGTACAACTACGAGGGCCAGGACCAGAAGCTCGGCTTCGACACGCCGACCGACAACTCCACCACGGATCCCGACGTCCGCGACCTCGACAACGTCACGCTCTCCGAATACGTCGCCTCGAAGGGCTGGGCCCCCGAGGTCAGCGAATTCTTCGACCCGTACGTCCGCTCCGCGCTCGGCACGACGCACGACAAGGTGTCCGCGTGGGCGGCGATTGGCTTCCTCGGCGCTGAGTTTTCCCCCGTCCTCTCCCAGCCCGGCGGCAATGCGTACCTCGCGCTCATGCTCGCGGAAAAGATTGGCGCCGATCGCATCAAGGCCGGCGCATTCGTCCTCCGCGTGAAGAACGAGGGCGACGAGGTCCACGTCTCCTACATGATCGACGGCGTGATCACCACGATCCGCGCGAAGACCGCCATTTATGCGGCGAATCGGTACATCGCCAAGCACGTCGTGCCCGAGCTCGGCGCTGCCGGGCGCGACGAGGCCAAGGACTATCGATACACGCCCTACATCGTCGCCGCCGTGTACGTGAACAAGACGCCGCCGAATCTCGGCTTCGACAACTGGGTCCACGGCGATTTCATTTTCACGGACTTCATCGTCGCCGACTGGACGAGCCACGCCGATCCCGCGGCGGCCCCGCTCGATCGGCCGAACGTGCTCTCCTGTTATTGCCCGCTCTTCGGGCCCACGGCCCGCCTCGATCTGCAAACGAAGCCGTTCGAGGAATACGAGGAGCGCATCCTCGCGGACCTGGAAAAGGCCGTGCCCGGCGTGCGCGAGACCGTCACCGGCGTCGACCTCTATCGCTGGGGGCACGCCATGCTCGTGGCCGAAAAAGGCTTCGTTTTCGGCCCGGCGCGCCTCTCGGCGAAGATGCCGCTCGGCAAGATCAGCTTCGCCTGCCACGACTCCGACGGCCTCCCCGCGTTCGAGAATGCCGTCGGAGCCGCTTATACGGCGGTCGGCGAGGTGGCGGCCCACCTCGGCGTCATGATCTGATCGCGCTCAGGGCAAGAGCTTCGCCACGAACCCGTCATTGGCGCCGGCGCTCGACACGAAGCCGGTTCCGAGGTCCAGCGTGCCCTGGAATCGCCCCCCGACGATGACGCTGCCCGAGCCGTCCACGGCCACGGCGCGGCACTGCTGTTCGAGATTGTCCCCGCCGCGGCGGCTCCACACGTGCGCGCCGAGCGCGTCGAGCTTCGCGACGAATGCGTCGTTGCCGCCCAGGCTCGCGATCGGCGAGGCGCCGCCGAAGTTCACCGAGCCCGTCATCCGGCCCGCCAGCACGACGTTGTTTTGCGCGTCCGTGGCGACGGCGAATCCGGTCTGATCGCCGGTGTCCCCGAAAACCTTGGCCCACTGGAACACGCCCGTGCCGGCGTACTTCGCGACGAAGATGTCGTTGCTGCCCGCGCTCGTCAGGTCTCCGCCGCCGTAATCGACGGTGCCCGCGGCCGCGCCGGTCACGATCACGTTCCCCGCGCCGTCCACGGTCACGCCATTGCCGATCTGGTTGCCGATGCCGCCGAGGCGGCGGCTCCATTGATGTTGCCCCGCCGCCGTGAGCTTGACGAGCATCGCGTCCTGCGTGCCCAAGCTGATGAGGTCCCCCCCGCCGAAATTGACCGTGCCCTCCAAGAGGCCTGTGAAATACACGGCGCCGCTCGCGTCCGTGGCGACGCCCCGCATCCCCTGGTTGTTCGCGTCGCCGTAGCTCCGGCTCCAGACGTGCGCGCCCGCCGGATCGAGCTTCAGCACGAAATGATCGTCGAGCCCCGCCGCCGTAAACGCGCCGCCGCCGAAATCGACCGTGTTGCGATAATGACCCACCACGATCACGTTGCCCGTCGCGTCCACGGCCACCGCCGAGCCCTCGTCCCCGCCCGCGGCCCCGTACGCGCGGCTCCACATGAACCCGCCCACGGGCGAGAGCTTCAGCACGAACACGTCGCTCGTCCCGGTCACGCTCACGTGCGGCCCGCCGCCGAAATCGACCGTCGACTGGAAGACCCCCGTCACCACGATGTTTCCCGCGCTGTCGACGGCCACGCCGCGCGCCCCGTCGGTGCCATTCGCGCCGTATCGATGGCTCCAGAGGTGATTGCCCTGCGCGTCGTACTTGGCCACGAGGATGTCGTGCACCGTGTTCGGCGACGAGAGCGGCCCTCCGCCGAGATCGATCGTCCCGACGAACTGCCCCACGGCAATCACGTTGCCCTGCGCGTCCGTGGCGACGTCGATGATGTCCTGATCGAACGTATCGCCGAACGACCGGATCCACCCGGTCGCGCCGCACATGTCGCCCACGAGCCCGGTGCAGCTCTCGTCCTCGGGGGTCATGCAATTCTCGGCCTGAGGCAGCACTTCGCCGACGCAAGGCCCATACGCCGAGCCCTGTGCATTGCACGTCTGCGTGCCCGCCTTGCAGATGCCGACGCCGAGCGTCCCGCCCGGCCCGGTATAACAAGCCGTGGTCGATCCCGGCTGGCAGACGCAGCCCGCGCCGCTCTCGTTGACGAACCCGTCGCAATCGTCGTCCTCCGGCGTCGCGCACGTCTCGGTCTGGGGCACGATTTGCCCGACGCAGCTCCCGTACGCCGTCCCGTCGGCATTGCACGTCTGCATACCCGCCTTGCAGATGCCGACGCCGAGCGTCCCGCCCGGTCCGGTATAACAGAAGGTGGTGGATCCCGGGGCGCAGACGCAGCCCGTGCCGCTCTCGTTGACGAGCCCGTCGCAATCCTCGTCCGCTGGGGAGAGGCACGTCTCGGTCTGCGGCAAAACCTGCCCCATGCAGGCCCCGTACGCCGTGCCCTCGGCATTGCATACCTGCGTCCCCGCCTTGCACACGCCCTTGTCGAGCGTGCCCATCGGCCCCGTGTAACAAGGCGCCGTCGCGCCGGGGCTGCAGGCGCAGCCCTCCTCGTTCGAGAGCCCGTCGCAATCGTCGTCGCCCATGGTCTGGCAGGACTCGGCCACGGGCACGACCTCGCCGACACACGGGCCATATCCACTCCCGTCGCCGAGGCACGTCTTGATCCCGGCCTTGCACAGGCCCACGATCTGCGTGCCAGGCGGGCCCGAATAACACGCATCGATTTCGCCGGGCGTACACACGCTCCCGCCGCCGGCTCCACCCGCGCCGCCTGTGCCACCCGCGCCGCCCACACCGCCCACACCGCCGGTGCCACCGGTGCCGCCCATACCGCCGGTGCTGCCCATTCCCCCGACGCCGCCGGCGCCGCCCATACCGGCGGTGCCGCCCGATCCTCCGGGCCCGCCCCAGCCTGCCTCGCCGCCGTCTCCGCCTTGTCCGCTGCTCGAGCTCGACGTCGTATTGCCCCCGGACGCGCAGCCCGTGGCGAGCGCGAGGGGGACGAGGAGCGGGACGAGGGTGAGCCGGGAGCGAGAAAATCGACGTTTCATGAATCGGGCAGGTAACCCGCGTCGAGGGCGCGCGTCAATGGTCGGGAGGCGCTCACGAAGCGGAGGACGGGAACGACGCGCCCCGCGCGGCTTCGAACGCGTCGAGGATCTTCGCCGCGGGGTCGACAGCGGCGTCCGCGTGGCTAAACTCGGGGCCGCAGACAGATCAACGCGAGAGGACCGCATGGAATACCGCACCCTCGGAAATAGCGGCGTCAAGGTCTCCACCCTTTGCCTCGGCGCCATGACGTTCGGCGAGGCCGACGAGAAATCGTTCATGCACAAGGTGGGCTGCGACGAGCCCACGGCCCACGCGATCATGAACCGTGCCCTCGACCGCGGCGTAAACTTCCTCGATACGGCCGACGTCTACGGGCAGGACGGCCTCTCCGAGCGCGTCGTGGGCAACTGGCTCGTGCAGGGCAAGCACCGCGAGCGCACGGTCCTCGCCACGAAATTCCGCTTTCGCATGGGCGACGGCCCGAACGGCACGGGCGCCTCGCGTTATCGCATCATGCGCTGCGCCGAGGACAGCCTGCGGCGCCTGCGCACCGATCGCATCGACCTTTACCAGATCCACATGCAGGACAACGACACGCCCGAGGAAGAGACGCTCCGCGCGCTCGACGACCTCGTGCGGCAAGGAAAGGTCCTCTACATCGGCGCCAGCAATTACGCGGCGTACCGGCTCACCGACAGCCTGTGGACGAGCCGCACGTCGCACCTGAGCCCGTTCGTCTCGCTCCAGATGCAATACAGCCTCGTCTCGCGCGAGCTCGAGCGCGAGCACGTGCCGCTCTGCAAGAAATTCGGCCTTGGCATCTTGCCTTGGTCGCCGCTCGCGGGCGGGTTCCTCACCGGCAAGTATCAAAAAAACCAGCCTCCGCCCGGCGGTGCGCGGCTCGACAAGTGGAAAAACCAGCTCGCCGGCTTCGACAGCCCGCGCAACTGGCGCATCCTCGACACGGTCACCGCCATTGCCCAGGAGCGCAATACGACGAAGGCCGCCGTTTCGCTCGCGTGGCTCGTCCACAAGCCCGCGGTGACGAGCGCGATCTTCGGCGCGCGCAATCTCGAACAGCTCGACGCATGCCTCGCCGGCGCGGAGCTCGCGCTCTCGGCCGAGGAAATGAAGCGCCTCGACGAGGCCAGCGCCTTCGAGCCCGGATACCCCTACGAGATGATCGGCCGCGTGCAGCAGGGCCGCTGGTAGCTCAATGCCACGAGGGCCGCGACGAACGTGACGGCGGGACGAGCGTGATGCGGTCCTCCGCCGGCGGCGGCGTCAAGAGCGGCGCGAGCCGGTGATACGCTTCGAGGGGCGTCTGCACGAGCCCCTCGGCCTCCAGCGCCGCGAGCAGCCGCGACCGCGCAATCTCGCTCGGCGTCGTCGGGACGAGCTTCTGCGCGAGCGCGATCGCCTTCGCCTCCGAGAGCGACGCGGGCAGGACGATCGCGTCGTTCAAGCAGCTCTCCGTGAAAGCAATCGCCGTGAGTTTGTCCCCGGCGGGCCCCGCATACCAGCGGAGTTTTTCCGCCATGCTCGCCGCGTCCGTCTTCTGCGACGAGACGGCCGTGACGTCGGCCGTCTCGTGCAAGACCGCCTCCACCGCGGCCCGATGCGAGCCGAGGAAGACCTGCGACGCGAACGTCTTGCCCGGCTCGATCCCCTCGGCCCTGAGCTTCGCGATCGCCAGCAAATACCCCCCGGCCGAGAGAGGATCCACCCACGCCGCCTTCGTCCCCGCGAGCGCCGCGAGCCGGACCCCTGCGTTTTTCCGGGCCACGATCGCGGATCGATAATTCGTTTGTCCTCCCCGTACGATCGTGAAGACCGCCCGCGCGGCGGGCAGCTTCGCGGTCACGCCGACCGGCGCCCAGACGAGGTGCGCCTCGCCCGAGGCCGTGCGCTCCTCGATGTCGGCGTAATTCGCGGCCACGTACGTCTCGACGGGCTCGCCGAGCTTCTGCTCCAGCGCGGCGCGGATGAGCTCGGCGCGCGCCTCCGCCTTGGCGCGACCGAGCGCGGGCGGCAGGACGAACCGGAGGCCCCCCATTGCCGCCCCTATTTGCTCGCCGCCTCGGTGGGGGCCGTCGCGCAACGAATCCCGAGGAAGCCGCACCGGTAGGTCACCTGGAACCGGCCCGGCCGCTCCACGCGGAACATGTTCGGAATGCCGTCGCGCCAGCTCGCGCCGCGGCCCACGCGGTCCTTCGTCTTCGCGTCCTGCGCGCTCGTCGTCCATTCGAAGACGTTGCCCGCCATTCCGAGCAGCCCGTCCTTGCTCGCGCCGGCCGGGTGCGCCGCGACCGGACACGTGCCTTTCAAGAGGCCCTCTTTCCCGCCGGACCAGCAGAGCTGATCCTTCGGCGGCTCGTTCCCCCAGGGATAGACGCGCCCCTCCTCGCCGCCGCGCGCCGCCCACTCCCACTCCTCGTCCGAGGGGAGGCGTTTTCCTTGCGCCGTGCAGTAATCGATGGCCTGCTGGAAATCGACGCAGACCATCGGATGGTCTTCCTTGCCCTGCTTCTTGTACGTCGCCTCGGGCGCGCAGGTCGCGAATGCGTCGTTGCATTTCTTCGACCCGACGCACGCCTCGTATTCCTTCGCCGTGGCCTCCGCCTTGTCGAAGCAGAAATCGGCGATCTTCGCCTCGTTCTTGAGGAAGCCCATCTTGTAGGACCCGCCCTTGACGAACGCCATTCCCTCGGGGCACGGGGCCTTCGGGGCCTCGGGCGGCTTGGCGTCGGCCGTCTTCGCGGGCTCGGGCGTCGCCGCGGCCGTCTTGGCCGGCTCGGGGTCGTTCGTCGTCGGCGGGTCGGCTTTGGCCGTCGTCTCGGCCGGCTTTGCCTCGGTCGCGCCTGCGCCCGGCGCCTTCACGTCGCCGCCGCCCTCCTGCGCGCCGCCGCCGCAGCCGAACGCGGCTGCGAGGCCAAAGCCGAGGAACGCGGTGCCGAACGTGAGCAAACGAAGAGCCTTCATGGAAACATTCCTCCGACGACGAAAGAAAAACCGTTTGTCAGCGCAGCACGAGGGTCGGTGCCGGCTCCCCTTCGATCCAGTGTTCTTGCAGGACGAGCCCCGGCGAGACCATGGAGCCCCCGTAGGTCTCGCCGAAGGAGAACAGCTCGAAGATCCGCCGGTCGCCCGGCTTGATCGGGAACATCACCTGGCCCGACGGAGGCGCGGGAACGCCCTCCTTCGGCTCGGGCATCCAGAGCGAGACGCCCCGGTTCGTGCCGCCGACGAGCGAGGCGGCCGTGGTCTGGGCGTCGCAATGGACCTTGAGCCAGCCGCGCGCCCGCCACGCCCGGCAATTCTCGGCGCGCGGGCCTTTGCGGGTGATCCGCACGCGCGTCGCCTTTTGCCATTCGGCCGGCGTGGGCGGCTTCGGCGTGCCTTCCTCGAGGGGAATCGGCTCGAAATCGATCGGCTTTTCCTCCTCGTTCGCCGGTGCCGGCGGATCGGCCTTGGCGGCCGGCAGGAGCGCGAGGAAGACGAGGGCGGCGAGGATCCGGGCGCGGCTCATAAGGTCTTCAGGAAGGCGACGAGGGCCTCGCGGTCCTCGGCGGAAAGATGGCTCGTGTTCCCCATGCGATCGCCGTTCATCTCGACGAGTTTTTCGAGGGTCGAGACGCGACCGTCGTGAAAATAGGGCGCCCGTCCGGCGACGAACCGGAGCGAGGGCGTCTTGAGCTCCAGCTTCGACTCGTCGTCGAATCCGCTCACGGGTGGCAAGCGCTTCAGCGGATAGGGCGTGCGATCCGTGTAATGCGTCTCCGGCACGTGGCAGTGGGCGCATTTCGTGCCTTTGTTGAGGAAGAGCTCGCGCCCGCGTTTTTCCTTGTCGGTGAGCTCGCGGTTTTCCCGCGGCGGCGGGACGAGGCCCTCGCGCACGAATGCGGCGACGAGCGAGGCGCGCCCCACCGCGGCGCCGCCGATGTTCTGCGGCATGCCGCCCCAGCGATGCAGGCCCATGCCGGCCGTGATGCGCGCGCCGAGGTCCGGGCTCTCGCCGTGCCAGCCATAAGGCCCCGCCGCGTTCACGAGGCCCGCGAGCATCGGGGTTCGTCGCGGAAAACCTTTTGTCTTCGCGAGGTCGGGGATGTTTTCGTACGCGCCGACGAAGTTCGTGCCGAGCCCGTCGATCGTGTCGAACGTGGCTTCGTGCCAGACGTGCCCATCGTCGCGCCCGTCGGGGTGGCAACCCGCGCAGCCGAGCCCGCCGCTCAGAATGGGATCCGTCGCGTTGTAGAAGAGCCGCCGCCCTTTCTGCGCCTCGGCCGAGAGCGTGTCATCCGCGAGGTGCACCAGGGTTTGTCGGTCCCGCACGATGGGATCGACGGGCGCCTTTGCGGCGAGGTCGAGCGCGACCACGTCGTACGTCGAGCGGCAGAACACGTACGCCGTGTCCTCGTCGGCCGAGAGCGCGATTCCCGAGGGCGCGCCGCATTCGGTCGCCGCGCCGTATCCCGGGTCGTACTTCTGGCCCACCTGGAAGATACGCACGATCGCGAGCGTCGGATCGAGCGCGACCGCGTCGAGCTCGGCGACGACGTCGTCGCCCTCGCCCGCGACGAGCAGCGTGTCGGATTTCGCGCGGTAGACCATCGCCCGCGGCTGCGTGAACGGGCCCTTGTCGCGGCCCGGGATCGACACCGGCGTATCCGCGGTCATCGTCAGATCCGCGACCCGGCTTTTTTGCGCAGGCAATCCGCCCACGTGCGTCGCGGCGAGCTGCTCGGGCGCCGCGCGGCCATTTTTCCCGGGCAGGAGCACGACGTCCACCGTCGGCTGCCCGAACCACGATCGTCGCGCGAGCGCGCCCACCGCGTGCCGCGCCACGAAGAGCCGCGCCTCGTCGGGCGAGGTCACGAGCGAATACCCGAGCGACGCGTGGACCTTCTTGCCCGACGGCGCGCGCACGGGCGAGGGCATCACGCCGATCGTCTCCACGACCGGCGCGCCCGACGCTTCGCCGATGTGCGTCACGTCCGCGCCCACGAGGTGGCTCACGAGGATCTCGCCGCTCCCGAGCGCCACGATGCCCCGCGGCTCACGCGCGACGTCGGCCGACCACACGACCTTTCCTGCTGCGAGATCGATTTTCGAGACCGTGTGCGTCCAGGCGCTCGTCACGAACGCGTGGCGCGCGTCTGCCGTCGCCGCGAGGCCCCACGCATCCGCGGGCAAAGATACGCGGCTCGCCTCGGTGAGCGCGCCCGACGCGTCGGCTTTGAGCACGAGCAGCAGGCCCGGATCGCGGATCGTCACGAGCACCCCGTCGTCGATCGGCAGGACCGCGGCCGGCGCGCCGGGCAGCGGCACTTCGGTCGCGGCGGCGCCCGGCGCGAGCGGGAGCGGGATTCGCCGGAGGACCTTGTGATCCTCGTCCGCCACGAAGAGCGCGTCCCCCGTTCGGCTCCGCGCGATCACGCTGCCTTGCCGTTCGGCCGGCGAAAGCGGCTTTGGCGGCGTGGGCGCGGCGCTCGTCGCCTCCGCGGGGGCAAGCGAAGCCGAAGGCGCGGGCGCCGAGGCGTCGGGCGTGTCCTTGGGCGACGAGCAAGCGAGGGGCGAGGCGATCGTGATCGCGAGGGCGACGAAAAGGCGAGGGTTTGGTCCACCCACGAGAAAAGCTCTATCGGAGCGCCGCGCGCGCGGCAAGAGGCGGAGCGATCGTGGTAGGGTCGCTCGCATGCACGCGCGGGTTCTCGCTGTCGTGACGCTCCTCGGCCTCGCCGCCGCGTGCGGCGCGCGCAGCTCGCTCTTCGCCCCGGAGGCCGAGCGGCATGATCCTGCGTGCGGCGACGGGCTCGTCGATCCGGGCGAGGCGTGCGACGACCACAACGAGGTCGGGACCGACGCGTGCGTCCCCGGCTGCGTCCTCGCGCGCTGCGGCGACGGCATCGTCCGGGCGTTCGTCGAGGCCTGCGACGACGGCAACCAGATCTCCGGCGACGGCTGCACGGCGACGTGCGCGCTCCCGAGCTGCGGCAATGGCATCCTCGAGCCGGGTGAGGTCTGCGACGATGGCAATGACATCGACACGGACGATTGCCCCTCGCGTTGTTTGCCGGCGACGTGTGGCGACGGCTTCGTCCAGGCGGGCGTGGAGGCTTGCGACGCGGGTGCGGCGAACGCCGATAGCCCGGCCTTTTTGCTCCTGCAAGGCGCGCTCGCGCGGCCCGTCGTGCCCGTCACGCGGTCCTCGCCGCTCGTATCGTTTTACGACTACGGCTCGGCGAGCGCGCACACGGGGTTCGAGGAGCTCGGGGCGAGCAAGCTTTTTCTGTATCGTGACGCCGCGCCGAACGGCCTGCTCGGGCTCGTCGCGCTCCACGGGGTCGACAAGAACACGACCGGAGAGATCCAGCCTCCCGGGCGCGTCGAGATGTCGTTTTTCGGCTTGCCCGCGGGCACGTTCGTCGCGGTCACGGACGACGCGAAGGGTGAATTCTCGCTGCTCGATCCAAAGGCCGCGCGGGGGGACTGGGAGTTCGACGGCAACTCGGACGGCGGCGCGCTCTCGGGCTTGCTCTCGCCGGGCGCGTGGGTGATCGACGTCGTGCCGGGCTTCCTCCAGGGCATCGACCGCTGGGAATGGGTGGACGGAAGCGGCGACGCGATCGTGCTCGATCGCACCGCTACGGCCCGGATCGTGTCCCGCGACGCACCCTCGGCCTGTCGGCTCGATTGCACGATTCCGACATGCGGCGACAAAATCCTCGACGCGGGGGAGGTCTGCGACGACGGGAATGTCGTGAGCTTCGACGGCTGCGCGGCAGATTGCAGATCCACCGATTGAATGAAAATCCGCTCCGTGTGTGAACCGTGGGACCTGCAAAGGTCTGCCCGCGAGGCAAGATCCTTGACAGCGGCGGGAAAGTTTGTCAATTGCGCTTGCCGTTCAGGCCGCTCGTGGCCATTCGGGCTGACTTTTACCCTTCGAGGCACCTCATGAAGATGCAGAACGCAAAGATCCTGACTGGCGCCGTGCTGGCCGCCGCGGGGCTCGTTTCCCTCGCTTCGGGCTGCGAGCTCATCGCGACCGTGGATCGCTCGCAGATCGACCAGGGCTCGGCAGGAGGGGCCGGCGGCACGGGAGGCGGGACCGGCGGCACGGGCGGCGTCGGAGGCGGGACCGGCGGCACGGGCGGCGTCGGAGGCGGGACCGGCGGCACGGGCGGCGTCGGAGGCGGGACCGGCGGCATGGGCGGCGCCGGCGGCATCGGCGGCGAAGGTGGCATGGGCGGCGCCGGCGGAATGGGCGGCATGGGCGGCGCCGGTGGCATGGGCGGCATGGGCGGCGTCGGCGGCATGGGC